>NZ_AQHN01000077.1 GCF_000359745.1 Rhizobium freirei PRF 81
AAGGCATTTCCTGTAAACTCGTACAGCGGTTTTCCGCCGGAAATGCCCTAACGTTCCGGGCTATTCCTCGACCTCTTCCGAGATATACCGCCGCTCGTGCCTGAGACCCATGCTCGTCAGCATCTCGTAGCCGATCGTACCGGCTGCTCGGGCTGCATCGTCGACCAGGATATTGCTGCCGAAGAGCTCGATATAATCGCCGGCACGCGCCAGGTTTTCCGGCAGCTCGGTCACGTCGAAGATGGTGAGGTCCATGGTGATGCGGCCGGCAACCGGCACCTTGTGTCCGGCAATGAAGCCATGGCCGGCGGCGACGTCGGTCTGGCGCAGCGGCACGCCGGCGCTCGACAGGCTGCGCATGTAGCCATCCGCATAGCCGGCCGAGACGATCGCCAGCCGGCTGTCGCGTGTCAGCCGAAGCGCGCGGCCGTAGCCCACCGTTTCACCCGCTTTGACGGAGCGGGTCTGGATGATCCGCGCCTCGGCTGTTGCCACCGGGCGCATCGGATTGGCGATGCCGGGAACGGCCTCACCGCCATAGGTGGCGATACCGGGGCGGGTGAGATCGAAATGATACTCCGGCCCGAGGAAGATGCCGGCCGAATTGGCAAGGCTCGCCTCGATCCCGTCGAAAGCGGTGCTGACCTTGCGGAAGGCTTCCAGCTGCTGCCGGTTCATCGCATTGGAGGGATCGTCTCCGCAGGCAAGGTGGCTCATCACGAGCACCGGCGCGAAGCTTGCCGGGCGGGACACGTCGTCGGCGAGCGCGATTGCGTCCTCCATCGGCAGGCCGAGCCTGTTAAAGCCGGTATCGACCTGCAATGCGCAAGGATAGTCGCCGTATTCGGACAGCACCGACATCCAGAACGTCAGCTGCTCCTCGGAGGCGATGACGGGAACGAGATCGTTTTCGAAGAAGGTCCGTTCCATGCCCGGCCAGATGCCGCAGAGCACGAAGATGCGCGCTTCCGGCGCGTAGAGCCGCAAGGTCGCGCCTTCGTCGGCCGTGGCGACGAAGAAATCGCGCGCTCCGGCCGCGTAAAGGGTCTCGCCGACATCCTCGATTCCGAGCCCGTAGGCGTCTGCCTTGACGACGGCGGCGGTGCGGGCGCTCCCCGAACGGCGGGCCATCTCGCGCCAGTTTTCGACGAGAGCGCCGAGATCCACCGTCAACCGCAGGCCGGCGGAAGCGAAAGCGTCGTAATCATCGAAATTGTCTGTCATGGAGCCGCCTTAACGAAGAAATGGCCGGAGGTGATGTCGCTCCGGCCAGGATAATGATCATCGATGAAAAGAAAAAGTGCTGCGGCGCATTATGCGCCGCAAAGCTCTCTTGTCAGTGCTCTTCGTATTGAATGAACGAGGAGTCGGCGAGATCGGCGAAGCGCGTGAATTCCGACTGGAAGGCGAGCTTCACCGTGCCGGTCGGTCCGTGGCGCTGCTTGGCAATGATGACGTCTGCCGTGCCCTTCACGCGCTCGAACTGGGCTTCCCATTCGGCATATTTAGGATCGTTGATATCGCGTGGCTCGGAGTTCTTCACGTAATATTCCTCGCGGAACACGAAGAGCACAACGTCGGCGTCCTGCTCGATGGAGCCGGATTCACGAAGGTCGGACAGCTGCGGCCGCTTGTCTTCGCGGCTTTCGACGGCACGCGAGAGCTGGGAGAGCGCGATGATCGGAACGTTCAGCTCCTTGCCGAGCGCCTTCAGGCCGGTGGTGATCTGCGTGATTTCCTGGACGCGGTTCTCGTTCGATTTTCCCGAGCCGGTCATCAGCTGGACGTAGTCGACCACCAGAACGTCGAGGCCGCGCTGTCGCTTCAGACGACGCGCGCGCGCCGACAATTGCGCAATCGAGATACCACCGGTCTGGTCGATATAGAGTGGCACCTTCTGCATCATCATCGAGCATGCGACCAGCTTTTCGAAGTCTGCGTCGTTGATGTCGCCGCGGCGGATTTTCGAGGAGGAGACTTCCGTCTGCTCGGAGATGATACGGGTGGCGAGCTGTTCTGAGGACATTTCCAGCGAGTAGAAGCCGACGACGCCGCCGTTCTTCGCCTTGGTCGAACCGTCCGGCTGCACCTCGCCCTCGAAAGCGGCGGCGATGTTGTAGGCGATGTTGGTGGCGAGCGAGGTCTTGCCCATGCCGGGACGGCCCGCAAGGACGATCAAGTCGGAGCGCTGCAGGCCGCCCATCTTGCTGTCCAGCGAGTGGATGCCGGTCGAGATGCCGGAAAGGCCGCCGTCTCGCTCTTTGGCGACGGCGGCCATATCGATCGCCAGCGCCACGGCGTCGTTGAAGGCCTGGAAGCCGCCGTCGTAGCGGCCGTTTTCGGCAAGTTCGAACAGCCGGCGTTCGGTATCTTCGATCTGCGTCTGCGGCGGCATGTCGAGCGGCGCATCAAAGGCGATATTGACCATGTCCTCGCCGATGGTGATCAGCGCCCGGCGCAGAGCCAGATCGTAGATGGCGCGGCCGTAATCCTCGGCATTGATGATCGACACGGCTTCGACGGCGAGACGGGCGAGATATTGCGCGACCGTCATGTCGCCGACCTTCTCCTCCGCCGGCACGAAGCTCTTGATGGTGACCGGATTGGCAGTCTTGCCCATGCGGATGATGTCGCCGGCGACCTCGAAGATCTTCCGGTGCAGCGGCTCATAGAGATGGATCGGCTTCAGGAAGTCGGAGACGCGGTAATAGGCATCGTTATTGACGAGGATGGCACCGAGCAGAGCCTGTTCCGCCTCGATATTGTTGGGCGCTTCGCGATAATGCTGTTCGGCGGGAGCAATGGCGGCGAGCTTGCGCGCAGCTTCGTTCATTTTCCATCTCTTCATGCTTTAGGGTATCGACTGGTTTGCGATGATCCGGTGTCATGGTCAACCGCGCAAATGGGCGGCCATGCCAGGCGGGATGAATAGGCCCGGCCTATCAACGTTGTTCCACTCGTCCACAGGGACAAGTTTCCGCCACGTAAAAAATCCCTTGTGGCCACTTTGCAACGCAACGATCGACACACGAATCACTTATGCAAAGCATCCGTGGGGAATATTTTAGCCGGGTCTTGCGCCGCACGCATCAGCTGTTGCGGCTATCATGCTTGAAAAACTACGAAAATCCGGTTATTTCCTATAAATAGGGTAGGATGCTAATAGTATAAAGTTGCAATAATGCCAGGTGCGCCATCAAGACAAGAACTCTTCGACGACCTTTCTGCGTTCAATCGCAAGCTGAGAGCGACCTTTGACGCCCTCGTTCGCGAACACGGCATGACTCTCTCCCGCGCCAGGGTCTTTCGCATACTTGCCCGCCGGGATGGGATCAACCAGAGGGAGCTCGCCGACGACCTGGAGCTTGAGACGCCGACGCTTGTGCGTATCCTCGACGCCATGGAGGCGCAGAATTTCATCGAGCGCCGTGCGGCCCAATCCGATCGCCGCGCTAAGCAGATCTTCATGACGGAATCAGGAAAAGTCGTTGCCGCCGAGGTCGAGGCTCTTGCCACCAGTGTGCGCGCGGATATCTTGGAGGGGATTTCGGACGAGGATATCGGCATGGCGCTCACGGTTATCCGCGCTATGACTGCCAATCTCCAGAATGTGGGCAAATCATGAGGTAGCGCATGAGCGGTGATCCGGGCTCGGTCGCCAACGCGGAGGCCAACGCCGCCCCACCCGCACCGCCGCCTATGCCAGGCTGGAAAGTGCCGCTCTATATTGCGGCATCGGTCATGTTCTTCCTGACCCAGGGACTGGGTCTCAATCTCGCCTTCGCCAATCTCACGCAGATCCAGGGAAGCATCGCGGCGACGACGACCGAGTCCGTTTGGCTCTCAGCCGCCTATATGGCGCCCAATGTCAGTCTCGCCATCGCGCTGGTGAAGATCCGCCTGCAATATGGCGTACGCAATTTTGCCGAAGTCAGCATTCTCGGCTTCGTGCTCGCCTCGCTGCTCAATCTCTTCGTTTCCGATCTGCACTCCGCCATCGTCGTCCGCTTCCTGAGCGGCATTGCCGGCGCACCGCTCTCGACGCTGGGCTTCCTCTATATGCTGGAGGCCTTCGAGCCGGCAAAGAAGCTGACGGTCGGCGTCAGCCTGGCGATGATGAATACGCTGCTTGCCGCCCCGATCACCCGCCTCGTCTCGCCATCGCTGCTGGATTACGGCGAATGGCGCGGTCTTTATACGCTCGAGATGGCGCTGGCGCTGCTGGTGATGCCGATCATCTATCTGCTGCCACTGACGCCGCCGCCGCGCGTCAAGGTTATCGTAATGGGCGACATTTTCAGCTACATGCTTGTGGCGATCGGGTTCGGCTGTCTTGCCGTCGTCCTGTCGGTCGGGCGCCTTTATTGGTGGCTGGAGGTGCCTTGGCTCGGCGTCGTGCTGGCGGTCGGCATCGCCTCGATCACCGCCGCAATCGTCGTCGACCTGAGACGGGCAACGCCACTGATAGACGTCCGCTGGCTGCTGCGACCGGAAATCCTGCATCTGACGGCGATCCTTCTGATCTTCCGCCTGATCGCGGCCGAACAGACCTATGTCGTCATGACCCTCTATCAGAATGCGGTCGGTCTTCTCTATGATCAGCTGGCCATGCTCTATTGGATCATCCTGGCCTTCTCGATCATAGGCGGGCTCATCTGCACTGTGTTCATGAATTATGGATTCAGCTGGCAGATCCAGCTCGTCGCGCTCATCCTGATGGGGGTGGGCTCGCTGATGGATGCGCAGGTGACGAACCTCACCCGGCCCGAACAGATGTATCTCAGCCAGGCGCTGGTCGCGGCCGGTGCGGCCCTGTTTCTGCCGCCATCCATGTCCGAAGGCTTCAAGGCGGCGTTGAGCAAGGGGCCGCCCTATCTGGTGACCTTCTTCGTCGTCTTCACCTTCACCCAGAGCATCGGCGGCCTTATCGGCTCGGCCTTCTACGGCACGCTGATCATCATTCGCGAGAAGTTCCATTCCGCCGTATTGGTCGAACGTGTGCTTCTGGCCGACCCGCATGTGGCCGAACGCGCCAGCCAGCTTTCGTCCGCCTATGGCAAGGTGATCGGGGATAGCGCGCTTCTGAAGGGGGAGGGGCTGGCGCTGCTCGGATCGCAGGTGAGCCACGAGGCCAACATGCTCGCCTATGGCGACGCATTCTTCGTTGCCGCCATGATCGCCTTCCTGTCGCTTGCAGGCCTCTCAATCCATGTCTTCTTCCGCTTCGTCAGATCTCGCCTGATCGAGGATCGGACGCAGGCCGTGACATCCAACCCATGAGGATATGAAGTTAGCTCCATGCCGAGGCTCGTTCGCTCTCCCATCGAAGTCATCGCCGTTCTCGCCGGTATCGGCGGCGTCATGCTGGTGCTCTATGCCTGGCACCTGCCGCCATTCAAAACCTCCGTCGAGACCACCGATGACGCCTATGTCAAAGGCTATGTCACGACCATCAGCCCGCAGGTCAACGGCTATATCACCGATGTGCCGATCAAGGACTACAAGCTCGTCAAGGAGGGCGACGTGCTCGCCCAGATCGATGATCGCATCTACAAGCAGAAGGTGGCGCAGGCACGGGCGACGCTCGCCGGACAGAAGGCGGCACTCGCCAATTCGCAGCAGCAGGAGCAGGCGGCCAAGGCTGGCATCGCCTCCAGCCAGGCGCAGATCGATAGTGCCAATGCTGCGCTCAAACGCGCCCAGCTCGCCGCTGATCGCGTCACGACGCTGGTTTCCAGGGGCGTATCGACGACAAGCGATTCCGAACAGGCGCAGGCGACGCTGCAGCAGGCGCAAGCATCGCTTAATCAAGCCAAGGCCGGCCTTGACGTATCCCAGCAGAACCTGACGACGATCATCGTCAACCGCGCTTCGCTCGAGGCCGGCGTCAGTGGTGCGGAGGCCGCCGTGCAGCTTGCCGATATCGATCTCGACAATACGACGATCAGGGCGCCGCGCGATGGCCGGGTCGGCGAGGTCGGCGTGCGCCTCGGCCAATATGTGACACCCGGCACGCAGCTCATGGGTCTCGTTCCGAAGGACATCTGGGTCATCGCCAATTTCAAGGAGACCCAGCTCGACGGCATGAAGCTCGATCAACCTGTGACGATCACCGTGGATGCGCTCGGTCATCGCGATATCAAGGGCCGTATCCAGCGCTTTTCTCCGGCTGCCGGTTCCGAATTCGCCGTCATCAGGCCGGACAACGCTACCGGCAATTTCACCAAGGTCGCCCAGCGCATCGGCGTCAGGGTCAAGATCGAAGACGGTCAGCCTCTGGCGAATGAACTTGCGCCCGGCATGTCCGTGGTCGTTTCGATCGACAAGGATTCGGCTCCGTTGCCGGAGGTCAAGGACGGCGGCTGACCGACGAGCCAATCCAATACAGGCAAACAAAGAAGCCTGGGTCGAAAGACCCAGGCTTCTTCTTAGGCAATGCTGCGAAGACTTGAAGATCAAGCTTCGTCTTCGGCGTCACGCTCGGCTTCCGGATCGAAGAAGTCTTCCGGACGCAGGGCGTCTTCGTCGATGCCGTAGATGGCGTCAGCGGAGGTGAGGGTTTCGCCCTTGGCCTGACGCTCGGCTTCTTCAGCGGAACGGGCAACGTTGAGCTGAACATGGATTTCGACTTCGGCGTGAAGTGCGATGGCAACGTCGTGCAGGCCGATGGCCTTGATCGGCGTGTTCAGGTGAACCTGGCTGCGGCCGACGGTGAAACCTTCGGCGGCGAGGATTTCGACGACGTCACGGGCAGCGACCGAGCCATAGAGCTGGCCGGTTTCGCCAGCCGAGCGAACGACGATGAAGGACTTGCCGGCGAGAACGTCGGCAACCTTCTGGGCTTCGCTCTTGCGCTCGAGGTTGCGGGCTTCGAGCGTTGCGCGCTCGGATTCGAAGCGGGCCTTGTTGGCGGCGTTGGCGCGCAGCGCCTTGCCGAGCGGCAGCAGGTAGTTACGGGCAAAGCCGTCGCGAACCTTTACCACTTCGCCCATCTGGCCGAGCTTGGAGATGCGCTCGAGAAGAATGACTTCCATTTTCTTGTTCCTTTCGATGTCAGATTTTCGTGTCAGTTGGTTTGGATGTATCGGCATTCTTGTTCGGGGTCAGCGATATCGCCTTGCGGGTATCGTAAAGGCCGAGAACAAGAATGATGAAGAGCGGCAGCGTCGCAAGGACGCACACCAGGTAGCAGAGGATGAGTGCCGGCAGCCGCCAGTCCTTGCCCCGCGTCCGGTAGTGCAGCGAAGCAAAACCGGAAACGACGAAGCCTGCGCCAAAGGCGCCGAGCACGGCGGCGGCGATCAAGCCAGGGACGCCGCCAAAGAAAACGATCACGATCGCCGCGAGGAAGACGAAGATCGCATTGCGGTTCATGCGCAGCGAGGAGGGAATATCCTCGCGCGGACGAAGATTGTGCTTCGAGGCTGCAACGATCCGTGTCGCCACATAATAGGCGGCCAGCATCATCATGACCCAGATCATGCCCCAGGCGATCGGGATCGCGTAGAGCATCAGGAGCTTGGTCTTCGCAATCGCCACCTGATCGATCTGCAGCGCCGGCTGCTGCTGGTCCATGATCTTGACGTAAAGATCGATCATCTGGCCAACGAGATCGGCGCTATAGCCCATGATCGCGCCGACGATGACAATGACGACGGCTGCAAGCGCGCAAAGATGCAGCATGATGTCGGAGAGCGGATACCATGCCATCAGGTGATCCGGTCCGCCGAGTTCGGAGGCAGGTCGCGCCAGATTGGCGAGATGGCTGAGCCATGCCGGGATCAGCGCCAGCAGAACGACGAACAGCCCGAAATAGGTCGATTGCGCTATCGTTCCGACAATGCCTGCGGTGACGACCGCAACGATGACGGCCATGTTGCCCCAGCCGAGGCCGACGATCAGGATCGGAAGAGCGGAAAGCGCGCCGAAGAGGATGAACAGCAATGGCTGAAGCGTCGCGCCATACACGAGTAGGGCGGCGGTCAGACCGGCGAGCGCGCCGATGCCAAGCTCTTTTGCGTTCAACTTCTTCACGTCGCTGTCCTGCTTCGTATCGAGCAGTTAGAGGATGCCTTCGCCACTCGGGCTGAAAGCCGTCCCCAACATGGGGTTTCAAGGTTCCGATCCGCGCCCATCGCGAAAGGGAGAAGGGAAGGCATGGCTGCCTTCCCCTAATTCATCCGGCGTCGGCTTTAATTAAGCGACGACGTAAGGCAGCAGGCCGAGGAAACGGGCGCGCTTGATCGCCTGGGCGAGTTCGCGCTGCTTCTTCTGGGAAACGGCCGTGATGCGGGAAGGAACGATCTTGCCGCGCTCGGAAATGTAGCGCTGCAGGAGACGAACGTCCTTATAGTCGATACGCGGCGCATTGGCGCCCGAGAACGGGCAGGTCTTGCGGCGGCGATGGAACGGACGGCGGACCGGTGCGGAGGAAACTTCAGACATTCTCAAATCTCCTTATACGCGGTCTTCGCGCGGACGGCGCGGACGGTCTTCGCGATCACCACGGTCCGGGCGCGGACCACGGTCACGGTCGCCGAAGCTGCGCTCCGGGCGGTCGCCATCGCGGCGCGGACGGTCGTCACGGTCGCGCTTCTGCATCATGGCCGACGGGCCGTCTTCGTGCTTTTCAACAGCGATCGTCATGTAACGCAGGACGTCTTCGCTGATGCGCATCTGGCGTTCCATTTCCTGGATCGCAGCGGCCGGAGCATCGATGTCCATCAGGGCGTAGTGAGCCTTGCGGTTCTTCTTGATGCGGTAGGTGAGGGACTTGAGGCCCCAGTTTTCGATACGCCCGACTTTACCGCCGTTAGCTTCGATAACACCCTTGTACTGTTCTACGAGGGCGTCGACCTGCTGAGCGGAAATATCCTGTCGAGCAAGGAATACATGTTCATAAAGAGCCATGGATAGCTTTGCCTTTCTTGCGTTGATCTGACCCGATATTCGGCGGCTAAGCCTCAACGACTGCTCCTGAGAGGGGTAAACCCAAGCAAGAAAAGCGTTTCCGAGACGGTCGAGAGCGGAGACACGGGAGGCTGGAACGCTTCCGTTCCGAACGATTCCCCTTGCGGAAAACCGGCCCTCCGTTCAGCCACCAGCCAGAAGACCGGGTTGCGAACAGGGCGGCTTATACGGATTTTTCTGCGAAAGGCAAGGGGAGCGACGAAATTCCGCGGTCTCGCCTGAAGGCAACACGAAACGTCAGCGATGCTCAGACCAAATCGTGAGACCACGTCTGCTGCCACATTGCGCGTGCCGCGCTCTCCCCTATGATGGGACACGAATTGCAGCAATACGGATTGTTCATGCGCATCTTCCTCGTCCGGCACGGCGAATCCCTCGGCAATATCGATGACCGGGCCTATCGGCAGTTCGGCGATCACAATGTGCCGCTGACCGAATGGGGGCATCGGCAGGTGCTGCGGGCAGGCCAGGCGATCGCGGCCTATCTGAAAGGGCCGCCGAGTGGTGAACTGCGCAAGCTGAACGTCTGGTATTCGCCCTTTCTAAGGACACGCCAGAGCAAGGATGCGCTGCTCGAGGTTCTGCCGGCCGATCTGATCGGGGATGTCAGGGAGGATTATCTCTTGCGCGAGCAGGATTTCGGGCTCTTCACCGAAATCTATGATCATGCGGAACAGAAGCGGAAATTTCCCGACGAATTCGAGAAATGGGCGAGGCTGCGCAACAACAACGGCAAGTTCTATGCGCGGCCGCCCGACGGCGAGAGCCGCGCCGACGTTGCCCAGCGCGTGCGCCTGTTCCTGCAAACCGTCATGCACGACGCCGAAAACGGAAAGAACAATGTCATCATCGTCGGCCACGGCGTGACCAACCGGGCTTTCGAGATGAATTTCCTGCATCACCCTGTCGACTGGTTCGAGCACTCGGACAATCCGGGAAATGCCGACGTGACCTTGATCGAAGGGCGGCGTGCGCAAGGTTATAGCTCGATCCTGCTTCACAAGTCCGTGGACAGGGTGAAAGGGCAGGAAGAGTTGCGCGAGGCTTATGGTTCGGAATTGGCGATTACGCCGAAGGCGGAGCAATAGAGCCTCCGCAGAGCGTGTTCTGCTGCGACGCGCTTCCTCATGTTGCGGCGCCCCGCGGCGAAACGGGGCGCCTTTCAGGCCTTACATCGGCATCGGGTATTTCCGGTGAATCTGCTCGATCTCGGCCAGAGCCTCCGCCGGCAGCGTCACATAAGCGGCCGCGATATCGGTCTCGAGCTGCGCCATCGTCGTCGCGCCGATGATGACCGAGGTCATGAAGGGCTTGGTGAGGCAATAGGCGAGCGCAAGCTTCGATGGGTCGATGCCGTATTTGGCGGTGATTTCCAGATAGGCCTTGACCGGCGGTTCCTGCAGCGGCTGCAGGCGGCCGCCGATATCGGTGTTGATCGAGCCGCGCGAGCCGGCCGGACGCGCTCCGCCGACATATTTGCCGGTGAGGATGCCGCCGGCAAGCGGCGAATAGGCGAGCAGCCCGACATCTTCGTGATGCGACAGTTCCGCCAGATCGAGGTCGAAATGCCGGTAGAGCAGATTGTACTCGTTCTGCGTGGTGACGACGCGCGGCAGGCCCTTCTGTTCGGCGATCGTCAGATATTTCTGGATGCCCCAGGTCGTCTCGTTCGAGAGGCCGACGGCGCGGATCTTGCCGGCCTTCACCAGCTCGCCCATCGTCTCCAGGATCTCGGTGATATCGGCGACGGCTTTCTCGCGGCCCTGCGTGAAGGGGTTGTAATGCCAGTTCTGGCGGAAATGGAAATGGCCGCGGTTCGGCCAGTGGACCTGATAGAGATCGATATAGTCGGTCTTCAGCCGCTTCAGGCTAGCGTCGATAGCTGCATTGATATTGGCGGCATCCGGACCCTGGCCGCCGCGCAGATATTCGCGGCCGGGGCCGGCGACCTTCGTGGCAAGCACGATATCCTTGCGCTTGCCGGTCTTCGCAAACCAGGTGCCGATATATTCTTCCGTGCGCCCTTGCGTCTCCGGTCCCACAGGCGTTGTCGGGTACATTTCGGCGGTGTCGAAGAAATTGATACCCTTATGGACCGAATAATCCATCTGCTCATGCGCTTCGGCTTCGCTGTTCTGCGTGCCCCAGGTCATCGTGCCCAGGCAAATCTGCGAAACGGAAATATCGGTGCGGCCTAAACTCTTATATTTCATGGGAAAACCTTGGGGGATAGGAGAAGGTCAAAATGAATGAGGTCGCGCAAATTTAGGCCCGATCTGAGCAAGCGCAAGAAAAAAATCATTGCGTCTCGCAGGCGCAAAAGCCTGTGGCTGCGGGGCTTGCGCTATTGACTCCGGCGCAAACAATGTCATTGGGAAGCAAAACGACCCCTAAAAGGACGCTTTATAATGACTGTTGCTTTCACATTTCCCGGCCAGGGCAGCCAGGCTGTCGGCATGGGCAAGGACCTTGCCGACAATTTCGCCGAGGCGCGTGCCGTCTTCGAGGAAGTCGATGAAGCGCTCGGTGAAAAGCTCTCCGACGTCATCTTCAACGGCCCGGAAGACAAGCTGACGTTGACGGCCAATGCGCAGCCGGCGTTGATGGCCGTGTCGCTCGCCGTCATCCGTGTGCTGCAGGCTCGTGGCCTGGACCTGAAGGGCAAGGTCGCCTATGTCGCCGGCCATTCGCTCGGCGAATATTCCGCGCTTTGTGCCGCCGGCACCTTCTCGCTTGTCGACACGGCACGGCTGCTGCGCATCCGCGGCAACGCCATGCAGGCCGCAGTTCCCGTCGGCGTCGGCGCCATGGCTGCGATCATTGGGCTCGAACATGCGGATGTTGTCGCAGTCTGTGCGGAAGCGTCCGCTCTCGGCGCCTGCCAGATCGCCAATGACAATGGCGGCGGCCAGATTGTCATTTCCGGCGAGAAAGCTCCGGTCGAGAAGGCTGCCGAGCTTGCGACCGCCAAGGGTGCCAAGCGCGCTATCCTGCTGCCGGTCTCCGCTCCTTTCCATTCGACGCTGATGGCGCCTGCCGCCGAAGCCATGCGCGAGGCGCTTGCGGGTGTCGCCAAGGCCAATCCGGTCGTGCCTGTGATTGCCAACGTCTGGGCCGCTCCGGTGACGGATGCCGGCGAAATCGCAAAGCTGCTGGTCGAGCAGGTCACCGGTCAGGTGCGCTGGCGCGAGACGGTGGAATGGTTTGCCGCCAACAATGTCACGACACTATATGAGATCGGCGCCGGTAAGGTGTTGACGGGCCTGGCGCGCCGCATCGACAAATCGGTTAACGGCATCGCCGTCAATAGTGCGGCTGATATCGACACGGCGCTTGCCGCACTGCTCGGCTGAAAAAATTAGAAGCGAGGGACACACATGCTTGATTTGACCGGCCGTAAGGCCCTGGTAACCGGCGCATCCGGCGGCATCGGCGAAGAAATCGCCCGGCTCCTGCACAAGCAGGGCGCGATCGTCGGCCTGCACGGCACGCGCGTCGAAAAGCTGGAGACGCTGGCGTCCGAACTCGGCGATCGCGTCAAGATCTTCCCGGCCAACCTGTCGGATCGCGACGAGGTAAAGGCGCTCGGCGCCAAGGCCGAAGAAGAGCTCGGCGGCGTCGATATCCTCGTCAACAATGCCGGCATCACCAAGGACGGCCTCTTCGTGCGCATGAGCGATGACGACTGGGATGCCGTGCTGGAAGTCAACCTCACGGCCGTCTTCCGCCTGACGCGCGAGCTGACCCATCCGATGATGCGCCGCCGTTATGGCCGCATCATCAACATCACCTCGGTCGTCGGCGTCACGGGCAATCCCGGCCAGGCGAACTACTGCGCCTCCAAGGCCGGTATGATCGGCTTCACCAAGTCGCTGGCGCAGGAAATCGCCACGCGCAACGTCACGGTCAACTGCGTTGCCCCTGGCTTCATCGAAAGTGCGATGACGGGCAAGCTGAACGACAAGCAGAAGGAAGCCATCATGGGAGCCATTCCCATGAAGCGCATGGGCACAGGTCAGGAAGTTGCTTCCGCCGTTGCCTATCTTGCTTCCTCGGAAGCCAGCTACGTCACGGGTCAGACGATCCATGTCAACGGCGGCATGGCGATGATCTAAAGGAATTGCCATTGAAGGGAACTTTCCCTCCAATAGCATGTTGAGCAACCCGCAGCCGGCTATTTTCTGACTTTGCGACGGACTTAAACCGTGTTAAGCGGGCCATGACTGTGAACAGTCGTCCGGAAAATGCAGACGGACTGGGCCGCATTCAAGGCGCTGGACCGGATCTCAATGCCGGGCTGAACGGGTTTGCCAGCGGTGTCAGGACAGACGCTGCAGGTTTGAATAGGTAGGGATGTCACAGGGCATTCTGATCAGGATATAAGGTCGAGGAAACCGACATGAGCGATATCGCAGAACGCGTAAAGAAAATTGTTGTTGATCATCTTGGCGTTGACGCCGACAAGGTTGTTGAAAGCGCAAGCTTCATCGACGATCTGGGTGCGGACTCGCTCGACACGGTCGAACTGGTCATGGCTTTCGAAGAAGAATTCGGCGTTGAAATCCCGGACGATGCTGCTGACTCGATCCTGACCGTTGGCGACGCGGTAAAGTTCATTGAGAAGGCTCAGGCCTAATCTCTTGCGCTTTTTGAAGGGGCGGGCTGAAAAGTCCGCCCTATTTCGTCCGGCGGAGCCGGACGAACTGTGTTTATACGCATATCATCATAAAAAGACGGGGGTCTGCGGGCGATGAGACGTGTCGTTATCACGGGTACCGGCATGGTATCACCTTTGGGCTGCGGCACCGAGGTGTCCTGGACGCGTTTGCTCGCTGGGCACAATGGCGCGCGCCGCGTGACCGAATTCGAGGTCGAAGATCTCCCGGCAAAGATTGCCTGCCGTATTCCTGTTGGCGATGGCACCGACGGCACGTTCCATGCTGACGACTGGATGGAGCCGAAGGAGCAGCGCAAGGTCGATCCCTTCATCATCTATGGCATGGCGGCAGCGGACATGGCGCTCGCCGATGCACACTGGCACCCGAAAACGGATGAGGATCAGATCGCCACGGGCGTCATGATCGGCTCGGGCATCGGCGGCCTCGAAGGCATCGTCGAAGCCGGCTATACGCTGCGCGACAAGGGTCCGCGCCGCATCTCGCCTTTCTTTATCCCGGGCCGTCTCATCAACCTGGTTTCCGGCCAAGTCTCTATCCGCCACAAGCTGCGCGGCCCGAACCATGCGGTCGTCACCGCATGCTCGACCGGTGCCCACGCCATTGGCGATGCTGCCCGCCTGATCATGCTCGGCGACGCCGATGTGATGGTCGCCGGTGGCGCCGAAGCACCGGTCTGCCGTATCTCGCTCGCGGGCTTTGCCGCCTGCAAGGCGCTGTCGACGGACTTTAACGACACGCCGCAAAAAGCTTCGCGTCCCTATGACCGTGACCGTGACGGCTTCGTCATGGGCGAGGGCGCCGGTGTCGTCGTTCTGGAGGAGCTGGAACACGCCAAGGCGCGCGGCGCCAAGATCTACGCCGAAGTGGTCGGCTACGGCCTCTCGGGCGACGCGCACCATATCACCGCTCCTTCCGAGGATGGCGAAGGCGCGCTCCGCTGCATGACCTCCGCGCTGAAGCGCGCCGGCCTGACCCCGGCAGACCTGGACTATATCAACGCCCACGGCACCTCGACCATGGCGGATACGATCGAGCTTGGCGCAGTCGAGCGTCTGGTCGGCAATGCGGCTTCGAGGATCTCGATGTCGTCCACCAAGTCGGCGACCGGCCACTTGCTCGGCGCTGCCGGTGCGATCGAGGCGATCTTTGCGACGCTCGCCATTCGCGACAACATCGCCCCGCCGACGCTCAACCTCGATAATCCCGAGCGTGACACCGCCATCGATCTCGTTCCGCACAAGGCACGCAAGCGCGAAATCAATGTCGCGCTGTCGAACTCCTTCGGCTTCGGCGGCACGAACGCCTCGCTTGTCCTGCGCCGTTATGAGGCTTAATAACAGCGCGTAACTGCGAAAGCGGGATCTGTTCTTCGGCAAGCCCGCGCGCCGTTCCCGAATGTTACCGTGGTTGTGTGCGTCTCCGCGATGCATCGCGGTAACGTCTGATCGGTCTAAGTCGGAGCCCTGAGCGGGTTCCGCCTTATCTTCTGGACCTGTTTTTTGCCGCATTGCTTGGCCAAAGAGCAGGCAATCGAAAAAGGAAGGGATTGCCGGTGAGCGATACGAACCAGAGCAACGGAACTCCGAGCGGACAGAAGGGGCCGATCATCCCGAAATCGGCAAGCGAAGCCCTGCGTCCGGAGCGTGTTCCGGATCCGCCCAAGCGTTCGCGCAAAGCTCGCAGCCAGATGGTGATCTTTCTGAACTTTCTGATGACGCTGGTGGTTTTCGTCGTCATCGCGGCTGTTGCAGGCACCTATTACGCCTTCTCGATCTATCGCAGCCCCGGTCCGCTGACGACCAATACGAATTTCATCGTGCGCAATGGCGCGGGCCTGAACGAGATCGCCAATCGCCTCGAATCAAACAACATCATCACCGATCAGCGCATCTTCCGTTGGCTGACGACCACCTATCTGCATGACAATGAAACGCTTAGGGCCGGCGAATATGAGATCAAGGCCGGCGCTTCCATGAAAGACATCATGGAGCTGCTGAAGTCGGGAAAATCCATCCTCTATTCGGTCACCTTGCCCGAAGGGCTGACGGTACGGCAGATTTTCAACAAGCTGCAAGCCGATACCGTGCTGGAAGGCGATTTGCCGTCGGCGCTGCCGGCGGAGGGCAGTCTGCGACCCGATACCTACAAGTTCACGCGCGGCACCAAGCGCACCGAAATCGTCGAGCAGATGGCGGGGGCGCAGCAAAAGCTCGTCGAGCAGATCTGGGCCAGGCGCGATCCAAACGCGCAACTGGCGAACAAGCAGGATTTCGTGACGCTCGCCTCCATCGTCGAGAAGGAAACCGGCCTTGCGGATGAGCGAGCTCATGTCGCCTCCGTGTTCCTCAATCGTCTCGGCAAGGGCATGCGTCTGCAGTCGGATCCGACGATTATTTACGGCCTCTTCGGCGGGGAAGGAAAGCCGTCCGATCGGCCGATCTATCAGTCGGACCTGAAGAAAGAGACGCCTTACAACACCTATATCATCAAGGGTCTGCCGCCGACGCCGATCGCAAATCCGGGCAAGGATGCGCTCGAAGCCGTCGCCAATCCCTGGAAGACGCAGGATCTTTATTTCGTCGCTGACGGCTCTGGCGGTCATGTCTTCGCCGCAACGCTGGAAGAACACAATGCCAACGTCAAGCGCTGGCGCAAGCTGGTTGCCGAGAAGGGCGAAGATCCGAGTGCAATTGCCGTCGACGGCCAGCCCGACGATGCCACGACGGCTCCGGGCTCTGGCGCTCAGCAGAAGAAGAAGACCAACTGATCCTTGTTGCGCCATGGCTTCGATGAAGCAAGAGCATGATGCCGAAAAGTGTGGGCGGCTTTAGGTATCATGCTCTACTTTCTTGCTTCTGGAGCGGATTCAGATTTTAGGTCGAACAGACCTAAAATCATCCGGCTTCAGTGGCGCGGTTTCACTTTACATTGATCCCCAATCCGATGATTTTCGATGGGTTGGGGACAGGAATTTTCGGAGGCTTGCGTGGTATTGCAGTCCATGACCGGTTTTGCCCGGTGTGAGGGAACGAGCGGGCGCGGTCGCTGGGCATGGGAGCTACGGTCCGTGAACGGCAAGGGCCTGGATATCCGGTTGCGCCTGCCGCAGGGGCTCGAGCGGCTGGAGACGGATGTTCGCAAGCTGATCTCCGACCGGTTCTCCCGCGGCAATCTCCAGGTCGGCCTGTCGCTGTCCGTCGAGGAAAGCCGGGTCGAGGTCGTCGTGAACAAGGATGCCCTGTCGGCTCTGCTCGCGCTGCGGGATCAGCTCGCAGGGATTATCGACCCCGCGCCGCTGCGGCTGGATAGCCTCATGGCGGTTCGCGGCCTGGTCGAATTCAAGGAAGCCGAGGAGAGCGAGGAGGCAGTTGCCGCACGCGATGCCGATATCATGGCCGGCTTGACGGCAGCTCTCGCAGACCTTCACGACATGCGCGGACGGGAAGGCCAGGCACTTGGCCAGATCCTGCTCGGCCAGGTCGCCACGATTGAGACGCTGACGAGCATAGTCGAGCGCGATCCCTCGCGCTCGCCGCAGGAAATCGTAACGCGGCTGGCTGCACAGGTCGCGATGCTTCTTGAAGGATCGTCTGGCCTCGACCGCGACAGGCTGCATGCGGAAGCGGCCGTTCTTGCGACCAAGGCCGATCTACGCGAAGAGGTCGATCGCTTGAAGGCCCATGTGGCGGCGGCGCGCGACCTTATTTCCAAGGGCGGGCCAGTCGGTCGCAAGCTCGATTTTCTTGCACAGGAATTTAACCGGGAATCGAATACCATCTGTTCGAAGTCGAATGCAGCAGCGGTGACCGCGGCCGGCATCGAGCTGAAGGTGGTCATCGACCAGTTCCGCGAACAGGTCCAGAATTTGGAGTAGGCCATGAAGCCGGCGACATCCACATCCATTCCGATTGCCCGCCGGGGGTTGATGCTTGCCATCTCCTCGCCGTCAGGCGCGGGTAAATCGACGATCGCGCGCACATTGCTGGATAAAGACAAGCAGGTGAGCCTGTCCGTGAGCGTCACGACCCGCCAGCGCCGGCCGAGCGAAATCGAAGGGGTGCATTATCATTTCGTTTCGCAGCGTGAGTTCGAGCGCCTACGCGATTCCGACTCGCTGCTCGAATGGGCCGAGGTGCATGGCAACTTCTACGGAACGCCGCGCGAGCCCGTGGAAACTGCGATGTCGGAGGGCCGCGATATGCTCTTCGATATCGACTGGCAGGGTGCGCAGCAGCTGCAGGAGAAGATGCCGGCTGATGTGGTCTCCATCTTCGTACTGCCGCCGACCATGACCGAGCTGCAATCGCGCCTGCATCGTCGCGCCGAAGATTCCGAAGAGGTCATTGCCATGCGTCTCGCCAATTCGCGGGCCGAGATCGCTCACTGGCGCGAATATGACTATGTCATCATCAATGATGACCTGAACGTCGCCTTCGACGCCGTGCAGTCGATCGTCAAAGCGGAGCGACTGCGTCGTGATCGCCGGCACGGCATGTTCGATTTCGTTCGGGATCTGCTGGAAGAGACGCCGAAACTCTGATCCCGATCAGAAGCTCTGATCCCGATCAGAGACAATTCGCCAGTCGGCAGAACTCTTCCACGGAGAGCGTTTCAGCGCGGCGCTGCGGGTCGATATCGGCCTTGATGAGCAGCGCCTCGCCGCCGAGCGGCTTCAGGCTCTGGCGCAGCATTTTCCGTCGCTGGCCGAAGGCTGCCTGCGTCACTTTCTCCAGCTTGTCGACGGCGCAAGGGATGGGATTTTCCTTCGGCGTCAGGTGCACCACCGTCGACGTTACCTTTGGCGGCGGCGTAAAGGCCTGCGGGGATACGTCGAAGGCCATACGCGCCTCCGCACGCCAGCCGCAGAGCACGCCGAGCCGGCCATAATGATCGTCGTCTTCCTGCGCGACGATCCGCTGTCCGACTTCTTTCTGGAACATCAGGGTCAGCGACTGCCAGAAGGGCGGCCATTGCGCCGGCAAGAGCCAGTTGATCAGAAGCTGCGTGCCGACATTGTAAGGCAGGTTGGCGATGATTTTCACCGGCCCGTCGGGCGCAAGGGCGGCAAAATCCGTCTTCAGCGCATCGCCCTCGATCACTTCAAGTCGGCCGGGGTAGTGATCGGCAACCTCTGCCAGAGCCGGCAGGCAGCGAGCGTCACGCTCGACCGCAATGACCTTGGCTGCGCCAAGCGCCAAGATTGCTCGCGTCAAGCCGCCAGGCCCGGGGCCGACTTCGAAAACGGTGGCGCCTTCAAGCGACCCCGCGGTCCTCGCGACTTTCTGCGTCAGGTTGAGATCGAGGAGGAAGTTCTGGCCGAGCGCCTTGCGTGCGTCGAGGCCGTGGCGCTGGATCACATCGCGGAGGGGAGGCAAGCCATCGAGAGCGGCCATCAGGGATTGTTTCCGGTCTTGCTGCTGATCTCGCGTGCCAGCTTGAGGGCAGCGACCAGGCTGTCTTCCTTGGCAACACCCTTGCCGGCGATGCTAAAGGCGGTGCCATGGTCCGGCGAGGTGCGAACGAATGGCAGCCCGAGCGTGACGTTGACGGAGTCGTCGAAGCCGAGCGCTTTGGCCGGGATCAGCGCCTGATCATGATACATGCAGATGGCGACATCGTATCGGCGGCGAGCCTCGTCATGGAACATGGTATCCGCGGGCAGAGGGCCGAAGGCATCGATACCCTCGGAGCGAAGCGCGTCGATTGCCGGCCTGATGATCTCGTCGTCTTCCTTGCCGAGCGCGCCGTTCTCGCCTGCATGCGGATTGAGGCCCGCAACCGCCAGGCGCGGCTTGGAAATGCCGAAACGGGTGCGCAGGTCATGGTCGGTGATCCTGCAGGTGTCGAGAATGAGATCTGTAGTCAACGCCTGCGGCACATCTTTCAGCGGAATATGGATGGTCACCGGGATAGCGCGGAGCTTGGGGCCGGCCAGAAGCATGACGGGCAAAACTGGTTTGCCGGTCGCACGCGTTGCGAGATCCGCCAGAAACTCCGTGTGACCGGGAAAGCCGAAGCCCGCATCGTAGAGGACCGATTTGGCGATCGGGTTCGTAACGACCGCCGATGTTTTGCCGCTCACGCTGAGAGAGACGGCCATTTCGATGGCGGCGATCGTCCCTTTTGCGGTGGCGACATTCGGCTCACCGGCGACGACGCTGATTCCAGCTTCTATCGGCAGAATCGGCAAGGCATCGCGGAAGATGTCGCAGGCGGTAGCCGGATCGGCCTCCTTCTGAGGCACGTTCAGGCCCAACTGCGAGGCCCGCGCAGCAAGAACGGCCGGATCGCCAAGAAACAGAAAAGGTGGCAAATCAAGCTCGCCACGGCGCAACCATGCGGCGAGCGTAATATCTGGACCTATGCCTGCCGGATCCCCTTGCGTAAGCGCCAGGGGGAGGGATGGGCGCGACGGCATCGGCGATCAGCGATAGACAATCTGCGCCTTGGTGCGCAGTTCATCCACATACTTTTTGTCGTTGGCGCTGACGCCCTGGGCGTTGTTCTTGCCGATATCTTCGGCGCGGAACACAGCTGCTGCGGCGACGTCATCGTTGACCTGACGCTGCGAGCAGATTGCAATATATTCGACGCCGCGATCGGTGACGACAGACGCGGTCGTGTTGCCGGAGGCCTTTTCGAGCAGCGGCTTCCAGACTTCCGGAACGTCGGGTGCAAGCACGCGGCCAAGATCCTGAACGGAAACATCCCGCATGGTCGCGGCAAAGACCTTCGCCTGATCGCAACCGGGGAACTTGGCGCGCGATGCATCGGCTTCAGCCTTGCGCGACTTCAGGACGGCATTCCGCTTGGCTGCCGGAACAACGAAAACCATCTGCTTCAGGAAGTATTCCGTCGTGACCGGCTTCGTCTTGTTCTCCGTCATGCGGGTGACGAGAGCGTCGTTCGAGAGACGGCCGCTTGAGCCGAAGCGGGCATTGACCACGCGCGGCCAGCTCATGGAAATGGCGATATAGGATTTGAAGTGCTCGACGGTCACGCCCATCTTGTCGAGGATCTGCCCGAGCTGCTCCGTCGACATCTTGTTGCTGGAGGCAAAGCGGCCAAAGGCGGCATCGACGTCCGATGTCGATACCGACATGCGCAGGCGCGCGACTTCCGCACGCTTCAACGTCTCGTCGACAAGCTGTTCCTTTGCGAGCTTGTTCAGGTCGCCCTTCTGGCGCTGCAACTTGAGGAAGTTGACCCGCTTGGCGATATCGCCCGATGTAATGACCTGGTTGTTGACAAGGACTTTGACCTCACTTGCCGCGAAAGCGACATCGCTGCTCGGTACGGCGAAGCTTGCCATAACCAAGGCTGCGGCTCCGAACAGTGCAGCGCGCATCGGTGTCTTTCCAGAAAACATCAACTACCCCTTCCCAAAGGTCTTTCTGTCGGCATGTGCCATGTCGGCACGCGCCACAGGCGCAATACGGCGACTTTGCGCCATCTGTCTACATCAAGCGCGATGAATTGCAAAATCCTTGCGGCGAAACAATGACGCAAAGGGAATGGCGGCCCGCGTTGAAATAATAAAGCCGGCAATGAAGCCGGCTTTATCCAATCTTCATAGCGATCAGAATGTCGCGTTCTGAACGTTGCCGAGGTTGACATCGCCCAGCGTACGGAAGGTCAGGCGGGCGCCGACAGACCAGTCACTTGCGGCCTGCGCAGTCGAATCCTTCTTGTTCAGGAACGAGACGGTGAAGATCGTGCATTCGTCCTCATACGAGAGGCCGACACCCTGACGGGTGAAATCACCGCTGTTGATGTCATAGCTGACCGTTCCGAAGACCGACCAGTATTCCTTGAACTTGATCTGCGCGCGCGACTGGATTTCGTCCTGATTGCTGGTGAAGCCATATTGCGGCTGAGCAGCGATATGGGTGTAGATCAAGGACGTCTGGAATATATCATTCGAGAAGCCGACCGATGTGTCGCCGCGGCGGAAGGCGAAGTCCTTCTCGTCGAAGCGATAGGACGTGGCGAGCGAGATGCCTTGCGGCGTCGTCAAGCCGAACATCGTGACATAGTCGGATCGCGTGGTCTCAAGGCCAGAATCCGAGCCGACACCGGCCAGATCGGTGGTCGCGAAGGAGTTGCGGCCGCCAAGCTGATAGGACTGGCCGAAGATGTGCTGCAACTTGTAGCCGTTGTCGAAGCTGCCTGTGTAGCGCCAACCCACGTTTGCTCGCGTTCCGCCTTCCACACGGTCAAAACCGGAGAATTTGTCACGATCGAACAGATTGGTCGCATCGAAGACGAAGCTCTGAGCATCCTCATTCGGCAATCGGCCGGCAAGCTGCTCGTCCGGGCGCACATAAATCTGTGCGATCGGTTCGAACACATGCGTGCTGTTGTTTGTGGTGATGAGGAAGGGATATTTCGCCTCGAGACCCGCGGTGATCATGCCGCGTGTCGGATAGTCGCTGTTGTCGTAGTTGCCGGAATAAGTGCCGGCCCCCGGCGCATTCATATCCAGGCCATAGATGTCGCCCCGCGCGGCAGCCAGCGGCGTCAGCACCAGACCTTGATCGGTGGTGAAGGTGCGCTGCCACTGCAATTCGGTGCTGAGGCGCGTATAGTCCCCTTTAAGGCCGAGATAACGGTCGTTGAGGCTGGAATCGCCAAGAGCTGTGGTGGCGTCGAGCACGGAGGTCTTGTCACGCGACAGGTGCGTGAAGTTCATCGTCGCAGACAGCTCGCCGCCCAAAACCGATTTCGGATCGACATAGTGATAGTCGATGCTCGGATAGACATATGCCTGCTGCTTCTGCGCCGTGTTGCTGTTATCGGCGTCCTGGATATTGTAGTAGAAGGCGCGCATATCGAAATAATTGCGCTTTCCAAGGCCGGTCAGGTAGGCTTGGTTGGTGTGCGTGCTCTGATTGACGCCTTCCAGGCCGTAGGTGCGCGAGAAGTTGTTGTCGCTCTGCACCATCACATCCCAGCCGAAGGTCCAGCGGGGATTGATCCTGAAGTCCGCCTTGGAAGAGACCATCCCGCGTAAGTCGTGCTCGGCATCGCTAGAGCCGGCATTGAACTTGCCGGAATTCATCTGATCGATGCCGGCGATGCGCAGAACATGCGTGCCATTCTCGAAGCGTTGACGGAACTCGCCTTCGAGCAACAGACCCTGGTTGGTGAAGCCGGTGGCGGTCACCGTCGCGTCCATGCTGGGCGATATGACGTAATAGTAAGGGACCTTCACGCCAACGCCGAGGCGCTGCGAGATGCTTGCCGACGGAAACAGGAAGCCGGATTTGCGCTTTACTGTATTATCGGGAACTTCGATCCACGGGATATAGGCAATCGGCTGGCCGAACAGCTCGAAGCGGGCATGCTCGAGGCGCACAGTATGCGTGACGCCGTTCTGGATGACGCGTTGTGCCTTTACCTGCCACAACGGGGCGCGCCCTTGCTCGGAGCAGGCCTTACAGGCCGTATAGACGCCCTTCGTTAGAATGAGCTGCGTGCCGCCGACCCGTTCGCCCTTTTCCGCGACCATGCGGGTGTTGTCAGGCATTTCGACGCGCAGGGCGTTCACGAAGCCATCGGAAAAGCTGTCGGTGACATCCATCTTGTCACCATACATGCGGTTGCCGTCCGGGGTGATCAGCTCGACATTGCCGAGAGCCATCATCCGACCGGATTTCTGATTATATTCAACCTTTTGGGCGACCATTCTATAGCCGCCATAGTTGATCTGAACGGCACCGGTGGCGGTGACGATCTGTGCATCTTTATTATAGGTCAGTTCGTTGGACGAGAGGACGAGCTTGGAGCCCTCCGGCACGTTGACCTTGATAGGAGAGGTCACAGTGCCAGTACTGCCATTGTTGTTGTTGGCCTGGGCGTACGCGACGACTGGGCTCATAATATATGCGCATGCGGCCGTGCCCGTAACGAGGGCAGCCACAATCTTTCTGATACTCTTGCGGTTGCCTGCCGCCACTTAGCCGTCCTCCTGATGAAGCAGGATCGTTGCTCCGAATGCCAATGCGACGATCACGGGTATCCATGCCGCCACGAAGGGAGGAACCACTCCGCTGCTCCCGAATGCCTTTACAAGCACGGTGACAACATAAAGCACGAAGCCTGAGAGGATTCCACCCAGAATCACGGAGCGCGATTGGTTGAATCTACTGAATTTTAGAGACACAGTTGCTGCGATCAGCGTCATTGCCACCAGAAGGAGTGGTTGCGACGCCAGCGAGTGAAGCTGTGTTTCGAGTGCATTGGTCGATATTCCGAAGGAACGGGCGACCTTAATTCGACTAGGAAGATCATAAAAAGCAATGGTTTCCGGCTGCGCCAGGCGCTGGGAGACAAAATCCTGTTTCAGATTCGTACGGACCTGTACCGAACTCTTGTGTTCCGGCATTTCACCGGGCCGCCGTTCGACGACACCGTTAAGAAGCCAGTAACCATCTTGCAACTTTGCCGACTCCGCATCCTGGCGGAGAACGATATTTCCCTGTGAATCGAAGTGGATAAAGACGACGCCCATCAGCGTCGTTCCATTGTCCAGAATGGCCTTCGCGCCGATGATCGTGTCGTCCTTGCCGCTGGATTGACGCAGCCACGGAACCGAAAGCCTATTGTGATAGGAGGGATCGCCGCGCAGATCCGCTTCCATCGTTTCTGCCTGGCGCTGCCCCCAGGCGGCAACCGGATTAAGGGCGAGCATAGTCGCCAATCCCACGCAAAAGGCGCCTACGATGAACGGCGTCATGAATTGCCAGACGGAAATACCGGCTGCGCGCGCGATGACGAGTTCGCGGCGGCGGTTGAGCGCGATCAGCACCGTCATGCCGACAAAAAGCGAGATGAACGGCACCGTCTGCTGCAGAATGAATGGCAGCCTGACGGCGGTCATCATCAGACCGAGCGAAACCGTATAGCCAGGGAGCCCCGAGAGCCGGCCGGCATTCTCGCTGAAATCGACGAGATAGACGATCGAGAGAACGCCCAGGAAGAACCAGAGCGTCGTTATGATGTAACGACTGAAGAAATAGCGCCCGAGCGTGCTGAAAATCATGCACCGCTCCCGTTAGGTCCGCCTGGCGCCGTCGGCAGGCGGTCCTGGATTCTCTGCCGCCAGCTGCTGAGACGGTTGCGGATCGTGAGCGGCACCGTCATCTTGCGATTGCGTAAAAGCAATGCGATGGCAACAACAGCCGAAATAATGTTGATCGCGTAGAGAACGCCAACGAACCTGGGGTTGCTGTCGATCTGGTTTGCCGCATAGAAATCGGCCCAGCGCAGCGCGAAGGCGATCGTCAATGCCGACACCATCGGATGCAGCCTCGCTTCGCGATGCGAGCGCGCATCGCCGGCAATCACCAGAGAGATCAGCGCGAATATGGCGGGCAGGGCCCATTCATTGAGGCGGCGGTGCAGTTCCGACCGATAGTTGCCTGGCCGCGCTTTAACGTCCGGATCATTCGGATCCGGATTGAACAGGAAGGCAAGGCTGCGGTCGCTGGCACGCAGCGTCGCCTGGCCACGGCTCTGCGTCATGTCGGAAAGATCGAAGGAATAGGAATCGAACTTGATGACGGAGACGCTGCCGTCAGCCGTCTTGCGATGAACTTCGCCGTCCTTCATCAGCAGGGACGTGCCACTCGCATCGACCGCACCTTCCTTCGCATAATAGATCAGATCGAAAGCAGGATCGCGGGAATCCACGACGAACAGCCCCTTGAGGATGCGTCCTGACAGGCGCTGCGAGATCTGTACGTAAAGTCCGTCTTCGATACGCCGGAAATTCTTCTCTTCGATGACGGTCGAAAGAAGGTCAGCATAGGCTTCCGCCACCATCTGGCGGGCAACGACGCGAGCCTTGGGCTCGACCACGTTGTCGACGAAGAATGAGAACGCGCTGATCGTGATGGCGAGAACCATGATCGGGCGGATGATGATGCTGCGCTTGGCACCCGCCGCTTCCATGACGGTCAGCTCGGAATCGCTGTTCATTTGAGTCAGCGTCTGCGTGATGCCGATGACCAAAGCGAAAGGCAGGACAATCGGAATGATAGTCGGCAGAATGAGGGTCGCAAGCTTTGCGAACGAGCCCATCGACTGGCCGCTGTCGGTCACGAGATTGATGCGCTGCAGGACCTGCGTGGTCCAAATAATGGCAAGCACCGGCAGCAGGGCCACCAGGAACATCATACCGGCACGCCGTACGATATATGTCTCGAATAACTTCATGCCGGCCCTTAAACGCAACACTCGCCGGGCAAGCCGACAGAGATTCATCCTCCTCTACGCTGTTTGGGTTTTTTTGGCGACAACCAACTCGCAAAAAAATCGTTAATTTTCCGAGATTCTTCTGTTGTGTGTCGTTTGAGATAATGCCAGCAGCGCGGCGAATACGACGACCGAAGACAGCCAGCCGAGGACCGCGTCGGAGAGGTAATGCGCGCCGAACGCCACCCTAAGCGCCGGAATAAGCAGGGAAACGGCGGCAATCGGCAGAGCCACGGTAAGACGCAGTGGCTGCGGTATGATGAAGATCAGGCAAAATAGCCAACCTGCAGACGCAGCCTCGCCGGAGATGAACGAACAGTTGCTGACACATTTGCCGGCAAATGATCCCGCTTGCACGAAATCGAGCGCGCCGCCGAAGAGGTCCGTCTGCCGCGGGCGCGGGCGCCCGGAGAAGGCCTTTAGCCAGAGATTGACGATCAGCACCGGCCCGATCAGCAAGGAGCCGAGCGCGATCTTGAGATTGCGGGCTCTGAGCGCGTTGAAGGTCGCCCCGTGATGCTGCCAGCATCGGAACAGCATCCACACCAGCACGGCAGCGACGACGTAGGGAATCTGGAAGAATATCTCCCGGAGCAATTTCATGCTCGGATCGGCGCCATACGGGAAAATGCCGCAAATCTGATTGGGCTTCGCGGGAGCGGGACACTGCTGCGGCAGGAAAAACATGTTTGCGACAGCGAGGTCGATCTGTGGGAAAAGCGCAAACAGGCCCAGCAGCGCCCACCAGAGGCAGAAGAGGGTGACGAAAGCATCGCCGGCACTGCGCGGGCGCAGAATTCCGGGAAAGCGATCTCCGCGGTTCGGGCTGTTGAAGTTTGCGATCAAGATGGCTTTCCGGAAAAGATAGGCCGGCCGGGCGGCAGCGAAACAGTGTGGCTTGGCGTTGCCGTGCTGAATGACCGGAATTTGAAGTCGCCCAAATCGCTTGTCAAGGGAATGCTTCGCCAATCGCTTGTATTCCCTAGCGAAACCTTGAATGATGATTACAGCAAGTTCTCTTTATTATCATGCGTGATTATCGGAGCAGAAATGTCTGTGAAGTTCGAGATTTCCTTCGCCAAGTCGGCTCGCCTCAGCGGTGGGCTGGCTATCCTCATGAAAGGCACGGACGGGGACCTGCCGGCGGGCGCCGAGAGCGCCGATCCGGCCAATGTCTTCGCCAGAGCCGCGCCCGTATCGGGCTTTAAGGGCAAGGCGCTGAGCAGTCTGGATATCATCGCTCCCGAAGCTGCGCCCGTTGATCGGATCATCGTCATCGGTGCCGGCAAGGCGAAGGATCTGAGCGCTCATGATTGGCTGAAGCTTGGCGGCAGTGCGGCGGCGAAGGTCCGCAATGTCGAAAAGGTCGCCATCTTCCTCGACGCGCCTGGCATCGAGGTCGGGGCCAGGCAGGCCGCCGATTTTGCCCTGGGCATGCTGCTGCGTGCCTATAGCTTCGATACCTACAAGACGAAGAAGGTGGAGGATGACGAGAGGAACGGCTCCCGCAAGGCCGTGAAGGTCACGATCGTCACCAAGGACGCGGCTGCTGCCAAGAAGCTTCTTGCCGCGTCCGAAGCCATCGCTGACGGCGTGATCCTCGCTCGCGATCTCGTGAATGAGCCGCCGAACGTGCTTGGCCCGGTCGAGTTCGCGGCCAAGGCCAAGGAATTGGAGAAGCTCGGAGTCGAAGTCGAAATTCTGACGGAGCGCGAAATGCGCCGGTTCGGAATGGGCGCGTTGCTCGGCGTGGCGCAAGGCTCTGCCCGGCCGCCGCGGCTGGTCGTCATGCAATGGAAGGGCGGCAAGGCCAAGGACAAGCCGGTCGCCTTTGTCGGCAAGGGCGTCGTCTTCGATACCGGTGGCATCTCCATCAAGCCGGCGGCCGGCATGGAGGACATGAAGGGCGACATGGGCGGCGCGGCGGCCGTCACCGGCCTGATGCATGCGCTTGCTGCGCGCGAGGCCAAGGTCAACGCCATCGGCGTCATCGGCCTCGTCGAGAATATGCCCGACGGCAATGCCCAGCGTCCGGGCGATATCGTTACCTCCATGTCCGGCCAGACGATCGAGATCATCAACACGGATGCCGAAGGCAGGCTCGTGCTCTGCGATGCGCTCTGGTACACGAATGACCGCTTCAAGCCGCAATTCATGATCAACCTGGCAACCCTGACGGGCGCCATCCTGGTCGCCCTCGGCAACCTGCAGGCCGGCCTCTTCTGCAACGATGACAAGCTGGCGAACGAACTGACGGCGGCCGGGCTTGTTACCGACGAGCGCCTGTGGCGCATGCCGCTCGGCAAGGACTACGACAAGATGATCGATAGCAAGTTTGCCGATATGAAGAATACCGGCGGTCGCCACGCCGGCTCGATCACGGCCGCACAGTTCCTGAAGCGCTTCGTCGGGGAAACGGCATGGGCGCATCTCGACATTGCCGGCACGGCCATGGGCTCTGTTCAGGATGAAATCAATCAGTCCTGGGGCTCCGGTTTCGGCGTGCGCCTGCTCGATGAGCTGGTCCGCGCCAACTACGAATCGTGACCAGCCGGATTTTGTGCGATAGAGGAGGCGGCATGACAGACGTTCTCTTCTATCACCTGACAGAATCGAAGCTCGAAGACGCCCTGCCGCCGCTGATCGACAAAAGCGTCGAGCGCGGCTGGCAGGTCGCCGTCCAGATGCGGGAGCCGGCGCGGCGCGATCTTCTCGATACCCATCTCTGGACCTATCGCGAGGATAGCTTCCTGCCGCATGGCACCGATGAAGGCGAGATGGCGGAGCGGCAGCCCGTATTGCTGACGGTCTCTCCCGACAACATAAATGGCGCCACGGTGCGGTTTTTCATCGACGGCGCCGAGGCGACGGATGTCGGAGCTTACCAGCGTGTCGTGCTGATGTTCGACGGCTATGATCAGGAACAGCTGGAAAGCGCCCGCGCCCAGTGGAAGCGCCTTAAGAGTGAGGGGCATAGTCTCACCTATTGGCAGCAGACGCAGGATGGCCGCTGGGAGAAGAAAGCTTAACGCCTCTCTCGCTTTACCGGGTAGGCGCGTCTAAAACATGTCGCGCAAAAGTGTTTCGCGGTTTTGCGATAGCGACATGCAAAAGATCAAAAGACTAAAGCGTAAGAAGCGATCTGGAGGATCGCGATGGGTTTTAGTCGCCTTCCGAAAGGATCTTTTGGATAAAATCCTTCTTCGCGGCCGTATAGGCTGCGCGATCATTGGCATATTTCGCCGCGAGCTCGACCTTCAGCGCCTCATAGGCATGAGCCAAGTCCGGTTCCTTGCGCAACCGGTCGCGAAAAATGAGGAAGTTGCGCCAGGTCGGGCCGTCATATTCGACCACATGCACTAGATGGGTTCGGGTGTTGCCTTCGATGTCACGGCCGAAAATATGGTCGTCCGGAACGATATTGCTGCCGGCGTAGACGTAGCCGATCGATGCCATCGGTTCGACGCAGGCAAGACCGTCGTCGAAATGTCGGACACCCACCGCAATGTCGATGATCGGCTTGGCCTTGATCTCCGGAATGGAGGTGCTACCGAAATGCTGGATATCGACGACAAGGTCGCCGAGAGCGCCGCGAATGGCGGCCTCCTCCAGCAAATAGGCTTCATGCCAGCTTTGGTTCGGCTCGGCGAGCTTGACGGATTTGTTACCGACGCCGAGCCCGAAGGATTGTTCATGTTCCGATGCCATAGGCATCATCTCCGATGAGGACGATGTGCTACGCTAGCACGTTGCGGATCGAATTGTCTTCACCGGGAAATGCCTATCAATCGTAAAAAGCTTCGACGAATTTGCGTTTGCCGAGCATGAAGGCATCGGCGACGTGGCGCAGCGGCGAAACATCGACGTCCGAAGTGCCCGCCTTGACGATCTCGGCAAACCGACGGTAGAGCGAAGGATATTCGGCCTCGGGCGCCGAGAAGGTCAGCTCGCCGTTGACCGAAAGCTTGGAGCCGCCTTCGGCAAGAACCATCTGGCCGGCGGCCGTCTCGGCGACGATATCCCAGCTCTGCTTGCCGGTCTGGCGCCAGTCGAATTCGGCATGGACGGGAAGGCCCGCTCCGCTCTTGAAGTGCAGATCGGCGGCGATCGGAGAATCGCGGTTTTCCGGAAACTCCAGCGTCGCGCCGGTCAGGAAGAGCGGCGGCAGGATATGGGTGATGATCGACAGAGCGTTGATGCCGGGATCGAAGACGCCGAGGCCGCCGGCCTGCCAGATCCATTCCTGGTTCGGATGCCAATGGCGGACATCTTCCTTCCAGATCACATGGGCGCTGCGGATGGTCGTGCCGGCAAGAAAAGCCTTGGCAGCTTCCACCGCGGGCGCATAGCGCGAATGCCAGCTTGCAAAGAGAGAAACACCCTTTGCCTTGGCGAGATTTTCGAGATCAGCCACTTCGCTCAAGGTCGCGCCCGGCGGCTTTTCCAGGAAGACGTGCTTGCCGGCCGAGAGCGCCTTATAGGCCGCTTCGTAGCGATATTGCGGCGGCATGCAGAGCGAGACGGCGTCGATTGCAGCTACGGCATCGAGCATGGCTTCGATGGTCGTGAACGACGGAATGCCTTCGACCGTACCATGGCGGCTTGCCGTGGCGATCAGCTCGAAATCCGGATTATTCGCGATAGACGGGAGATGCTGATCACGGACGATCTTGCCGACGCCGACGATAGCGAGCTTGATGGGGGACATGGATGTTTCTCGATTAGTATGATTATTGATCTGATCTTTATCAGAATGGCGCCGATGGGCAAGGGCGGTAGATCGCAAATGCGGCCACATGTTCCACCTCAAATCCGGCTGTCATCAGCGCCTCCGTCGACCGCGCACCTTTCCGGCACCAAATTGCTGGATAAGGGAACGACCGTCGCGGTCAAGATGGCGATGCCCCGGCAGTGCAGCCGCTGTGTGTGACGGTAACGTCTGTGCTCAAACAAAATAAAGCCTCAGAGGCAACAATGCTTCCGAGGCTGCATCTCTTATGCTGCTTTGCGGCAGAGATCCGTCTCAACGCACCATTTTGGTTTCGGCCTGGGCGACAAGGCTGGTCGCTGGGGTGGGAGTGCCGCGGTGTTTCAGCGCGACGACCTTGTAGCCCTCTTTTTCCAGACGGTTCAGAAGAACAGGCAGCATTCTGACCGTGCGCTGATGGATATCGTGCATCAGGACGATGCCGCGGCCGCGCTGATGGAGCTGCTTCATGGTTCGATCCACCACCGCAGCGGGCGTCGAGGTGAAATAATCCTTGCTGTCGATATCCACGTCCATGACGATCATGTCGCGGGCGGCAATGGCCGTGCGCAGGCGCTTGGAGTCGGCAAGATAGGGGAAACGGAAGAAGGGCACATCGGTGCCGATCGCTTTGGTGACGGCATCCTTGCCGCGGGCGATTTCAGTCATCGCCGCGTCGAAGGTCATCTTGTCGAGATCGGGATGGCGGAACGTATGGCTGCCGATCGCGTCGCCATGCGCCAGAACCTCGCGCGCGGTCGCCGGATGTGCCTGCGCCATTTCCCCGACCATCATGAAGGCCGCCTTGACGCCGAACTTGTCGAGCGTGGCGAGAATGCGGTCGGTCTTGCCCGGCGCCGGACCGTCGTCGAAGGTCAGGATGACTTCCTTGTCGGCGAGTTTGATGTCCTTGAGCGCGGAGACTTCCAGCGTCCGGCCGGCAAGGCTGTGCGGACCGTTCATGCCTTCGAGCTCGCGCGTCTCAAGATCGGCGACGAGCCATTTCTTCGGCTCCATATCGACGGGATCATTGGCCTTCAGCGGCTTATGGCGCGGTTCTTCGGCCGCATAGCCGGTCTTGAGCGAGGCATCGGTGCTCGGCTTCGACGCGCATCCTCCCAATGCTAGGGACACGGCTATGCCAGCCAGCAAAACACGGTAGTTCATGGGAATCGCTCAACACTCAATGTCAATGAAGGTTGAGCGCACTTTCCGCAATTATGGTTAATGATCGGTTAGGATCAGTCTCGGAACCGTTAAGAATTCACCGGGATCAGCCGGCCATCGCGCTTTCATATTCCGACGAAAGTTCCAGCCATTGCTCCTCAGCAGTGGCGAGCTTGTCGGCTGCATCGGAGCGCTGTTTTGCCTTCTCCGCAGCCTTGGCGGGCGCCTTCTCGTAAAGGGTGGGATCCGCAAGTTCCGCATCAAGCGCCTGAATCAGTTTTTCAAGCTTACCGGTCAAGGATTCGATTTCGTTGATCTTTTTCTTGAGCGGCGCCAGCGAAGCGCGGCGATCTGCATTGAGCTTGCGCTGATCGGCCTTGGAAACTGAATCGTCGCTGCCGTTCCCCTTGGCCTTGTCGTCCCTCGGCTTCGGGCTTGCGACGACGAGGCTGCGATAGTCCTCGAGATCGCCGTCGAAGTTCGAAACCGTGCCGTCGCGCACCAGCCACAGCCGGTCGACCGTCGCTTCGATCAGATGGCGGTCGTGCGAGATGAGAATGACCGCGCCGGAATAGTCGTTCAGCGCCTGGATCAGCGCATTGCGGCTATCGATATCGAGGTGGTTCGTCGGCTCGTCGAGGATCAGCAGGTTCGGCGCATCGAAGGCGGCAAGGCCCATCAGCAGACGAGCCTTCTCGCCGCCGGAGAGATCCTTCACCTGCGTGTCCATCTTCTCGGTCGCCAGACCCATCTGCGCGACGCGAGCACGTACCTTCGCTTCCGGCGTTTCAGGCATGCGCCGGCGCACATGCTCGACGGCGGTCTGGTTGGGGATGAGATCGTCGAGCTGGTGCTGAGCGAAGAAGCCGATCTTCAGGTTCGGCGCCAGCCTGACATCGCCGCTCTCGGCGCCGAGCCGGCCCGAGATGAACTTTGCAAAGGTCGATTTGCCATTGCCGTTCGAGCCGAGCAGGGCAATGCGGTCGTCGGCATCGATGCGCAGGTTCAACCGCTTGAGGATCGGCTTTTCCGGCTCGTAGCCGACGGCGCCGCCGCTGATGGCGACGATGGGCGAGGCGGGCTGCTTTTCCGGCTCCGGGAAGCTGAAACCCATCACATGATCTTCGATGACGGAGGCGACCGTACCCATCCGCTCCAGCGCCTTGACGCGGGATTGCGCCTGCCGCGCCTTCGAAGCCTTGGCCTTGAAGCGGTCGATGAAGCTCTGCAGATGCTTGCGCGCCGCATCGTTCTTGGCTTTCGCCTTCATCTGCAGCTCGTCGGCTTCGGCCTTCTGCCGCTCGAACTGATCGTAGGAGCCGCGATAGAAGGTGAGCTTCTTCTGGTCGAGATGCACGATGGAATTGACCGCCGTGTTCAGGAGGTCGCGGTCGTGCGAGATGATGATGACCGTGTGCGGATAGCGGCGGACATAATCCTCCAGCCAGAGCGTCCCTTCAAGGTCGAGATAGTTTGTGGGTTCGTCGAGCAGCAGCAGATCCGGCTCGGAAAACAAGACGGCTGCGAGCGCCACGCGCATGCGCCATCCGCCGGAAAAGGAGGAGGCAGGGCGCTTCTGCGCCTCGTGGTCGAAGCCGAGACCGGCAAGGATACTGGCGGCACGCGCTTCGGCCGAATGCGCGCCGATATCGGCAAGCCGGGTCTGGATATCGGCGATACGGTGCGGATCGGTGGCAGTTTCAGCCTCCGCCAGCAGTGCCGAGCGTTCCTTGTCAGCCGCAAGCACGATATCGATCAACGGCTCCTCGGTGCCGGGCGCTTCCTGTGCGACCTGGCCGATGCGGGCATTACGCGGGATCGAGACCAAGCCGCTTTCGGCGGCGAGATCGCCGGTGATGATCCTGAACAGCGTGGATTTGCCCGCGCCGTTCTTGCCGACGAGGCCAGCCTTCGCGCCCGCCGGAAGCGTCACGCTGGCATGGTCGATGAGAAGGCGGCCGGCAATGCGGGCGGAGAGGTCTGAAATCGAAATCATGGCGCGGTTTTGGCCGAACTCGGCGCCGAAGGCAAGAGTGCGAAAGCGCTCAGGCGTTCGTGTTGCGCGCCGGCTTTCGCGGATTCGCGCAGTTTCTGAGCCTCTCGGTCAGCTCCGTCTCATAGAGCATCAGATTGCTGAGTGATGCATTGAGACTGTCGAGGGTCGCGCTGACATCAGGCGATTGGACGACTTCGCGGGCGAAGTGCTGCTTCTTGATCAGCCCTTTGGCGAGCTGATCCGCCACTTCGCGTAGCATTGCGGCAGCATCGCTTTCGGATTTGCGTGCGACCAATCCGCAATGGCTGACGAGGCGATGTTTCAGACCGATCTCGTCGAGCCCGCTTTGCGAGGGAAGAGAGCCGAGCGCCTCGATTTCCTCGGCAAGACCTCTGTCCTGTCCGTAGAGCGCCTCATGAAAGAGCTGGTAGTTGCGCGGCAGGTTCTTCACCTTCAGCCGCATCATGAAGCGGCCGATAACCTCGAGTTCGGTTTCCGTCTCGTCATCGGCGGAATATGCCGAAACGCCTGTCTGCGAGTTCTTCATGCCTGCTCATGACCGTGATCTGATATATCTCGTCAATCTGCAGGCCCCCAGGTTAAGGGAACATGAACAAAATGCCCCATCTACGCTGCGCCGCAACAAAATGAGGCACGCGCTCAACGCTTGGGCGAAGAAGGGAAATAACGGTTCGCCTCTCGCTCACATCCAGTGCTTCCCTTCGGTGCGCAGGAAGTGCAGCAGGTCCAGCACCAGCGACGGTTTGCCCATCGATGTCAGGATCATGTGGCACTGACCGCGGTGGTGGGTGTGGTGGTTGAACATATGTGATACCGCCAGATGCAGGGGAACGGTAATGGCGCCTGGTCGCAGGATCGAAGTATAGGTAATGTCGGTGGCCAGAGCACCGGCATCGAGCGTTTCCGCCCAGGCGATGATGTTTTGATCCTCCGCCTCGCGCGCTGCGCGAAGCCCTTCGAGATCGTAATGCAGGACGACATCAAGTGATGCCGGCACTTCGCCGGTGCCGTTGAAACGATGCATCCACAACCGGTCCGCTATCAGCAGATGGTTCAGCGTTTCGTGGAGCGAACCAAAGAAGGCGCCGCGGTTTTCGTTAAATTCGGCATCGCTGAGATCAACTGCCGCATTGTAGACCTGAACATTGGCCCAGCGATTGTAATCGGCGAGCATCCTGAAATGTTTGAGCATATGGCTTCTCCTCCATGGTGATGATGATGTTATCGCGAAGTTCGGCAATGGACAGCCGCTTCATCGCCCGGTCGATCGCGAATCGGCCGCGCGGACTGTGACAGCAGCGTGAAATTGGGCGATCCCCCTTGTTTTCGGGCTTTGAGGCAGGTAAACACCGCCCACTTTTCTCTGATTACAAGGAACGGACCCATGGCGATTGAACGTACTTTCTCGATGATCAAGCCGGATGCGACGAAGCGCAACCTGACCGGCGCTATCACCAAGGTTTTTGAAGACAACGGCCTGCGCGTCATCGCCTCCAAGCGCGTCTGGATGAGCAAGCGCGAAGCCGAAGGCTTCTACGCCGTTCACAAGGAACGTCCGTTCTTCGGCGAGCTCGTTGAAGGCATGACCTCCGGCCCGACCATCGTTCAGGTCCTCGAAGGCGAAAACGCCATCCTGAAGAACCGCGAAATCATGGGCGCGACCAACCCGGCCAACGCTGACGAAGGCACGATCCGCAAGACCTTCGCCCTGTCGATCGGCGAAAACTCCGTTCACGGCTCCGACGCTCCGGAAACGGCTGCTGTCGAAATCGCCTACTGGTTCTCCGAAACCGAAATCGTCGGCTGAATTAGCCTTTCAGCTTCAGCGCTGAACGAATTGAATTGACTCTGAAAAAGCCGGGATCGCATCCCGGCTTTTTTCGTTGCAGATGTAAGGACCTCCCTCTCCCCGCGGGCGGGGAGAGGGGACTATCCCGCAAACACCGCCTTCAAAGCCAAAAAATATGTCTAGGCACTCGCCGCTGCCTTCATGCCGGGCAGGCGGTGTCATGTCCATAATCGGCGCTGCCGTCGCTCTTGAAGACATCCGGATTGGCCGTGTAGACCGGCCCGACGACGAGCGGCTTCGTCGGCAATACGGTCTGGTCGAGATCGGATTTGACCTCGGTCTTGATGGTCTGGATCGTCTTGTCGCTGGCATCCACCAGCCTGATCGAGACGGAGTAGGGGCGATCCTTGCGCACGCAGCGCAGATCCGGGCTTTCGAGCGTGATCTTTTCCCAGAAGGAGTAGATCTTCTCGTGGATCACCAGTGGATCGCCGCCGGCAGGATTTTCGAATTCCGCAACCGCCGTTGTTCCTTCGGGGATCGGGGCGATCTTTTTAAGCGTGATCATATAGGTCGCGCTCGCCACGCGATAGTTGAACACGAAGATCCGGCCGGTGAGCTGGGTCGGGCCTTCATCGTCCTTCCTCTGGCAGCCGGCGAGCGTCAGGCTGGTGATTATCCCGACGCTGATCGTTGTCAGTATGATGCTTCGCATTGTCATGGCGCCGTCTCCTCCTTCTTGCGCCGGTAGTGCCGGCTGGCTTTGGCGCGGTTGCCGCAGACCGCCATGTCGCACCAGGCGCGGCTTTTGTTCTTGCTGCGGTCGATGAAGAGCCAGCCGCAGTTGCGGCATATTTTCATCCGTTCCGGATCGGGCATGGCGATGAGGCGCAGCGTCGAATGCACCGTCGCAGCATCAAGCCCGCCGGCTGCGGCGCGCTTCAGCACCTTCGCCAATGCGGCAAGCAGATCGGCAAGAAGCAGCTCTGCGGCCTCGCCCAGAACGCGCGCCCGGAAGTAGCGGTCGATCGTCTCGCGCATCGTGATGAAGTCGGCCCTGTTTTCCCGCTGCACCGGCAGGATATCGCCGAAAAGCGCCCGTTCGGCGCAGAAATTAGCGGCCGCCTTCGGGAAGCTTTCCATCTGCCCCGCCGTCTCGAAACGGTCGATCCGGCGCTCGTCGTCATGGCGCAGGATCACGCTGTTGGCGACATCGAGCGCCAGCGCGCCTCCGGAAAAACGATGTGGGGTCCAGGAAAAGCTCATGGCGAAAATTATAACTGGTAAAATTCATTTTGCCAGTTACTATTTGCTAGTTCTTCGGAGGGGTGGATGGCCTATCTTCTGCAGCAATTGGCGAATGCCGTTCCGATAGCTGCACTCTATGCGGCGCTGGCCTTCGGCTATTCCATCGCGTTCGGAGTGATGAAGCGGGCCGACATCACCTATGGCGCGCTGTTCGCCTTTGCCGGCCAGATGCTCGTGCTCTTTACCGATGTCGGCTACACGAGAATGTATCTGATCTTGCCGGCGGCTTTCACCTTCGGCGCCATCGTCGCCGTCAGCTATACGCTCGGCACCAGCTTTCTCGTCGGCCGGGCGATCATGCTGCCGCTGTCGCGGAAATCGCCGAACACCGTCATCGTCGCCGCGCTGGGCGTGATGATCATCCTGATGGAAACCGCGCGGCTTGCCTCCAATACACGCGGCATCTGGCTGCCGCCCCTTCTGAACGACGCGATCGTCTTCTGGGATAATGACGGCTTCCGGGTGACACTGACGGAAATCCAGCTGCTGAATACGGCGCTGATGCTCCTTGTCATCCTCGCAGGCGCCTTTGTCCTCAGATGTACGGGATGGGGGCGAATCTGGCGGGCGGTGACCGATGACGTGCTTGCCGCCGAGCTCTGCGGTACGAGCGCCAATCGCGTCTTTCTGCTCGCCTATGTCGCGTCCGCGCTGGTTGCGACCATCTGCGGCCTGCTGGCCACGTCCTACTACGGAACGATGGATTTCGGGGCAGGGCTGATGTTCGGGCTCAAGGTGCTGATGATCGCCGCGGTCGGCGGCTATTCCGACCCTTTGAAGTCGGCGGGTGGCGCGGCACTTCTTGGTCTCTCAGAGACCATGTGGGGCGCTTACGGCCCGTTCCTGTGGCGAGACTTCGTCATGTTCTCGGTGCTCGTGCTGTTGCTGGTGCTGAGCCGGCGGGAAAGGGTGGTGCCCTGAGGCTTATTTGTCCTCGGCCCATTTGGCGCGGGCTGCATCGTCGGCATCCTTGGCCGAAACCCAGCCGCCTTCCGCACCGTCTTTGCCATGTTCCTTCTTCCAGAACGGGGCGGAGGTTTTGAGGAAATCCATGACGAAATTGGCACCGTCGAAAGCCGCTTGCCGATGGGGCGCAGCGGCGATGACGAGCACGATGTTCTCGCCGGGCGCAATCTTGCCGTAGCGATGGATGGCCGTCAGGCCGAGAAGCTCGAAGCGCTCGATGGCGAGATTGGCAATGCGGCCGATCTCTGCCTCCGCCATGCCGGGATAATGTTCGAGTTCGAGCGCTCCGAGCGTGCCGCCTTCATCGCGGCAAAGCCCGGAGAAAGTGACGACGGCGCCGATATCGTGCCGCCCGTTCGTCAGCCGGTCGATTTCCGTCTGAAGATCTAAATCCTCGCGTTGAACGCGGACAAGCGGCTGTACGCTCATCAGCTTACCCTCCGGTCATCGGCGGGAAGAGCCCGATCTCCCGCGCCCCGGCGATCGGCTCGTCGTGATCGGCATGTTCCATATTGATGGCGACCCGGATCGCCTGAGGGAATTGAAGTGCAGCCTCGTATTCTTCGCCCAAGCCCTTCAAATGACTCAGGAGATCGCCGACGGTCACGACATCGGCCGGAAGGGAAATCTCCTCTTCGGCTTTGCCGATCCGCTCACGCACCCAGGCGAAATAGACGAGCTTGGTCATCATTCTTCATCCACGACATGCTTCAGCCCGGCGCGGAAATAATCGTAGCCGGTATAGATGGTCAAAAGCGCCGCGATCCAGAGCAGGCCGATGCCCATCTCCGTCGTATAAGGTAGCACCTTGTCGCCCGCCGGCCCAGCCAGCAGGAAGGCGATGGCCACGAGCTGGGCGGTCGTCTTCCATTTCGCGATGCGGGTCACGGGAACGCTGACCTTCAGGGCCGCCAGATATTCGCGCAGGCCCGAGACCAGGATTTCACGGCAGAGGATGATGATGGCTGCCCAGAGCGACCAGCCGGCAATGGTGCCGTCGGCGGCCACCAGCAGCAGGATCGCGGAGACCAGCAGCTTGTCGGCAATCGGATCGAGCATGCGGCCGATATTCGAGGTCTGGTTCCAGATGCGCGCGAGGTAGCCGTCGAGGAAATCGGTGAGCGAGGCGATGACGAAGATCCACAGCGCGACCCAGCGCGCGAAATCGGAACCTTCCAGCTTGCCTTCGATGAAGAAGCACAAAACGATCAGGGGTACGCAGAGAATGCGGCCGTAGGTGAGCAGATTGGGAATGCTGTAAGCGCGCGAAGCCATGGAAATCGTTTCGTCTCGTTTGTCTCTGCGGTCTCGGTGAGCCTCTATTCAAGTCTCATCTCGTCCCAGCCATTTGATTGAGCGTGACCTGGTCCAAAAACCGCTCCGCGCTTTTTGGGGCCATGCCTAGATGATGGTTTGACTAGCTTATCGTCAACATTGTTTCTGTTTTTTCACCGCTATTGCGTGGAATTTGCGACCGGGATTTTCTATTTCGCGGCGTCTTCATGAAAATGGTTATAGACCTGCCGAGCCACACCCTCCGATATGCCTTCCACGGCCATCAGATCGGAGAGCGCGGCGCGCGAAACGGCCTTGGCGGTGCCGAAATGCTGCAGCAATGCCCGCTTGCGCGAAGGCCCGATGCCACCGATCTCGTCGAGAGGGTTCTTCACCATCTCCTTCTTGCGCCGGGCGCGATGCGAGCCGATGGCAAAGCGGTGGGCTTCGTCGCGCATGCGCTGGATGAAATAGAGTACCGGATCGCGCGGCGGCAGCGTGAAACTTTCGCGCGAAGGGGCGAAGAAGCGCTCGCGCCCGGCATCGCGATCGACACCCTTGGCGACGCCGATGGCGATGACGCTGTCGGTGATTCCCAGTTCCTCGAGAATGGCGCGCACGGCCGTCATCTGCCCCTGGCCGCCGTCGATGAGGATGATGTCGGGCCAGGCGGGGAAGGGCTGGTCGGCCGCATCGGCTCCGGCAGACTCAACGGCAATAGTGCGGTCGGGCTTTCCCTCTTCCTTCAGCAGCCGCGAGAAGCGACGGGTCATGACTTCGCGCATCATGCCGAAATCGTCGCCGGGCGTGATGTCGGTCGATTTGATGTTGAACTTGCGATACTGGCCTTTGACGAAACCTTCCGGCCCGGCCACGACCATGCCGCCCACGGCATTTGTCCCCATGATGTGGGAGTTATCGTAGATCTCGATGCGCTGCGGCACGTAGGGAAGCTGGAATGTTTCCTTGAACCCTTCGAGCAGCCGCGATTGCGAGGCCGTCTCCGCCAGCTTGCGGCCATGCGCCTCGCGGGCATTGGCGACGACATGATCGACCAGATCGCGCTTCTCGCCGCGCTGTGGCACCAGGATCGCCACCTTATGTCCAGCCTTCTCGCCGAGCGCTGCTGCAAGCAGATCGATTTCCTCGACCGTCTCCGAAAGCAGGATCTGACGCGGCACCGGCTTGTCGTCGTAGAATTGCGCCAGGAAGGCATTCAGTACTTCAGCGCCCGAGAGCGACGGATCGGCCTTCGGGAAATAGGCGCGGTTACCCCAGTTCTGCCCGGTGCGGAAGAAGAAGACCTGAATACAGGAAATGCCGCCCTCGTGGTGGATGGCGAAGACGTCGGCCTCCTCGACGCCGGCCGGGTTGATGCCCTGGTGGCTCTGCACATGCGAAAGCGCAGCCAGCCGGTCGCGAAAGACAGCGGCGCGCTCGAAATCGAGATCCTCGGCGGCGGCGTTCATCGCCTCGGCCATATGCGCCTTGACGTTCTGGCTCTTGCCGGAGAGGAAGTCCTTCGCCTCCTGCACAAGTTCCGCATAGCCCGCATCGCTGATCTCATGCGTGCAGGGCCCGGAACAGCGCTTGATCTGGTAGAGCAGACAGGGGCGGGTGCGTGTCTCGAAGACGCTGTCGGCACAGGTGCGGATCAGGAATGCGCGCTGCAGCGAATTGATGGTACGGCCGACGGCACCCGCCGAGGCGAAGGGGCCGAAATAATCGCCTTTGCGGGCGCGAGCGCCGCGATGCTTGAAGATGGCCGGCGCGCGCTGATCGCCCGTGATCAGAATATAAGGAAACGACTTGTCGTCCCGCAGCAGCACATTGAAGCGCGGCCGCAAGCGCTTGATCAGATTCGCTTCCAGCAGCAGCGCTTCCGTCTCCGTGCGGGTGGTCACGAATTCCATATTGGCGGTTTCACGCACCATGCGGGCGATGCGGTTGGAATGAACCCGGCCCATCGCATAATTGGCGACGCGCTTCTTCAGGTTCCGCGCCTTGCCGACATAAAGCACGTCGCCTGCTTCGTTGAACATGCGGTAGACGCCGGGATTGTTCGGCAGCCGCTTGACGAATTCGGCGATGAGTTCCGCGCCGCGAAGCCCGGTCTCGTTCTTGCCGCCCTCGTTCCAGTCGACGGGCGCAACGGGGGAGGCGGCGGCATCGCCCTCCACCTCGATGTCGTCTTCCATGTCTTCCGATTCGTCGTAGAGAATGCCGCCGTCAGGCAGCTTTCGTCCATTCATTCCGCACTCTCCGCCACATCGGGCGTTTCCCAGGCAAGATGCTGGCCGCCGTCGAGCGCTATCATTTGGCCCGTGATCGAGGGCGTGTCAAAAAGAAAGCGGACGGTGCGGCCGAATTCTTCGAGCCCCGGCGCCGCCTTCAATATGAGGCCGTCGATCTGCGCCTGAAAGTCCTCTTCCGTCTGCCGCACGCTGCGCACGGTTGGGCCGGGACCGATCGCATTGACACGGATGCGGGGAGCGAAGCTCTGCGCCATCGTCTGCGTAGCCGCCCAGAGTGCGGCCTTTGACAATGTATAGGAATAGAAGCGCGGGGTGAGCGCCCAGACCCGCTGGTCGATGATATTGACGATCAGCCCCGGATAGGGCTCTGGAAGCTGCCGCATGAAATCGGCAGCCAGAATCGACGGCGCGCGGACATGCACCGCGAAATGCGCCTCGAAGGCTTCGGCGTCGAACCGGTCGGCGGAATCGCCGATGAAGGCCGAGGCATTGTTGACCAGCAGATCAAGCGGGCCGAGCGCATCGTTGACCTTTTTGACGAGGGTTGACGTCTCGTCCAAATTTTGCAGATCGGCCTTGATCGCAATCGCCTTTCTGCCCCGTTGCTGCAATTTCGCCACAATCTCCGCAGCCTCGTCGAAGGACTTGTTAGCATGCAGCGCCACAGCGAAGCCGTTGGCCGACAAATCCTCGGCGATGGCACGGCCTATTCTTTTGGAGGCGCCCGTTATCAATGCCGCGCGTAGTTTTTCCTGGCTCAAGAGATCGCCTTTTGCTCATCGTTACCCAATCGATGATCATATAGGGCGTGGATACACCTTATGAAAAGATGCCGCTGCAAGTGACGCTCTTGACGGCACTTATGTAAAACTTGAAGTATATTTAGATTAAAATAAGTATACACACTTTAACCATTGGTTATGGTTAATAATTCGTCTGTTGCGGTGAAGCAACATCGAAATTCAGCCATGTCTGTGCCACAATGAAATCATATTTTGGCTCTTCCAATTCCTCATTTGCCATTCAATTTCAACCTCGATCCGGGAGGGATGTGTTTTTTAATTGCTCGTGACGCTTCGAAGTCAAAGACAGTAGACGAAGCTCACGGGACTGAAAGGAGAAAAGTATGCGTACTCTCGTAACGACCCTTATGGTCTCCGCTTTCGCTCTCGGCGGTTTCACTGCAGCTCACGCTGCCGATGCCGTTGAGCAGATTCCGCAGCCGCCCGTCGCCCAGGAAGCAGCTCCGGCCGTCAACAACTGGTCTGGCTTCTACATCGGTGGCGAAGGCGACTGGAACAAAGGTCACTTCAACCGTACCGGCAATAGCTACGCCTTCGGCGGCGGTGCCTACACCGGCTACAACTGGCAGCAGGGCCAGATCGTATACGGTGTTGAAGCCGACCTCGGTTACGCCGACTCTCAAACGAGCCGTAACGGCCTGACCGCCAAGAACGGCGTCAACGGCTCGGTTCGCGGCCGCCTCGGTTACGACTTCAACCCGTTCATGCTGTACGGCACGGCCGGTCTGGCAATCGGCCAGAACAAGCTCGAAGACGCTACCTCGTCTGAAAGCAAGACGGCTGTCGGCTACACGGTCGGTGCAGGTGCTGAAACCTTCATCACCAACAACATCACGGCTCGTCTCGAGTACCGTTACACCGACTACGGCAAGAAGACCTTCAATCTCGACTCGGGCAGCTTCTCGCGCGGCTTCGACGAGCAGAGCGTCAAGGTCGGTATCGGCGTCAAGTTCTGATCATCTGCAGGCATAACCTGAAGAAAAAGCCGGGGTTTCGCCCCGGCTTTTTTGTTTTCTGCGCCTGAATATTATGCGGCGTCCTTTGGGAAATCCGTCGACACCGCCAGCTCGCGCCAGGCGTCCAGTTCCTCGGCGACATATTCATTCTTGGCCTCGATCGCGCCGACTGTATCGGAGCCGAAAGGCATGCGCAGCGGCGGGTTGGCCGCATGTGCAAGCGCGATCATCGACTTTGCCAGCCGTTTGGGATCGCCGGGCTGGCCATGGTTATGACCAGCGGCGAAATCGCGCATCGCCCCGGCAGGCGTGTCCCTGTAGTCGGCAATCGAGCTTGGGCTGACGGCAAGCGAGCTTTCGTCGAGGAAGTCGGTGCGGAAAAAGCCGGGTTCGACGACCGTGACCTTGATGCCGAGCGGCTGCAGTTCCGCCGCCATTGCCTCGGACAGGCCTTCGACCGCGAATTTCGTCGAGCAATAGACGCCCCAACCGGCAAAGCTCTGATAACCGCCGACCGAAGACATGTTGATCACATGGCCTGAACGCTGCCGGCGCATATGCGGCAGGATGGCGCGGGTCACCTTCAGCAAGCCGAAGACGTTGGTGGCATAGAGCTTCTCGATTTCCTCGGCGGTCGCTTCCTCGACCGCGCCCAGAAGTCCGTATCCGGCATTGTTGACGAGGATGTCGACCCTGCCGAAGCGCTTGACGGCGGCTGCCGCAGCTTCTTGGGCCTGTATCTCGTTCGACACGTCGAGACCGATGGCAAGTAGGTTCGGATGATTGCCGAACTTCTCCGCCAGGCCGGCAGGGTTGCGGGCTGTGGCAACGACGGCGTCGCCAGCGATGAGGGCTTCCTGGGTGATAAGGGCGCCGAAGCCGCGGGATGCACCCGTGATGAACCAAACGCGCATGATTTTCTCCTTTGTCGGTTTGCAAATCCGTGGATGGAATTTGCTTGCAGGAGAAAGGTAGCTTGATGGCATCGTTGAGATAATCTACCTTCTTCTCTACGAAGTGCTGAGAAAATCTCATTAATGCGACGCATCCGTTCTACCGATCTGTCAATCTTCCTGGCGATTGCTCAACATCGCAGCTTTCGCAAGGCCGCGGTGGAGCTTGGCGTGACCGCATCTGCGCTCAGCCATTCATTACGTGCGATCGAGGAACGATTGGATGTGCGGCTGGTCAATCGGACCACCCGCGGCGTCGGCTTGACCGAGGCCGGCGAGCGCTTGTTCGATCGCATCCGCCCGGCATTTCTGGACATCGATGACGCGCTGGAGGATCTCGATAAATTCCGCGGCCAGCCCTACGGCAAGCTCCGCGTCAATGCCCCACGCGCCGCCAAGAGGGTGTTGCTGCCCATCGTGTCAAAGTTCCTGAGCGCCTATCCCAACGTGGAAATGGAGGTCGTGGTGGACGATGCGCTGGTGGACACGGTCTCCGGCGGTTTCGACGCTGGGATCCGGCTCGGCGAAAGTATCGCCGCCGATATGATAGCCATCGCCATCGGCCCCCGTCAGCGGACGGCGATCGTCGGCGCGCCCGAACATTTTCAGCGTTTCCCGAAACCGGTCACGCCGCACGACCTGAAAGATCACCCTTGCATCCGCTACCGTTTTCCAAGCGGCGCCTATTATCGCTGGGAATTCGAACGTGGAGGTATCGAACTGGAAATCGAGGTACAGGGGCCGCTGACGCTCGGCGATCTCGACATGATGTTCGACGCCGCGGTTAATGGCTCCGGCCTTGCTTTCCTGTTTGAAGATTACGCGCTGCCAGCTTTGGAAGACGGCCGACTGATCCGCATCTTGGAGGATTGGTGCCCCTATTATCCCGGCTTCTTCCTCTATTATCCGAGCCGCCGGCAGTTGCCGACGGCCTTGCGCGCTTTCGTCGATTTCGTGAAGGCTGGCGATGTCAAACGGAGCTAAGCCGGGCGTCGTCAGGCTTGCGGCTTCATGGCCGGGTAATCCGGGAAATGCTTCTCGAATTTGTAGGCCCAGTCGACTAATCCCGCATAGTCCGCTTCCCATTGCCCTTCGAAGCGAAGCTGCAAGTAGCCGATGAGGGCGGCAAGCGCGAAATGGCCGGCATAGAGCTTCTTGCCGATTTTCGGCGGCTCGGCATCGAGGTGGGTAAGAGCGCGGCGGACCTTCGTCCACTGCCGGTCGATCCAGGGCTGGTGCTGTTTTTCCATCTCGCGAAAGCGGCGCTCGTAGACGATCGACAGGAGGCATTCGTTGGTGCCGTCGATCAGCGCTTCCAGAACTTCGATTTCGGTGCGCTTGCCCTTCTTCGATGGATAGAGCCCGCCTTCCTGCCGGTCGAAATAGTGCATGATGGCGCGGCTGTCGAAGATTGCTTCGCCGTTGCCGGTCAGCAATGTCGGGATCTTGCCGAGCGGGTTGTTGTCGATCAGCAGTGCCGGCCCGGCATTCGTGTCGACATGGATTTCCTCGAGCTCGATGCCGAGATGGCGCGCCGCCATGCGCACCTTGCTGGAGAAGGGGGAGGTGGACGAGCAAAGAAGTCTCATGAAATCACCTGTGGGGTATGTGCGGAAAGAAATCTAATGTTCGCCGCGCAGCCAGAAGGCGCGCTGCGAGGCGAAGCGGTCTTGCGCCAGCATGTCCTTTAAGGCAGGCAGCAGCGCATGCAGCTCGTCTTTTAGCGTGAAAGGCGGATTGACGATGATGAGGCCGGAACCGGTCAAGCCGGTAAAGCCGCGGTCGCTCTTGATGCTGAGCTCGGCACAAAGCATTTTCGGAATTTCCAGCGCGTGCAAAGCTTCATGAAACTGCTTGATCGGCGCATCCTTCTTGATCGGATACCAGAGGCAATAGGTGCCGCCCGGAAAACGCCGCCAGGCCTTTGCCAGGCCGTCGACCAGCCGCTCATATTCGCCTTCTTCCTCGAAAGGCGGGTCGACGAGCACGATGCCGCGTTTTTCCTTTGGCGGCAGATGCGCTCCGAGCGCCAGCCAGCCGTCCAACTCGGTGATGCGCGCGTGGTGATCGCCCTCGAACAGCCGGTGAAGCCGCTGAAAATCGTCCGGATGCAGTTCCATTGCCGAGAGCCGGTCCTGCGGGCGAAATAGCATGCGCGCGAGCTTCGGCGAGCCGGGATAGAGCCCGACGCCGCCTTCGGGGTTCAATTCGCGGATGGCGGCAAGATAGGGCTCCAGCAGCTCGGCCACCTGCGGCACAAGCTCCGCCTCCAGCAGCCGGCCGATGCCGTCGCGCCACTCGCCCGTCTTCTGCGCTTCTTCGGACGACAGATCATAAAGACCGATGCCGGCATGCGTGTCGAGGACGCGAAATGCCTTGTCCTTGTTCTGCATGTAGCGGACGAGGCGCGCAAGAACGGCATGTTTCAGTACATCGGCGAAATTGCCTGCGTGGTAGATGTGCCGATAGTTCATTGTCGGTGAAGTCCGCATGAATTGTTGAGATGGGCCGGATTGTCTCTAGTGGCCGGACATCGCTTGAAATATACAAACATCATGAACATTGCGACCCCCATCCAAGCCAAATCGCGCATAGGCCACACCGCCTGTCCGCATGACTGTCCCTCCACCTGCGCGCTGGAGGTCGATCTGACGGAAGACGGCAGGATCGGCCGGGTCCGCGGCGCCAACGACCATTCCTACACCTCGGGCGTCATCTGCGCCAAGGTCGCGCGCTACGCCGAGCGGCTCTATCACCCCGATCGGCTGATGAAGCCGCTGCGCCGCGCCGGTGCCAAGGGCGAGGGGCGCTGGCAGGAGCTTTCCTGGGACGACGCGCTGGACGAAATCGCCGAAGCCTTCGTCAAGGCCGAAGCCAAAGATGGCAGCGAGGCGATCTGGCCTTACTTCTATGCCGGCACCATGGGCTGGGTGCAGCGCGATTCCATCGAGCGCCTCCGCCACGCCAAGCGCTATTCCGGCTTCTTCTCGTCGATCTGCACCAACCCGGCCTGGACCGGCTTCACCATGGCGACGGGCGTGCTGCGCGGCCCCGATCCGCGCGAGATGGGCCGCACCGATTGCGTCGTTATCTGGGGTACGAATGCGGTCGCGACACAGGTCAACGTCATGACCCATGCGATCAAGTCCCGCAAGGAACGCGGCGCCAAGATCGTCGTCGTCGACATCTACGACAATCCGACGATGAAGCAGGCCGACATGGCCTTGATCGTCAGGCCGGGCTCGGATGCGGCACTTGCCTGCGCCGTCATGCACATCGCCTTCCGCGACGGCTATGCCGACCGCGCCTATATGGCCAAATATGCCGACGATCCCGCCGGCCTCGAAGAACACCTGAAGTCGAAGACCCCGGCATGGGCCGCTGATATCACCGGTCTTTCGGTCGACGAGATTGAAGCCTTCGCCAAGCTCGTTGGAACGACGAAGAAGACCTACTTTCGTCTCGGCTACGGCTTCACCCGCCAGCGCAACGGCGCGGTCGCCATGCATGCAGCGGCCTCAATCGCCACCGTTCTCGGCTCCTGGCAGTATGAAGGCGGCGGCGCCTTTCATTCGAACAGTGATATCTTCCGCATGGACGCGAGCGAACTGACCGGCCGCGCCATGAAGGATCAGGATATCCGCATGATAGATCAGTCGCAGATCGGCCGCGCCTTGACCGGCGATGCCGTGGCGCTGCGCCATCGCGGCCCGGTGACCGCCATGCTGATCCAGAACACCAATCCGGTGAACATCGCGCCCGAACAGCGGCTGGTGAAGCGCGGCTTTGCCCGCTCCGATCTTTTCGTGGCGGTACACGAGCAGTTTATGACCGATACGGCCGAGATGGCCGATATCGTCATCCCCGCCACCATGTTCGTCGAGCATGACGATATCTATCGCGCCGGCGGCCAGAACCACATCCTTCTCGGCCCGAAGCTTGTCGAGCCGCCGCCGACGGTTCGCAGCAACCTTTTCGTCATCGAAGAACTGGCCAAACGTCTTGGTGTTGCCGATCGCCCGGGCTTCGGCTTCTCCGCGCGCGAGATGATCGACAGGGTACTGTCGAGGAGCGGATTGCCGGATTACGATTATTTCCTCGAGCACAAATGGTTCGATCGCCAGCCGGATTTCGATGAGGCCCATTTCATCAATGGGTTCGCCCATCCTGACGGCAAGTTCCGCTTCCGCCCGGATTGGACCAACCAGCCGGCGCCGAACCGCCCGCCTGCGTCGGTCGGCTTGCTTGGGCCGCATGTCGAGCTGCCCGAGTTTCCGGATCAGGTCGACGTGATCGAGGTGGCCGATCCCGAGCATCCCTTCCGGCTTGCGACCTCGCCATCGCGCAATTTCCTGAATTCGAGCTTCGCGGAAACCAAGACGTCGCGGCAGAAGGAAGGTCGTCCCGAAGTGATGATCAATCCGGCCGATGCCGAAGCGCTCGATATTGCCCATGGCGAACTGGTTCGCATCGGCAATGGAAGAGGGGATATCCGTATTCATGCGCGCGTGACGACGGAAGTGAAGCCGGGCGTCTTGATCGCCGAAGGTCTGTGGCCGAACAAGGCCCATGTCGACGGCGAGGGCATCAACGTGCTCACCGGCGCCGATCCGGTCGCGCCCTATGGCGGCGCGGCTGTTCACGACAACAAGGTATGGCTCCGCAAGGATATGGCATGACTAAATTCGAAAAGGCGAAAGCCGAAATCGTCAGCGAAAAGACGCTGGCGGATCAATGGACGCGGCTGAGCAGCTTCGATCTCGACTACACGGATTCACGCGGCGAAAAGCATCGCCTGAAGCGCGAGGTCTATCATCGCACGCCGGCCGCCTGCATCCTGCTTTATGATCCCAAGCGGGAAACGGTGGTGCTCGTTCGGCAGTTTCGTCTGCCGGCCCAGCTTGTCGGCGAACCTGCCTGGATGATCGAAGTGCCCGCCGGCCTGCTCGATGGCGACGATCCGGAAGCCGCCATCCGCCGCGAGGCCATGGAAGAGACCGGTTTCCGCGTGCGCGATGTCCGCTTCCTCTTCAAGGCGATGACCTCACCGGGGGCCATTACCGAGATCATCCATTTCTTCGCCGCCGTGATCGATACCTCCGATCGTGTTGCCGATGGCGGCGGGCTTGCCGAGGAGCATGAGGATATCGAGGTGCTGGAAGTGCGGCTGGCGGAAGCCATGGCGATGATCGAGAGCGGCGATATCTATGACGCCAAGACGATCATGCTGCTGCAATGGGCAACGTTGAACGTCGCGACTTTGCGATAGACGCTGAGTGATCGGGAGCTTTGTTGAAAACTCAGCTCCTCATTCATCACAATGTCACGAATCGAGCTTACCCGGGCGTGCCGGCCGAAAACATTCGAATGTTTTCGAGCCTCCTTCGATCATGGACGCTGTTTCAGGAGAAAGCCGATGTGGCTCAGCAATTTCACGCTCGTTCTTCCCAGTGAAGTCGTCGAAAAGGGCGCGGTGCGCGTTGAGGACGGCGTGATTACCGAAATCCGCTCCGAGCCGGTGGAGCAGCCAACCTTCGACGGTGGTGGACGCCTGCTGATGCCGGGTTTCGTCGACCTGCACTGCGACATGATCGAGCGCGAGATCGCGCCGCGGCCAAACGCGATGATGCCGATCGATTTCGGTATTCACGAGCTCGACAAGAAGCTGGCGGCGGCCGGCGTCACCACCGCTTTTGCGGCACTCTCCTTTGCGACCGAAAGCGTCTACGGCCACGTCCGTTCGCTCGAAACCACCTCGGCGGTCATCCGTGGCATCGGCAGTCTGCGCGACGAACTCCTGATCGACCATCGCGTCCATGCCCGTTACGAAATCACCAATCTCGGCGCGGCTTCGACCTTGGAGCGGTTGCTGGAGGAGGGCTCTGTCGACATGGTCTCCCTGACCGATCACACGCCGGGGCAGGGCCAATATAACGACATCGAAAGCTATATCCGCAGCATGTCCGAGCGCCGCTCCATGTCGCGCGAGGCCGCCGAGGAAGTTGTGGCAACGCGTATTGCGCAGCGCCAGGATCCGGAGATCGAGCGCAAGCTGCATGATGTCGTCGCACTGTCGCTGAAGCATAAGCTTTCGCTGGCTTCGCATGACGATGACAGCGCCGAGAAGGTGGCGGCAATGCACGATCTCGGCGTGACGATCAGCGAGTTTCCAGTCACCGGCCCGGCCGCAGAAGAAGCCTGCCGCCGTGGTCTTTGGACGCTCATGGGTGCGCCCAACGCACTACGCGGCCAGTCGATGTCCGGCAATCTCAGCGCTCTGGATGCGGCCCGTGCCGGCCTGCTCGGCGTTATCGCAGCCGACTATCACCCGGCCGCCTTCGTGCCGGCGATCTTCAAGATTGCCGATGTTGTTGCCGACGGCCTACCGGCGGCAGTTGCGACGGCAACTTCCAATGCCGCCCGCTCGGCCGGCCTCAAGGATCGCGGTGAAATCGCCGTCGGCCAGCTTGCCGATCTGGTTGCCGTCGAGCCCGGTTCGGTTCATCGCATCCGCGCAACCTTCCGCGGCGGCCGCGTCGTCTATAGCGACGGCACGCTGCATCCGCTGATGGCGATGGCAGCTTGAAAGTTAGCTTCTGTCGCCGAGCAGTGACACGATCTGCCGCCCTTGGGTGGCAGATGTCTCGGCAAGGCTCACGGCCCGGCCGGCTTCCATCGTGACCTTGCCTTCCGCCACCAGCCGCAGCGACTGCGGATAGATCTGGTGCTCGACCGTGAGCACACGGGCGGCGAGGCTATCGGCGGTGTCGTTGGTCAGCACAGGCACCGCGGCCTGGCCGACGACCGGGCCTTCATCCATACCTTCGGTGACGAAATGCACGGTGCAGCCGGCGACGCGCATGCCGGCGTCGATGGCGCGCTGATGCGTGTGCAGGCCGGGGAAAAGCGGCAGCAGCGACGGATGGATATTGATGATCCGGCCCTTATAAGCCTGGATGAAACGCGCGGAAAGAAGCCGCATATAGCCGGCAAGGCAGATGATGTCGGGCGAGAGGGCTTCCAGTTGCGCCAGGATTGCCTCTTCGTGGGCTTCCTTGCTGGCAAATTCCTTGCGCACGAAGGCGAAGGTCGCAATACCTTCCGCCGCAGCCTTTGCCAGTCCGCCTGCATCGGCCTTGTCGGAAATGACGCCGACGATCTCGGCCGGATAGTCAGCCGCTTTCGTGGCTTGCAGAAGAGCCAGCATGTTGGAGCCGCCGCCCGAGATGAAGACGACGACGCGTTTGCGCGGCGTGGTCATAGAGCCAGCGTGCCCTTGTAGACGGTGCCGTGGGCGCCTTCTTCGCGGGGGATCATCCGGCCGAGCGTCACCACGGCTTCGCCCTCGGCCTCGAGTGCGGCCTTCACGGCCTCGACGTTTTCCTGAGCGACGACGACGATCATGCCGATGCCGCAATTGAAGGTGCGCAGCATTTCCTTGGCCTCGACGCCGCCGACCTTGGCAAGCCATGAGAAGACCGGCGGAACCTTGACGGCCGTCAGGTCGATTTCAGCCGCCAGATGCTTCGGCAGCACGCGCGGAATATTCTCCGGAAAGCCGCCGCCGGTGATGTGGGCAAGCGCTTTCAGAGCATGGGTTTCGCGGATGGCCTTGAGCAGCGGCTTCACATAGATGCGCGTCGGCGTCAGCAGCGCTTCGCCGAGCGCCTTGCCTTCTGCGAAGGGAGCCGGCGCATCCCAGCCGAGGCCGGAAAGCTCGACGATCTTGCGCACCAGCGAGAAACCGTTGGAATGGACGCCGGAGGAGGCGAGGCCGAGGATGATGTCACCTTCGGCAATATCGCCAGACGGCAGCAGCTGGCCGCGTTCGGCGGCACCGACGGCAAAGCCCGCCAGATCGTAATCGCCATGGGAATACATGCCCGGCATCTCAGCCGTTTCGCCGCCGATCAATGCGCAGCCTGCATCGCGGCAGCCTGCAGCAATGCCGCCGACGATCGCCGCACCCTGGTCGGGATCGAGCTTGCCGGTGGCGAAGTAATCGAGGAAGAACAGCGGCTCTGCGCCCTGGACGACTAGATCGTTCACGCACATCGCAACCAGATCGATGCCGACGGTGTCGTGATAGTTGGCGTCGATCGCGATCTTCAGCTTGGTGCCGACGCCATCATTGGCAGCGACCAGCACCGGATCGGTGAAGCCTGCGGCCTTGAGGTCGAAGAGGCCGCCGAAGCCGCCGATTTCGCCGTCGGCGCCAGGCCGGCGCGTCGAACGGACGGCAGGCTTGATCTTTTCGACGAGCAGGTTGCCGGCATCGATATCGACGCCCGCGTCGCTATAGGTCAGACCGTTTTTTCCAGACTGGCTCATGCTTCCGCCTCCGATGGCCGCCTGTCCATTATGACAGGGCTTTCATCGGGTCGCCATTGCATGATAGGGGCCTTTATGCAAGGCGCAAGCGCCGCAAACACCGCGATTTTCCCCGCTTCCCATCGTCGAGCGCAGATTTCCGGCCTCAGGCTTGACCATAATTGCGGCGTCATCCTATGTCCTAAGCACACGGCAAACGGGCTGGAAGCAACGGGGAAGACGATGGAGCAAAAGGTCAGCGGGGCGAGCCTCAAGCGTCAAGTCATCTTCTGGGTGATCGTGCTCGTCGCTTTCGTCTCCTTTGTCTATGTCTTCAGCACCATCCTGCTGCCGTTCATTGCCGGCATGGCGGTTGCCTATTTTCTCGATCCGGTCGCCGACCGGCTGGAGCGGATCGGCCTTAACCGTCTGATGGCGACGGTGGTAATCCTGGTATCCTTCGTGTTGATCTTCGCGCTGGCGTTGACGATCTTCATCCCGATCATCGTCAACCAGTTCAACGATTTCATTCAGCATATACCGACCTATGTGCAACAGGTGCAGCAGCTGGTCGCCAAGGCACAGACGATGGTGTTGCCGGACTGGATCCGCAATCAGCTTGGAGCCATCAAGGACAATTTCTCCAGCATCATGTCGGATGGGCTGAGCTTCGTCGGCGGGCTGTTCGCTCAGATCTGGAGCTCCGGAAAGGCGCTGGCCAACATCATCTCGCTGATGGTCGTCACGCCCGTCGTCGCATTCTACATGTTGCTCGATTGGGACCGGATGATCTCCAAGGTCGACGACTGGATCCCGCGCGACCATGTCGCCACCGTCCGCCAGATCGCTCGCGAGATCGATCAGGCGATTGCCGGCTTCATCCGGGGACAGGGCTCGCTCTGCATCATCCTCGGCGTCTATTACGGCGTCGGCCTCTCGCTCGTCGGCTTGAACTTCGGTCTTCTGATCGGCCTGTTCGCCGGCATGATCAGCTTCATTCCCTATGTCGGGTCGATGGTCGGCCTCGTTCTGGCCGTTGGCGTGGCGCTCGTTCAGTTCTGGCCCGATTACCTGTGGGTCGGCCTGACGCTCGTCGTCTTCTTCACCGGCCAGTTCCTGGAAGGCAATGTGCTGCAGCCGAAGCTCGTCGGCGAAAGCGTCGGCCTGCATCCGGTCTGGCTGATGTTCGCGCTTTTCGCCTTCGGCGCGCTTTTCGGCTTCGTCGGGCTGCTGATCGCGGTTCCGGCCGCAGCCGCCTGCGGCGTCCTTGTCCGCTTTGCCCTTTCGCGGTACCTTCAGAGCGATCTCTATCATGGACGCTCGGAAGCTGGCCGGGCGCGCAGAGCCAAGGCCGGCAAATCCGAGAACAGCTAGACATGACCGACGCAAAGAATGCTGATTTGAGGCGCAGGGCCGCCGAACAGCTACCCTTGGCCTTTACGCACGACCCCGCAAGCGGCCGAGACGATCTGCTCGTCGCCGATCCGCTGAGCGCGGCCGTGAGGATCGTCGATTCCTGGCCGCACTGGCCGTCGCCGGTCGTCATTCTGGCCGGTCCCGTCGGCTCGGGAAAATCGCATCTCGCCAGCATCTGGAGCGAGAGATGCGACGCAACCCCCATTCATCCCATGGCAGGCTCCAATGCGGCCGTTATTGCCGCGGACGGTCCGGTCATTTTCGAGGATGTGGATCGCCTGGGTTTTGACGATACGGAACTCTTCCACGTCATCAACAGCGTCCGCGAGAATGGCACGAGCCTGCTGATGACGACGCGTCTCTGGCCGATGTCCTGGCCGGTCGCGCTTCCCGATCTGCGCTCCCGTCTGAAGGCGGCAACGGTCGTCGAGATCGGAGAGCCCGACGAGGAACTGCTGTCGCAGATCATCGTGAAACTCTTCGCCGACCGCCAGCTTTATATCGATGACAAACTTGTTCTTTATATCGTCAATCGGATGGAGCGCTCGATGAATGCGGCGCAGCTGATCGTCGACCGTTTGGACCGGCTGGCGCTGGCGCGAGGCACGAGGATCACGCGCGTATTGGCCGCCGAAGTCTTGAATGAGCTGGGCAGCGCCGGTCAGCCGGATTGAGTTGATGCAGAACTGTCACAGTTCCGTCGTCAAACTGATATACGTGGCACAAGATTAGAAAGAGGGTAGGTGGAACATGGACTCGGCACTCACGGAACATCAGGATGCCAACCAGCAGGCCCCGGAGGCAGCACCTTCCGTCAGCGAGCTGCTGACCAGCCCCGAGCGCTTCATCAACCGTGAATTTTCCTGGCTGCAGTTCAATCGCCGCGTCCTTGAAGAGACGCTGAACACCGCCCATCCTCTGCTGGAGCGGGTGCGCTTTCTCTCGATCTCCGCCGCCAACCTCGATGAATTCTTCATGGTGCGCGTCGCCGGCCTCGAAGGTCAGGTCCGCCAGAAGATCCTCGTGCGCACGCCCGACGGCAAGACGCCCGCCGAGCAACTCGACGACATCCTGCGCGAGATCGACAATCTGCAGATGGAGCAGCAGGCATCGCTCGCCGTCCTGCAGCAATATCTCGCCAAGGAAGATATTCTGATCGTCCGCCCGGCCGCGCTTTCCGATGCCGATCGCCAGTGGCTGCACACCGAGTTCGAGCAGGCGATCTTCCCGGTTCTGACGCCGCTGTCCATCGACCCGGCGCATCCTTTCCCCTTCATTCCGAACCTCGGCTTCTCGATCGCGCTGCAGCTGAAGAGCATGAACGGCCGCGAGCCGATGACGGCTCTGCTGCGCCTGCCGCCGGCCCTCGACCGCTTCGTCCGCCTGCCGGATGCGAGCAACGTCATCCGCTACATTACGCTTGAAGATGTCGTGAACATCTTCATTCACCGGCTCTATCCCGGCTATGAAGTGCAGGGCTCTGGTACGTTCCGCATCATCCGCGACAGCGATATCGAAGTCGAGGAAGAGGCCGAAGACCTGGTGCGCTTCTTTGAAACCGCGCTGAAGCGCCGCCGCCGCGGTTCCGTGATCCGTATCGAGACCGATTCCGAAATGCCGCTCGAGCTTCGCCAGTTCGTGGTGGAATCGCTGAACGTACCGGAAAACCGCATTGCGGTTCTGCCGGGTCTGCTCGCGCTCAACACGCTGTCTGAAATCTGCAAGGCGCCGCGCGATGATCTGCGCTTCGAGCCCTACAACGCCCGATTTCCTGAGCGCGTCCGTGAGCACGCCGGCGATTGCTTCGCCGCCATCCGCGAAAAGGACATGGTCGTCCACCACCCCTACGAGTCCTTCGACGTGGTGGTCCAGTTCCTTCTCCAGGCTGCGCGCGATCCTGACGTTCTGGCGATAAAGCAGACGCTCTACCGTACCTCCAACGATAGTCCGATCGTCCGCGCACTGATCGATGCCGCCGACATGGGCAAATCCGTCACTGCACTGGTGGAGCTCAAGGCCCGCTTCGACGAAGAGGCGAACATCCGCTGGGCGCGCGACCTGGAGCGCGCCGGCGTGCAGGTCGTCTTCGGCTTCATCGAACTCAAGACCCATTCGAAGATGTCGATGGTCGTTCGCCGCGAGGACGGTAAGCTGCGGACCTATTGCCACCTCGGCACCGGCAACTACCATCCGGTCACTGCCAAGATCTATACCGACCTCTCATACTTCACTTGCGACCCGAAGATCGCTCATGACATGGCGAACATCTTCAACTTCATCACCGGCTATGGCGAGCCGGAGCACGACATGAAGATCGCGGTTTCGCCTTACACGCTCCGCAGCCGCATCCTCCAGCATATCGAGGGTGAGATCGAGCACGCCAAGAGCGGCCAGCCGGCGGCGATCTGGATGAAGATGAATTCGCTCGTCGATCCCGATATCATCGACGCGCTCTATCGTGCCAGCAATGCCGGCGTCGAGATCGACCTCGTCGTGCGCGGCATCTGCTGCCTGCGTCCGCAGGTGCCCGGTCTTTCCGAGAAAATCCGCGTCAAGTCGATCATCGGCCGCTTCCTCGAGCACAGCCGCATCTTCTGTTTCGGCAACGGTCAGGGCCTGCCGTCGGAAAAGGCGCTGGTCTATATCGGCTCAGCCGACATGATGCCCAGAAATCTCGATCGCCGCGTCGAAACCCTCGTGCCGCTGACCAATAAGACCGTGCATGAACAGGTGCTTTCACAGATCATGCTGGGCAATATCATTGACAATCAACAGAGCTACGAGATATTGCCGGACGGTACTTCACGGCGCATGGAAGTGCGCCAGGGAAAAGAGCCATTCAATGCGCAGCAGTATTTCATGACCAATCCCAGCCTGTCCGGCCGTGGTGAAGCCTTGAAATCCAGTGCGCCGAAACTGATCGCTGGGCTGTTGTCGGGCCGCAACAAATAAACTGGACCTGCATGGTTGAATCAGAAGCCCAGGGGCGCCTTCCCGGTATTGCCCCTGTCTCCGTTGTCGATATCGGGTCGAACTCGGTCCGTCTCGTCGTCTATGAAGGCCACTCGCGGTCTCCGACCATTCTTTTCAACGAGAAAGTGCTTTGCGGCCTCGGCAAAGGCATAGCACTGACCGGGAAGATGGATGAGGAAAGCGTCGGCCGGGCCCTTGCCGCATTGCATCGCTTCAAGGCGCTCTCCGACCAGGCCCGCGCGTCGACCATCTATGTGCTCGCGACCGCAGCGGCGCGCGAAGCCAGCAACGGCCCCGAATTCATCCATCAGGCCGAAACCATCCTGCAGCGCAAGGTGCGTGTGCTTTCGGGCGAAGAAGAAGCGCGCTTTTCTGCGCTCGGCATCATCAGCGGCTTCTTCCATCCGGATGGCATCGCCGGCGACCTCGGCGGCGGTTCGCTAGAGCTGATCGACATCAAGGACCGCGAGATCGGCAAGGGCATCACGCTGCCGCTCGGCGGTCTGCGCCTGTCCGAATATGCCGGCGGCTCGCTCGATAAGGCGCGCGGCTTCGCGCGCAAGCACGTCAAGACGGCGAAGCTCTTGAGCAAGGGCGAGGGCCGTACCTTCTACGCCGTCGGCGGCACATGGCGAAATATCGCCAAGCTGCATATGGAACTCCGCAAATATCCGCTGCACATGATGCAGGGCTACGAAGTCCAGCTCGACGAGATGGTGCGCTTCCTGGATCAGATCGTCGAATCAAAGGATTCGAAGGATCCGGCCTTCCAAGCCGTTTCCAAGCATCGCCGTTTGCTGCTGCCCTTCGGCGCCGTCGCCATGCGCGAAGTGCTGACGGCCATGAAGCCGTCCATCATCTCCTTTTCCGCACAGGGTGTGCGCGAAGGCTATCTCTATTCGTTGCTGACGGAGGTGGAGCGCCATGGTGATCCGTTGCTGGTGGCCTCGGGCGAGCTTGCCATCCTGCGTGCCCGTTCGCCGGAGCATGCCCGCGAGCTTGCGGAATGGACCGGCCGGATGATGCCGTTCTTCGGGATCACCGAGACGGAAGAGGAAAGCCGTTATCGCCAGGCAGCCTGCCTGCTTGCCGATATCAGCTGGCGTGCCCATCCCGACTATCGAGGCTTGCAGGCGCTGAACATCATCGCCCATACGTCCTTCGTCGGTATCACCCATGCCGGCCGCGCCTTCATTGCGCTTGCCAACTACTATCGTTTCGAGGGGTTGAACGACGACGGCGCGACCGAGCCGCTGGCGACGATCGCCACGCCGCTCTACATCGAACGGGCGAAGCTTCTCGGCGGCCTGTTGAGGGTCGTCTATCTGTTTTCGGCATCGATGCCGGGGATCGTGCGCAACCTGTCGTTCCGCCGTTCGACAAACCCGGATTTCGATCTCGAATTCGTCGTTCCCTCTGAATATCACGATTTTGCCGGTGAGAGGCTCGAGGGCCGCTTGCAGCAGCTCGGCAAGCTCACGAACCGCCGGCTGGCTTTCTGCTTCGAATAAATCTGCCTGCTTCCAGCGGGCCTGAAGCCTCTCCCCGCATCGCAGGGAGAGGCGGTTTCGTCGCTGCTTACTTCGCGTTCAGGAAATCACCCACTTCAAGCAGGCTGAATTCATTGTCGTCAGCCTTGTTGACGGCGCGGCCTGCCGAGAAGGGCAGGTTGTTGTCGTTGCCGATGACGATGTGCGTGGCATCGACGCGGTCGACATTCTCGATGGTGACGAAAGGCATGTCGTAGAAGCCTTCGCCGCCGCCCTGGCGGCGCTTGTGGTCCGGATCCTCGATGCGCATCAGGTCGATATAGCCGATCTTGCGAACGGACTTGCCGACATTGGCGTCGCTGAACTCGATCTTGTAGACGCGCTTCAGCTCGGCCGGAGCCTCGAAGCAATCCGGCTTCGGCTGCTTGGGATCGGCGCAAGCCTTGTCCTTCGTGCCGGCGCCATTGTCACGTTCGATGACCAGGGCCGTCGTTTCGTCGAGCATGTTGAAATCGCCGATGGCGATGCCCTTGTCGGCGAAGGGGTACAGCCAGCTGCGGCCGGTCCAGCTCTTCGAAGCGACGTCGAATTCGATGACGCGGATGGCCGTCTTGCCGTCTACATTCTCCACCTGACCGTCTTCCTTGTAGATCGGGCCCTCCAGCAGACCATAGAGCTTGGAACCGTCCTTGGACATGGCGAGACCTTCGAAGCCGCCAGAGCGCTTCAGGTTGAAGGCCGGCATCTTCTGCGTCGGGTTGCCCGGCAGCTGCAGCAGCGGATTGTCGGGGGACATGACAGGCTTGCCGTCAAGCGTCGTGGCAAAGACGTCCGTCAGCTGGCCGTTCGTATCGAACTTCAGCAGGTAGGGGCCGAATTCCTCGCCGATCCAGAAGCCGTCGGCGACCGGCTGGATCGATTCGATGTCGAAATCGGCGCCGGTCAGATAGCGCTTGTCGGCGCCTTCCATGACGATTGGGAAGGGAGCTTTCTTGTTCGGATCGGACAGGAACAGGTTCTTGACGACTTCGACCTTGCCGCTATCCCAATCGAACTTGAGTTGGTGCAGGAAGAGCATGGCGTCGCTGGAGTTCTGCTTGGAGCCGAAGCCGTTGTCGGAGAGCGTCCAGAACGTGCCGTCGGGCATGGTCTTGATGCCTGAGAAACCCTGGATCGGCTGGCCGGCGAAGGGCAGCTTCACGTCGGTGATGCGGGCGCCATCCTTGCCCGGTACGGTGCCGAGCGCCTCGGTGCGCTTGCGATCCGGCGTGGTGAACTTGCCGGAGGTCTTCAGGAATTCGGACGCATCGGCAGGAGCCGCGGCAATGGTGTTGGCCGGCAGGATAGCCTGGCCGACGAGCTTTGCCTTGAACTGCTGCTCATTTGCCTGGGCCGATGCGGCAAGCAGAATGAAGAGTGCCGTGGAGGCGGAAAGAATTCGGGTCATCATGTCACCTTGTTGGTGGGGAGTGGCGAAAACACCCCCGCTTAACAGGCGAGCCATATCCGCGAATTAACGCTTAGGTGAAGATTTGGTGACTGTGGACAACCCATAGGGTGTGAAGCTAACGCGTGTACCGATATCGATGCGCAGCCAATGATATGCATTGCTTACAGTCTGCCACGGATTGCCTTTAGCGCTTGCCGGTCCTGCGTATGAAGCGCGATCACTCCGAGGTGTTGATCGCGCCCGCGTACGGCGTGATCGCCGAGCTCTTCCTTGACGACCGCTTCGGGAAGCTCGATCCGTTTGGCAAGATCGCTCGAAATCAGCACTTGGCGTTCCAGCGTCTTGCAGAGCGACTCCAGTCTCGCGACGGTATTCACCGTGTCGCCGAAATAGGCGATCTTGTGATGGTCGACGCCGATTTCGGCCGTGACGATGCTCCCGCCATGCAGGGCGGCGCGCAGGCGCGGCACCCTGCCGTAGGATTTCAGCCAGGTTTCGGAGTTCGCTTCGATATCGTCGAGGATATTGAAGACGCAGCGCACGCAGTTGGCGTTCTTGATGCCACGGCGGAGCGGCCAGGTGATGATGGCGGCATCGCCGATATAGTCGTCGATCGCGCCCTTGTGCCGGCGCACGGGCTCGGCCATGGCGGCAAACACGGCGCCGAGAAATTCCTGGGTCTTGAGGTCGCCATGTTCCTCCGCAAAGGCGGTGGAGCCGACGAGATCGATGAACAGGAAAACGCGCTCCTCCTGTGTCGGATTACGGTAGCGGCCGGTCAAAAGGCTAAGGAAGACGTCGCGGCCCAGCAGCTCCCGCACCCGGCCGATGAAGATGATGACGGCGGTCACCAGGACGGCGTAGAGATAGACGTTGAACTTGAGGAGCGTGAGCTGCTCCCACGTGCCGTCCACCAGGCCCAGCAGTTTCATCAGGCTGCCCGCCACGGCATAGCCGACGCTCATCAGGATGAAATCGACGATGAGCGCCGAAAGAATAAAGGCCGGTGTCGGCAGGCGATGCATCCAGACGTTCAGCCGCGGCAGGATCATGCGGCGCTCGAAGGCGAGCAGCGGCATGCCGCAGAACAGCGCGAAGACTGCACCGATATACAGCGGCGATTCATGAAAGAAAATCTTGCCATAGATGACGCCGGTCGAGGCGACAACCAGCGACGTCAGGGTCCAGTTGCGTATCGAATGGAAAATGCCCATTCACTTTTCCGCCGAGAAGCGACGTCTGTCATCGACGCGGGATTGCGCCGGCAAACCGGAACGTCATCGATTAAAACGATTACATCAGACGTTCATTCCATGAGATTTGCGGCGCAATCGTGATGACCGCGGGCATCTCCTTCCGCGAATCATACGCAATCGCGGCGCTGTCGGGAAGAAGAATGTCACGCCCGGGCTAAAGGGTGATTGTTTCGATCCGCTTTCCGACGAAGCGTAGGGCCACCTGCCCCTGAATGAGCTGCAAGGCCGTTTCGCCGAAGAGATCACGTCGCCAGCCGGTGAGGGCGGCGACATCCGCCTTCCCACCCTCGGCAGCGATCTTGTCGAGGTCCTCGCTGTTGGCGATGACTTTCGGTGCGACGCCATGCTTCTCAGCGATCAGCTTCAGCAGGACTTTCAGCAGTTCGGCAGCCGCAGCGGTGCCTTCGGGTGCCTGTTGATGGCGTGGCGGATGCGGCATTTCGGATTTCGGCAACTCCAGCGCCGCATTGATCGCCTCGAGCACGGCATTACCTGCAGCCGAGCGTTCCCAACCTTTCGGGATGGTGCGCAAACGGGCCAGCGCCTCAGTATCCTTCGGCTGCTGCTGGGCGATCTCATAGATCGCATCATCCTTCAGCACACGGGCGCGCGGAACGTTGCGATTGCGTGCCTCGCGCTCGCGCCATGCGGCCACATATTTAAGGACTGCGAGTTCCTGCGGCTTGCGCAGCCGCATCTTCAGTCGCTGCCAGGCATCGTCGGGGTGCAGATCATAGGTATCGCGCGCTTCGAGAATTGCCATTTCCTCCTGCAGCCAGGAAGCGCGCCCCTCGCGCTTCAGCTGCTCAGCAAGCGAAAGATAGACGTCACGCAGATGGGTCACGTCGGCGAGCGCGTAATCCAGCTGCTTTTCCGAGAGCGGCCGCCGGCTCCAGTCGGTGAAGCGCGAGGACTTGTCGATGTGAACATTCTTGATGCGGCTGACGAGCTGGTCGTAGGAGACGGAATCCCCAAAGCCGCACACCATCGCCGCGACCTGCGTATCGAAGATCGGATGCGGAATGAGATTGCCGCGATGGAAAATGATTTCGATATCCTGGCGCGCGGCGTGAAAAACCTTCAGCACGGAAGGATTGGCCATCAGCTCGAAAAAGGGCGTCAGATCCAGCCCCTTGGCGAGCGGGTCGACTAAAACTTCGGTGGTCGGGCTTGCCATCTGTATCAAACACAGCTCCGGCCAGAAGGTCGTTTCTCGCAGGAATTCGGTATCGATGGTAATAAAATCCGACTTGGCCAGCTCTCGGCAGGCCGCCTCCAATTGGGCGGTAGTTTCGATCATCTCAACACATTCATCGATAAAATAGTTCTTTAACTTCCTTCTCCTTTCAGCCGGATATGTCAATACTTTCACGAGCAAAGCTCAGGCCGCATTTCGCTTTTGTCTGAAATTGGCCTAAACATGATGCCGCTTCGACGCGTGCGGAGAGCGGCCCAAGGCTTTTCGCTAGGCCACACGGAAGTAGCTGGTCATGCCGGTCTTCTGATGTTCGATGATATGGCAATGCAGAAGCCAGTCGCCGGGATTGTCGGCGACGAAGGCGAGCTGCACCTTTTCGTCCGGCTGAATGAGATAGGTGTCGGATACGAACGGCTGAACCTGCCGTGTCGAAGAGGAGACGACCGTAAAGCTCATTCCGTGAAGGTGGATCGGGTGGCTGTGCGGCGTCAGGTTCTCCATATCGATGATATAGCTCTTGCCGAGCTTGAGATCGGCAAGCGGCGCGGTCGGATCGGGCGTGTCGCCTGGCCACGGCACCTTGTTGATCGCCCAGAAACTGTAGCCGAGCGAGCCGCAAATGCTGTTGTCGGCTCTGTTTTCCGCCGTGGCGCTGAGAGCCAGAGGAATGCGGGTCGCCGACCCGAGATCGGCCTTCTTGACCGGATTGTCTTCGAGAGATGCCAGGTCGCGGACATCGCGCTTCAGCGAGGAGCCCACCGCGCTCAGTGTCGCCAGCACCTTCGGGTCGGTGCCCTTGATATCCTCAAGCTTGACGATCCCACCCTCGGTGTCCGGCATGCGCACGGCCAGCTCCAGCCGTTGGCCCGGCCCGAGCTGCAGGACATCAAGTGGGAAACGCTGCGGCACGGGATTGCCGTCGATCGCGATCACGGTCGCTTCGGCGCCGTCCATGCGAAAGGAATAGATTCGGGTGACATCGGTGATCGCGATGCGCAGCCGCACGAGGCCGCCGGAGGGGGCGTCATATTGCGGCTGCTGCTGCCAGTTCGCGGTCCGCACCGTGCCGTAGGTGCCGGACTTTGCCGCATCGCGCGGACGGAACTGCGTGATGAACTGACCGTCGCTGCCGAGCCGCCAGTCGCGCAGATTGAGCACCACTTCCGAATCAAAAGACGGGTCCTTCGGATTGTCCACGACGATCACGCCGGTCATGCCGTGGCCCATCTGCTCCAGCGTGTTGCAATGGGGATGATACCAGAAGGTGCCGGCATCGGGCGGCGTGAAGGCGTAGTCGAAATGATCGCCGGTATAGACATAGGGCTGGGTGAGGAAGGGCACACCATCCATATTGTTCGGAAGGCGGATGCCGTGCCAGTGAATGGTCGTCGGATCGTCGATGCCGTTGATCAGCCGGGCCGCGAAAGCCTCGTCCTTCTTCATGCGCACGACCGGCGGCATGCCGGCTTCGCCATAGGTCAGGACATTCCTGGTTGCGCCGCCATCGGCAAGATTTGCCTCGATCTTGGCGGTCTTCATCACGCGCGGTTCGGCAGCGGCCGCGCTGCCCGCAAACTTTCCGGCGATGCCGAGGCCGACACCATAGGCACCGGTGACCGCTGAGGCTTTCAGGAGATTGCGGCGGGTGAGGATCGGCATGGTCAGGCTCCGGGGGTGGCGAGATATGGATGCCTGTTTAAAGTTGACTACGGCGTTCAGCAATAGCATCAAGGTGGCCAAACTGCCGCAGCGGCTACTTGCGGGTGCTGGCAGAGGTGGCGAATGATTCTCGTTGCGATTGGGTAAACTGCATGCTCTCTAAACGGTAACCGGGAGAGCTCATGCGCCGCAACGTTCCAGATCGGCTGCGCCACTTCGCCAAAACAATGCGCCACGACGCCACCAAGGCTGAGAATATGCTTTGGCAAGCGCTACGCCGGAGCCAGCTTGAAGGCTTCAAGTTCCGGCGACAGGTTCCGATCGATGGTTACATTCTTGATTTCGTGTGTTTCAAAGCGAGGCTGATCGTTGAGGTCGATGGTGCGCAACATGCCGAAAGCACCAAGGATCTAGCGAGAGATGCGCATTTTTCGAAGCAAGGCTTTCGCATCGTACGAGTATGGAACCACGAAGTGACGACGAATCTGGAGGGAGTCTGCCTGACGATTCTGGCAGAGTTGAAAAATAGCGGAGAATGAGCGGGAGGATGAAGCTGGCGCGCGCCTATCTCGCCCCGGCGGGCGAGAAAGCAATTTCACTGGTTTAGGAATTGCGAAACAGGGATTTCAAGGCATTCTGAAGCCTTGCGCAATTTCTAAGTCATTGAAATTGCAAGAGCGGGGGTCCTCTTCTCGCTTGTACAATTTCAAGGCTGGCTGCGTCCCTGCCTTCCCCCTCTCTTGCAATTTCTAACACTTAGCCTTGCGGCTAAATGTAAGAAATTGCTTTCTCGCCCGCCGGGGGCGAGATGGGCTGCGCGTTCGAGCCTTGACAAATCGGGCGCGCCATGCGCTTTTCCGCCCGATTTTCTCGTCGGCAGGCGAGGGGCTTGCATGTCCTTTCGCCGCCGCCCGCCAAGTCCAGGATATATACTATGCATCGCTATCGCAGCCACACATGCGCCGCCCTGCGCAAGTCCGACGTCGGTTCGACCGTCCGCATCTCCGGCTGGGTTCATCGCGTCCGAGATCATGGCGGCGTGCTGTTCATCGACCTGCGCGATCACTACGGCATTACCCAGGTCGTCGCCGACCCCGATTCTCCGGCTTTCAAGCTTGCTGAAACCGTTCGCGGCGAATGGGTCATCCGTATCGACGGTCTGGTAAAGGCCCGTACGGAAGACACCGTCAACAAGAACATGCCGACCGGCGAGATCGAGCTTTACGCCCGGGAGATCGAAGTGCTCTCCGCCGCCAAGGAGCTGCCGCTGCCCGTCTTCGGCGAGCCGGACTATCCGGAAGACGTGCGCCTGAAGTATCGCTTCCTCGATCTTCGCCGCGACACGCTGCACCGCAACATCGTCAAGCGCACGCAGGTTATCTCCTCGATGCGCCGCCACATGGGCGAAGTCGGCTTCACCGAATACACGACCCCGATCCTGACGGCCTCTTCGCCGGAAGGCGCGCGCGACTTTCTCGTGCCGAGCCGTATTCACCCCGGCACCTTCTACGCGCTGCCGCAGGCGCCACAGCAGTACAAGCAGCTGCTGATGGTTGCCGGTTTCGACCGCTATTTCCAGATCGCGCCGTGCTTCCGTGACGAGGACCCGCGTGCCGACCGTCTGCCGGGCGAATTCTACCAGCTCGACCTCGAAATGAGCTTCGTGACACAGGAAGACGTCTGGGACACGATGGCTCCGCTCATGACCCAGGTGTTCGAAGAGTTTGCCGAAGGCAAGCCGGTCACCAAGGAATGGCCGCGTATCCCCTATGACGTCGCCATCCGCAAGTATGGCTCCGACAAGCCGGACCTGCGCAACCCGATCGTCATGGAAGCCGTCACCGAGCATTTCACCGGCTCGGGCTTCAAGGTCTTCGCCAACATGATCGCCTCCAACCCGAAGGTTGAAGTCTGGGCGATCCCGGCCAAGACCGGCGGTTCACGCGCTTTCTGCGATCGTATGAACGCCTGGGCGCAGAGCCAGGGCCAGCCGGGCCTCGGCTACATCTTCTGGCGCAAGGAAGGCGAGAAGCTCGAAGGCGCCGGTCCGCTCGCCAAGAACATCGGCGAAGAGCGCACGGATGCGATCCGCACCCAGCTCGGCCTCGATGACGGTGACGCCTGCTTCTTCGTCGCCGGCGACCCCTCCAAGTTCTACAAGTTTGCCGGTGAAGCCCGCACCAGGGCCGGCGAAGAGCTGAACCTGGTCGATCGCGACCGTTTCGAGCTTTGCTGGATCGTCGACTTCCCGTTCTTCGAATGGAGCGAGGAAGAAAAGAAGGTCGATTTCGCGCACAACCCGTTCTCGATGCCGCAGGGTGGTCTTGAGGCGCTGCAGAACCAGGATCCGCTGACGATCAAGGCATTCCAGTACGACGCCGTCTGCAACGGCTTCGAAATCGCTTCGGGTTCAATCCGTAACCAGTCGCCGGAGACGATGGTCGCCGCCTTCGAAAAGGTCGGCCTCAGCCAGGCTGACGTCGAAGAGCGCTTCGGCGGCCTCTACCGCGCGTTCCAATACGGCGCGCCTCCGCACGGTGGCGCGGCCTTCGGTATCGACCGTATCGTCATGCTGCTGGTCGGCGCCAAGAACCTGCGCGAGATCTCGCTGTTCCCGATGAACCAGCAGGCACAGGATCTGCTGATGGGCGCTCCCTCGGCCGCAACGCCGACGCAGCTGCGCGAGCTGGCAATCCGCCTGATCCCGCCAGTCAAGAAGGACTGAGGCTTTCAGGCTTGTTGAAACACAAAACCCGGCGACCGAAATCGCCGGGTTTTTGTTTGGCATGACGGTGTCAGTTAGATCCCGGCATAAACCGCTTTGGCGAGATCGGTCGTGAACTGCCCCCACATGCCCTCGAGAGTCGTGTTGGTCAGAGCGACCACCGTCAGGCCCTTTTCGGCATCGACGAACCAGCTGTGGCCGTAGACGCCGCCCCATTTGATCGTGCCTGCCGAGAAGGGGACTTGCGCCACACCAGGATCGGCAACGACGGACCAGCCAAAGCCGAAGCCGAAGCCGGCTTGCTGCGTCTGCATATTGCCGCCTGCCTGATCGGCCATCATCACCTTCACCGTATCGGCCGACAGCAGCGGCGCGCCGCCTTTGCGCACGGTTTCCAGAATGGCAAGCACGTCGCTTGCCGTACCGGCCATGCCGGCGCCGCCGGAGTGATAGGACGCCGGATCGAAAATCCTGCCCGGCACGAAGCGGATCATGCCGTCGAGGATCGGGAGGGTCGCCTCGTCCCCCATCCGTTGCGGTTCGGGAGCGCCATTCACATAGGCGGCTGCCAGGCGGCGACGATCCCGGACCGAGAAGGCCGTGTCGGACAGGCCGAGCGGCTTCATCACCAGATCGGCGACGGCATCGCCGAGCGCGCCGCCGGTTTCCTTCTCGATAATGCCGCCGAGCACATCCATCGCCAGCGAATAACGCCAGCTTTCACCGGGGGCAAAAAGGAGGGGAGCGCTGGCGAGGCGCTTGAGGTTGTCGTCCAGCGACCGGCCCGGCGTGTCCAGGCCGTCGGATACGCCGGCGCGATGATAGGGGCCGTCCTGTTCTTCCGCGAACGAGTAGCCCAGCCCCGACGTGTGCGTGAGGAGATGCCGGATGCGGATGACGGCTTCGGCTCCATCAGGCAGGCGCGGCCGGAACTCGGGCAGCCATTTGGTGATCGGGTCGTCGAGCCCGATGCGGCCCTGTTCGACGAGGCGCATGGCCGTGATGGCGACGATCGGCTTGGTGACGGAGGCAAGGCGGAAGATGGTATCTTCCCGTGTCGCCATTTTGTTTTCACGATCAGCCAGGCCCGCGGCGCGGGCATAGACAAGCTCTCCGTCCCGGGCGACCAGGACCACGGCTCCGACCAGCCTCTTGTCCGCCAGGGCGGAATCAATCGCTGCATCGAGGCCTGTGGCAGCGATACCGCGGCTCGGTCGGGCGGAATTTTCCAGGGGAAGACTCATGGGACAAAACCTTGTATAATCACAATGACCATTCCTGAATAAATCAAGTCGGAGATTATTTCTAGAGTGACTATTGTGAAAAATGAGCAGGAGACGAAAAATTCTTCGCCGCGGAAGCGTGGACGCCCGCCCGCATTCGATCGCGAGACGGTTCTTGCCGCCGCGCGGGACACGTTCTGGAAGCATGGCTATGACGGCTCCTCGATCGCCGATCTGACGGCGGCGATGGGGATCACGCCGCAGAGCCTCTATGCGGCCTTCAACTCAAAGGCGGAGCTCTATCGCGAGACGCTTGAACAATATCGACGGATGCCTCGGGCAGAGCCCGGCAACCCCTTTCAGGACAAGCTGGATACGGTTGCCGCCTTCGAGCGCTTTCTGATGAATTCCGCCAAGATCTTCACAGCGCCGGAACATCCGAAAGGCTGCATGATATCGACGGCGGTATTGAATTGCGCCGAGGAGAACGAGCCGGTCGCTCATCACGTCGCGTCCATGCGCCTTCAGTCGCTGGATATCTTCGCCAAACGCATCGAGCGCGGCATCGCCGAAGGCGACATGCGGCCGGATGCCGACCCTCGCTCGCTTGCCCGCTTTCTAGGCGCCATCGTGCAGGGCATGTCCGTTCAGGCGCGGGATGGCGCAACGACGGCGGAACTGCTTGCTCTGATGTCCCATGCGCTGAGCGAGCTCAGGAAATACCAGCTGCCGCGCGATAGCTGAATCAGGGAAAAGAAAAACCCGGCGACCGAGATCGCCGGGTTTCCGGATGCTTGGACGAACGGTCGCTTAGTCGTTCGACGAAACCTTCAGGCCGATGACCTGCGGGATCGACTGCGGAGCGCCCATGGCGGCGCCGATGATCATCGGAACCGGAACCGGCTTGCCGGGGGCGGCCGTGACCGTCAGGCTCTTCGGATTGTCGAGATAGGCGTTGACGGCGCTCGAGACGGCGTTCTGCAGTTCCGGAACGTTGAGCTGCGCCATCATGATCGGTGTCATCGCCTTCAAAGTGTCCGCCAGCTGCTTGCCGCTGACGCCCTGCTGCTTGCCGGCGAAATCAAGCGCGCGTCCAGTGATCGACGCGTCGTCGAAGCGGATCTTGGCGCTATTGAAGGTCAGCTGCTGAAGCAGGCCGAGCATGGCGAGACCGGCCGACTGCTGTGCTTCCTGCTGGTTCGGGTTGGAGCGAACCGTCTTAAGCGCTTCCTGCATGGACTTTGCAAATGCAGGCGTGTAGCCGGAAATGCTGAAGGCCAGGTTCAGCTTGCCGATATCCTTGAAGTCGAAGGAATATTCGCTGACGTCGATGGTGCCGGGACCGATTTCCCAGCTGCCCTTCATGGCGACGGTGCCGTCGATCTGCTGCAGCTTGAGTGCTTCGATCGCTTCCTTGGCCTTCGGATCGTCGACCTTGCTGAGATCGGCCTTGATGCCGTTGATCTTGGCGTCGAAGTCGATGCCAGACTTGTCGCCGCGCTTGTTCATGGTGGCGTCGGCGCCCTCGATCGAGAACACTTCGGCGTCGTCCTTGGTAACCGACACGGCGCCGGCATGGGCGCTCTTGTAGTAAAGGAGCGAGCCGAGGTCGCCCTTGCTCGTATCCGCCGGGATCTCGACGCCGTTCAGCTTGAGGTCGGTAGCGGAAACGGCAGCACCATCCTTATCGAAATCGACATCGGCGAAATCGATCTCTTCGATCGTGTAGCCGCCGTCTTTTTCTTCGACGCCGTCCATGGTGATGTCGCCGAGCGGAATGCTGGCGTCCATACCGGCTGCCTTGACGGTGGCGCCCTTCAGCGTCACGGTGCTGCCGTCGATATCGATACCTTCGGCGGCTATCGAGCCGCCCTGCTGGCCGTAAACGTCGTTGATCTTCTTCAGCAGGTCATTGCCGTCAAGCGCGAAGGCTGAGCTGGCGAAAGACAGGATGGCGGCGCTGCTCAGCATCAACCGCGTGGTCCGATAGAAAGTCATGATGGCGTTTCCTCGTTAAGCCGGTGTGTCGGCGGGGGCGTACATATTGAGCGTGTACTGCGGCGATTTATATTGATCTTTCTCCAAAAATCCAATGACAAAGAGGCTTGTGTGCAAGCGCAGCAAAAATCTGTGTGCATCGGCGTTGAAAGGCGCCGGAGCCGTCTTCATCCACAGGTGCTTTCGGCTGATTTCTTGCCGGGAATCGCCATCTCCGATAGTCAAGAGCCATGGGAAAAAATCTTACTCCGCCGTCCGGCGATGGCGACAATATCCTTCCGGTCGATCTGAAGGCCGCGCTCGAAGAGCGCTACCTGGCCTATGCTTTGTCGACGATTACGCAGCGCGCGCTTCCCGACGTCCGCGACGGGCTGAAGCCGGTGCATCGCCGTATCGTTTATGCGATGAGCGAGATGGGGCTTCGCCCCAACGCCGCTTTCCGCAAATGCGCCAAGATCGTCGGCGAGGTGATGGGTAACTATCATCCTCATGGCGACCAATCGATCTACGATGCGCTGGCGCGCCTGGCGCAGGATTTCTCGCAGCGCTACACGCTGGTCAACGGCCAGGGCAATTTCGGCAACATTGATGGCGATAGCCCCGCCGCAATGCGTTACACCGAATCCAAGATGACGGCGGTCTCCGAACTGCTGCTCGAAGGCATCGACCAGGATGCGGTGGATTTCCGCGATACCTACGATGAATCCAATTCCGAACCGATCGTGCTGCCGGGCGCTTTCCCCAATCTGCTCGCCAACGGTTCCTCCGGGATTGCCGTCGGCATGGCGACCTCGATCCCCTCACACAATGCCCATGAACTCTGCGACGCCGCGCTGCATCTGATCAAGGATCGCGAGGCCACCGTCGAGAAACTGGTGGAACTCTATATTCCAGGCCCGGACTTTCCGACCGGTGGCATCATTATCGACGATCGCCGGAGCATCATCGAAAGCTACAAGACCGGCCGCGGCGGCTTCCGTGTCCGGTCTAAATGGGAGATCGAGGATCTCGGCCGCGGTGGCTACCAGATCGTCGTCACGGAAATCCCCTTCCAGGTGCAGAAGTCGCGCCTGATCGAAAAGATCGCCGAGCTTTTGCTGGCGCGCAAACTGCCGCTGCTTGAGGACATTCGCGACGAATCCGCCGAGGATATCCGTGTCGTTCTCGTGCCGAAGAGCCGCACAGTCGACGCAACGATCCTGATGGAATCGATGTTCAAGCTGACGGAGCTGGAAAGCCGCTTCCCGCTCAATATGAACGTCCTGTCCATGGGCCGCATTCCGAAGGTCATGGCACTGAACGAGGTGCTGAAGGAGTGGCTGGATCACCGTCGCGAAGTCTTGCTGCGCCGCTCGCGCTTCCGGCTTGCCGCCATCGAAAAGCGGCTCGAAATCCTCGGCGGCTTGCTGATTGCCTATCTCAACATCGATGAGGTCATCGCCATCATCCGCGAGGAGGATGAACCGAAGCCCGTCATGATGGAGCGGTTCGGCCTCACGGATAATCAGGTCGAGGCGATCCTCAACATGCGGCTGCGCTCCTTGCGTAAGCTGGAAGAGTTCGAGATCCGTAAGGAATTCGACGGCTTGACCAAGGAGAAGGCCGATATCGAGGCGCTGCTCGCCTCGGAAGAGAAGCAGTGGCAGACAGTGTCCTGGGAAATCGGCGAGGTGAAGAAGAAATTCGCCAAGGCGACCGAGATCGGCCGCCGCCGCACGCAGTTTGCCGAAGCACCCGAAGCCGACGATGCCGCCATTCAGCAGGCGATGATCGAGAAGGAGCCGATCACGGTCGTCGTCTCGGAAAAGGGATGGATCCGCGCTCTGAAGGGCCATATTTCCGACACTGCATCGCTCACCTTCAAGGAAGGCGATGGGCTGAAGGTTGCCTTCCCGGCCCAGACGACGGACAAGATCCTGATCATGACGACGGGCGGCAAGGCCTACACGCTCGGCGGCGACAAGCTGCCCGGCGGGCGCGGTCACGGCGAGCCCTTGCGCATCATGGTCGATATGGAAAACGATCAGGACGTGCTGACGGCCTTCGTCCACGATTCCCAGCGCAAGCAGCTGATCGCGTCGACGGCGGGCAATGGCTTCATCGTCGCCGAAGCGGAACTGGTTGCCAATACCCGCAAGGGCAAGCAGATCATGAACGTCTCCTATCCCGACGAGACGAAGCTTCTGGTGCCGGTTTCCGGCGATCACGTCGCCGTTGTCGGCGAGAACCGCAAGATGGTCCTCTTCCCGCTGTCGCAGGTTCCCGAAATGTCGCGCGGCAAGGGCGTGCGTCTTCAGAAATACAAGGATGGCGGCATTTCCGACATCCGCTGCTTCGTGATCGCCGATGGCCTGACCTGGGAAGACAGCGCCGGCCGCACCTTCACCAAGACCAAGGACGAACTGACGGAATGGCTCGGCGACCGCGCCGGTGCAGGCCGCGGCGTGCCGAAGGGCTTCCCCAGAAGCGGCAGGTTTTCGGGGTGAGGAGCGGTCGGGCGAAGACCGAGCGATCGACCCAGTGGGTCGATCGCAGCGACGAACGCCCTGAGCCCTAGCGAAGGGCCGGGTGGCAGGTCGTCTGAACGGTGAAGAGCCTCAGCCTTGACAGGGATGGTCGGTGCCTGAGCGATTCAATCACTGCAGGGAACGCAGACGTCTCGCAGGAAATGTGTCGCTCCCTCTTCATCGATTTCTCCGGCGGCCACTGCTACGACGAAGCTGTAAAGATTGGCGTCCGTCGTTTGAATTCGGTGGCCGTTGTCCATGAGAAAGACCGCCGTCGCGACGATGGCGATGCGTTTGTTGCCATCTATGAAGGCATGGTTTTTCACCAACCCAAATAGATAGGCCGCCGCCAGTTCGATGATATCGTCGCTGCCGTATCGGGCTTTGTTAATCGGGCGTGCCAAGGCGGATTCGAGGGAACCTTCGTCTCGCAAGCCATAGGAGCCGCCGAACCTTTTGATCTGCATCTTGTGCAATTGTTCGATGAGTGGCCTAGTCAGGAAAATAAACGGCATTACTCCGCCAGCTTCTTGAGTGCCACTTTATACTGATCCATGAAACGTTGTGCGTGTTCTATCTGACGCGCAAAATCAGCGTCGGTTGGCTGCATGAGCAGTCCACCATCTTTGAGGCTGAGTTCCAATGTGTCGCCAGCGCCGAGCCCCAGCTGGTCGAGAACTTCCTTCGGAATGATAACGCCTTCGGAATTACCGATTTTGCGGATGGTGACGTTCATGTCCTGGCTCTCCATGTAATAACCAAGTTATAACATAGGATGCTTATTGCTTCAATGCGCAAGGGCCTACGCTGCCAACGCCGCTCTCGCCTTCACCCGCGCCTGCCACAGCGAATGAGCGGCGAGCGCCAGGATCAGTATCGCGCCGCCGGCGAGCGTCATGTTGGCGGGCGCCTCGGCGAAGATCAGCCAGACCCAGATCGGCGCCAGGATCGTTTCCAAGAGATAGAACATTGCGACTTCCGGCGCAGTGAGAAAGCGTGTGCCTGTCGCAAGGCACCAGAAGGAGAGGGGCATCAGCACGCCGCCATCGAGGAGGATCCAGCCGGGATGATCGATGGAAAAGCCGGTCGGCAGCATGTGATAGAGTCCGACGACAGCAGGAAGGGCGGCGGCCAGCAGCGGGGCAAAGCCCATATCCCGCCGGGAGGCGCGGCTGATGGTGATGGCGCAGGCGCTGGAAAGCGACGCGAGCACGGAGAGTGCATCGCCCAGCAGATGGCCAGACTCCATGCCATCCCCAACGATCAGACTCACTCCGAGGATCATGACCGCCATGGTGATGAAGGTCGAAACGGCAGGGCGCTCCTTGAGGAAGATCCAGGAAAGCAGCGCGGTGAACATCGGGTTGAGGGCGATGATGAACACCACGTTCGCCGCCGTCGTGTAATAGACGGCGAGAAGAAAGCAGATCGTCGTCAAACCATAGAAGAAGCCGACAGGAACTCCAAGCCTGCCCGGCAGCACGTTTCGCACCGAGCCGGTGACGCGGCGGATGACCAAGAGTGCGGCAACCGCCGCGATGACGGTCGCCAGGCTGCGCGCCGATAGCACCGACCAGACCTCGCCGCTGGAAAGCCGAATCAGCGGTATGTCCATCGACAGGACCAAGCCGCCAAACGTGGTCAGCAATAGGCCTTTCCTGTGGTCGAGAGATTGGCGAACATTCAGCGGGCGTTGTCTTTGTCGCCGTCGATGGCGGGATCGAACCGCTCCCAGCCGCGGGGGGTCAGATGCTCCTGCGGCTGAAAGCGTGTCTTATAGTCCATCTTGCGCGATCCCCTGACCCAGTAGCCGAGGTAGACGTGCGGCAGTCCCAGCGCCTTTGCCCGCTTGATGTGATCGAGGATCATGAAGGTGCCGAGCGAGCGTTGATCGAGATCGGGATTGAAATAGGAATAGACCATCGACAGGCCATCGCTCATCACGTCGGTCAAGGCTGCCGCTAGAAGCTCGCCTTTCGGGCGCTGTTCCAATCCCGAACCTTCTTCACGGCGACGATATTCGATGATGCGGGTGTTGACATGCGTGTCCTCGACCATGATCGCATAGTCGAGCACGGTCATATCGGACATGCCGCCCTGCTGGTGACGGTAGTCGAGGTATCGGCGGAAGAGGGAATATTGTTCGCTGGAGGGCTGTGCCGGGAATTCGGTGGCGATGACGTCGTTATTTGCTGCCAGCACGCGCTTCATCGAACGGGTGGCCTCGAATTCATGGGCGAGGATGCGGACCGATATGCAAGCGCGGCAGGCTTCGCAGGCGGGGCGGTAGGCAATGTTCTGTGAACGTCTGAAGCCGCCCTGGGTGAGGATATCGTTCATCTCAGCCGCACGTGGGCCGACAAGGTGCGTGAAGACCTTGCGCTCCATCTCATGCGGCAAGTACGGACAGGTAGCCGGTGCCGTCAGGTAAAACTGCGGAGATGGCGTCGACTGCGTATTCATCTGCCGTTTATTGCCTTTCTTTCGGCATCAGTGTTTTCACAAGCATGGCCCAAGTTTGGAAAACGTCAACTGTGTCCTTTGCTAAAGATCACAGTTTCCTAATTGACCGGACAAGAGAATACCACCCTGCGCACCAATCGGTGCTGCAGGGAATTCACATCGCGTAATGGGTTGCCTTGGTTTTATGCCGTGCGGGCGATGACCGTGCCAAGCAGCAGGTCATGGATCAGGCGGCTGCGGTCGGTGAAGAGGCCTGCCAGCAGGATCAGCGGCGTCAGCACCGAGTTCAGAATCCAGAACAGCGCGAGATGCACGATCGCCATCAGGAAGTCCATGCGGCGGCTGTCGACCCGCACCATGGTGATACCCATGGCACGCATGCCGAGCGAAGCCTGATAGGGGCCGCCGAGCGTCCAGCCGAAATATAGTCCTGCGACAAGGATGAAGAGCACCGGATAGAGGACGAAACCGAGCCCAAACGTCAGGATCGACACGAAGAACAACAGCACCGCCGCGGGAATGCAGAGCAGGGCGACGATGATATAATCGACGATGAAGGCGAAGACGCGCCGGCTCAGCACGCCACTATAGGCGCGCCAGTCATCCGGTGCTGCGTAAAGCGGGCTGGGGTTCAGGCTCATCGTTTTCCTCCTTGGGGAAACATTTGCCGAACATATGGTATCCGGGCCTGCAAATACAATAAGCAGGCCACCGGCGCGCGGTTTGAAACTATTTTTTCGCCAGCTGCCTTGCCACATCCATCGCAAAATAGGTGAGGATGCCGTCACAGCCGGCGCGCTTGAAGGCAAGCAGGGTTTCGAGCATTACCTTGTCGCCGTCGATCCATCCGTTGGCGGCCGCGGCCTTGATCATCGCGTATTCGCCGGAGACCTGATAGGCGAAAGTGGGAAGGCCGAAGGCCTCCTTCAGCCGCCAACAGATATCGAGATAGGGCAGGCCGGGCTTGACCATCAGCATGTCGGCGCCTTCCTCGACGTCGAGCGCGGCGTCACGCACGGCCTCGGTGCCGTTGGCCGGATCGATGTAATAGGTCTTCTTGTCGCCCTTCAGCAGGCCGCCGGTCGAAATCGCCTCGCGATAGGGGCCGTAGAAGGCCGAGCTGAATTTCGTCGCATAGCTCATGATGCCGACGTTCTGGTGGCCGGCGGCGTCGAGTGCCTGGCGGATCGCACCGATGCGTCCGTCCATCATTTCCGAGGGCGCGATGATGTCGGAACCTGCGTCGGCCTGATAGACCGCCGCCCGCGCCACCTGCTCGACCGTTTCGTCGTTGACGATTTCGTTGCCGCGCAGGATGCCGTCATGGCCGTGACTGGTGAAGGGGTCGAGGGCGACGTCGGTGATGACGCCGATGTTCGGCACGGCCTTCTTGATCGCCGCGCTGGCAAGATTGATGAGGTTGTTCTTCTCGAGGCTGTTCGAGCCGGTCTCGTCGCGCAGCGCCATTTCGATGTTCGGGAAGGTGGCAAGCGCTGGAATGCCGAGATCGGCCGCTTCCTTCGCCGCTTCCACGGCCTTGTCCACCGTCATGCGGTTGACGCCGGGCATGGCGGGAATGGGCTCCAGGATGCCGGTGCCGGGAATGAGAAAGATCGGCCAGATCAGATCGTCGACCGTCAGCCGGTTTTCCTGCACGAGGCGGCGCGTCCAGTCGGCCTTGCGGTTGCGTCGCATGCGGCGATGTCCGGTGATCTCGTCAACGAGATGCGTCTTGTTTTCCATGATGCCGCCATCCTTTTTCGTCTATGAAAGGCCTATTATATGGAGAGCGTACCTATCACGCTGTCCCCAGAATTCAAAAGCGGGCGAAAGGCCGCAGCCAAGATCTCTCTGGCGAGGCATGAGCCTCCTACGTATTGTTCGCGCATGGAACCTGATTCTTCGACCGTACCCAAGAATACGCTGACGGACATCCTGTTCGTGCTGTTCCTGCGGCTGATCGCGATCGCCTGCTTCTGGCTCGGCCTGCAATATTGGGCGATGCTCGTCGGCTATTCGCTGGATGGCCATGCCCGCTTCGATCTTCTCAATCTTCCTTGGAAGGTGGCGGGCGCCGGGCTTGCCGTCGTCTTCCCGGTCGCGGCCCTCGGATTGTGGCTGACCGTATCCTGGGGACCGGTCATGTGGGTGCTCGCTGCCGGCGGGCAGGGATTGATGTACGGCTTGTGGCCGGAGGTGTTCGGATCCAATCCGCTGATCATGATCTTGCATGCCTGCGTCGCCGTGCTTTATTGCCTGTTCCGCGTCCTGCTGTGGCAGGAAAAGCGCCGGCGCCGTCGTCAGCAGGTAATGGTTGATTTACCCTGAGACAGCAACACTTCCTGGTAAGGTGCTGTTAAGCCTGCAGTTTAAGTAGAATTTTATGTGTATTCGATAGGGTCTCACTCAAGGCGGGAAGAAAACGACACCGCCAAACAAAACAGAGTGAGGCCAAGTCATGATGAACACGAAAATCAAGCCGCAGGCAGTTGCGAACGCTCGGGACCAGCAGGTTGACGATATCCGGGCTCTCTACATGGAATCCCTCCACCTGGTCGAGCGTTTGCACCGCCGCCTGCTTGATGTCATTAAGGACGAGTTCGACCGTCAGGGTCGCGACGACGTCAACGCCGTCCAGGCACTGCTCCTCTTCAACATCGGCAATTCTGAGCTGACGGCCGGCGAACTGCGCTCGCGCGGTTTCTACCTCGGCTCCAACGTTTCCTACAACGTCAAGAAGCTGGTCGACCTCGGCTTCATCAACCACCAGCGCTCGCGCATCGACCGTCGCTCGGTCCGCATTAGCCTGACGGAAACCGGTCAGGATATCGCCGAAACGGTCGCCAGGCTCTATGAGCGCCACATCGGCTCGATCGACAAGGTCGGCGGCATTGGCACCGACGAATTCACCCAGATGAACAAGCTCCTGCAGCGCCTCGACCGCTTCTGGAACGACCAGATCCTGTATCGCCTGTAAAGTATGTCGCGCAAAAGTGCGCAGCGGTTTTGCGATAACGACATGCGAAGTATCAAAGGCTTAAAGCGCTCACGGCGAATCTGAAAGATCGCAACGCGCTTTAAGCAACGGCGACGGATAACCGTGAGACCCTCCGGTACATGCAAGCCGGACACGTTCCCTGCGTGTCTGGCTTGAACCTGTTACCAGCTTGCAATTGTGCGCTTTTTGCCACGTCCGTCCTTCACCTTGTGTCACAGGTAACGCTCCAGGCGTCTGCGCCATTGACGGCGGGTTAATACACGCTATGAACCACCCGCACTTGTGGTATTTTAGCAATCGCAACATGGCTTTTCTTTCGTGGCGGTATGACAGGGCAAGTTTCATGCCGGGTGACACGAATTGGCCATATTACTGTGACAGCGGAAACTCACGGCAAGCGGCGTTCTCAAGTTCCGATTTTCCTGCCTTCAAGCCTGGGCTTCGCAATATTGTGATAGTTCGGGGCGAAGTTCTTGATGGCACTTTAAGGGGACGGATCGATACTGAGCTGCGTTACTTGGCGCGAACCGCGCTATTTACTGCTTCCTCTCTAAGCTGCGCATAACTGGATCGCAGCGTTGAACGGTAGGGATATGTCAAAGAAAAACGGAATTGAACCATTCTCGCGCCGCTCCTTCTTGCGGTCGGTCGCAACGTTCGGCGCCGCCGCATTGGCCGCGCCGGCCCTCGCGCAAAACGCTTCCCCGCTGGAAGCGCTGATCAATGACCGTTCTCGTGGCAATTGGGATGATCAGTTCGACGCCAAGGCCGCCGCACGCACGGCAGCCGCCGTCCTGTCCAACACGCCGATCCTCGGCCCCGATTCCGTACCGAATATCCAGCGCGCGATTGCTCAATATCAGAGCATCGTCGCCAATGGCGGCTGGCCGCAGATCAACCCGACCAGCCAGCAGTCGCTGCAGCTCGGCGCGACCGATCCTGCCGTGCAGGCGCTGCGCCAGCATCTGATGATCACCGGCGATCTGCCGCGCGAGGCAGGCGTCTCGTCGGCCTTCGATTCCTATGTCGACGGCGCCGTCAAGCGCTTCCAGGCCCGCCATGGCCTGCCGCCGGATGGTGTTATCGGCGACTTCACGCTGAAGGCGATGAATATTTCCGCCAATGTTCGCCTGCAGCAGCTCAACACCAACCTCGTTCGCCTGCAGACGTTCCCGTCCGATCTCGGCCGCCGCCATGTCATGGTCAACATTCCGGCGACCTATATCGAAGCCGTGCAGGACGGCCAGGTGGCGCTGCGCCACGAGGCGATCGTCGGCCGCATCTCCCGCCCGACGCACATCATCAATTCGAAGATCTACGAGGTCATCCTCAACCCATATTGGACGGCGCCGCGTTCTATCGTCACCAAGGACATCGTGCCGCTGATGCGCAAGGATCCGACCTATCTGAAGCGGAGCAACATCCGCCTCATCGACGGTAAGGGTCAGGAAGTCGCGCCGGAGACGGTCGACTGGAATTCGGACAAGGCGCCGGATTTGATGTTCCGCCAGGACCCGGGCAAGACCAACGCCATGGCGTCCACGAAGATCAACTTCCACAACCCCAACAACGAATACATGCACGACACGCCCGAGCAGGGCCTGTTCAACAAGCTGATGCGTTTCGACAGCTCCGGCTGCGTCCGCGTTCAGAACGTGCGCGACCTGACGAACTGGCTGCTTATGGACACGCCCGGCTGGCCGCGCCAGCACATCGAGCAGGTGATCGCCAGCCGCGTCAACACGCCGATCACCCTGGCGACGGAAGTGCCGGTCTATTTCGTCTACATCTCCGCCTGGAGTGCGGCCGACGGCATCGTCCAGTTCCGCGACGATATCTATCAGCTCGACGGCAATTCCGAGCTGGCGCTCGACACGACCCAGGGCATGGAAAAGCCGGTTCAATAATCGGCCTTTCGCCCTTAATTATTGTCGAAGCCGCGTCCTCGGGCGCGGCTTTTTCATTGGCCGGCGCCGCTCAGCGTAGAATGCCCAGCAAATGTCGCTGATCGTATTGCTCTCCGGCGACCCTGACGCTAATACCGTCTGCATTGCCGTTCCGGCCGTTCAGGAGCTTTCACGATGACAAATGCGTCCACCGAATCCTTCTTCAACCGCTCGCTTGCCGATACCGATGCGGAAATCTTTGGAGCGATCGGTAAGGAATTGGGTCGCCAGCGGCACGAAATCGAGCTGATCGCTTCGGAAAACATCGTGTCGCGCGCCGTGCTGGAAGCACAGGGCTCGATCATGACGAATAAATATGCTGAAGGCTATCCGGGCAAGCGCTATTACGGCGGCTGCCAGTTCGTCGATATCGCGGAAGAGCTCGCCATCGAGCGCGCCAAGAAGCTGTTCGGCGTCAACTTCGCCAACGTTCAGCCGAACTCCGGTTCGCAGATGAACCAGGCCGTCTTCCTCGCGCTCTTGCAGCCGGGCGATACTTTCATGGGTCTCGACCTGAATTCGGGCGGTCACCTGACGCATGGTTCGCCGGTCAACATGTCCGGCAAGTGGTTCAACGTCGTGTCCTACGGCGTGCGCGAAGGCGACAACCTGCTCGACATGGATGAGGTTCAGCGCAAGGCCGAAGAAACCAAGCCGAAGCTGATCATCGCCGGTGGCACGGCCTATTCCCGTATCTGGGACTGGAAGCGCTTCCGCGAGATCGCCGACAGCGTCGGCGCCTATCTGATGGTCGACATGGCCCACATCGCCGGCCTCGTTGCCGGTGGCCAGCATCCGTCGCCGTTCCCGCATTGCCACGTTGCCACCACCACCACGCACAAGTCGCTGCGCGGCCCGCGCGGCGGCATGATCCTCACCAATGAAGAGGATCTGGCCAAGAAGTTCAACTCGGCGGTCTTCCCCGGTCTCCAGGGTGGTCCGCTGATGCACGTCATCGCCGCCAAGGCCGTGGCTCTCGGCGAAGCGCTGCAGCCGGAGTTCAAGGATTACGCCGCTCAGATCGTCAAGAACGCCAAGGCTCTGGCCGAAACGCTGATTTCCGGCGGCGTCGACGTCGTCTCCGGCGGCACCGACAACCACCTGATGCTGGTCGACCTGCGCAAGAAGAACGCCACCGGCAAGCGTGCGGAGGCCGCCCTCGGCCGTGCCTACGTCACCTGCAACAAGAACGGCATCCCGTTCGACCCTGAAAAGCCCTTCGTCACGTCGGGCGTCCGCCTCGGCACGCCGGCCGGCACGACGCGCGGCTTCAAGGAAGCCGACTTCCGGGAAATCGGCAATCTGATCATCGAAGTGCTCGACGGCCTGAAGGTCGCCAATTCCGACGAAGGCAATGCTGCCGTCGAGGCTGCCGTGCGCGAGAAGGTGGTCAAGCTCACCGACCGCTTCCCGATGTACGGCTATATGGGCTAAGGAGGGCGCATGCGCTGCCCCTATTGCGGTACGGAAGATACCCAGGTTAAGGATTCGCGCCCGGCGGAGGATAATACCTCCATCCGCCGACGGCGGATCTGCCCGGATTGCGGCGGTCGCTTCACCACGTTCGAACGCGTGCAGCTTCGCGAGCTGATGGTCATCAAGAAGACCGGCCGCAAAGTGCTTTTCGATCGCGAAAAGCTGGTGCGCTCGTTCGATATCGCGCTGCGCAAGCGTCCGGTCGATCGCGACCGCATCGAACGAGCCGTGTCCGGCATCGTCCGCCGCCTCGAAAGCTCGGGCGAAACCGAGATCAGTTCGGAACAGATCGGTCTCCAGGTGCTGGAAGCGCTGAAGAGCCTCGATGATGTCGCCTTCGTACGCTATGCGTCCGTCTATCGCGATTTCTCCCATGCGGAGGATTTCGAGCACGTCATCAACGAGATCAACGCGAAGATCGCCCGCGATCCGCTGGACACCTGACCAATGGCGCAGCGGCCGGAAGACGAGCGTTTCATGGCGGAAGCAATCCGCCTGTCGCGCGCGCATCTGGGGCTGACCTCCACCAATCCGTCGGTCGGCTGCCTGATCGTCAAGGATGGCGTGGTCATTGGCCGTGGCGTCACGGCTGTCGGCGGTCGTCCACATGCCGAGCCTCAAGCGCTTGCCGAAGCCGGTGAAGCGGCGAGGGGCGCGACGGCCTATGTATCGCTCGAACCCTGCTCGCATTACGGCAAGACACCACCCTGCGCCGAGGCTTTGATCGCCTACGGCGTCGCGCGCGTCGTCGTCAGCGTCACCGATCCCGACCAGCGCGTTTCCGGGCGCGGCATCAATATGCTGCGCGACGCCGGCATTGAAGTCGATACCGGCATTCTCGAGACGGAGGGCAGGCGATCCCTGGCAGGCTACCTCATGCGCCAGACGAGGAACCGTCCCTACGTGACTCTGAAGCTTGCCATTTCCGCCGATGGCATGATCGGCAAAACGGGCGAGGGGCAGGTTCGCATCACCGGCGATGCCGCCCGGGCGGATGTGCAGATGCTGCGCGCCGAAAGCGACGCCATCCTCGTCGGCATCGGCACGGCGATTGCTGACGATCCGGAATTGACCTGCAGGATTCCCGGCCTCGAAGATCGCTCGCCCTTGCGCATCGTCATCGACGAGCAGCTCCAGCTTCCCCTCGGCAGCAAGCTGGTACAAACGGCGCGGAAGTATCCGGTCATCGCGGTTGCCGCTCATCCGCCGTCCTTCGATGACAACACTGATGCCGCCTTCCTGGGGCGCCGGGCGGCCCTGGATGCTGCGGGCGTCGAGGTATTGCAATCGAATGCGAGCGAGCTGGGAGAATTGCTGGAGGCGCTCGGCACCCGCGGCGTCTCGTCTCTGCTGGTGGAAGGCGGCGCCAAGACTGCGCAGCGTTTCCTCGATGCGGATCTGGTCGACCGCATCCTGTTGTTTCAGGGGCCGGCCGATATCGGCAAGGGCGGTATTGAATCGCCGATCACCAAATCCAATATCCCAGCCAGTTTCATGCATATCGGACGGAGCCGCTTCGGCGACGATCTCTGCGACGAATACGAAAGAGGTTTTTGATGTTTACCGGAATTGTCACCGACGTCGGCACGGTCGAATCCATTTCCCCCATGAAGGAAGGCATCAAGCTGCGCGTTGCCACCAATTACGATCCAGCAACGATCGACATGGGCGCCTCGATTTCGCATGCCGGCGTCTGCCTGACGGTCACCGGACTGCCGGAACAGGGCAGCAATGGGCGTTGGTTCGAGGTCGAGGCCTGGGAAGAAGCCTTGCGCCTGACGACGATCGGCAGCTGGGAAGCCGGTAACAAGATCAACCTCGAGCGCTCCCTCAAGATCGGCGATGAGCTCGGCGGTCACATCGTTTCCGGTCATATCGACGGCAAGGCGGAAATTCTCTCCGTGACATCAGAGGGCGAGGCCACTCGTTTCCGCCTGCGTGCGCCGGAACACCTCGCCAGATTCGTCGCACCGAAAGGGTCGGTCGCGCTCGACGGCACCTCGCTGACGGTCAATGCCGTCGATGGCACGGAATTCGACGTGCTGCTGATCCGCCATTCGCTCGAGGTCACGACTTGGGGCCAGCGCAAGGCTGGCGACTTCGTCAATTTCGAGGTCGACACCATGGCGCGCTATGCCGCACGGCTGGCGGAATTCCCGGTCGTCCGCGAAGCCTGAGCTTCGCTGGCTAGCTGCCGGGGAAGTGCTCTGTGGGCGCCTCGGAGCCCTATGTGAGACTCTTCTCCATGAGAAAATTTGCCAGTGTCTGCCCGCGCTTTTCGACCTTCTGCGCTGCCGCGACGACAAAGCCTTTGCGCTCAAAGAAGGGGCGGGCGGTCAGGCTCGCTTCGGTGAAAATCCGCTGAAGACCCTGTTTGCAGGCCACACTTTCGACAGTCGCAAGCAACAGGCTGGCGACACCTCTTCCCTGATAGTCGGGCGCAACAAACATCATATCCAGGCAGCCATCTCCTCTTAGATCGGCAAAGCCGATGGGCGTGGAGGCATCCATCGCAAGCCAGGTCGGCCGGCTTGCCCGATGCTGCGCCCAGACTTCGGCGTCATCGACCTTCGCCCAGGCGGCAATCTGCGCCGGGTTGTAGTCTTTCGACGCTACCTCGCGAATGGCCCGCAGGAAAATGTCGATCGTTGCCTGCGAATCACCCGGATCGTAAGCCTTGATGGAGAAATTCTCTCCAGAAGCCGGTGTGCCATGCGCTCTCATATCAGGCGCAACGTTCGAACATGGCGCTGTGCTTGTCTTTGTAGATGATATCGTCGATCCGGCGGAAACCGATTTTCTCGGCCACGCGTAGAGAGGATCTGTTCTCCAGCTCGACGATGCAAGTCATGCGCCGACCCGCGAACTGGCTGTCGGCCCAGGCGATAGCCGCGTTCATGGCTTCCGTCGCATAGCCCTTGCCCTGCATCGGCGGCGTAATGCCCCAGCCGGCCTCCAGCGTGCCTTCCGTCGTAGGGGTCATGTCCCGATGCAGGTCGAGAAACCCAACTTCGCCGATCAGTCGGCCGCTTTCTCGTTCCTCTACGGCAAAGAAGCCGAAGCCGAGATGGTGCCACAGGCCGGCATAGCGCAGGAGGCGAGCCCAGACCTGCTCGCGCGTCGGCATCTCGCCGCCGATGAAACGGACGAGCTCCTTGTGCTTCCAGAGAGTCAGGAAGTCGTCGAAATCATCCAGCCTGTGTCCGCGCAGCAAAAGCCGGTCGGTCGTCAATGTCGGAATAACGGTCATAGCTTTGGTCTTTGCTGAAAAAATTCGGTGGTGTTCAGTCCTTCGTGGCGCCAGGCTCGCCGTCCCAATAATCGAGGTTGGTAGCAGCGGCGCGGCCGATCGCGCGGAACGCCGTCTTGCCGTCGCTGTAGGTCTTGGCCAGGAACTTGCCGGAATCGGGATATTCGACGATTTCGGTCCGCGCCTTCGTGGAAATGGCGAGATAGACGAGCACGCCGGGGCCGTTATTGATCAGCTGATGTGCCGTCTCCCGGCCGCCTGCCGGAGCGCCGAGCACATCGCCCTTGCTGACCGCGATACGCTGATCGCCGAAGCGGTATTCGCCTTCGCCGTCGAGAATGACGAACATCTCTTCCTCGACGTGGTGATTGTGAAACGGACAGCCGGATTTGCCTGGAGGCACTTCGTTATAGCTGATCCCGAGCTGCTTCAGCCCGAGCATCGCCCCGAACGACGTATCGCTGCCGGCAAAGAAGCTGCCCTGTTGCCAATGCTCCAGCTCAAGCGCGCCGACATTGACGGCGGGTGCGGATTTCTTCGTCATGAATTCCCCCTTTTGCAGGCCCGAAATTATTATCGAAGCGGTTGCGGGCGTGGAAGCCACAATTTCTGCGTTGCTCCGATCATTTCCAAATAGGGTCGGAATCGGCACGGACCATTGAAAAACACTTGCCAAGCGAGGCCCGCCGTGGTTTGACCCGGCCTAATAAGGTGCCGCACCCCTCTCAATCCTCAGGTGATGTATGTCCAGCTCTTCCAATGCCCATATCCTCATCATCGAAGCCCGCTTCTACGATGATATGGCCGATGCCCTGCTCGACGGCGCCAAGACCGCTCTCGACACGGCTGGCGCGACCTATGACATCGTTACCGTGCCTGGCGCGCTGGAGATCCCGGCTGCGATTGCCATGGCGCTCGACGGCGGCGATAATGGCGGCGTCATCTATGATGGCTATGTCGCCCTCGGCTTGGTCATCCGCGGCGAAACCTATCATTTCGATATCGTCGCCAATGAATCTTCGCGGGCGCTGATGGATCTGGCCGTTAGCGAATCCCTAGCGATCGGCAACGGTATCCTGACCGTCGAAAACGATGAGCAGGCTTGGGCACGCGCCCGCCGTTCGGACAAGGACAAGGGCGGCTTTGCCGCTCGCGCGGCGCTGACCATGATCGCGCTGAAAGAGAAGTTGGGTGCATAATTCATGAGCAATCAGGATAACGAGCGACCGGCAAAGCCCGCCAACCAGCGGGGCGCAGCGCGCCTTGCGGCGGTTCAGGCGCTCTATCAGATGGATATCGGCGGAACCGGCGTTCTCGAGGTGGTGGCTGAATACGAGGCCCACCGTCTCGGACAGGAGCTGGACGGCGAGACCTATCTGAAAGCCGACGCATCCTGGTTCCGTTCCATCGTTTCCGGTGTCGTGCGCGAGCAGACCCGGCTCGACCCGCTGATCGGCTCCGCCCTTCAGGACGACTGGGCGCTGTCGCGTCTCGACAGCACCGTGCGCGCCATCCTGCGTGCCGGCACATTCGAGCTGCTCGATCGCAAGGACGTGCCGGTTCCGGTCATCGTCACCGAATATGTCGAGATCGCGCATGCCTTCTTCGAGGAGGACGAGCCGAAGCTCGTAAACGCCGTGCTGGACCGAATCGCCAAGCAGGTTCGTGGCGAAGCGAAGAAATAGTCTTCGCCGGCCGCTCCGAGGGCTGCGCAGGGCACTTTCGTTTCCTTCGTTCGCGCCTGATTTCATCGTCGAATATTCTTTTGAACCTCCTGCCGGTGTTTTAAGCGCGGGCGGTCTTGACGCCGCGTTTTCCCGACAGCAATCTCGCATTGTACATCCGTCGATTGCCTTGGAGGAGGGGATTGACGGATGCCGCAGGCGGCCGGAGGAGGAGTGAACCGCCGGCTTTTTGGAGGGAAAAAGCGAAATGTCGATTCTTTTAGGAGTGATCGCATGCGGACTGCTCTCGGTCATCTATGCCGTATGGGCAACCCGGTCGGTGCTCGCTGCCGATCAGGGCAATGGCCGCATGCAGGAGATTGCTGGGTATATTCGTGAAGGAGCGCAAGCCTATCTTGCGCGTCAATATAGAACCATTGCCATTGTCGGGGTCATTGTTTTCATCGCGGCCTGGCTCCTTTTGTCGTCCGAAGCCGCTTTCGGCTTTCTAATCGGCGCAATCCTCTCAGGCGCCGCAGGTTTCATCGGCATGCACGTCTCCGTGCGCGCCAATGTCCGCACCGCGCAAGCCTCGTCACAGAGCCTGTCCGCAGGCCTCGACATCGCCTTCAAGTCGGGCGCCATCACCGGCATGCTCGTCGCTGGTCTCGCCCTGCTTGGCGTCTCCATCTATTTCTGTGTTCTGACGAGGGTTCTCGGCCATGAAGCCGGTTCGCGCGATGTCATCGACGCGCTCGTGGCCCTCGGTTTCGGCGCTTCGCTGATTTCGATCTTCGCTCGTCTCGGCGGCGGCATCTTCACCAAGGGCGCCGACGTCGGCGGCGACCTCGTCGGCAAGGTCGAAGCTGGCATTCCGGAGGACGATCCGCGTAATCCTGCCACCATCGCCGACAATGTCGGCGACAATGTCGGCGACTGCGCCGGCATGGCCGCCGACCTGTTCGAAACCTATGCTGTCTCCGTCGTCGCGACGATGGTTCTGGCGGCAATCTTCTTTGCCGGCTCACCGATCCTCGGCTCGGCCATGATCTATCCGCTGGCGATCTGCGGCTCTTGCATCATCACCTCGATCATCGGCACTTTCTTCGTGAAACTAGGAGCCAATGGATCGATCATGGGCGCCCTTTACAAGGGCCTGATCGCTACGGGCGTCCTGTCTATTCTCGGCCTGGGCGCAGCGACCTCGCTGACCATTGGCTGGGGTTCGGTCGGCACCGTTGCAGGCTTCGACGTTACCGGCGCGAAGCTGTTCACCTGCGGCATCGTCGGCCTGATCGTCACGGCGCTGATCGTCGTGATCACCGAATACTACACCGGCACCAACAAGCGGCCGGTCAACTCGATCGCGCAGGCCTCGGTCACCGGTCACGGCACCAACGTCATCCAGGGCCTTGCCGTCTCGCTCGAATCGACGGCGCTGCCCGCGATCGTCATCGTCGGCGGTATCATCGCCACCTATCAGCTCGGCGGCCTGTTCGGCACTGGTATCGCTGTCACGGCGATGCTCGGCCTTGCCGGCATGATCGTCGCGCTCGACGCCTTCGGCCCGGTCACCGACAATGCCGGCGGCATTGCGGAAATGTCGCATCTTCCGCCGGAAGTGCGCAAATCGACCGACGCGCTGGACGCGGTCGGCAACACCACCAAGGCCGTCACCAAGGGCTACGCCATCGGTTCAGCCGGCCTCGGCGCGCTGGTACTGTTCGCCGCCTACTCCAATGACCTGCAGTATTTTGCGGCTCACGGCGACAAGTTCCCCTATTTCGCCAACGTGGGCACGATTTCCTTCGAGCTCTCCAACCCTTACGTCGTTGCCGGACTGCTGTTCGGTGGCCTCATTCCCTATCTCTTCGGCGGGATCGCCATGACGGCGGTCGGCCGTGCCGCCGGTTCGATCGTCGAGGAGGTGCGCCGGCAGTTTCGCGAGAAGCCCGGCATCATGCAGGGCACGGAGCGTCCCGACTACGGCCGCGCCGTCGATCTGCTGACCAAGGCCGCCATTCGCGAGATGATCATCCCGTCGCTCTTGCCGGTTCTAGCACCCATCGTCGTCTATTTCGGCGTTCTGCTGCTTTCCGGCTCCAAGGCTTCGGCTTTCGCCGCACTTGGCGCTTCGCTGCTCGGTGTGATCATCAACGGCCTCTTCGTCGCCATTTCGATGACGTCGGGCGGCGGCGCATGGGACAATGCCAAGAAGAGCTTCGAGGATGGCTTCGTCGACAAGGACGGGACACGCCATATGAAGGGCTCCGAAGCGCATAAGGCCTCGGTCACGGGCGACACAGTCGGCGATCCCTACAAGGATACGGCCGGCCCTGCGGTCAATCCGGCGATCAAAATTACCAATATCGTCGCATTGTTGCTGCTTGCCGTCCTTGCCGGATAGAGCATTTCTGCGATTCAAGGAAAAGCGGAAACGCGCTAGGCAAAGCGAACCGAATGCATAAAGAAAACCCGCGGGGGGCGCGAGCCTCGCGGGTTTTTCTCTGTCGCAGTTTTCCGGCTTATTGGCCCGGATTGAGGTTGTTGAGGAAGTTCCTCGCGCCGTTGATGCCGTTGCCGCCGCCCTGCAGGATCTGTTGCAGGAAGGTGATGTCGCGGCCGCCGGTCGGCGTTGTACGGCTGATCATGTCGAAGACCTTGCCGTCCTTCAGCGTATAGTTGGCTTCCTGCTTCACGATGCCATCCTTGTCGAAGTAGATCGCCAGGATGTTCTGGTCGACCAGCTTCGGCTTCATGAAGGCCGCCGCGCGCGTACGCTTCTGCGAAATGTAATAGAAGACTTCGCCGTCGAAGGTCGCGGTGGTCGAAGGCGTGCCGAGCGAGAGCAGAACCTGCTCGCGGCTCGAGCCAACCGGCGCAAGCGCAAGCGACTGCGGATCGAAGATGTAGCCGTTGTTCATGACCTCGCTGGTCTTGCAACCCGAAAGGCCCAAGGTCGCAATCACCAGGGCGATGGCGGCAGTGCTGCTGAAAGATATGTCAGACTTGAAATACCGTCTGGTCAACGACATCTCATCTCCCCTAATGAATCAATCCGATGGCCGGTCGGCCGGTATGACCTTGCTGTGCACATCATTGTGGCCTTTCCGCGATTGAAAAAGGCACAAGATGCTGTTCGGCACTCTTCATCACCGATCATTCACAACGTGACGACGGTTTGGGGCAGGAGCCTCGAAGCGGGCAAAACGGCATTGCAATTCGCGCCTGCTTCGGTAAACCAGCTTTTGCGTGGATGCAACAAGGCCAAGCAAAAACGGCGCGCTCTGAATGAGCCAATACCGGGAATTCTCATGATTTTTGGGCTCTTTCGCAAAAGAAATCACAATCAGATCATCGTCGTCAGGCAATACGAGCTTCTGACATCGATGGCGCGGCAGCCGGTCTTCTATACCGACTATGACGTGCCCGACACGGTGATGGGACGCTTCGAATTGCTTTCGGTCGTCATGATCCTGTTTTTTCGCCGCACGCGGTCTTCCGCGACCAGCGGCCAGGAACTAGCGCAGGAAATCGTCGATGCATTTTTCGAGGATATCGACTATTCGATCCGTGAACTCGGAATCGGTGACAACAGCGTGCCGAAGCGCATGAAAAAACTGGCCGGTATGTTTTACGGGCGGCTTGAAAGCTATGCCGCCGCCATGGACGTCGATGATCGCATCGCCCTTGCGGCAGCGCTTCGGCGCAACATCTATCCGAAGGCGGATGAGGGCGCTGCGTCGATGGTTGCTCTGGCCGACTGGATGATGACGGCGGAGGCGCATCTGGCCGCAGTAGCGGAGGCAGAGCTTGCCACCGGCTCGGCGGCGCTGCCGCTGCCGCCCAGGCGCGGCCAAGAATAGTTACAGGAGACAGACATGAAAACACACGGTTCCGACGAAACGCCCTTCTCCTATCTCGTGAAAGTCGGTCATATCTCGGCCAATCCCGTCGACGTGCATGTCGAAGCGGATAAGCGCGAGCTTGCCGGGCTTGCGGAGCTCTGGGATGTCCTTTCCGTGGAAAAGCTGGAGGCCGACCTCAAGATCTCGCGCTGGAAGCGCGACGGTGTGCGGGTCAAAGGCAATGTGAAAGCAAAGATCGTCCAGGCTTGTGTCGTCACGCTCGAGCCGGTCGAATCCGATATCGATGAAGATTTCGAGCACATCTTCGTGCCGGAGGATTCCAAGCTGGCGCGCTCGCCTTCGATGGATGCGGGCGAAATGGTGCTCGATCCCGACGGTCCGGACCTTCCGGAAACATTTACAGGCGATACGATCGATGCCGGTGCCGCCGTTGCGGAATTCGCCGCTCTTGCCATCGATCCTTATCCGCGCAAGCCCGGTGTCGAGTTCGAAGGACATATAGAAGATACTGGTGAAAACGACAGGAAGCCTTCGCCGTTCGCTGTTCTGAAAGATTGGAAAAAGGAATAGGCCCCGGCGCCAATTGCGCACAATTCAGTTGTAACCGGGGGAGAAAACGGTATTTTGACGCCAAATTCGCCGGTCTCGGCGGAGAAAAAGGACTAGGGACGCGTGATCAGAATTTCTCTTGACCTAATGGGTGGCGACTTCGGCCCTGAGGTTGTTGTTCCCGGCGCGGCCAGGGCGCTGGATAGGCATCCCGATATTGCATTCGTCATGTACGGACAGAAGGATCGCTGCGAAGCGGTCCTTGCCAAATATCCGAAGCTTCGCGAAAAGTCGGTCTTTCACGAATGCGACGTTGCCATCAGCATGGACGAGAAGCCGAGCCAGGCGCTTCGCCGCGGCCGCTATGTCTCCAGCATGTGGCGCTCGATCGACGCGGTGAAGGCAGGCGACGCCGATGTGGTCGTATCGGCCGGCAATACCGGTGCCCTCATGGCGATGGCGAAATTCTGTTTGCGCACCATGGCAAACATCGAGCGTCCGGCGATCGCGGCGATCTGGCCGACGCTGCGCGGCGAAAGCATCGTGCTCGATGTCGGCGCCACGATCGGTGCCGATGCGCAGCAGCTGCTGGACTTCGCCCTGATGGGCGGCGCCATGGCCCGCGCACTCTTCGAGATCGAACGCCCGACCATCGGCCTGCTGAATGTCGGCGTCGAAGAAATCAAGGGCCAGGAAGACGTCAAGGATGCCGGCCGCCTGATCCGCGAAGCCAATCTCGAGTCGCTCGAATATTTCGGCTTCGTCGAAGGTGACGATATCGGCAAGGGTACGGTCGATGTCGTCGTCACGGAAGGCTTTTCTGGCAATATCGCGCTGAAGGCAGCTGAAGGCACCGCCAAGCAGATCGGCTCGTATCTGCGCGCTGCCATGTCGCGCACGCTGCTGGCGCGCATCGGCTATGTTCTTGCCAAGGGCGCTTTCGATCTGCTGCGCGAAAAGCTGGATCCCAGCAAGGTGAATGGCGGCGTCTTCCTCGGCCTTAATGGCATCGTCATTAAGAGTCATGGTGGCGCGAATGTTGAAGCTTTCGCTGCTGCCATCGATGTCGGCTATGACATGGCCAAAAATGGGCTGACACAGAAAATCGAAAACGATTTGAAAAAATACCATGCCAAACGGCTGCCCCCGATAGGGCCGGAAGCGGCATGAGTCACGGGGTATAAGCGAAATGATCCGTTCAGTTGTTCGCGGATTTGGGGCGGCGCTCCCCAAGCGCGTCATGACCAATGCCGAGATGGAACAGGTTGTCGACACCAGCGATGACTGGATTGTCCAGCGCACCGGTATCCGTCAGCGTTATATAGCCGGCGAAGGCGAGACCACGGCCTCGCTGGGCGAACAGGCGGCACGGGCTGCTCTTGCCAATGCCGGGATGACGCCCGACGATCTCGATCTGATCATCGTCGCGACGTCGACGCCGGACAACACCTTTCCGGCAACCGCGGTCAATATTCAGAACCGGCTCGGCATGCATCACGGCTTTGCCTTCGATGTTCAGGCCGTCTGCAGCGGTTTCGTCTATGCGGTGACGACTGCCGACGCCTATATTCGCTGCGGCCTTGCCAAGCGTGTGCTGGTCATCGGCGCCGAGACGTTTTCCCGCATCCTCGATTGGACGGATCGCACGACCTGCGTTCTCTTCGGTGACGGCGCCGGTGCGCTGATTCTCGAAGCGGGCGAGGGGAGCGGCGCCAACACGGATCGCGGCGTGCTGGCCGCAAGCCTGCGCTCCGATGGCGCGCACAAGGAAAAGCTCTACGTCGACGGCGGGCCTTCCTCGACGGGCACGGTCGGCGTTCTGCACATGGCGGGGCGCGAAGTGTTCAAGCACGCCGTCGGCATGATCACGGATGTCATCCAGGCTGCCTTCGATGCGGCCGGCGCGACCGTGGACGATCTGGACTGGCTGGTGCCGCATCAGGCCAACAGGCGCATCATCGACGGCTCCGCCAAGAAGCTCGGGATTGCTCCCGAAAAAGTTGTGGTCACCGTCGACCTTCATGGCAACACCTCGGCCGCTTCGATCCCGTTGGCGATCGCGGCTGCTGCCGGTGACGGGCGAATCAAGAAGGGCGATATGGTGATGCTTGAGGCCATGGGCGGCGGCTTTACCTGGGGTGCCGTGCTGCTGCGCTGGTAACGCCGTATCTCTAAAAGCCGATTCCGAACAAGAGCTTGACCGTTTGGCGCAAGGGCAATAGTCTCGCACCGCTAGAATGAGATCACCTATTAGTATGGGCGGGGAGCCATGACGGGCAAGACAGTGACGCGCGCAGATTTGGCCGAGTCGGTATTCCGGAAAGTCGGCCTCTCCCGGACGGAATCGGCAGAGCTCGTTGAGACGGTGATCGATGAAATTTGCAACGCCATCGTGCGTGGCGAGACCGTAAAGCTTTCCTCGTTCGCGACGTTTCAGGTGCGCGACAAAAACGAACGCATCGGTCGAAATCCGAAGACGGGTGAGGAAGTGCCGATCTCTCCGCGGCGTGTCATGACTTTCAAGGCATCGAATGTTTTGAAGACCCGCATTCTGAAGGCGCATGCCAGCCGCAAGGCGAAAGCAAGACCAGTCAATCCGGCTACCTAACGCAGTCGGACGACCGATTTTTCGATAGGCCGCACGCTCTGCGCTGCGGCCTTTGTCGTTCGTTTTACCCCTGCTTCTGCAGCTTGCTTGTGCAGCGGCTGCACAAGCCACTTGAATTTCCACTGCCAAACCGTTGAAATATGGTGATTCGTATCCTGATGAGATACGAGGTCGATATCCGGTTTCGCGTGATCCGGCCTGAATGGCGCCGCGTCCGCGCTGTGGGAGTATGATGATGGACAAGAGCCCGGATGCATTTCGCACGATCAGCGAAGTCGCGGAAGACCTTGATCTGCCGCAGCATGTCCTACGGTTCTGGGAAACCCGCTTTCCGCAGATCAAGCCCATGAAGCGCGGCGGCGGCAGGCGTTATTATCGACCCGAGGACGTCGATCTGCTGAATGGCATCCGCCATCTGCTCTACGATCACGGCTATACGATCAAGGGTGTCCAGAAGCTCTTGAAGACCAATGGCAACAAGTTCGTCATCGCGGTCGGTCATGGGGATCTCGCCAGCGTGGAGGCTCTGGCCTCTGCGGCGCAGGAACACGCACCCGTCGAGCCGCGAGTAGGCTCCGCCCATCCGGATGAAGATCAGGTGGTCGGCCGCGCCAAAGCACCGATAAGCCGCCGCTTTTTCAATTTCGTGAGCGGCGACGATGGTGTGCCAGATGTCTCCATCGGCAAATCAAGTGTCGGTAAGGAAGATCGGGCTTTGCTGCAGGAAACGCTCTACGACCTTCTGGAGTGCAAGCGCCTGCTCGATCAGGTGCGCTAACACCTTACCTCATAGCGGAAGCATGCGGTCGAAGATGACCTGCATAGGCGAAGGTGCGAACGATCGAATGCAATCTTTGGTAGCTTGAGACGCGTCGCTTTTGCGGCGCAAACTTGTTTCCTGTCTACGGCCGCGAACGAATGCAAGGGCGATTTCGTCACGCGATTGCGCTCCACACTTGAGGAATTCGCTCGGCACCCATTGACTTGCCTGACCTCATCTCCGGGTTCAGTTGCCATAATGAACCTCCGTTGCTTCATGTTTTGGAGGGGCAGCCGGTCTCGCTATGAAGAGGTAAGAAACTATCCGCTGGAGGACTCCGTTGCAGGCCTCCCAATCACGGCGTCATTTCCACACGCAGCTATATGTCATATCTCGATATTTCGCGCACAGCTTGATGAGCTCGTCTTGCGAAAGATAACCATTGGCTGTATTTCGCTATCACGGGGTTGTAGTGTTGGGTGCCGGAGGGAATATGCGTATACGTGCCACCATGGCGGCAAGCCTTGTCGCGATATCAACCATTCTGTCGAGCTGTCAGACACCGCAGGAATCTGCGATGAATGCCGAAATGACCTGCCAGTCGCAGGGTTACCGCCCTGGCTCGCAGCGTTACGCCCGCTGCGTCGGTGCCACCTATCAGGCCAACCGCGTCCAGGCACAGCAGGCCGAAAATCAGGCGGCAGCGCTTGCTGCTGCGGGCATCATCGGCGGCGTTCTGATCGGTGCTGCAGCCAGCGATAACCGCCATCATCATCGCCGCTATTACGACCGGCCCTATTATCACCGCTGCTATCGCTGCTGGTAGTTGCCGCGCTCACGCTGGCATGAATTCGGAAACTCCGCCGGTTATGCTGGCGGAGTTTCTTGTTTGCATGACTAACCGTTATAATGGCGGCGCTGCCTCTACGCGGCTGACGAGCTTGAGGCTCCGGTCCGGCTGAAGAATATAGGTTTCGTAGACATCCTGTCCCCATTGATTGGTGAAGCTGTGCTGGATGCGGCTGCCGACTGGTGATTCCGTCAGTTTCATATGCGGCTGGCCGCCATAGGTGATGCTGCCGGGAATGGGCTGCAGAGACTCGGCTGTGTTGCATGCGGCAAGCAGCGGAGCACATAGCAAAAGAGCAAAAAAGGGCTTCATCGTTTCGACTTTCTGCGCGCTTCCCGTCTCCGCAGAATCGCCGCGCAATAAAGACGGAAGTGCATCTATGAGTGTGGCTTCAAATCACTATATAGAGGTAATATCGGCAGGCCCGGCGACAAGGTTTTTCACGTAGACGTGCTTGGCTCTGCCGCCGGATTTCGAAGGAGTCGCCTATGTTTACGATTGCCAGGTCGATAACTGCCGCGGGCTTCGGTTTGCTGCTGGCGGCAGGTGCCGCAATGCCAGCCGGCGCCATCACGATGCCGGCGCTGTCGGTGCTCCAACAGTCAGACGTCATCCAGGTTCATGATCACGGCCATTGGCATCACCACAACCATTGGGGCAGCGGCCACCGGCTGCACGGTTCCGATAGCTATTACGACGACGATTCGGACAGCGGCGTCCTCTTTAAATCCTTCGTTACAGGCACCCTGTTCAGCTGGCAGCGCTCTCGCGGCTACTACGATGGCCATGCCCGCGCCTGCGCGAGCCGCTATCAGTCCTATAATCCCGCCGACAATTCCTATCAGCCGAGCCAGGGGCCGCGGCGGGAGTGCCGCTAGGCCGGAACTTTTTCTGAGCAAGCCGCCACTTTTCGCTTGCGTCGGGAAACTCTAAACTCTAAACGAAACAAGCCGTTTCGGCAGGTCGGGGCGTAGCGCAGCCCGGTAGCGCACTTGACTGGGGGTCAAGGGGTCGCTGGTTCGAGTCCAGTCGCCCCGACCATTTATCTCCTTGAACTCCCAATCAAATTTCTAGTGATTTAGCTGCACCACGAGGATGTCTGGCCAGTCCAGCGCCGTGCGAGCCCTTCCGAGACCATTTGGTCGCCGATCGAGCGGCCGGCGCGCATGGCGATGCGCAGCTTGCCGCCATTCTGATCGTCGCGGCGGTTGCTGCCGGAAAGCACGAAAGTCCCATCGTTGAGAATGGCCTGCAGGCGCAGTTTTGCAGTCATGGCCTTCTGCCTCTCGCCCGGGCAGTGCGCAGCCTCCATGCCCGGCACGTCGATATCGGCGAGCTGGATCCTGATGCCGTCCTGCCAGAACGTATTGCCGTCGACCACGCAATTCGTGCCCGAACCGGCGCTGCAAAGCACAAACCTGCCGCCGGTCTGAGCCCGCAATCCGGGCACTGGCCGGTCGATGGGCGGCTTGCTGATCGGCAGCGCTACGGGGATAGCGGCTGGCACTAGCGGGATAGAAGCCGGCGGCACGGGGAGGGCCGATGTCGCACGCGGTTCCGGAATGACCGCAGCCGTCCTGACTTTCGGCTTGGCCGTCGGCACCGGTGTTTCCTGGGCCATGTGCGGCATGCCGGCGACCGTGCCTGCATGGGCGAGCATGGAGGGCATTTCCTTGCGGTACTGATAGGCGTACAGGCCGGCCACAGTCGCCAGGCCGACGAAGCCCCATAGCCACATCGAACTGCCCGCTCTCGGTTGCGGCTTGCGCCGCGTGCGTCGTTTCGCTTTAGCCATGATGTCATCCCTCGATTGCGAGGGGATTATCGCCGCGATTTCTTACCGATCCGTTGGCTTTCCGTCGTCCGACGACGAGTGCGGGGGATTCCTATTTTGCCGATCCGGTCGCGGGTTTTAGCTTCACCGACATCGTGACCTGTCCGCTCACCGAAAGTTTCGGCCCGCGGCCGTCGAAACTATTGACTGCCGTATTGCTCGACATGGCGCTGATTTCGCAGGCATCTGCAATCGTATCGAGGAGGGTCGCGCAGCTGCTTGCCGCGATCTTATAGAAGGATTTCAAGGCCTTCTCCTGCTGCTCCTCGCTGTCGCCTTCCGGCACGGAATAGAAAATCGATATTCCCGACTGCACGGAAATATATCCTTCCGGCACCTGGCGGGGATTGCGCAGGGGAAGATTCTGAAGGTTCTGCGCAAAGGCCGGCAGGGCCGAGCCGGCGAGCAGCAGGCCGAGAATGGCCGGAGTCAAAAATCTGGTCATCATCACCTCTTCGTTTCCGCCGCTTATCGCAGGTGCGGATGAAGGCTTGGTAATGGTGTGACTCAAAATTGTACGAATGGAAGGATTTACCGCATTATGTGCGAATCAGAAAAGCGTCGGCACAGGCGATTGCTTCCTTGCCAAGCCCGGTGCCAGAGCGCATAGTCCACTCATATTGTCGGGTATGAAGCGGACGCCGACAAGGTTCTGCGTGTTCCGGCCCAAAGGATTGAGACCGCGCGAATGTTGGAAACCCCTATCCATCCACGGGACTTGCCGCTGTTTTCAGAGGATTTGGATCGCTTGGAGAAGGTGCTGGATACGGTCTGCCAGGATCGCGGTATCAATTTACGCAGCCAGCAAGCGGAGCGTCTCGGCGCATTGATCATTCAGGTTTATCGCCAGGGCGTGAAGGACGACGCCAAGCTTCTTGCGCTTGCAAGGGCTTATTTCTGACACAACCGCGTTTTTTTATGGGCTTGAATCTAATCGGTTTAAGCTGATTTCACATAGCAGCAATGACGCTTTGTTGCTGTTCGAAGCCGCACTTCCACCCTATATTTGCTGCATTGCACAAAGAGAGTCTGTCTCTCGATGTCACTGGTTCCCCACTGGGGACAGTGCGCGGCTGCCGTGACGAAAGAAAAATACATGCGGCAGGCGTGGATAATCTGAAAGGTCCATGATGAATTTCAAAGTTCCGAGCCGGCTTCGCCGCCTGCTTCCCGAATCCGTCGAGCTGCCGCAGCTCAAGTTTCCGGTGACTCAGCCGCAATCGTCGCCTTCGCGTCGCCGCGTCTTCACGCGACCGGTCCCGCAGCGGTTGACCGAAGTTCTGTGGTTCGGTCGCAATCCTGGTGGCCTGCGCATGCTCGAATACGTACCGCCTGCCGTTAAAGGCCCGATGCCGCTCGTCGTCGTCCTGCATGGCTGTCATCAGAATGCCGAGGATTTCGATCGTGCCAGCGGTTGGTCCGCACTCGCCCGGCAGCATGGGTTTGCCGTGCTCTACGCCGAGCAGAAAGCAGCGAACAATCCCAATCTCTGCTTCAACTGGTTTCGCCCGAGCATGGTAACGCGCGATCGCGGCGAGCTCGGCTCCATCCGCGAGATGATCGATTTCAGCCGCCGGGTGCATGAGATCGACGACGGGAAGATTTTCGTAATGGGCCTTTCGGCCGGCGGCGCCATGGCCGCAGCACTGCTTGCCACTTATCCGGAGCTGTTTGCCGCAGGCGCCATCATCGGCGGCCTGCCTTTCGGTGCTGCCCGCGATGCCATGTCGGCCCTGGACGTCATGAAGCGCGGCTCCACGCGTTCGGCCGATAAATGGGGCGATCACATTCGCGAGGCCTCTCCCGACGCCGATCGCTTTCCCGTCGTTTCCATCTGGCATGGCGATGCCGATGAGGTCGTTTCCTTCGTCAATGCGGAGTCGTCCGTCGCACAATGGCTTACCGTGCGCGAACGTCCGCGCACCAAGGGGCGCCTGCGCCTCTTCGAAGGTGGCGAGCGGCGCGAATGGCGTGACGACTACGGCAATATGATCCTGGAACTGGTCACGCTGACCGGCTTCGGACATGGCCTGCCGGTCTGTCCGCTCGTCGAGGGCAGGGAGCCGGCAAACGATACCGAGCGCTTCATTTTGCCGGCGGCTGTTTCTGCACCCGAGCAGTTGGTCAAAGGCTGGGGTTTGGCGGTCTGAAGTCTCTTCGGGGACAATGTGCATCGGTCTTCGGTCGAAGAGCGATGCAGAAGAGCGGTTAGACTGCGTAGTAAAATACGGAACTGCTCCGCCCATCAATCATCATTGGTGGCATTCAGGTTTTCCGGCCGGATGCCGTCATTCTCAGCCCAATGCTTGAAACGGATACCGGCACCGCCGGTTCCGTCGCTGCCGCCGGCGAGGAAAAGCAAGCCGTGGGTTTCCAGAACGGAACGAACGGCAGCGAGGGCCTTGATGTCAGCGGAACTTCCGTCCCGCTCCAGTGCTTCGATGGCCGAAACCGGAAGCCCGGTTTCGGTGGCGAGCACTTCCACCGTCAGTCCGAGCATGGCGCGCGCGCCGCGCAATTGTGCTGATGTGATCATGGCTTAACTGTATCGCATAAGCTCGAGAATCGGAACTGGTTTCCGGTGAAAAACGCGTGGAAAGCTAACGCATGTCGCGCAAAAGTGTGCAGCGGTTTTGCGACAGCGACATGCGCAAAATCAAAGGCCTAAAGCGCAAGAAGCGAATCTGAAAGATCGCGATGCGCTTTAGAATGCAGCGACATTCTGCGGCCTGACCTTCTCCGGCATCTTCAAGGGGGCCGGCACCGGATAGCCGAGCATGTCGTAGTAGATCTTCTCCGTGGCGTCGGCCATGCCCGCAAGCGTATAGCCATCCTTGCGGCGGCGTGCCTCGGCCGTGAGGCTTGCAAGCAGCTTGGGATCGGCAAGGCGCGTCATTGCAAGGGCCAGCTCTTTCGGATCGTCGCTGTTCGGCACGATATAGCCGTTCTTGCCGTGCTCGAGCACCGTGCGCGCCCCGCCGACATCGGCAAGCAGCAGCGGCTTGCCGGCCGCTGCGGCTTCCAGCATCACATAGGACATCGCTTCGTAACGGCTCGGCATGACCACGACGTCGACCGCATCGATCGCGGTGACACCCGGCACGCTGCCGTCGATGCTTGCGCGATGCTCCAGGCCTGCTGTCTTGATCATGTCGGTGACGGTGCTCGCCAATTCGCCGATCCCGATCATCAGCAAATGCGCCTGCGGCAATTGCTGGGCAATGCGGGCAAAGGCGGCAACCAGCCGTTCCGGTGCCTTCTGCCGGGTCATTCGGCCGACGAATCCGAAGAGCAGGGCGTCCTGCGCTATGCCGTAGCGCTTGCGGATGGCAACGCCCTGGCTGATCGGCGGCGCGTTGACGCCATTGACGACGATACTGAGGCGCGCTTTGGAAATTCCGAGCGACAATGCGTGGTTATATTCATCCTGCGATACGCAGATCAGGCGGTCCGTCAGCCAGTTGCCAAGCAGGCGCTCGATGCCGCCATAGATCAGGCGGCCCTTTGAGCCCAGCGTCGGATCCATGGTGCGAAACGCATGCGGCGTATAGAGCACGGGGACGTGCTTTCCCGGCAAGCGCAGCCGCGTCAGGGCTCCGGCCTTCGAGCTATGACCGTGGATCAGATCGAACGGCCCTTGCTCGGTGGCGATCTTGCGGAGATATCTCCATGCAGTGATATCCCATGGGCCTGGCGCGCGTCGCATGCCGAGAGGGATGACCCTGTCGAGGCCGATGCCCTCCAGTTCCGAGACGAAGGCGGCTTCGGCGCGCACCGGCGAATAGACAGCCGTCACCGAATGGCCGCGATGCTGCATCGCCCGACACAGATCGAGGAAGTGCCGCCCAGAGCCGCCGCCGCTCGGTTCGAGGACCTGCAACATTGAAAGACGCTTGATGCTGGTGCGGATATTCAAGGTGCTGCTTCCCTTCCACTCAAGCTACGCTGATACTTTTGCTCGAGGGCGCCGCAGCCCCAGACGATGCCGATCAATATGTAGAAATGGCGCCAGTGGTCGGTATCGATGACGTTGCCGATGCCGACATGGCCGAAAATGCCGAGGCTGGCCGTGATCAGCGCCGCCACAACCCATGTGTTGAAGATCAGCTTCAGCCGTCTTTCGCTATCCTCGACGATGGCGGCGTAGAAGACGGAACTCAGGGCCAGAAAGGTGGAGACGGCGATATAGATCGGGCCGTCGAGATGGTCGCCGGCCTTGAGAGCACGCATTTGCGCGATCGAGAGCATGCCGCCGATGTTGAAGGCCAGAAAGAGGACCAGAAGCGGCGCGACGCCGCGGGATATCTTCAGACCGATAATGAACCAGATGCCGATGAGAAGGGCGAGCCACACCTCATAGGGGGCGGGTTCCGCAATGACGAAACCCGACAGGAATACCCCTATTGTGACACAGGCCGTCCCGATCAGCCGCATGGTGATGAGCTGCGGCTGGGCGACGCCCGAAGGTGGGAGCTCGATCGCGGTCAATAGGCGTTTTCCGTATTGAGTAGACTGAACGGCGTCTTGAACAGGATCTTCAGGTCGAACAGCAGCGACCAGTTCTCGATGTAGTAGAGATCGTAGGCCGTGCGGAACTTGATCTTGTCATCGCTGTCGATCTCTCCGCGCCAGCCGTTGATCTGCGCCCAGCCGGTCACGCCGGGCTTGACGCGATGGCGCGCGAAATAGCCCTCGACGACATCGGCATAGGTGCGGTTGTGGCTGGCGGCGAGTACGGCATGCGGGCGCGGGCCGACGAGCGAGAGACTGCCGAGCAGCACGTTGAAGAGCTGCGGCAATTCATCGATCGAGGTTCTGCGGATGAAGCGCCCAACTGGCGTGACGCGCGGGTCGTTCTTGGTGACGGCATTGCGTGCGGTCGGATCGCTCATATGCGTGTACATCGAGCGGAACTTGAAGACCTTGATGATCTCGTTGTTGAAGCCGTGGCGCTTCTGCATGAAGAAGATCGGCCCCTTCGAGGTCGCCTTCACGGCAATCGCCGCGCCGAGCATGATCGGCCAGAGCAGGGCGAGCGCGAACAGGCTGAAGAAAATGTCGAAGATGCGTTTGGCGACGCCGTCCCAATCGCGGATCGGCTTGTTGAAGATGTCGAGCATCGGCACGGCGCCGACATGCGAATAGGCGCGCGGCCGGAAACGCAGCTTGTTGGCATGGGCTGCCAGGCGAATGTCGACGGGTAGCACCCAGAGCATCTTCAGCAGCTGCAGGATGCGGTCCTCGGCGCTGCTCGGAAGCGAGATGATGAGCATGTCCACCCGCGCCAGCCGGGCAAACTCGACCAGCTCGGCGACCGTGCCGAGCTTCGGATAGCCTGCCACCATGACCGGCGAGCGCTTTTCGCCGCGATCGTCGAAGATGCCGCAAATGCGGATGTCGTTATCGGGCTGGTGCTCGAGAGCGCGGATCAGTTCCTTGGCCGGCTCGCCGCCGCCGACGATCACAGCGCGGCGTTCCATGAGCCCGTTGCGAGCCCAGTTGCGAATGCCATAGGCGAAAAGGAACCGTGCCAGGAGAATAAAGGCCGCGCCGGTCGCCAGCCAGGCGCCGAGGAGGGGTATCGAATAGATGCTGTTTATGTCGAATGGAAAGAGGGCGACGGCCATCACCGCGAAGGCGGCGGCCCATGGCCCGAGGATCCGATAGAGGTAGCGGTAGGGCGAGCGTAGTATCGGTATCTGATAGGCATCCGCCACCTGCAGAAATACGATGGCGAGGCCGCTCACCGCAATGGTCACCGCGGCTTTCGACAGGAATGGATGATCGCCCGGCGCCGTTCCGAAAAAGAGGAGCGTGAGCCCGAGAGCGAGCAACGACAGGAATTCGAACAGCCGATACTGTCCGATGATGATCGCCGGCGTCTGATTGGTTTCGCGAAATTGCTCGGCGATCTGCCGCGCATAGGCGTTGATTTCGCTGCTCGGACGGTTGTCCTGGGTCTCGTCGGTGCCGCGGGTGCGGATTTCCGAGACCTGCTTGCGAATATTGTCCAAGTTAAATTGCTCGGACTGTTCAGTAGTGTTCATGGCAATTTATCCGGTCGTTACCGGAAAATGCCTAGCAGATATCAGCTAAGAAACACTTACAACACCTGCTTGTATTCTAATGTTCGCCACGATGAGCAAGTATATTTTGGTACAGGTCCAAAGTATCCCGTGCCATGACCGGAGCAGAGAAGTTTCGCCGGATTGTCTCGATATTGGGCATGTTGCGGCGGCCCCACTCCTGATCCTTGATGGCTTCGGTCATCACGCGGGAGAGGTCGTCGGCATCGTCCGGTTTGGCAAGGGCTGCACTCTCTTCTCCAAGCGCTTCGGGGATGCCGCCGACGCGCGAAGCGATGACGGTCTTTCCGGCCGCCAGTGCCTCGAGAACGATGTAAGGCATGGCCTCCGCGCGCGAGGGAACAACGACGTTCTGGGACACGGCGAAAGCTTCTTGCACGCGCATGGCCGGCAACATGCCGATGCGGTGGCCGAGGCCGCGCTCGATCATCATCCTGTGATATTTGTCCCTGTCAGGCCCGTCGCCGATCATCAGCGCGGAAAGCGGCCTGCCGATCCGCCGTTCCGTTTTGGCGAAAGCGTCAACGAACAGATCGGGACCTTTGAGGTCTCTTAGCATGCCGATATAGACGAAATGCACGGAGTCCGATCGCGTAGGGATATCGCGGAAATCGCGTTCGCTGATACCGTTATAGATCAGCACCGAGCGCGTGCGCGGCTTGCCGACTTTCTTCTCGTAGGCGCGCCGTTCGAAATCGCAGATGAAGATCAGACCGTCGGTCAGAAATTCCAGCATACGCTCCATGCTGTGCACCAGCATGCCTTGCAGCGAGGTGCACGAGAAGTGCAGGCTACCGCCATGCGCAGTATAAAGGCGGGCTACGCGATACCTGTTCACCCGCAGGATCGAGCCGAGAACGCGCGCAAGCAGGCCGCCTTTGGCGCCATGCCCGTGCAGCACATCCGGCCGCAAACTCTTGATTTCCTTGTAGCCGTTCCAAAGCGTGGTGACATCGGACAGGCTGATTTGACGCCGGATCGGCAACCGGACTACGCCGAGTGCCAGATAAGGCGCAATGTCTTCGAACAGATGGTCCTCATGCTCTCCGCCGGTAAGGCTGTCGCAGAGGATACCGACTTCGTGCCCCGCTTTGGTCTGTTCCTCCGCCAGATCGCGGACATGGCGGAAGACCCCGCCGACGGGCGATCTGAAGCAGTGAAGGATGCGGAGCGGTTTTGCCATGGGCGGGCGCGGTCAGAACAACCGCTCTCTAACGTAGAGGGTGTCACCCGCGAGGACCGGATCGGAGATGCCGACACGACCCGTGATGACATGGCCGTTGATCTTGCGCGTGACGTCCGCGTTGGATTGATTGGCGCGGCTGCTGAAGCCGCCGGCAACCGCGATGGCATTCTGGACCGTCATGCCCGGCACGTAGGAATATTGGCCCGGCTGGCCGACTTCCCCCATGATGTAGACAGAACGGTAACGATCGACATCGATAGAGACGTCTGGATCGCGAATGTAACCCTGGCGCAGCTTCTGGGCGATCTGGCCGGAGAGTTGTTGCAAGGACCGGCCGCGGGCAGGGACCTGGCCGATCAGCGGAAAGGCAATATAGCCGGCCTGGTCGACAGTATAGGTGTTGCTGAGGCCGGGCTGATCGAACACCGTCACGCGCAACCGGTCGCCGCTGTCCAAAGTATAAGGCTGGATCGTGGCCTCGCTGAAGGCCTTCGGCGCAGGCTTATAGGTATTGCAGCCGGCAAGCGCGGCGCTCATGACTAGCATGCCGAGTGCAAGGGCTATCTTTGGCTTTGCGAAGGGCATTTCGCGCTCATTGGAAAGGAAGAAAACACAGCCGCCGTTATCGATCCGTTAGGGTTAACGGTCGGTAAAGAGCAAGAAAAATTCCCGCAAAAATTAGCAGTGCTAAAAATAATGCACGCGAAATACTATTAACGGTTGGGTTACCATAGTCGTTTACGATTATTCCTGGCTTTCTATTACGGAGTTTTTGCACATGTCCGGTGTCAACAGCACCCAGCAGGATGTGGACATCGATCTTGCGCAGCTCTTTCGCGCCGTATGGCGGCGGCGGCTGAGGGTCGTTGCCATCACCTTGGCAGGGGCCTGCCTGGCGTTCGTTGTCGCCAAGGTGATTTCGCCGGAATACCGCAGCGAAACCCGTATCCTGATCGAGCCGCGTGCGCCGGCCTTTGCAACCACGACCAGCAATGATGCCGGCTCCGCCCCGCTGCTGGACGAGCTTAATATTGCCAGCCAGGTTCAGATCCTGCAGTCGGCGGACCTGATCAAGCAGGTCATTACCAATCTCAAGCTCTACGAGCGCCCGGAATTCGATGCCGCCAACAACAGGTCCGCGCTTTCCGATATTCTCGTCAAGCTGCATCTGAAACGTGCTGCCGGCGACAAGGCACCGGAAGAGCGGATGCTGGATGCCTTCACCGGCCGGCTGCAGGTCTACCAGATCAACACTTCGCGCGTGATCGGCGTAAGCTTCAGTTCCCGCGATCCATCCTTGGCCGCAAGCGTGCCGAATGCGATCGCGCAGGTCTATCTGTCCATGCAGAGCGGCGCCAAGCTGGATTCCAACAGCGAGGCGACGCGCTGGCTGGAGCCGGAAATCACCAAACTGCGCGAAAAAGTCAGCGAGGCCGAAAAGAAGGTTGCAGATTATCGCACTGCCAATGGTCTGCTTCAGACCAGTCAGAACAACAATTTCGCCACCCAGCAGCTCGCCGATATCTCCACGCAGCTCGCACAGGTTCGCGGCGACAAGGCCAGTGCCGAAGCGCGCGCTCAGGCAGTGCGCAACGCGCTCTCCAGTGGCCGCTCCACCGACACCCTCTCCGACGTTTCCGGGTCGCAGACCGTTCAGCGGTTGAAGGCGACGGAATCCAACCTGGAATCGCAGATTTCGGACCTGTCCACGACCCTGATGGACGGCCATCCGCGCCTGAAGAGCCTGCGCGCCCAGCTTGCCGATATCCGCCAGCAGATCAACCGCGAGACCCAGAGGATACTTGCCAGCATCGGCAATGAGGCCAAGGTAGCGCAGCTACGCGAACAGCAGCTGCTGGCGCAGTCGAATACGCTGAAGGCCGCGAGCGCCAAGGCAGGGGAGGACGAAGTCGGCCTCAATGCGCTTGAACGCGAAGCCGCAGCCCAGCGGCAATTGCTCGAGACCTATCTTGCCCGCTATCGTGAAGCGGCATCTCGTGTGGATAAGAATTCAAGCCCGGCCGATGCCCGCGTCGTTTCGACAGCGGTGGAGCCGGTCGATCCGGCTTTCCCGAAGGTTGGCCCGATCGTCGTCGTCGCAACCCTCGCAACCTTCCTTCTGACCTCCATCGTGATCATGCTTGCGGAATTGTTCAGCGGCCGCGCCTTGCGACCTGTAGGGTCGGGCGGTCGTCAGGAAAAAAACGAAGCCAAGGTTGCGCTTCATGATCAGCCCGACACCCCGGCAGAGGCTGTCACCGTCAAGCGCGCCAATGCGCCCGCCAGCATGCTTTCAGTCCCCGCCGCCGAAACCTTGGCGCCGGAGTTGGAAGCGCCTGTTGATCCCGCGCACAAGCCGAAGGAAACAGTCAGGAAATCGGAGGAGGAAGAGGATTTCTCCATCCAGTCCGTCGCCGATTACCTGATCGACAGCGGCTCTCGGTTGGCAATCGCCATATCACCGAGCGGTGATGATGGCTCCACCGCGACCGTCATGCTCGCAAGGACGATTGCGGATGCGGGAAATCGCATCGTGCTGGTCGATATGACGGGAACCGGTTGCCCCTCCAGGCTCATGGCGGAGCATCACGAACTTCCCGGCGTCACCGATCTACTTTGCAGCGAAGCGGCCTTTGCCGATACGATCCATCCGGACCGGCTTTCGGATGCTCATCTCGTGCCGCAGGGTATGAGCGACCTCGGCCGGGCGATGCGCGGAGCAGACCGCCTCTCCCTGATCCTCGACGCTCTCGGCTCGGCCTATGACATCGTTCTGGTGGAATGCGGCGCAGCGGACGTGTCCGGAGTGGCACGGCTGACCCGGAGCAAGGAAACGGAAATCATTCTGTCGATGCCGCAGCCCGACGAGAAGCAGTTCATCTCGGCGATGACGGGATTCCAGAAGGCTGGCTACGAGCACATCATCCTGATGTCCGGCTGGCGCGAGGAGCATGATCCGGATACGCGCCGCGACGCCGCCTGATCAATCTTTTTCGCTTTCGTCCGCCGGAGCCGGGCCGGCGCTCCGTCGAGCCCGCAGCCTTTGCAGAAAGGCATAGAGCTGCCGGTTGCCCTTGATGGCCGTTTTGGCGCGCGTGACGCTGCGCTGTATCGCCGCCGCCGCATAGCCGGCGGTGGAGATGGGTAGGAGCAGATCATGTTGCGTGGTTTCCACCGGGCACCACGAGCGCTTGTAGGTCTGATCGCCGATCCCGAAATCGAAGAGGCCGGCACCTTCACGATGCAGCCGTTCTATCATCAGCCAGAACAGCAGTTCGCCGGGGCTGGCCTCCGCCACCAGCGACTCGTCGATCGAAGCAAACTGGCAGATCACATGATCGCCTTTGCGCGATAGGGCGGCGATGGCAGCCATATGGCCCTCATGCTCGCCCTTGAGCCTGAGCGCGTGCATCTGCAGCGTGGCGTCGAAGCCATCCTTTGCCTGGCGAAGCAGCAACCGGTGCAGCACCGTCTGCGTAGGATCGTCGGCAAAGACGTCGGGCAAGCCGGCTTCCTTGAAGCGAACCGCCTTCTGGCGGAAAAACATGTCCAGCAAAGCATCCTGCTGATCGGGGGCGGCAATCACATGCTCATATCCGCCCTTGGCATCGAGGATACGGCTCTGGTGCTTGAACTTCTTGCGCCGCCGCTTGGCGTTCACCTGTTTCAGGCTGGCTTCGAAACTGCCGAGGAAAGGCAGCTGAAAGGCGTGGTTCTGGTTCTCCACGGCCGACAGCGAGGTGAGAGGGCTTCTGCGGCCGCGCCATTCGAGCGGCACATTGCGCAGGATGGCCAGATCAGCCTTGCCACGTAAGGCTGCCGCCACGGCCGCCATCTGTATCGATGTCAACGCGCCGCTTGCCAGAAACTCGGGGGAGAAAAGGCCGGTATTGATGTTGCTATGGCGTGCGCCAATGAATTCGGCCCGCTTGACGCCACGGCTGCGGATGATCTCCAGCGGCAGGATAAAGGCGGTCCGACCGGCGAGAGAGCCGCGAATGATGGCGAGCGGACGACGGAGGGTCTCTACCCAGGGCACACACCAGTCATAGCTCTGATGCAGAGAAGCAAGATCGTCTTGTTCCAGCGCGCGCCATTCGGCCTCGAGCGGCGCCATGCTGTCGAAGATTTCAATCCGCAGATCGCCGCGCAGCATCGGCCGCGTTGGCGTATCCCGCTTGTCTGTTGCCGGAGCAACGGCGGTGACGACGATATCTTGCTCCTGCGTCTGCATTCGATCCTTCCCGCATCGGCGGCGTTCGAATGCAGTGTCGAGGGTAGCGACTTATCTTTGGCTTAAGATGGCGCGATCTGCCCGCATATCCCGTGGATCAGGGTTAGCGTTGCGTAAACGGCCGGAATACGCTCGTTAGTGAGGACGCGGCCCCGCCATCCATTTGATGATGCCCATGGCGGGCAGCACCCAAATCGTGCCGCTGAGGAGGAAGTAGAGGAATTGGACCCAGCCGGGCTGATCTCCGAGCGTGCGCACGGCAACGATCATGGCGACGATTGCGTAGATTGCAACCAGCAGCACAAGCAGGATCATGCCGATGAATTTGCGCAGGCGAAGGGGCACGGGATGGTTTCTCCTCTTACAACGACATGCCGCGACGGCATGCCGCAAACTCCCGGGACTTGTTTTGCACGCCCCTATCGGGCAAATCAACAGCCTGATCGAAGGGAGACGTCATGGCTGCCACTAATTTCACCTCGGAACAGGCTATTTTGAAGGAAGTCGGCCGTCAGGATCGCAATCGCCGCGCCATCCGCCTTTGGCTCGCCTGTGTCCTGCTGGTTCTCTTCGGCCTCGTGCTGGTAGGCGGTGCGACGCGGCTCACCAATTCGGGCCTGTCGATCACGCAATGGCAGCCGATCCACGGCGTCATCCCGCCGCTGAATGCGCAGGAATGGCAGGACGAGTTCGAGCTCTACAAGCGCATCCCGCAGTTTCAGATCCTGAACAAGGAGATGACGGTCGATGAGTTCAAGGGCATTTTCTGGTGGGAGTGGGCGCATCGGCTGCTCGCGCGCGCCATCGGCGTGATCTTCGGCGTGCCTCTGTTGTTCTTCGTGCTGACCGGCCGGGTCGAGCGTAAGCTCTGGCTGCCGCTTGCCGGCATCTTCCTGCTCGGTGGTCTTCAGGGCGCCATCGGCTGGTGGATGGTCTCCTCGGGCCTCGAAGCGCGCACCGATGTCAGCCAGTATCGTCTCGCGACCCATCTCGTGACGGCCTGTCTGATCTTTGCCGCCTGCATGTGGTTCATGCGCGCGCTGTCTCCGCATTCGAACGAGCCGCCCCCGACACGCTATTCGGCAAAGCTTGCCGGTCTCATCGCCATCATGGCTCTGTTCCAGATCTATCTCGGCGCCCTGGTCGCCGGTCTCGATGCCGGCATGAGCTACAATACCTGGCCGCTCATGGATGGTGCCATCGTCCCCGATGGATTGCTCGTACAGTCACCGGGCTGGATCAATTTCTTCGAGAATCCGAAGACGGTACAGTTCGTCCATCGTCTCGGCGCCTACGCGCTCTTTGTCGTTGTCGCTTTCAACATGATTGTCTCACTACGCGCCGCGCCACAGACGACACATGCGCGCCGCTCGGTCGTCCTGTTCCTGCTTGTGCTGATCCAGGCGATACTCGGCATCACCACGCTGCTGCTGCAGGTGCCGCTACATCTGGCATTGGCGCATCAGGCGGGTGCTCTGATCGTCTTTGGTTTCGCGATCGCCAATTGGCGGGGCTTTTATGGCGAATTGCCGCGCCAGACGTCGATCGTCGTGGGAAATTGAGGCGCATCGCGCCTCAACTCAATCCGTCCTAGCGCGCCGAGGCGACACTTGCCGCCGACGACATCCGCGACACGACTTTCAAATGCTTGATTTCGCCGCGCTTGAAGGCAGCCAGAAAGCGGCTGTAATCCTTGAAGACCACGCAGCCATTCGATTCCGCACGGCCGCCTCTGAGCATGTAGGTATGAGCCAGCAAGCCGTCGCGGCCATAGACGCGTCCGCCGCCTGTGGGCGTCAGGCGCAGCGCCTGCACACCATGGAACAGGCTTTCCCTATATGTCAGCTTATAAGTCTCAGGCGGCGTCGGGCCGGTGTTCTTGCGGTCGACATAGCGGGGATTGTCACGCATGTGGCCGAGGCCGGAATGGGCTTCGAGACGCTCGCCGCTTGGCAGATAGACCGTCTTCGCTTCGATATCGTAGATCGCCGTACCGCTGCCCGGGCTGATGGCGGCAAAGGGATTGATGAAAGGCTTGGCCTTGCGCACGGAGCTTTCATCCGGGTCGGCATAGGCGAGGAGACGTGCCGGCGGCTGTGCAGGCGTATCCTTGACGGTTGCCCTGGCGATGGCGGCTGAAGCGGGGGTGTTCACACGCCGCAGTTCCGGCTCGCGGTCAGGGCGGGCCAACGGCACCACGCTGAGTACGGCTTCCGTCATCGCGATGTCGGCATCCTTGGCCGGCAGCGGTGTTGCCTCGGCAATAGCCGGCAGTCCTGCAGGAGTCGCCGCGGCCACTGCGACCGGCAGCAGATCGGCCTTCGCCGGACCCGCCGCGGGTATGGATGCGGCGGCATACTTCACTTGTGCCAGCGACTGTACCGCGGCGGCGAAGTTGACGGCGATCACCTTGCGCAGATGATCCAGGGTTTCCGGCGAGGCGGCTGCGACTTCGATGCGGCCACTCTTGATGCTTGCCGCTGCGCTTTGCTCCAGCTTGATCTGCGACGCCTGCTGCACCAGAGCGTTTGCCAATTGCGAACGAATGGCGTCTTTGCTGGCGGTTTTCGTCTGAACATTATCCCCGGCGGGCGTAGAGGCTGCCCAATTTACCGAGGCGCTTGCGGGCACTCCGGCGAAGCGGCTTTGCCCGTTCAGCGATGCGGCCTGGCTGGAAAGACGGGCAGGGTGGGCCATATGGCCCTGCGGCACGATGAAAGCCGATGCGCGCGGCGTCAGGAAGTCGTTCGCCGTCGTATTGGCGCCGGGCAGGGACAGCACCATCGACTGGGTGGTGATCAGCGTTGCCGCAACCCAGGTCAAAGCCATAACGGCGACGCCGGTGGCCAAAGTGCCGGGACTTATGCTGAAGGATTTTTTCCGTCGCGAGGCGTAGCCGGAACGCGAAATGAAGTTACCGAAGTCTTCGGTGACAAACGCCATGATACTCGTTATCCAAACTACACAGACACTATGCCGGCTCACAGATGCACACGCGTCTTGACGCGGAATCCGCGTCCGACCACCACATTGCCGACTGTCTGGAAGCATGCCGAATTATGGTAACCAATTCCTTTACACTGGCTCATTCTTGGATATTCATTGAAAAAAGAGATAGGTTTAACGCCCAATTCATCCCGGCCCGCGAAGCCGTAAAAGAACGAATTCGGCCGACAATAGGCCGCATCGCGTCACAGGGATCAATTCTTCGTGTAGTGGCTGCTAATTTAGCTGGAAGGCAAAATTGTGGCCGCAGACGCACGAGTGCCTAAATTGGCGAGGGACGTTAGCCCGATAAAAAGCCCGGCCAATCTATCCCCAAAGAGGAGATGATCGACCGGGCTTTCAGATTCTCAGGTTATGCTCTGCGCCTCAGGCGCCCAGCATCAGATCCATGTTCTGCACGGCGGCGCCCGATGCGCCCTTTCCAAGATTGTCCAGCAGCGCGGCCAGATTGACTTGGGCAGCGCCCGGCGTGCCGAAGACGAAGAGCTTCATCGTATCCCTGCCGGCGAGCTCGACGGCGTTGATGCGCGGCAGCGCCCGGCTCTCCTCGAGGGAGACGACCTGGACGATATCCTGGCCGGCATAATGCTCGACGAGTGCGGCGTGGATGCTCTCCAGCGTCGCGCCTTCCGCCAGGTCGCCGAGATACAGCGGCACCTGCACGATCATGCCCTGCGGGAACCGGCCGACGGATGGCGAGAAGATCGGCGCGCGATCAAGCAGACCATGCGTCGTCATCTCGGGCACATGCTTATGGGTCAGCGTCAGACCGTAGAGGAAATGTGGCGCGCTGATGGCGTCCGGGTGATCGGCATTCTCCATCTGCGCGATCATCTGCTTGCCGCCGCCCGTGTAACCGGACACGGCGTTGACCGTCACAGGATAGCCAGCCGGAAGGATGCCGGCGGCGCGTAGCGGCCGGATGAGGCCGATCGCACCCGTCGGATAGCAGCCAGGATTGGCGACGAAGCGCGAAGTCTTGATACGGCCGCCCTGATCCTTGTCCATCTCGGCAAAACCATAGGCCCAGTCGGGATGGATGCGGAAGGCCGTCGATGTGTCGATGACGCGGACATTGTTGTTGGCGGCCACCATCTTCACCGCTTCCTTCGACGCATCGTCGGGCAGGCAGAGAATGGCGATATCGGCGCTGTTCAGCATGTCCTCGCGCATCGCGGCATTGCGGCGCTCGGCTTCCGGAATGGACAGGAGTTCGACGTCGCGGCGGTCGGCCATGCGCGTGCGGATCTGCAAGCCCGTGGTTCCGTGTTCGCCATCGATGAAGATCTTCGGTGCCATGTTATTCCTGCTCTTTCAATAGGTTCAGAGTGTTTCCGGACTCAGTTTGCCATGGAGTTGATTCAATATGATAACAGCCGGACTTAGCGCCCGGCCGCACGCCTTTCGGCATGCAGACCGAGCATATACATCGCCACCGTTGCCCCCGCAATGGCGGTGATGTCGGCATGGTCATAGGCCGGCGACACTTCGACGACATCGGCGCCCCTGACATCGAGCTGATGCAGCCGCTGCAGGGCAGAGAGGATCTTCGCACTGGAGGGGCCGCCGGCAACCGGCGTTCCCGTACCCGGCGCGTAGGCCGGGTCGAGGCAGTCGATGTCGAAGGTGAGGTAGGCCGGAGCCCCCTTGGTGTGCGAAATGATCGTCGAGGCAATGTCGGCGGCGCTCATGTCCTCGACCTGGTGGCCATAGAGAATATGGATGCCGAAATCGTCAGGCGCATGCGTGCGGATGCCGATCTGGATAGAGCGATCCGGGTCGATCAGGCCGTCGCGCACGGCGCGGGCAACGAAGGAGCCATGGTCGATGCGCTTGCCGTCGTCGAACCAGGTATCTTGATGGGCGTCGAACTGCACGAGCGCCAGCGGACCATGCTTGGCGGCATGGGCCTTCAGGAGCGGCCAGGTGATGAAATGATCGCCGCCGAGCGTCAGCATGAAGGCGCCGCTGTCGAGGATGGTCGTTGCCTGCCGTTCGATCGCGGCCGGGGTGTCCTGATGGTTTCCGTAGTCGAGCAAACAGTCGCCATAGTCGATGACGGCCATCTCGGCGAACAGGTCGCGGTTGAAGGGATATTGCGGATCGTTGTCGAAGATAGCCGAGGCGCGGCGGATCGCCTGCGGCCCGAAGCGCGTTCCCGGCCGGTTTGACGTCGCTGCATCGAATGGAATGCCCCAGACGACGGCGTCGACGCCTTCAAGCGACTTGGTGAAGCGGCGGCGCATGAAGGAGAGCGCGCCGGCAAAGGTCGGATCGCTGGCGGCCGAGGTCAGACTGGTGGCAGTAAAGGCGTGATCAATCGATGTGCTCGGCAAGGGCATCTCCTTTGCCTGCATGAAAATCATAGGCCCGTTCTACGCGTCCTATGCGAACCTTGTATTCCTCGTACCAGCGCTCGCGCCCGAGCTTCTGCGCCGCCAGATGCGACACCACATTCTTCCAGGCAAGAATGCTTTGTTCGTCCCGCCAGAAGGAATTGGTGATGCCGAAGCCATCCGGCCCCCTTGCCCCCTCAAGCCCGAGACAGCCGTCCTGTGCGAGCGCCAGAGCCTCCATCCGTTCGCCCATGGCACCGTAGCCGTTGTCGCCTTCGGTTCGGATGGAAGCGAATGTGACGATGTAATAGGGCGGCTCGGGAGTAGCCGCGAAACGCGATGATATGCCGTTGCTCATGATGTCTCTCCGGATGCCGTCAAATTTCGGGATTTGGCCGGAATCGCAACCCAATTGATCCAGTAACTATTTGCCTGATCGAGCCGTGCATTGATACGGCTTTTTCACGCAGGCGATCTGCGGCGTCGAACATATGGCAGAACCATCGGTCACGCGGCAGTAGGAGCAACTGTCGGTGAATTCGCGGCAATCCGGGTTCGCCTGAAGAAAGTCCTTCATGCTCTGCATGTCGGCTGCTTTGTCGGCGGGTGGTGGCTGTCCCGTGTCGTCGCACAGGGCAGGCGAGACGCTGGCAACCGTCAGCAAAAGCGTCAGAATGAGTCTGATCATTGCAATCCCCCGATGTTTGCGGCGCGACTCTGCCACAAAACATTGTGGCGCGCCTGGTGGATCTACATCATGTCGCCATTGCCAAAAGAAAAAGGCCGGGGAAACCCCGGCCTTTCCAAAAATCCGATCTCGGATAAGCGATTAACGCTTGGAGAACTGGAACGAACGACGTGCCTTTGCGCGGCCGTACTTCTTGCGTTCGACGACGCGGCTGTCGCGGGTCAGGAAGCCGCCCTTCTTCAGGACCGAGCGCAGGCCCGGTTCGAAGTAGGTGAGCGCCTTGGACAGGCCGTGGCGAACGGCACCGGCCTGGCCGGAGAGGCCGCCGCCGGCGACGGTTGCGATGATGTCGAACTGGCCGTCACGGGCAGCAGCGACGATCGGCTGACGCAGGATCATCTGCAGAACCGGACGGGCGAAGTAAGCCGTGTAGTCCTTGCCGTTGACGATGATCTTGCCGGAGCCGGCCTTGACCCATACGCGGGCAACGGCATCCTTGCGCTTGCCGGTCGCGTAGGAGCGGCCGAACGAGTCGACCTTGCGGACGTGAACCGGAGCAGCAGCTGCTTCAGACGTGCCGAGGTCCTTCAGGGAAGAGAGGTCAGCCATTATCAGGCGCTCCTTACGTTCTTCTTGTTCAGCTTGGCGACGTCGAGGACGACCGGCTGCTGAGCTTCATGGGGATGGTTGGAGCCGGCGTAGACGCGCAGGTTCTTCATCTGGCGACGGCCGAGCGGGCCGCGGGGAACCATGCGTTCGACAGCCTTTTCAACGACGCGCTCCGGGAAGCGGCCTTCGATGATCTGGCGAGCCGTACGCTCCTTGATGCCGCCGGCATAACCGGTGTGCCAGTAATAAACCTTGTCTTCGTACTTCTTGCCGGTGAAGACGACCTTGTCGGCATTGATGACGATGACGTTGTCGCCGTCGTCGACGTGCGGCGTGAAGGTAGCTTTATGCTTGCCGCGCAGACGCATTGCGATGATAGAAGCGAGACGGCCAACGACAAGCCCTTCGGCGTCGATGAGAACCCACTTCTTCTCCACCTCTGCAGGCTTCTGGGAGAAGGTTGCCATGTTGCATACTCTCTTTTGAGACCCTTGGCCCGAAGGCATCAGGGCGTTTCTTGTTGCTTGATTTAGCGTGCGCGATGCGCGCCAAAAAGAAAGCAGCCCGGAAAGGCTGCAATCTGCGGCGGCTTATAAAGCGAATGCGGAGCTGGGTCAAGGCAGGCGAATTGTATGCCCGTAAAAATTTGCAAACGAAATCAATAGTTTACTTATATGGTATTTTTATACCACACATTTCTCCCATTATCCTAGCCGCAAAACGAGGACGCCAGCGGCAATAATCGCGCCGGCAATGTAGCGCCATATGCTCGACCGCTCCTTCAGAAAGGCGACGGATATGACCAGTGCAAGGAGGATCGACGTCTCGCGCAGCGCCGCAACCATGGCGACCGGTGCCTTGGTCATCGCCCACAAGGCAACGCCATAGGAGGCGATCGAGCCGCCGCCGCCGATCAGCCCGCGCCACCAGTTATAGCGGATGTGGGCGGCCACGGCATTGACGCCGCGTTGCGAGACTGCCCACGCAAACAAGAGGACCGGCGGCAGGAGCGACATCCATAGAGTATAGGATATGGAGTTGCCCGAGATTCGCGCGCCGATGCCGTCGACATAGGTATAGGTCGCGATGACGATGGCATTGGCAAGCGCCAGCAGGATCGCCCGCCGGCCACCCTTTCTTGCCTCGAAGGCAAGCGTCAAGATGCCGGCGCAGATGGTCATCGTGCCGATCAATGCTCCGCCCGAGAGCGTCTCCTTGAGAATGAAGCTGCTGGTGGAGACAATGATCAGCGGCGCTACGCCGCGCATCAGCGGATAGACGAGGCCGATGTCGCCGGCGCGATATGCGGCGGCGACGAGCTGGAAATAAGCGAACTGCAGGATCGCCGAAGCGCCGATGAACGGCCAGGCGGCGGATGCCGGCAATGGCAGGAGCGGTAAAAGGGGGAGGGCGGCAGCGGCGCCACCTGCCGAGACCAGCGCGGCATCGAGGGATTTGTCGGTTCCGGCCTTGATGATCGCATTCCATGTCGCGTGCAGTAGGGCGCCGAAAAGCACAAGCGCGATAACGTCGAGAGACACGAAAACCTCGGAAATCAGGTAGGGGAGCACAAAAGCTTGGCATTTTGTGGGAGTCTGGCTCCCATATGATCCTCAATGCATCAAAAAGCAACGAGAATGCTGCATGCGTCTTTACTTCGCGCCGCTATTTCGCGCCGCAAATCGCAACAGGAATGTTCTCTATGTGTTCTATCAAAGGGTTGTATCTATCATAAATTACTAATTTATTGTGGTATGAATCGCGAACAAACGTCGCATGCTATGTGAACGCATGGGTAGAACTGGCGCTTTCATTCAAGGTCGTCGCCGCTCCACGCTGTTGCAAAGGTGTTATTCGATCATGTAGGATATAATGGTTGAAATTGCGGCGGTTTTCTCCCGCTTTAATTGAATTGCGCCTCAGTATAGCGCAAAAATTTTCAAATAATGTAAACTATTACAGGCGATGATTGTCGTTGTCAGCGTGCAGATCACATGAAAAGTATGATTATTTCAGGCATAAAACTGAGATCTAGGTGATTCGTCTGGTATTTGATTGAGCAAAGTGCAAAACTATATCCAGAGAATATCTATAGGGGCGCATATATTCTTTGTTCGCCGTCGGTTCTCGTTCCGCTTATCTTATTCATTAGGTGTTTCTAATTGTATGGTGAATGAATAGCGAACAAAGATCGTATTTCACGGGAACATGTCTGGCGGTGTCCGGAAAGCCTGTGAAAGCGCTTTGAAAGACACTTTCAATTGAAGCGCATTGCAACCCCTGCATGAATGTTGCTCGCCATTCCAGGGATAATCAGCGGTCGTGTCGGCGGCATGGTTGCAAGCGGCGACAAAACATAGCTCATCGTGATCGCCGGCGCAAAAGCAACAGATCGTCCTCAAGGTCGCTTGTCGGCCGGCATATGTAAACGGGGCAGGCGGCCCGGTCCTTCGTCGGCAGATAGTCCTGATCGGCATAATAGCCGACATCGCACGCGTTGCTGTCTGCTACGTAGCGGTCATAAAGCGTCATCTTGGATGTTCTCTTGGCCGGATAGCGCATGATGACCGCCCGCTCCCGGTTGATGGTCGCCCTGGCTTCCGCGCAGGTCATCGACATGGAGTTATAGCGTGAAATCGCCAGCGCCGGCGTGGAGGCAGAAGCGATCAGCAGGCCCAGGAGAATGATCTTTTTCATCGGGTTAATCCTCCCTGAAATTGTTATAATGTAATATATACGTGGAAACTGCGGCTGCGGTTTCCATTTTTGCGGTAAAACGCAAGTTTGATCGCCTAGGGAGGCTTCGTGATGAACCACGATAGTTATGACGATTCTTATATCGCCGATATCCTTCTATCCGTCAGGACCATCGCGCTCGTCGGCGCGTCGCCCAACCCCGCGCGGCCGAGCAATGGCGTCATGGCCTATCTGCTGAACAGGGGCTACCGCGTCATCCCCGTCAACCCCGGGCAAGCCGGCAAGGAAATCCTCGGGCAATGGGTCTATGCGCATCTGGCCGATATTCCCGAGCCTGTGGATATGGTCGATGTTTTCCGGGCGCCGGAATATCTGAGGTCGGTGGTCGAGGAGACCATCATGATCGATCCCCGGCCGCCGGTGATCTGGGGGCAGCTCGGCGTACGCGACGATGCGGCCGCGGCAAGAGCGGAAGCCGCAGGCGTCAGGGTCGTCATGGACCGCTGTCCGGCCATCGAGTATCCGCGCCTGGTCGCCTGATCCGAAGCAGCTATTTATCGCGCGATCTTGCTGAAAAATGGCAAGTTTTTCCTGCAAGTTGAGAAGCGCGGCAAAGTTCGCGGTTAACTTTCGTATCGCGGCCGTTATGATCCCGTCCCATCGCAAAAGAGAATCTGGCGGGAGGGAATATCATGCCAACGAACAATCCGGGTTTCGACACACTCGCAATCCATGCAGGCGCGCAGCCGGACCCGGCGACAGGGGCCCGCGCGACGCCGATCTACCAGACGACCTCCTTCGTTTTTCAGGATGCCGATCACGCCGCCGCTCTGTTCGGCTTGCAGCAATTCGGCAATATCTATACCCGCATCATGAACCCGACCCAGGCCGTGCTCGAAGAGCGCGTGGCGGCCCTTGAAGGCGGAACGGCGGCGCTTGCCGTCGCCTCGGGCCACGCTGCCCAGCTGCTCGTCTTCCACACCATCATGCGGCCAGGCGACAATTTCGTCGCTGCCAAGCGGCTGTACGGCGGCTCGGTCAATCAGTTCGGCCAGTCCTTCAAGAATTTCGATTGGCGTGTTCGCTGGGCCGATCCGGCCGATCCCGCCACCTTCGAGGCGCAGATCGATGAGCGCACTCGCGGCATCTTCATCGAAAGCCTGGCCAATCCCGGCGGTACTTTCGTCGACATCGCGGCGATCGCCGCCGTTGCCCACAAGCATGGCCTGCCGCTGATCGTCGACAATACGATGGCAAGCCCCTACCTCATCCGCCCGCTGGAACACGGCGCCGATATCGTCGTGCATTCGCTGACGAAATTCCTCGGTGGTCACGGCAACTCCATGGGCGGCATCATCGTCGATGGCGGCACATTCGATTGGTCTGCATCGGGCAGTTATCCTATGCTCTCCGCACCGCGGCCGGAATATAACGGCGTCGTGCTGCATTCGACCTTCGGCAATTTCGCCTTCGCCATCGCGTGCCGCGTTCTCGGCCTGCGCGATCTTGGCCCGGCAATCTCGCCGTTCAACGCCTTCCTGATCCTGACCGGCATCGAGACCTTGCCGCTGCGCATGCAGCGTCATTCCGACAATGCGCTCGCCGTCGCGCGCTGGCTGAAGGGGCAGGACAAGGTTGCCTGGGTCAATTATGCCGGCCTTGAGGATGATCCAAACCATGCGCTGCAGCAGCGCTATTCGCCGAACGGGGCAGGCTCGGTCTTCACCTTCGGGCTCAAGGGCGGCTATCAGGCCGGCAAGGGGCTGGTGGAGGGGCTGGAGCTCTTCTCACACCTCGCCAACATCGGCGACACCCGCTCGCTGGTCATCCATCCTGCATCGACGACGCACAAACAGCTCACCGACGAACAGAAGGTCGCAGCCGGTGCCGGTCCCGATGTCGTGCGTCTGTCGATCGGCATCGAGGCCGTCAAGGACATCATCGCCGATCTCGATCAGTCGCTGGCGAAGATCTAGAGCGTTTCTGCTTTTCCTTGAATCGCGGAGACGCTCTATCTTCCTGTTTTCTTACGCATTCCAGACGGAAAGCCGCTCCGCACTTTTCCTGGAAATGCTCTAAAGGCTGGATCGGAAAAGGCTGAAAAAGCCGGAGGCTATCTTTGATGGCCCGGCATTTCGTGCTTCTGTCGCCCCGCGGTCGCAAGAAGAGCGGCTGCGGGGCGATCGTTTGTCGGCCGAAGCGCAATCGACGGGAGGCATTTATGGCAACCTATCTGCAACTGGATCTCGATGGCGTCGAGCCGGAGAGCGGTGCGCCCGCCGCGGACCGGCTTGTCTCGGGTGCACCGAGCTTCCGCACCTGGAGCCTGGACGAGGCCGATGGCGGCCTTTATGCCGGCATATGGGAGGCGACGCCGGGGAAGTGGAGGATCGTCTATGACGAGTGGGAATACTTCAATATCCTCTCGGGCTATTCCGTCGTGACGGCAGACGACGGGGAGACCCTCCATTTGCGCGCCGGCGACCGGATGATCTTGAAGCCGGGCTTCAAGGGGACTTGGGAAGTCGTTGAAACGACTCGCAAGGACTATGTGATCCGTCTCTGACGACCTTGTTGAATCAAAACATGAAGTTTGCGCTCGCCCGCTGCCTGAAGCGGCCCATTTCATGCAGTTCCGCAATGGTCGCGATGATTGCCATAGGTTGTGTCACTGCCGCTTCATTAAACTGTCATCAAACTGAAACAATGCGGCATTAGAGCCATCATTGTCGCCAGGAGATTGATGGTGGGGAGGTCATTTACCATGGGGACCTCGCGCCGATCTTCTGCTCGCCATCCTTTCATTCACTTGAGGAAGTGAGTCTACTATGCTTAACCTGAAAATCCGTTCCCTTTGCCTGACCGCCGGCTTGGTCGTCGCCATGGCTGCTTCGGCTTCGGCTGCCGACATCACGGGCGCCGGCTCGAGCTTCATCGCGCCGGTTCTGTCCAAGTGGGCCGAAGGCTATAAGGCTGCGACGAAGAACGTCGTCAACTACCAGTCGGTCGGTTCAGGCGCCGGCATCAAGCAGCTCCTCGACAAGACCATCGTATTCGGCGCTTCGGACAAGCCGATGAGCGACGCTGACCTCGAGAAGAACGGCATTGCCCAGTTCCCGATGATCTCCGGCGGTATCGTCGTTTCCTATAACATTGCCGGCGTAAAGCCGGGCGAACTCGTTCTCGACGGCAAGACGCTGTCCGACATCTTCCTCGGCAAGATCACCAAGTGGGACGATGCCGCCATCAAGGCTCTCAACGCCGACGTGAAGCTGCCTTCCGCGCCGATCTCCGTCGTCTATCGCGCCGACAGCTCGGGCACGACCTTCAACTTCACCGATTACCTGGCGAAGGTTTCGCCGGAGTGGAAGGAAAAGGTTGGTTCGAACACGGCTGTTGAATGGCCGGTCGGCTTCGGCGCCAAGGGTTCCGAAGGCGTTTCCACCACCGTCAACCAGACGGCTGGTTCGATCTCCTACGTTGAATATTCCTACGTCGTCGCCAACCACATCGGTTTCGCGAAGATGAAGAATGCTGCCGGCAAGGTTATCGAGCCGAGCCTCGACACGTTCAAGGCTGCCGCTTCCAACGCCGATTGGGCCAATGCCAAGAACTTCAACCTGATCATCACCAATCAGCCGGGCGAAAAGAGCTGGCCGATTGCAGCTTCGACCTGGGTTCTGCTCTACAAGAAGCCGGCCGATCCTGCTCTGAACGAAGAGGCGCTGAAGTTCTTCAAGTGGTCCTACGAGCACGGTCAGAAGGACGCGAGCGCCCTGTCGTATCTCGCGATCCCGGACAATGTCGCCGAGGTTGTCGAGAAGTCCTGGAAGAAGGACTTTGGCACGAAGTAATTTGTGCTGTGAGAAGTTGCGGCGGGCAGGGTATAACCCTGTCCGCCTTTCGTGACAGGACAAGGGGAAATCGATGGCTGACGCGACTCAGACGGCTGGCTTCCAGGTGATGGATACCACCGCCGCGACCAGAAAATTCCGGACGCAGGATCGGATTTTCTATTTCTTGACGCTTGGCTCGGCTACTCTTGTCGTGCTTCTGCTGCTGGCAATCCTTGCGGTTCTTGTCATTGATGCCTTGCCGACCTTCCAGGCCTTCGGGCTTTCGTTCCTCTGGGGCACGAAGTGGAGCGCTCCCGCCGATATCTATGGTGCAGTGCCTGCTGTAGTCGGTACGCTGGTGAGCTCGATCATCGCCATGCTGATTGCCATTCCCCTGGGCATCGGCATCGCCATCTTCCTCACGGAGCTTTGCCCCGGCAGCCTGCGACGCCCGATCAGCACGGCCATCGAGCTTCTGGCTGGCGTTCCCTCCATTATCTACGGCATCGTCGGTCTCTTCATTCTCGTGCCGCTGATGCAGAATTATATCCTGCCCTTCCTCGTCATGACGATCGGCCAGGTGCCGGTGATCGGCCTGCTGTTCCAGCCGCCGGCGCCGGGTGTCGGCCTGTTGACGGCAAGCCTCGTGCTGGCCGTCATGATCCTGCCGTTCATCACCGCCATCTCCCGCGACGTGTTCAGTACCGTGCCTCCGATGCTGCGTGAATCCGCTTACGGCATGGGCATGACCACATGGGAAGTGGCTCGTCACATCCTGATCCCCTATACCCGTCGGGGCCTCGTCGGCGGCATCATGCTCGGCCTCGGCCGTGCGCTTGGCGAAACCATGGCCGTCACCTTCGTTGTCGGCTCGGTGAGCCGTCTGCAATCGTCGATCATCTCGCCGTCCACCACCATTTCCGCCCAGATCGCTAACAACTTCGGCGATGCTGATGGTCTGCAATTGTCGAGCCTGATTGCGCTCGGTCTGCTCCTGTTCGTCCTCTCCTTCTGCGTGCTTGCGCTCGCAAGGTGGATGATCGGTCGCGGCGACTCGCTCTGAGGAGCAAAACGATGGAAAATGCAATTCGTCAGAACCTCGTCTCGAGGCGCTATGGGAAGAACCGGGTGATGATGGCCTTGTGCTTTCTCGCGGCTATCCTCGGCATATTCTTTCTCAGCGTGATCCTTGTGAGCCTGGTTTATCGTGGTGTATCGGCGCTCAGCCTCGACGTCTTCACCATGTCGATCCCGGCCCAGGGTTCGCGTGGTGGATTGATCAACGCAATCTACGGTACCGTGCTGGTCACGGGCTGCGCCATCCTGATCGCCGCGCCGATCGGCATTCTCGCCGGCACCTATTTGGTGGAATATGCCAACGGCACGAAGCTCGCCGAGTTTGCCAAGTTCATCAACGACATCCTGTTGTCCGCACCCTCGATCATCGTCGGCGTATTCATCTACGGCGCCGTGGTCGTTCCCATGCACGGCAACTCCGCCATCGCCGGCATCCTCGCGCTGGCGTTGATCGCCCTCCCGGTCGTCAACCGCACGACCCAGGACATGCTGCTGCTGGTGCCAAATGCGCTTCGCGAGGCGACCGCCGCGCTCGGTGCGCCGCGCTGGAAGTCCATGATGATGGTGATCTACCGTTCCGCCTGGACGGGCATCCTCACCGGCATCCTGCTGGCTGTCGCCCGTATCAGCGGCGAAACAGCGCCGCTTCTCTTCACGGCCGGCTATAGCAAATTCATGAATGCGGGCCTGACCGGTCCGATCGCCACGCTGCCGGTGGCCATCAACACACTCGCCGCCGATCCTGGCGAGGATCTCAAACAATTGGCCTGGGCCGGCGCGCTGATCATCACCGTTGCCATCCTCGTCCTCAACGTCCTTGCCCGTGTCTTGAGTGGGCGCCGCCAGTGACGCAGCCGCCCGAACGATAGGAATGAGACCATGAACATGAGCGACAGCAATTTCCAGAGCGTCAACGCACAGCCGGGGAAGGACGCCGTTTCCCAGTCGGATATCGGTGCGCTCGCGAAACTTGAGGTGAAGAACCTCGATTTCACCTATCAGAACGGCCATCGCGTTCTGAAGAGCGTGAATATGAATATCCGCAAGAATGCGGTCACCGCCTTCATCGGCCCTTCGGGTTGCGGTAAGTCCACGCTGCTGCGCACTTTCAACCGGATGTACGATCTCTATCCGGGCCAGACGGTTGCGGGCGAGATTCTGCTGGACGGCCGCAACATTCTCACCAAGGATGTCGATCTGAACGATTTGCGCGCCAAGGTCGGCATGGTGTTCCAGAAGCCCACGCCGTTCCCCATGTCGATCTATGAAAACGTCGCTTTCGGCATCCGGCTCTATGAGAAGCTTTCCAAGGCGGAAATGGACGTCCGCGTCGAAGCGGCACTGACGGAAACGGCGCTCTGGAGCGAAGTGAAGGAAAAGCTGCACCAGAGCGGACTTGGCCTTTCCGGCGGCCAGCAGCAGCGTCTCTGCATCGCTCGCGCCATCGCGGTCAAACCGTCCGTGCTGCTTCTCGACGAGCCGACCTCGGCTCTCGATCCGATCTCGACCGCCAAGGTCGAGGAGCTGGTTTCGCAGTTGAAGGGCGATTTCACGATCGTCATCGTCACGCACAACATGCAACAGGCAAGCCGCATTTCCGACAGCACTGCCTTCATGTATCTTGGCGAGCTCATCGAATATGGCGCGACCGAGCAGATCTTCCAGGCCCCGAAGGTCAAGCGTACGGAAGACTACATCACCGGCCGTTACGGCTGATCCGTCGGGGTATCTAGAACCATCCTGGATGGCGCGCCGTCAGGCGCGCCATTTTGCATTTGCGTATAGGCGCTGCCGGGCAACAGCGCCGGTCTGCTCAAACCAGGAGGTTATCGAACCCGATGTCCGGGGGGATGGATCGTCACATCCTGGAGAGCGTACCCATGCGACGCAAGACCCGGATCTGATCGTCGAGGGTCGGCACCAGCTCGCCCTCATTCGCAGCAGGCGCTGTGTCGGCATCATTGGCGGCCTCCAGTTCATTGAAGACGATGGAGCAATTGCGGCCCGCGCGTTTGGCGGCGTAAAGTGCGCGGTCTGCGGCCGAGACCAGCCGGTCCCAGCTGACGGCGTCACGCGGCATGATCGCAACGCCGATGCTGACCGTTGCAGGCACCGGAGAGCGGCCGGCAAGCAGCGGCACACGGCAGAAGTCGGCGCGGATGGTTTCCGCAAGCGCCTCCGCCTCCAATTGCTCGTCCACGGGGACGAAGGCCACGAATTCTTCGCCGCCCATTCGACCGAATGCGCCGTTGCGAGGCACGAATTGATAGGCGACGCGGGCAAACTCGACAAGCACCGTATCGCCCGTCTGATGGCCATAACGGTCGTTGATCTTCTTGAAATGATCAAGGTCGAATAGCAGTGCGGCAAGTTTCTGCTGCTGCTGGCCTTCGCCGGCAAGGATCTCGTAGCTTTCCTGAAGGCCGCGCCGATTCAGAACGCCGGTCAGCGTGTCGGTAATGGAAATTGCCCGCCAGCGGTGTTCGGCGCGTTCCATCAAAAGCTTGCCGTTGAGGACGATGGCGACGACGACGACCAACCCGTAGCCGAGCGCGGTGTAGCTGCGGTAGATCTGGGCCTGCTCCAATGTCGGGGCCGTGAATACCAGCCAGAGGGCAGAGCCGAAACAGAGGCATGCGAGTGCCGTGAAGACGATAGCAAGCTGCCTGCGAGCCGGCTCGCGTCGATCGGCAGCCGGCTGAACGGCAAAGGCGAGCAATGTCGCGCCGACAGCGCCGGCGAGGTCGTAGACGACGATACGATTGAGGAAATTGTCGGTGACCCAGGGCAGGCTGACGCCGAACAGCCAGACGACGGGCGGCAGCAGCGCAGACCATTCAAGCTTGCGCTTATCCATCAGCCGGAAACCGGCAATCCAGGCACTTTCGCCGAGCAGCGCGACGGCATTCCCGATCTGGACGGACCAAATGTCGGGGATGATGCCGCGAGCCGCCACCAGGGCGAATCCTATGGCGCTGACGGCAAAGCCCAAGGCCCAGACGAGATAGACGGGGGATTTGCGGTCGTGCGCCCAGGCAAGAAGGAGAACGGTCGCCAGGGTAATGGCTTCCGAGCACCAAATGGTCAGGCCTGTGGTCATATTCAGCACGATGGGTGTTTCTCCACTCCCGGCAGCCTTCCGTCGGGCGTAATCCAACGATGGCGGCATTTGCCCTATCCTTGCCCAATAAGGTGGCAAGTTCATTAAGTGAGTTGGTAAATTTTGCCTGTGTGCCCCGCTTGGACTGTGCGCCGATAGTCCTTCATGTTTCCTTCACCTTGTCGCCTGGAAAATCGGTGGGTTGCACAAAGGCACGATACCCGTGCTGTTGGCACCGCGAAAGCGGAGTTTAGAAATGCTTTGTCAACGCTTCACGCGGCATTACAGCTTTTTGAGGTTATGCTTTCGTGCGTCTTGAAGTGCAGGGCAGGGACACTCTATGTAGGGGTAAAGGATTTTTACTCGATTCCCGGCGTTCTCGTCGCCGGGGCAAGCTTGGTAAAGGACGCACATGAGAAATCCAGTCGATACAGCTATGGCTCTGGTGCCGATGGTTGTTGAGCAGACCAACCGCGGGGAACGGTCTTACGACATCTATTCCCGTCTGCTGAAGGAACGCATTATTTTCCTCACCGGGCCGGTTGAAGACCATATGGCCACGTTGGTGTGCGCCCAGCTTCTCTTCCTCGAGGCCGAAAACCCGAAGAAGGAAATCGCGCTCTATATCAATTCGCCGGGCGGCGTCGTCACCGCCGGCATGGCGATCTACGACACGATGCAGTTCATCAAGCCCGCCGTTTCGACGCTTTGCATCGGTCAGGCCGCTTCGATGGGCTCGCTGCTTCTCGCCGCCGGCGACAAGGATATGCGCTTCGCGACGCCGAATTCCCGCATCATGGTTCACCAGCCTTCGGGTGGTTTCCAGGGTCAGGCTTCGGACATCGAGCGTCACGCGCGCGACATCATCAAAATGAAGCGTCGCCTGAATGAGGTCTACGTCAAGCATTGCGGCCGGACCTATGAAGAAGTCGAGCAGACGCTTGATCGTGACCATTTCATGTCCTCGGATGAGGCCAAGGAATGGGGTCTTATCGACAAGGTGCTGACCTCGCGTACCGAAATAGAGGGAGAAAGCGCCTCGTGATTTATCCACGAGGCGGTAGCTTCTACGCCACAGTTCTATCCCATTTGTGATCGAATAGGGGTTTAATGTGGAGCGGAACGCGGTAATAGTAAGCATTAATGTTATGTAGCGATTTTGTGACATAGCATTCGGCATTCGAAGGGGAATCGTTGCCACGCAGTTCTGGTTGGCCGGCCTGCGTTCAGTACCCCGAAGGGCGCCGCGATCTGCCAGTAAACGAGGGGCAGGTCCGGCGGGCGCATTGAGTGGACCGCGATTTCGACTTTGAAATTGGCGGCGTGCTGGAAGGAAAGTGATATGAGCAAAGTCAGCGGCAGCAACGGCGGCGACTCCAAGAACACGCTTTATTGTTCGTTCTGCGGTAAGAGCCAGCATGAAGTCCGGAAGTTGATCGCCGGACCGACCGTCTTCATCTGCGACGAGTGCGTCGAGCTGTGCATGGACATCATCCGCGAGGAAAACAAATCCTCGATGGTGAAGTCGCGTGACGGAGTGCCGACCCCGCAGGACATCATCAAGGTTCTCGACGAATACGTCATCGGCCAGCGGCAGGCGAAGAAGATCCTTTCCGTTGCCGTTCACAATCATTACAAGCGTCTTGCACACGCATCGAAGAACGGCGACGTCGAATTGGCGAAGTCGAACATCATGCTCGTCGGTCCGACCGGCTGCGGCAAGACCTATCTCGCCCAGACGCTCGCCCGGATCATCGACGTGCCGTTCACCATGGCTGACGCGACGACGCTGACCGAGGCCGGTTATGTCGGTGAAGACGTCGAAAACATCATTCTCAAGTTGCTCCAGGCTGCCGACTACAACGTCGAGCGCGCACAGCGCGGCATCGTCTACATCGACGAAGTCGACAAGATTTCCCGCAAGTCGGATAATCCGTCGATCACGCGCGACGTCTCGGGCGAAGGCGTGCAGCAGGCGCTGCTGAAGATCATGGAAGGCACGGTGGCTTCGGTTCCCCCGCAGGGCGGCCGCAAGCATCCGCAGCAGGAGTTCCTGCAGGTGGATACCACCAACATCCTCTTCATCTGCGGCGGCGCCTTCGCAGGCCTCGACAAGATCATCTCCGCCCGCGGCGAGAAGACGTCGATCGGCTTCGGCGCGACCGTCAAGGCACCGGACGACCGTCGCGTCGGGGAAGTGCTGCGCGAGCTGGAGCCGGAAGATCTGGTGAAGTTTGGTCTCATCCCGGAATTCATCGGCCGTCTGCCCGTTCTGGCGACGCTGGAAGATCTTGACGAGGATGCGCTGATCCAGATCCTGTCCGAGCCGAAGAATGCGCTGGTGAAGCAGTATCAGCGCCTGTTCGAGATGGAAGACGTCGAACTGACCTTCCACGAGGATGCACTGCGCGAGATTGCTCGTCGCGCGATCGTCCGCAAGACGGGTGCCCGCGGTCTGCGCTCCATCATGGAAAAGATCCTTCTCGACACCATGTTCGAGCTGCCGGCGCTGGAAGGCGTTCGCGAGGTGGTCATCTCCGAGGAAGTGGTTCGCGGCTCCGCCCGCCCGCTCTACATCTATGCCGACCGGCAGGAAGAAAAGGCCAACGCAACGGCCTGATGCCTGCATCAGCGATCACGAATCGAGGGGCTCGTCGTCGACGGGCCCCTTTCTGTTTGAAAAGTCGCGCACTTTGCTGATAAAGTCTTGGATAAGCTTATGGGAACGCAGTCGAAACCGGTTGTTAAGAACTCTCGCTGCGGCCATGATGGCATGATTCTGGAGTATCCGATGGACAGGGCTCAGCCCGGCGTCTTATCTTCGGATTTAGCTTCGCCAGCCTTGTTTGAGTAGCTGGGCCTCGGTGTTTTGTTGTTGCGTTCGTCCTCGTGAATGTGTGGTTTGCTGTTTGACTGCGGTGCGTCCTGTGTGACTTGAAATAGATAATGTGAAGCTCCACTTGTTTACCAAGTGAGAGAGCCGGCTAATCCTCCCAGCCGGCAAAGAGCCCGGGAACGGGACGACGGAAAGGAAATAAAATGACTAAGAAAACGTCTGCGGCAAATGAGAGCATTGCCTATCCGGTATTGCCGTTGCGCGACATCGTGGTCTTCCCCCACATGATCGTGCCGCTGTTCGTCGGACGGGAGAAGTCCATTCGGGCGCTGGAAGAAGTCATGGGTTCGGACAAGCAGATCATGCTGGTCACCCAGATCAATGCCAGCGATGATGATCCGGCGCCGGACGCAATCCATAAGGTCGGCACCGTAGCCAATGTTCTGCAGCTGCTGAAGCTGCCCGACGGCACCGTCAAGGTGCTGGTCGAAGGCCGTGCGCGCGCACAGATTGATGAATATACCGGCCGCGAGGATTTCTACGAAGCGCTTGGTCACGTTCTGCATGAGCCGGAAGAAGATCAGGTCGAGCTCGAGGCGCTGAGCCGCTCCGTCGTTTCGGAATTTGAGAGCTACGTGAAGCTCAACAAGAAGATTTCTCCGGAAGTGGTCGGCGCCGCCAGCCAGATCGACGACTATTCCAAGCTCGCCGATACGGTCGCGTCGCATCTGTCGATCAAGATCACCGAAAAGCAGGAGATGCTGGAAACCACCAGCGTCAAGGGCCGGCTGGAAAAGGCGCTCGGCTTCATGGAAGGTGAGATCTCGGTCCTGCAGGTCGAAAAGCGCATCCGCTCGCGCGTCAAGCGCCAGATGGAGAAGACCCAGCGCGAATACTATCTGAACGAGCAGATGAAGGCGATCCAGAAGGAGCTCGGCGACGGCGATGAAGGCCGCGACGAGATGGCTGAACTGGAAGAGCGCATCTCCAAGACCAAGCTGTCGAAGGAAGCGAAGGAAAAGGCCGATGCCGAGCTGAAGAAGCTTCGGCAGATGAGCCCGATGTCGGCTGAAGCGACCGTCGTGCGCAACTATCTCGATTGGCTGCTGGGTATTCCCTGGCACAAGAAGTCGAAGATCAAGACAGATCTGAGCAATGCCGAGAAGATCCTCGAAGCGGATCATTTCGGCCTCGACAAGGTCAAGGAACGCATCGTCGAATATCTGGCCGTCCAGGCACGCGCCACCAAGATCAAGGGCCCGATCCTGTGCCTCGTCGGCCCTCCGGGCGTCGGCAAGACCTCGCTCGCTCAATCGATCGCCAAGGCGACCGGCCGTGAGTATGTCCGCATGGCGCTTGGCGGCGTTCGTGACGAAGCCGAGATCCGCGGTCACCGCCGCACCTATATCGGCTCGATGCCCGGCAAGGTCATCCAGTCGATGAAGAAGGCCAAGAAGTCCAATCCGCTGTTCCTGCTCGACGAAATCGACAAGCTCGGCATGGACTACCGCGGCGATCCGTCTTCGGCTCTGCTGGAAGTGCTGGACCCGGCGCAGAACTCGACTTTCATGGACCACTACCTGGAAGTCGAATATGACCTGTCGGACGTCATGTTCATCACGACGGCGAACACGCTGAACATCCCTGCGCCCCTGATGGACCGCATGGAGATCATCCGTATCGCCGGCTACACCGAAGACGAAAAGCGCGAAATCGCCAAGCGGCACCTGCTGCCGAAGGCCATCAAGGAGCATGCATTGCAGCCGAGCGAATTCTCGGTCAGCGATGAAGCTCTGATGGTCGTTATCGAGCAGTACACCCGCGAAGCCGGTGTCCGTAACTTCGAGCGCGAACTGATGAAGCTCGCCCGCAAGGCGGTCACCGAGATCATCAAGGGCAAGACCAAGTCGGTCACCGTGACTGCCGAGAACGTCCCCGACTATCTCGGCGTGCCGCGCTACCGCCATGGCGAAGCCGAACGCGAAGATCAGGTCGGTGTTGTCACCGGTCTCGCCTGGACGGAAGTCGGCGGCGTGCTGCTGACGATCGAAGGCGTGATGATGCCGGGCAAGGGCCGCATGACGGTTACCGGCAACCTGAAGGAAGTCATGAAGGAATCGATCTCCGCCGCGGCCTCCTACGTCCGCTCGCGTGCTGTCGATTTCGGCATCGAGCCGCCGCGCTTCGACAAGAGCGACATCCATGTGCACTTGCCTGAAGGCGCAACGCCGAAGGATGGTCCCTCGGCCGGTGTCGCCATGGCAACCGCGATCGTCTCGATCATGACCGGCATCCCGGTTTCCAAGGATGTCGCCATGACCGGTGAAATCACGCTGCGCGGCCGCGTGCTGCCGATCGGCGGCCTGAAGGAAAAGCTGCTCGCAGCGATGCGCGGCGGCATCAAGAAGGTGCTGATCCCGGAAGAAAACGCCAAGGATCTGGCGGAGATTCCGGACAACGTGAAGAACAGCATGGAGATCATTCCGGTCTCGCGCATGGGCGAAGTCATCAAGCACGCGCTCATCCGCCGGCCGGAACCGATCGAATGGGATGGCACCGTCGAAACGCCCGTGATCGCAACGGTTGAAGGCGTTGATGACGTGGGTGCGACGATCGCACATTGAGGCTCTCCGCCTCAATTCCGTCGAATTGCCAGAAATGGCGAAAAGACCGGCAATTTTGCCGGTCTTTTTTTGTGAAAAGCGTCTGGCAACGCTTGCTTTTCCCTGGTTTGCAGGGTTTTTGGGGTTGCGGCGGGTAAGAGCATTCCTATTTGCACCCCGCTTACTGATAAGTCGTTTCATACCAGAGAAAGGGGTGGAAACATGAACAAGAATGAGCTCGTGTCCGCAGTGGCCGAGAAGGCCGGTATCACGAAGGCTGACGCTGCTTCCGCTGTTGACGCTGTTTTCGAGACCGTCCAGGCTGAACTGAAGAAGGGCGGCGACATTCGCCTCGCCGGTTTCGGCAGCTTCACTGTTTCTCACCGTGCAGCCACGAAGGGCCGTAACCCGTCTACGGGCGCTGAGGTCGACATCGCTGCTCGCAATGTACCGAAGTTCACGCCCGGCAAGGGCCTGAAGGACGCGGTCAACAGCTGATTTCGTTTTCACCCGCCGCGAGGTGTTAGCCTTGCGGGTGGAGAACATTGAGGGTCCGCTTTGCGGACCCTTTTTCGTTTCCGGGCGGGGAGGGCTCGGCTACGTTCGCCGACCTTGACCCGATAAGGCGGAAGACGCCGACGGCGCAGACTGTTCGGGCGCTCCCTTGCGAAGAGGACTTCACAGCGTATTTTCGAATATCCAGCGCTGACGTTTCAGCGGAATGATCACCGGGGCCATCAAGAAATGACCGCATCTCCTTCCTTCCTCAGCCTTCCTGATGGCCTCGCCGATGGCGTCTTGCCTCGTGCGGTCATTTTCGGAGCCGGCCACGGCAGTACCTATCCGAACAGGGACAGCAGCGGTTATGCCCTGGCGGCCGGCGCCATTCGCGATGCGAGCCAGAGCGACGCGCCGTTGATCGAGCATTGGGATTTCGATCTCGGCGGCCCATTGTTTGACGGCAAGTCCTTCTCCTGTGTCGACGCCGGTGATGTCTCCACCATCATGCGCGACAATGCCGGCAATCGGGAGCGGATCGAGGCCAAGACGCGTGAAGTCCTGGCGCTGCATGCCGTGCCGATCCTGTTCGGGGGAGATTGCTCCGTAACCATTCCCTTCCTCACCGGCTTTGCCGATCGGGGGCCGATCTGGGTCATGCAGATCGATGCGCATATCGATTGGCGCGACGAGGTGCAGGGCGAGCGATACGGCTATTCGAGCCCGATGCGTCGGGCAAGCGAGATGCCGCATGTCGCCGGCATGGTCCAGGTCGGCCTTCGCAGCGTCGGCAGCGCGCGCCTTACCGAAATCGAAGATGCACGGCGCTATGGCAGCCGCTTCGTGACGGCGCGCGAAATCCATGCTCAGGGCGTTGGGGCCGCTTTGCAACATATTCCGGAAGGGGCACAGGTGGTGGTCACCCTCGACTGCGACAGCATCGATCCATCAATCATGCCGGGCGTAGCGGCGCGCACGCCCGGCGGTCTGACTTACACGCAGATCATCGACCTGATCGCCGGTCTCGGAAAGCGGGCCAGGATCACAGGCTTCGATCTGGTCGAATTCTATCCACCCACCGATATTGACGGCCTATCGGCCATCACCGCCGCGCGTATTCTTACCAACGTGATCGGAACTATCGTCCGGCAGGTCTGACCGGAAATTCTCTCAGGAGGGAGTAGGGGCCGGGCTTGCACCCGGCCTTTCTCGTTCGCAGGGGCTCCGCTTACCAGCGATGACGAACCTGCGGAGCGATCAGTCGCTCATAGATCTCGCGCGTCGCTGCCATGACGTCGGCGGAAAGCGGTGCAAGATCGGCTGCCGCCGCATTGGCCTTGGCCTGCTCGGCATTGCGGGCACCGGGAATGACGACGGTGACGGCTTCGTTCATCAGGATCCAGCGGAGCGCAAAGGCTGCCATGCCGGCGCCGGCGGGAACCAGCTTGCGCACCTCCTCGACGGCCTGCAGACCGACTTCGAACGGAACGCCGGCAAAGGTCTCGCCGACATCGAAGGCCTCGCCATGGCGGTTGAAGTTGCGGTGATCGTCGCTGGCAAATTGCGTGTCGCGGGTGATCTTGCCGGAAAGCAGGCCCGAGGCCAGCGGCACGCGGGCGATGACCGCCACGTTCTTGCGCTTGGCTTCCTTGAAGAAGAGATGATCGGGACGCTGGCGGAAGATGTTGTAGATGATCTGGATGCTGAGCACGCCCGGATACTCGATCGCCTTCAGCGCTTCCTCGACCTTCTCGACGCTGACGCCGTACCCCTTGATCTTGCCGGCCTTCTGCAGCTCGTCGATACCGGCGAAAACTTCCGGCCGGTAGAGAACTTCGGTCGGCGGGCAGTGAAGCTGCACGAGGTCGAGGCTCTCGACGCTGAGGTTCTTCAGGCTGCGGTCGATGAAGCCTTCGAGATTGGCCTTGGTGTAGCCGTCGGCCACATGCGGGTTGAGGCGGCGTCCGGCCTTGGTCGCCACCATCGGGCGCGCGCCGCCGCGGGCCTTCAGCACATCGGCGATGATCTTTTCGGAGCGGCCGTCGCCATAGACGTCGGCGGTATCGATGAAGGTCATGCCGGCATCGAGGGCGCCGTTCAGCGCCGCGCGGCCATCTGCGTCGCTGACTTCGCCCCAGGCGCCGCCGATCTGCCAGGCGCCGAAGCCGACATCCGTCACGATAAAGGGCGTCCGTCCGAAAGCATGATGTCTCATGAGAAATCTCCTCGTCATAGGTGATGAAATGCCAGCGCAGTAGCAGCCGGTTGGGTCGGCGGCAAGCACATGGGAGGTGAGCGGCATCGCAATCGCGTGAGCCTGAAATATGACAGCTTCCGACCGGCTACGAAACCATTGGATGAAGCAAGTGGTGCAGTGTTCATTGCGCCTCCGCTTCCTTAAAAAGGGGAGATCGGATTTCTGACTGTTATCGGAGCCCATGTCCTCTTTCAGCTTCATCCATGCGGCCGATCTGCATCTTGGCAGCCCCTTCCAGGGGCTGGCGCTGAAAGATGCCGCCGTTGCCGCCATCTTTGTCGAAGCCAGCCGCAAGGCCTTCTCGACGCTGGTAGGACTGGCGATCGAACGGCAGGTCGATTTCTTCGTGATTGCGGGTGACGTCTATGATGGCGATTGGAAGGACAACAAGATTGGCCTGTTCTTCAATCGCGAAATGGCGCGGCTGGAGCGGGCCGGCATCCCGGTTTATCTGCTGCGCGGCAATCACGACGCGGCAAGCGTCATCACCAAGACAATCACCTTGCCCGCCAATGTGCACGAGTTTCCGACTGCCAGGCCCGGCAGCGTCAAGCTCGATGCGCTGCAGGTGGCGCTGCATGGCCAGGGCTTCGCCGAGCGCTCGGCCAATGATAATCTGGCGCTCTCCTATCCCGCGCCTGTCGCTGGCTGGTTCAACATCGGTATTCTCCACACGTCGCTCACCGGCCGCGAGCCGCATGCGCCCTATGCGCCATGCTCGGTCGATGATCTGCGCTCGCGCGGCTACGACTATTGGGCGCTCGGTCATGTGCATGACTATGAAGTCGTGGCCAAGGACCCGCTGGTAATCTTTCCCGGTAACCTGCAGGGTCGCAATATCCGTGAGCGGGGCGCCAAGGGTGCGGTGCGGGTGACGGTCGAGGACGGCCGCATCGAATATGAGCGCCTGATCGTCGACGAAGCACGCTTTGCGCAAGTCGATGTTGACATTAGCCCCGATGATGATCAGGCGGCGATCCTGCGCCGCATCGAGCAGGCGGTGCAGCCTATCGCCGACGACATGGCGGAAAGAATGACTGCGCTACGCGTGCGGCTCTCCGGCATCACGCCATTGCAAGGCGTCATTGCTGCCAATCGCCAGCAATGGCGTGACGAGGTCGAAGCCGCATGCCATCGCGTGCACGAGGATATCTGGCTCGAAAAGCTGGAACTGCGGCTGGAGCCGCCGGCAGCATCGGTCGCGGAAGCAGACGGTGCGCTCGATCTTCGCCAGTTGCTGGCCGAGCATGCGGGGGATGCCGGTATCGCTGCAGAGGCCAGCCGGCTGGTTGACGAGATCGCGGTGCGCCTTCCGGGCGGACTTGGCGCAACGGCGACGCCGCTGGACGACAGCCCGGAAGCCCTCATCGAAGAAGCTCGGCAATTGCTGCTGGCGCGCGGGCAGGGGGCAGGCTGACATGCGCTTCGATCGTCTCGACATTCTTCGCTACGGCGCGCTGACCGACCGCACGCTCGATTTTCGGGCCGGCGCCAAGCTGCACGTCATCTTCGGCCCGAACGAGGCCGGCAAGTCTTCGGCCCTGAGTGCGATCTCCGATCTGCTCTTCGGCTTTCCCGCCGCCGCCGAGCAGAGCTTTTTGCATGAGCCTGGCACCTTGCGCATCGGTGCGGATATCAGCGCAGGCGACGGCGCCAAGCTGGCCTTCCGCCGCCGTCGCGGCCGCAAGAGCACGCTTCTTGCACCTGACGAGAAGGAGACACCGCTTGCCGAGGATGCCCTTGCCCCATTTATCGGCAATTTGAGCCGGGATGTCTTCGAGCGCGCCTTCGGCCTTGATTCACAACGACTTCGGCAAGGCGCTACGGCCATGCTGCGCAGCGGCGGCGAGATTGGCAGCCTGCTGTTTTCGGCAGCCTCCGGCCTGACCGGCCTTTCACGGCTGCGCCAATCGCTGGAAGCGGCAGCCGACGGCATCTATGCGGCCCGCCGCTCGAAGGATCGCGGTTTCTATCAGGCGCTGGATCGCTACGAAGACGCCCGCAAGGCCGAACGCGATCATGAACTCAAATCCGGCGACTGGAAGAAGCTGCTGGCGGAGGCAGCCGAAATCGAGGCCGAGCTGGAGCGATTGCAGGCAGAGCGCCGTGAGACGCGCCAGGCTCTGGATCGGCTCAAGAAGCTGAAGACTCTCCAGCCCTTGCTTGCCGAGATCGATGCGGAGGGCATGGCTCTCGACCAACTGACCGATCTCTCCGCCATTCCCGAGAGCCTTGCCGACAGGCTCGAGCAGAGGCTGCGCGACAAGAAAGTCGCCGAGGAAGAAATGCGTCGCGTGGGCCAGACGGTCGCCCGCACCGAGGAGGATCTGTCCCGCATTCAGGTCGATGACGCCTTGCTGCAAATATCGGGCGATATCACTCAGCTCTTTGCCGATACCGGCAACTATCGCAGCCAGCGCCACGATCTGCCGCGCGTCGATCAGGAACTGGCCAGTTACGATGCTGCCCTTGCCCAACTGGCCCGCCGCCTGGGCGTCTCCGATAGCGCAAAGCTTGAAGCGCATCAGCCAAGCGATATCGATCTGGCCCGCCTGTCCGAACTGGTGGAGCAGGGCAGGAGCCTCTCACGCCAGCTACAGGGGCTCGCCGAACAGGCAGAAAGCGAACGCTCTCAGCTTGCCGCATTGGAGAAAGACAGCTTTGCCGGGCGTCTGTTCGATCCGGGGCCTTATGGCGATCAACTGGATTCATTGACGGCGGATCTCGCAAGCCTTGCGCGCCTCGATGCCCTGGAGACGCAGATACGCCGCGTCGAGGCAGACCTTGAGGAAGCAGCCGCACGACTGCGGCCACCGGTCGGCGACATCTCCGTGCTCCTTGCGGCTCCTTTGCCGGAGCTATCGGAGATCGGTGCCCATCGCGAGGCGATCGATGCCGCCCGCGCCAAGATGCGCGAGACTGCCGAAAAGCTGCGAGCCTATGATGATCAACTGGCGGAGATCGGGCAGGCCTTGGCGGATGCGGAACGCACAGGTCCGGTCGTTACCCGCGAGCACGTGGCGGCGGCGCGTGAAGACCGCGATGGCCGATGGCTATCGATCCAAGACATGTTGGCGGATGGCCGCCCTCCGAATGCCAAGACCATTGCGGCACTGACCGTCAGCATCGGTGATGCCGATCGCCTGGCCGACACCGTTCTTAGCGACGCCGATCGTGTCGCCCGCCATGCGGACTATCGTCTGCGCGAAGCCCGTCTACGGCGGGAGCGCGAGGATGTATCGGGCCGGCTGCAACAGCACGCGGGGCTATTGGCGGAGGCCGAGGCATCCTTTGCAGGCCTCTTCGATCCTTGCGGCGTTGCTGCACTGGATCCATCGACCATGCTTGAATGGCGCCGCGGCGTCGAAGGCCTGCTGCGCCAGCGCAAGGCTCTGCGCGATCTGCTGGACGAACGCGAGGAGAACGCTCTGGCGGAAGCGCGCGTGCTGCCCGCCCTGCAGGATATTGTCGAGGAGACGGGCTACAGAAGCGGACGCCTGCCGCCCGTCGCGATGGCGGAAGGATTGCGCAAGCACCTGCGCCTGGCTGCGGAGCGCTGGAGCGAAAGCCGAACGCGGGAAGGGGAGATAAGCTCGGCGCGCGACCGCTTGGCACGACTTGAAGAGCAGCATCAGACCCTCGAACGGCGGCACGCCGATTGGCGAGAGTTGTTTGGCAAGGCCTTGGTTCCTCTCGAGCTGCCGGTGGATGCGACGCTGGAAATGGCGGCGGTGGCTTTGAAGGCATGGGAAGAGCTGCCCGACGCTCTGGCGGAGCACGACAACAGGTTGCGTCGCGTCAGCGGCATGCGGCGCGACATGGCGGACTTCGAGCGACGGCTCGCAACGCTCGTGGCCAGCTCCGGCTATGAACTGGAGCACCTGCCGCCGGATGCCGCAGCCGAGGCGCTGCACAGCCGCGCCAACGCCATGCGCGGCGAGTTGAAGAAGCGCGAAAGCCTTGAGGAAGATCGGCAGCGCGCGGAAGGATCGTTTGCCCGCCATGAGGAGGCGCTTGCGGCAATATTGAGCGATCTCGATCAATTGACCGCCGGCCTGCCGGGGGCCACGGATCTACCTGCGCTACTATCGCGTCTGCGGGAGCGTAGCCGCTTGAATGCACGGCTGCTGGAAAGCCGCGATCGTTTCCGCCAGCAGGCCGAGGGGCGGGCGGAGGATGAGCTTCGCCGCCAGCTTCATGATTTCGAGCGGGTTGCGGCCGATCTCGAAATCGAGCGATTGACCGAAGAAGATCAGCGGCAATTCACACGGCATGGCGAGCTTTCGGCCCGGCTGGCGGAAAATCGGCGGCAGCAACAGACACTCGAAACCGGTATCAGTGCCGAATATGCGGTTTTCGAAAAGCTCTCGGCCGAGCAGGAGGCCAAGGACCTCGCCCGGCAATGGGTGGTCCTGAAGCTTGCAGCACGAATGCTGGCGGGCTCGATGGAATCCTATCGGGAAAAGCAGGCGGACCCGGTCATCAAACGCGCCGGCGAATTGTTTTCGCAGCTCACGGGAAGTCGTTTCATCCGCTTGATCGAGGCTCATGATGAGAGCGATACGCTGCAACTGCTGGCAGAGCGGGCGGGCGGCGAACGCGTGCCGCTGGAGGGCCTGAGCGAAGGTACGGGCGACCAGCTCTATCTCGCTCTTCGCTTGGCTTTTCTGGAGGACTATTCTGCTCGCAACGAGCCCGCTCCCCTGATCGTCGACGATATCTTCCAGACCTTTGACGATGAGCGGGCGAGCGCCGGACTGAAGGTGCTTGCGACCACTTCCCAACGTTTCCAGACGATCCTATTCACGCACGAGATGAGCGTGGTGGAGATCGCTCAGCGCGAAATCGGCGCGGATTTGGATCTGATCCGGCTTTGAACTCAGAGATTACCGGACACCATCCCCGCTACGACATCGATGGAATGAACAATCGTGTCGGGACGACGATATTCGGGTCCGATTTATCACGGCTATAGGCCGGATTGAGCGCCCTGTCGGTGAAATTCTGCGTCTCATGCAGCCGGCGCAGGTTCTGCTTTTCCTGCTCGAATCGCTTCCTCCGTTCTCCCGACTTGTCCGATCCCCGCGACAGCGATTCATGGTGATAGAGGCAGGCAAAGGGCGTCCAGATGATGCGGTAGCCGGCCTTGTGGGCGCGCAGGCAATAGTCGACGTCGTTATAGGCGACGGCGAAATTCTCTTCGTCGAACAGGCCGATCTTCCCAACGCAGTCGCCCGAAATCAGCATGACTGCGCCGGTTACGCAGGTCATGGTGTTGCGCAGATGCAGCCGGTTCATCGGGCCGCCGAATTCCTTTGGCTTGTTCATATACCAATGGCCGGCCAATCCGCCGAAGCCGATGACCACGCCTGCGTGCTGCATCTTGTCGTTCGGGAAAAGCAGCTTGGCGCCGACGATGCCGGTCCTGTCATAGGCAAGGCAAGAGACCATCTCCTTCAACCAGCCGGCCTCGATGACTTCGACATCATTGTTCAGGATCAGATAGTGCTCGCCCGTCGCGGTGCTCAGGCCGCGATTGACCGAGCGCGAGAAATTGAAGGCTTCCGGCGTGACTGTTGCTGAGAAGTTTTGATGCGTCTGGCGATAGCGCTCGTAGAGATCGAGCACCGCCTTATCCGTGGACCCGTTGTCGACAACAAGCACCTCGAAATCCGGATAGTCCGTCTTCTCGAAGAGATCGTGAAGGATGCGTGAAATAAGATCGAAATTGTCCTTGCTGGGAATGACGACAGAGATTTTAGGCCATTCGCCAGGCGGTTCAAACATCACGCGATGCAGTGTCTTGGTCAGTGCCCCTTCGACCTGAATTGCTTGCTGCTGCCGTTCGAATCTCTCCGTCAGCGCCTTCCTCGCATTCGTTGTCGCGGCATCCATGAACTTGCGCGAATAGGTCTTGCCATTGCGGCGCCACCAGTAGGCCGGGTAGGGCAGATGGAGGATGCCTTGCTCGGAAAGCCCCTCCAGATAACGCAGCAGCAGATCGTAGTCCTGCGACCCGTCATAACCGGTGCGAAGGTAGCCGATCTCCCGAAGCCGGCTGTGGCGATAGACCGAGAAATGATTGATGTAGTTGACGCCGCTCAGCAGAACGGAGTCATAGGCCGGCTTCAGCATGACGCCGGTCGGCTTCAAGGTGTCGTCGACGACGAGCTCGTCGGTATAAAGGAAATTGGCGTCCGGGTTCTGCTCCAGCGTATGCCGGATGAGCTTGAAGGCGTGAGGCGCAACGACATCGTCATGGTCGAGAAAGGCGATCCACTGGCCGCGCGCCTGGGACAGGCCGGAATTGGTGGCGGCTGCGATGCCGCCATTGCGTTCATTCAGCACGAAGCGGATATTGTCCTTCGCCTGCTGCGACTTATACCATTGCCGCGTTTCCGCGGACGTCGAGCCATCATCGCTCAGAATGAGCTCCGTGCCCTGTTCCGCCTGCATTTCGAAAGATCTGACGAGATCGTCCAGATATCGCGGCGGCGCATTGTAGACGGGCACGACGACGCTCAGCCAGCTCCCCGCCGTTGCCGATACCGGTAAGGCGACGAGATCAGAGCCAAGCCGATAGTTCGCATCCGCATATTGGATCGTCAGGCTGGCGGCTCGCTTTCCGAATCTGAGCTTCGGTATTTTGGTCCAATGCCGCGGAAGCTTGCCGAGATCGACGCGCTCGGTCTTTTCCTCCGTGTCGAGGAGCTGCGCTATATATTGTTCGGCCGATTTTGCGGAGGAGAAGGCCTTGATCTCAAAGCTGAATGTCGTCGGAAAGCTCACCGGATCGGCGCGCAGGGCGCAGATGGAACCAACCGATCCAATATCCGCCGTGACGATGAAGCGGCGTGCTTCGGTGAGGGAAACCGCATCCTTCTCGCGAAAGCCGTAGCCGCGATTGACATAGAATTTTGGATCTATCGGTTCGTCGGTTGCGGCTATGTGAAGGACGAGCAGTCTCTTCCTGACAGGTGAAAACCTGATCTCAAAGGCCGGATCATCGCCCTGGGACTTCCACAGATTGGAATCCGCGCTCGTTGTGATTTCACGCTCCAGGTCGGTGTTCGGTAAGATCTTCAATGTCATCGATTTGTTTCTATTCCGACGTCAATAACGCATTGTTCAAAGAGTAGCGGTTTCAAGCGGGGTCACCGACGGATTCAACCGAACACCGGGAAATTCCGGTGTCGCATACTCGCGCATCTTTTCAATCGAGTTTCGCGTCGCATCGCGGGCGGCAAGGCGACTCTCCTTGTCCGTCGCCAGCCGGTCGATTGCCGCCAGCCACTCTTCGGTCGTGTTGCCGACGTGGAACTCTCCGGAGACGGCACAGCGCGAAAATGTCGGGCATCGCGAAAAAATGGCGGCAGCTCGCAGGCGGCTGATATCGACCCGCTTTGTGTCGGCTCGGCTCGCATTCGTCTTTCCCGGCAGCAGAGGGGCGAGAGCGATATCGGCATTCTGCTGCGTCGTTCTAGCGAGATAGGCTGGCCAGGATAGCGGGGTGACGATCGTCATTCTCGCGGGATCAATGCCTTGACGATTCCAGCTGCGCGCAAGCGTGCCGCTGGCGAAGACCTCGAAATGCAGATTGGCATGCTTCTCCATCGCAGCCTTGACGATCGGCATCAGGAATTCATGTTCGTGACGATGAACGCCGGTTGCGTGGTACACCATCCGCAGCGGCTTCACGTCCTCGTCCATGGCGCCTAGGGAGGTCCTGGCAGGAAGCGCCGGCATGGGGTTCAGAATATCGATCCGGTGGTCGGTGGCGGCAAGGGTGCCGGCCAGGACTTCGGTGGAGACCCATATATGGGTCAGCAACCGATTGATCCGCGGCAAGGGACGGACCGCCAGCGTCATCAGCCTGAATTTGTAGGGCCAGCTCGCCTCTTTGCCGGTCATGACGGCTCTGATGTCGTCATCGACGAAATAAGCCACGCCGGCAAGGCTTTCGCGCCTCTTTTCCAGCCAGCGCAGTTGCGGCTGCTTGATGTAGCGGCAAATGATAACGAAGAGGCCATCGTTGTCGATCGCATCCAGCGGATCATCGAGCCCCTTCATGATGACCGGGACCTCGGCGAGCTTGGCGCGCTCATCGAGATAATAGCTCACGGTCGGGTTGGGATATCGCGAGAGGATAAGCAGCCGCTTTGCCGCGCGATGAGGGGCCTTCTCCTTAGCGGCTAGAGGTTGCGGCTTTGGAAGCAACCGGTAGGCAATGTCTCGCAGCGTTTGCATGGGGCCGTCCATGCGATTCTAAGCGAGGCGGTTTCGGAGGTTCACTAAGACCCCGAACACTGCTCCCCAAATCAACAACGTCGCGCCAAAAATGCCGCTGATCCAGAGCAAGCGTTGTGGATATTCCGCCTCATCAGGCAGATCCGGCGCGAGGAAGGTATCGAGGTAGAGAAGCTGCTGCTTACTGACGAACCGAACCTGTTCCAGCGTCTTCATGCTTGTTGCGAATTGCTGTTCCGCCAGATTCTGCTCGAGTTCGCGCTGAGACAAGTCAACGGAAACGTTGGCAAGATTTTGTTCGGATTTGTTCTGTCCGGCGATCTGGTTGTTCAGCTGGTCCAGCTGCGCTTGCTTGCTGTCGATTTCTCGCTTGAGAACGCGCATCTGCGGAGCGTTGGCCGACACGGTCACAAGCTGCGCATCATATCTTTGCTGAAGATCGATTTTCTCCTTCCGCACGGACGAGATCAGGTTGGTCAGAACCGTTGACGATCCCTCGACGCTGAGGACGCCGCTTTGGTTGCGCGCCGTCAAAAGCCGATCCCGCGCATCCTGCAACTGGTTCTTGGCGTTATCCAGATTCGTTTGAGCCGTCGCAATGACATCGCGCCAGATGCGGTTATTGACGTCGTTGACGACGGCTTCGGAAGCCGCGACGACCTCCTGCAGCACCTTCCGGGCATCGACTGCCGAGAACGCCCGGGCCTTGACCGTCACGATACCGCTATTCGCGTCGATTTTGACCGAGATCATATCTTCCCAATAATCAAGCAGCTTCTCCGAACTCGTGTCGCGCTTGAGCCTTGCAATGGGATCGATCGACTGGTCCCCGTAGATCCTTTGGAAGTCGACCTTGCCTTGGAGGGCCGTCACCATATCCTTGCTTTTGATGAAGTTGGTGACGATCAGCGTGTCCTGAACGATTTGAGCCGCCGGCAGGCCCGTGACCTTGGTCAGCTGGTTTCCACCGAGTGCCGGCGTCGAAGTCCGCACGGTGAAGCGCGTCTCCGACTGGTATTGATCGGACGCCATGAAGGTAAAATAATAGATCGACGCGACGTTGGGGACGAGAAGCAGCAGGAAGATAGACGCCAGCATCGCCCTGCCGATGATCTGCTGCATCGGACGCGGCCGCAGGCCGACGGCCTTGAACAATTGGCTTCGCCTCGATGTCGAAAAGCGCAATTTCCGCGCGGTCACGGACAGATTCGCAGCAACGCTACGGCTGTGCTCCGTGGCGCTGAGTTGAATCGTTTTTGACGCGTTTTCGGTGTCGTGAGCCATATCGGGCCTTGTCGGCAATCCCTCGAGTCTATCGGTTCAGTCTATAATAGGCTTCGATAGCCTGCTCTACCTTATCGAACACGATAAGCCTGCCGTCGACAAGCAGCATGCCCTTGTCGCAATGCGTACTGATCATGCTCATACTATGGGAAACCATGATGATGTCGGACGTCTTGCGTCTGCTTTCGAATGCGATACGGCAGCGCTCCTGAAACCGGGCATCGCCGACGGCAAGCACTTCATCCACCAGATAGCATTCGAATTCTATGGCCATCGAGAGCCCGAAAGCCAGGCGCGCGCCCATCCCTGAGGAGTAGGTGCGCACGGGCGCATCCAGGTAATCCCCCAGTTCTGCGAACTCTTCCACGAAGCGGGAGACGCGCCTGACATCCTCGCCATAGGCACGGGCGACGAAATGAACATTCGCCCGCCCGGTCATGAGGGGATTGAAGCCGCTGCTCAAGCCGAGCGGCCAGGAGACGCGCACATCCTTGGCGATCCTGCCCGAATTGGGCAGCATCGTTCCGGCGATCATTCGAATGGTGGTCGATTTTCCGGCGCCGTTCACCCCCAGCAGGCCATAGGAATAGCCCGTCTGGAATTCGCAGTTGACGCGATCGAGAATGACCTTCTTTCCGGCTTGGGTCTTGAAGAACTTCGACACGTTGTTGAAGCGGATCATGACGCACACCCTCTCATATCCGATGGTCCTCCACGGAGGCCCAGATGAGGGAAAGCGTCGCCCATGTCACGATCAGTGCGAGCAGGATGATCAGTGGCGTACTGACACGGCGGGGGAAGATCGACTCTTCCGGCCGCACCGGTTTGACGAAGACGGCAAGGTATAGCGTCTTGCGCAGCGCTTCGGCGAGCACCGCATCGTAGTTCTTCTGCGAACTCTCGTACAGCTTTTCGGCGATCATGCGATCGGTTTCGAGCCTCGAATATTCCACCAAGGCTTTCGCCAGACTTGCATTCTCCGGACCGGTCAGCTCCGATTTCATCTTGTCGATCTGCGCATCCAAACTGTCCTTGGTGAGGTTCAGCTGCTGATAGGTTGGGGAGCTTTGGGCATTGGATTGCCGCATGACGAAGAGGCGCGTCTCAAATTCCATCTTCTTGGCAAGCAAGCCCGTAAGAAGCGTGCCGCTGCTTTTGGCCTGCATCTGCGGGCTGAGCAGCCCCGATGCGTTTTGAAATTGATTGAGAGCGATCAGCGTATCGCCGTAGGTCTTGCCGCTTTTTTCGACCTCCGCCTTCATGCTCCTGACGATATCGTTGCGTGCCCGGACGGAAAGCTCGTTGATCAGCTTTTCGCTTTCATCGATGATCGCATCGGCGAGTTTTACGGAATCGTCCGGCGCGAAAGTCCTGACTTTCAGCGTGATGATGCCGGAGGTGACGTCTATGTAGGCGGTGACATGGTCGTTCCAATATTTCAGGAACTCCTCGTCGGATTGGGAAGAACGGAAGCGTGTCAGAAAATCCGCATCCTGCTTCGTAAACATCGACCGGTAATCGAGTTTCGTACCGATCCGTTTCAAGATTTCCGTCGAATGAATGAAGCTGGTGACGACATAGGCATCCTGCGAAGCCGAGCGCATATTGAGAGCGCTGGCCGCCCCCCCTGCGCTGCCGGAGGAATCGCTGCTGCTGCTGCCGCTGTCGCCGGCTCCCGACACGGCGCGAACGGCAAAGCGCGCTTCCGCCACATATTGGTCGGAAGCAATGAAGGCGTAGTAGACCGTGCTCGCCAAGAAAGGGAGAATGACGAGAAAGATGAAGCCAACCAGCCTTAGCGGCGGCTTGCCGCCGGATTGGCTCTCCGGCTCCTGCCCATCATGGACAGGCATGTACTCGATTTCCTCCAGGTCAGCGCTCTTGCGCTGGCTGGGCATTCTGCGCCGAAACAGGGATGGCAGAATATGCCGACCCTGTTTTACCTGCGGACGTTCCTGAACGATCGCGTCTTCGATGACTGGTTTTGGCATATCAGCTTACAATCGTTTCCGGCAGTTCAGATGCGGTCGGCTTCATCGCCTCGCGGACATAGTGGTCGAAAATCAGATCCTCTTCGAGCATAAGTTCAGCAATATGCAATGAACGCAACCGTGTAGCAACGTCCTCAAGAGCGCTATGCCTTGGCGGCAGCGGGAAGTCGTCAACCGAAATCCCGAGCAGCCCGCTCACGGCATGCTGGAAATAGAGGCTGTCGGTATCGCGTCCGACGATGGCAAAGCGCGACAGAAGATCAATCGCGGTGGCGACATCGGAGCGCGTCACGGTCTGCTCCGGTATGGTTGTCGCCAATTGCCGGGTGACGGGCGAGACCAGCACGGTACGGACATTCTGCGGCGCCTTCTTGAGGGCCGCCTTCAAGGAGACTTCGCTGTCAAGATTGACGTCGGCAAAATGTTCGGCCGCGGGCGCCAGGATGATCTTGTCGCGGTCACCGAAGAAAGAGATCTGGGTTTTCGCCATTCGCTTCAGAAGAAATATCCGCAAGGCCATCTCGTAATAGGGGTCGGTGAGCAGAGCGATCGCCTTGAACCCCTTGTCCAGAAACTCCTCGTAATTGCGCATCAACAGGCGACCGCTAATGTAGATCGACTGTATGGCGTTCAGATGAAAAGCTTGAAGCGCGGTCTCGTGGCCGAAGCGCTCCACCGACGAAAGTTCATATTGAAAATGGCGGCCGCAATGATGATCGAATTTGACCATCGGCAGCAGTTGCGTTTCGAGCCGCACGACCTTCAAGGGGACGGGTTGCGACACCTGTGGCCGCCGATAGATCAGCAGCCCGGACTTTGCGTCATGGATCGTGAGTGAAGCGCGTTCCGCCAGATCGGGAATGATCGTGGTATCGAGCTTGAAACCGACGCGGCCGTCCTCGTGCCGACCCGAATCGATGACCGCCTGTTTGACCTGATCGCAGGGCAATATCATCATTTCGCCGCTGGCATCGGATACCTTGATCTGCGGCTTGTCTGAAAAGCCGTCGGGGATCAGATATCCCTCAAGCAAATCACCCTGATCATATTCGAGGTTAAAAAGCACGGATGTCCTCCGCTGCCTCCACCCGGCACGGGTTGTATCCAGATCGACCAACGAAACGCATCAAATTATCCGCCGCATCACAAAACGCATGAGCCCGTTCTTCGATATCGCTGACATCGATTTCCGCCATGGGATTTTCGTCAGGCGTCGCCAGACGTTTTACGCGCCAGCAGCGAAAAGCTCGGACCGCCAGGATGATTCAAGTCTTCATCTCTGATGATGACTTCATTAAAGCCAAATTCGCGCAACAACATCAATATATCGTTCCGATGCATCCAAAAATGCCGATCTTTCATGCCGCCGCAGAAGGATGCATTGGCATTGGCATGATGGTAGCTGCGCTCGTAGTAGCGGACCGGATTGCCGTCGACTATTCTCGTTTCGACGTTGCCGCTGAAAGGCAGCCACCGCACGTCGTCGGTCGGCATGGCCTCCTCCAGGACGAAATGTGTCCAGATGAAAACTGCATTGGCGCGCAGTGCCAGTAGCCGAAGAAACTCGCCAGGGTCGGCCATATGATAGAGAACGCCGGATGCGAACGCCAAGTCGTAGACGCCTTCCCGTTCTTTCAGCCATGCCTGGATGTCACCCAGCACAAATGAGGCATTATTGATCCTGAGGATCTCCTTGGTGACGAGGCATCTTAGGAAACAGAGGCGGTTTGCTTCGATCGCGTCGATTCTTGCCGCTTGATGCTGATGCAACATATAGGTGTGCATCCCTTCAAGCGGGCCGATTTCCAGAACCGTCTTGCCCTCGATCGAGCCGAAAGTTCGCAGTGCCCAATCGATGCGGTCGTCCGCATAAAGAGGCAGCTTTCCGGCCTCTAGGTTGAACTCCGGCGGAAAGGCGCAATTCCATCCCGGAAGGGCGTTGATGGCGTTCTGGTGGCTCGGCGCACCTTGTTCGTACTGATCGAATATCTTCAGCGGATTCTTCGACGGTTTCTTTCGCGGGCGTTTTGAAAAGCTAAGCATTCACATAACCTTCGTTTCCATCGGCATTAAGCCGATCTGGTGGAGTTGCCAGGTTCGCCCCGGATGGAATCGCGATCGGCGTCATCCTTCTTTGCCTCGAAAATACGCTCCGTAGCAAACCGGGGTATTTTATGAAGGCCTTGATCGTGCCTCGATTTGCCGAGGCTGCTTTCGTATAAACGTAAAACTGCGTCGCCTGATGCCCGGAAAGCCTGCTTCTCTTTCGACCGCCGCCGTCGGGTGATTGTCTCGATGAAGGCCGAGATTCGACAACTTTAATATCGTGACCTGTCGTTTCGTTGTGAGCTGCGGTTTAGGATTTCAGTCTCTTATAAGCGATAGAAAGCGGCTGAAAAGCGGGGAAAGTGCGAATTCATGAAAGTTAATTTCGTTGCCCCGACGGGTTTCCATTGACGTCACTGCTTAACGAGTCTTTACCATCTTTCAGAGAATTTTAATTTAAAATCCCCAAAAAGTAGCTAGGCAAATTGCCCAGCTCCGCTTTGCCCTCTATAGGGTGATCAGACGTTTAGCGAACTCCAGGTGTGTTCGGATGACCGCATCTGACTTTTTTTGATTGTATTCCCAGTGTTATGGGCTTGTTGATGGGCGCCCGTTATGCTTTTCAAAGCGTCGTTAAACTTAGATGCATACGATGCCGGTCCGAGCCACTGGGTAATGACGGCAGCTAATAGGTTTGAGGTTATTCAGTTGATTCGTATTGGCGCCGTACTTTGTTGTGTAGCCTTGGCGGGCTGTAATGCTGTTTCGAGTGAAGGACCGCTTGCCGGTGCCATTAACAGCGATGCTGGGCAGTCCGGCGCCGAGCTTGGCCGCAAGAATGCAGCCGTTTTTGATATTGTCGACATCGACAGTCGCAGCGCGCGACTGGTTTCAGATTATGTTTCTTCGACGCTTAGCCGCCGGTTTGGCATCGGCGGCGGCGTAGGACCCGTTGCTATCGGCGTCGGCGATGCATTGAAGGTAACCATTTTCGAAGCAGGCGCGGACGGTTTGTTCTCGACGGCGCAATCGAAACAGGTGTCCCTGGATATCGTCGTGCAGCCAGATGGGAAGGCAGCGATTCCCTATGCCGGCTCGGTTCGATTCGCCGGCAAGACGCTCGACGAAGCGCGCAAGGCGATTTTGGCCGCCCTGGCTACCAAGGCCGTCGAACCCGATGTCATCGTAACGAGCATGGGAACGCCGTCGCGAACCGTCACGGTTTCCGGCACGGTCGGCCGTCCTTCGATGGTTTCATTGAACCTGACTAAGGAAAAGATCACGGAAGTCATCGCCAAGGCCGGTGGGCCTTCGACGCAGCCGTATGAAACCTATGTCACGCTGGTTCGCGGTAGCAAGACAGGAACGGTTCTGCTGAAGTCGATCATCGAGCATCCCTCGGAGGACATTTATGTTCAGCCGGGCGACCAGATTTTCCTCTTGCGTGATCCGAGAACCTTTACGCTGCTTGGCTCTGTTCGCGGCGACGGCCGTATCGAGTTTGGGGCTAACGATCTCAATCTTCTCGAAGCCGTTGCCCTGGGGCATGGTGCGATCGACGATTCGAGCAACGCCAAGGGCTTCTTCCTGTTCAGATACGAAGAGCCTGAAATCGTCAGCAGCCTGCTTGGTCCGGCGCGGTTCCAGGGGCTGCTGCGCAAGGGAATGCTGCCGGATTCGAAGGGACGTTATCCGATCGTCTATCGTTTCGACATGTCTCATCCCGACAGCTTGATCGTCGGGCAGACGTTCCCGATCAAGAGCCGCGACGTGATTTATGTATCGCGTCATCCTTCCGTGGATATTCGCAAGTTCCTGAGCATCGTCGGTGCGCCGTTGGGCATCGCGGCGCAGGGCGCTGCGACGGCGGCGGTTCTCAATCAATAGCCGGAAGGCGGAGATGGCGGCCCGAATACCAGCTGCTGCGTGCCAGCCGGCAAACGCCGCATTTATATACCGTCGAGATGGATGACCTTATCCAAGGCTTGAGATTGGCCGTGAATTGATCCAGATAACGATCGGCGTTAGAGAGAACCTGGAAGTACGATTCTGGATAATGCACGCTTAACGTGTTGTTTTGGCTATTGCGCCGCAGCATACTGGCTGGGAGTGCGGCTTTTATCAGTGACAACCACGGATAATTATGGTGTGAACGATCAACAACGAAATTATCCAGCTTGATACGACGCACTTTGTAAAAATATTGCCGAGAGATCATGACAGTTGAAATTATCGGACGCGCAAGCGTTGCCCCCGGAGCGGGTTCGATCGAAGAGCTTCAGCTCCTTCTCAAGGAAGGGCGTAGCACCGTAAGCCGCATACCTGAGGAGCGCTGGGACCTTGCGCGCTTTTGGCATCCGGCTGTTGGAGTTCAGGGAAAGACCTACACTTACGCTGCCGGTGTTATCGACGATATATTCGCCTTCGATCCCGCGGTGTTCGGCCTTTCGCAACGCGAAGCCATGCAGATGGATCCGCAGCAGCGTATCCTTCTCAATGTGATATGGCGCGCGCTGGAAGATGCGAACTTGCCGGTCGATGGTTTCGAAGGCCAGAAAGTTGGCGTCTACATCGGCGCATCGTCGCTCGAGCACGGTAATCTGACGCTTGAGGATCCCGCCTCCGGCAGCCCGTATTTCATGACGGGCAACACGCTTTCCATCGTTTCCAACCGTATCTCTCACATATTCGGGCTGCGAGGCCCGAGCATGACGATCGATACGGCCTGTTCGTCGTCGCTGGTCGCTTTGGATCAGGCCATGCGGGCGCTGGAATGCGGCGAGATCGATACCGCCATCGTCGGCGGCATTAACATACTGCTCCATCCGATGTCCTTCGTCGGCTTTGCGCAGGCACGTATGCTGTCGCCGGAGGGGCTCTGCCGGGCCTATGACGACAACGGTCGCGGCTATGTCCGTGCCGAAGGCGGCGCGGCGATCGTGTTGCGCCGGACCGATGTTGCCTTGCGCGAAAAAGATCGCAGCTACGCGAGAATCCATGCCGTCGGTGTCAACTCCTCCGGCCGCACGAACGGTATCTCACTGCCGTCACGGGATGCGCAGGCCGCCTTGCTGCGTTCGATCTATGAAGGGCACAATATCGACGTCAATCGCATCGCCTTCGTCGAGGGCCATGGGACGGGAACCAAGGTCGGCGATCCCGCCGAGATCTGGGCGATCGGCGAAGTCATCGGACGGAAGCGTCGGGCGCCGGTGCCGGTCGGCTCGATCAAGACCAATATCGGACATACCGAGCCGGCATCCGGCCTTTTCGGCCTGCTGAAAGCGGTGATCGCGCTTGAAAACAACTTCCTGCCGGCATCACTGCATTTCGACCTGCCGAATGAAAATATCGACTTCGAAGGATTGAACGTCCGGATCAACACCTCTGCGATCGAACTCCTTCCCGCAAAACAACCGCGCTTCGCCGGCATCAATTCCTTCGGATTCGGTGGCACGAACGCCCACGTCGTGATCAGCGATCCAGATCCCGTTGCGCCGCCTGAGCCGCAAAATCGCGGCGAAGGGGTGGTTTTCGCCGCGAGCGCCCATACGGCATCCGCGCTTTCCAAATTGCTCGAAGACTACAAGATCCGCCTTGAAAATGCCGAGCCTAAGGAGGCTCGCCAGATCGTTGCCTCCGCTGCTGCCAATCGCGAGCCCATGCGTCATCGCTTCGCCGTCCGCGCCAAGGACAGCGCGGCGGTGCTTGCCGCAATCGATGCGCATCTTGCCGGCGAGAGCTCGGTCGGCGAGGCCGGCGAAGCGCCTGTACAGGCTGCGAAAATCGCCTTCGTCTTTTCAGGCAACGGTTCGCAATGGGCAGGCATGGGCGTTGGCGCCTATCAGGAAAACCGCCACTTCCGTCAGTGTTTTCAGTCCTTCAGCGCGCTTTTCGAATATTATCTCGGCGAGAAGCTGACGGATATTCTGGTCGCTCCGGATCTTTCCGTGCGGCTGGCCGATACCAAGATCGCGCAGCCGCTGCTGTTTGCAGTCCAGGCCTCGCTTTCGGACAGCCTGTGGGCCATGGGCGTCAGGCCGGATGCGGTTTTCGGCCATTCGGTCGGGGAAATTGCCGCCGCCTATGCCGCCAAGGCGCTGACGGCGGCTGAGGCTGTCGCCATCGTTGCTAAACGTTCGGTGCATCAGGATCTCCTAGCCGGCGAAGGCAAGATGGCTGCCGTGGTGCTCAACGAGGAAGCCGCGCTTGCATTTGCGAGGTCGCACGGGCTCGACAATATCTGCATTGCGGCGATCAATGCCCCGAATTCTGTGACGATTTCCGGACCGATCGATGAGATAGAGGCGTTCAGGGATGCTGCGCGCAAATCCCATATCGTCGCTCACGTCCTCGACATCAATTATCCCTTCCATCATCCGATCATCGACCGCGCCAAGGATGCATTCCTGGCGGATCTGCCCGATGTGGCACCGGATGGCGGGGCAGGGACCTTCATTTCGACCGTGACGGGTGAACTGCGCGACGGACGGCTGCTCGATGCGCAATATTGGTGGCGCAACGTGCGCGATCCCGTGCTTTTCAAGGCCGGCTGCCAGGCAGCCATGGCGATGGGATGCAATCTCTTCATCGAGATTTCGCCCCGTCCGATCCTGTCCAATTATGTAGCGGATATCGCAAAGCAGGCCTCTATGCAGGTTGTCGCCATCCCGACCCTGCTGCGCGAAGCTTCTGTGGCAGGTCACGACCCGGTGTCGCAATCATTTGCGCGTGCTGTTGCCAATGGTGCACCGGCGTTGCGGGGGCGCGGCACTGCCGGGCGCAACGCTTTCGTCAAGCTGCCGCCGCTTCCGTTCGAGCCGGTGGAACTGCGTACCCACGCGACGAGCGACGAGATCGATATTTTCGGTCGCGATGGCAAAAGCTCGTACAGCTTGCTCGGCTGGCGAACCGATCCCAATGGTTCGAGCTGGAAGAACCACATCGATGCCCAGCTCTTTGCCGACCTTGCCGAGCATGTGGTCGATGGCAAGGCAATCCTGCCGGGCAGCGGCTTCATCGAGATCGCGACCACCGCTGCACGGCAGTATTATGGTGCCGATGAGGTTGAAATCGGCAATCTGGAGATCGTTCGGCCGCTTGAGCTGCGCCAGGATCGTATGTCGGAATTGTCGACGATCCTGTCGCCTGAAACCGGAGATATAGAGATCCGGTCGCGTGAACGTCTCAGCCATGACGATTGGACCATTCACGCCGTTGCACGCTGCCGCAAGCCGATCGAGGGCGAAGGTTTCGACGATCGCCTGGCGCCGCAGGGCGGGGGGCGGAAAACTGTCCTGACGTCCGACGCGACCTATGAAACGGCGGAGCGTTTCGGGCTGCACTATGGCCCGTGCTTCCAGCTGCTGTCGAAGGCTGTTGCCTATGGACGGAATGCGATCGAGGTGGATCTCAAGCCGGCGGCCCCGCCGTCGCATCCCTTCGGGGCATATAATCTCAACCCCATGTCGGTCGATGCTGCATTTCATGGGCTTGTCGCCCTCTTCGACCAACTCTCCGGCGACGAAGCCGGCGCACCCTATATTCCCGTTCACTTCGGCACGATCAGGGTGTTCGGCAAGGGTGGGGCGATCGTCAGGGCGCTTATCGAGATCGATCGGTTCAGCGCCAATTCGATCAAGGCGCGCTTCAGCCTGTTCGATGCGAATGGCGAGCGTGTTGTCGTTCTCGACGACTGCCGTTTCCGCCGCACGCAGCTGCGCCGCCGCGCGACGCTCGATTCCGTCGCATTTCATTATGAGGCGGTCCCTTCAAACATTTTTGCTCGCCGAGAAAATTCGGACATGCAGTTGGCCGATGCTCGGCCGTTGCAGGGCGCAGGCGAGGATTATTCGTCCAGCAATGCGACCCTTCTGTTCGATGCGGCGATCTATCGTTCCTGCCATGATATCGCCCTGGCGGTTGCCGATCGCCGTGGTGTCGTGTCAATTTCCGATCTTCCCGGCGACAAGGAATTCAGATCCTTCCTGGTCAACTGTCTCTATATTCTGGAGGATGCCGGCATAGCTTCGGCGAGTGGTGGCGAATGGAAGATACCGCAGGAGCCGACGCTGCCGCCGGTTGCCGAACTTCTGCAGGAAATTTATCGCGAGGATGCCAGCCGAGTGGCCGAGGCCGTTCTCGTCAACAATGCCTATCGCGAAACGCTTGAGCGTTTGGCGGCCATGCGTCCGCATAAACTCGGGCATGAGCCGGCGATTGCGAGCTTCAATCTGCCAGGGGGGGCGACGCTGGAGCATGTGCTCGTTCAGTCCCCGCTGAGTGACAGAAGGCTTGCGATCCTCAAGGACGCTTTGACGTCCTCCATCGATGCCAACCCGGGTGCGATCCGGCAGATTGTCGAAATAGGGTCGATATCGGCTGCCTTCAGCCGCAAGCTGGCCGCCGTCGCGACTGCTGCGGGTGCCTGTCTCACCATCGCCGAGCCGCGCGAGCAGCTGCGTCGCGCGCTTGAAATCGCCTTTGAACGCGACCCGAATGTCCTCATAACCGAGCCGGCCAAACTCGCAGATTCGGCAGTTGCCGATATCCTCGTCACATCCAGCGACCAGAGCCGGCACCTCCTGCTGCATGATGACGGCATCAAGGCCATTGTTCGGAAAGTCGCCACCCGCGGCGGGCAGCTGCTGCTCGCTGATCGTGCGCCGAGCGCCTTCAATGATTTCGTTTTCGGCCTGTCGGAAGGCTGGTTCGAGGACAGTCAGTCGCCGGAATTTCCTGTGGGACGGCTTGGCACGATGCAGCAGATCGAGGATCTGCTTGCAGGCTTGGGCTTTGCCACGGCCCAGGTTCGTGAACTGACTTTCCCCGAAGGGACGCTGATTGCTGCGTCCGCCGTAGCCGAACCGCTGCCGGGGGCAATCGGCCAGGTGGAGATTTCCGAGCAGCTACTGATCTTGTCCGAGAAGGGCAGGAATGGCATGAGCGGCGTGGACAAACGAGCCGTCGTCGTCGAGCTGGGTCAGCGGCCCGTAGATGTTGTCGAAGCCCTTGAGGCGCTCGATCGCAATCCGCGTCGGATCGTTTATCTCGCGAATTCGAAGCACGACCGCGACCTCACCGAACTCTCGCTGTTCCGTCTTTCGACCTTTACCGAATTGGCGACCGTCTTGTCGCGAAACGGCGGTGGTGCGCGGGCGAGATTGGTCATCGTCGCACCGGGCGGTTCGCCATTGGCCAATGGATCAATCGATGTCGCCAATGCGGGCCTGTGGGCCTTTGCGCGTGTCCTTAAGAACGAATATGACGCCTTCGACGTGCATCTGTTGGATGCCGAAGCGGACGATAAGCGAGCGCTTGCGGCCGTCGAAACCATTCTAGCGGCTGAGACCGCAAACAGGGAGTGGTTCCTTGATCGCTCGACCGGAGAAATCCGGGAGATACGGGCGGCGGCCGGGCCTTTCGCGGCCATCGAAGCGAACCGGCATGATTTTGCCGCCGCCACGATCCGGCAACATGCGAGCGGCCGCCTGGATAGCCTGGCCTGGGAGGAGACGAAACTTCCGGCACCAGAGGAGGGGGAGATCGTCGTTTCCGTCGAAGCGACCGGCCTCAACTTCCGTGACGTCATGTGGGCGATGGGTCTTTTGCCGGAAGAGGCGTTGGAAGACGGCTTTGCCGGCGCCACGATCGGCATGGAATTCGCCGGACGGGTATCCGCCGTCGGAGACGGCATCGAGGATCTGTATGTCGGCGACAAGGTCATGGGTATCGGACCCGCGGCCTTTTCGACGCATGTTCGCGTCCGTCGCGATGGCGTAACCAGATTGCCGGAGACGATGGAAACGGTTGCCGCTGCGACGGTGCCGGTCGCCTTCCTGACGGCCTATTACGCAATGGTCGAACTGGGGCGCATTCAGCCCGGCGAAACCATCCTGATCCATGGAGCCGCCGGCGGCGTTGGTTTGGCAGCGCTTCAGATCGCAAAGCTCAAGGGAGCCAGGGTGATTGCAACGGCCGGCACGGTCGAGAAGCGCCGCTTCCTCGAATTACTCGGGGCAGAGCATGTGCTTGACTCCCGCTCGCTGGATTTCGTCAACGGCGTTCGTCGTGTGACGGGCGGGGAGGGCGTCGATCTTGTTCTCAACTCGCTCTTCTCCGAAGCGATGGAGCGCAGCATCGAGCTGGTCAAACCCTTCGGGCGCTTCCTGGAACTGGGCAAGCGTGACTATTATTCCGATCGCAAGATCGGGCTGCGGCCGTTCCGTCGCAATGTCAGCTATTTCGGCATCGATGCCGATCAGCTGCTGGTCAACGTGCCCGAGCTGACGCGACGGATTTTCGCGGAGATCGGCGAGCTCTTCGTCGATGAAAAGCTGACACCGCTGCCGTATCGCGCCTTCGGCTATGACGAGATCGGCAATGCGTTCCGGCTGATGCAGAATGCAGGCCATATCGGTAAGATCGTCGTGCGGCCGCCCATTCCCGAGGTGGATAGCGTCCTGCCCGCGCCGGCCAAGTCTCTGCGATTTGATTCCAACGGCATTTTCCTTGTCGTTGGGGGCATCGGCGGCTTCGGGCTTACCGCTGCCGATTGGCTTGTTTCCAAGGGCGCGCGTCGCATCGCATTGAGCTCGCGCCGCGGCGAAGCCGATGCCGACACGAAGAAGGCGATGGGCGATTGGGCGAAGAAGGGCGTTGTGGCAACGCTGCATGCCTGCGATGTCACCGATGAGGCCGCCGTCGAGACATTGCTTGCTTCGCTTCGTGCCGAGGGTGCGCTGAGGGGCGTGATTCACGCGGCAATGGTCCTGGATGATGCGCTGCTTGCCAATCTGACGCCCGAGCGCAATCGGCCCGTTCTCGAGGTCAAGATACGCGGCGCCGAGATTCTCGATCGCTTGACGCAAAAAGACCATCTGGAACTTTTCCTGCTGTTCTCGTCGGCCACGACCATGCTCGGCAATCCCGGGCAGGCGAACTATGTCGCGGCAAACGGCTATCTGGAAGGCTTGGCGCGGGCGCGGCGCGCGGCCAGCAAGCCGGCGCTCGCCGTCGGATTCGGCGCCATAGCGGACAAGGGTTTCCTTGCACGCAACAGCGAGGTCAACGATCTGCTGTCCAAGCGCATCGGCAAGGCTGCGCTGAAGGCGCGCGATGCCCTGGAGCAGGTCGAGCGCTATATGCTGGCCGATAAGGGGGCCGTCGATGCCGCTGCTGTCATGATCGGCGAAATCGATTGGAATACCGTTCGTTTGCTGCCGATATCAGGCCGGTCCTTGTTCGAGCCACTGATGCGTCACGCGGGAAGCCATCAGTCGCTCAACGAAGGCGACAGCATCGATCTCACGGAACTGATCAGGGGCAAGTCGGAGGAGGAGGCGCAGGCCGCGCTCCACGCACTTGTCGCCGCGGAGATCGCTGCCATTCTGCGTGTGACCGAAGATACCGTGACGCCGGACAAGGTACTGAAAGACATCGGTCTCGACAGCCTGATGGCGATGGAGCTCGGGATGAGCTTCCAGCAGAAGACCGGCTTCGATATACCCTTGAGCGGTGTGGGTGAGGGTACGACCGTGAGCGACGTGGTCAGCCGTCTGCGCGACCGTGTCATGAATCGTGGCGGCGATGGCGCGGAGAGCTCTCCGACAATCGAGGATCAGGTGGTCGAACGCCTGGCCCGCAGCCACGCCGCCGAATAGGAAAAAGGGCCATCCAGTGACGACGCAAGATGCCAATGGCGGCAGTCCGGCAGGGCAGAATAAAAGCAATCTGCTCGAACAGATGCGCCGCGTCGGCGAATCCTCTGGGCGCAATCGCGCCGAGCGGCTGAACCGGCAATCTCTGCCGCAGCAGCGCCAGGCGATCCGCTTCGAAGACCTGCCGGAATTCAAGCGTGTCGCGACACAGCGGATGGCCGGCGAAATGCTTGGTGTCGCCAATCCCTTCTATCGTTCGCACGACGTTGCCGCTGGCGCGACGACGCGCATCGGCGGGCGCGAATTCGTCAATTTTGCCTCCTATGACTATCTCGCAACCAATACCCACCCGCACGTGGCCGCGAGCGCCAAGGAGGCGATCGACCGCTTCGGCATTTCCGCCTCCGCCAGCCGCCTCGTCGCGGGCGAGCGGCCCGCGCATATGGAGCTGGAGAAGAAGCTTGCCCATGTTTACGGCGTCGATGCAGCGGTTTGTTTCGTCAGCGGCTACCTGACCAATGTCGCGGCGATCGGCTGCCTTATGGGGCCTCAGGATCTGGTGATCCATGATGAATTCATCCACAACAGCGCATTGGCCGGCATCAAGCTTTCGGGTGCCGCGCGGCGGCTTTTCAAGCACAACGACATGGAGAATCTCGAGAGCATCCTGAAGACGCTGTCATCGGATTTTCGGCGTATCCTCGTCATCGTCGAAGGCATCTATTCGATGGATGGCGATGTTGCCGACTTGCCGGCTGTGCTGGAGCTGAAGGCGCGCTACGGCTTCTGGCTGATGGTCGACGAGGCGCATGCGCTTGGAATCCTCGGCAAGACGGGGCGCGGAACTTTCGAGCATTTCGGGCTCGATCCTCGTGACATCGATATCTGGATGGGCACTCTGTCGAAGACCACCTCGAGCTGCGGCGGCTATATCGCGGGCAGCAGCGCGCTTGTGGATATTCTGAAGGCGGAAGCGGGCGGTTTCGTCTACAGCGTCGGTCTTTCGCCCGTTCTTGCGGCGGCTGCGATCGCCGGCCTCGATATTCTTCAAGCCGAGCCCGAGCGAACGGAGCGCCTCGGTCGTAACGGCCGGCTGTTCCTGGAATGTGCCAGGGCGGCGGGCCTCGATACCGGCCTCAGTATCGGCCGCTCGGTCGTGCCTGTCATCGTCGGCGATTCGCTTCGCGCGGCACAACTGTCTAACGATCTGCTGGCTGAAGGCGTCAATGTGATGCCCATCATCCACCCGGCCGTGCCGGAGGGCATGGCGCGCCTTCGCTTCTTCATCACCTGCAATCATACCGAAGAGCAAATCCGCCGCGCAGTTGCCTTGACCGCCGCCAAACTCAAGAGCTTGGAGGACCGGAAATTCGGTCTGGCCTCGCTTGACATCGACAAGATGATGCAGTTGTTGCCGGCAGGCCAGATTTCGGGTGACAGATCGTAGCATCAGGGTGTGAATTTCATGCACGTTATCGTCACCGGAGGCTCAAGCGGAATTGGTCTGGCGATAGCGAAACTCTATGCCAGCCGAGGTAACCGAGTATCTCTTCTCGCACGCCATCAGGGCCGCTTGGAGCAGGCGCAGGCGGAGATCCTGTCGCTTCCGGGTATCAAGAGTTCCCAGGTCCAGATCGCATCCGTCGACGTGGCGTCTGCCGCACAGGCCGCGTCGTCTGTCGAGAGCTGCGAGGGCTCCTTTGGGCCATGCGATATTCTGATCGCGGCCGCCGGCATCGTCGAGCCGTGCGCTTTCGATGCCATGCCGGCCACCGTCTTCGATGAACAGGTTTCCATCAATCTCCTTGGCACCGCAAATGCCGTGCGCGCGGTTTACAAGGGAATGAAGGATCGCCGCGATGGCCGGATCATGATGATTTCCTCTGGGGCCGCCTTGATCGGTATCTTTGGCTACACCGCCTATTGCGCATCGAAGTCTGCATTGAGCGGCTTTGCCGAGGCCTTGAGCGCGGAGGCCGCCGCCTTCGGCGTTCGCGTCTCGATCTGCTTCCCGCCCGATACGCTGACGCCGCAATATCGGCGGGAGATCTCCATGCGCCCGGCCGAAGCGGAGATTCTGATGGACTCCGTCAAACCATGGAGCGCGGAGACGGTAGCCGCAAGGATCGTTCGCGGGGTCGATCGAGGCAAGGCGAAAGTTCATTTCGGGTGGTCGCTCGCGATGCTTGCCTATTTCGGCCCTTTGATAAAGCCGCCGTTGATGTGGTGGTTTTCGCGAAAGACGCGAAAAATAATTGGGAAAAAAGCAGGCTCAGGTCTTGGCGAAGGCGGCAGACTGAGGTTTTGATCATGATAAGTAATACGAAATAATTGTCGATGTGCGCCTTAGGGTAGAACATAGGCAGCAAACGGTGATTTAGGGAATTGGCGGCCCGTTCCCGATGGGCCGAGAAAACGCTGCCACGAACGGCGGGCATTGGATGGCGCAGTCTTGAAGCTTCATGATTTTCCGGTTCTTTTGACCGTCGCCTGCTTTGCGCTTTCTTGCGCGGTTGTATTCCTGACCGACATTTTCGCAATGCCGGCAGCCATCAATGCACAGAACCGTACCGAGAGAACATGGCGACGCCGTCTTGGCGACTTTGCCGTCAGAATTCCCGTCATCGCATTAATCTTCGCCTTCTTTTTTGCGATTTCCTGGCGCCCGATCTACAGCAGTCAGGCCGTCATCAGCTTCTTTGTGATCTTCACCGGGATTTCCCGGGCAAAATTCGAGTTCATCCGCGAGCCCCTGGTATTCTCCGACATCGCGCTCGTGGTCGACGTCTTCAAGTACAAGGAGATTTTCTACGCGACATCGCTGAACATCTTCTTCTGGATCATCGCCTTCGCTTATGTGTTCGGCCTAAGTGGCCTCTATATGTATTGGGAACCGGCGATCCTGCCGGCCCGGAACGGTGTTCTTTGGGTTTTTCTGATGTTTGCCGTGGCCATTGCGCCATGGCTCGCTCTCTTCAGCAGGATTGTCAGTGAACCGGTCTGTCGCTTCACGCAAAAATATCTCGTCAGGGTCGATGTCAAAATGGACACTGTCCGCTTTGGCACCTTCGCCTCGGTGGTCTTTCATTTCGTCATCTGGGTCGGCGTCAGGCGCGAGGCGATCGTCGCGGATCTGTCCGGACGTCTTATCTCCGCTTTGCATGAGCTTTGGGAGCACGGCGACGAGGAGCCGCTCATCGTCGTCTGGCAGTCGGAATCCTTCATCGATCTCAGACATTTCGGCGTCGAGAGCGTCAGGCTTCCGAATCTAGACCGGTTGCGGGAGCAGGCCGCTCAATGGGGCCGGATGTCCAGTGTTTTCGAAGGCGGTTATACGCTTCGCACCGAATTTGCGGTGCTGAGCGGGCTGCTGCCGGAAAACGTGCATATCGATGCCAGTTATCCCTATCTGCGCGCCAGCCACTACAAGGATGTCGTCTGGCCGGCGCGGTTGAAGAAGGCCGGCTGGAAAACGCAGTTCATTCATCCCTACGACAAGACTTTCTTCCTGAGGCATAAGGCGATGCCGCAGCTCGGCTTCGACCGGATGATGATGCTGGACGAGTTCGATCACAATTCGGAGCGCGATGGTCCTTATGTCAGCGACCAGTCGCTGACGAAGAGTGTGATTCGGGCGATCGACGAGGACGGAACGGACAAGAATTTCGTGTTCGTCGCATCCATGGCGAATCACGGCCCCTGGGAGCCGGGCCGCTGCGGCGACCTCGTCGATCCGGTGGATATCTATGCGGAGCTGCTGATGCGCGCCGATCATGCGCTCGGTAACCTGGCCCATCATCTCGACAGGCTTGATCGTCCGGTCTGGCTTCTGTTCTACGGCGATCATGCGCCGTTGCTGAAAGCGTTTGCCGATCCTTTCCCCGATCCACGCACCGACTATGTCATCGTTCCGCTCGGGCGGGCGCGTGCGCATTCGCAGAAGCCCACGCCGCCGCAGGAAGAAGCGCCTTGGAATTTCATCGGCGCCATGCTGCGCTATGCCGGATTGAGCACCGAGGTTCCGGAGTAATGGCCGGCGGGAAGGGGGAGGCGGATGATTCCCCACAGGTGTTCCTTTTCCTGCAAGGACCGTCCTCGCCGTTATTTGCGGAAACAGCCAGGATGCTTCGGGCTGCCGGCAGCCGATGCATTCGCATCAATCTGAATGCCGGCGACTGGATTTCCTGGCGCGCCGCCGGCGCTGTCAACTATCGAGGCAATTTTGCCGGTTGGCGTGACTATGTCCGAGGCCGAATCGAGGCCGACAATGTCACGGACATGATTTTGCACGGCGAGGAGCGCCCCTATCATCGCGTCGCAATCGAGGAGGCGCGACGATCGGGCGTCCGCGTCAACGTTGTGGAAATGGGATATTTGCGGCCGGATTGGGTCACACTCGAGCGGGACGGGCTATCCTCCAATTCGCATTTTCCGACGGATCCGGCCCATATCGTCGACGCCGCCTCGAATCTGCCCGAGCCGGATTGGACGCGTCGCTTCAGCCAGACCTTTCTCGCGGAAGCGCTCTACGATCTCGTCTACTATCTTCCGACCGTCCTTCTATGGTTTCTCTACCCCGGCTATCGCCGCCACGGGCTCTACCATCCTTTGATGGAATATGCCGGCTGGCTGCGCAGGCTTCCGGCTAGCGGCACGAAGTCTCGCGAGGCCGAAGGCCTGATCGAGGAGCTGATTGCCGGCGACAAGCGATTCTTCGTCTATCCGCTACAGCTCCAAACCGATTATCAGCTGCGCTCGCACTCGCCCTTTCATCAGCAGCAGGACGCCATCAGGCTGATTCTCCGATCTTTTGCGAAAAATGCCGCTCCCTGGACTGAGCTCGTTATCAAGCTGCATCCGCTCGACAGCGGGCTTGTGAATTGGAGAGCCTATATAAACCGCATCAGTGCCGCGTATGGTTTGTCTTCCCGCGTCCATTTCCTCGATGGCGGCAATCTCGACCGGTTGATCGTTGCCAGCCAGGGCATGGTGACAGTCAATTCCACCGCGGCGCTTTCGGCATTGCGTGTCGGCAAGCCTGTGAAAGTCCTGGGAACGGCGGTCTACGACATCGAGGGCTTGGGCGATCAAGGCCCCTTGGACCGATTCTGGACCCGCCCGGCACAGCCATCGGCGGAGCTTTGCGCGGCATTCTTCAAGCTGCTTGCCGCAGCAGTACAGGTGCGCGGCAACTTCTGCTCCAAGGAGGGAGCAAAATCAGCCGCCGAGCAGATCGCCAAGAGATTATTGTCGCGTACAGTCAATCTGCCCGGCGCCTATATCGAGCCGGCACCGCGGCAAAGGCCCTCGAAGATCTCGATACCCTGATCGCACGAGGAAACGCCGAGTTAAGATCAACACTCGTTTGGTCGTGGCGATGAAATCAACATCCCGGCTACTTACATGCGGATTTGTAGTAAACTGATGCAGCGATTCGGCGTTGGGGCCAAAGCGCACAGTCGTTTGTTGGGAGCAAACGCCATGGGTGGAAGTAAGATGGAAAGATTCATGCTGAAAGAACTGCTTATGATCATGGCAGCTCTTGGACTTGTTTCCGTGGTTCTTCTGGGAATTGTTATAACAGGCAATTACTGAGCGGCCGCCATCGCGATCTACAGAGGACCATCGAAGCACAGCGCAACGGTCGTTCCGTTTCGGCTAATCGTTCAATCCGTGCGCTTTGGAAATGGTGGGCGATGAGAGACTCGAACTCCCGACATCCTCGGTGTAAACGAGGCGCTCTACCAACTGAGCTAATCGCCCTTCAGGCAAGCGGGTCATCGGCCCGCCGCATCCGGTGGCCGTGATCTATGCGGAACGAGGAAAAACCGCAAGAGTGTTTGTGAAGATTTTTTGATTTTTTTGATTTTTCCCCACCCCGGTTCCGGTCGTCCATATGCACGGATGTGAAGCCTGCGGGATTATCCCTGTGCATATCAGGCTCGCATGAAATGCGCGGGGCGGGAAGCTGCCATGCCAAATCGCGGGAACGGAAACTCGAGGGCGAGCTTGTCCAAAACAATTCGCACTCTGTCATCGATTTGTATTCAAACCTGCTTGACACCCAAACACGAACCCCGTAGTTAGCCGCTCATCGAACGGCGAGGGCCGCTTTGATGGGTGCGGAAGCATCTGGACTGCTTGAAATGAAATGCGGGTGTAGCTCAGTCGGTTAGAGTGCCGGCCTGTCACGCCGGAGGTCGCGGGTTCGAGCCCCGTCACTCGCGCCATTTCAAGGTCAAATCCGGATCGTGCGCCCGGCCGAAAGGTCAAGCAATGCGCGGGTGTAGCTCAGTCGGTTAGAGTGCCGGCCTGTCACGCCGGAGGTCGCGGGTTCGAGCCCCGTCACTCGCGCCATTTTCTCCAAGCCATTACAATCAAACATCAATTTATTGCGATTGCGAAAGAGCCTATTTCGCCTTTGCGCCAATTTGTCGCGATGCCGTCGCAACATATTGATATCTACCGCTTGGCAGTACTTTAAACGACAGATTCAAAAGGCTTGCGCCCGCGCTCCGCCTGCGCTAACCACGGCTTTGTTGCAACGCTCTTTCGCTTGCTGGGCATTTGCTCAAATGCGCCGCCCCGGCGCTGATCGCAAGCAGGGATGGACATGATGACTGGACTGCTCAGTTCCTATATTCCGATAGCGATTTTCATTGGTGTTGCCTTGGTGATTGGCCTGGCGCTGTTGATCGCGCCGTTTGCCGTCGCCTTCAAGGCGCCGGATTCCGAAAAGCTGTCGGCCTATGAATGCGGCTTCAACGCATTCGATGACGCCCGCATGAAGTTCGATATCCGCTTCTACCTGGTATCGATTCTCTTCATCATCTTCGACCTGGAAGTCGCCTTCCTTTTCCCCTGGGCCATATCCTTCAGTGCGATCGGCTGGTTCGGATTCTGGTCGATGATGGTGTTCCTGGCGGTGCTGACCATCGGCTTTATCTATGAATGGAAGAAGGGGGCCCTGGAATGGGAGTAGCTCCGACGAACGCGACGCTCGTAGCACCGCAGCCGAAGGGGATCATCGATCCCGCGACCGGCAGGCCGGTTGGCAGCAACGATCCGTTCTTTGGCGAGATCAACAACGAACTCGCCGACAAGGGTTTTCTGGTCACGTCGACCGACGAACTGATCACCTGGGCTCGCACCGGCTCCCTCATGTGGATGACCTTCGGTCTCGCGTGCTGCGCCGTCGAGATGATGCAGGTTTCCATGCCGCGTTACGACGTCGAGCGTTTCGGCTTTGCGCCGCGCGCTTCGCCGCGCCAGTCCGACGTCATGATCGTTGCGGGCACGCTGACGAACAAGATGGCGCCTGCGCTCCGCAAGGTCTACGACCAGATGCCGGAGCCGCGCTACGTCATCTCGATGGGCTCCTGCGCCAACGGCGGCGGCTACTATCACTATTCCTATTCCGTCGTGCGCGGCTGCGATCGCATCGTGCCGATCGACATCTATATCCCGGGCTGTCCTCCCACGGCAGAAGCGCTGCTTTACGGCGTGCTTTTGTTGCAGAAGAAGATCCGGCGCACCGGCACGATCGAACGGTAAGGCAGGGGACAAGGTATTATGAGTGAAGCCCTGAACGAGCTTGCCGCCTACCTCACGGAAGTTCGCAGCGCCCTGATCTCCTCGATCGAGATCAAGTACGGCGAGCTGAATGTAACGACGACGACCGAAAACGTTATCGCCCTGCTGACATTCCTGCGTGACGACGCCAAGTGCGGCTTCGTCAACATGACGGATATTTGCGGTGTCGACTGGCCGCAGCGCGCCGAGCGTTTCGACGTCGTCTATCATCTGCTGTCGCCCAAAAAGAACCTGCGCATCCGTGTCAAGGTTCCGGTCGGCGAAGACCAGCCTGTTCCCTCCGCCTGCGGCATCTATCCCGGCGCCGACTGGTTCGAGCGTGAAACCTGGGACATGTACGGCGTTCTCTTCACCGGTCATCCGGATCTGCGCCGTCTGCTGACGGACTACGGTTTCGAAGGCCACCCGCTGCGCAAGGACTTTCCGACGACCGGTTTCGTCGAAGTTCGTTACGACGATGCCGCCAAGCGCGTCGTCTACGAGCCGGTGGAACTGAAGCAGGAATTCCGCAACTTCGATTTCCTGTCGCCGTGGGAGGGCACCGACTACGTGCTCCCGGGTGACGAGAAGGCGAAGGCCTAATTGTTGGCGTGTGGCAGGCTTCGGCCTGCCATTCTCTGAAATTCTGAAAACGCGAGCATCGCCGCCATGACAGAACATAACGTTCGCAACTTCAACATCAATTTCGGTCCGCAGCATCCGGCTGCGCACGGCGTTTTGCGTCTTGTCCTCGAATTGGACGGCGAAATTGTGGAACGCGTCGATCCCCATATCGGCCTGCTGCATCGCGGCACGGAAAAGCTGATCGAATCGAAGACCTATCTTCAGGCCGTTCCTTATTTCGATCGCCTCGACTACGTGGCGCCGATGAACCAGGAGCATGCCTACGCGCTTGCGGTCGAAAAGCTGCTCGGCATCGACATCCCGATCCGCGGCCAGCTGATCCGCGTGCTCTATTCGGAAATCGGCCGCATCCTGTCGCATCTTCTGAACGTCACGACGCAGGCCATGGACGTCGGCGCTCTGACGCCGCCGCTCTGGGGCTTCGAAGAGCGTGAAAAGCTGATGGTGTTCTACGAGCGCGCCTCCGGCTCGCGCATGCACGCAGCCTATGTCCGTCCGGGCGGCGTTCATCAGGATCTTCCCGAGAAGCTCGTCCAGGACATCGGCGATTGGTGCGATCCCTTCCTGAAGGCGCTCGACGATATCGACGATCTCTTGACTGGAAACCGCATCTTCAAGCAGCGCAACGTCGATATCGGCGTGGTCTCGCTCGAAGACTGCTGGGCCTGGGGCTTCTCAGGCGTCATGGTCCGCGGCTCTGGCGCTGCATGGGACCTGCGCAAGGCTCAGCCTTACGAATGCTATTCCGATCTCGAATTCGACATTCCGATCGGCAAGAATGGCGACTGCTACGACCGTTATCTCATCCGCATGATCGAAATGCGCGAATCCGTCCGCATCATGAAGCAATGCGTCAATCGCCTGCTCGGCGATGCTAAGGCCGGACCGATCTCGTCGCTGGATGGTAAGGTCGTTCCGCCGAAGCGCGGCGAGATGAAGCGTTCGATGGAAGCGCTGATCCACCACTTCAAGCTCTACACCGAAGGCTATCACGTGCCGGCCGGCGAGGTTTATGCGGCTGTCGAAGCGCCGAAGGGCGAGTTCGGCGTCTATCTCGTCTCCGACGGTTCCAACAAGCCTTACCGTTGCAAGATCCGTGCACCGGGCTATGCGCATCTGCAGGCCATGGACTTCATGTGCCGCGGTCATCTGCTCGCCGACGTCGCTGCGGTCCTCGGTTCGCTCGATATCGTGTTCGGCGAGGTGGATCGCTGATGCGGGTTTGGCAGGTGGTTATCCCGGCGCTTCTGGTCGCTTGCGGTGCCTCGGCACAGCAGACCGGAAAGACGCAGAGCCTGCCGACCATCAACCTGCAGGGTTCGAATGCGCCAGGCGCGAATTCTGCGAAGGGCGGAAATGCGGCTACGCAGGGCGGAGATTCGACGGTGGCGGATCTCCTCTCTCGCGGGTATCAGATCAAGGCCGCTGTGCCGAACGGCGGTAAGTTTGTTGTGTTTATGCAGAAAGACCAGTCGGCCTATGCCTGCGAATTCTCGTCTCTGACGAATACGCGGTGTGGGTCCTTAAACTGAGATAAGGCGTGAAAGATGTCCGTTCGTCGACTAGCCGAAGATCAATTCCAGCCTGCCGCTTTCGCCTTCAATGCGGAGAATGCGGTCTGGGCTGAAAAGACGATCATGAAATACCCCGAGGGCCGTCAGCAGTCCGCGATCATCCCGCTGATGATGCGGGCGCAGGAGCAGGAGGGCTGGGTCACCAGGGCAGCGATCGAGAAGATCGCCGACATGCTGGATATGGCCTATATCCGCGCGCTCGAAGTTGCGACGTTCTACACGCAGTTCCAGCTGAACCCGGTCGGCACGCGCGCCCACGTTCAGGTTTGCGGCACGACGCCCTGCATGCTGCGTGGCGCCGAAGGGCTGATCAAGGTCTGCAAGAGCCGGATCCATGACCACGCCTTCGAACGCAACGCCGACGGCACGCTCTCCTGGGAAGAGGTCGAATGTCAGGGCGCCTGCGTCAACGCACCGATGGTGGTGATCGGCAAGGATACCTATGAGGATCTGACGCCGGCACGTCTCGAAGAGATCATCGATGCATTCGCCGCAGGCAAGGGCAGCGAAGTTCCGACCGGTCCGCAGATCGACCGCGTCTTCTCCGCTCCGGAAGGTGGACTGACCTCTCTCCTGTCGGATGAGGCGAAGGCAAAGAGCGTTGCCGGCAAGGCCAAGGCTGCGGCAGAGCAGCCGTCGACCGAAGCTGCGCCGGAGAAGGGCGAGGCTGCCAAGAAGCCGTCGCTTGACGACAAGGATCGTCCCGCCGGTATCGAAAGACCCGCGCAGCCGGACGATTTGCAGCTGATTTCCGGCGTTGGGCCGAAGATCGAGTCCATCCTGCATGAGCTCGGCATCTTCACCTTCGCGCAGGTCGCCAGCTGGCATCAGGCCGAGCGCCATTGGGTCGACGGCTATCTCAATTTCAAGGGCCGGATCGAGCGCGACGACTGGGTCAGGCAGGCTGAGGCACTCGCTAAGGGTGGCGAAGCGGAATATATCAAGGTCTTCGGCAAGAAGCCGCGGTAAGAGGTGAAGCATGTTACAGGATCAGGATCGCATCTTTACCAATATCTACGGCCTCAAGGACAAGTCTCTCAAGGGCGCGATGTCGCGCGGCCATTGGGATGGCACGAAGCAAATCCTCGAAAAGGGTCGTGACTGGATCATCAACGAGATGAAGGCCTCCGGCCTTCGCGGTCGCGGTGGTGCAGGCTTCCCGACCGGCCTGAAGTGGTCGTTCATGCCGAAGGAGAGCGACGGCCGTCCGCACTATCTCGTCGTCAACGCCGACGAATCCGAGCCCGGCACCTGCAAAGACCGCGACATCATGCGCCACGATCCGCATACGCTGATCGAAGGCTGCGTCATCGCCGGCTTTGCCATGGGCGCTAATGCCGCTTACATCTATGTTCGCGGCGAATACATGCGCGAGCGCGAAGCCCTGCAGGCGGCGATCGACGAGTGTTACGACGCCGGATTGCTGGGCAAAAACAATAAGCTCGGCTGGGATTTTGATGTTTTCGTTCATCATGGCGCCGGCGCTTACATCTGCGGCGAGGAAACCGCGCTGCTCGAAAGCTTGGAAGGCAAGAAGGGCCAGCCGCGCCTGAAGCCGCCATTCCCGGCCAACATGGGTCTCTATGGCTGCCCGACCACCGTCAACAACGTCGAGTCGATCGCCGTTGCCCCGACGATCCTGCGCCGCGGCGCCGGCTGGTTCTCCTCCTTCGGCCGTCCGAACAATGTCGGCACGAAGCTGTTCATGCTCTCCGGTCACGTCAACCGTCCCTGCACGGTTGAAGAGACGATGGGCATCACCTTCCGGGAGCTGGTCGAAAAGCATGGCGGCGGTATTCGCGGCGGCTGGGACAATCTGCTCGCTGTCATTCCCGGCGGTGCGTCGTGCCCGGTCGTTCCGGCTGCCGATATCATCGACTGCCCGATGGATTTCGACGGTCTGCGCGAAGTCAAGTCGTCCTTCGGTACGGCAGCGGCGATCGTCATGGACAAGTCGACCGACATCATCAAGGCGATCGCCCGCATCTCGGCCTTCTTCAAGCACGAGAGCTGCGGCCAGTGCACGCCGTGCCGCGAAGGCACGGGCTGGATGTGGCGCGTTCTTGAGCGCATGGCGCGCGGCAACGCGCAGAAGCGCGAGATCGACATGCTGTTCCAGGTGACGAAGCAGATCGAAGGTCATACCATCTGTGCGCTCGGCGACGCAGCTGCATGGCCGGTGCAGGGCCTGATCCGCAACTTCCGTCCCGAGATCGAAAAGCGCATCGACCAGTACACAGCCAACGCGACGAGCCGCGGCGCGGTTCTGGAAGCAGCAGAGTAGGGACGATGATGGCGAAGACCACGGATATCAGGCAGGACAGCGGAGCGGCGGATGATGCATCGGCCGATCTTGGCCGTATCGCTGCCGATATGCTGCGGAATTCGCTCGTCATGCCGATCAATCCACTGATGGCTCATCCGGCGGCGGCATTTGCCGCTGCCGCAGCCATCGGTTTCGGCGTTACCTCGCAGATCGCCGGCGCATTCTTCGGTGCGCTTCAGGGTGCCGTCGAGGTTACCGGCAAGCGTGCTGCCGAGTCAGACCAAGAAAATGAAGTCGCCGCCGAAGAGAAGACGGTGGTGAAGAAGAACGGGGCGGGGGAAGCGAAACCCGTAAAGGCATCGCCCGCCGCCGAACAGGTCGCATCGAAGCCGGAGGCTGCAAAGCCGAAGCCCGCTGTCGCAAAGAAGGTCGCGCCAAAGCCGGCTGCGGCTACGGCAGCGCCTGCCACGAGCAAAGCCAAGGTCGAGGTGGCGGCGTCTGTTGCAGCAAAGCCGGCTCCTGCGCGCAGCCGCAAGGCCGCGCCGAAAACCGATGACCTGAAGCTCATTTCGGGCGTCGGCCCGAAACTGGAGCAGGTGTTGAACGGACGCGGCATCAGGCGCTTTGCCGATATCGCTGCCTGGACAGATGCGGATATCGATCAGATCGACGCGGAGCTCGGCTTCGACGGCCGCATCCGGCGCGATGATTGGGTTGGCCAGGCGAAGGCGCTGCTGCCGAAGGGCCGGAGCTGAGATTTTTCCCTGGCTCTATCCAACGGCCGGGGAGGGTGAATGAAGGCGGTGGAAATGTTGCGGGCAAGCTCCGCATGTTTCGATCGCAACGCTGATCTTGCGGGGACAAGATTCGGCAAGGCTTATTGTGAGCGAACCGGTGCCCTGCGGCGGCCATGCCGCGCCGGTGGCAGTTCGGTTTGCGATCATGAAATTGTCTGCGGCCAGGTTCGGCTGGAGACGTGATATAGGACTGAGTGGACGATGGCTAAACTGAAGATTGACGGTAAAGAGATCGAAGTTCCGGATCACTACACGCTTATCCAGGCGTGCGAGGAAGCCGGCGCCGAAGTTCCGCGCTTCTGCTTCCATGAACGACTGTCGGTGGCCGGCAATTGCCGCATGTGCCTGGTTGAAGTAAAGGGCGGCCCGCCGAAGCCGCAGGCATCCTGCGCCATGGGCGTGCGCGATATTCGCGGCGGCCCGAACGGCGAACTTCCGGAAGTCTTCACCAACACGCCGATGGTCAAGAAAGCCCGCGAAGGCGTGATGGAATTCCTGCTGATCAACCACCCGCTGGATTGCCCGATCTGCGACCAGGGCGGCGAATGCGACCTGCAGGACCAGGCTATGGCCTTCGGTATCGATAGTTCGCGCTATCAGGAAGACAAGCGCGCCGTCGAAGACAAGTACATCGGCCCGCTCGTCAAGACCGTGATGAACCGCTGCATTCACTGCACGCGCTGCGTCCGCTTCACGACGGAAGTCGCCGGTATCTCCGAACTCGGCCTGATCGGCCGCGGCGAAGACGCCGAAATTACCACCTACCTCGAGCAGGCGATGACCTCCGAGCTGCAGGGCAACGTCGTCGACCTTTGCCCGGTCGGCGCGCTGACCTCGAAGCCCTTCGCCTTCACGGCCCGTCCGTGGGAACTCAACAAGACCGAATCGATCGACGTCATGGACGCGCTCGGCTCCGCCATCCGCGTCGATACGCGCGGCCGCGAAGTCATGCGCGTGCTGCCGCGTGTCAACGAGCAGATCAATGAAGAGTGGATCTCCGACAAGACCCGCTTCATCTGGGATGGCCTGAAGACCCAGCGCCTCGACAAGCCCTATGTCCGCAAGGACGGCCGTCTGCAGCCGGCGACCTGGAACGATGCCTTTGCCGCCATCAAGTCGGCTGTTGCCGCCACCAGCGGCGACAGGATCGGCGCCATCGCCGGTGACCTCGCTTCCGTTGAAGAGATGTACGCACTGTCCGAGCTGATGAAATCGCTCGGTTCGGAGAACCTCGACTGTCGCCAGGACGGGACGGCGCTTGATCCGTCGCTTGGCCGCGCAAGCTACATCTTCAACCCAAGCATCCAGGGTATCGAAGCCGCCGATGCGCTGCTGATCGTCGGAGCCAATCCACGCTTCGAAGCTGCCGTGCTGAATTCGCGCATCCGCAAGCGCTGGCGCCGCGGCAAGTTCCCGATCGGCGTGATCGGCGAACATGCCGACCTGCGTTACTCCTACGACTATCTCGGCGCCGGCCCGGATACGCTCGCCGATGTCGTCAACGGTTCGCACGGCTTTGCCGAGGTTCTGAAGAAGGCCGAAAAGCCGATGATCATCATCGGCCAGGGCGCACTAATCCGTGAAGACGGCGCCCAGGTGCTGGCAAATGCGGCCAAGCTCGCCGCCGATGTCGGTGTCGTCAAGGACGGCTGGAACGGCTTTGCCGTGCTGCACACGGCAGCTTCCCGCGTGGGTGGCCTCGATCTCGGTTTCGTTCCCGGCGAAAAGGGCGTCAACGCTGCCGCTATGCTGTCGTCGATGGACGTGCTCTTCCTGCTCGGCGCCGATGAGCTGGATTTCAGCCGCAAGGGCGCGAAATTGACAGTCTATATCGGCTCGCATGGCGATCACGGCGCTCAGAACGCCGACGTCATCTTGCCGGCGGCCGCCTACACGGAAAAGTCAGGCACCTGGGTCAACACAGAGGGCCGCGTCCAGATGGGCAACCGTGCCGGTTTCGCGCCGGGCGATGCCCGCGAGGACTGGGCGGTCATCCGCGCCCTTTCCGACGTGCTCGGCAAGAAGCTTCCCTTTGATTCGCTGAGAGAATTGCGCGCGAAGCTCTACGCAGCCTTCCCGCATTTCGCCGGCATCGACGAGATTGCCGAAGCCGATAGCGCCCAAATTGCCGCACTTGCGAAAAAAGCCGGCGCGATGGGCAAATCGGCATTTGCTTCGCCGATCAAAGACTTCTATTTGACGAACCCGATAACGCGCGCGTCGGCTGTCATGGCCGAATGCTCGGCATTGGCCCGCAACAATTTCCAGGCTGCGGCAGAGTAAGGGCAGAAGACTATGGATTCATTCGTTTCGACCTATCTCTTGCCGGGCCTGATCATGTTCGGCCAGGCCCTGCTGCTTCTGGTCCCGCTTCTGATCTTCATCGCCTTTATCCTGCTCGCCGACCGAAAGATCTGGGCGGCGGTTCAGCTGCGCCGCGGCCCGAACGTGGTCGGCCCCTTCGGTCTGCTTCAGTCCTTTGCCGACCTTCTGAAGTTCATCTTCAAAGAGCCGATCATCCCGGCCGGCGCCAACAAGACCGTATTTCTGCTGGCGCCATTGGTTTCCGTGGTGCTGGCGCTGTCCACGTGGGCCGTCGTGCCGCTGGCCAAGAATTGGGTCGTCGCCGACATCAACGTCGGCATCCTTTACATCCTGGCGATCTCGTCGCTGGAAGTATACGGCATCATCATGGGCGGCTGGGCTTCGAACTCGAAGTATCCGTTCCTCGGCGCGCTGCGTTCGGCGGCGCAGATGGTGTCCTACGAAGTCTCGATCGGCTTCGTCATCGTCACCGTGCTGCTTTGCGTCGGTTCGTTGAACCTGACGGATATCGTTCTCTCGCAGCAGACGGGCCTCGGCACCAAGCTCGGCCTGCCGGCCTCGTTCCTCGACTGGCACTGGCTGTCGCTGTTCCCGATGTTCGTCGTGTTCTTCATTTCGGCGCTCGCTGAAACCAACCGTCCGCCTTTCGATCTTCCGGAAGCGGAGTCGGAACTGGTTGCCGGCTTCATGGTCGAATACAGCTCCGCCCCGTACATGATGTTCATGCTCGGCGAGTATGCGGCCGTCGTGCTGATGTGCTCGCTGACGACGATCCTCTTCTTCGGCGGCTGGCTGCCTCCGGTCGATATCTGGATCCTGAATTGGGTTCCGGGCATCATCTGGTTCCTGCTGAAGTCGTGCCTTGTGTTCTTCATGTTCGCGATGGTGAAGGCTTTCGTGCCGCGCTACCGCTACGACCAGCTCATGCGTCTTGGCTGGAAGGTTTTTCTGCCGCTGTCGCTCGCCATGGTCGTTATCGTTGCATTCGTGCTGAAGCTGATGGGATGGGCGTGATGATGTCTGTCCCCGCTTCTGGCAGTTTTGGAGGTTAAGATGGCCGGTTTGTCCAATGCCGTCAGCTCGCTGTTCCTCAAGGAATTTGTCGGCGCATTCTTTTTGTCGATGCGTTACTTCTTCAAGCAGAAGGCGACGATCAATTACCCCTTCGAGAAGGGGCCGGTCAGCCCGCGCTTCCGCGGCGAACATGCGCTGCGCCGCTATCCCAATGGCGAAGAGCGCTGCATCGCCTGCAAGCTCTGCGAAGCCATCTGTCCTGCCCAGGCCATCACCATCGAGGCCGGGCCGCGCCGTAACGACGGCACCCGCCGCACGGTGCGATACGATATCGACATGGTGAAGTGCATCTATTGCGGCTTCTGCCAGGAGGCATGCCCGGTCGACGCTATCGTCGAAGGGCCGAACTTCGAATTCGCCACCGAGACCCGCGAAGAGCTCTACTTCGACAAGGCGCGGCTCTTGGACAATGGCGACCGCTGGGAACGCGAAATCGCGCGCAACATCGCGATGGATTCGCCGTACCGCTGAGCGGAGTTTTGAGTATGCCGTGACGGGCGGCCTATAGTTGCCGTCGCGGTTGAATCTAGACCGGGGCTTTGCCGGACGAGGGTCCGACCGAGCTCCATCGGGCAGGGGAAGCACCCCGCTGCCCGGGGGAAGACGAAAAAGGCACCAACATGGGTCTGCAGGCTCTTTTTTTCTATATCTTCGCCTTTGTCGCAGTGGCGTCGGCGTTCATGGTCATCTCAGCGCGGAATCCGGTCCATTCGGTCCTGTTCCTCATCCTGGTTTTCTTCAACGCAGCCGGCCTCTTCCTGTTGATGGGGGCCGAGTTCCTGGCGATGATCCTGCTGGTCGTTTATGTCGGCGCCGTGGCGGTTCTCTTCCTTTTCGTCGTCATGATGCTTGATGTCGATTTCGCCCAGCTCCGGGCGGGCATTCTGGAATATGCGCCGATCGGCGCGTTGATCGGCGTCATCCTCGCGGCCGAGCTGATCGTCGTCATCGGCGGCAGCGTGATCTCGCCCCAGATCGCCAAGTCGGTCGCCATGCCGATTCCCGCCATCACGCAACGCACCAACACCGCCGCCCTCGGCGACGTGCTCTATACCAACTACGTCTATTTCTTCGAGATCGCCGGCCTTGTTCTGCTGGTCGCGATGATCGGCGCGATCGTGCTGACGCTTCGGCATCGCACGCACATCAAGCGCCAGAATATTCCCCAACAGGTCGCCCGCACGCCTGCGACCGCCGTCGAGGTGGTCAAGGTCAAGCCGGGGCAGGGCGTCTGAGGCGAGGCACGAGGATCAAAGGAACAAGAACATGGTCATCGGACTTTCCCACTACCTGACGGTTAGCGCCATTCTCTTCGTGCTCGGCGTCTTCGGTATCTTTCTCAACCGCAAGAACGTCATCATCATCCTGATGTCCATCGAGCTGATATTGCTCGCGGTCAACATCAACATGGTCGCCTTCTCGTCGTTCCTCAACGACATCGTCGGCCAGGTTTTCGCTCTGTTCATTTTGACCGTCGCTGCGGCTGAGGCTGCGATCGGTCTTGCAATTCTCGTCGTCTTCTACCGTAACCGCGGCTCCATCGCGGTTGAAGACGTCAACGTGATGAAGGGCTGATACAGCTATGTTCTTATATAAGGCTATCGTCTTTCTTCCTCTGATCGGTGCGATTATCGCCGGCCTTTTCGGCCGCGCCATCGGCGCCAAGGCTTCGGAATATGTTACCACCGGCCTGATGATCGTCGCCGGCGTCCTCTCCTGGGTCGTCTTCTTCACCGTGGCTCTCGGCCATACGGATGGCCCGATCAAGGTCGAAGTTCTGCGCTGGATCCAGTCCGGGGGCATCGATGCATCCTGGGCGCTGCGCGTCGATACGCTGACCTCGGTCATGCTGATCGTCGTGAACTCGGTATCGACCCTGGTTCACGTCTACTCGATCGGATACATGCACCACGATCCGCATCGTCCGCGCTTCTTCGCTTATCTCTCGCTCTTCACATTCGCCATGCTGATGCTGGTGACCTCCGACAACCTCGCCCAGATGTTTTTCGGCTGGGAAGGCGTCGGTCTGGCCTCCTATCTGCTGATCGGCTTCTGGTTCAAGAAGCCGTCCGCGTCCGCAGCGGCTATCAAGGCCTTCATCGTCAACCGCGTCGGCGACTTCGGCTTCGTGCTCGGCATTGCGGGCGTCTTCGTCCTCTTCGGCTCGATCAACCTCGACGTCATCTTCGGCAATGCGCAGAGCTTTGCCGCAGGGCAGGGCGGCCAACCGACCGATGTCGTCCTCAACTTCCTCGGCATGCATCTCGATCGCGGCCATGCGCTCACCGCCGTCTGCCTGCTGCTCTTCATGGGCGCGATGGGCAAGTCGGCGCAGTTCCTGCTGCACACCTGGCTCCCGGACGCCATGGAAGGCCCAACCCCGGTTTCGGCGCTCATCCACGCCGCGACCATGGTCACCGCCGGCGTCTTTCTCGTCGCCCGCATGTCGCCCATCTTCGAACTGTCGCAGGATGCGCTGACCGTCGTGACCATTATTGGAGCGATCACGGCCTTCTTCGCGGCGACCGTCGGCCTCGTGCAGAACGACATCAAGCGCGTCATCGCCTATTCGACCTGTTCGCAGCTCGGCTACATGTTCGTCGCCCTCGGCGTCGGCGCTTACGGCGCTGGGATCTTCCATCTGTTCACGCACGCCTTCTTCAAGGCTCTGCTCTTCCTTTGCGCCGGCTCGGTCATCCACGCCGTCGATGGCGAGCAGGACATGCGCCATATGGGTGGCCTCCGTTCGCACATCAAGAAGACCTATTGGATGATGATCATCGGCACGCTGGCGATCACCGGCGTCGGTATTCCGTTCTCGCCGATCGGCTTTGCCGGCTTCTTCTCCAAGGATGCGATCATCTCTGCCTCCTACACGTCGCACAATCCGGCTGCCGGCTTTGCCTTCACGCTGCTGGTCATCGCCGCGCTGTTCACCAGCTTCTATTCCTGGCGTCTGATCTTCATGACCTTCTACGGCAAGCCCCGTGCATCGCACGAAGTCATGCACCATGTGCATGAATCGCCGAATGTCATGCTGATCCCGCTCTATCTGCTGGCAATCGGCGCCGTCTTCGCCGGCTGGTATTTCCATGACTACTTCGTCGGTCACGCCTACGAGGAATTCTGGAAGCAGGCGCTCTTCACGCTGCCTGACAACAAGATCCTCGAAGAGATGGAGCATGCTCCGCATTGGGTCGAGCTCAGCCCGTTCATTGCGATGGTCGTTGGCTTCGCGGTTGCCTGGTATATGTACATCCAGTCGCCGGAAACGCCGCGCCGCCTCGCCCAGCAGCAGCGTCCGCTCTACGAGTTCCTCTTGAACAAGTGGTACTTCGACGAACTTTACGACTTCCTCTTCGTTCGCTCGGCCAAGCGCCTTGGCCGCTTCCTTTGGAAGCAGGGCGATATCGGGGTCATCGACACCATCGGCCCGAACGGCATTGCCGCGCGCGTCGTCGATGTCACCAACCGCGTCGTGCGCCTGCAGACCGGCTACCTCTATCACTATGCCTTCGCGATGCTGCTCGGCATTGCGGCCCTCGTTACCTGGATGATGCTCGGGAGTTCCCTCTGATGACCGATTGGCCTATTCTTTCAACGGTCACGTTCCTGCCGCTGGTGGGCGTCCTTCTCCTGCTGTTCACGCGGGAAGACGGACCCAACGGCCGCCGCAACATCCTGAACATTTCGCTGGCGACGACGGTCTTCACCTTCATCGTCTCGCTGTTCGTCTGGATCTGGTTCGACAATGCCAATCCGGGCTTCCAGATGATCGAGAAGCATGACTGGCTGACCAGCGGCATCAGCTATCACATGGGTGTCGACGGCATTTCGATGCTGTTCGTGATCCTGTCGACTTTCCTGATGCCTTTCTGCGTGCTGGCAAGCTGGCTTTCGGTCGAAAAGCGGCTCAAGGACTACATGATCGCCTTCCTCGTCCTCGAGACGATGATGGTCGGCGTGTTCGTCTCGTTGGATATCGTGCTGTTCTACGTCTTCTTCGAAGCCGGCCTTATCCCGATGTTCCTGATCATCGGCGTCTGGGGCGGCAAGGATCGCGTCTACGCCAGCTACAAGTTCTTCCTCTACACGCTGCTCGGCTCGGTGCTGATGCTGCTCGCCATCATGGCGATGTACTGGCAGGCCGGCACGACCGATATCCCGTCGCTGCTCGCTTACAAGTTCCCGCCGCAGCTGCAGACGTGGCTATGGCTGGCCTTCTTCGCCTCCTTCGCGGTGAAGATGCCGATGTGGCCGGTCCATACCTGGCTTCCCGACGCGCACGTTCAGGCGCCGACGGCCGGCTCGGTGATCCTGGCAGGCGTCCTGCTGAAGCTCGGCGGTTACGGTCTCATCCGCTTCTCGATCGGCATGTTCCCGAACGCGTCGGAATATTTCGCGCCGCTCGTCTTCGCGCTCTCCGTCATCGCCATCATCTACACCTCGCTGGTGGCGCTGATGCAGGAAGACATCAAGAAGCTGATCGCTTACTCTTCGGTCGCCCATATGGGTTACGTGACGATGGGTATCTTCGCGACCAATCAGCAGGGTGTTCAGGGCGCTATCTTCCAGATGCTCTCGCACGGCATCGTTTCGGGCGCGCTCTTCCTTTGCGTCGGGGTCATCTACGACCGGACCCACACCCGCGAGATCGCTGCTTACGGCGGCCTCGTCAACAACATGCCGAAATATGCCGTCGCCATGATGGTCTTCACCATGGCCAATGTCGGTCTGCCCGGCACCTCCGGCTTCATCGGCGAATTCCTGACCCTGATCGGCGTCTTCCGTGCCAACACCTGGGTTGCGCTCTTCGCCGCCACCGGCGTCATCCTGTCGGCCGCCTATGCGCTCTGGCTCTACCGCCGCGTCATTTTCGGCGTGCTCGACAAGGAAAACCTGAAGAAGCTTCTGGACCTGTCGCCGCGTGAACAGCTGATCCTCTATCCGCTGATCGCTTTGACGATCCTCTTCGGCGTCTATCCGGCTCCGATCTTCGATGCCACGGCCGCTTCGGTGGATCTGCTGGTCAACAACTATACCGCTGCCCTGCACGCTGCGCAGAATGTTGCGCTGTCGATGAATTGATGACGGGACCTATTCGACATGACTGCTGACACAATTCTTGCAAGCCTGCATCTTTCCATTCCGGAGCTCATCCTCGCGGTCGGTGCGCTTGCGTTGCTCATGATCGGCGTCTTCTCGGGCGAGCGGTCCGGACCGATGATCACCGGTCTTGCCATCGCGCTTCTCGCGGTGGCCGGTCTTTGGATCATCTTCGTGCCGGGCGAGGGGCTCGCCTATGGCGGCGCCTATCTTGCCGATGGCTTCTCGCGGTTCATGAAGATCGTCGCCCTGATCGGCTCGATCGTTGCCATGTTCCTGAGCATGGGGCATGCGCGAGAGCAACAGCTCGATCGCTTCGAGTTCCCGGTTCTGCTCGTTCTCGCGACCCTCGGCATCCTGCTGATGATCTCGGCCCATGACCTGATTTCCCTCTATCTGTCGCTGGAACTGCAGTCGCTGGCGCTCTATGTCGTCGCCGCCATCAACCGCGATAGCGTGAAGTCGACCGAAGCCGGCCTGAAGTACTTCGTTCTCGGTGCGCTCTCCTCCGGTATGCTGCTCTACGGCATGTCGCTGGTCTATGGCTTCACCGGCCACACGACTTTCGACGCCATTGCTACGGCCCTCAGCGCCGAGACCCGTTCGCTCGGCCTCGTCTTTGGTCTGGTGTTCGTGCTCGCCGGTCTGGCCTTCAAGATCTCCGCCGTGCCGTTCCACATGTGGACGCCGGACGTTTACGAAGGCGCTCCGACCCCGGTCACCGCCTTCTTTGCAGGTGCGCCGAAGGTTGCGGCCATGGCGATCCTGACCCGCATCGTGGTTACGGCTTTCCATCCGGTGCTCGCCGACTGGCAGCAGATCATCGTGTTCATCTCGATCGCCTCGATGGTGCTCGGCTCCTTCGCCGCGATCGGTCAGCGCAATTTCAAGCGACTGATGGCCTATTCCTCGATCGGCCACATGGGCTATGCGCTCGTCGGCCTTGCCGCCGGCACCAAGACCGGCGTGTCCGGTGTCATGCTCTATATGGTCATCTACATGGTCATGACGCTCGGCTCCTTCGCCATCATCATGGCGATGCGCCGCAAGGACGGGCGTCAGGTCGAAAGTATCGAAGATCTTGCTGGTCTCTCCGCGACGAACCCCTTCATGGCGGTCGTGCTGACGGCGCTGATGTTCTCGCTGGCAGGCATCCCGCCGCTGGCAGGCTTCTTCGGAAAGTACTTCGTCTTCGTCGCGGCCATCCAGGCGCATCTCTATGCGCTCGCCATCATCGGCGTTCTGGCCTCGGTCGTCGGCGCCTACTACTATCTGCGCGTCATCAAGGTGATGTGGTTCGATGAAGCCAAGGACGAGTTCACGCGCACGGCGGGCTCGCTGCGCCTCGTCTTCGGCCTCTCCGGCCTCTTCGTCATCACCTACGTCTTCTTCGGCGGCGTAATCGGCGGTGCTGCCGATCTGGCAGCCGCGACGCTGTTTTGATGGTGTCTGACATGAATAGCCGGAAGTCGCTTGCCGACTTCCGGCACGATGCCCTTTCAGAGACTTCCTCTACAAATAGCGTGTGTCTGGAAAGAGCACGCTCTGGCGATCCCGGAAACCTGTGGGTGACCGCCGAGCGCCAGACCGGCGGGCGTGGTCGCCGCGGTCGTCCATGGGTTTCCGAACCCGGCAATCTCTACGCATCGCTGCTTTTGATCGATCCCGCACCGATGGACCGCCTCGGCTCACTGCCGCTTGCGGTGGCGGTTGCCGTGCATCAGGCGGTGCGCGCGGTATTGCCGCTGGCGGCCGAGCCGGCCGAGATCAAGTGGCCGAACGATATCCTGATCGGTCGCAAGAAAACCTGCGGCATCCTGATCGAGGGCGAAGCGCTCCGGGATGGACGCTATGCGCTTGTCATCGGCATCGGTATCAATGTCACGACCATGCCCGACAATCCGATGTATCCGGTGACCAGCCTGCGCCAACAGGGCTCCATGGTTTCGGCGGAAGAGCTGTTTGCGCATCTCTATGCGGCGATGGCAGAGGTGCTGGCTGTCTGGAACCGCGGCAAGGGTGTCCGGGAGATTACTGCCCGCTGGCGGGAAGCGGCGTGCGGCATCGGGGAAAAGATCACAGTGAATTTGCCGGACCGGTCGATTTTAGGCCAATTCGTTGGAATCGATGATAATGGCTTGTTGATGCTCGAAACCGACGACGGCAAGACTATGCCGATCGCGGCGGGCGATGTTTTTCTTAAGTAGTGGTTGGGAACGAAATGGCGAAACAAGACGAACTGGTGTTTCTGCCACTCGGCGGCGTCGGCGAGATCGGCATGAATCTCGCGCTGTACGGTTATGGTCCGTCGGAGCATCGCCAGTGGATCATGGTCGATTGCGGCGTTACCTTCCCAGGTCCCGATCTGCCGGGTGTCGATCTGGTGCTGCCGGATATCCGCTTCCTCGCCAAGGAGCGCAAGAACCTCAAGGGCATCATCATCACCCATGCGCATGAGGATCACTACGGCGCGCTGAACGATCTTTGGCCAGGCCTGAACGTTCCCATCTATGCGTCCGCCTTCACCGCAGGTCTTCTGGAAGCCAAGCGCGACTATGAAAAGACGATGGGTGAGATTCCGATCACGCCATTCAAGGCCGGCGATCGCATCAATGTCGGCCCCTTCGAGATCGAAGGCGTCGCCGTCAATCACTCGATCCCCGAGCCGATGTCGCTGATGATCCGTACGCCGCTCGGCAGCGTCATTCACACCGGCGACTGGAAGATCGATCACGAGCCCTCGCTCGGGCCTTTGACCGACGAGACCCGCTTCCGCCAGCTCGGCGACGAGGGCGTGCTGGCGCTGATGTGCGATTCCACCAATGCGCTACGCGATGGCGTCTCGCCTTCCGAGAAGGACGTCTCCGAAAGCCTGCGCAAGATCATCGAGGATGCCGAAGGTCGCGTGGCTGTCACCACCTTCTCCTCGAATGTCGGCCGTATCCGCACCGTCGCCGAGGCTGCTGAAGCCGCCGGTCGTGAAGTTCTCCTTTTAGGTAGTTCGCTGAAGCGCGTCGTCGATGTGGCTCGCGATATCGGTCTGATGGAGGGCATCAAGCCGTTCATCGCCGAGGACGAATACGGTTATATTCCGCGCGATAAGGTGGTGGTCATCCTCACCGGCAGCCAGGGCGAGCCGCGCGCAGCCCTTGCCAAGCTGGCGAGGGATGAAATGCGCAACGTCGCGCTGGCATCAGGCGATATCGTCGTCTTCTCCTCGCGCGCCATCCCCGGAAACGAGAAGGCTATTCAAGATATCAAGAATGGCTTGATCGAGCAGGGCGTGCATATCGTGACGGATGCCGAAGCGCTCGTTCATGTGTCCGGCCACCCCCGGCGCAACGAGTTGCAGAAGATGTATCAGTGGACGCGGCCGAAGATCGTGGTTCCCGTGCATGGCGAGGCCACGCATCTGACTGCGCATAAGGAACTGGCCGAACAGAGCGGCATTGCCATCGTACCGCGCGTGCGCAACGGCGATATCTTGCGCCTTGCGCCGGGACCGGCCGAGGTGATCGATGAGGCGCCGCATGGGCGTATCTTCAAGGACGGCATCCTGATCGGCGATTTCGACGAGATGGGAATCGGCGAGCGCAAGAAGCTCTCCTATGTCGGCCATGTCGCCGTCAACGTCGTGCTCGATGCCCGTTACGACATCGTCGGCGATCCGGATATCGTGCCGATCGGCCTGCCGGCTTATGACGACGAGGGTGACGAGATGGAAGACACGCTCTTCGATGCCGTCGTCAGCGCCATCGAGAGCATTCCCCGTGCTCGCCGCAAGGATCTGGACATGCTGCAGGAAGCTGCCCGCCGCGCCGTGCGCGCCGCCGCGAACCAGGGTTGGGGCAAAAAGCCTTTGGTTACCGTCTTCGTCACGCGTACCGGCGGCTGACATCCGCCATCCGATCTAGAGCATTTCCAGGAAAAGTGCGCAGCGGTTTTCCGTTCGGAATGCATAAGAAAGCAAAAAGATAGAGCGTTTCCGCGATTCGAAGAAAGGCGGAAACGCTCTAGGAGGAGAGATCCGTGCTTGGACGCATCAATCATGTCGCGCTCGCTGTTCCGGATATCGCAACGGCCAGTCGCGCTTATCGCGAGACGCTTGGCGCCGTTGTGTCCGCACCGCAGGCTTTGCCCGAGCACGGAGTAACGGTCGTTTTCGTCGAATTGCCGAACAGCAAAGTCGAGTTGCTGGAGCCGCTCGGCGAGGCATCGCCGATCGCGGCCTTTCTTGCGAAGAACCCGGACGGCGGCATGCATCACATCTGCTACGAGGTTGCCGATATTCTGGCGGCTCGCGATCATCTGGCCGCTGCAGGCGCCCGGGTACTTGGGAACGGCGAGCCGAAAATCGGCGCGCATGGCAAGCCGGTGCTCTTCCTGCACCCGAAAGACTTCTTCGGCACGCTGATCGAGCTTGAGCAAGTGTGACATTAAAGCGCTGGAACGCGCTTTGAAAGATGGCGGTTTTGCCCCTATAAGCAACTTGGAAGAGGGAAGGGCGAGCAGGCTCGTCCTTGGAGCAATTTCGCGAAAAGTGCGCAGCGGTTTTCCGTCTGGAGTTGCGTAAAACAACAAGGTCGAGCGGTTCGGAGATTCTGTGAAGAACTGAACCGCTTCAAGGGAGCATAATGGCCCAGCAGATTGCAGCGAGCTTCGCGGTTTATTTCGTCATCTGGTGGATTACGCTTTTTGCCGTACTGCCCTTCGGTTTGCGCACGCAGGCCGAGGACGAGCATGTGATCGCCGGAACCGTCGAAAGCGCGCCCACTAAGTTTCGTGCCTGGAGAGTGGTATTCTTCACCACGCTGGTCTCGGCCCTCATCTACGGCGCCTGGTATGTCGCCTCGCATTATTTCGGTCTGAGCATCGACTCCATCCCGAAAATCATTCCCGATTACGACAAATAGTCGATCGGCGCAGCCTGTAGCGTGGGTTGAAATCAAAACGCCTTGCAATCGCCTTCAATTCGTCACACGCCTGTCATCTGAGTGAAGCAAAGAGGCTGCAGAACATGGCTGCAAGGTCATGATGGGAAGGCCTCGGCAGCGCTTTCCGACGGGGCGCGTTCAAGGCATAGTTGGCCATCGTAAAAGCAAAAAAAAACAAGGCTATAAGCCTTGTTTTTAAGTATCGCGTGATCCTTATCCGTTGCCGGGGCAGCGAGCAAGCGCGCCTAAGATCTGATCCTCCCAAGACTTGACCGCGAAACGGCAAGAATTTAGCCTTCCTGCCTCTTTTGTGAGCTAAAATTAGCTCAAACATTGAGCTTTGTCATCTGTTTTTTTGCTTTTTTACTACAGTCGCGCAGATTTTTTCTGTTGACAGATTTTCGTCGTAAATCCTTATAAACGCGCATTTTTTCGGAATCATGAAAACAAGCCGCATCGCCTGCATCCTCGGGCGTTTGCCAAATTCCCTCATGGAGAATGCGGGTTTCCTTCCGGCGCCGAAGCAGTTATGAACTGCCCTTATACATAATTTGCTAACGATTCCGTATAGAGCGGATCGTCAAACCATCTGGAACAAGCGTCATGCGTCTGTCTCGTTACTTCATGCCCATTCTGAAGGAAAATCCTAAAGAGGCTGAAATTGTTTCCCATCGGCTCATGCTGCGTACCGGCATGATCCGTCAGCAGTCGCAAGGCATCTATTCCTGGTTGCCACTGGGCAAGCGCGTGCTTGACAAGGTCAACAGGATCATCCGCGAGGAGCAGAACCGCTCCGGCGCCATCGAGCTTCTGATGCCGACGCTGCAATCGGCCGAGCTCTGGCAGGAAAGCGGCCGCTACGACGCCTATGGCAAGGAAATGCTGCGCATCAAGGACCGGCAGGACCGGCCCATGCTTTACGGCCCGACCAATGAAGAGATGGTCACCGACATCTTCCGGTCCTACGTCAAGTCCTACAAGGACCTGCCGCTGAACCTCTATCACATCCAGCTGAAGTTCCGTGACGAGATTCGCCCGCGCTTCGGGACGATGCGCTCGCGCGAATTTATGATGAAGGATGCCTATTCCTTCGATTTGACGCAGGAAGGCGCCGTGCATTCTTACAACAAGATGTTCGCCGCCTATCTGCGCACCTTCAATCGTCTCGGCTTGAGGGCAATTCCGATGCGGGCCGACACCGGCCCGATCGGCGGCAATCTCAGCCATGAATTCATCATTCTTGCCGATACCGGCGAGTCGGAAGTCTTCTGCCACAAGGACTTCGTCAATTTCGACATTCCCGGCGAGGACACGAATTTCGACGACGTCGCCGGCCTGAAGGGCATCTTCGACAAGTGGACCTCGGTCTACGCGGCCACTTCGGAAATGCATGACGAAGCTGCCTTCAACGCCATCCCGGAAGGCGAACGCCTCTCGGCGCGGGGTATCGAGGTCGGCCACATCTTCTACTTCGGCACGAAATATTCCGAGCCGATGGGCGCGAAAGTGCAGGGTCCCGACGGCAAGGAACACGCTGTCCACATGGGATCTTACGGTATCGGCCCGACCCGCCTTGTTCCCGCCATCATCGAAGCATCGCATGATGAGAACGGAATCATCTGGCCTGCGTCGGTTGCGCCGTTCGATGTCGCGGTGATCAACATGAAGTCCGGCGATCAGGCTTGTGACGAAGCTTGTGAAACGGTCTATGCCGCTCTTTCGAAGGCCGGCAAGGACGTGCTGTACGACGATCGCGACGATCGTGCCGGAACGAAGTTCGCGACGGCGGATCTGATCGGTGTGCCAGTGCAGATCATCGTCGGGCCGCGTTCGATCGCGGGCGGCGAAGTGGAAGTGAAGGACCGCAAGACCGGCGCTCGCGAAACGATGACGGTCGAAGCGGCAATCAAGCGGCTGGCAGGCTGATAGCCTGTAAATAGGATGGAAGACGAATGGCGGTGAGCGCGGCAGTGGAACAGCAGGAAAATTCGTTCAAGGCCGGCCCATCGTCTCGTCCGTTTTCCGGGTTCGAGCGGCTCGTGGCCTGGCGCTATCTGCGCTCCAGGCGCAGGGAGGCATCGATCTCGGTCATTGCCGGTTTCTCGCTGGTCGGCATCATGCTCGGCGTTGCCGCGCTGATCATCGTCATGGCCGTCATGAACGGTTTCCGGGCAGAGCTCTTCAAGCAGATCCTTGGGTTCAACGGTCATGTCGTCGTGCAGCCGATCGATTCGCCGCTGAATGATTACGCTGAACTGGCGAAGAAGTTTTCCGCCGTCCCTGGTGTCACCATGGTCCTGCCGCTCGTCGAGGGCGAGACGCTTGCCTCCGGCCGTGGCGGCTCCGGCACCGGCGCGCTGGTGCGCGGTATCCGCTCGGAGGATCTCACCAAGCTCAAAACGGTGTCCGATCACGTCGTTTCCGGCGACATGGTCGGTTTTGTCTCGGGGCAGGGCGTGCTGATTGGCAGCCGTCTTGCGCGGCAATTGGGCCTGACGGTCGGTGACCAGATCACGCTGACGGCGCCGGATGGGGATGTCACGCCGTTCGGCGTCAATCCGCGCGTCAAGGCCTACACGATCTCAGGCATCTTCGAAGTTGGCATGTCGGAATATGATTCCTCCGTCGTCTTCATGCCGCTGGAGGAGGCACAGGTCTTTTTCAATGCCCAGGGTATCGTTGAAAAAATAGAGCTCTTTATCACCAATCCCGATGATGTCGATCAGTTGCGACCAAAGATCGAAGAGGCGGCCGGACGGCAGATCTTCCTGACCGACTGGCGGCAGGTCAACGCCACCTTCTTCTCGGCTTTGCAGGTCGAGCGCAATACGATGTTCATGATCCTGACGCTGATCGTCCTCGTCGCCGCCCTGAACATTATTTCAGGCCTGATCATGCTGGTGAAGGATAAGGGCAGCGATATCGCCATCCTGCGCACCATGGGCGCGACGTCGGGCTCGATCATGCGCATCTTCTTCATGACGGGGGCGGCCATCGGTGTCGTCGGCACGCTTGCAGGCGTGATCCTTGGCGTCTTTGTCTGCCTGAACATCGAGTCCATCCGTCAGTTCTTCAGCTGGATTTCGGGTACGGTGATTTTCAATCCGGAAGTCTATTTCCTCAGCAAACTACCGGCCAAGATGAATATGGGTGAGACCATCTCCGTTATCGTGATGGCTCTGACGTTGTCTTTCCTTGCCACGATCTTTCCGGCCTGGCGTGCCTCGCGGCTCGATCCGGTGCAGGCGTTGCGCTACGAATAAGGAATCCGCATTTGATGAAACGCAACGTCGTTCTTCAGCTCTCTGGCGTGGAGCGTCATTATGGGCAGGGTGAGACGCGCCTGCCGATCTTGAAGAAAGCCGATTTTACCCTGCGTAGCGGCGAGATGGTCGCGCTTGTCGCTCCATCAGGCACAGGAAAGTCGACGCTCCTGCATGTCGCCGGCCTGCTCGAGCACCCGGATGGCGGCGAGGTGCTCGTCAACGGCCAGGCCTGCGAAGCTTTGTCCGACGACAAGCGCACGGCCGTGCGCCGCAGCGAGATCGGCTTCGTCTATCAATTCCATCACCTGCTGCCGGAATTCTCGGCTCTTGAGAACATCATGATGCCGCAGCTCATTTCCGGTCTCTCGCGCAAGGATGCGAGCGCGCGGGCCGCTCAGCTTCTCGATTACATGCGCATCGGCCATCGCGCCGATCATCGTCCGGCCGAATTGTCCGGCGGCGAACAGCAGCGCGTCGCGATCGCCCGCGCCGTCGCCAACGCACCGCTGGTGCTGCTGGCGGACGAGCCCACCGGCAACCTCGATCCGGATACCGCGCATTACGTATTCGATGCATTGGAAGCGCTGGTGCGCCAATCTGGCCTTGCGGCCCTGATCGCCACCCACAATCACGAACTCGCCGCCCGCATGGACCGCCGCGTCACGCTGAACGACGGCAAGGTGGTCGAGTTCTGATCGTTCGTTATGGAACGATCAAGCCGCCGCGATAATCCAGCTCGTAGGCCTTGCGCTCCTTCACCATGATGGCCTCGTGGCCGGTGAAGTGGTCGCAGGCGCCCGTACTGTGGTCGATATAGTGGCCATAAGCATGTTCGAACTCGTAGCCGCCGAGAAAGCGTTTTTCGTCCAGGTAGAGACGCATGAGCGCCGCCTTGATGACCATGCCGGCGCGCGTCCCGTCAATCAGATCGGGCACGATGATATGGCCGAAATAATTCATCGCCCAGATCGGCTCGTCATCGTACCAGATGATCTCCTGCCCGGCGAAATCCGTGCCGCCGAAATAACTGTCGAGATAGCGCCAGCGGCCGCTGACATAGCCGATGTCATGCGAGCCGTTGCGGCTGGACGGCAGGTGCTCGCCGTCGCCCACATAGGTCTCGGCCTTGGCGATGACAATAAAATCGTTCAGCTCGGCAAGATCCGGCATGACGCGCTCCAATTCTGGTGAGCGGCCATAGTGTCACCGGCTGGGCCATTTGTAAAGAACAAATAGTGAACAAACTGATTTATTCGCCATTTCCGCAGGCCTTCTGACCGATATCGTCCTGCCAGTCCTGAATGCTGACGGTCTTGGCTTCGGCTTTCAGGGTCTTGCCGTCCTTGGTCACTTTGCCTGTCAGCACATTGTAGTCGCAGCTATGGCTGTTATCCGGCTCGAGCGTATCGCGGGAGTCGTAGGTGTAGCCGGCGACCACGAAATTGTTGTTGCGATAGGCAAGCGTCAGCGTTTGATGCCAGCGATCCCGCCCGATGGCATCATTCTGCGAGACGATTGCGATGGAACCGTTCGGCAGCGCCGAGATCGACGGTTCCTGGCCGACGATGCCGCCGGGCGCGACGCTGCCCCATATCTTGTTCGGAGCGCTTGCGGCGAGCTTCAGCAGGGAGTGTTCCTCATCGCGCAGATAGACATAGACGCCGATCGGATTGTCGGCCTGATCGTCCTCGGCGCCTGCCACAAGCAGGGCGAGATCCGGCTTGCCATCCTTGTTCCAGTCGCCGATCGCGGCGTCAATGACGCGGCCGGGCGCGACGGTGTCATCAGCATGAGCAATCGTTGCAGCCGAAAGAAGAATGAGAGCGCAGGCAAGTGATTTCATCGTAATGTCCCCATTTGCTTCTGCATAGCGCCGGACCATTTCCGCGTCCATCCGCAGGCGGAAAAGTCGAGTGATGAATTTATTGACGCCTCTATTGACTCTCGAACAAAAATAGAACAAAAAAGAAACATAACGGGTAAGGAGAGCGTAAATGACCGATATCATTCGAGACGTTGCAGCATTCACTTCCATCGTCATGTTCGTCGCCAGCTTTTCCCTCATCATGATGGCGATGTGAATTTTATCCTCCATATGCACATGCCTGCTCCCGTATTTGATGGGAGCAACTTCTGGACTTTATGATCCGCAATGCCGAAAATAGCGTTGATTCATTTTGGCATGCGGAAGGGTATGAGATGGCAGATGCGGGTGGCAGCGGCGCGGTTGCGCCGGTCGGCGAAATGCCGGAATTCGTGCACCTGCGGGTTCATTCCGCCTATTCTCTGCTAGAGGGCGCATTGCCGCTCAAGAAGATACTGGCCAAGGCCGCCGGCGACAGCCAGCCGGCCATCGCAATCACCGATACCAACAACCTTTTCGTTGCACTGGAATTCTCGCAGAAGGCGATGGACGAGGGCCTGCAGCCGATCATCGGCTGCCAGGTATCGATCGACATGGAAGATGGCGGCGAGGGCGAGAAGCGCGGACCGCAGCAGGCATTGGCGAAGCTGCCGTCCATCGTGCTGCTTGCCGCCACCGAGCAGGGCTATGAGCGCCTCGTCGATCTGGTGAGCCGCGCCTATCTCGGCGGCGAAGGCAATAGCGCCGTTCACATCACCACGTCATGGCTGGAAGAGATCGGCACGGAAGGCATGATCGCCCTGACCGGCTCGTTGAGCGGGCCTGTCGATATGGCGCTGAAGGAAGGGCACGCCGGGCAGGCGCTCTCCAGATTGCTGACGCTAAAGCGTCTCTTCGGAGACACGCTTTATGTCGAGTTGCAGCGTCACGGCACCTATGATCGCCGCCACGAGCAGAAGATGATCGCGATGGCTTACGAGCATGACATTCCGCTCGTTGCGACCAACGAGGCCTTTTTCCCGACGCGTGATGACTATGACGCGCACGATGCGCTGATGGCCGTCGCCCACAATGCCATCGTCTCGGACGATACGCGGTTCCGCCTGACGCCGGATCATTATCTGAAGAGCCGGGCCGACATGGCGAAGCTTTTCGCCAATCTGCCGGAGGCGCTGGAAAATACGGTCGAGATCGCCCGCCGCTGCTCCTTCATCCTGAAGACGCGCAAGCCGATCCTGCCGCGTTTCACCGGCGCCACCGACGACGCGGAAGAGGCCGAACGCGCCGAGTCGGCGGAACTGCGCGCCCAGGCCGTGGAGGGGCTCGACCAACGCCTGGCTTCGCTCGGCATGGCACCGGGTTATGAGGAAAGGGAATATCGCGACCGGCTGGAATTCGAGCTCAGCGTCATCGAGCGCATGAAGTTCCCCGGCTACTTCCTGATCGTTGCCGACTTCATCAAATGGGCGAAGCGCCATGATATTCCAGTCGGCCCGGGCCGCGGTTCCGGTGCAGGCTCGCTCGTCGCCTATGCGCTGACGATTACCGACGTCGATCCGCTGCGCTTCTCGCTGCTGTTCGAGCGCTTTCTCAATCCGGAACGCGTCTCGATGCCGGACTTCGATATCGACTTCTGCCAGGACCGGCGCGAAGAGGTGATCCGCTATGTGCAGGCCAAATATGGCCGCGAGCAGGTGGCGCAGATCATCACTTTCGGTTCGCTGCAGGCGCGTGCCGCCCTTCGCGACGTTGGCCGCGTGCTGGAAATGCCCTATGGCCAGGTCGACAAGATCTGCAAGCTGGTGCCGAACAATCCCGCCAATCCGACCCCGCTCAGCAAGGCGATCGAGGAGGAGCCGCGTCTGCAGGAGGAGGCGGACAAGGAGCCGGTCGTCGCCCGCCTGCTCGATATCGCCCAGAAGATCGAGGGCCTTTATCGCCATGCCTCGACGCATGCCGCCGGTATCGTCATCGGCGACCGGCCGCTTTCGAAGCTGGTGCCGATGTATCGCGATCCGCGCTCCGACATGCCGGTCACCCAGTTCAACATGAAATGGGTGGAGCAGGCCGGCCTCGTGAAATTCGACTTCCTTGGTTTGAAGACGCTGACGGTTCTGAAGACCGCGGTCGATTTCGTTGCCAAGCGCGGCATCAGCATCGACCTCGCCAGCATCCCGCTCGACGACAAGAAGACCTACGACATGCTTTCGCGCGGCGAGACGGTCGGCGTGTTCCAGGTGGAAAGTGCGGGCATGCGCAAGGCGCTGATCGGCATGCGCCCGGACTGTATCGAGGACATCATCGCGCTCGTGGCGCTCTATCGCCCCGGCCCGATGGAGAACATCCCGGTCTACAACGCCCGCAAGCACGGCGAGGAAGAGATCGAATCGATCCATCCGAAGATCGATTACCTCTTGAAGGAAACGCAGGGCGTTATCGTCTACCAGGAGCAGGTGATGCAGGTCGCCCAGGTGCTCTCTGGCTATTCGCTCGGCGAGGCCGATCTTCTGCGCCGCGCCATGGGCAAGAAGATCAAGGCCGAGATGGACCAGCAGCGCGAGCGCTTCGTCGACGGGGCCATCAAGAACGAGGTTTCGAAGGGGCAGGCCGACGTCATCTTCGATCTGCTCGCGAAATTTGCAAACTATGGCTTCAACAAGTCGCACGCCGCCGCCTACGCCATCGTCTCCTACCAGACCGCCTATATGAAGGCGCACTATCCGGTGGAGTTTCTGGCAGCGTCGATGACGCTGGATATGTCCAATACTGAGAAGGTCAACGATTTCCGTCAGGATGCCAAGCGTCTGGGCATCGAGGTCATTGCGCCTTCGGTACAGACCTCTTTCCGCCATTTCGAGACCGGCGACAGCCGCATCTATTATGCGCTGGCGGCGATCAAGGGCGTCGGCGAATCCGCGGTCGACCATATCGTCGAGGTGCGCGGCGATCTGCCCTTTGCCGGCATCGAGGATTTCTGCCTGCGCATCGATCCCAAGCAGATCAACCGCCGCGTTCTGGAAAGCCTGATCTGCGCCGGCGCTTTCGACTGCTTCGAGATCGACCGTGCGCAGCTGATCGCCGGCCTCGACCGCATTATGGGCTATGCCCAGGTGGCGCAGGAAAACAAGCGCAGCGGACAGCACGACATGTTCGGTAGTGCGGCGTCCGGCCCGGAAAAGATCGTGTTCCCGACCTATACGCCCTGGCTTGCCTCGGAGCGGCTGCTGCGCGAGTTCCAGGTGCTCGGCTTCTATCTGACGGCGCATCCGCTCGACACCTATAAGGGCGTGCTCGACAAGATGCGCGTCCAGCCCTTCGCCGATTTCTCCGCCGCGGTGAAGCAGGGCGCCAGCAACGGCCGCCTGGCCGGAACGGTGATCTCGAAGCAGGAGCGCAAGACGCGCACCGGCAACAAGATGGGCATCTTCGTCTTCTCCGACGCCTCCGGCCAGTTCGAAGCCGTGCTCTTCTCCGAAACGCTCAACCAGTATCGCGACGTTCTCGAAGTCGGCAAATCCTTCGTCATCACCGCCCAGGCGGACGAGCGCCCGGAAGGCATCAGCCTGCGCCTGCAGACGGCGCAGTCGCTGGAGGAGAAATCGCTGCAGATGCAGAAGGCGCTGCGCGTCTATGTCCGCGATTCCGGCCCGCTGAAGGCCGTTGCCGCGCATCTGAACGCCAAGGGCGACGGCCTCGTCTCGTTCATCGTCATCAAGGAGGAAGGCTTGCGCGAAGTGGAGGTGGCGCTGCCGGAGAAATATCGCATCACGCCGGAAATCGCCGCAGCATTGCGTACGGCGCCTGGTGTCATCGATGTGGAGCTCGTTTAGAGCAATTCCGGGAAAAGTGCATGGCGGTTTTCCGTCCGGAATTGCGCAAAAACAAAAGGCGCTAACCCTTCTTACCCAGTGCGCCGTTGTTGGTGATGGTGATGAAATCGGTCTCGCTGCCGGTTTCGGGTCCGACGCCGGTGTCGGAGATCGTCAGCGATGAGCCTGATGTCAGCAGGTCCTCGATGCGATGACGGACATCGTCGGGAATGCTGACGCGGCCGAGTGCCTGTCCGGCCGCATCGAGCGATTGCGATTGTTCCTCGCTGGTGATGCCGTACCGTTTCTTCGCCTGTTTGCTCAGATCTTCTTCCAGGGTCATGCCGAACCAATCGGCCTTGCCGTTGATGCGGTCGATTGCATTGGCGGTGAAGAAATGCACGCCGAGCGCCTCTTGCGGCTCGGCGATGATGGCAGGCCCTTCAAAGAGCGGCTTGAAATTCTGGCGCACCATGATCGCTCCGTTCGGCGGTTCGCCTTTGCCGGCGGCGGCATAGACCGCTTTCATCAGAGCGGGGCTGACAAGGCCGCCCGTCGTCTTGATGTCATGTGCCTTCTTGAAGTCTTCGATCGCCTGCACCGTCGACGGTCCGAGCATGCCGTCGGGCGTGCCGGTGATGAAACCCATCCCGTTCAGGAGGCCTTGGAGGTCGCGCACATTTTCGCGCAGGCCGCGCCGGGTGATCAGAATGCTGAGCGGCGCAAGATCGGGGGCAGGCGCAATGATTTGCTGCGCTTTCGGCATCTGGATCGAGGTCACGTCATTCGTCGCGACCTGAAGGGACTGCCCCTGCTGCAGAAAGCTCGCAGTCATGGGACGAAGCTCGATGTCGGAAAACAGCGCCGGCGGTGGCGCGGCTTGCGGCTGGAACAGCATCGCGTTTTCGAAGGGCTGGGGCACCAGCGGCTGATCGGCGATGACGACATGCACGCCGCGCTCGGTCATCTGGTAGAGCATCTTGGCAAAGGCCTTCGGCATGCGCACGCAGCCGTGGGATGCCGGATAATTCGGAACCGAGTTGGATTCGTGCAGCGCAATGCCCGACCATGTCAGCCTCTGCATGAAGGGCATGGGAGCGGCCGAATAGAGATTGGATTCGTGATAGACCTTCTTTTCCAGAATGGAGAAGATGCCGCTCGGCGTCGTATGGCCACGCCTGCCGGTCGAGACCTTTGACGTCGCCACCACCTGATCGCCGTCATAGACGGCGAGCGATTGCCTGTCCTTCGATACAACGATCTGCAGGGTGCGGGCATCCGACGCGGCAAAAGCGGGCTGGGAAAGGGCGGTGGCTGACAAAAGCCCGAGCCCAAGCAACAAAAACGGCTTCATAGACACAAACCAAAACGCAATACTCGTAGCGCCCGAGGTTAGACTTCGAAGTTTAAGGAAGACTTGCCGAAAAGCAGTGCCCTGTTGCTCCGATGAAAGCGTCAGTCTGTTTGGTTATCGCCAAATGCGGCATCGCCGAAGCGGAGCGGTCAAACTCGGCTTCGGCGATGACTGAAATGTCGATCTCCAGGGATCAGTGAGCGCTGGAGGCCACCCAGTTGTGCCAGTCCTGCTCGCTGCCATGGAAGGCGTTGAGGTCGATCTTGCCGTCGACGCCGTGGGAGACGCCGGAGCCGGAATACTGCCAGAACAGCCATTTCCGGCCGGGATAGACCTTGGATGGATGGGCGGCAACCGAGCGCAGCCAGAAGGGATAGCTGAGCAGTTCGCCGCTCAGATTGTCACGATAGAAATCCGGAGCCGTGTAGACGATCGGGCGCTGACCGTAATGCTTTTCCAGCCTGTCCAGGAAGACCTGCATCTTGGCAAGTACCTGTTCGCGCGAAGGGCGCCGCTTGCAGCTCGACTCGCCGTTCCATTCCACGTCGATGACCGGCGGCAGCGCGCCGGCTTCCCTCGGGACGTTGCGGATGAACCAATCGGCCTGTTCGCCGGCCGTCCGGCACCAGTAGAAGAAATGGTAGGCGCCGTGCTTCAGACCGGCTTGCTGGGCAGCTCGCCAGTTCTTCTTGAACATTGGATCGAGATGATCGCCGCCATCCGTCGCCTTGATGTAGACGAAGTTCGCACCCTGCGTGCGCAGCGTATCCCAGTCGATTTCGCCCTGCCAGCGCGAGACGTCGACGCCATGGACGGCGAGCTTGCGGGGAGACGTTGAGGAGCCGAAGTTGATCGGCTTGGCATCGCGGAAACGATGGCCGTAGATCTGCATCGGCTGCTGCCGCAAAGCGCGGGGGATCGGGTTCGACGGCGCGAGCATGGCGAGCGGCCGCTGCAGCGGCACCGGAGCGTCGCCGCCACCCTGGTTGGACGGCACGAATGCTTCCGGCCGGATGTCGGTCGGCATCGCGACTGCCAGAGCCTGTTGCCGCTCGACGCGTGAAACCGTTTCGCCGATTTCGACCGACGGCACCGCTCGGCCGGTCTTTGTGATGGAGCTGGTCATTTCTTTCGAAGGCGGGCTGGCTTGCGCGGCTTCGCGCTCACCCCGTGCGGCGCAGCCCGAGATCGTCAGGCAGGCGAGAAAAATGGTCGATACAGCCGATAGACGCATAGGAACCCGTACGCAAAACACAATCGACGACGAATCCACGCCGCCCGGAAGTTACAGACTCCGAGTCCTAATGGAAATTTACCAAAAAAGTTTGAATCCGAGCTTTTCTCGCGCAAGGAATCGCGCACGTGAGCGGATTATTTGCCAGGCGGTCAAATATCACTGGATAGTGACTTACTGGTAAACGATTGTTATTTATGGCGTTTATCGCCGAATGTGTAACCAGTCTCGACCGTCTTGTTGCCGAATTTTTCTCGCAGCTTATCCATCGCAGCCTCGGCAGCGGCCCGTCGCGTCGCCTGTTCGTCGATGAGATCGGGCGGATCCGCGCGACCGGCATCGCCAAGATCGGTGACGCCGATGCCGATGAGGCGGAACCTCGTCCCGTCGGTTTCTGCTTCAAGCAGGCGCAGACCGGTGCGGAAAATCCGGTCCGCCAGCTGCGTCGGGTCCTCCAGGCGGCGATTGCGCGTACGGCTCTTGAAATGCGACGTCTTCAGCTTGAGGACGACGGTTTGGCCGGCAATGCCGCTGCGTTTCAGGCGCCGCGAGACCTTTTCGGAGAGATCGCGCAGGATCGGCACGAGATCGTCATGGCGGGAGATGTCTTCGAAGAAGGTGGTTTCGGAAGACACGCTCTTTGCCGCTTCGTTCGGATGCACCGTCCGGTCGTCGATGCCGCGCGAGAGGCGGAAAAGCCGCTGTCCGATGACGCCGTAACGGCGCATGAGGTCGCCTTCCTCCATGCCCTGCAATTGGCCGATGGTGCGAATGCCATCGCTTTCGAGCGTTGCGGCGAAGGCTTTGCCGACCCCCCATATGATCGTGACCGGTCGCGGCTCCAGGAAGGAGAGCGCCTCTTCCCGTCCGATGACGGAAAAGCCGCGCGGCTTCTGCAGGTCAGAGGCCACCTTGGCGAGGAATTTGCAATAGGAGAGGCCGATGGAGATGGTAATGCCGATTTCCTGTTCCACGCGTCGGGCGAACTTTGCCAGGATGCGGGCAGGTGGATCGTGATGAAGCCGCTGTGTGCCGTCGAGTTCCAGAAAGGCTTCATCGATCGAAAGCGGCTGCACCAGGGGCGTCAGATCCTGCATCATGCCACGGACCTCCCGGCCGACACGGACGTATTTTTCCATGTTCGGGCGGATGACGACGGCCTGAGGACAGGCTTCCAGCGCCTTGAACATCGGCATGGCCGACCGGACGCCGTGGATACGGGCGATGTAGCAGGCGGTTGAGACGACGCCACGCTTGCCGCCGCCGATGATAACGGGCTTGTCGGCCAAATCCGGATTGTCCCGTTTTTCGATCGAGGCGTAGAAGGCGTCGCAATCGATATGCGCCAGCGTCAGGGCATGAAGTTCCCGATGGTAGAGGAGGCGAGGGCTGCCGCAGGCGCGGCAGCGCGTCCGCATTGCCGATTGCTCGCTCAAGCAATCGCGACAGAAGCCGGGAGTTTTGTCGGGCGCACTGGTCATTGAATGAGAACAAAAATTGAACATCGCCACTTTATGTTCTAACTTTGCGAGTCTCAAGCTGGAAAGCAACGGGGAGGAAGGTGTGGAGAATTTAAAGGTACAGCCGTTGACGTCGGATCGCTGGGGCGATTTCGAGACGCTCTTCGGGCCGAGTGGCGCCTGTTACGGTTGCTGGTGCACCCATTTCCGCATTCCGACATCTGAGCGCAACACGATGGACGGAGACGCCAAGAAACGCTTCATGCAGGAGCGCATCGCCGGCGGGCCGCCGCCCGGTCTTCTCGGCTATATCGGCGAGCGCCCGGTTGCCTGGGTGCAGGTCGGTCCCCGTTCGGAGCTGCCGCAATGGAATTCGCAGAAAACGGTATCGCGCCCGCTCGATCCGGCGGATGCCGAGGATGGCTCCGTCTGGGCCGTGAGCTGCTTCTTCATGAATTCCAGGGATCGCGGCAAGGGATATAGCCATCGCATGCTGTCGGAAGCCGTGAATTTCGCAAGGGCTTCCGGCGCGCGCCTGCTCGAGGGCTGTCCAATCGAACGCACGAAGCAGTCGAAATCTGTCGGTCTTTATGTTGGCTCGCTGCGGATATTCGAGGCGGCCGGATTTTCCGAAGTTGCCAAACGCAAGGACGGGCGGCCGCTGATGCGTCTCGTCCTCTGAAATGGGCGGCTGGCTTCAGCGGATGATATGAGCCCGGAGCAAGGGAGCCGCCTGGCTCCATTCGTTGGCTTCGCTGATACCCGCCGGTGCGGAGGGCGCCATGCGATGAACGATGGAATCCGGTTTCAGATTGATCAGGAGGCAATCCGGAACATGTTCGCTGACCGAATGCAGATTGTGAGCCATGTCGTCGATGAAGGCGACCGGCAACGTGCGCTCCGCATGCAGCGACCGCACGATCGGCCCTTTCGGCTGCAGCGACGCAAGCAGGGGATAGGCGAGGTCGAGCCGGTCGAGAAGACGCCGCCGCTGAGCCCAGAACTGCGGCGGCATGGCCGTGAGGAAAACGATATCGGCATCCCTGGAGAAATCGCCAAGCGTATCGACAACCCGATCGAATGGCGTCTGCCACTGTTCCTGTGCCTCGAAGAAAGCGTCGATCAGCCGATGGACGTCCTTCTCCTCCAGCGCCGTCCCATTGAGCTTGGAAACGATATTGCCGGTCAGCCGGAAGGATCTGGGCAGGAATTCATGGCCCTCGCCATCGAGGAAGGTCAGGAAAGGCGCAAAGAAATGCAATACGACGTCATCGACATCGCAGACGATCAGAGGCCGATCCTGGAGACGGATATGCGATGTATCGAATTCGAGCGGAGCATCCATCGTCAATATTCTCCGGAAGCGAGGCCAGGCGGCGAGAAATGCGCCGATGCGGCAGCAACGGCTTCGGGCGGAATGCCGCGTGCCTCGCAGAAGGCCAGCAATGTCGGCTCGTGGTTCATCAGGAAGTCGAGCATGCCTGCCAGAAAGGCCGGCTCGTTGATTGCATTGCGCACCTGCGCCGGCTCGACGCCGGTGAGCGCCAGGAAGCGCCCGAACATATCGGGCTCATTGGCGAGCCAGCCGAGTACGGCGATCGCTGTCTCTTGCGGGTCGGCCGCATTCTTCTTCGGGTTCTTGAAGTTACTTTGCATTTTGAAGGGTGATTTACCTATTTTTCAACCAAATCCCGGTAGTGTCCGATTCAAGTATTTGTGGAATCGGTTCCTCGCGACCCTATATTTCGAGAGAATGGATGCAATACCGGATGCAGGGACAGCTCTCCATGCCTAAGCAGGTAATGATTGTAGAAGACAATGAGCTCAATATGAAGCTCTTTCGCGATCTGATCGAAGCGTCCGGCTATACGACGATCCAGACCCGCAACGGCATGGAAGCGCTCGATCTCGCGCGCAAGCACCGTCCGGACCTGATCCTCATGGATATCCAGCTTCCGGAGGTTTCCGGCCTGGAAGTCACCAAATGGCTCAAGGAAGATGACGATCTGCACGTCATCCCGGTGATCGCGGTCACGGCTTTCGCCATGAAGGGGGATGAGGAGCGCATTCGCCAGGGCGGATGCGAAGCCTATGTCTCGAAGCCGATTTCCGTGCCGAAATTCATCGAGACGATCAAGACCTATCTTGGCGACGCCTGAAGATGGGAAGGGAATGATGACAGCGCGCATCCTGGTAGTCGACGATATCCCCGCCAACGTAAAGCTTCTGGAAGCACGGCTGCTGGCCGAATATTTCGAAGTGCTGACGGCCGAAGACGGGCTGAAGGCGCTCGCCATCTGTGCGAGCGCGCAGGTGGACTTGATCCTTCTGGATATCATGATGCCAGGCATGGATGGCTTTGAGGTGTGCGAACGCCTGAAATCCGACCCCCGCACCGCCCACATACCCGTGGTCATGGTCACTGCGCTTGATCAGCCCGCCGACCGCGTGCGCGGCCTCAAGGCCGGTGCCGACGATTTCCTGACCAAGCCGGTCAACGACCTCCAGCTCATCTCACGCGTCAAGAGCCTGCTGCGCTTGAAGACGCTGAGCGATGAGCTGCATATGCGCAACGAGACCGCGCGCAACTTCGGTATCGACGACTTGCTTCGTGCTGGCGATGGCCGTGCCGAAGAGGCCGGGCAGGTGCTTCTGGTCGACGGCCGCGCCAATTCGCAGGAACGAATCATCCGCACGCTCAAGCCGATCGCCCAGGTCGTCGCCATGTCCGACCCGCAGGCGGCCTTGTTCGAAGCGGCGGAGCGGCCGTTCGAGCTCGTCATCGTGAATTCGAATTTCGACGATTACGATCCACTGCGGCTCTGCTCCCAGCTTCGCTCGCTGGAACGCACGCGTTTCCTCCCCGTCCTGCTGGTGACCGAGCAGGGTGCAGACGACATGATCATTCGCGCGCTCGATCTGGGCGTCAACGATTACGTTATCCGCCCGATCGATCCGAACGAGCTGGTGGCGCGCTGCCTGACGCAGATACGCCGCAAACGCTATAACGACCGTCTGCGCGCCAGCGTGCAGCACACCATCGAGCTTGCCGTCACCGATGCGCTCACCGGCCTGAACAACAGGCGCTATCTCGATAATCACCTGAAGATCCTTTTCGACCGGTCATTGGCGCGCGCACGGCCGCTCTCCGTCCTGATCGCCGATATCGATCGCTTCAAGCTGGTCAACGACACCTATGGTCATGATGCCGGTGATGAGGTGCTCAAGGAGTTTGCCAGCCGCATCCGCTCCACTGTGCGCGGCGCCGATCTCGCCTGCCGTTATGGCGGCGAAGAGTTCGTCGTCGTGATGCCGGATACGCCCGCCGATGTTGCTGCCGGCGTCGCCGAGCGTCTGCGCGCTGCGGTAGAAAATATGCCGGTGCGGCTGAGGGATAGCGGCGTGGCACTTAACATTACCGCTTCGTTTGGAATCTCGTGCCGTTTGGAGACGGTGGAGACGCCGGAGCAGTTGATGAAGCAGGCCGACCGCGCGCTCTATGAGGCAAAAAGGGCGGGGCGCAACCGAGTTGTCGCGTCAGCTGCTTGACCGAAAATGGGCCATTATAGGTAAAATTTCCAGTAAATATTCGGGGGATTTCTGAAGTTTTGAACAAGGCAGAAGTGCTTTTGAACTTCAAATTCTGATCATAGCTATTTGGACATCGTAAAAAACAATTCTCCGAGTTTTGCTTATTATTGAAGTGACGGTTGGTTGTTATGACGATTATTTTAGTTTGTGCCGTATGAGTTGCTATTAAATCAAGATTTATTTTTGAAGATCTGAGCGTGAGCGTGAAAATAGATTGATTGGTAGTCAAAAATTGCTTTTATGTGCGGATTTTCTTAAGTATGTGTATTTATAATTTGCTATTTATGCGAGAGTTGTCTCTTTTCTATTTATAGATTTTCAAATTTAATTTGTTAATTCTGTAGAAAATGCCTGCCGGCGAAGATGTGAATTTTAACCATCTGGGCAAACAGGTATTTTTCATCATTAAGAATTTGTTGATTTTCTTCCGATTTCGCGCGAATTTAGTCCCGTACAGAGACAGCCCCTCAGGGGTTCGAGATACCCCATGATGCTCAGGTCCGCCGCATCTCCTGGGTCGTGGGGTCGGTCGGCTGGCAGGCAAGAGATAACGGTTCCTCGTGCCGTTTTGCATGCTAGCCGGCCCCCAAACTCAAAACGCCGCTCTTCGGTTTTCGAAGGCGGCGTTTTTCTTTGAGGCAGCCAGGCAATCTCTCTTCCATGGCGTCCTGAACCGATACGTTCGGGCGAGCTTGGAGCCGAAAAATGGCGGCAAAACAAAAAAAGGCGCTAGCCCGCAGGCAGCGCCTTCTTGAAACCCAGGGTTTAGGAAACTTACTTGATCTTCGTTTCCTTGAACTCGACGTGCTTCTTAGCAACCGGGTCGTACTTCGTCTTCGTCATCTTGTCCGTCATCGTACGGCTGTTCTTCGTCGTGACGTAGAAGAAACCGGTGTCGGCCGTCGACAGCAGCTTGATCTTGATGGTGGTAGCCTTGGCCATGGTCGTCCTGCCTTTAATAAAAATGAACGCCGTGGACGGCCAGTGCGGAGGTCCACGGCGAATTCTGGCGCGAAACTACAAATCGCGCCCGAAAAGTCAACCCCTGTTGCCCATGAAAAGCAGCCGTATCCCCGAAAGCAGGACATAAAGGCCAAAGAAAAAGGCAACAGCCCAGGCAAAGCCGCTGGGATTGGCCAAATCCATGGCCGTGCCGATGGTCGGCGGCCCGAGAACCATGCCGATGGCATAGCAGAAAACGAAGGCCGCATTGGCCGCCACGAGATCGGCGCCGGTCAGCCGCGTGCCCAGATGGCTGAGTCCGACGGTGTACATGCCGGAGACGCAGCCGCCCCAGAAGAGCAGAATGACAGCGAGAATGATCCAGTTCGAGGAGAGAGACGGCAGCAGCAGCGCGCCCACGAAGCCGATGAGGGCCATGATCGACAACAAGGGTCGCTTATCGCGCATGCGATCGGCAAGCAGCCCGAGCGGGATCTGAAAGACGAAATTGCCGACGCCCATGACGGTCAGCAGCAGCGCCGCTTGTGATTCGTTGAAGCCGAGCCGCGTCGCATAGCTGGTGAACAGGGATCCGCCGCCGACGGTGACGGCGCCGAATACGAATACCGCAGCCGTCGCCGTCGGGACCAGGAAGATGTAGCGCACGAAATGCAGCTCGGGCTTCTCGTCGACGAGCGGGCTTTCATTGCGGGCGATAAAGATCGGTATGGCGGCCGCCAGAATGATGCAGGCGCCGATGACAAAGGGCATGAGCCCTTCGCTGCCGACAAGCGAGAACAGCAGAGGACCGGCCGCAAAACCGAGCGAGAAGACCGTGGAGTATAGGCCGAGCACGAAGCCGCGCTTGGAAGGCGGCGAGGCGGCATTGATCCAGAATTCCGACAGGATGAACAGCGTGGTCGTCGATCCGTGGAAGATGATGCGCAGCGGGAACCACAGGAGGAGGTTTTCCGCGTAGTAGAAGCCCAGCGAACTCAGCGCGGAGAGTATGACCGCCCAGATCATCGTCTGTACGACGCCGAAACGATGCGCAAGCTTCGTCGTGATGATCGCGGCAAGCATGGCCGCGACGCCCATCATTGCCGTGTTAAGCCCGATCAGGCTCGAGGGGATGCCGCGTTTTTCCAGAATGATGCTGAGAAGCGGCAGGCCCAACCCGATGGCAATGCCCACGGCGGACACGGACGCGATGGCTGCGACGAGCGAAGGCCAGTGAATCTCTTCGACATGGCCGGCCTTGTCGTTCGTCGGTTCAAGCATAAACGGATCCTTGGAGCGTATGGCAGGCGAATCGATTCGGACGTGGGAAACAGAAAGGCACGGCTCGGCCAAATTTAGGTGACGGGTCGGCTTTCATGTGATCGGTCATATCCCCCGCAATGATCCTTTCGACGCCCGGCATGTACAGACAAGAAATGCCGCTGATGTCAAGTCGTTGCCGGCAAAGCAATTCTTGCGAAGCGCGAATATGCGGCGAATCGATGCCGGTTCTCGGTAGAAAGCCGCGGCGATACCAAATGGCCACGGCTTGCCGGGCGGGCCGGCGATACAGGCTGGCCGGCACGGTCACGACCGGCTGTTTCCCTGATCCCATTCGTCCGGGCTGTCGTCGTGGCCGCCGAAGCCATGCATGCGCAGCGCCCATTGCAGGCCGATAACGCCGCCTTTGATGGGTTGGATGATCGCAAGTGCCGCGATAACGGTGATGGGAGCCCAGATGGCAAGATGCGCCCACATTGGCAGGCTGAAGGCCATGTCCGTCATCATGTAGCCGCCGACGATGAGATGACCGAGAACGAAGATCACGAGGTAGGGCGGCAGATCGTCGGCCCGCTGATGGAAGATCTCTTCGTTGCAAACGGCACAATGATCGACCGGCTTCAGGAATGTGCTGAAGAGTTTACCCGTACCGCAGCGCGGACAGCGATTGAGCATGCCGCGGGAAATCGACCGGCCGAGCGGGCGTTCGTTTTCATCGGAGCCGCCATAGCGGATGGGGGAATCGGATGGACTGCCCGTCATGAACGCTCTTCCTTCTGGCCGACAGCCGCCCCTTATCGGCGGCCGCGCGGCGGTCTCGTCCCCGGCGCTTTGCGTGCAGGGGCCTTGTTGCGGCGAGTTGCCTTGTGGAAGGAACGCACCGCCGTCGGCATCGGCCGCCCGTCGCTCAGCATTTCGAAGCGCAGCGCCCCGGCAAGCGGCACGGCTTCTACCAGTTTTACGGTCACATCGTCGCCGAGACGGTAACCGAGCCCCGTCTTCTCGCCGGTCAGCGCCTGATGCGCCTCGTCGTAGATGAAGTAATCGGTGCCGAGCGTAGATATAGGGATGAAACCATCGGCGCCATAGTCGGGCAGGGTGACAAAAAGTCCCGACTTGGTGACACCGCCGACGCGTGCCTCGAATTCCGCCCCGACGCGGCCGGCGAGGTGATGGGCGATAAGCCGATCCACCGTTTCGCGTTCGGCCGCCATGGCGCGGCGCTCGAAAGTCGAGATTTCGGCGGCGATATCGTCGAGCGCTGCCTCTTCGTCCGGCGTGATGCCACCCTCGCCGAGGCCGAGCGAGCCGACGAGCGCACGGTGCACGATCAGATCCGCGTAGCGGCGGATCGGCGAGGTGAAGTGCGCGTATTTCATCAAGTTGAGGCCGAAATGCCCGATATTGTCCGGGCTGTAGATCGCCTGGCTCTGCGAGCGCAGCACCATCTCGTTGACCATGGTCTGATGCGGCGTATCCTCAGCTTTCGCAAGGATGCCGTTGAAGCTGTTGGCTCTAACGTTGCCGCCTTTGGCGAGCGAAATGCCGAGCGTCGCCAGGAATTCGCGCAGCACCTCCTGTTTGGCGAGCGTCGGCCCGTCATGGATGCGGTAGATCAGCGCCTGCTTCTTCTTCTCGAGCGTCTCGGCGGCAGCGACGTTCGCCTGGATCATCATCTCTTCGATGAGCTTGTGGGCGTCGAGGCGCGGCGGCACGAAGACGCGATCGACCGTACCGTCCGGCTTCAGCAGGATCTTGCGCTCGGGCATGTCGAGCTCGAGCGGCTGACGCCGGTCGCGGCCCTTCTTCAGAATGCCGTAGGCGTGCCAAAGCGGCTTGAGGATCGGTTCCAGCATCGGCCCGGTCTTGTCGTCGGGCTGGCCGTCGATCGCCGCCTGCGCCTGCTGGTAGGAAAGCTTGGCCGCGCTCTTCATCATGATGCGATGGAAGGTGTGGCCTGCCTTGCGACCTTCCTTGGAGAAAATTATCCGCACCGCGAGGGCAGGGCGGTCGACGCCCTCCTTCAGCGAGCAGAGATCGTTGGAGATGCGCTCCGGCAGCATGGGCACGACGCGGTCGGGGAAATAGACCGAGTTGCCGCGCTTCAGCGCTTCGCGGTCGAGCGGCGAGTTCGGGCGCACGTACCATGAGACGTCGGCAATGGCGACGGTGACGATCACCCCGTCGGGATTGTCCGGCGAGGGGTCCATCTCGGCATAGACGGCGTCGTCATGGTCCTTGGCGTCCGCTGGATCGATAGTGATCAGCGGCAGGCTGCGCCAATCCTCGCGATGCGACATGGTCGCCGGCTTGGCTGCGTCGGCCTCCGCGATGACAGCGGCCGGAAAGACGTGGGGAATGCCGTGGGCATGAATGGCGATCATCGAGATCGCCTTTTCCGAAGCGACCGAACCGATGACAGACAGTACCTTGGCGCGCTGCAGGCCGAAACGGCCGAGACGAGCGACTTCGACCTCGACCAGATCGCCGTCCTTGGCACCGCCCGTATAATCCGGATCGATCACCATTTCCTCGCCGCGCCGTTCGATCGGCATCAGTCGGCCGCCGCCGCCGGGCGTCTCGCGGAAGACGCCCATGGAGGCGCCTTGCCGTTTGTCGATGACCTTGATGATGCGCGCCGTATAGGCCGGGCCGCCGCGATCCACCGCCGGGAAGATCTTGGCAAGGATGCGGTCACCCATGCCGGCGACCGGCGCCTTGCCCTTGCCGTTACGGCCGGCGGGCGATGAGGATTGCTTGATCATCACGGCCGGTGCGACACCGTTTTCGTCTGCCCATTCGGCCGGGCGGCCGATCAAACTGCCGTCCTTGTCGCGGGTGGTGATATCGAGAACGGCGATCGGTGGCAGCGCGCCGGGGCGGATGAGCGACTTGCGGCTCTTCTGCACCATGCCTTCTTCTTCGAGTTCGCGCAGCAGTTCCTTCAGCGCGACGCGGCTTTCGCCCTTCAAGCCGAAGGCCTTGGCCAGTTCGCGTTTGGAAGCCTGCTGCGGATGATCGGCGATGAAGCGCAGGATGATTTCGCGCGGCGGCAGCACGCCGTGGACGATAGCCATCATCGGCTCGTCGTTGCCGCTTGCCTTACCGGCGCGGCCGGGTTTGCCGGAACGCCGTTCCGACGATGGAATCCTGCCGCGCGGTTCTCTGCTCACTCTGCACTCTTCTTTTTCGCTGCCGTCTTGGCCGCAGGCTTCTTTGCAGTAGCCTTCGGTTTGGCGGTCGTTTTCGTCGCTTTTGCGCCGGCGGCCGCCGCCTTTGCCTTGGCGGGCGCTTTCTTGGTCGTGCTGCCGCTCTTGCCGGCCTTGGCTGCGATCAGAGCCAGGGCTTCCTCGACCGTGATTGCCTGCGGATCCGTGCCCTTCGGCAGGGTGGCGTTGACCTTGCCCCAGTTGACATAGGGACCATACTTGCCGTCGCGCACCGTGATCGCGCCGCCGCCATCCGGATGCTCGCCAAGCTCCTTCAGCGCTGCAGGAGTGCCGCCGCGGGCTCTGCCGCCGGCCGCCTTGCTCTGCTTCTCGGCAATCAGCGTCACGGCACGGTTCAGGCCGACTGTGAAGACGTCTTCCACGCTTTCGAGATTGGCGTAGCCGCCATCATGCAGCAGGAAGGGGCCGTAGCGGCCGATACCGGAAGAGATCATCTTGCCGCTTTCCGGATGCTTGCCGATGTCTCGCGGCAGCGAGATCAGGGCCATCGCCTTCTCATAATCGATATCCTCGGGCTTCCAGCCGCGCGGCAGCGATGCACGCTTGGCATCCTTGCCGTCGCCGCGCTGGATATAGGGCCCGAAGCGACCCGAACGCAGCGTCAGCTCTTCGCCGGTCACAGGATCTGCGCCGAGAGCTTTCGGTTCGTTCAATCCGTTGGATTCGGCTTCCGCGCCGCCTTCGGAAGAAAGCTGGCGCGTATAGTTGCACTCCGGATAGTTCGAGCAGCCGACGAAGGCGCCGTATTTCCCGAGCTTCAGCGACAGGTTGCCCGTGCCGCAGACCTGGCAGATGCGCGGATCGCTGCCGTCTTCGCGCTTCGGGAACACCAGCGGCGCCAGCGCCTCGTTCAGCGCGTCGAGCACGTTGGTGACGCGCAGTTCCTTGGTGTCCTCGATCTGCGCGAAGAAATTGGTCCAGAAGTCGCGAAGTACGTCCTTCCAGTTCAATTCGCCGGCGGAAATGCGGTCGAGCTTCTCTTCAAGATCGGCGGTGAAGTCGTACTCTACGTATTTGGTGAAGAAGCTTTCGAGGAAGGCTGTCACCAGCCGACCCTTGGCTTGAGGCAACAGCTTGCGCTTGTCGATCGTCACGTAGTCGCGGTCACGCAGCGTCGCGAGCGTCGCGGCATAGGTCGACGGACGGCCGATGCCGAGCTCTTCCATCTTCTTGATCAGCGATGCTTCCGAGTAGCGCGGCGGCGGCTCGGTGAAATGCTGGGTCGAGTTGATCTTCTGCTTGGCGAGGTTTTCGCGCGCATTGATCTCCGGTAGGCGACCATCTTCGTCGTCGGCATCGTCGCTTTGCTCGCCGTCTTCCTTCTGGTCTGTATAGGCGGCGATGAAGCCGTCGAAGCGGATCACGGAGCCGACGGCGCGCAAGCCGGCTTTCTTACCGGCATTGTCGGCAAGGATTTCGACGGTCGTGCGCTCGATCTCGGCGGATGCCATCTGGCTGGCGATGCCGCGCTTCCAGATCAGGTCGTAGAGCCGCAGTTGGTCGCCATCGAGGAACTTGCGGACGCGGTCCGGCGTGCGATCGAAATCGGTCGGGCGAATGGCTTCGTGCGCTTCCTGGGCGTTCTTCGCCTTGGTCGAGTAGAAGCGTGCCTTTTCCGGCAGGTAGCGGTTGCCGAATTGATCGGCAATGGCGCGCCGTGCTGCATCGATCGCTTCCGGCGCCATCTGCACGCCGTCCGTACGCATATAGGTGATGAGACCGACGGTCTCGCCGCCGATATCGACGCCTTCATAGAGTTTCTGCGCGACCTGCATGGTGCGCGAGGCCGAGAAGCCGAGCTTGGAGGATGCGGCCTGCTGCAGCGTCGACGTGGTGAAAGGCGGCGCCGGGTTGCGCTTGACCGGCTTTGCCTCGACGCTGTCGACGACATAGGCGGCACCTTCCAGCAATGCCTTCAGCTTGCCGGCCTCTTCACCGTTGGCAATCGAGCGCGCCTGCAGGCGCTTGCCGTCGGCGGCAACCAGGCGCGCCTCGAATTCATCGCCGCGCGGTGTCTTCAGGATCGCCGAGAGGTTCCAGTATTCTTCGGAAATGAAGCGCTCGATCTCGGACTCACGGTCGCAGACGAGGCGAAGCGCGACGGACTGCACGCGGCCGGCAGAGCGGGCGCCAGGCAGCTTGCGCCAAAGGACCGGCGACAGGTTGAAGCCGACGAGATAGTCGAGGGCGCGGCGGGCAAGATAGGCATCGACCAGCGGCACGTCGATATCGCGCGGATCGGCCATCGCGTCGAGCACGGCCTTCTTGGTAATGGCGTTGAAAACGACGCGCTTCACCGGCTTGCCGTTGATGACGCGCTTCTTGTTAAGCAGGTCGAGAACATGCCAGGAGATCGCTTCACCTTCGCGATCCGGGTCGGTCGCGAGGAAGAGAGCATCGGAGGATTTCACCGCGTCGGCGATGTCCTTCATGCGCTTTTGCGAAGCGCCATCGACTTCCCAAAGCATTTCGAAATCCTGATCCGGCAGTACCGAACCGTCTTTGGCGGGCAGGTCACGCACATGGCCGAAGGAAGCAAGAACCTTATATCCGGGTCCCAGATATTTGTTGATTGTCTTGGCCTTGGCAGGCGATTCCACCACTACTACGTTCATCATTAAGTCTCTGAATAAGAGGTCGTGCCTTTGCAAGGCGCGGAAGAAACCGGGCTTTTCCGTCTTCTTGGCCTTCCGACATGGACAGGGAATTCGTCGCGGTCAAGAGGCGAAGGCAATTTTTGCGCTTGGCGCGGCGATGCGATGCTTAGAATTGGTATGCGTGTCACAGTTTTCAATCCAGCATGGAGATCGACACCAATCCGCCGGGATGGCGGTGCAGTCGGCCGGCCATGTCCAATTCGAGAAGGACGGAATGAACGGCCGATATCGGCAGGCCAGTGTGACGGACGATATCGTCGATCTCGACCGGTGTCGGCCCGAGCGCATCGACAATGTGATCACGTTCGGCGTCGTCTGGCGGCGTGGAGAGCGGGTTGCTCTTTTCAGCGGGCGGTACAGCGGGGCGCGGGCGAAAGAGATCGGGCTCTGCGAGCGGCCGCAGTGCCTCGACGACATCGTCCGGTGCGGTCACGATCATCGCGCCGTCTTTCAGCAGTCCGTTCGTTCCTTCGCAGCGCGGATCGAGCGGCGAGCCGGGAACGGCAAAGACGAGCCTGCCGAATTCGCCGGCAAGGCGCGCCGTGATTAGCGAGCCGGATCGCGTTGCCGCCTCGACGACCACGACGCCGAGAGAGATTCCGGCGATGAGGCGATTACGCCGTGGAAAGTCACGTGCTCGCGGCTCCCAGCCGAAGGGCATTTCGCTGACGGCGAGCCCGTTGCCGTCCCATATGTCGCTGAGCAGCCCGATATTCTCAGGCGGGTAGGGCTGGTCCAGTCCGCCCGCCATGGCAGCGATCGTGCCCGTCGCAAGGCTGGCGCGATGCGCCGCCGTATCGATGCCACGCGCCAGGCCGGAGACGACGGCATAGCCGGCCTCGCCGCAGGTGCGCGCGATCATCGCCGTGAATTTTGCACCGCTGATCGAGGCATTTCGCGAGCCGACCATGCCGATGGCCGGTCTCGTCGCCGTTGGCATGTTGCCCTTGACCGCAAGCAGCGGCGGCGCGCCGTCGATCTCTCGAAGGGCAGGGGGAAAGTCCGGTTCACCGATGCCGACGAAGCGTGCGCCGAAGCGATGTGCCGCTTCCAGCTCCCGCAATGCATCCCGCTCGTCGGCTATGCGGACGGCGCGCGTCGAGCCGCCGCGCTGCGACAGCTCCGGCAGCATCGCAAGCGCCGCCTCTGCGGAACCGTAGTGATTGATAAGGTCGCGAAAGGTGGACGGGCCGACATTGTCGGAGCGAATGAGCCTGAGCCAGGCGATCCTTTGTTTTTCGGTCAGCGCAACTCCATTTCGTTTTGCGCTGCCTGCGTCCATTACCCCTTCGCTCCGATCTTGCTTTCCGTCCCGGTGGTGAGGCGGGCGATATTGGCCCTGTGCTTGTACCAGGAGATGATGGTCATCAGCGCCATGGCACCGGCGATCTTATCGACGCCCAATATCCATAATACAACCGGAATGACAAGAGTTGCAACCAGCGCGGAAAGCGAGGAGTAGCGGGTGGTAAAGGCAATTACCAGCCAGATAATAGCGAAGATCAGGGCCATCAGCGGCGCCAGGCCAAGCAGGATGCCGAGATAGGTGGCCACGCCCTTGCCGCCCTTGAAGCCGATCCACACCGGAAAGATGTGACCGATAAAGGCGGCGAAGCCGGCGAGAACGGCAGCATCTTCACCGAAGAAATGTGCGACGATCAGAACGGCAGCCGTGCCCTTGAAAGCGTCGAGCAGCAGCGTCGCTGCAGCAAGTCCCTTGTTGCCGGTGCGCAGCACGTTGGTCGCGCCGATATTGCCCGAGCCGATGTTGCGCACGTCGCCGAGGCCGGCCATGCGCGTCAGCAACAGGCCGAAAGGGATCGAGCCGAGCAGGTAGCCGATGACGAGGGCGGCCAGCGCGGTTTGCGGGGAAAGCTGCCAAGTCCAGAAATCCGCCATCACGTCTTATTCTCCGTAAACCCTTGGGGCCGCCCTAGAGACTATGAACCAGCCTGCCGGCGACATAAGTTGCAACCGCTCGGCCCGTCATCCTTGCATCTTCGAAGGGTGTATTCTTCGAGCGCGACAGAAGCATGTCTTTGGCGACAAGCCAAGGCTCGTCAAGATCGACGAGCGCAATATCGGCCTTGGCGCCGGGCTTCAGCGTGCCGGCATCGAGCCCGAAGATCTGTGCCGGCCGGGTCGACAGCGCATCGACGAGCCGCATCAGGCTCACCTGGCCGCTATGGTAGAGGCGCAGCGCCGCCGGAAGCAGCGTCTCGAGCCCGACGGCACCGTCTTCCGCTTCGCCGAACGGCAGGCGTTTCGTATCGACGTCCTGCGGGTCATGCGAGGAAACGATGATGTCGATCGTGCCGTCCGCCAGCGCTTCGATCATGCCCGTGCGATCATCCTCGGAGCGCAGAGGCGGATAGAGCTTGAAGAAGGTCCGGTATTCGCCGATGTCATTCTCGTTGAGCGCGAGATTGTTGATCGAGATGCCGCAGGTAACCTTGGCACCGCGCGAGCGGGCGAGGCGGATCGCCTCAGCCGACTCAGGAACCGAGATCATTGCCGCATGATAATGACTGCGCGTCAGCGCCGCGATGCGAAGGTCGCGCTCCAGCGGGATCAGCTCGGCTTCCTTCGGAATGCCCGAGAGGCCGAGCCAGCTGGCAAGCAGTCCCTCGTGCATGACGCCGTTTGCGCCGAGATATTTGTCGCGCGTTTCGCAGGAGATCACCGCGCCGAATTCGCGCGCATAGGTCATCAGACGGCGCAGAACCTGGCTGTCGTGCACGCTGGAATGAGCATCGGTGAAAACAACGGCGCCGGCTTCCCGCAGCAGGCCGATCTCCGTCATTTCCTCGCCGGCAAGCCCCTTGGTGAGGGCCGCAGCCGGATAGACATTGACGACGGCCGTGTCGCGCGCCGTCTTCCGGACGAACTCGACGAGGGCGATATCGTCGATGACCGGATCCGTATCCGGCATCATGATGAAGGAGGTCACGCCGCCCGCAGCTGCCGCGCGGCTCGCGGAAGCGATGGTTTCGCGATGTTCTCCGCCGGGCTCCCCGACATGCACGCGTGCATCGACGAGGCCCGGAATGGCGACGAGGCCGCTGCAATCGCGAACGATCGCGCCCTTGGGAACGCCGTGGTTCTTCGCATCCTTGCCGGAGGCTGCGATTACGCCATGTTCGACGACGATCGTGCCGATTTCATCGAGGGTGCGAGAGGGATCGATGATGCGAACGTTCTGGAGGACGATCGAATTGCTCATGCGCCGGCTCCCTCGGTACGCGGTCCCTGGTTCTGTGAAACGAGCAGGGTCTCCATGACGGCCATGCGCACGGCGACGCCCATCTCCACCTGTTCTGCGATGACGCTTTGCGGGCCGTCGGCCACCTCGGAAGCGATCTCCACACCGCGGTTCATCGGGCCGGGATGCATGACGAGCGCATCTTCCTTGGCGACCTTGAGGGTTTCGGCGTCGAGCCCGTAGAAATGATAGTATTCGCGAACCGAGGGCACGAAAGCGCCGGACATGCGCTCGCGCTGGAGCCGCAGCATCATGACAACGTCGGCGTCCTTCAGCCCTTCCTTCATCGAATGGAAGACTTCGACGCCCATGTCGGCGATGCCGGCCGGCAGCAGTGTGGCGGGGGCGACGACACGGACGCGCGCGCCCATGGCGTTGAGAAGCAGAATGTTCGAGCGGGCAACGCGCGAATGCAGCACGTCGCCGCAGATCGCGACGACGATGCGCGAAAGCTTGCCCTTGGCGCGGCGGATCGTCAGCGCGTCGAGCAGGGCCTGGGTCGGATGCTCGTGCTGACCGTCGCCGGCATTGACCACGGAGCAGGAGACCTTCTGTGCCAAGAGCGCGGCAGCGCCGGCGCTCGAATGGCGGATGACAAGCACATCAGGCCGCATCGCGTTTAGCGTCATCGCCGTATCGATCAGCGTCTCACCCTTTTTGACGGAGGAGTTGCCGACCGACATGTTCATCACATCGGCGCCGAGCCGTTTGCCGGCCAGCTCGAACGAGGACTGCGTGCGCGTCGATGCCTCGAAAAAAAGATTGATCTGCGTCAGGCCGCGAAGCGTCGACGTCTTCTTCTCGCGCTGGCGGCTGATCTTTACGGCCTCGTCGGCCTTGTCGAGAAGATAGGTGATATCCTGCTCGGTGAGGCCCTTGATGCCGATGAGGTGGCGGTGGGGAAAGAAGACCATGAACCTGCCCTCTGGATTTCGTCAGGCGGTCTATAAAGAGGGAGCGCCGATGGGGCAAGCGGGGGTGTGCGCCGAGCTCGTTTGTTCCCCATGCAATTTCGCCCGAATCCCGCTACAGGAGCTATGCCGGTGGGAGACCTAACTTCCAGTTTCCCTTTGCAACCTACTTGCTCTACAAGCGATTCATGACCCAACCGACCCGGACTGACGACCCATTTGCCGAACTGAACCAGCCGAGCCTCTGGTCCGGTATCAATGCCTATCGTTCCGATCCGCTGATTGTCGATCTGACCTCCGCATTGCCGCGTTCGATACGGGAAGATCTGGAGCAGCACGGTCGTTTCGTCACCTCGCACGAGGCGCAGGAACTGGCGCGCATGGCGAACCAGGGCACGCCGCAGCTGCGTAGCCACGGCCCGCGCGGTGAGCGTCTCGACGTCGTCGAATTCCACCCTGCCTGGCATGCGCTGATGCGCCGTTCCATGGCGATGGGCCTGCATTCCTCGATCTGGGATGCGCAGGCCGACCCCGAAGCCAAAGGCCAGTCGCACAAGGTGCGCGCCGCCCGCTTCTATCTGACGGCGCAGCTCGAATGCGGTCATCTCTGCCCGCTGACGATGACCAGTGCCTCCGTCGCGGCGATGATGGCGTCGCCGGCCGTGCAGAAGGACTGGGCGCCGAGGATTCTGTCGCGCAAGTACGATTCGTCCAACAAGCCAGCCATGCAGAAGACCGCCGTCACCATCGGCATGGGTATGACGGAAAAGCAGGGTGGCACCGATGTGCGCGCCAACAGGACGACCGCCGACAAGGTGAGCGAAGGAATCTATCGGCTTTCGGGCCATAAATGGTTCATGTCGGCGCCGATGAGCGACGCTTTCATCATGCTTGCTCAGACCAAGGACGGCATGGGCTGCTTCCTCGTGCCGCGGCTGCTGGAGGATGGCTCCGCCAACGGCCTGCATTTCCAGCGGCTCAAGGACAAGCTCGGCAACCGCTCGAATGCCTCCTCCGAAGTCGAATTCACCGATACGTTCGGTTTCCTGCTCGGCGCGCCCGATGGAGGCATCCGCACGATCCTCGACATGGTGACGCTGACGCGGCTCGACTGCGCGCTGGCGTCTGCCGGCATCATGCGCGCATCGCTCGCCGAAGCCGTTCATCATGCCCGCGGCCGCAGCGTCTTCGGCAAGATGCTGGTCAACCAGCCGATCATGACGCGCGTGCTCGCCGACATGGCGCTTGATGTCGCGGCGGCAACTGCGCTTGCCTTCCGCCTGGCCGAAGCCTTCGACAAGGCGAGCGGCAGCACCGAGGATGCGGCCTATGCCCGCGTTATGACGCCGGTCGCCAAATACTGGTGCTGCAAGATCGCGCCTGCGCTGATCTATGAAGCCATGGAATGCATCGGCGGCAGCGGCTATATCGAGGAGCGCCCGATTGCCCGCCATTACCGCGAGGCACCGGTCAACGCGATCTGGGAAGGCTCCGGCAATGTCATGGCGCTCGATGTGCTGCGCGTATTGAACCGGGGCAGGGACCTGTTCGAGACCGTCTTTGCCGGTCTTGCCCGCGATCTCGGCCCCGCCGGCAAGAAGACCATCGAGGTCCTGCGTGCTGCTATGGCGCTTTGCGAGCAGGACGAGGGCGCGGCCCGCCTACTGGTCGAGCAGATGGCGCTCGCAGCCGGTGCCGCCGAACTCTACCGCCTCGGCGCTGGCAAGATCGCCGATGCCTTTATCGAAACCCGACTGGCCGGCGGCTGGCGCGCGACTTACGGCATGCTCGATGCCCGCTTCGACGCCAGCTACATCGTCGATCTGCTGTATCCACCGGCGACTTAGAACCGCGCCTGCCGTCCGGTGGTTTCGCCGCGGCAATCTCCAATTGATGCGATACCAATATTTACTATATATTGGTATCGACAAGGGAGAGTCTCATGGCTCGCAACACATCCGTTTCACTTGGCGATCATTTCAGCGCCTTCATTGAGGCTCAGATACAGACGGGTCGATATGGCTCTGCCAGCGACGTTGTTCGCGCGGGTTTGCGCCTGCTCGAAGAGCATGAAGCAAAGGTCAAGGCTCTTCAGGATGCGTTGATTGCCGGTGAAGAATCCGGAGAGGTTGCATCTTTTGATAACGCGGCATTCTTAAGGCGAATGCGTGCGACCTATGGCGAATAGGTATCACAAGATCGGCCTATCCCCGCTTGCGGAGGCTGATCTTGAAAACATCTGGCGATATACCGTCGAGAACTGGTCAATAGCACAAGCTGAAACCTACCATGCCGAAATCGTTGAAGCTTTTGAGGGGTTGGCGTCCGGTTTGAAAATCGGCCGCCCCGCTGATATTCGCGACGGTTATTTCAAGTACGCCGTCGGTTCCCATGTGGTCTACTATCTTTTACGGGATGCTGAGATAGCGATCATCCGCATATTGCATCGGCGGATGGACGTAGGTCGGCATCTTTGAAGAAGCACTGGGAATTTTTCGTCGATTTGGCCGTATATAATCTTTACCTTCACCTATGGAGGCGTCCATGATCAACCTCCGTTCAGTCCAACCCGAGGATATAGACCAGCTCTACGCTATCTCGCTGGCGACAGGCGATGCCGGCAAGGACGCGACGCCGCTCCATCGCGACGGCCGCCTGATCGGGCACATCTATTCCGCGCCCTACGCCACACTTCATCCCGAGCTGGTCTTCGTCGCCGAGGATGAGGAGGGTGTCTTCGGCTACATCGCCGGCGTTTTTGACACGATCGCCTTCGGGCAGCGGCTGGAGCGTGAATGGTGGCCCGCTCTGCGCCAGCGCTATGTCGATCCGATAGGCGATCCGGCCATTTGGGATGCGGATCAGAAACGGATCTCGGCGATCCATCATCCAAAGCGGACACCCGCGCCTCTTGTCGAAAGGTTTCCAGCACATATTCATATGAATCTGCTGCCGCGAGCCCAGGGTAAAGGCGTGGGTACGGCACTGCTGGATCGGTGGATGGAGAATGCCCGTGCCAACGGCATCAAGGGCATTCATCTCGGTGTTAACTCCGGCAATCACGGCGGTATCCGCTTCTGGTCGTCGCGCGGTTTCATTCCGGTGGAGCTCCCGCCGGGTCTGGCGTCCGAAACCACTATATGGTTTGGTCAATCTCTCTAATCTGTGGATTCGCGGGCTTCGATCGGCTCGTATCTCAGTGGCTTTGTTGTTTGGGCCTGCGCGGCTTGCTATTCACCGCTCGGTGACAAATTGGAGTCGAGTCGATGGCCGTCGCAAACGCTGCCGTTAAAATCCCTTTGGAAGCGCCTGTCGTGGAGAGGCGCGTGCGCAATCGCGCTGCGACAGAACAGGCGATCCTTGATGCCGCCAAGAGACTTCTGGCGGAGGAGGGGTTTCAGAATTTCGGCATCAATGCCGTGGCGCGCGGTGCCGGCTGCGACAAGCAGCTGATCTACCGCTACTACGGCGGTCTCAATGGCCTCTTGGAAGCCATCGGCACCGACCTTGGCAGCTGGGTAGCGGATCGCATCCCCGACGATACCGGCGGCATGTTTCTCCTGACCTATGGCGACCTGATGGAGCGGCTTTCTATGCTGTTTCTTGATGCCTTGCGCGCCGACCCCCTGATGCGCCGTATCGTCGCCTGGGAAGTGTCCGAAAGCAGCGAACAGGTGCGTCGCCTGTCTGAAGCGCGCTCCAAGGCGCTTGCCGGCTGGATCGAGCGGATGCGCGGCTCGCTGGTGCCGCCCAAGGGCGTCGATGCCCCGGCGGTCAACGCCATGATCTTTGCGGCGATCCAGCACATTGTGCTGGCTTCGGCCGTCAGCGATCAATGCGCCGGCCTCGCGCTGAAAAACTCAAAGGATTGGGAGAAGGCGGCAACGGCGCTGAAGCGGATCGTGCGCGGCGTCTACGGCTGACGCCAGGCTCGGGGAGGGATATCCACAAGCCCGCTCCGCCGTTAACCTTAACAAATGGTTTACGTTGCGCGGCAACGGTTAACTCGTCACTGTGCAGAGACGAATAGTTAACCATCAAGCGTGCAGCCATGGGGTCGAAGCCCGCAAAATTAGTGTTTCTCGTTACGGCGATGATGTTCTTCGCCGTGCTCGCACTAGATATAACGCTGCCAGCAATGGTGTTGAGCGCCATGACGCTGTCGAACTGGCTCGTCCTGTCGGCTGGCACGACGCAATATTCGCGTCGGAGAGGTACCGCATGAAGTGGTTGTTGCTTTGCTGGGCCGCCCCAGTCTCTTTCCTCGGGGCATGGTATTATCTGTCGTATTACGATATGAGCTTCGGCATCTTCATGCTGACGCGCCAGATGCACGATCTGGTCTTCGAGATCTACGGCAAGATCCTCGGCATCCCGCCGGAGACCATCCCGCCGCTGGTTGCGCGCGCCATCGCCTTCGATAGCCTGCTGGTCTTTGTGATCTACGGCTTTCGCCGTCGCGCTGCCATCATCGAATGGTGGCACCGCCGTCAGGCGTCTGGGTCGGAAAAGGCCGTTCTTCCGAGCGCTGACAGCCTGTCCAACGCTCCCTGAAGAATGAAGCTCGCAGCGGCCGAGTCGATGCGCTCGGCGCGCTTGGCTCGCGAAACGTCCATTTCCAGCAGTGCCCGTTCGGCGGCAACGGTCGAAAGCCGCTCGTCCCAGAAGACGAAGGGCAGGGCGGTCTTTTCCGACATGCTGCGCACGAAGGCGCGCGTTGCCTGCACGCGCGGCCCCGAAGAGCCATCCATGTTGACAGGCAGCCCTATGACGAAGGCCGCGACCTTTTCCTTCTCGGCGAAGGCAAGCAGCGTTTCGGCATCCTGCGTGAACTTCACCCGCTTGATGACGGGGCGTGGCGTCGCAAAGCGCCGCCCGAGATCGGACATCGCAAGCCCGATCGTCTTCGTGCCGAGATCGAGACCGGCTATCGGCTGGCCGGGCAGCAGCATCACGGCTAGGTCTTCGATGGTCAGTGTCGTCATCGGGGTCATGCTCCTGTCAAAACAAATTGAAGCCAAGGCCGCTTTTCTTTGTCGCGGTTTGGGATATTTCCTAGACACCAGCACTGTATTTCACATCAAGTCTTAAGGAGAAATCCAATGAAGATCACCTGGCTCGGCCATGCCGCCTTTCGTATCGAAACGGGCAAGGCGAAAATACTGATTGATCCTTTTCTGACTTACAATTCCTCCTTTGCCGCTGCCGGCCTCAACATCAAGGACGTCGCCGAAGGTGTGACCCATATCCTCCTGACGCACGGCCATGCCGATCATGTCGGCGACACGGTTCAGATCGCCAAGGATACGGGTGCCGTCGTTCTCGCCAATGCCGACCTCGCCTCCTGGCTCGGTATCAAGGGTGTGGAGAAGCTGGAAATGGGCAATACCGGCGGCACGGTCGGTCTCGGCAGCTTCTCGGCTACCTTCACCAATGCGCTGCATTCCTCCGCGCAGATCACCGAGGATGGCGTTTCCCACGCGCTCGGCAACCCGAACGGCCTGATGCTGCATTTCGACGACGAGCCGACGCTGTTCCATATGGGCGATACCGACATCTTCTCGGATATGGGCCTCATCAACGAGCTGCATCAGCCCGATATCGGCATCGTGCCGATCGGCGACCGTTTCACCATGGGCGGTGCCGTGGCCGCGCTCGCCTGCCAGCGCTTCTTCAACTTCAAGACCGCTATTCCCTGCCACTACGGCACTTTCCCGATCATCGATGCGACCCCGGAAAAGTTCATCGCCGGGCTGGAGGGCTCCAAGACCGCGGTTGCAGCGCCGAAGGCTGGCGAGAGCGTTTCTGCATAACGATACCCGTTGCGTCTGGCGGGCATGGCCTTTATAGCGGGTGTGAAAAATACCTACCTGCAATGTAGGTAAAACCTACCTCGGAGAATGCCATGTCCGTCGATCTCGCCACCGTCAAACGCGTCGCCCATCTTGCCCGCATCGCCGTCAATGAAGACGAAGCGCAGCGGATGATGGGTGAGCTGAACGGCATTCTAGGCTTCGTCGAGCAGCTCTCCGAAGTGAATGTAGATGGCGTCGAAGCCATGACCTCGGTAACCCCGATGGCGATGAAGAAGCGCACTGACGAGGTGACGGACGGCGACAAGGCCGCCGATATCGTCGCCAATGCGCCGATTACCGATCAGAATTTCTTCCTGGTGCCCAAAGTCGTCGAATAACGGTTCCTTTGAGCCTTTCCGACCCGTTGCCCAATTCCAGATCTGAAGCGAAACAAAATGAGCGAACTGACCAGCCTGACCATTGCCGAAGCCCGCGACAAGCTGCGCGCCAAGCAGATTACCGCCACCGAACTGACCGAGGCCTATATCTCGGCAATCGATGCGGCCAACGGTCAGATCAATGCCTATATTGCGGTCACACCGGACAAGGCGCGTGAGATGGCCAAGGTCTCGGACGCCCGTCTCGCCGCCGGCAAGGCCGGTGCGCTCGAAGGCATTCCGCTCGGCATCAAGGACCTCTTCGGCACGGAAGGCATCCATACCCAGGCCTGCAGCCACATTCTCGATGGTTTCAAGCCGCGCTACGAATCGACCGTCACGCAGAACCTCTGGAACGACGGCGCCGTCATGCTGGGCAAACTCAACATGGACGAATTCGCCATGGGCTCCTCCAACGAGACCTCCTACTACGGTCCGGTGATCAACCCCTGGCGCGCCGAAGGCTCCAACCAGCAGCTCGTTCCGGGCGGCTCCTCCGGCGGCTCGGCCGCTGCCGTTGCCGCGCATCTCTGCGCCGGCGCGACGGCCACCGACACCGGCGGCTCCATCCGCCAGCCGGCCGCCTTCACCGGCACCGTCGGCATCAAGCCCACCTATGGCCGCTGCTCGCGCTGGGGCGTTGTCGCCTTCGCCTCATCGCTCGACCAGGCCGGCCCGATCGCCCGCGACGTGCGCGATGCCGCCATTCTCCTGAAGTCGATGGCAAGCGTCGATGCCAAGGACACGACCTCCGTCGACCTGCCGGTGCCGGATTACGAAGCCTCGCTCGGCCAGTCGCTGCGCGGCATGAAGATCGGCATTCCCAACGAATACCGCGTCGACGGCATGCCGGAAGAGATCGAGACGCTCTGGCAGCAGGGTATCGTCTGGCTGAAGGACGCCGGCGCCGAGATCGTCAACATCTCGCTGCCGCACACGAAATATGCGTTGCCGGCCTATTACATCGTCGCGCCCGCCGAGGCGTCATCGAATCTCGCCCGCTATGACGGCGTGCGCTACGGCCTGCGCGTCGACGGCAAGGATATCGTCGACATGTACGAGAAGACGCGCGCCGCTGGCTTCGGCCAGGAAGTGAAGCGCCGCATCATGATCGGCACCTATGTTCTGTCGGCCGGCTACTACGACGCCTATTATCTGCGCGCCCAGAAGGTCCGCACGCTGATCAAGCGCGACTTCGAGCTTGCCTTCAACGCCGGCGTCGACGCGATCCTGACGCCCGCCACGCCGTCCTCGGCCTTCGGCGTCGCCGACGAAGACCTCGCTTCCGATCCGGTGAAGATGTATCTCAACGACATCTTCACGGTGACGGTCAACATGGCTGGCCTGCCCGGCATCGCCGTCCCCGCCGGCCTCGACTCGAAAGGCCTGCCGCTCGGCCTGCAGCTCATCGGCAAGCCGTTCGAAGAGGAAACCCTCTTCAAGACCGCCCACGTCATCGAACAGGCCGCCGGCAAGTTCACGCCGGCGAAGTGGTGGTAATGGGTCTAGCGATCCGAGCGATGAACACGGCCGACCATGGCGCTTTCGCCAGTCGAAAAGGTTCATCTCGGGAAAACGTTGGTTTGATTTTACGCTAACGGCGTATCGCGGCGGCAGAAGCCGCCGCGACCGATTGCTATCGATTATTCAACTGCGCCCTCACCAGCCGCAGCCCTTTGTCGCTGATGCGGTAGGGATGGCCGTCGGTGGATTTGATGGTCTTGAGGCGTTTCAGCCTGCGGAAGAGGTCGATGTCGAAATCGGGATAGAGCCAGCCGTCACGCGTGAAGCAGCAGACGGTCTCGATCTTCTTGCTGTCGCTGCGTTCGATTTCGATGCGGCCGCCTTGGGCGAGCAGGTGCAGGATGCGCTGTTCGGCGCGGGAAATATCCATTGTTGTCAGAATCCGTAAAGCGCCAAAAGGCGCACAAAAACGATCCGAAGCTTCCATCACGGGAAGTCGGGGCTTGGTTTTTTTAGGCCCGGCACGCAAGAAGACTTGCGAGCGGGGCCTTTACCGGGACTGACAAAAGTTAGACATCAAAACTCCATTGACGTGGTCTGTCTAAAGTAGGTTGCATTCCTCAGTCAAGCTCAACCACGCCGGTGCCGTCTCGTCATCGGGCATGGTGGCCGAATCTCGTCGCTGGCAAAAGCCTCCGGCCGGTGCTTTACTGCTGACAAATGACGGGGGACCGATGATCCATATTCGCAATGCCCACGAAGGCGAAACCAAGGTGCTGGCAAGCATCGGCCTGCGCTCCTGGCAGAAGGCGATGGGCGCGATCGGTGGGACGGGCGAGCTGCTGGAAAGCGCAAACGAGGCCTTTGAGAATTTTACCCGCAATCTCTGGCTGACGATCACGGTCATCGAGCTGAACGGCGAGGCGGTCGGTTGGGCAGCGCGCGAGGCGCTGGACGAGGCGATCTCGGATTTCTGGATCGATCCCGATTTCGTAAGGCGCGGTCTCGGCTCGGCACTTTTGGAGCGCATCGAGCAGGATGTGCGCGAGCAGGGGCTGGAAAAGATTTCGCTGCAGAGCCATGCGGGAAATACGGATGCCATCGCCTTCTTCAAGGCACGCGGCTTTGAGATCCATTGGCTTTCGATCGTCTATTCCCCGAAGCTCGACAGCGATGTTCCCACAGTCGGGCTTTCGAAATCGCTGGCTGATGAGAGCGATGGCGCCTACGGGCCGGGCATATAGCGCATCCGCAGATGCCGAAAGCCTTGCGCCGCCTCGCCAATTGCTCTACCTCACCAAAGCAGAAAACAGCATCATACAAGAGCTTCCCATGACCATTGTCGACGTCCGTACGCCAGATCCGAAACGCTTCATTCCCGGTGCCACCGGTGACTGGGAAGTCGTTATCGGGATGGAAGTCCACGCCCAGGTACTGAGCAACTCCAAGCTCTTCTCCGGCGCCTCGACGGTGTTCGGCAATCCTCAGAATTCCAACGTGTCGCTGGTCGATGCCGCCATGCCCGGCATGCTGCCCGTCATCAACGAGGAGTGCGTCAAGCAGGCCGTGCGCACCGGTCTCGGCCTGAAGGCTGAGATCAACAATCGTTCGATCTTCGACCGCAAGAACTATTTCTATCCCGATCTGCCGCAGGGCTATCAGATCTCGCAGTTCAAGGATCCGATTGTCGGCGAGGGCAAGATCGTCATCTCGCTTGGCCCGGATCGTCAGGGCCAGTTCGAGGATATCGAGATCGGCATCGAGCGCCTGCATCTGGAACAGGACGCCGGCAAGTCGATGCACGACCAGCACGCCACCATGTCCTATGTCGATCTCAATCGCTCCGGCGTCGCGCTGATGGAAATCGTCTCCAAGCCGGACATCCGCTCGTCGGACGAGGCGAAGGCCTACATGACGAAGCTGCGCTCGATCGTGCGCTATCTCGGCACCTGCGACGGCAATATGGACGAAGGCTCCATGCGCGCCGACGTCAACGTTTCGGTTCGCCGTCCCGGCGGCGAGTTCGGCACGCGCTGCGAAATCAAGAACGTCAATTCCATCCGCTTCATCGGCCAGGCGATCGAATACGAAGCGCGCCGGCAGATCGGCATTCTGGAGGACGGCGGCACGATCGATCAGGAAACCCGCCTGTTTGATCCGAACAAGGGCGAGACGCGTTCGCTGCGCACCAAGGAAGATGCGCATGACTATCGCTATTTCCCCGATCCGGATCTGCTGCCGCTTGAGTTCGACGATGCTTTTGTCAAGGAGCTTGCCGCGCATCTGCCGGAATTGCCGGACGACAAGAAGGAGCGTTTCGTTCGCGAGCTCGGCCTCTCGATCTACGACGCTTCCGTTCTGGTGTCGGAAAAGGCGATCGCCGATTATTTCGAGGCCGTTGCCGCCGGCCGCGACGGCAAGATGGCTGCCAACTGGGTCATCAACGACCTCTTGGGCGCCTTGAACAGAACCGGCAAAGACATTGAAGAGACTCCGGTTTCGCCCGCTCAGCTCGGTGCGATCATCGATCTCATCAAGGCAGAGACCATCTCCGGCAAGATCGCCAAGGATCTGTTCGAAATCGTGCTCAACGAAGGCGGTGATCCCGCCGAGATCGTCGAAGCGCGCGGCATGAAGCAGGTCACCGATACGGGCGCGATCGAAAAGGCCGTCGACGAGATCATTGCGGCTAATCCGGACCAGGTTGCCAAGGTCAAGGCCAAGCCGACGCTTGCCGGCTGGTTCGTCGGCCAGGTGATGAAGTCGACCGGCGGCAAGGCCAACCCGCAGGCCGTGCAGGCGCTGGTCAAGGCCAAGCTCGGCATCGAAGAGGAATAATCGGTGTTCTTCGTGCGCACCGCCAGCGAGCAGGACCTGGAAAAGGTCCGTGCTCTGCTGGGCGAGACCTGGCATGCGACCTACGACCGGATCTACGGTCCGGAAAAGGTCAAGGAGCTACATGCCTCCTGGCATTCGCCGGCTTCGCTGAAAGCACGGCTGGCGAACAAGAATTCCGAATTCCTGGTGGCCGATGACGGCAGGACGATCGGCGGCATGGGCTATGCCGCCATGTCCAAGGAGATGACGAAGACTGTCACGCTCCACATGCTCTATGTCAGCCCAATGCACCAGCGAGAGGGCATCGGCCGCGATATCTTCGCCGAATTGGAAACCTGCTTCCCGGACGCCGAGATCATGCGTCTGGAGGTCGAGCCGCAGAACGAGGCGGCTATTGCCTTTTATAAGGCCCATGGCTTTGTCGAGGTCGGCCGCACTGAAAACTGCGGAAATGGGCAGTCGGGCATTCCGGCGCTGATCTTCGAGAAGCCGTTGGCCGGCCATTGAAAGAATAGACGAGATCGTTCATGGAAGACGCCCGCCTGGTAATCCGCAAAGCGGAAGAAGCCGACCTTCCTTCCCTGATCGGCCTCTTCGCCGCCGACACCATGGGCGGCCACGGCGATACGACCGATGTCGACGCTTATGACGACTACCTTCGGGCCTTTCGCACCATCTCCACGTCCTCTGACCAGACGCTCTACACGACCGAGCTTAGAGGAGAGATCGTCGGTACGTTCCAGACGATCGTCGTCACCTCACTGCATGGGCGGGGCTCATCCGCCATGATTATCGAGTCGGTCCAGACGCGTGCGGATCTGCGCGGGCAGGGGATCGGGGCCGCGATGATCAATTTCTGTATCGACGAGGCAAAAGGCCGCGGTATGCGGATGGTGCAGCTGACCTCGAATGCGGTCCGCAAGGATGCACACCGCTTTTATGAAAGACTGGGCTTCAAACCGACGCATCTTGGCTTCAAGATGACATTGAAATGAGGCTGTTTGCCCACTGGAATCACTGGACAAGCCGGTTCCATGGCGGCATAAGCAAACGAACAAATTCTGGTATCGCCCGCCCTTCAGCGGGTATCGAGGAAAAGACATGTGGAATTTCATCGTACAGTTCTTCACTTGGTGGAATGGTCAGACAATGGGAACGCGTTTCGCGACCTGGCGTTTTGGCAAGCGCGTCGGCGAAGATGAATTCGGCAATGTCTATTATGAAGGCGGCATGTCCTCCTACGGCCTCCCGAAGCGCTGGGTGATCTACAAGGGCTATGCCGAGGCTTCGGCAATTCCTCCGGGCTGGCACGGCTGGATGCATCACCGCACCGACGTTCCTCCGACCAAGGAAAATTACGTCACCAAGGAATGGCAGAAGCAGCATCGCGCCAATCAGACCGGAACGCCGCAGGCCTATCGCCCGCCGGGTTCGCTGGCCGTTGCCGGTGAGCGTCCGCGCGTGACCGGCGACTACGACGCCTGGACCCCTGGCAACTGAGCACGGGAGCCGGCTCGTCCTTTGGCCACAATTGGCCATTAGGCGCGAGATATGCCGACTCTTGCTCGGCGCTTTGACCGAGACCAAGCGGAGATTGGCGGATATGACGTTTTTCACGCGGAGCGCTTCTTTGCGTGCAATAGCGGGAGTCGGAATTGCTCTCCTGGCTGGCATCATGTCCGCGCCCACTGCCGAAGCGGCCCGCATCGCCAATCCGGTCGCCGTTTTTTCCGGCCTCGACAAGATCACCGGTCGCATCACGACATTCGATGTCTATATCAACGAGACTGTGCAGTTCGGCGCCCTGCAGGTAACGCCGCGCACCTGTTATACGCGCGACGAGACAGAGCAGCAGAAGGTGGACGGCTTCGTCGAGGTCGACGAGATTACGCTGGACCGGCGCATCCGTCGTATCTTCACGGGCTGGATGTTTGCAGACAGCCCCGGCCTCAATGCCGTCGAGCATCCGATCTATGACGTCTGGCTGAAAGAGTGCAAGCAGAAGTCCGACGTTCCGCCGCCGAACAATGCCGGCGCGAAATAATCGCTTTCAAGAGTTTTGCCGCAGATTTTTAACGCCCGCAGAAGCCTTGCTCCTGCGGGCTGAATTTTAGCGTCCTTCCGAATGGCCGGCCGCCTGTCCGATCGCCTGGCGATCGACGGCGTCCGATAGGTCGAGCAGGATTCTCATCCCGTCTCTTGCCCTATGGCGCAGAAAGTCGCTGCGGTCCGGCCGGGCGTTCAATCGGCCACTATCGTGGAGGAGCTGGAGCCTCGAACGCGAGATCGCCAGTTCCGAGGCCAGCAGCCGGTCAAGGCGGAGGTTCGCGGAGAGTTCGGCTGCTATTGCGATTTCCAGCATCGCCCAGCCGACGGCCTCTCGCACCGTCTCTTTCACAACGACCGCATCCGGCGGTTCCTCGATGCGCTTGGCTTTGCGTTTCAGCGCGTCGAGATCGAATTCCTGCGCGCGCACCCAACTGGGGTCGCTGTGCTGCAGTGCCTCCAGCGTCGCGGGGGTGAGATCGCGAAGGTTTCGCCGCTCGAAAAGCGTTCTGTTCCATGTCTTGTCGCAATCGACGCATTTGTAGATGAGCCAGGCATCGAGCTTTCTGCCATTGGCGTTGAGCCTGACCTTGCCGCTCGATCTGAAGGGCCTCACGCAACCGCAAGTGCTGCAGGCGATCCATGGGCGTGGTGCGGTCTGGGGAGAAATGGTCCAACGGACCTGAAGAATATTGCACATACCGTCTTGGTCTTCCGTCTGGAAGTCCACCAAGCTGGCGGTAAGACAAGCCCGTCAGGGCACGGTATGGCGATGTTGCGGGACGGCTGAAGAGCTGAGACAGCAATGGCTGCGCAAGGCGCGTTGTCACAATGCCAAACCGGTCTCAGGCCACCACCCGATGAACATGAATATGCTTCGAGGGACAAGCTGTCGCCACGACGCACTGGGTGAAACTGGATGAGACCGGTATTTACAAAGGCAAAGTAGAACCTCTATGCGCCAACGCTCTTCGCGTCGAGCGATAGCAAATAACAACCGGCGTTTGAAGCCATAAAAATTTCAGGCTGGGATTGTTTCAGGCGCCCGTATTTCCCTTGCGGCGAAACAGGCCGAGAATCTTGCGTCCGGCGGCAACGACACCCACCAGAATGACAACCAGCCCCTTCTTCAGAGCGAGCAGGGCGACACCAAAACTCTTGAAGAAGCCGAGAACGATCGCAAGGAAACCAAGCTTTGCCGCGATCTTCACACCGGCACCGGCGGCGATCATCCCCGCCATGCTGTATGCGGCGATCTTGTCGCCGTTGACGAAGTCGGCATAGCGCTTGCCGCTGTCATACTGCACGGTATTGATGACGTTCGGAATCGCAGCATTGATCTGCTGCAGCTGGTTGAGCCCGGCGATGAATTCGAGCTCCGTGACACCCTCGCGGCCGAGAACGCGAACCGAGTAGTTCAGCGTATGCCCGCCATTCGGATCCTTGCCGAAGATCAGGTCGCGAGCCCAATGCAGCGCATGGGTCGCCTTGTCATAGCGCGGTGGTTCCGCCCAGCCGACGAGCGTAACCGGATCGTAGCCTTGCTGTTCGCGTTCCGGATTTTCCTCGTTGATCGCATCCTGGATTTGTTTCAGCAGTGCATTGTAGTCCGTCGATGCTGCATCGTCGTCGGAAACGTGGCCGCTGTCCTCATAATCGATCAGCGCGCCCCATGATCGCTGATCGGTCGGTGGATATTGTGCTGGAAAGATCATGCCGAGCGTGGTGCCGGCCGCACTCTCCGGATTGCCCCAGAGCTGCACCAGCACTCTCCTCGAGTCATCCGGATTGAGATAGTAGAACTGATCCGGAATGTTCAGTGTCGCATTTGCCGTGGAAAGTCTGATTGCACCTTGCTGGAAATTCAGCTGCTGTAGCACAACGCCCTGCGGTCCGGCCGGCGGCTCGGCGCCGAATATGTCGTGAAAAGATTTGGCGTCAGCAGGTGCAGCGACGGCCAATGCGGCAAGCAAGACGATTGCAAAATGATTCCTCAAGATTCTACCCCCGGCTGTTGAGTCGAACTTAGGGCACTTACCATTGGAATCAATTCAGTTCGGGAAATTATCAACCGTTTGAGAAGCTGAGATTGGGCGATTCCATCGCCTTTTCGAGCAGTTTCGCATAGTCGTCCTTCCGCACGTCGATTGCGCCGAATGTCTTCAGGTGCTCGGTGGTGAACTGGGTGTCGAGCAGAGTGAAGCCGCGTTGCCGCAGACGCTCGACGAGATGGACGAGGCAAATCTTGGAGGCGTCCGTGCGGCGGGAGAACATGCTCTCGCCGAAGAACGCCGAACCGAGCGAGACGCCGTAAAGCCCGCCGACCAGTCTGTCGCCCTCCCATGCCTCGACGGAATGCGCATGGCCGATATGGTACAGGGTGAGATAAAGCGAACGGATCGTCTGGTTGATCCAGGTGCTCGGCCGACCGCTTGTCTGCTCGGCGCAGGCCGCGATCACGCCCTCGAAATCCGTATTGAAGCGAATGTCGAAGGGATTTTGGCGGATCTTCTTAGCGAGGCTCTTGGATACGTGGAACGTATCCAGCGGGATGATGCCCCGCAATTCCGGCTCGACCCAGAAGATCTCCGGGTCATCGGCCGATTCCGCCATCGGGAAGAGCCCGATGGAATAGGCGCGCAACAAAATCTCCGGAGTAACGCCGGGATGTCTGCTGCGCGTTCCTGGCACGGCCTAGGCCGAGGTCTTGGCCAGGTAGTCTTCCAGCCAATGGATATCGTAATCGCCATTGGCGATATCCTGATTGGAAACCAGATCCTGGAACAGCGGCAAGGTGGTCTTGATGCCGTCGACGACGAATTCGTCGAGCGCGCGGCGCAGGCGCATCATGCATTCGACGCGGGTCCGGCCATGCACGATCAGCTTGCCGATCAAGCTGTCGTAGTAGGGCGGGATCCGATAGCCCTGATAGGCGCCGGAATCGATGCGCACGCCAAGGCCGCCGGGCGCATGGAAATGTGTGATCGTGCCGGGCGACGGAACGAAGGTGCGTGCGTCTTCGGCATTGATGCGGCATTCGATGGCGTGGCCATGGAAATGCACTTCATCCTGCGTCACCGAAAGACCGCCGCCGGAGGCGACACGGATTTGCTCGTGCACAAGGTCGATGCCGGTAATGGCTTCCGTGACCGGATGCTCCACCTGCAGGCGGGTGTTCATTTCGATAAAATAGAACTCGCCGTTTTCATAGAGGAACTCGATGGTGCCGGCGCCGCGATACTTCAGCTTCTTCATGGCGTCGGCGCAGATCTTGCCGATCTTCATGCGCTGCTCGACGTTGAGTGCTGGAGAATTTGCCTCTTCCCAGACCTTCTGGTGGCGGCGCTGCAGCGAGCAGTCGCGCTCGCCGAGATGGATCGCATTGCCTTCGCCGTCGCCGAACACCTGGATTTCGATGTGACGCGGCTTGCCGAGATACTTTTCCATGTAGACGGATTCGTTGCCGAAAGCGGCGCCCGCTTCCGTGCGAGCCGTCGTCCAGGCTTCGATCAGGTCCTCTTCGGTGCGGGCGACCTTCATGCCGCGGCCGCCGCCGCCGGCGGTTGCCTTGATGAGCACGGGATAGCCGATCTCGCGTGCGGTCCTCAGCGCATCCGCCTCGGTCTTCACCTCGCCGTCGGAGCCGGGAACGACCGGAATGCCGAGCTGCTGCGCCGTTGTCTTGGCGGTGATCTTGTCGCCCATGATGCGGATATGCTCCGCCGTCGGCCCGATGAAGGTGATGCCGTGCGCCTCGAGAATATCGGCGAACTTCGCATTTTCCGAAAGGAAACCGTAGCCTGGATGCACGGCGTCGGCGCCGGTGATTTCGCAGGCGGCGACGATCTGGTGGATGTTGAGATAGCTTTCGCGCGACTGCGGCGGGCCGATGCAAACGCTCTCATCCGCAAGCCGCACGTGCATCGCGTCCGCGTCGGCGGTAGAGTGCACCGCAACGCTCGCAATGCCGAGCTCCTTGCAGGCGCGCAGCACGCGCAGGGCGATCTCTCCGCGATTGGCTATGAGAATCTTCGAAATCATGGGCATGGGCTTACTCGATGACCACGAGGGCTTCGCCGTATTCGACCGGACGTCCGTCCTGAACGACGATTTCGGTTACCGTGCCGGACTTCGGCGCGGGGATCTGGTTCATCGTCTTCATCGCTTCGATGATGAGGAGGGTCTGACCCTCCTTGACGGCCGAACCGACCTGGATGAAGGCGGCCGAGCCTGGTGCCGGCGCCAGATAGGCGGTTCCGACCATCGGTGCGCTGACGACGTTGTCGGGATTGCGGGTTTTGCCTGCGGGAGCAGCAGCCGGTGCTGCGGCAGCGGCGGCAGGAGCGGCAAAAGCAGCCGGGGCGGCGATCGGAGCCTGCACATATTGCATGGTGCCGGCACGCGACACGCGGATACGCATATCTTCCTGCTCGACTTCGATCTCGGTCAGATCCGTCTCGTTGAGAATGTTGGCGAGATCGCGAATCAGCGCCTGGTCGATACCCGATTTCTTTTCAGCCATTGGATTTCTTGCCCTGTATTTTTGTTATTGGGTGATGGATTTCAGCGCATGAAGCGCCAGGATGTAGCTATGAGGTCCGAAACCGCAGATCATACCCTTAGCGGCGGGCGCGATCATCGATTTGTGCCGGAATTCTTCGCGTGCGTGGATGTTGGAGATATGCACCTCCACGACGGGAATGGAAATGGCGCGGATTGCGTCATGCAACGCGATCGACGTGTGCCCATAGGCACCGGGGTTGATGGCGACGCCGGCGGCCTTGTCGCCTGCCTCGTGCATCCAGTCGACCAGCACGCCTTCGTGATTGCTCTGGCGGAAATCGACGATAAAGCCCAGGCTTTGGCCCACGGACTTGCAATCTGCCTCGATATCCTTGAGCGTCTTGCCGCCATAGATGCCCGGCTCGCGCTTGCCGAGAGCGTTCAAATTGGGTCCGTTGAGGACAAAAATAGTTTGCGCCATCAGTGGTTCCGTCAAAGTGCAGCGCAACCTATAGACTCCCGAGACCATATAGGAAAGCCCCGGAGCGCAGGTTGCGTGTCTCTAGGTGTGGAAACGCCGCGATTTTGGCATTTTTGAGCCCCATCGGAATCCAAGGGGTTTCGATGAGGCCTCGAATGAAGCGCGACGTCGGGTGGTGATCTTAGCAGGCGGTCTTGCCGCAGCTACGGACGTTGGCAATCTTCTCCTGGATGGCTTCGAGCCCGATAGCGCCCGAAATGGTTTCGTTGCCGATGATATAGGCGGGGGTGCCGGTAACGTTCAGATCGGTGGCGAGCTGATAGGTTGCCTTGATCATATTGTTGTTGGGGCTCTTCGTCATCTCGGTACGGATGGCCGCTTCGTTGACGCCGAGAGAGCTTGCAACTTCGATCGCGCTGTCTTCCGATGCGCGACCGTCGCTGCCCAGCAGCTTGTGATGGAACTCCGCATATTTTTCGGGTGCAAGCTTGCGGAATGCATTGGAAACCCGCGATGCGGCAACCGAATCCGCCCCAAGGATCGGGAATTCCTTCAGCACGAAGCGAACGTCCTTGTCCTGCTTCAGCAGCTTGTCCATGTCGCCGAGCGCGTGGCGGCAATAAGTGCAGTTGTAGTCGAAGAATTCCACCACGGTGATGCTGCCCTTCGGATTGCCGATGACAACATCATCCTTGGAGTTGAAGATGGCATCCTTGTTCTGGTCGATCACCTGGGAGGCTTGAGCGAGGCGAGCGGCATCCTGCTTCTTTTCCAGTGCTGCCTGTGCATCCAGCAGGACCTCCGGATGCTCGACGAGGTATTCCTTGATGAATTCCCCGATTTCCTTCTTCTGCTGATCGTCCAGTGCGGCGGCGGGCTGGATTGCCGCGAAGGACGCTGCGAGGGCAATCGTCGAAACCGTCAGCAGGCTTTTGAAAGAAAAGGTCATTGGGTCCTCGTTTTGAATTTCTGCAGAAACTTCATTCTCGGATGCGGCATAGCACCGTCGGGTTAACATCCGCAAATATGGATGGGCAATTTACGGCGCATGCCTATTTCCAGAAATAGGAAATTTCACGACAAAGCCGCAATCGCAGGATTGTGAACGGTTCGATATTGCGGCAAATGTCGCTCGGCAATCTGATCCAAGAAAGAGTTGATCTTGTTTTCCTTATCCAAGCGTAGCGATGTCGAACCCTTCCACGCCATGGATGTGCTGGCCGAGGCGACCCGGCGGCGTCAGGCAGGGCACCCGGTGATATCGATGGCCGTCGGCCAGCCGTCCTATCCGGCGCCCCAGGCAGCCCTTGAGGCGGCGCGCGCTGCCCTCGGTCACGGACGGATCGGCTATACGGATGCCCTCGGGACGCTGGCGCTGCGCCAGGCGCTCTCCGCGCACTACACGACGCGTCACGGCCTGTCGATCGACCCCAAGCGCATCGCCATCACCACCGGCTCCTCGGCGGGCTTCAATCTCGCTTTTCTGACCCTGTTCGATGCCGGTGACAGCGTTGCCATCGCTCGCCCTGGCTATCCCGCCTATCGCAACATTCTTGGCGCGTTGGGGCTCGATGTCGTCGAAGTGCCGGTGACGGAGGAGACGCAATTCACCTTGACACCGGAAAGCCTTGAGGCGGCGCAGGCGGCCCGCGGCAAGCGGCTCAAGGGCGTGTTGCTGGCAAGTCCGGCCAATCCGACCGGCACGGTGACGGGCAGGGCGGCGCTTAAGGCACTCGCGGATTATTGCGCCGACCGTTCGATCGCCTTCATCTCCGACGAAATCTATCACGGCCTGACCTTCGTCGGCGAAGAGACGAGCGCCCTGGAGCTGACCGACGAAGCGATCGTCATCAATTCCTTCTCGAAATATTATTGCATGACCGGTTGGCGCATCGGCTGGATGGTCTTGCCGGAGCGGCTGGTGCGCCCGGTCGAGCGTGTCGCCCAGAGCCTTTACATCTCCGCGCCGGAACTCTCCCAGATCGCCGCCGAGGCGGCTCTCGGTGCCGGCGCCGAACTCGATGTCTATCGGGAGAGCTATGGCCGCAACCGCGACTTCCTCATGCGCCGCCTGCCGGAGATCGGCTTCCAGATCGCCTCGCCGATGGACGGCGCGTTTTACGCCTATGTGGATGTCAGCCGCTTCACCAATGACAGCATGGTCTTTGCCCGCAAGATGCTGGCTGAGATCAACGTTGCCGCGACACCCGGTCTCGATTTCGACCCGGTCGAGGGGCATCGCGTGATGCGGATTTCCTATGCCGGCTCGAACGCCGAGATCGAGGAAGCCACCGAACGCATGGCTGCCTGGCTGAAATAGAATCCCCGATCAATGGGTTGCATCAATCTGCGAAAGTGATTTCGCAGACCGCGAATTCGTTTTGTCGCGCGGCTCCAAAGCCCGCCGGCCTGTCAAGACAAACCGTTTGCCGACATAAAAATCCGGCCGTGTTGCCACGGCCGGATCATAAGCATTCTGTCTGAATTTACAGCTCTCAGAAGAAGCCGCGGCGCTGCCACCAGCCAGCCTTCTTCGGCTTGGTCGGCTCACCATCGCCATCGCCGCCCTCATTGGCGCGGTTGGAGGTGACGACCGGTGCGGAGGAGGCAACATTCGACTCGCGATTGGCGCGTGCCGGCTTGGCTGCTTCTTCCGAAGCTTCGGGCGCTGCAGGCTCGCTGATATTGTCCAGCGCTTGCACGCTCTCGGCCACGGTTTCCTTTTCGGCGTCGGCTACGGGAGCTTCTTCCACAGCGGGCGTCTCGACCGGCGAGGCTTCGGCAGCTTTCGCCTTCCGGCGGCTGCGACCCTTGGCGGGCTTCACATCTTCGGTGACGACAGCAGCGGTCTCCACGGCTGCCATGGCAGGCTGGCCTTCGACTGCGGCTTCACCCTCGGAGACGGCGATTTCCGCGGCAGCTACAGCCACTTCTTCTTCGCCATCGGTCGCGGCTTCAGCAGCTTCGTCGACATCGGATTCCTCTTCGCCGCTTGCTTCCTGTTCGCTGCCCTCGTTTTCACGGTTGCGGCGACCGCCACGCTTGCCGCGACGGCGGCGCTTGCGCTTCTGCTGCGCATCGTCGCCATCGGCGGATGCTGTGGCATCGGCGCCGGCGTCATCTTCACCCTCGTCGCCTTCTTCTCCGTCTTCGGCGGCTTCTGCCGCAGACGTGTCGTCGGAGACGGTGCCGGTCTGAGCGTCGTTGCCACGGCCGCGACGGCGGCGGCGACGCTTGCGCTTGCGGTTGCCTTCATTGCTCTCGGAGCGAGCGGCAGGCTGCTCGGTGCTTGCAGCCTTTTCCTCCAGCTCTTCGTCTTCTTCCTCATCGGCTTCGATGACGATATCGTCGTCATCGTCTTCAGGGATCGCTGCGAAGTTGAACAGGCTTTCGATCTTCACCGGATTGGCAACCGGCTCTCCACGATCGATCGCGAAATGCTGCGTGCCGACGGCAGTGTCGGCATCGATGACGATGGCGACACCGAAACGATTTTCATAGTCGATGATCGTCTGACGCTTGTGATTAAGGAGATAGAGCGCAATGTCCGGCGTCGTGCGCACGGTGATATCGTGCGTCGTATTCTTGAGCAGATATTCCTCGATGCCGCGCAGCACGTGCAGCGCAACCGAGGACTGCGAGCGCACATGGCCGGTTCCGCCGCAATGCGAGCAGATCTGCGTCGTGCTTTCCAGAACCGAAGCGCGGATACGCTGGCGCGACATTTCCAGGAGGCCGAAATGCGAGATGCGGCCGACCTGGATGCGGGCGCGATCGTTCTTCAGGCATTCCTTCAGCTTCTTCTCGACAGCGCGGTTGTTGCGCTTTTCTTCCATGTCGATGAAGTCGATGACGATCAGGCCGGCAAGGTCGCGCAGGCGGAGCTGGCGCGCGATTTCCTCGGCCGCTTCCAGGTTCGTCTGAAGCGCGGTGTCTTCGATCGAATGCTCGCGGGTCGAGCGGCCGGAGTTGACGTCGATCGAAACCAGCGCTTCCGTCTGGTTCATGATCAGGTAGCCGCCGGAGCGCAGCGTCACCTGCGGCTGCAGCATGCGATCGAGCTGCGCCTCGATGCCGGAGCGCGAGAAGATCGGGTGAATGTCGCGATAGGGCTGAACCACCTTGGCGTGGCTCGGCATCAGCATCTTCATGAAGTCTTTCGCTTCACGATAGCCTTCTTCGCCGGCAACGATGATCTCGCCGATGTCCTTGTTGTAGAGGTCGCGAATCGAGCGCTTGATCAGGCTGCCTTCTTCATAGACGAGGCAGGGAGCGGTCGAAGCGAGCGTCAGCGTGCGGACGTTTTCCCACAGGCGCATCAGATATTCGAAATCGCGCTTGACCTCGACCTTGGTGCGGTTGGCGCCGGCGGTACGCAGGATGACGCCCATGCCTTGCGGCACTTCGAGCAGCTTGGCGATTTCCTTGAGGCGCTTGCGGTCCTGCGGATTGGTGATCTTGCGGGATATGCCGCCGCCGCGCGCTGTGTTCGGCATCAGAACCGAGTAGCGGCCTGCGAGCGAAAGGTAGGTCGTCAGCGCCGCACCCTTGTTGCCGCGCTCTTCCTTGGCCACCTGCACCAGCAGGATTTGCCGGCGCTTGATGACTTCCTGAATACGGTACTGCTTGCGCGGCTTGCGCTGCACGCGGTCCGGAACCTCTTCCATCGCGTCTTCTGCGCCGACGGATTCGATCACTTCCTCTTCATGGTCGTGATCGTCATCATCGTCGTCATCGTGACGGCGCTTGGAGGTTGCGACATCCTCGGAGATCGAATCGCTTTCGACCATCGCCGCCATCGAGCCCGAGGAGCCTTCCTCGTCTTCGCTCGGCGCATCGACGGTGGCCGTCGCCTCTGGGGCGGGTGTCTCTTCGGTGGGAGCTTCTGCTACCGCCTTCTTGCGGCTGCGGCGCGGCTTGGCCGCCTTCTTCGCGGGCGCTTCCTCGGCAGGTGCCGCTGCTTCCGGAGCGATCGCCTCTTGCGCGATCCCTGCGGGCGCTTCTGCTTCGTCGTCCGCCTTGGGAACGATGCCGATATCGGGCTGTTCCTGCTGCGAAAGGTCGAGAGCCGTCTCCACATGCTCGACATCGTCGTCGCGGCGATGCTCTTCGGCCTCGGCCTTCAGCAGCGCCTGACGGTCGGCGAGGGGGATCTGGTAGTAATCTGGGTGAATTTCGGCAAAGGCCAGGAAGCCGTGCCGGTTGCCGCCGTAATCGACGAAAGCCGCCTGAAGCGAAGGTTCGACCCTCGTTACTTTTGCGAGATATATGTTGCCGCGAATTTGCTTCTTGTGCTGCGACTCGAAGTCAAATTCCTCTATGCGGTTCCCGCGAACGACAACGACGCGCGTCTCTTCCTCGTGAGACGCATCGATAAGCATTTTGTCTGCCATGAAAGCTGTGCTCCTCGGCGCCGGCAAGCGGAAGGGGGCCTGCCTGTCACGGGGACAAGCCGGATATGTTCCGCAGTTGCTGCACCGGATAATGAAAGTCGCGATGGCGTATTCGGAGATGACAGCATCCAGACGACAGCCGGGGCGTTACTTCCCTGGGGTCTGTTCACTTTTTGAAAAAGCTGCTGCGGTGACATCCGTAACCAAGCGAGATCGACTATGCCTTAGACCCACAAAACTGGGTCCGATGAATGTGCTCTCTAAAGAGCGTTTGGTGGCTCTCCACCGATGAACTTCCTGTTTGAAACCGGAAATTCAGATATCCACTGTTTGGAGCAGAAGCACTGCAGACGTCGGATGAATGCCGCTTATGGCGCCTGGTACTCGAGGCGGCTGCCGTTGCGACGACTCTATCCCGTCAACACTTCTACCCTAATATGCGTTGTATGTTTTATCTGTCACAATAGCAAGGGAAAAGCCAAGTATGCCATAATATTGATGGATTCCTCGGATGAGGAGGACGAGGGAGGATGTGTTGCGATTCTCTCCCAGGCGCATCGTCAGCCGGCGCCCATCACGTCAGACCTGGTTCCCGTTATTGGGACTTCAAAAACAACGTCAAAACCAATATGGGGCGCGTTGGACACTTGTTAAAGGGATTGCTGCATGCGGTGGAGAGTGGCGTGAAGGCTTTGCGATTTGCGACGGCGGCCTTCGCCCTGACGATGCTGGTAGCATTTGCGCCATCCGGGCCGGCTTCCGCCGCCGATTCCTTGCTTGCCTATGGCGCGCGCATAGCGGGCGATGATGCCCGTACGCGCATCGTCATAGACATGGATCGCGAGCCGACCTTCACGGTGCACTATCTCGACAATCCCGTCCGTGTCGTCGTCGATCTTCCGGCAACCGCATTCGGCTTTCCGGCTGCCAATCTCAAGCCGGCCGGTCTCTTCAAGGATATCCGCTACGGCACCATGGACGCCGACAGCGCCCGCATTGTGCTGACGGCCAAGAAGCCTGTGAAACTGGTCATGGCCAAAGCGCAGGCCGATGAGGGCGGCAAGGGGCATCGTCTTGTGCTCGACGCCGAAATGCTGCCGGCCGAGCAATTTGCAGCGCTGGTGAAGCAGCAGAGCTGGACGGCCTCCGATACCACCAAGGATGTCGGTCCAGTCGAGCCGACGCAAAAGGCCGATCCGAATACGTTCCTCGTGGCGGTCGATGCCGGTCACGGCGGCATCGACGCCGGTGCGACCGGCACCGACGGCGCGACCCAGGAAAAGGATATCACGCTGGCTTTCGCGAAGATTTTCGCCGGCAAGCTGAACGCGCAGCCCGGTATCAAGGCGTTTCTGACGCGCGACAAGGATCAGTATCTCTCCCTTTCCGAACGCGTGACGATCGCCCGGCAGAATCACGCCTCTCTCTTCATCTCGCTGCATGCCGATACGCTGAAGCAAAAGGATATCCGCGGCGCGACTGTCTATACGATCTCGGACAAGGCTTCGGACCGTCTCGCCAGCGAGGTGGCCGACCGTGAAAACGACTCCGACCGGATCGCCGGAACCGAGGCTCAGGCACAGCCAGCCGCCGTCGCCGACATTCTGATGGATCTGACCCGCCGCGAGACGCAGGCCTTCTCCATTTCGTTGGCGCAGGACGTGCTGTCCTCGTTCAACGGCCAGATTTCCATGATCAACAATCCGCATCGCCACGCCGGTTTCCAGGTCTTGACGGCACCGGATGTGCCTTCGATCCTGCTCGAACTCGGCTTTCTCTCCAACAAGGAAGATGAAAAGCTTCTGCTCGACGCGGATTGGCGGCAGAAGGTGGCCGATCGGCTGACAGAAGCCGTGAAGCAATACCGCGTCTCGGTCATCGCGAATGGCGGCTAGGCGGCTCAGCCGTGGCTTCCGTGTAACAGCGGCGAACTTTAGAATCGAATGAAGTTGGGAATAGAGGAGCCAAGCCCTATTTTGCTCACATTCCCGCCTTTACAGCGAAGTATCATTCGCTCACGAGTGACGCGCGGCTTTGTCTCACTGCCGTCTTGCATTAACACCGTGAGCGTGCAAAACGCCCGTCGTTATGCGGTTGTCCCGCATACATGGCGCATGAAGAACAAGCACCGGTAGTATCATATGATCAGACTGATTGGATATTTCTTTGGGCTAGGCTGCCTCCTGTTTCTGGGTGTGGCTGCGGCTGCGGCGATCTATCTGAGTGTCGTGTCCAAGGAACTTCCGGACTACGAGGTGCTGGCGAAATACGCGCCGCCCGTGACGACGCGCATACATGCCGGCAACGGCGCGCTGATGAAGGAATATTCGCGCGAGAACCGGCTTTTCGTGCCGATCCAGGCTATTCCCGATCGCGTCAAGGCGGCTTTCCTTTCCGCTGAAGACAAGAATTTCTACAATCACCCCGGCGTCGATGTCGGCGGCCTCATTCGCGCCGTGGCAGTGAACCTTCAGAATATCGGTTCCGGCCGCCGCTTCGTCGGCGCATCGACCATCACGCAGCAGGTCGCCAAGAACTTCCTGCTTTCGGCCGACCAGACCTTCGACCGCAAGATCAAGGAAGCGATTCTGTCCTTCCGCATCGAGCAGGCCTATAGCAAGGACAAGATTCTCGAGCTCTATCTCAACGAGATTTACTTCGGCCTCAATTCCTATGGCATCGCCGGCGCGGCGCTCACCTATTTCGACAAGTCGGTCAACGAACTGACCATCGCCCAATCGGCCTATCTGGCGTCGCTCCCGAAAGGCCCCGCCAACTACAACCCCTTCCGCCGCGCCGAAGCAGCGCTCACCCGCCGCAACTGGGTGATCGACCGCATGGTGGAGAATGGCTATGTCAGCCAGAGCGATGGCGAAGAGGCAAAGAAGCAGCCGCTTGGCGTCGTGCCGCCAAAGAGCGGTCCGTCACTCTTCGCTTCGGACTATTTTGCCGAAGAGGTCCGCCGGCAGCTGATCGATCAATATGGCGAAAAGACCCTTTATGAAGGCGGTCTTTCCGTTCGCACGTCGCTCGATCCGCAGATGCAGCTCCAAGCCCGAAAGGCGTTGCAGGACGGTTTGATCGATTATGACCAGCGTCGCGGCTATCGCGGCCCGATCAAGCAGATCGCCACATCGCAGGACTGGGGTGCAGAGCTCGCCAAGGTTCCCGGGCTGAGCGACGTGCCGGAATGGCAGGTAGCCGTTGTCCTTTCTGTATCCGACCAGGAAGTCGATATCGGATTGCAGCCGCGGGTCGACGCCGGCGGTAAGGTCTCGACGGACCGCAAGCGCGGCATGATTGCCGCTGCCGACATGCGCTGGGCTTTCCGCGCGGCCAATAGCAGCAAGGTCGCCAAGTCTCCAAGCGGCGTGCTGAGTGCTGGTGACGTTGTCTTCGTGGAGAAGACAGGCAATGCCGATTCGAGCAGCTATCGTCTGCGTCAGCCGCCGAAGGTGCAGGGTGGTCTGGTCGTTATGGATCCGCATACCGGCCGCGTGCTCGCCATGGTCGGTGGCTTCTCCTATGCGCAATCCGAGTTCAACCGCGCCACGCAGGCCAAGCGTCAGCCGGGTTCGTCCTTCAAGCCTTTCGTCTACGCTGCTGCGATGGACAACGGCTATACGCCGGCCTCTGTCATTCTCGACGATCCGCTGCAGATCACGCTCAGCAATGGCGATGTCTGGAAGCCGACCAATTATGAAGGCGAGGGCGGTGGCGTCCACACGCTGCGCTTCGCCATCGAACACTCGCGCAATCTGATGACGGTTCGTCTCGCCTCCGACATGGGCATGCCGTTGGTTGCCGAATATGCAGAACGCTTCGGCATCTACGACCATATGAACCCGGTTCTCGCCATGTCGCTCGGCGCTGGCGAGACGACGGTGCTGCGCATGGTTTCGGCCTATTCGGTCATGGCCAATGGCGGCAAGCAGATCAAGCCGACGCTGATCGACCGCATCCAGGACCGTTACGGCAAGACCATCTTCAAGCATGAGGAACGCGTCTGCGACAGCTGCAACGTCAGTGCGTGGCAGAATCAGGATGAGCCCGTCATCGCCGACAACCGCGAGCAGGTCCTCGATCCGATGACGGCCTATCAGGTCACGTCGATGATGCAGGGCGTCATCATCCGCGGCACGGCCGCGGGCAAGATCAAGCTCAACACCGATGTCGCCGGCAAGACGGGCACCACCAACGACGAGAAGGACGCCTGGTTCGTCGGTTACACGCCGAGCCTCGTCGCTGGCCTCTACGTCGGATACGATACGCCGACCCCGCTTGGTCGCGGCGGTACTGGTAGCGGCGTTGCGGCGCCGGTCTTCAACGAGTTCATGCAGGCTGCCACCAAGGATCAGCCACCTGAAAAGTTCCAGGTTCCCGCCGGCATGACGATGGTGGCCGTTAACCGCGCGACCGGCATGGCGGCGCAGCCGGGCGATCAGGGCGCCATCATGGAGGCCTTCAAGCCCGGCACCGGCCCGGCCACGAGCCTGCAGGTCATCGGTGGCGGCGAGGCCGCTGCACAGGTCGCGCCGGAGGAAATTCTGAGGACCTCGCCGCAGGCAAACCAGGCGGTCACCTCGGGATCGGGCGGCCTCTTCTAAGTCCATCCCAATTTGATCGATCATCATGCCGCGGGGCTTTACACCGGCGGCATGTATATCTATGTCACCAGCACTCTTTGAATTGGATGGCCGTTCGCATCGAGCGGCGAGATGAAGAAGCAGGATCATGAGAGCCGAAATCGAGAAAATAGTCGACGAAACCAAGCAGGCTATCACCCTGCTGAGGAGGCATCTTTGACTGGGATCAGGCCGTAAGACGACTGGACTGGTTGAACAACAAGGCGGAGGATCCGACCTTGTGGAACGATGCTTCCGAGGCGCAGAAGCTGATGCGCGAACGCCAGCAGCTTGATGACGGTATCAACGGCGTGCGCGCTCTCGAGCAGCAGCTCGCCGACAATATCGAGCTGATCGAGCTTGGTGAGGAAGAGGGCGATGCCGACGTCGTGCGCGACGCCGAGGAAGCCCTGAAGGCCCTGAAGGCCGAGGCGGCACGCCGGCAGGTGGAAGCCATGCTGTCGGGCGAGGCCGATTCCAACGATACCTACCTCGAAGTCCACTCCGGCGCCGGCGGCACCGAGAGCCAGGACTGGGCGAACATGCTTTTGCGCATGTATACCCGCTGGGCCGAACGCCAGCGCTTCAAGGTGGAATTGCTGGAAGTTCATGACGGCGAAGAAGCCGGCATCAAGTCCGCGACGCTGCTCGTCAAGGGACACAATGCCTATGGCTGGCTGAAGACCGAATCGGGCGTGCACCGCCTGGTGCGCATCTCGCCCTATGACAGCAATGCGCGCCGCCACACGTCGTTCTCGTCGATCTGGGTCTATCCGGTCGTCGACGACTCGATCCAGATCGAGATCAACGAAAGCGATTGCCGCATCGATACCTACCGATCGTCCGGCGCCGGCGGCCAGCACGTCAACACGACCGATTCGGCCGTGCGCATCACGCATATCCCGACCGGTATCGTCGTGCAGTGCCAGCAGGAACGTTCGCAGCACAAGAACCGCGCCAAGGCCTGGGACATGCTGCGCGCCCGCATGTACGAGGCGGAGTTGATGAAGCGGGAAGAGGCTGCCAATGCCGAAGCCGCCTCCAAGACGGATATCGGCTGGGGTCACCAGATCCGCTCCTACGTCCTGCAGCCTTACCAGCTGGTCAAGGATCTGCGCACAGGCGTCGCCAGCACCGCTCCGGGCGACGTGCTCGACGGCGATCTCAACGAGTTCATGGAAGCCGCGCTCGCTCATCGCATCAGCGGCGCGGCCGACGCTGTTGTCGATGACGTCGAGTAATTTCGAATAAATCGAATAAGAAGAAGCCCCGGAGACGGGGCTTTTTTATTGGCGTCGCAAGCATTGCAAGTGTCAGGTTTAATCCGAAAACTGCTCTGCCAGAATCCTGTCCGACCATGACCGGTCCGGATCGGAAAGGATGCGCGCCGTGGTATCCTCGCTCTGAGTGATGCGGACGCCGACAACCGATTTGACCTCGGTATTGTCGGCTGCCGCATTGACCGGACGCTTTTCCGCTTCCAGCACGGTGATATCGACCGTTACCTTGTTTGGAAGCAGGGCGCCGCGCCAGCGGCGAGGGCGGAAGGCGCTGACCGGCGTCATGGCAAGCAGCGGCGCCTCGAGCGGCAGGATGGGGCCATGGGCGGAGAGATTATAGGCGGTGGAGCCTGCCGGTGTCGTCACCATCAAGCCATCGCAAATGAGCTCCGGCAGACGGACGCGGCCGTCAATCTCGACCTTCAGCTTTGCCGTCTGGTAGGACTGGCGAAACAGCGACACTTCGTTGATGGCGAGTGCAATGCAGGTAGTGCCATCGGCATTGCGTGTGGTCATCTGCAATGGATGAAAAGCGTTCTCGACAGCGGCTTCGATGCGTTCCGCCAGACCATCCGTCCGATAATCGTTCATCAGGAAGCCGATGGAGCCACGATTCATGCCGTAGACGCGCTTGCCGGTATTCATCGTCTTGTGGAGCGTCTGGAGCATGAAACCGTCGCCGCCGAGCGCAACGACGATATCGGCCTCTTCCTGCGGCGTCTGGCCGTAGAGGCGAATCAGCTCTTCCTGGGCCGCCTGTGCTTCCGGAGCAGGCGAGGCAACAAAACAGACGGATTGAAAATGACGCGACATGCAATGCCCTTCTAATGATCATACTAGGTAATGGTATTCCCCCTATGCGACAAGACGTTTTGCAAAGACTGGTAAATCCCGTCCGGCTTCTGAGCGGGGATACTGAAGAAGGTGGCGGATTTTCTCTTTACACGAGATCAAAATCTGCTACTTGGCATGCCGATGTGCCCTTGTAGCTCAGTTGGTAGAGCACCTGATTTGTAATCAGGGGGTCGCGGGTTCGAACCCTGCCGGGGGCACCACCTTTTCCCGGGAACTTCGCCGTCTTGATGCTCCTCGCTATGGAAAATGAGCGATGGCAGACTAATATGTGGGTGCCGGACACCTTCGGGATGTCCGAGCGATCCTCAACATAATCCTGTCCCTGGAAAAACATGACCAGCAAGCCCAAGAAGCCCAAACTCGAACATTCCGAGCTCTCTGGTGAGTTCACAGAAGACGGCGTGACCGTTTTGGTCGATATCTTTCGTCCGGCCGGCACCAATGCCGACTGGCGGATGGAAGTCATCACGCCGGAAGAGGACCTTATCGAATGGGAGGAGCCTTTCGCGACAGACCGCGAGGCCTTCGATGAGTTCCTGGCGACGGTGGCCCGCGATGGCATCAGGTCATTCTTCGACGAGGCTGACCCGGCGATTCACTGAGCTTGCCTCCTTAGTTCGCTGAATTCGCCTGTCACCTCGGGCTTGCGAGGTGCTCGCCGGTTCGATGCGGGCTCATTTACAATGCGCGAAATAGGCATACACTTCTGCCGTCAATGGCGAGTGAGGATATGCTCATGCGCGCGATGTCGAGGCATGCCATGTTGGCTTTGCCGTTTGTCGTAATCACGGTGACCGCAAGCGCGCCGGCGCTGGCCGGCGAGAACTGCTATTGCAAGAATACCGATGGAAAACAGCATGCGGTCGGCGAGGTCGCATGCATGACCGTGGGTGGCAAGAGCTATCTTGCGCAATGCGAGATGAATCTCAACGTCACCTCATGGTCGAAGCTGCAGGAGGGATGCCCGGTCACCGAGAGGTCGGCCTGGCAGCAATCGGCGTGGCATAAGCAGCCGATTGCAGTCCAGTGAACATGGTCGGCTCTATTTACGCACCAGCAGAAGCGGCTCGCCTTCCTCTTCTTCGGATTTCTGGAAAGTGCCGTCCGGCTTCATGTCGAAGGAAAGCGAGGAGCCGTCGCTGCCCAGCATCACAAGCCCGAAGCCTTCCGCAGCCCAAAGCGTAAGCTTGAGGTCGCCGATCTCGCTGGCGCAGTCGCCATTCGGTGACATTTTGGCGGTGCCGTCCGGATCCTTGTCGGTCGTCAGGGTGATATCGCAGACGAGCTTGCCATCCGGACGCTGGATGCGCCATGCGCCCGCAAGGCTTGCGGCAGTCGGTACGTGATCGACGTCGCCGAGCGCAGGCAACAGCCATGTGGGATTACCGCCCTCGCTCTGCCAGGGCGAGCCTTCTTCCTGCTGGAAGCGCATGAGCAGCGTGCCCGCAGCATCGGCGATGGCAAGCGAACCGTCGTCGGTGAAATTCCACATGGTGGCCGTGGCGAGAGCGGGCAGCGGTGTTGCGCACGCGTCCGCGCCCGTGATTTCGTAGCCGCTGGAGACCGCATTCGTTCCGAAGGTGAGGCGGCAGCCCTTGGCGCCGCTTTCTGGCGCGACCAGCCAGGTTCCAGCCTGACCCTGGATGAGTTCGCTATCGGCCGCCCGAGCCGGCTGAACCACTGTAAAAGCGAGGGCGACAGAAACCGCCGCGAGACCGAGAACACGGATCAAAGCAAATTCTCCCAACGTGCCGCGGCGGCCAATGCACCGCTATGATTTGAGATAGGATCGCGTCGCATATAGCGCGATCGCAGCTGCGTTCGAGACATTGAGCGATTTGATGGCGCCCGGCATGTCGAGCCGCGCCAATGCATTCACCGTCTCCCGGGTCTTCTGGCGCAAACCCTTGCCCTCCGAGCCGAGGACGAGGGCGATCTTGTCGCCGCTGAACGTTCCTTCCAGCGGCGCCGGACCTTCCGAATCAAGGCCGATCGTCGTGAAGCCGAGCCGATGCAGTTCATTGAGCGCATCTGAGAGATTGGTGATCTGTATATAGGGGATGAGTTCGAGCGCGCCCGAGGCGGATTTCGCCAGCACACCCGATTCGGTCGGGCTGTGGCGCTGCGTGGTAATCACCGCGCCGGCATCGAAGGCCACGGCCGAGCGCATGATTGCGCCGACATTGTGCGGATCCGTCACCTGATCGAGAACGAGCAGCAGCGGGCTGCCCTTCAGCGCTTCGAGACGGCGAACGGGCAGGGGACGCGTTTCCAGCATCACGCCCTGATGAATCGCTTCCGGCCCCAGCACCTTGTCGATATCCTGAGGTGAGACGATCTCGACGGGAACGCCGAGGGAATCGACCGGGCCTATTTCCAGCCGCACCAGCGCGTTCTGCGTCGTCGACAGCTTGATATTCTTGCGCTCGGGATTGTTAAGGGCGGCGCGAACCGTATGCAGGCCGTAAAGGAAGACCTGGTCGGGCGCCAGCGCCGGCGGCTTCCAATCATCCGCGCCCGCCCGCTTGCGCTTCTGCGGCGCTGGCGTCGGAATTTCACCGCGCTCGCGTTTTGCGTCGCGATGGGCGCGGCGCAGGGTGGCGTAGTGCGTGTCCTTGGCGGACTTGTCGCCAGCGGTGTTATCGGGGCCGGAGCGGCCGGGTGTTTTGTCTTTGCTCATGCGGCTTTATAACCAGCGCCTTCCCGGGCGCATAGTCCTCTTTCGGCCGCAGACTTTTCCCACAGCCTGAAATTTTTTCGTCATTTTTGCCAATTCCTTGTGTTGACAGACGGAAATCGTCCGGTCATATACGCGGCGCAGATGACGGCGGCGACGCCAACGTCTAGCAAGCTTGGTCGCAAGATCCAGTCGGAATACTGGAGGGATGCCCGAGTGGTTAAAGGGGACGGACTGTAAATCCGTTGGCTCAGCCTACGTTGGTTCAAATCCAACTCCCTCCACCATTCCGCGCCGGATCTTGACCACCCGCGGGTATAGCTCAATGGTAGAGCAGCAGCCTTCCAAGCTGAATACGCGGGTTCGATTCCCGCTACCCGCTCCAAGCCTCTCAATCATCTAGCTATATTTGGTTTCGGTCGGCGTTGTCGGTCGAGTTTGTATTGGCGTTTGCGGTATATGGCAACTGCTTGCCAACTGGCTGCCGTGGCCATGCCGGCGAGGGGCCTTTGCCGGGTAAAGCGGTGCAGGATCGCAGACATTCTCCCCAACCCGTCGCATCGGCAGTTTTGGTGCCATGTTGGAGTTTACCGATAGGCACCGCGTAGAGGTGTTTGGCTGTCTGCGGTAGGCACGGCTCCGCCGTGCCGATCGATCTCAGGCGGCGTTCAGATCGGCTATCTCGCCGTGCTTTGCCAAGAGGCGAGGAGACGACATATCGCCAGTTTCGTCGTCGACCATCACAGCATAGGCCGCGACGCCGACGAATCGAGCTGCCATGGACGCTGCGATCTTCTCTGCAGATGGGATGCTTGAAGCCTGTCGCATCTCGCCTGGAACAAGGTTCCCGCGGTTCTTTCGGTACGGCAGGATAATAAATTTCTCAGCGGTGCTCATGACGTCTTCCCTATTTTGTTCACAAAATGTTCCGGTTTTGAGGAAGAGTCAAGCGCGTGGAAAATGCTGGAGAGCCCTTTTTTTCAACCTGCCTCGTCTCAAATTGCATATTTGACATGAAGGGTTGCTTATATCTGCGCGAGCGATAGATATTGCTCAGGCAACCGAAACGGGAGAGCGCAAATGGGTATCTTCGACAAGATCAAGGGTGCAATCTGGGGCGAGGCAAAGGCTGCTGAGGCTGCTCCGGCTCCAGCGCAGACCACGGCAGCGACCGCGAATCCGGAGGCTGCTGCAACGCCGGCTCCTTCGGCGACCACGGCAGCAACATCGCCCGCGACCAGCGCGCCTGCCGCTCCGGTCGATATCGCCTCGATCCTCGATGCCGCCGTCAGGAAGAGCGGTCAGAAGCTCGATTGGAAGCACTCGATCGTCGATCTGATGAAGGCGCTCGGCATGGATGCGAGCCTCTCCGAACGCAAGGAGCTGGCGCAGGAGCTCGGCTATACCGGCGATGCCGGCGATTCCGCCAAGATGAACATGTTCCTCCACAAGGCGCTTCTGATGAAGCTCGCGGACAATGGCGGCAAGGTGCCTGCCGATCTTCTCGATTGACGAGTATCCGACGCCGGCCTCAGCCAATGTCGCCGGAGTGAAATGTAACCCGCGGCCATAGATAGTCATCGTCGCTTTATGATTTTGCGCTCTTGCCTTCGGGCAAGGGCGTTTTTGTTTGTCGCCGCCGGCATTTCCGTCAGGTCGCGTCGATCGCCGCCATCTGGAATTTTATCCCGAGCGTTCCTATCTAACTGTCTGAACCGGCAAATGCTTTTATGTTTTTCCGGATCGACTGACGAAGCTTATGCGGCGAAGGAAAATCGAAGGTTGCGGATCGCATGCCGCCGCCTGGACTTCCCCGACGATGGGGCCTGCAATTAAGTCTTGCGCAAATGCGATGAAAGCCTTAAACGGCGGCACTAAACCGGTTCGCCGGGGTCACTCATTACGTTCATAGGAAGCATTC
>NZ_AQHN01000078.1 GCF_000359745.1 Rhizobium freirei PRF 81
GGCCGAGCCATTTTGGATTTGTTCGTAACGTTTGTCCGTTGGCATTAGCTAACAGGTGTAAGATCCTTCTCGAGTTCGCTCACCTCTCTCCGGACCAGACGCCAGAACATCTTGTTGATCTTTTCCTCCGTCCAGTCTTTGATGCTATCGAGCTCGACCCCTTGGAGATCCGCGATCAACTGCATTTTCTTTTCCAGGGAATAGTCGTCGAACCGTGGGATATATTTCGATTTCGCCATGTTGAATCGAATCTCATGGTAGGCCTTCACGAAGGTCTTTGGCTTCCCCTGCCCGGCCATGCCAAGTTTCCTCCACAGCCGGGCGGCGAAGCGGTCGAGCCGTTTGAGCTGCTTCACGTCCTGGGTCATCGAGAAAAAGAACATCCAGCCGTAGCGTTTGTCGTTAAGAATGCACCCCGTGATCTTGAGATTGAGCTTCGCCAGCAGGCGCTTGTGGTTTGCACGATACTTCGCGCTTGTCATAAGCGACATTATCGTCGTCATCATCCGTCGGTAGGAGCTTTTCCGCACAGACACAAGCTTCGGCGTGATGTGGTACCCGAGATAGTCGACGCCGGTCGAAAGCGGAACGATCTTCGACTTGCTGCCCTCTTCGAGCGGATGACATGTCAGTTGCGCCTTTGACAGCCTGCCTTTCAGCCATCGGAAGTGCCGCTTGGCGTCGGATGCCTTGCAGACCACCAGTATGTCATCGACGTACCGATAATATTGGAAGCGGTCGTGGGCGTTCTCGTCGATCTGCATCATGTATATCGAGGAGAGAATGTTGGACACGCTGAGTCCTTGTGGAACTCCGACACCGTTCGCTTTCTTACCGTCGCCGGTAGGCGTCTTGACTGCGGAGTCCACCAGAGAGGTTAGGAACCTGTATCGGGTTCGCGTTCGGATCCGCTTTAGCAAGAGCTGATGGTCGAGGCTCGGATAGAAGTCCTGGACATCCAGTTGAAGAAAGACGTGATCGTCTGCCAGCGGCCGCACGAACTCCAACAGGTCCTTCACGATGAAGTGGGCGGGAGGGAGCTTCGCGTCATCAAAGACGTGCATCAGCACGTTCGTGAGGGCTCTCAGGGTGACCCGGTCTCTAACGCCCGCTATCGCGATCTCGCGCGGCGCCTTCCCCGCTCCCTTCGATATCAAGCGCTGTTTGAAGGACGTGAACCGATAGGAGTCGGCATACACCCGTTTCCTGATGAGCGCCAACTCGGCATCGATGTTCTTCTGAAAGGCTCCGGGGTCGATACCGTCCTTTCCGATCGTTCCGGATGCGGCAATTCGCTCATCGAAGATCGATTGCAGGTTCCCGATTGCAAACTGCTCGTCGAACTTTTCTTTGGCCTGCATCAACCTCACCCGTGAAGAAATGGCCACATGAGGAACGCCGCCGGAACCAGAAATAATGCGGCGATGATCGACCGGTAAAGGATTCGCCGCCCGAAGAACGAAAAGAACTGGAACCACGTCCATGTTAGGGGCTTGCCGTGATTGGTAAGCTCCTTCCCTTCGAGGAGCATGTGATTGACGAGAAGGTCCGTGTAATCGTGGTTCGAATGATTTGGGAAGTCGAGTAGGATGTCCCGATATCGAAGCTTCTTGTCCTGATCCGGGAGATCTTCGTCGTAGAGCTTCTGCAGCTTGAGATAGCACTCGCGAAACGAAGCGGCCCGAGCCTCCATCCGGAAACCGCCCGCGACTAGAGACGCCACAAGCACGACCACCGACGACGCCAGGTTCAGCTTGCCGAGTTCCGGGTACGGAACGCTGTAGAAGGACTCGAAGATGGAAAGGATGACTGAGAATACAGAGTAATAAGTCACCGCGAGGTATGAAATGTTTTGGTTCCGCAGAGCTTTGCGCTCTGCGATCATTCGAACTCGGGACGTTATCCAGATCGTGTCGTTGATCGTACTCGGACTAGGACGCGTCATATCTTTCTCGCAAGAACTGAAGTGGTGCGGACGCAAAAACTCAAAGCAACTAAACACTCAATCGAATGTAGCCATAGGCCGACGCGCAGAACGCGCCCCTTTGTGACCAGAACCCAGCAAGCTGAGCCAGCGGCTTTACCCGCTCCGCCCGCACCGCAAACCATCTAACTGTAGTTGTAGTTTTTTTCAACTAGCTGACGACTTGTGCTTGCAGCGCCTCGCCGTGTTCGGCAAAGGCGGGAGGCGTCCTTGGTGTTCCAGTTCCTCCGTCACAAGAGAGGCATCATTCGGCTCAGTCTCTCGGAATAAATCTCGCTCGATCAAGCCATTCATCGAAGGTGACAATGTCCAGGTTCCGGGTGTAACGTCGAAACAGTTCGAATGTGTCGCGTCTGACCTCAGCGTCACGGGAGGTTCCATCGCCTTCGATATCGCGGCCCCGCCCAATCACCAGGATCGCCTTGGGATCCCGCGTCCTCGCGGTCATGCGGCGATTGCCGGTCTTGTCGAAGTTTTGGCCGGTCTGGCCTTGAATGAACCATCCTGCCTTCTGTTCGAGAACCTGGGACACGGCATCCATGAATTCGCCGCTGAATCTCCAAGTCCCTGACCTTCCGGCGCGGCGTTGCTGGAATATCGGCGTGTGATTTCAACAAGAACTGAGTACTCGGTGAAATTCATCAGATAGTCGACCGTCGGCCTGTCACGGTTGGGGTCGAGCAGAAGGTTCGGCTGTGCGGGATCGCGACGACGCAGTGGCTTCGACCGGGCCGGACCGTCAGTGTCTTGGAGGAGCGGTTTCGAACGCGGAGGCTTGGACATGGTGCTATTCCAGCCGGAAAAGCGTTAAGAAGCTGATATGAGCCGCTTTGAAGAAACCGAAATAGCCCTGACGGATAAGCTTCGGTCCCTGAAGCTGAAGCCCGACATGATGATCAACCTGTTCGACATCGGGGTTCCACTCACCGCGGCAGGATTTACGCAAGATGAGATCATGGCTGTGCTCGTCGCATTGGAGCAGGACAAGATCATCGAGTTTGCGCCGGGAAACAGGCTTCGGCTCTTGAAGCGACTGCCCTGACGCCCTTAATGCCGGGACTCGGTCATCATGTCTCGGTCGAAATCGTCCATCACGTCCGGGCAAGCAGGGCGACGTAATGGAGCCGCTTCGAGATCTTCTGCAGAACTTCCTTCCGCAGATCGACAGGGAGTTTAGAGAACGGTTTCTGAGCATAAATTTCGACATCTCGGGCCATGACGCAATACCTCCGAAAAGCGATTCGCGGCTCAAGACGAATCACCGTCGAAGGTTCCGACTCATCGGACAAAGAAAAAGGCCGTCCCCAGCAGATGGCCCTGATCTTGGTCTTCTCCGAAGAGATCGGTCGGTAGTGTGCAGCACGCGCAATCAGGCCCCTGACCGTTCGCTTCCCATGCCTCAGTCATGGCTTCTAGCTCGGGATCCACTTCCATGCCGGAGATCGCGAGATTGGCCTTCATCTGCTCGTAGCGCCACTTCTGGGCTTCAGGGCTATGCACACTTCCATGCTCGTCACTGAAAAGTTGCCATCGAATGTGCCCCACGTACTTCAGCGTACGAGGGCAGATTGGGTGGCAGTGCCGCTTTGATGTTCGCGGGCGTCGTGATGCGAGCGTATCATGCAGTGGAGACGAGCCGAGGCGACCTCCGAATTTGGCGATCTGCTCGATGTCATCCGCGAAAGCTGTGGTCTGGTCGACTTCCGCGAAGTCGCGGATGAAGCACGTCGCTTCCTCTCCATGCCGCTGCCACCTCCCCAGCTCCCAGGCGCGCAGCGCCAGCCAGCGGCGAAACGCGGCTCCCCGAAGGCCGCGCGTAGACTGTTCGCCATGTCTCAGCCGATCGCCGGCACGCTGCCGAACGATACCTCGCCGGTCGCGGCATTCTGCTCTCCCCGCATGAGCGCGCGCTGCGCTTCCATCCCGGCTGCTACTACAGGGATCTCGTTACGGGCGAGACGCAGACTCTTCCTGCCCTAATTGCCGCTGTCAGCGGCCTGCAGCGCACCTGGCTTGATCCTTCGGGTCAGGGCAAGGCGCAACTCGCGGATCCACGCCGCTCGCTGGGGGATATTCTTGGCAACGGCATCTTGCTAGGCCACCAGCCCGGTGCGCCCGTCCCGGTCATGGCCGCCGGCGAGGCTTCGAGACGATGGCTTCGCTTAAGGTGGTGATGCCGGCGCTGCCGGTGGCCGCCGCCGCCTCGGCCAATCACCTCGCCGGCCCGGACTTCCGCTTGGCTGCCGTCGCCTCTACATCGCAGCCGATGCCGACTCTGCCGGCCGGCACTGCATCGAACGTCTCAGCCAGCGCGCAGGCGAGTCCGGGATCCTCGCCTTGGTGTTGCGGCCGCAGCTCGGCGACTTCAACGACGATCTGCTTCATCTCGGCCGGGCCCACCTCGCGGCATGGCTCGGCGATCAACTCGTCCCCGACGATGAGGCTCAGCGGCCTTTGACGGTGTCCGACAATTTATGGCTGTTTTGGCGAATTTTGGACATAGGCTTGTTTAGCCGGCCTCCTCGATGTTTTCGCTAAGTAACTGAAAGGAAATCTACAATCTATTTTTTAGCGCCAAAATACAAATTGGTATGAACTTTGCCCCGCCGTTGAGAGCCGACGAAGTTGCTTGCCAGGTAGGAGCGAAGCGATCGCTCGGCAAAATTAAAGGGACTGGAATAAATGGGTTTGTTGAACTCCCACGACTCACGATTGCAAGACCCATCTTGCCCTCCAAGGAATGGATAATCATGCATTTTATGGCGGAGCACATCCTCACCGCGCTTGGCTATCGTCACGGGCCGATTTTCTATGGACGAAGGCGTCGCAATCGCACTCCTTTCGACAGTCTTGCAAGTACGATTCCTGGAACGACAATAATCTTGTGCCGTTTGGGGTTAGCGGATTTGGCTCCATGAGCCAGCGCCAGTTCTATATTGAGGCCGATTTTGATCGGTATCTGACTAGAGTTGAAGCGGGCGATAAACCGATTTGGAAAGGTGTCGCACTGTTAGAGGACGATCTGATGGGCAGGACAGTAATGTTTGCGTTGCGAAGCAGCGGAGTGTTGTTATCCCGCTTCGCACGGGAGTTTGGGGTGCCCTTCGAAAAATACTTTCCCCGCGAGCTTGAAATCTTGAAGGAGACCGACCTTGTATTCATCTCTAACGACGGCGTACTTTCTCTGACTTCCGCCGGCATCATCAATTCAGGCGCTGTGTCTCTGCTGTTTTTCTCGGACCAGGTGCTTGATCGGGTAGCCTACAACGATAGCAGGATAGGGACAAGAAGACCGACCTCTTGGAAGAGCACGATTACTCGCCAGCGGGACGGTACGGCTCAAGTGCGAAAATGCAAGCTGTGTTTCGGCGAAGTCGGGGGACCTCGTCAATGACCTTCACCTCGTCCTTTTCCATCCCAGATCGACCCGCCCATCAGGCGCGGGGGATATTTTCTCACCTGGTCGACAGCATCGACCGCAGCCAGGCAAAACGCCCGCTTGGGATTGTCAGCGATTTCGTCGCCGAGCAACTCCCGCACCAAATTGCGCAGATCAAAGGGAATGAACGGCCAGATGAAGCGGTTAAGGCGCTCGGGCAGAGCATCAACGCAATGATACGGGGAACAGACTGTGAGGCGCAGCTAATAAATCTGCCCCAGTCCGACTTCGGAGTGGCTAAGACAGACATTCAGTATCTCGTCAATTGTGCTTATCAGATGTCCGCGTTTGCCGGCCTCAATCCCGTCGATGCGGAGTTGGCGGTAGGAGAACCGTTGATGCGTATTGCACAATTAAGTCGTCAGCGGCAGCCTAGCATTGATGTCCTCTCCTATGAAGACATGATCCTCACCAACCCAGTGGAGAGGGATCCTCGCGTATATTGCCTCGGTTCAGCTGGGGTCGAGGAGCGCGATTTTTGCCTCGGCCATCAACTTATTGAGGGTGACTTACAGTCGGCAATAGAAGCTCTGCTTGAGTTGCGAGACACGGTCGCGGCAGATGCACGCAAGTGTCTATCGCTGTGCATGAAGTCGCTGGAGTCAGCCATTTATGTTTTGGAACGTTTTTATGAACATATGTCGCACGATCTTTTCGAGCAATTTCGCATGTTCTACGGAAAGAACCCTTACAAGGATAGGCTTGGCCCAAGCGGTCGTTTCTCTGCCCGCATCGTGGCGGTCTCGGTTCTTCTGATCGGCGAAGAGCTGTTGCGCCAGAAGCCGCAATTCTACAAGGATGTATATCGGTTGTCGGAATATTATCCTCAAAAATGCATTGACGACGTATTTCGCTGGTTATCGCCAGACAAGGTGCGCGCGAGAACCCAGCCAAGCTGGCTTGAAGGGAAAGCGCCTTTCCCTAAGCTCGCAACGGTCTCGTCCATCGTGGAGCGCCAGAGCAGCGAAATCCGAGAGCTGCACGCGTCCTGTGTTTGTGCGCTGGATCGGTTTACCCGGATGCATCGTCGTGCGGCCCTGAAATATACGGTAGGGCCGGGTCTCCCAATTGTTGGAGTTGATATGTCGGAAAGGATTGAGGATGTGTTGTCGCAGCGGCTGTTAGGGAGCGCACCAAAGCTAGAGGCGGCATTTTCCTCGATCAAGCATATCTCCGACATCAGGCGAAAATGGTCAATGTCTCAAGACGAAGTGGTCTTTCGCCGATTCGAGGTAGGAGATGCTGACGATGTATGGCGGTTGCATCGAAGCGCATCCGACGGTGTTGGTGTACATGGGCCGGAAGGGGCATGGGAGGATGATTTGCGTAATGTCGGGGACGTATATCTAGCCTCAGGCGGAGATTTTGTAGTTGCTCATATTGGCGGCCAACTCGTCGCTATGGGTGGACTGAAACCTGCCGAAGATGATGTTGCAGAGCTGAAGCGGATGCGGGTCGATCCCGCCTTTCAACGACGAGGGCTTGGAAGGAGAATACTTAGTGAATTGGAGCTGCGCGCCGCTGCCCTAGGTATCAAGTGCATAATGCTCGAAACAACAACCATCCAGGTCGGGGCTCAAATGATGTATGAGACGTCTGGCTATAGTCGCCGCGGTGAGGGGATGCTGCATGGGTATGCCGTGATTTTCTACGAGAAGCGGCTCGCCAGCCAGGATGACTTGTTGATTTCTGCTGAGAAGCGACCCGGGAATTCAGACTGATGGGGTCGTCTAGTCTTACTGCGTCATAAACCGCGGATTTGCCGCGGCTGTCCATGGCCCTTGTACAGCACGGACATCGTTGCAGGCGGTTGGCCAGGGCCGCAGTCAGGCGTCGACGGATGGTCGGGATCGCGGTCGGGACGCGCCGCCCTGGTCGGATCGGAGGATCCGCGGGGGTTTTGGCGCAGATGATGTCGATGTTCAGCTCATAAAGCGCCCGGCCGAAGTGCGTCAGGCCGCTCGTCCGGTCCTTCTTCACGGATGTGTCGATCGAAAGACACCATGCTTGTCGCTATAGAAAGCGAGCGGCTTGCCCCATTGCTGCAGATAGGCCTTCGTCGCAGCAGATAGTCGAACGTGTTCTCCGATCCGGCAAAACGCAAATGCAGAAGCTTTCCGGCGGCATCGTCGATATAGACGAGTAGGGCGCATTTGGGGCCGCGGTTCTCGAACCAACAGTGATGCGACCCGTCGATCTGCACCAGTTCGCCAAAGCAGTCGCGCCGGCCACGCGGCTGGAAAACCCGTTTCTTGCGTTCCCGGCGCGAGATCCAGATGCCGGCCTCAGTCATCCATTGCCGCAGCGTCTCCTTGGCAACAGAGATCCGGTGCAACTCGATCAGCTTCTCACGCGCCAGTGTCGGGCCGAAATCCAGACAGCGCTCGCGGATCAGATCCAGCGCCGCATTGCGAAACTCCTCGCTGTGGCGCCGGTTGCCCGGCTGCGTTCGCTTCTTCGAAACGAGGCCGGCCGGACCTGAATGGTCATAAGCCTGCAGCAGCCTGTGAACCTGACTTCGGCCCAGCCCAAGCAGTTCGGCAGCCTAGACGACGCTCAGGGAAAATACAGGCGCCGTGATAAAGACGCCCTCTTTTTTCTCGCCGCACGGTCCAACGGAATCGATTTCTTCGATGAAGAGCAGACTCGGTGCGTTTGAGCGTGCACGTGCAAAGTCGAGATCGTCTACGCCACTCGGCAACGTCATAAACGAGCGTTAACGCCCAATCGCAGGGCGCGCCGTAGCCTCTTACGCTACTCAGGTCCGTACCACCTCGCCAGACTTCGCTCGGTTAACTTTGGTTGCAATTGCAGCAAACGCAAACGCCCCAATGTCTCATCGAAACCGCAACCCTTTCGAATGGTCTTCCAAAATAGGCCGGGCGCAATGGCCACGGCTTCCGCAACGGCTCCCTTGTTAGCTTGAGGTTCGGAGCCTCCTGGTCCGCGTAAATTCGGAGATCGCCGCCCATTTGTTCGGCACTTCCACGCCGTGATCAAAAAGGAGAGCACGCTTGGAAGTGTCGATGGCGTTCTCCGCCCGATTCACCGCCCTGCGGTCGCCAACGACCAATACGAACCCAGGTGGGAAGAAGATTGCTGTCGGCAGCGTCCACGAGCTAAATTGAACATCATGATTGTATAACGTCGGTCTGAGAAAAACCCTGGGTAGCTTCTCCCAGAGACTCGTATATGCTGCCTGACGAATCTTAGTCCGCAGGCAACGAGATCGCGATGGCAATGCACCAGCTCCCCTCATCACAAAGCGGCTCGAGCACTCGGCCGCGGCTCTGGTGGATGGTATTTCTATTTCCCGGCAAGGCCATCTTATGGTTTCAGTATCACTTTCCTAAATTCGGCAATGTCATTGCTACTGGCCGCCGCTATCGGAGCCGCACTTGCGGAATAATGTACTCGGCCGTGTTTTGGGTGCTAGTCGTCGCCTGGCTGCTTGCACTTTTGCACGGCGCACTTCGGTAACACCTCGATGCTGCCATCTCGAGCCCGAGAGTCGCGGTTCCGGTGCTTTTCCCAAAAGCCACACCCGGCGAAAAAATATCTTTGAGCGCTCTTTTGTAAATGCAGCGCCGGCGAGAGCTGCTATGCATTGTTCGCAAGCTTGAGGAGAACCACATGCCGAATCCGTTTGAGCAAATTCCCTTTGATGGCGCGGAGTTCGTGGACAATCCCGAACCGCGTTGTCCCTGCCTTTTATTGCTAGACGTTTCTGGTTCGATGCGGGGACGCCCGCTTAGGGAACTCAATGAAGGTCTCGTCCAGTTCAAAGACGAACTCTATGCGGACTCTCTCGCATCTAAGCGCGTTGAGATAGGCATAGTCTCCTTCGGCCCTGTGACCATCGTGAACGACTTTACAAGCATGCAAAACTGGATCGTCCCCGAGTTGGCCGCACAGGGAGATACGCCAATGGGCCATGCAATCGAGGAGGGCCTCCGGCTCCTGCGCGACCGGAAGAACTCCTATCGCCAAAACGGAATCTCATACTATCGCCCGTGGGTTTTCCTGATTACGGACGGAGCCCCAACAGACGCCTGGCAGAGTGCGGCGGCGCAGGTCAAGGCTGGAGAAGTTGAAAAGGCCTTCAGCTTTTTTGCTGTCGGCGTCGACGGTGCTAATTTCGAAACGCTTTCCCATATCTGCGTGCGCCAGCCTTTGGCGCTGAAGGAACTCAGGTTTCGAGATCTGTTCCAGTGGCTTTCCAGCTCTCTAAGCTCGGTCTCGCAATCCAATCCCGGTGACGCCGTTCCTCTCTCTAATCCTGCAACGCCAGACGGATGGGCCTCAATCGCATGACCGACGGCTGGCGATGGGCTGCGGCCCGTGCTCGTGGCACCTCCCATGTGAAGACGGGTTTGCCATGTCAGGATTTTGCATTGAGTGAGACTTTAGCCAGCGTCGATGAAACCGTTATGGCAGTGATCGTTTCAGATGGTGCGGGAAGCGCAAAACTGGCGCAGATTGGTTCCAAATCAGTCTGCATTGGTCTGCTTCGGCTCATCCGCGGATATCTCGCAAATCACTCCCTCTCCCAGCTTCGTGAAGAAATGGTCTGGGACTGGATAGACGATATCCGCGAATACATCAGCGCGAAGGCTAGTCGCTCTGGAACACAGCGACGCGATTTCGCGGCCACAAGCGTTGCTGCTCTCATGTCTGAAAACGGTACTGTGATCTTTCACATCGGCGATGGCGCGGCTGTCGTACGCTACGAAGGAGACGAAGCCTGGGATGTGCCGTCGTGGCCGTATCAAGGCGAATATGCATCGACAACCACCTTCATCACCGATGATCCCCAACCGCATCTCACTTTCGTTCGAAATGACCGTCGTGTCGATCGATTTGCAGTCTTCTCCGACGGCATCGAACGTCTAGTCCTCAATAGCGCAAATCGTTCGGCTCATGAGCCATTTTTCAATCGGATGGTGACGCCGCTGGCTCTTTCGGAGGAAGCCGGCAGGAACCTTCCTCTGTCGATGGCGCTGCGAGAATATCTTGAAAGCCCATCCGTTTGCGAAAGAACCGATGACGACAAGACGCTCGTACTCGGTGTGCGCAAATGAGCACTATCGTATTCGGATCGGATGGGAGGAAGCTGACGCTTGGCGGGATGCTAGGAAAAGGCGGCGAAGGCGCGGTCTATCACGTCCACGAGGCGGGCGATTTGGCGGTGAAGATTTATAATCCCGGCAGGGCCTTCGAGAGGAAAGCAAAAATCCTTGCCATGACGTCGGCCGCACTCCACAAGACAACCGACATCGTCGCCTTCCCGATCGACACTGTCAGTGACAAGAGCGGAATGTTCATGGGGTTTTCCATGAAGAAGGTCGCAGGTTTTAAGAATATCCATGAACTCTATGGGCCTGGCAGCAGGCGGACGGAATTTCCTTCTGCCGACGCCCGGTTCCTGGTGCGCAGCGCGTTCAATCTTGCGAACGCGTTTGCTGCAATCCACAGCACGGGCTGCGTGGTCGGCGACGTAAACCACTCCGGCATCCTCGTTTCAAACCAGGCTATGGTAACTCTGATCGACAGCGACTCCTTTCAGTTCAATAAGGGGCCAGAAGTCTATCGCTGCACCGTAGGCGTGCCGGATTACACGCCGCCTGAGCTGAGAGGCGCGGACTTCGAAAAAGTGGTTCGGATGGCGAACCACGACAACTTTGGTCTAGCCGTCCTCATCTTTCAGCTGCTTTTTCTTGGGAGACATCCGTTTGCTGGGAAGCATCTCGGTCTTGGCGACATAGACATCCCGACCGCTGTAGGCGACCACCGTTTCGCCTATAGCGCACGCAGGGCTGAGACGCGCATGGAACCTCCGCCGCTAACACCAGCGCTGGGTGACTTTGGCAAGGAGGTTTCCGACGCATTCGAATCCGCTTTCGGAAAGAGTGGTGATCTTCCGGGCGGTCGACCGAATGCGACCTCGTGGGTCCAAATCCTCGGCAAGCTCGAGAAGGGTTTGCTGGAGTGCTCTGCTGACAAATCGCATGCGTATTTTCGGAGCTCGTCGTGTCCCTGGTGCCGCCTCGAGAAATCGATGGGCAGGAGCCTCTTCGCCGCGAAGATTTCAAGCACTGTTTCCACACTGAACATCGGTGACCTCATTGCTCTGATCAACCGTCCCGCTCCACCAAACCAACCCCCAGCACCTGAAAGCATCATTGCGGTTCCGTCTCTCACCCGCAGCCCTGTGGCGGTATCCTTCTCACGTGGAAAGCAGCTGGCGTTTTTCGCCTCGGTTGCGGGACTGCTGATAGGTATTTTCCTTGCAAACCAGTTGAATGGCTTCTGGGGTGCAGCTCTGGTTATCGCATCAATCACAATGATGATCCGATCCCGCCGTCCTGCGGAAGAATTTAGGGTCGAACTGCAGGCGGCTACCGCAGCATGGGAGGAGAAGAAGAAAATTTGGGAAGAGCACGCCGGGCCTGCCGTGTTCCTGAAACGAAAAAGCCACTATCTGTCCCTGGCCTCGGCTCATGGCAAACTTCCGGAACAGGAACGCGAACGTCTCGCCGAGCTCGAGCGAAAGAAAAGAGACCTTCAATTCAGGAGCCACATGCAGGGGCACTTGATCTCCCGCGCAAAAATCGCTGGCATTGGACAGAGCAGGACGGTAACGCTCTCGTCGTTTGGTTTTGACAGCGCGTGGGATGTGAAGACTCGCTCGGTTTTAGCCGTTCCCGGCATTGGTCCCAAAAAAGCCGACGCCCTTGCGAGTTGGTCGTCGTCTGTTGAAAAGAAATTTGTATTCAATAGTCACATTGCCACCGATCCGCAGGCTATCAATGAGGTCAAAACGGACATAGCGCGTCAGAGGGCTGACCTGGAAGGAGAGCTGAGGCGTGCTCCGGATGAGCTCAAGGAACTTCTGGATACTGCCTCCGAACTGCGAAGGAACCCGCCCCCGCAATTGGTTGAAGCGTATGTGCGGCTTAAGCAAGTCCAAATGGATATAGGGTAACGGTGACGCGCGTGGCCGGAGCATACCGAGACTTCTGGGTAATGCTGGCGATGATCGGGGGCGCTGTCTTCGCAGCGAATACGACGTCAAAGCCGGGAACGGCGTCTCACGCCCCTGTTTCGTCACTTATTCCCTCGCGCAATCAGATCGTGACAGCGCCGGTTACTACCCCAACACGCGCTCAGGAAAAAGCGCTTCCTGCGTCTCAAACTTCGGTGGTAACCGCGACTCCTGCAAGTGCAGAGCCGTCGCCCACATCTTCCAGTACAGCGAATGCGACATCCGTTTCGGAAGCGGCTCCGTCTTTCTCCGCACCTACGCCTCAAAGCACCGAGGCGAGCCCTGGGCTTCCGATCACGCAGCCAACGAGCGGCGCCCCTGAACCTGATCCGTACGTCTTCGATGGATTGATCGCGTCCATCGAGAAATCGGAGGCGACCACCATCGCGCCTGCGGTCGATCCTTTCGATAAGGCCACCCCGCCCCCTGCCGCGAGGTTCGCTTACATTCGGCTACCTCTTGAACTCAGAGACGGCCCTGGTCCTAAGTACATCGTTGTCGGCAGTCTTGGGCAGAACGCCCTTGTATCTCTTATGGAGCAAGAAGCGGGTTGGACCCACGTTAGCGCCGGCGACGCCATTGGCTGGGTGCCTCCTGGGATGATTTCCTCCAGTCCCGTGCTTTCTGTTGCTCGCAAACCGACTCCTGCAGCACGGTCAGTCGAAACTCCACGCCGCGAGGGCGGCCGCTAGTTGATCACGGGCTGGCGCACTGCCTCCAGCCCAATCCCCGCTGATCACACCATCCAGAGCTATTCAAATCGGCCTCCAGGATCGAGCGCGATTTGCATACTTCCGCGTCGACAGCGTTCCCAATCGAGCAGGCGGTAGCGTCGAGAATCCAACGGCGGATGATACGATCGGGGCCGGCGACTGCTTTGTCGGTCTCAATGACCCTGCCCGTCTCACTGACTATCCTTCGACTAACCGGGTCCCAAGTCAGCGCCAGGTTGACTGCGCCTGAAGCACCCTTTTTTCTGGTTGCACTGAAGGCGTACCAGTCGACAACGCCGAAGACTGAACACTTGTCTGCACAAAGCGCATGAACTGAACCCGGCCGCGCTGTGTAGATTCTTGTCGGCCATCGGTCCACGAAAGCGCTCTTCTCCTTAAGCACATCTTCTCGCGAAAGGTCTTTTCCGTAATACTGGATGCGGTCGGCATAGACGTTGCGAAGAAAGGCTACCGCCTCGCTGCTCGAGCCCGACCATACCCGCTGGAACTCATTGAACACTTCCACTGCCCCTGCTTGATCGGTGGGCTGAATATCCTGCACTTCATCTGCCGAAGCGCTTTCTTCATTGAGCTGGGCCGTTACCAGCTGATAGCCCGCCATATCGACAAGATTCAATTCTTTCGATTGCCCCAGCGGCATTGACAACGCTGCGTCCAGAAGCGAAGCGCTGACACCCATCGTGCCGAGGTAGTCTTTGAGGGCTGCTGACACTGAGGGATTGAGACGACCGTCAGATTCCGCAGATGTCGCAAACGTCTCTACAGATATGCCTATGCTCTCATCTTCGGCATAACGACTAAGGCCACCCATAAAAGCCAAAAGGCAGGTTTCGAGACAAGGGGAGCCTTTTGTCTGGAGCGTCGGAAGGCCGGTCTTGCGGATTGCCTTCCCGAAAGCCATCGCGATTGATCGATCGCCACCCGCCGAATTAAACGCGATGTATTTGGCCGGGCTTGCAGCAAGTTCTAAGGCGATGTGTTGAGGATCATCGCCAGTCTCGAAGCTGCCCTCAACAAGAAGGATCGTGGTCCCATTCGTCGTGGAGAGATGACGGTAAGAGACCGCAGCAGTCGCGGCGCCCATCGAAACCGAAACAGACAAAACAATTGTGATAATCGTATAAAGGAAACGCCGTTTCATTCGCATGGCGGTTTAGTTCGTCGCGATCCCCAGGGCCGACAGGACCTGCGGAGTTATGGTGCCGGTGACTTTGAGACCGTACGCGTCCTGCATTTTACTGAGCCCGCCCTTCGTGGCGGCATCGACTTGACCTGTTATCGGGCCGCCGAAATAACCAAATGCGATCAGAGCGGTCTGGACCTGTATGACGATACGGCGAAATTTGTCCGAGTTGCCTGGCAACGTCTTCAGTGGCACTGGCTGCGCGCTCGTCGAAGAGGATTGCGTCGAATAGGTGCCAGTTGACGTCGTCGCCGGTAAGTTTGGAGTGGTTGGGAGACTTCTGATGACCGGCCCCGGGTTGGGCTGATAGCGCGGTGTCGGATCGGGGGATGGATAAGCAGTGTCATAATCGCCCCGTGGGACGTAGCCACCTCCAGCTGAGGATGCGTGGCTTGCGTGACTGGCATGGCTTGCGTGGCTCGAATGCGAGCTATGGCCGGCAAGGGTGTAGACCTGCTTGACCCGCAACCGTTCGAACAAGGTGGCGGCCGGCTTCTTTTCGGTAAGGCCGATGATCGGCGCAGCATCACCTTTCGATGGCATGAAACCGGCCGCGATCAACGACGGCACCAGGTAGATCTTGCGCTTCTTCATTGTGGTGAGAGTCCCCCAAACCCCTGATCAGCTTTATACCATTCAAAAAATCCACCACAAGTAGAGCGCAGCGAACATCCGCTGCACTGTTCCAAAAATTTGTTCTTCCAATCTGAAATCGTGCCTGGTGCCAGATGTCGGTACCCTGGAGGGACACTGCAAAGAGGGAAATTATAGAGCAGCGTTTGAATACCGCGCCCAATCGCGAGGTTGATGGCTGTGCGGAGTCGGCCGAAATCCAGCGACGTATCCTTGAACGAATGGGCCCAGTTCATTCTGCCGTAGCCAATATTTTCCAGTTGCATGATCGCCCATACGTCAATGAACGGAAGCCGGGTCGAGACATAGTTCGCAAGCTGTGGCAACACATCCCAGTTCTGCTGGAGGACAACCGTACGAAGCTCGACCGCTGCCCCCGCCCTCATCAGCGCCGTCAAGTTCAACGACAGCGTTTCAAAGGCTCCGGATTTTCCAACAATGCTGTCGTGAAGTCCCGCATAAGGCGCATAGAGCGGAATGCCCCATAGCACGCGATCACGTCCGATCTCATCCATCACGGTGCTGTCGCCCGGTTCGAAAAACTGGCCGTTGGTCAGAACATGAAATGAGATATCCGGCCGGGCTTTCACGGCTGCTAGAAGAAACTGAAACAGCCTTCCTTTGTGCAGCAGCGGTTCGCCGCCAGATATGGTGATCCGAGCGTTTTCCGGCGCTAAGGTGGCGGCGACTGTGAACTGGTCGAAGAGGTCGGCGTGATATTTCTTTGGAGGCTGCGAGCACATGACGCAGAGCTGGTCGCATTGCTCGGTGACCAAGAAGGTGTTGTGTCTCGACCGGGATCGCACCAATCGATGCGCTGACTTTCGCCCAGGAACTAGAAGCAGGACGTCACCGTCAAGATCGGTTTCGGGACCGCAGTGGACGCGAAGCGAGTAACCCGCGAGATCGAAGGTTTGACTTTCCTGATCTCTGTCGATCAGGAGTGCATCATATTCACTGTCCACCGCGTGCGAGCGCAAGCGAACGATACTTGGATTGTCGATCGGGACGTCATCGATCTTGAGCCGCAAATCGATCATGTGTGTACCGGCGCCAGTGACGGATCGAATTCCGGAATTCCGGCCCAGAACGCAAGGCTCTTTTGGACTTTCTCGTCAGCCGAATAGAGCAGCTCGAAGATCTTGTCGAAGATTGCGGTATGACGGCGACAGAAGGCTGTGTCGGCCTTCGGTAGATCGATGCGCCCATAACGGGATAGATCGTCAACAACGTCCGCACCACACGCGGCTTGGTATGGACAATGGATGCAGTCGGGATGGAATGAATTGGAAGACTCTTGGTTCAGCACGTCTAGCTTGGACTGGTCGATGCCGTCACAAAGATTGCCAATGCTAAGATCGACCTGTCCAACCCGCGTGACCATCCTGGCTTCATCCGTCGGATAGAAGGTGCCATCGTAGTCAATAACGATGTAGTCTCGGCCGAGAATATTCGGATTACGAAGGTCGACGTGCTGATTGTGGCCGCCACGCAGAACCCGCCGCAGGCAGTGTGTGAAATAGAACTCCTCAACCGGCTGCCCGGCGGTCCAATTGTCCTCGATCAGAGCGTCGATAAAATCGGCATGGTAGGCATTCCATTTGTCTTCGAGACCGGTGGTCTGAAACCGTTTTCTGGCAAAACCCTGATGATTAACTGGTCGAAGGAAAATTGACCGAAATCCGAACCGGCCAAATGTATCAATGATCTCGGAAACGCTCGGCAACTGGTTGATGTCTAGCGTCGGGAGAGCCGAGACCTTTCCCTGCCCCAAGCGCTCGATGGCATAGCTGAGGTTCGATACGAATTGCTGCGTGTCTTTGGCGTTTACGGTTCGTTGCCGCTCATGCGTCGAAAATTCGCCATCAAGTGACGTACTCACGAAGACGTCCGAAGCATCCAGGAAATCCCAAGCTTCTTCCGATACTGATTGCAGATTGGTGCATACCGTAAAGAAAACTTCTTGGAACTTGCGGCGAGCGAAATCACGAACCTTCTCCAATAGGTCTAATCGGAGCAGTGGCTCGCCACCCTGGAATTCGATTTTGACGCTCGCGGACGTCATGGCATCGAGAAATCGGAGAACGCGCTCAAGCGTCTCATCCGTCCAATCAAAGCCCGGAGTGCTCTCGTTCACCCGAGACACCTGGCAATAGGCACATGCCAAATTGCAACGGAGGGTCGGAACGAGAATGACGTAATTCAGCTCTTGAGGACGGTGCAACCGTTGGGCCCACCGGTAGGCAAATCCCATATAGGCTGGATCGTCGATCTCATTGAACGCATGACCATTTGCTTCAAGAAAGCCCCTATCCAGTGCCGTCAGCTTTCCGGTCGCATAGCGATTGAGAAAGTGAGCGTCGGCTTTGAAGTAACCGCCCGCATCATCCGCAAAAAGATAGCCGGCGCCGAACGGTTTGAACTTAAGGGGAAATACGGTCATCGCCCGAGGACACCGTCGACCAGGGCACGCCTGAGCGGAAGCGTCTCGGCATAAATTTTCTCGCGATACAGACAGTGGTGGAACTCTCGAACGAGCAGATCACTCGGCGCTGCGCCGTTATCCAACAGGCTGATGGTTTGCGATATTTCGATTTCTGTATCTGGATGCGACGCACTAAACCGAACGATAGCCACTGCGAGATATGGACGGAATGTCGGATCGAGCTCGATCGCACTGCGGCGAGTTTTCTCTGGGGACGAGGTGTGAGAGTTTTGCGGTTTCACGTCAGTGCAGCCTCCCCATTCCGTACGATTGAGATTGTAGCCATGCTGGCATCCAAACACCAGACGGTTGCACTGAATTTTCTCTTTCGAGCCCCGCGCACGACGTCCCAAACCAAGTATCCATTCGACTGGGTTTTCAATTACCACATTTATTCCAGTGAGTGCTTTCGTGATTTGCCCTCTTGCCGTAGCAGGAAGCGCTCGTGATTCCTTGTCTGGCACCGAATCGCAGAGGAGCCAGGGAGGCGTGGTTTGATAGCGACCTTGCCGGTCACGGCGGGCAACACTTTGCCGATGTGAATCCTTTTCGTTCCAATATTCGAAATGCCGTTGACGTCTCACAAAGGAAGGGCCGCCTCGAAGGGGCTATTGGCGGCCCAAAGGTGACTGCTCGTGCAGCCACTTTGGCGAATGAAAGGAAAATTCGCCTAAGCCATAGTAGAATTTCAATTTTGATATTGCAACGGTCACTTTGAAATAGCTGTAGCACGAAGCTCTACCACTGATTGATTTACCATACCTATTTGCCGATGCGAACCGATGTCTTGCAAACAGCTGAAGTCGAGCTGGGGGATGATGGGAGACGCCGGCGCTTTTTGCAAACCACGCTGAGCTGCGGCGACAGCCTTCGGGCCAGCGGCCAAGGCCTCCCACAGCCGAATTGGAACCGCGCATAACCTCGGCGACGCGATGCACGGCAATTTCTTGATCTTGGGTCATCATGTTTATGGTTCCTGCCTTGGGCGTTTTCAAAGCTTCCAGTTCCTTTAGGTATCGATCCACTTGATTTCGGCCGGGCACTCAGCCAGCCCGTGGAGCAGCCAAATGCGACCGAAAGCGAGTGGCTCTGTGCAACCGTTCCCTTGATTTCTGAGGACATAGCGGTGAAGCGCAAGCCATCACAGATAGCTGTAAACATCGCCTCACGCGGCAAGGATGAGGAAAGCGTTTTCCATTTATTTTGCCACAAGGTGATCAGCGGAACTGCAAAACCAAATGTTGCAATCGCAAAGGCAGAGAGGGGCCTCGCTGAGGCAACGACGATCCCTCCCAGTGCGGGACCGACACTGCGAACAGTATTGAACCCGACAGAAATAAGCGTGACTGCACCCGGCAGGTGGGGCCGTTCGACGATATCCCCGACCGATGCCTGCCAGGCGGGATCGTGGAGAGCAATGCCGCAGCCAGCCTGAAAACTGAAACCGAGAATGATCCACGGATCAGTTTCGTCGAAAGCAACGGAAAGCGTGAGCATGGCGGACGCGGTCATCATAAGGCTTCGGCCAATGATCATCACCTTACGTCGGCTAAAGTTGTCAGCGATCGCCCCGACGAAAATGGCCAGAATGAATGCAGGTGACGTTGAAGACGCCTGGACCAATGCGACCATCACATCCGAGGTCGAAAGGGTCGCCATCAGCCAACTGATCGCAACCGCTTACATTAGCCGGCCGAGACTGGAGAACTGATTGGCGGGCCAGATGGCGCGAAACGTAGGATTTGTTCAGCGGCGCCGACAACGTTGATGAAGCAGGAAACCTGCATTAATAGACAGGTTGACGCCCTTTGGCGGGAAGCTTTTTGACTAAGAGAGCGTCACTTTAGGAGTGACATGCCACGATCCCGGATTGAACGGCGGAGCCGATCCGAATTCGTTCCACCTTGGCGCCGATACAACACGAGGGCGCACCTCCTGCGGCCCTCATCCTCAGTCGGAAAACCCAAATGGCGCGTCCGTGCGCCGGTAGTGATCAGGCAAGATCTGTCGGCCGATTGGCGGTTCCGACCGGGATGTGCAGCTATCGCGTTGGCAAAGACGACAGGTAATGCCGATGGGCGTTGGCACAACGGACGTGTTGTCCTTATGATAGACCAGACGTTCGACGTGGCTGGCTTCGCAAACCAGCGCCACGGCCCGATCGACGCGCGGAAGTCCAAAGGCACCTCCCCCGGAACTTACGGTTCGAGCGATCGAAAAAAATAGTTGGCCATCCGGCAACTCTAGCCACTGCGTTACCACCGTCCTCGGCGTTGTAAAAACCTGGTGCAACGTCCAAAGGGGGCAACCACCGCCATGTCGTGCGAAGGGAAAATTTGCGCTGTCGAGGCGCTTGGACACGTTGCCTGCAGAATCCACACGGATAAAGAAGAAGGGGATCCGCTCTTGTCCGGGCTTCTGCAGTGTGGTCAGCCGATGTGCCGTCTGTTCGAAACTGGTGCCAAATTGACGCGAGAGCGCTTCGACATCATAGCGGCGCGCTTCAACCGCTTTGGCAAATTGCGTGTAGGGCATGACAACGGCTGCTGCAAAGTAGCCTGCGAGCGCCCGGTACGCTAATCGTCGCCCACTCTCTGTCGCAAGATTGCCTTCTTGAACGAACTTTTGAATATCGCCCTCGGATTCAAGATAGGCGAGTTGCTGTGCAAGTTGAAAGTTTTGGCTTGCCAGATCCAAGCAGTCGTCAAGTAGAACCTCATGCCTGTGTCGGTCCAGTCGGCGGACCGATCCTGACATGATCTCCGTTGGTAATCGTCTCACTCGAAGATTGTGACGTTGCATAAGATAGAATGGAAGCCCGCCAGCCTCCTTCACCGCCGCCGCCAACTTTTCTGCCGCAACATCAAGGCCAGGAAAGCAATTACGTCGAGCTGCGAGGAACCGTCGCACGCCCGCAACAGGATCTGCTCCTTCATCGATCCCTCCGTCGAGGGCGGCCTGTCGTTGATCGGCAAGAACAATCTGTTCCTCCTTGTACGAGGTGTAGAGCCGCAGCATCGCTTCTGCAAACCCCGGAAAGCTGCTGAGCACGTCTGCGACTTCGAGCGGTGATATCTCTATGCCACTGAATATTGGATCCTTCATGGTCGATTGTAGTCGCGCAAGGATTTCGGGCGTGCCGTCGTCGGCAAAGAGCGACATGTCGAGCTTGTAGATCTTCGCAAGTCGCAGAAGAATCTCGGCCGTAACTGGTCGCTGATTCCCCTCCATGAGCGCGACATAAGAAGGGGAGACATCGAGGTCAGATGCCATGTCGGCTTGAGTGAGGCCAAGATTTTTCCGCAAGCGTCGAAGTCGCGGACCGAGATAAACGCAGAGTTTTTCCATACACCGATTACAGCATTACAAAATATCCTTGTAAAGTTTGACAACATCACAAAGGCACCGGCTGAAAAGAAAACGGCGACCCGCTATTGCAGTGCACACAACTGGCCGACCCTTGGAGGAGTAAATGTCGTATTCAGATAGTGTTGAAGGAGCCAAAACCTTGATTGTCGAAAACCACGCATGGTCCGGCCTCACTGCCGAAGCTGTCGCTCGCATGCGCCTTCAGAACAGATTCAGAACCGGTCTAGACATTGCGCGCTATACCGCTGCGATCATGCGTCGGGACATGGGCGCCTATGATCAAGACCCGAGCAAATATACGCAGTCGCTCGGATGCTGGCATGGGTTTATTGCCCAACAGAAAGTCATCTCGCTGAAAAAGCACTTCGGCACGACGGAACGCCGTTACATCTATCTCTCAGGTTGGATGGTTACGGCACTGCGGTCGCAGTTCGGTCCGCTCCCCGACCAGTCCATGCATGAAAAAACGAGCGTGCCGGCCCTTGTCGAGGAGATCTACACCTTCTTGCGCCAGGCAGATTCACGCGAACTCGGCATGTTGTTCAGGGAAATCGACAAAGCCCGGGTGGAGGGTGACCGAGCGCGGGAACAGCAGCTGGTTCAGGCGGTCGACAATCATCAGACCCACGTCATTCCCATCATTGCTGATATTGATGCAGGTTTCGGAAATGCCGAAGCAACCTACCTGCTGGCGAAAAAGTTGATTGAAGCCGGCGCCTGCGCGCTGCAGATCGAGAACCAGGTCTCCGATGAAAAGCAGTGCGGCCATCAGGACGGAAAGGTGACCATTCCGCACGAGGAATTCGTCGCCAAGATCCGCGCATGCCGCTACGCGTTTCTCGAGCTCGGCATCGACGACGGCATCATCGTGGCTCGCACCGATTCACTCGGCGCAGGCCTTACCAAGCAGATCGCCTTCAGCGTCAGCGAAGGCGACATCGCCGACCTGTACAACGGCTTCCTGGATTGCGACGATGTCACCGGCCAGCCACCCTCCAACGGCGACGTGTTGATCACGCGCGGCTCGAAGCTCTTGCGGCCGAAGCGGCTGCGTTCCAACCTTTATCAGTTTCGTGAAGGCACAGGCGCCGACCGCTGCGTGATTGACTGCATCAATGCGCTTAACAATGGCGCCGACTTGCTGTGGATCGAGACCGAAAAGCCTCATGTCGAACAGATCGCGAGCATGATGGACCGCATCCGGCAGGTGATCCCCAATGCCAAGCTGGTCTATAACAACTCGCCCTCTTTTAACTGGACGCTGAATTTCCGGCAGCAGGTTTTTGATGGTTGGCAGAGCGAAGGAAGGGACGTCTCTGGGTTCGACAGGGCCAAGCTGATGAGCGAACAATATGACGACAGCGATTTGGCGCGGGAAGCCGACGAAAAAATCAGGACCTTCCAGCATGACGCCTCCAAACGCGCCGGCATTTTCCATCACCTGATTACGCTGCCGACCTATCACACCACGGCGCTCTCGACGGACAATCTCGCCAAAGAATATTTCGGCGCGCAGGGCATGCTCGGTTACGTCGCCAACGTCCAGCGAAGGGAAATCCGCCAGGGCATTGCCTGCGCGAAGCACCAGAACATGGCTGGTTCTGACATTGGCGACGATCACAAAGAGTATTTTGCCGGCGAGGCGGCGCTTAAGGCCGGCGGAGCCAATAACACGATGAACCAGTTTGCGGCCTGATGCAGACCTACCTTGCAAGGGACCTGCAGCAGGCCTGCGTCCTTTACCTTACCGGAGGAAGTAATGTCGAACGACGAAGAGAAAAAGAAACCGATCTTGCTGGAGCGACCGCGGGCTGTCTTTTCGCAAGAGGACTTTGAGCTCATCCGGGTAGCTGTCGCCCACTATCTGCACGTGGTGAAAAACGAGCCAGTGGCAGTAAAATACTCAAACCTGCATCACCGGCTCGGCCGGATATCTTAAGATCGCAGCTCTTGTAATCGCGCGTCGCAATTGCGCTCGAAGAGTTTCGTTCCGAACCCTGAACCGCGCCGGGTTTGCCGGAGGCCGTTTGGTTTAAGTTATGCGGCCATGGCTGGCTCGTCCAGCATGGCATAGTAACGTTCTTCGGCTTCGGCAGGCGGAATGTTTCCTATGGGCTCCAGAAGACGCCGGTTGTTGAACCAATCCACCCATTCGAGTGTGGCGAACTCCACGGCTTCGAAATTGCGCCATGGTCCCCGCCGATGGATGACCTCGGCCTTGTAGAGGCCGTTGATCGTTTCGGCGAGAGCGTTGTCGTAACTGTCGCCGACGCTTCCAACGGAAGGCTCGATGCCTGCCTCCGCCAGCCGTTCGGAATACTTAATCGATACGTATTGAACACCCCTGTCGGAGTGGTGGATGAGCCCACCGCGATGGACTGGCCGCCGGTCATGGAGTGCCTGGTCCAGGGCATCGAGGACGAAACCCGCATGAGCGGTTCGGCTCGCCCGCCAGCCGACGATGCGGCGGGCGAACGCGTCGATCACGAAAGCGACGTAAACGAAGCCTTGCCAAGTGGCTACATACGTGAAATCGGAAAGCCACAACATGTTCGGCGCGGGAGCGCAGAACTGGCGGTTCACGCGGTCGAGCGGACATAGAGCGGCCTTGTCAGACACGGTCGTTTTGACGGGCTTTCCACGGATAATGCCCTGAAGACCCATCATTCTCATAAGCCGAGAAACAGTGCATCGAGCTATGTCGAAGCCTTCCCGCTGCAACTGCCGCCATACTTTCCGCACGCCGTAGACTTGGAAATTCTCATTGAACACTCGGCGTATCTCGACCTTCATGGCCGCGTCGCGACGAGCGCGGGCCGACAGGCGGTCCACGTCCGTGCGCTTGGCGATGGCGTCATAGTAAGTGGACGGGGCAATCGGCAGCAGCCTGCAGATCGGCTCGACCCCGAACTTTGAGCGGTGTTCGTCGATGAAGGAAATCATCGCTTCAGTGGGCGGTCGAGCTCCGCCTGGGCAAAATAAGCCGACGCCTTACGCAAAATCTCATTGGCCTGTCGAAGCTCGCGGTTCTCCCGCTCAAGGGCCTTCATCTTCTCGGCGACATCGCTTGGAAGGCCTGCTCGTTTGCCGCTGTCAACATCGGCTTTCTTCACCCACTCATGCAGCGTATGTGCCGAGCAGCCAATCTTGGCGGCTATGGATGAAACTGCCGCCCACCGGGATGGATGCTCGGCCTCATGGTCCAAAACCATGCGGATGGCTCGGTCACGAACTTCAGGTGAAAATTTGTTGGTCGTCTTGCTCATATCGGCTCCACTTTCTCACGAGTTGGAGCCTCCGGCAAACCCGGCGCGGTTCACC
>NZ_AQHN01000079.1 GCF_000359745.1 Rhizobium freirei PRF 81
CGAGCCGATACGCCCAAACCACCAACCGACAGCGCCACTACCGCCGTCGTCGTCAGAAACTTGCGCATTGAGAACCTCCCAGTTCAAGTTTGAAGCGCAGGAACCATTCCTGCACTATTCCCCGCCCTCCTCGGGCGCAGTCTTTAGCCGGCTGTCAGGCCAACTTGTCTTTCTGCGGCATCCACCAGTTCGTTCGGGCGCCGATATGCATGTTGAGTGTCTTGGTCTCGGTGTAATCTTCGACGGCATGGCGGCCGAGTTCGCGGCCGATGCCGGATTGTTTGTATCCGCCGAACGGAAGCTCCGACGCTCCATCCATGAAGGTGTTCATCCAGACCGTCCCGGCGCGGACCTTGCGGCCGATCGTGAGGCAGGTGTCGAAGTCACGGCTCCACACGCCGGCCGACAGGCCGTAATCGATGGAGTTGGCGATCTCGATCGCTTCTGCCGTCGTCTCGAAGGTCAGCACCGAGAGAACAGGTCCGAAGACCTCCTCGCGAGCCACGGCCATGTTCGGCGTGACCGCCTCGAGAATGGTCGGCGCCATGAACTGACCCATGCCGAAATCCAGAGCCTGACCGCCATGGGCCACCTTCGCGCCGCTCTCCTTAGCGCCAGTGAGATAGCCATTGATCTTCTCAAGATGCTGCGGCGTGATGATCGCACCGACCTGAGTGGACGGGTCGAGAGGGTCGCCGACCTTGACGTCCTTTGCGAGCTCCGCGACCCGCTTGACGACATCGGAAGCGATGCTTTTGTGCAGGATCAGTCGGGAACCGGCATTGCAGCATTCGCCGGCATTGAAATATGCGCCGAATACCGCGGCATCGATGAACGCATCCAGATCCGCGTCCGGAAAGACGATCTGAGGGTTCTTTCCTCCAAGCTCGAGAGAGACCTTTTTCAAGGTCTGCGCGGCGTTCGTCATCGTCAGCTTGCCGACACCTGTCGAACCGGTGAAGGAAACCATGTCGACCTCAGGATGCGAGGTCATGATGGCGCCGACCTCCGGCCCTGTGCCGGTGACAATATTGACCACGCCGGCGGGCACCCCGGCTTCCTGGAGGATTTCGCCCAGGACGAGTGTCGATCCCGAGGTTAGCTCGGACGGCTTCACGATTGTCGTGCAGCCGGCCGCGAGCGCGAATGGCAGCTTCTGACCGACGATCAGGAATGGGAAGTTCCAGGGCGTGATGATGGAGACAACGCCGATCGCCTCACGCAGGACGACGCCGAGCGTGCCGTCTCCGAGCGTATTGTAGCTTTCGCCATGAAGATCGCGCGCAAGAGCCGCCGCATAACGCCAAATGTCGACCGAACCCGCGATTTCCCCACGAACCTGCGAGATCGGCTTGCCGGCCTCGATGGCATCGAGATAGGCGAGCTCCTCGAAGCGCTCGGCGATGAGATCGGCCGCCTTCAACAAGATGGCCGAGCGCTCGGAAGCCGTCATTCTCGGCCACGGGCCGTGATCAAATGCCTTGCGCGCCGCAGCGATGGCGCGCACCGTGTCTTCCTTTGTGCCCGTCGGAAAACGACTGACGACGATGCCGTGGCTCGGCGCGATGCGCTCGATTGGCTGGGAAGCGCCGGCCTCCCATTTGCCATCGATCAGCATCTTGAAGTCTCGAGCCTTATGGTCGGCAAGAGCCTTTGGCGTCACCAGAACCGTCATCACCATTCTCCTTTGAATTTTGCAGAGCGCTTCTCGGTAAATGAAGCGACACCCTCCTTGAGGTCGCCGGTCTTCGCGGCGAGGATCGACCCGAGAGCCTCGACCGCCGTGCCGTTGTCCTCGCCATTTGCGGAGGCAATCATAAGCTTGACTATTTCAAGGGCCGCCGGCCCTCTGGCGGCGATGCGCGCCGCGTATTCGTTCGCTGCGACGACTGCTTTACCGGTCGCAACAACGGCATCGACGAGCCCGAGACCCCGCGCCTCTTCGGCCGTAAAGATTTCCCCGCCGAGCGCCATGCGACGCACGATCTGGGCTCCGAAACGCTTCACGAGCCGTTGGGTGCCCGACCATCCCGGAACCATGCCAAGCCCCGTTTCGGGCAGGCCAATCTTGATGTGTTCCTCCGCTATGCGGATGTCGGCAACGCCGGCAAGCTCAAGACCGCCGCCGAGCGCGTGTCCATTGAGAGCGGCGACAAGGGGAACGCGCAGCGTCGCCAGCCGTTCGAAAATACGATGACCGTGGCGAACCCAGGCATGGCCGAACTCCTCTGGACGCATGCCGCCCCACGCCTTGATGTCGCCGCCGGCTGAAAAGCCCTTGCCCTCCCCGGTCAGGATCGCGACGCGGACGTCAGCATTTGCCTCCACCTCGTCGGCGGCATCGGACAACGCCTTGAGCATATCGAGATCGAGCGCGTTCAGCTTCTCCGGCCGCGAGACAGTCATCGTCGCGATATGGCCTTCGACCTCGACCCTTACCGTACCGCTAGCCATGGAAGACACCCTCCAGAACGCGGGCGTCCTTCTTTGCAAGCGAAAGCTTGATGTTCGCCTCGGCGAAGAGGTTCGCGTCCATGATTTTCAGATCATCCGAAACGATGAGCGGGAATTCGGATTGACTGAGGACGTGTTCCTTAAGATCGATGCCCGGCGCGATCTCCGTCAATACGATGCCATTCGGCGTCAACTTCATGACGCAGCGCTCGGTAACGTAAGTAATGTCCTGGCCCTGCTCGATAGCCCGCCTGCCCGAGAAGGTGACATGCTCCACCTCGTTGACAAGCTTCTTCAGCTTGCCTTCCTTCTCGATCACGAGCTTGCCGTCGTCGATGGCGAGCTTTGCGCCTGCATTGAACATGCCCGAGAAGACGATCTTCTTCGCTCGCGCTGTGATGTCGACAAAGCCGCCAGCGCCCGCGGTCACATGCGGACGGAAGGACAGCTTCGACACGTTGACCGAACCGTCCCTGCCGATTTCCAGGAAGGAAAGCAGCGAGGCATCGAAGCCGGCTCCCTGGAAGTAGGTGAACTGATAAGGCGACGGCATATAGGCGTCGGCGTTCGATGCGCAGCCGAAAGCAAAATCAAGCAGCGGAACGCCGCCGACCGCGCCTTGTTCGATGACCCAAGTAACGGCGCCGTGGAGCCCTTCCTCGAGAAGAATACGCGGCACGTTTGCGGAAATACCGAAGCCAAGATTGACGCAGCTTCCGGCCTGGAGCTCCTGAGCCACGCGCCGGGCGATCACCTTCTGTATGTTGAATTCGGGAACTCTGAAGCTGTCGAGCGGACGGAAGATCTCGCCGGAGATGGCGGGATCGTAGAGGGTCTGCGTCGTCTGCTTCTGATCGGGATCGACGATCAAGTAGTCGACCAGCATCCCGGGTACGCGCACATCGTGAGGCTTCAGCGAACCTTCCTTGGTGATGCGCTTGACCTGCGCGATGACGATGCCGCCGTTGTTGCGGGCAGCCAGAGCCTGATCAAGGCCGCCGAGATAGGCGCCTTCATGCTCATAGGTGAGATTGCCGCGCTCGTCCGCCGTGGTCGCGCGGATGATGGCGACTTGCGGCACGATCGACGGGAAGAACAGGTAGTCGTCACCTTCAAACGACACGCGCTTGACCACAGGCTCTCGGGCGGCCAGCTCGTTCATGGCGCAGCCCTGGCGCTTGGGATCGACAAAGGTCTCCATGCCGACCTTGGTCAAAACCCCCGGACGCTTTGCAGCAGCCTCGCGATGCATGTCAAACATGATGCCCGAGGGAATATTATAGGCGGGAATCTCGTTATTGGTGATCATCTGCCAGATGAGCGGCGGCTCGGCGCTGGATGGACCGGACGGATAGGATCCGCCGAGGATGCGCTTCAGCAGTCCCTTCTTGGCGATATGGTCCACACCCTTGATGCCGCTCATGTCGCCAGCGGCAATCGGATGAAGGGTGGTGATGTCGCGGGGATGGCCGGTCGTTTCGAAACGCTCGCCGATCGCCTTCAGCATAAGGTCGGGGCATCCCAGTCCACTGGATGACGACACCGAAACGATGGCGCCATCCGGAATAAGGGCTGCGGCTTGCGCCGGAGTAATATGCTTGTTCATGTTCATCTAAAGTCCTGTTTCAACTTTAACGGACGGATCAGCGTCGGTCGCCCCGCAACTGCTGCGCACCACGAGGCGAACGGACGAAATGATCGATTCCGCCTCGGCCTTGCCGGCATTGATCTGCTTCAAGAGGAGCTGAGCGGCCCGCCGGCCCATCGCCTGCGGATCAACCGAAATGGTCGTCAGCGCCGGAACCGCCGTTTTTGCCTCGATGACGTCGTCGAAGCCGACCACCGCGAAGTCTTTTCCCGGTTCCAGGCCCTTGGCGCGGAGCCCGTCACATACGCCAAAGGCAACCGCATCGTTGAAGCAGACGGCGGCCGTCGGCTTGATGTCGGTAGCTAGCGCGCGTCCAACGGCATCAACACCGCCTGCCCTGGAGGGCGCGGACGGGATGATCAGGGCATCGGCGGGCTCCAGGCCACATGCTGCAATAGCAGCGCGATATCCGTGCAGCCGGTCTTCGAACACGGCGGTATCGTTGAACCCTCCAAGGAAAGCTATCTGCCGATGTCCAAGGGATACGAGATGCTGCACGCCGGCAAATGTGCCTTGCTGATTGTCCGATACGAGGGACGATACTCGAGCTCCCGGCACGTTGCGCACGACGACGACCACGGGGATGCCTGACGCCACAATCGGCTTGAGATCAGCCGCGGTCGTCGCACGGGCCGGCGACAGTATGAGGCCCGAGATTCCATGCTCGCGCATGGAAGCGATGACCTCACTCTGGCGATCCAGACTTTCGCTGGTATTGGAAAGGAACTGAACGAAGCCGGCGGACTGCACCACCATGTCGACGCCGACGGCAAGCTCGGCAAAAAAACCATTGGTCAGGTCGTTGACAACCACGCCGAGGATCTTCGACTTCGCGCCGGACTGCCTAAGGTTGGCGGCGCCGCGATTATAGACATAACCGAGCTCGCGCATGACAGCCGTGACCTTGGCCCGGGTGCCGTCGTTGACCAGCGGAGACCCCTGAAGAACGAGGGAGACCGTCGACTTCGACACACCCGCAGCCTTCGCGATGTCGATGACGGTTACCCGTTCATTTTTCATAAGGTCCTCCCACGGCTCGAGCCATATCGATGCTATTAATTGGAACGTTCCAATTAAGTCAAGTCAAAAAATGTCACGAGATACGCGTGCAAGCGTCGCGTCACCCGATGAGACGGCGACAAAATGCCAAATTCGCTGCATTTTTCCGATGAACGGCTTGCAGCCATAGCGATATAATCGAAATCTTCATGGGAAATTTGGAACGTTCTAGTTTCTCGGGCGAGCCTTTCCATGGCGCCTTGCATTGACTACGCAATGCGTGAGACCTGCCAGATACACTTGATGCAGTCGCCTATCGCATCTCGGAGGCCCACGACGCCATTGTTTTGGCCTAGACCTTCCCGTTACAGAAAAATGCTGCCGCCATTTACAAATGTCGGCCCGAAGCAGGGGAGATCGAAGGGCATGGTGGAGCAAGATTAGGCGGGGAGCAGCAACTTCCGAAGAAGTGCGCAGCAAAGCTGCATATTGGTCCGCTGAAAAAGGGCGCGTGTCCGACGGCAATGATTGGGGCATGCTATCGTCGTCGGACGCTGCGCCATCCGGCTCGTGGGTGGTGCCCGAGCCGGTATTTCGAATATTAGCATTTGCCCCGGATTTAGCGAACCTGCCCGGATGGGCAGGTTCGTTGCTGGAATGGCCCTTCTTTCTTCAAATCCCCCATCTGACGATGTTCCTTCGAGTTGCATGTGCACAGTATCGCCGTCTCGGGCGCGGCAACCGGGCGTCCCCCCTTTCGTGTATCAGGACGCCAAGGCCGGATCAGTGCGCTGCTCCGGCAGGTCCCTGCCGAAGCCTTGCCTGTCTCTGCGATCTTGCCTGCTGCGTCAGAACTTCTTAGCTGCGGCGAGTTTTGCGCCGACGGATTTCTGGCCGTCGCCCTCGATGTTGAGGAGGATGCTGGTGTCGAGCATCCAGAAGTTGGCGGTTTGCAGCGTGACGCCGGCGGTGAGAGCGCCGAAGGCGCCGGAGCCGTCGAGGCCGGAGAAGCCGGCGGTGACGCCGAGCTTCGGCGTCAGCTTGGCGTCGTTCTCCAGCACGAAGGACCGGGCGATCTCGGCGCCGAGGCTGACGCGGAACTGATCCTCGTTGAAGCCGTCGATGGTGATGGCATCGCCGGCGCCGTTCTTGACCGTGTAATCCGCGACCTTTTCCGAGAAGTAGATCATCCGCAGCTTCGGCGAGATCGTCGTGTCCTCGTCCAGGCTCCACTGCCCGTCGATCGAGGTGTCGGCCATCCAGCGCGTCGTCTTGAAGCTGCCGTTCCAGAACGTGGTGTTGATCGTGTTGTTCGAGCCGCCATAGCGCAGGCTGCCGTTCCAGAACACGCCCCTGCCGATCTCGATCGAGGCATAGGGGCCGGCAAGCCAGCCATTGCCCGTCAGTTCGGCATCCTGCTCGGTCGGATCCGTCATCCGGTCATAATGGAACGACAGCCCGATCAGCGCCCGGTCGGACAGCAGATAGTCCGCCCCCATGTTGATCATGGCAAAGCTGCCCCACTTGCCGGTGCTGTCGTTCCGGTTCTTGTCGTTATGGGCCAGGAAGGCGCCGCCGATCCAGACGTTGAAGGGGGCAGACGCCGCATCCGCATCGCCGCCGGCCGCCCGGAGCTGCGACAGGCTGGTGGAGAAGCCGAGCGTCATGCCCTCTTGCGACGGCGTCATGCGGGCGGTGATCGGATCGCTCGCCTTTTGCATCTGCCGGCGCTGCAGCAGCCCCGGCACCTCGATGGTGTTGGCGATCATGTTCTGCCGGGACTGCACGAAGCCATGCACGAGCCCGTCGATATCCGCGGCAACCTTGCCGGCATCATAGCCGACATTATAGGTGACCGTGCCGATATTCGATGTTCCGAGCGCGCTGACGAGCTTGTAGCCGACGCGGACCTGGCCGGAATAGGCCGGGTTCGGCGTATAGTGCAGATACCAGCCGACCGGGGTCGAGACGGGTCCCGCCTGTGCCAGCTGCCCCTGGATGATCGTCACGGTGCCGGCATTGGCCGGCTCGACAAACGCCAGGATCGCCGCGGTGAACGGGCCGCCGGTGGCGCCGCGGTTGAGGTAGACGTCCCCGGGCGCCGAGCCGGCCGGCACGTTGACGACCTCGTCAGCGACGGTGACGGACCGGTTCTTCACCTTCAGCGTATAGGCGGCCGTTGCGGTGGCGCCATTACCGTCGCGGACCTGGATGGTGAAGCTGTAATCGCCCTCCGTGCCCGATGCCAGCGGCCCGTTGAGCTGGCCGGTGGAGATGTTGAGCACCAGGCCGTTCGGCAGGCTGCCGGAGGCGAGGCTGTAGATCTTCACCCCCGTGCCGCCGGTCGCCGAGACCTGCTGGCTGTAGGCCTCGCCGGCCATGGCTTCGGTCAGCGCCCCGCCGGCCGGAGAGAAGACGAATGTGGTCGGCGGCGGCGCGATGGCGATCGTATAGGCGGCCGAGGTCGTGGCATTGTTGGCATCGGTGGCGCTGATCGAGAAGCTGTAGTTTCCCGATGCCGTCGGCGTGCCGGTGATCGCGCCCGTCGCGTGGTTGAGCGTCAGCCCGGCCGGCAAGGTGCCGGTCACGCCATAGCCATAGGGGCTGGTGCCGCCCGAGGCGGTGACCGTCTGGCTGTAGGCGGCATTCATCATGCCAGCGGCAAGCGCCCCGCTTGCCGGCGAGAAGGAAAGGGTCGGGGCGGTGACGGTGATGCTGATCGTGGCCGGCGCCGAGGTGCCCGAGCCATTGGTGGCGGTATAGGTAAAACTGTCCGGCCCGCTATAGCCCGCAACAGGCGTATAGGCGACGGTCGTTGCCGATGTGGCCGTGGCCGTGCCGTGCGCCGCCGGCGTCACGATCGCGGCCGAGGTCGCAGCCCCGCCGGTGACGGCAAGCGTGATCGCATTGGCCGACGAGTTGGCCGCAACCGTCGCAGCAACATTCCCCGCTACCGGAGCCTGGATGTTGGTGACCAGGGTATAAGCCCTGGAAGCGCTGAAGGGTCCCGCCCCCGTCGAGCTGTCCGTCGCGGTGATCGTGAGGTTGAAGGTGCCGGATGCCGTCGGCGTGCCGGAGAGCACACCACCCGAAGACAGCGTCAAGCCGGCCGGCAATACGCCGGTCGTCACCGCATAGCTGTAGGGACTGGTGCCGCCTGACGCCGTGATCGTCTCGCTATAGGCCGTCGCAACCGTCGCCGTCGGCAGCGTCGCCGGTGCGATCGCGATCGTCGGGGTCGACACGGTGATGCTGACCGTTGCCGGCGCAGACGTGCCGTCGGCATTGCTGGCCGTATAGGTGAAGCTGTCGGTGCCGACATAGCCTGCCGCCGGCGTATAGCTGATGGCAGTGCCCGATGCATTTGCCGTGCCATGCGTTGCCTGCGCCACAACCGCGACCGAGGTCGCCGTGCCGCCCGACAGGCTCAGGGCGACCGGGGTGTTCGTCGAGTTCGGTGGGACAGTCGCCGACACATTACTCACCACCGGCGGATTGGCCGTCACGACCAGGCTATAGGCCTTGCTGTTCGTAAACGGCCCGGTGCCGGTCGAACTGTCGGTCGCGGTAATCGTGAAGTTGAACGTGCTGGCAACGGTTGGCGTGCCCGCAATCGTACCCGCGGGCGACAGGGCGAGGCCATTCGGCAAAGCGCCGGCGATGACCGTATAGTGATAGGGTGCCGTCCCGCCAGACGCCGTGATGGTCTGGCTGTAGACCGTGTTGAGGGCAGCAGTCGGAATCGTTGCCGGCGCAATCGCAAGCGTCGGTGCCGATATCGTCAGACTATAGGCCTGGGAGCCGGTGAACGGTGCCCCGGTTCCGGTCGAGCTATCTGTCGCCGTAATCGTGACGTTGAAACTGCCTCCTGCCGTCGGCGTGCCCGACACCAAACCACCTGTCGACAGGCTCAAGCCGGCTGGCAGCGCACCTGCCGTCACCGCATAGGTGTAGGAGCTGGTGCCGCCCGAGGCCGTGATGGTCTGGCTATAGACGGTCCCGACCGTGCCCGAAGACAATGTCGTTGGGCCGACCGAGATCGTCGGCGAGGCGATGGTCAGGCTGTAGGCCCGGGTGCCGGTAAAGGGGCCTGTGCCGGTCGAACTGTCCGTTATAGTGACGATGAAGTTGAACGTGCCCCCCGCCGTTGGTGTGCCCGAGACCACACCGCTCGTCGGCGACAGCGTCAGGCCGGCTGGCAGGGAACCTGACGTCACCGCATAGGTATAGGAACTGGTCCCCCCCGACGCCGTGATCGTCTGGCTATAGGTTGTTGCAACCGCTCCTGCAGACAGTGTCGACGGGCCGATCGCGATCGTCGGGGCGGATACCGTTACGCTGACGGTTGCCGGCGCCGAGGTGCCGCCGGCATTGGTCGCTGTGTAGGTGAAGCTGTCACTGCCGACATAGCCCGGCGTCGGCGTAAAGGTGATCGACAATCCCGATGCGGTCGCCGTGCCATGCGTCGCCTGCGTCGCAACCGCGACAGAGGCTGCAGCGCCGCCCGAAAGGCTCAAGGTAACCGCATTGCTTGCCGAATTCGGTGCAACCGTCAGCGAAACATTGCCCGCAACCGGGGGATTGAGGAAAGTATAGCCGCCGACCAGAGTTCCCGTGCCGCCAACGGTGGCGACAGCGACATTGACTGCGCCGGCTGCATGGGCTGGCACGGTCGCGGTTATCGAGGTTGCGCTGTCAACGGTAAAGCTCGAGGCTGCCATGCTGCCGAAGGTCACGCTCGTCGCACCGGTCAGGTTTGTCCCGCTGACGGTGACGGAGGTGCCGCCCGTCACCGAGCCGGAATTCGGGCTAATGCTCGATACGGTCGGTGCGGCGATATAGGTATATTGATCGGCAGCCGAGATCGCACTCGTGCCGCCCGCTGTCGTGACCCGGATGTCGACCGTTCCCGTGCCAGCCGGCGCAGTTGCCGTGATCGATGTCGGCGAATTGACCGTGAAACCCGTCGCCGCCGTTGCACCGAAGGTGACCGATGTTGCACCGCTGAAGCTGGTTCCGGTCAGCGTAACGGTCGTGCCACCCGCCGTCGGGCCGGCCGTCGGCGAAATCGCCGTCACGGTCGGAGCGGCGATATAGGTGAATCGATCCGCCGCAGACGTTGAGCTCGTCCCACCGGCGGTGCTCACCCGGACATCTACCGTTCCCGTACCGGCCGGCGCCGTCGCCGTGATCGAGGTTGCCGAATTGACCGTGAAACCGGCCGCAGCCGTCGCACCGAAGGTGACGGCCGTCGCTGCCGTCAAGTCCGTGCCGGTAATCGTCACCGTCGTACCGCCCGCTGCTGGGCCTGACGAAGGCAAGATCGCCGATACCGTGGGGGCAGCAATATAGGTGAACTGGTCGGCGGCGGAGGTCGCGCTCGTGCCGCCGGAGGTCGTTACGCGAACATCCACCGTCCCCGTGCCTGCGGGTGCGGTCGCCGTGATCGAGGTTGCCGAATTGACCGTGAAACCGGCCGCAGCCGTCGCACCGAAGGTGACGGCCGTCGCTGCCGTCAAGTCCGTGCCGGTAATCGTCACCGTCGTGCCGCCCGTCGCCGGGCCCGAGGTCGGCGAGATCGAACTGATCGTCGGAACAGGCCTATTGACGGTGATCGAACCAGTTGGTGGGGTAGCATAGAGTGAGGCGTTCGCGCCCGAGAGCGCATAACTGACAGCGATTGCCCCTGGTCCCGCATTGGATGCAGCAGTGACCGTGAAATTCTGGCTTGCTCCCGTCGAAAAATTCAGAGTGGTCGGCGCAAACGTCAGTCCAGTCGCCGACGGTGTCAGCGTAACGTTACCGGCGGCAGATGCCGTCATCGTCAGGGTGGCGGAAGTGCTGCCCTGCGTCAGAACTGGATATGCCGGCGGGCTAATGGTGCCAAGAACGGTCAGCGACGAGCTCGCCGGCGGTGTATATTGCGCAGCGTCGGCACCACCCAACGCGTAGCTGATCGTGACCGGCCCAGGCGCCGCGCCGGCGTCTGCCGTGACTGTAAACGTCTGGCTGGAACTACCCGCACCAAAGGCAATCGTAGGCGGGTTAAACGTCAGTCCCGTTGCCGTTGGGGTCACGGCCAGGCCGGAACTCGGCGCCTGCGACAAAGTCATGGTCAGGCTGCTAGTGGTGCTGCCCGCCTGCACCACAGGAAAACTCGGCAGAGTGACGGTCCCCGGTGCATTTTGGCAGGTGACCGTGGCATGAACCGCGCCTGTCCCTAGCTGCGACCAAGCATAGACCGTAAAATCGGGATACGCCTGGTCAGCAGTATAGGTGCTACTCAAATTAAGTTCGTGACTAATGGTCGCATATTTTTCAACGATTATGGTCGAGCCAGCGTGATCCGTATAAAGGGCAAATCCCGATCCGCTGTTTGGATCAGTATCCGCATTGGTACTTCCAGTGGTCGTGACATTATAGGTGATCTTGTCGCCGGCATTCAGCGCGAGGCCGGGCTGCCACAGCGAGTCTCCGTTGGAGAATGTCCTCCCGCTTCCCCAGGACGCATTGATCGCATCGCAGCCTGACGAGGCAAACGAACGTGGCGCAAATGCGGTCTGTATCGCTACCGACAAGAGCGTGAAACCGAGCACCGGGATCAAGTTTGAGATGCGCTTGATTCTGTTGGAGTCCTTTCGAAAAAAAGGCGCAACAGCTGTCATGCGAGTTCGAGCTGCTCCCGGCAAAGCAAGCGGCCGCAGCTCCACAATATGCCGTGCGTAATTTAGAAGCGCGCCAACTCGAAACTCTCGAGATGCCGTAGCACCAACCGTCTTTCTAAAGGTCGGGCCGCATCGCTGCTCCTTGCGAGCAAACGATCCGTTTACGTTCTGAAAATCAATCTGCTTTTTGGTTCGCTTGGCGAAGCAGGCTGCGCCTTGGCGAAGAATTTTCGATACGAACAACAATATATACCCGTCCCTGCACCAAGAACCGGCGCCCTAACCAGCCGGCCCTGCCCAACCCCTCGATGACACTCACGCGCCATCACGCCTTCACCCTGCCGTGAAACGGCAAAGAGGTGCCCTCCGAGGATCCCATATCACCAGCGACCTTTACTTTCGCTGCCGGCAATCGATCGAAATATCCCGCAAAATCCGCTAGATGAACGAACAAGTATTTGCCCGTTCCTGCCGGATATTATTCTCGCGAACTGACATAAGGTGAAAGCCGATTCAGCTTAAGGATGTCAACGATCCGGCTGAACCATATTTGGTACTATCCCTTGTTTGCCCAAAAGAAGTCTCGGTCGCCGGCAAAAAGACTATGTCCTATGCGCCCGCATCAAATTGTCTTCGACAAGTTGCAAACGAGCAGACGTGAAAAGCGAACGGGGCTGGAGAGATTTACATACACGGTGGATTGAGCCACCAGATGCTGCGGCGGCGGCCGTTTCTACCCGGCCTGTGCGAGTTATATCCTCGATCACCAACTGCTCAATTTGTCGTTCTATTGGAAACAGCGCTGCTGTCGCATGCAAGCAGGCCAACGTCGCCAGCCAATTCCTCTTGCGCCGATGGTCCTCACCTATTTCAATGATGACGCCAGCTGGAAACCTGATCCCCCCGCCAAGCAAGGTCCGCGATGGGCCTTAGTGCTCCCGTAAGCAAGGGTGTGTAGCAGAACTCCAGCCCGCGGGCTTCGAGATCCTTGCCGATGGCGCCATAGGCCGGAGAGGTCAGGAAAAGTACCATCGTCGTCGCCATGACGTCATGGCGGTAGCCGGGCACTGCGATCTCCTCGGTGCGCAGGCAGCCGCCGATGCGGTCGTTACGCTCTAGAAGCAGATTTTCTTGCCGTTCTTTCCAAGCAAGGCAGCCGCGACGAGCGCATTGATGCCGCTTCCGATGATGATGTAATCCGGTTCAGCCACAATCTACCTCAAGCAGAAGATGCCTCGCCGGGTGCGGCGAGGTGCGCTTTCTCATGCGATGTTTGCCAAGGCGCATCGCATCTGGTTCCCTCATTAGGCCGCGAGCTGCAGCAGATAGGCGTCCGCTTCTTCCGGCACGGCAAACCATGGGAAGAAATCTCTCGGATCGTTGAAGCCGTTGGCGATGCGGCGAGCAAGCGCCGGATAGGCCTGGGCCGAACCCATCAGATTGAGCACATGCGGTGGTGGCGGCAGAAGCAGCGCGTTCGTCCAGCCGACAACATATTGTGCATAGCTCCAATAGGCTTCGAAGGCCGTGTGCATGAAGTTTTCGTCGAAGGCTTTGTCGCCATGCGCCAGGATCGCATCGAGGTAGCATTTCGCAGCTTTCGACGCGTTGTTGGAGCCCTGGCCTGTGATCGGATCGTTGAGGCAGACCGCATCGGCAAGACCGAGTACAGCGGCGCCGGACGGCAAGCGGCCGACGGGTTTGCGGACCGTCGGTGCGAAGGCTCCGGCCAGACGACCATTGTCGTCCGTCAACGCCACATGGCGGCAGCGCTCGCTTTCCCAGGGCAGGAACGTGTCTAGAATCCATTTCGACCTTTCAAGGTGCTGCTCGGGAGACGTTACCTCCTTCCAGCAGTCCATCGGGCCGCCCGGAATTCCCTCGAAAACCATGATGTCGCAAACGCCGGTGGTGGTGAGCGCCGGGAAATTGAAGTATTCACCGACGCCGGGGATCAGGTTGAAATTTACGGCGGAATGGTCCGGGCGCGGGCTCATGCCGGTGACATAGGTCAGCGCCAGTGCCCGCTGCGGCTTGTCGAAAGGCGAACGCTCCGCATCGCGCTCGAACATCTTGGCTATGTCCCCCTTCCCCGCCGCGACGACCACCAGATCGCTTTGCCGGGCATAGGTTTCGAGGTCCTCGATGCCGGCATCATGGATGGTCAACTGACCACCGCGACGCTCGAACTCTGCCATCCAGCGCGGGATCTTCACGCGCTGATCGACGCTCTGCGCCGGACCGTCGAGCTTGCCGTTCCATTCGATCGCCTTGCCGCCGGAACCATCCGGAGCAGGAACAACAAAGTTGATGGAATCGACCGTCGGGCAGCTCTCATCCCAGAAATTCAATCCGAGATCGCGCTCGTTCTGAAGTGCGGCATCGAACATGCACTGACTGGACAGCACGCGCCCCGTTGCGATCTCCTCCGCCGTCCGGTTTTGAACGACATGGACCGCATGGCCGGCATCCAGCAGGCCGCAGGCCAGCTGCAGCCCGGACTGGCCGCCGCCGACAATGGTGAAGTTCCGTTTTCCTGACATCTCGTTCCCCTTATCTTCTTGAAATCGTGACCGTCGACCATCAATCCATAAGCAACGGGATGGCCGGCTCGGCGCGTTCCGGCCCCATTGCGGTATAGCCCCCGTCGACGCGGATATCCGTGCCGGTGATGAAGCTGGCATTGTCCGAGAGCAGGAACGCGACCGCTTCCGCCACCTCCTCCGGCCCGCCGGTGCGGCCCAAAAGATGGAAATCCTTGGCGACATTATCGGCCTTGCTGCGCGTATTCTTCGTCAGCTCCACCATGACATTGCTCCATGTCCAGCCCGGCGAGACGGCATTGACACGGATGCCTTCCGGCGCGAGATCCATGGCTTGGTTGCGGGTGAGCTGCAGGATCGCCGCCTTGGAAACGGGATAGACCCAACGCCCGGTCTGGGCGACGCGCGACGAAATGGAGCCGAAATTGACGATGGCCCCCTTGTTCTTCGCCAGATGCGGCCGGGCCGCCTGCATCAGAGCAATGGAGCCGAGAATGTTGACGTCGAAGGCCTTGAGCCAGTCGGCGCGGGCGGTTTCTGCGCCGTTGTCGAGATAGGTGCAAGCGACGTTGACAAGAAAATCCAATCGTCCAGTCGCCTTCACGGTCTCATGGATGAGCGACTTGATTTCATCGTCACTGGTGATGTCGGCCTTGATGAAACGAACATTCTTGCCGCAGCGCTCCGCTGCCGCCTTGCCGGCTTCGCTGTTAATATCGGCGATGACAACCGAAACGCCATAGTCAGCCAGTACCTTGGCAACGCCTTCGCCGATCAGCGTTGCGCCGCCGGACACAATCGCAGTCTTGCCTTCCAGTCCACGCATGGACATTCCCCTTCTTGCTTTGGATTTTCAAAAAAGATGCGATCAGGCGACTGCTGCGGCCGTCAAAAATGCGCCGTTGCCGTAGATCAGCGGATTATCCCGCCCTTCGGAAAGATGCGTGGCGGCGACCTGACCGATCAGGATCAGATGCGTGCCGAACTCTTTGATCTCCGCCAGCTCGCATTCGAAGGTCACCGCCGTATCGTGCAGCACCGGCGCGCCTGTTTCGATCGCTCTCCAGCGGCCGGCGGCAAAACGCTCCTCCCGCACAAGACCGGCCCGGCCGGCAAAGACCTCGGCGACGTCCTGCTGGTCGAACGACAGCACGTTGACGGCAAAGACGCGGGTGCTTTCGACCACGGCGGCAACCGAGCTGTTGCGGTTTACGCAGGCGACCAGAGATGGCGGCTCGGTCGAGAGCGAACAAACAGCAGTCGCAGTCAGCCCGCAGCGCTGACCCCTGCTGTCGATGGAGGTAATAATCGTGACACCGCCAGCCAGCTTGCGCATGCCGGCGCGGAATTCCTCGCTACCCATTTTTTCGTTCCCTTGCGAATGGATTTCAGATCCATTTCATGCTTAAAATTTCGCCGATGTTCCGACGAAGTGGAGCGCTCGGCAATCCAGATTGCGCGGGGCGATATCCAGATCCGGCAGCAGGCGGTCTGAAACCTCACTTTCAAAAGCAATCGTGGCGAAAGCAGTCGTGGGCGGGATGATCGGTATAGAGGCACTACGATCGAGCGGCGACCAGCGGGTCGATACCTGCGATGTCGACGATGCGCGCATGGCGATCGGGCAGATCTTCTGCCCGCATTTCCTGATGGTGACCGGCAAGGCTGAGCAAAGCTTTCATGCGCGCCACCGGCTGGTGAAAGAAACCGGCTATTCCATCAATCTCGTCACATATGGCGCGCAAGTGGAGATCGATCCGGGAGAACTCTCCCGCTTTTTTCTGCTGCAGATCCCGATCAAGGGCGAATCCCTGGTGAAATGCGGTTCGAGCCAGACGCTCGCCGTTGCCGGCAAGAGCGCCACGCTCCTGTCTCCCACGCTCCAGACCAGAATGCTCTGGAAGGAGGGATGTGAGAAGCTGATCCTGCTGATGGAGCGCACCCCGGTTGAAGACTATCTGGCGAAGCTCATCGATGGCGAGCCCGGCCACATCGAGTTCGATCCCTCGATCGACCTGACGTCGCCGATCGGACAAGGCATTTTGCGCCACGCCGATCTCATGCTGTGCTCCTCGCTCGCGGGCGATATGCCGCCCGCCTATAAGACCATGCTCCGCGACGGATTGACGAGCCTGCTTCTGTCAGGACTGCGGCATAACCATCAGCAGACGCTCGCCCGCCCGACGCAGGACAGCGGCCCCCACGCGGTTCGAAAAGCAGACGAGTTCATTCGCGCGAACGCAGCCTGTGCGATCGCGACTGCGGATATCGCCGAAGCCGCCGGCGTTCCTCTACGCACGCTTCAGGATAGCTACCGCAAGGCACGCGGGCGGACGCTGATCGAGGCGGTACAGAGCGTGCGTCTGGAAACCCTGCGCAAGATGCTGCTTGCGGGACGGGATGAACTCACCGTCGCAGACGCGGTCTTTGCCTGCGGTCTTGGCCATCTTGGCCGCGCCGCATTCGCCTACCGCGAACGCTTTGGCGAAAGCCCGTCAGAAACCTTACGTCGAGCAAGAAACTGACCGGAGCCTGGAAGCGGCACTCGCCAATAGCGAACCGGCGACCTCTCCGGAGCAGCAGTCGGCTTAGGTCAAAGCAATCGCGCTTGGCATAGTGCGTTCTCGAACCGCAGATCTTGCGGCGGGTCGGTGCCTTCATCGACTTGATGGCCGGAAGTCTGCTTCCCACCCGACCAATGGAAATAGGGCGGCACCATCTCAATCATAACGGAAGCGCACCGATGTCGCGCGCCGTTCGTTACGACGCGGGCTTCGCGTCACCCGCCTCCGGCACCCATGTCACGACGGTATCCTCCGGTCCCAACACGCGGCCGTCCTGCGAGCGAAGCTCCAGCTTTCGCACCGGCATACCGACCTTGCGATCGACCAGAAGCACATGCTTCTCACCGGGTTCGAAGAAGAAATCCTCACCCCATTGCCGAAGGGCGACAAGAAGCGGGAACAGGCCCCGCCCCTTCTCCGTAAGCACATATTCCTGATAGGGGCTGCCATCCGATGCCGGCGCTACATCCATGATGCCGTAGTCCACGAGATTGCGCAGCCGGGCCGAAAGAATGTTCTTCGCAAGCCCGAGGCTCTTTTGAAACTCTCCGAAGCGCCGCAGGCCGTTGAAGGCGTCGCGGACGATCAGCAAAGACCACCAGTCGCCAATGGCATCCAGCGGCCGGGCGACGCCGCATATCGAGTCCTTGTGACTAATTCTCTTTGCCATCGCCTCCGGCTCGCACTCCATTCCCACAATCCGGATCGATCAGCACGATCCGCACCCTCGAAATATAGAGGTTGCAAACTAAAACCGCAAGTGATACACGAATTATGGTTTTAACTTGCAACCACGATCGCTTGCGGCTGCATAGCCGCAATAAAGGAGGAGTTCCCATGACGCAGTATCGTCATATCGACGTTGACGGGGTCGAAATCTTCTATCGCGAGGCAGGCGACGCCAATCGTCCTGTAATCCTGCTTCTGCACGGCTTTCCCGCATCCTCTTTCATGTTCCGCGGACTGATCGATCGCCTGGCCGATCAGTTTCATCTCATTGCCCCCGACTATCCGGGCTTCGGTTACAGCGCAGCGCCGTCGCGTGACGAATTCTCCTACACCTTTGACCATCTGGCTGACGTGATGGAGAAATTCACCGACAGGATCGGCCTCGGGAAATACGCGATCTACATGCAGGACTTCGGCGGTCCGGTCGGATATCGTCTCGCCACACGGCACCCCGAGAAGGTCTCGTTCCTGATCGTCCAGAATGCCAATGCCTACGAGGAAGGTTTGCCCGGCAGCTTTTGGGAGCTGCCCAGGACGCTGTGGCGCGATCCCTCGCCGGAAAATTTCCGGAAAATTCGCGAGGAAGCCATTTCGGACGAGGCGCTGAAGTGGAACTACATCCACGGCGTCAAAAACGTCTCGAGCATAAGCCCTGACAGCTGGGCGCTGCAAAAAGCTCTCTTGGACCGCCCCGGCAACAAGGAGATCATGCTCGATCTCATCTATGATTATCGGACCAATCCGGATCTCTATCCGGAATGGCAGAGCTATTTCCGCAAGCATCAGCCACCGGCGTTGATCGTTTGGGGCCAGAACGACAGCATCTTCCCTCCCGCCGGTGCCTACCCCTATCAACGAGACCTGCCGAAAGCCGACTTCAATCTGCTCGACACCGGCCACTTCGCGCTTGAGGAGCAGGCGGAGGCGATTGCAGCCCATATCAAGCGGTTTGCGGCGACGCTTTAGAAATACGCCGAAAATCCATCGCCATTTCCAAGCTTTGCAGCGAACTGCGTGACAACCATCACGCAGCCGTCCCAGTGAAAGAATCCCCTATGAACATATCCGACACCACGTTTGGCGGCACGTTTCCATTCGCGCCGCACTATACCCACGCACCCGGTTTTCGGATGCACTATGTCGATGAAGGGCCGCGAGACGGTGAGGTCGTGCTATGCCTTCACGGCGAACCCACCTGGGGCTATCTGTTCCGCCACCTGATTCCTGTCCTCAGCCAGACACATCGGGTGATCGTGCCAGACCATATGGGTTTTGGCAGAAGCGAGACGCCGCAAGACCGTACCTATTGGCTTCAGGATCACATCGACAATCTGGAGCGCTTCGTGCTCGCGCTCGATCTGCACGAGATTACGCTCGTCATGCATGATTTCGGCGGTCCCGTCGGCATGGGGCTGGCCGCCCGCCACGCGGATCGGATCCGGCGGGTGATCACAGCCAATGCACCTACCCCATTCGGCCAGCCAGATCTTCTCGACCGCGTCATGGCAAATGCCTGCACCTCGCCCTGGTTCCAATGGATCACGCAAGCGGACGCCAAAGGCAGTCTTGAGGCGGTACTTGGGCAGCTTGGCTTCAATATACTAAGCGCGCTCAAGCTCAACGGTTTCGAGAACAACGCCATCATCAGCGATGGCTGGATTTCTGCCTATGGCTCGCCTTTCGCGGATCCAGCCGATTGCCTTGGTGCGATCGGCTGGGCACAGGGTTTTGCCGTTGGCGCCCATAGGTTCGAGGCACCCGATGCTGCGGCAAGCCAGGCAATCCGTAGCAAACCCGCCTTGGCAATCTGGGGAGAAGCGGACCGCACGCTTGGCGCCGAGCACTTCCTGCCGCTGTTTACGGCCATCTTTCCGGCCGCCCAGATCATTCGGCTGCCCGACGTCGGCCACTACTGCTTTGAGGATGCCCCGGATACCGTCACCGCACTGATCACGGACTTCATCCGGCAGTCCTGACGGTGCTTAGACCGCACTGTAGATCTGGAATGACGAGTAGGTGAGTTTTCGTCGTGTAGTTTTACTATGAAACTACGTATGCCATATCTGGCGATAATAACTTGTGTCCCGAACAGACCACGGCGCCGCCGAATCTGTAGTAACCTGGCTCACGACGCAGTCGTCTAGCGCAAGGCCGGCATCACATCAGCGGCAATTTCATCCATGACCTCGGCAGGTGGTCTGCCTTTCGAAATCAGGTTGAATGCGACATGCTGAATGCCGGCCTCGCGCATGGCCGACAATGCATCGATCAGTCCTCGCCTGCCCGTTTTGCCTCCGAGATTGATCTCCTCATAACTCGCATCGGATTTGCCGAGCAATTCGAGGACCATGGACTGGCCGAAGCCGCGAAATTCGGTCGTGACTTTCGTTTGCGCATTGCGCCAGAGCGCCAGCCGGTCTTTCTGCACCGGCAGCGGACGGTAATACGTCATCCATGCAGCCGCGTTTCGGGCGATCCATTCGAGGGATTGGGCTGATGAGCCCACCGCCACCATCGGGATGGTCCTGCCCTGTAAGCTCGGCCTTATGGCGAAATCGCGCCGAACATTGCCGCCTTCGTCGATAACGGCCTGATCGGGGCGCATCGCGGCAGCCAGGCGTTCCCAATGGGTCTGAAAGAGCACCTTGCGGCCTTCAACGTCTCTGCCGAACATTTCATATTCGCTGGGCCGGTCGCCCGAACCGAGCCCGAGAACGAACCGTCCCTTGGAGAGGGCCGCGACCGAAAGCGCGGCCTTGGCAATATGAAGAGGATGCCGCAGCGGCAGGACAATTGCGCCCGTCGCCAGGCGGATATTGGAAGTGGCGGTCGCCAATGCTCCGAGAAACACCCATGGATCGGCATGTCCGATCGGGTCGGGATAGCTCTCGCTGTTGAGGGGAACGTCCCTCACCCACACGGCATCGAAGCCCAATCTGTCGGCATGGCCGGCGATGCCGAGCTGAACATCGAATTGCACATCGGCAAGCGTCCTCGTCTGAGCCGGCAAGACGATGCCGAATGAAAACTGGTCTCTATGAAAAAGCACGGTGCGTCCCGAAACATATTGCTCCGACACAGAGATAAGGATGATGGTCTTTTAGAAAAAGGGCTGAGCCAGGGGAGAACTGGCAACGGATGGCAGCCTGGGCAATCTGGCCCGTCCTGGCATGGACGGGCCTATTTGAGCCGGGGAAATCCGAAGAGGCGCCGCAGCCACTGCTCAGCTGGCGGCGATGCACTGCTTGACGAAATCGCGCAGTGCTTTCTTTTCCAGGCCTTTGGTCTTGCCTTCGTCATGGCAGGTCTTGCGCTTCGCGAGAACCGGGTACTTCTGCTGCAGGCAGCTCTTGACGGCATCCTTGCGCGCCTGTCCCTTGAGGCCTTGTCCTGCCGCATCCTGCCGGCAAGCCTGCCGCGCCGTCTTGATTTCATCCTTCGACGGCATGGCTGAAGATGGTACCGAAGCAGATGGGGTCGTGGCGGGAACCGGCGTTTCGGTGGTCGCAGGTGTCGTCGTCTGCGCGAAAACCACGGTTGCCGAGGATAGGGCGAAGAGAGCAGCGGCGGTCGCGCTTAGCAGCTTGCGGGTCATGGGCATATCCTTTTGCCTGAAGGCCATTCTGTTCAAGCCGCCGACCTCATCCCGAGATCGGCGTTCTTCTTGAACGATGGCGATCGGCATATCCGTCGCTCGGATTGCCAATAAATTTCCGGCTAGCTTGCCGGCCC
>NZ_AQHN01000080.1 GCF_000359745.1 Rhizobium freirei PRF 81
ATGGACGTAAGAGCAGCCGTAGCGGTTGCGGCCGGCAAGCCGCTTGAGGTGATGACGGTTCAGCTTGAGGGGCCGAAGGCCGGCGAAGTGCTGATCGAGGTCAAGGCGACCGGCATCTGCCATACCGACGACTTCACCCTGTCGGGCGCCGATCCCGAAGGCCTGTTCCCCGCCATCCTCGGCCATGAAGGCGCCGGCATCGTCGTCGACGTCGGTCCGGGCGTCACCTCGGTCAGGAAGGGCGATCACGTCATTCCGCTCTACACGCCCGAATGCCGCGAATGCCCGTCGTGCCTCAGCCGCAAGACCAATCTGTGCACCGCGATCCGCTCGACCCAGGGCCAGGGCCTGATGCCGGACGGCACCTCGCGCTTCTCGATCGGCAAGGACAAGATCCATCACTATATGGGCTGCTCGACCTTCGCCAATTACACCGTGCTGCCGGAGATTGCCGTTGCCAAGGTCAATCCCGACGCTCCCTTCGACAAGATCTGCTATATCGGCTGTGGCGTCACCACCGGCATCGGCGCGGTCATCAACACCGCCAAGGTGGAGATGGGGGCAACCGCGATCGTCTTCGGTCTCGGCGGTATCGGCCTCAACGTCATCCAGGGCCTGAAGCTTGCCGGCGCCGACATGATCATCGGCGTCGATCTCAACAATGACAAGAAGGAATGGGGCGAGCGCTTCGGCATGACGCATTTCGTCAACCCGAAGGAAGTCGGCGACGACATCGTGCCCTATCTCGTCAACATGACGAAGCGCGGTGCCGACCAGATCGGCGGCGCCGATTACACCTTCGACTGCACCGGCAACACCAAGGTCATGCGTCAGGCGCTCGAGGCCTCGCATCGCGGCTGGGGCAAGTCGGTGGTCATCGGCGTTGCCGGCGCCGGCCAGGAGATTTCGACGCGTCCGTTCCAGCTGGTGACGGGCCGCTCGTGGATGGGGACGGCCTTCGGCGGCGCCCGCGGCCGCACCGACGTGCCGAAGATCGTCGACTGGTACATGGAGGGCAAGATCCAGATCGATCCGATGATCACCCACACCATGCCGCTGGAAGACATCAACAAGGGCTTCGAGCTCATGCATTCCGGAAAGAGTGTCAGGGGCGTCGTAATCTACTGACG
>NZ_AQHN01000081.1 GCF_000359745.1 Rhizobium freirei PRF 81
AAAGTTGCGCCGCATGCATCGATGGTTTGTCGATCGTCTTGCCTTTCGCGAACTCTTCCGCGAACTTCTCATGCTATGAGTTTTTCAGGACTGGCGTAGGTAGTCTTGGGAGCAGCACATGCATAACGATGAAGATCTAATGGCATCGATCATAACGAGAGCGGCGCGTCTAAAAGAGCGTGGGCTGGGGACAATTAACGTGCTGCATGTAGCACAAGAGCTGCATGCGCTTTTTCCTCATTGCTCCGAAGTTGAGATCAAAGAGAAAATCAAAGAAGTCTTTCGGGCAGAAGGCATTCGCTGCATCGACAAGCTGTAGCCCTACTCCGCGACATGGTGTCCGGCTACCCAAATAGAATCGGGCACATGTCCGGGTGTTGGGAAAATGAAAACCGGGTATCAAGCCATCGCCCACATGCCGCACGAAATATATTCCACGATGCTCTCGCCTGTGCGAGAGATTCGGCATCGATTGCCTGGAAGGACATCGCTCTCGCCTATGACACTCGACGATCAACCCCTGTCGCTCGGTTCCAAGCCCCTCGCTGGCCCCGCCCTCTCTGCCTTCTTCGACCGTGATGCCGTCGCCGTCGCATCCGATCTCATCGGCGGGCGCTTTGCGGTCGCCGGCATTGGCGGACGTATCGTCGAGACGGAGGCCTATCGGCCCGATGATGAGGCTTCCCATGCCTATCGCGGTCCGACGCCGCGCAATGCGGCCATGTTCGGGCCGCCGGGCCACGTCTATGTCTACCGCTCCTACGGCATTCACTGGTGCCTGAATTTCGTCTGCCTGACCGGAAGCGCGGTGCTGATCCGGGCGCTGGAGCCGGAGAGCGGTATCGATGAGATGATCAGGCGGCGCGGCATGGCCGACATCGTCTCGCTGTGCAATGGGCCGGGAAAGCTCTCGCAGGCGCTGGGCATCGATATCGGTTTGAATGGCCTGTCCCTGGATAAGCCGCCTTTCTCATTCTGGCTTTCCGAGCCGGTGGCGATCGTTTCCGGCAAACGCATCGGGATCACCAAGAATATCGATCCGCTGTGGCGGTTCGGCGCCGCGGGCTCGCGCTTCGTCAGCCGCCGCTTTCCCTGATCGGCGAATGAAATGGCCGCCGGGGTGGTGCCCGGCGGCCTTGCTGCCGCACAGTGAAACTGGAAAGACTGCGCGGCTATTCTATCGCGACGCTGTGATCGACCGCCGGGGGCGCCTTTGGTTTGCGCAGAAGCACAAGCAGCGGTATGGCGCAGATCGACATCAGCATCAGCAGTTTGAAGTCATCCATATAGGCGATGATTGTCGCTTGCGTCGTGATCATGCCGTCGAGCGTGGCGCGGCCGATCGCCGTCAGCGGGCTGATGCCCTGGGCGGTAGCCGCTTCGAAATGGCGGTTGAAGGGCGTCACATAGGCGGCGATGTTCGCGTGGTTGACCTGTGTGTTCTCCGTGATCAGCATCGAGACGACCGATATGCCGACGCTCGAGCCGATATTGCGCGAGAGATTGTAGAGGCCGGTGCCCTCGCCGCGCATCTGTGCCGGCAGCGTCGCAAAGGCGATCGTCGTCAGTGGCACGAACAGAAAGCCGAGGCCTGCCCCCTGCACGAAGCCGACGGAGACCAGCGTCCATTGCGAAACATCGGGCGTCCAGCCGGTCATGTCGTACATGGCCCATGCGGTCAAAGCGAGACCGAGGAACAGCAGGAGGCGCGTATCCACCTTGCCGATCAGCCGCCCCACGAGGAACATGCAGAACATGGTGCCGAGACCGCGCGGTCCCATGACGATACCGGCCGTGACGACTGGATAGCCCATCAGCGTCTGCAGATAGGGTGTCATCAGGGCGAGCGAGGCCAGATAGGTCACGCCGACGATAAAGATGAACAGCATGCTGACGGCAAAGTTCTGGTCGAGGAAGAGCCGCGGATTGACGAAACTTCGCTCGGCCGTGAACGTATGCACGATGAAGAGATAGAAGGCGCAGGCGCAGACGAGCGCCTCGATGATGATCTCGCTCGAATAGAACCAGTCGAGCTGCTCGCCGCGATCGAGGAAGAGCTGCAGTGCCGCAATGGCGATCGAGAGCATGCCGAAGCCGAACCAGTCAAGCTTGGCGAGCGCATCCAGCTTGGTCTCCGTCACATAGACGACGATGCCGAAGAAGGCGAGCGCCCCGATCGGGACGTTGATGTAGAACACCCAGCGCCAGCTGATATTGTCGGTCAGCCAGCCGCCGATGACTGGCCCCAGAACGGGGCCGACCATGACAGACACGCCGAACAGCGCCATGGCGCGGCCGCGCTCCTCGACATTGTAGATGTCGAGGAGGATGCCTTGCGACAGCGGCACAAGCGAAGCGCCGAAAAGACCTTGCAGCAGGCGGAAGCCGACGATCTGCGGCAGGGACTGCGAGAGGCCGCAGAGAACGGAAGCGGCGACGAACCCCGCAATTGCCGTCAGCAGCACGCGTTTGCGGCCGAACTTGGCCGAAAGGAAACCGGAAGGCGGCGTCATGATGGCGGCCGCGACGATATAGGACGTCAGAACCCAGTTGATCTGGTCCGCGCTAGCGGAAACATCGCCCTGAATATGCGGCAGGGCGACGTTGGCGATGGTCGTGTCCAGCGCCTGCATGATGACCGAGAGGATGACGCAGGCGGTGATCGCACCGCGATGGGCGATCGGTGCCGATGGCGAAGCGGTGGTGGCGTTACTCATGATCCTGACCGCGGGAATGGCCCAGCAGGCCGGTGACAAAATCCGGCAGGCCACGGGCATGGCCGGTGTCGACATCGGCAACGACGCTCATTCCGACGCGCAGCGGCGGCTTGCCCTGCATATCGTCGATGTTGATGATCATCGGTATGCGCTGCACGACCTTGACCCAGTTGCCGGTGGTATTCTGGGCGGGCAGCAGCGAGAAGCTCGAGCCGGATGCCGGTGCGATGCTGGCCACCGTTCCCTTCCAGGTGACGCCCGGATAGGCATCGACCGAGATCATTACCTTCTGGCCGGTTCGGACATAGGTCAGTTCCGTTTCCTTCGGGCTGGCGGCGATCCACATATGCGTGGTGGAAACCAGCGAGAAGCCCTGCTGCGCAGCCGTCAGATAGGCGCCGACCTGCAGCGAGGGAACATTGGCGGTGACGCCGTCGAAGGGCGCGCGCACGACCGTATCGTCAAGCTCGCGCTGCGCGTTGTCGACGGCGGCCTTGGCCTGCAGATAGAGCGGGTTCTGCTCGACGGGAAGGCTGGCGGAGCTCTCGCCTCCCAATTGTGCAAGCGTCGCCGCCGCCTGGGCCTGCGCGACGGATACCTTCTGCTGCGCGGCCTCCAGATTGTGCTTGGCCTGATCGAAAGCCGCCTTCGAGGCAACCGAGCTGTTGATCAGGTTCTGCTGGCGCTCGAATTCCGTCTGGTAGTACGGAAGATCGGCCTGCGCCTGTGCGATTTCGGCCAGGGATTGCTTGTAGCTCGCCTGCAGGTTCAGGATCTGGTTTCTGGCGTTGCCGAGCTGCGCCTGCGCCCCTTCCAGCGTGATGCGGAAGGAATCGGGCTTCAGGCGGAAAAGCACCTGCCCTTTCTTCACCACCTCGTTCTCGTGGACATCAACCGAAATCACGGTGCCGGAAACATCGGTGGAGACGCCGACCATATCGGCCTGGATATAGGCATTGTCGGTGGACATGATCTGTCCGCCGGTGACGTAGTAGTAGCCACCGACCACAAAGGCGACGGGCAACAGCGCAAAGAGGATGGGCCGTGTCAGTTTACGGCGTTTGCGCGGCGTTTCGGGTGGCGAGACCGAAGCGGCAGCAGCGGTTGCCGCAGCCTGTGGCGTCGGATTGGAGGACGGCGCCTCGGCTACGGGAGCCTGCTGGTGTTCTGAAGAATTTGCGTTTGCGGGTACGCGAAGCGGAGAAGATGCGTCAGCCATGTTGTATCTCTTTATCGACTGCCTTCGAACGGCAGGCGTTAATCAGGTTCGATTTCATAAGGGTAAGCAATTCGTAGAGGCGGTCGCGATCTTCCGCGGAGACGCCGTCTAACGCCTCCTTGCGGGTCTCATCGCCTATGTCGCGCATGGCGTCGATCAGCGGCCGGGCTTCCTCGCGCATATAAAGCAGCCAGCTGCGGCGATCGCTCGGATGCTGCCGGCGCTCCACCAGGCCGCGCTCGCTCAGCTTGTCGAGGATGCGAACCAGCGTGATCGGTTCGATCTCCAGCATCTCGGCCAATCCGGCCTGATGGATGCCTTCATTGTTGGCAAGATAGGCGAGCGTCTGCCATTGCGAACGCGTCAGCCCCAAATCCTTCGCGCGCTGCTCGAACCGCTTGCGAAGAAGGCGGGCAACGTCGTGGAGAACAAAGCCGAGGGTAGGTGTCGAATTCATGTGTGAGAAGCCTGCTATTGATAAGCAACCTTATAATTGTTGCTACATATAGTAAGCATCCATGCGATACAAGAGGTTGGCGATCAACAAATGGCGATAATGGAAGATGCCGCAGGGGTGTCGCAAAGATGCCGCAGTGCGACGCCAGGCCCAAGCGCAGAGGTAGGTTCGGCGGGAATGGCATCCGTGCCGGCAGCTGACGATTGAAAAACTGCGCAACTGAAAAGGCGCGGACGATTGATTCGTCCGCGCCCTTTCGTCCATTCCGCTAGGAATTCTGCGTGAAAGCTAACGCCTGCTCAGCAGGCCGATCAGATAGCCAATGCCGGCTGCGGCGGCGACCATGAAAAGCGGCTCCTCGCGAACTCGTTCGCGCAGCCGCTCCGTGATCTCCTCGGCTTCCTCCGCGACGACGGACTTTGCGCCCAGTCCCACGGCTGCTATGCTCTGCGACAGCTTTGCCAGATCTTCGCGCAACGCGGCAACCTGAGCGGCCAGATCATCCATTGCCGTCTCTGTTTGTGTTCGCGCCGAAGAGGACTGAGCGGAAGCTGATTTCGTCTCGGCCATCGTGTGCTCCTTGTGTTTAGTTGATCAATAAAACGTCATTGCACGCCAAAGGTTCCGGCACTTTTGCGCCTCGCCCGGTGATTTCCCCTCTGGCTCTTCAATTCCGGTTCGGATTGTTCTAAGGAACTCCGATTGTTTCGCCTACGGGTGAAGACTTGATGATGACGAGGTTTGCTTTCCTATGTTCGACGTGCTGAGAAAAATCGCCCAGACCTGGGTTGCCAAGGGTTTGTTGCTTCTTCTTGCGGCAGCTTTCGGCATATGGGGCGTCGAACGTTCACTCATCACCGGCGGTAACAGCAATACCGTGGTGACTGTCGGCGATCAGCACATCGATATCAATGAATTCCGCCTTGCCTATCGCCGCCAGATTCAGGCGATCAGCCAGCAGTTGCGCATGCAGATCACGCCGGACCAGGCGCGCGCCTTCGGCATCGGTCAGCAGACCGTCGCACAGCTCGTCGCCGGCGCTTCGCTCGATCAGCTCGCCGCCGACATGAACCTGGGCCTCTCCCAGGATCGTCTGGCCAAGCTCATCGGCGACGATCCGGCCTTCAAGGCGGCGAACGGCGCCTTCGACCGCCAGAAATTCGAGATGCTGCTCCGCAACAGCAACATCACCCCGGACGATTACATCAAGGAGCGCAGCAAGGTTGCGATCCGCAGCCAGATCGTCGAAGCGGTGTCGAACGGTTTCGTCGCGCCGAAGGTTCTGGTCGATGCGGTCAAGCAGTATCACGTCGAAAGCCGCAGCATCGATTACCTGCTGCTCACCAACGCCAACATCGATCCGGTCAAGGCTCCGGCCGACGACGTGCTGTCGAAGTGGTTTGATGGCGTCAAGTCCAAGTATCGCGCTCCGGAATACAGGAAGTTCGCCTATGTGAAGCTGCAGGCCGAGGATCTTACCGATCCGGCGAGCGTTTCGGACGACGAGCTGCGCGCCCAGTACGACAAGCGCAAGGACAGCTTCAAGACGCCGGCAACGCGGACGATCGAACAGCTGACCTTCGCCAACAAGGATCTTGCCAATGCGGCCGCTGATGCGCTGAAGACCGGCACGACCTTCGACCAGCTCGTTTCCGATCAGGGCAAGAAGCCTTCCGACGTGCTGCTCGGCACCTTCTCCAAGGATCAGGTCCCGGACAAGACGATCGCCGAAGCCGCCTTCACCGTCGCCAAGGATGGCGGCACGACGCCTGTCGTCGACGGCTCGTTCGGCCCGGTCATTCTGCGCGTGACCAATGTGAAGAACGAGACGGCGAAGAACTTCGACGACGTGAAGGAAGATATTCGCAAGCAGATCGCCCTCGCCAACGCCGCCAACGAAATCACCAGCGTTCACGACAAGTTCGAGGATCTGCGCGGCTCCGGCGTCTCGCTGCAGGAAGCAGCGTCCCAGCTCAAGCTGAAATTCGTCGCGGTCGACTCAATCGATGCGACCGGCCTCGATAAGAACGGCAACGACGTCAAGGATCTGCCGGTTCGCCAGCAGCTGCTGGCGGAGGTCTTCAAGGCCGATCAAGGCGGCAACCCGGCGCCGCTGACTGTCGGCAATGACGGCTATGTCTGGTACGACATACTGAACGTGACGCCGGATCATGATCGCACGCTCGCAGACGTCCGTGAAAAGGCCGTTGCCGACTGGACGGCCGCGCAGCAGAAGATCGCGCTTGCCGCCAAGGCAGCAGAGTTGAAGCAGGAGGCGCAGAAGGGCAAGTCGCTTGCCGATATCGCCACCCCGCTCGGCATCGCCGTCGAAAACAAGGCCAACATCGTGCGCTCGACGGACGATCCGGTTCTCGGCCGCGGTGGGATAGCCGCAGCCTTCTCCGGCCCTGTCGATACGGCCGCCAGCGCCGTGGGTGCGGATGACACGACGCAGATCCTGCTGAAGGTTACCGGCGTCAACGACAACCCGACCACGGATGCCCTGAGCAACGACGATCAGCAGGTGGCCCAGATCGCCAATGCCGCCGGCGACGACATCCTCGACCAGATGGTCGGCCAGCTGCAATCCAAATACGCCGTCACGGTCAACCAGAGCCTCGCCGAACAGGCGATGTCTCGCTAGACCCGATCGGGAGGATGGATAGTCAATGAGCGAATTGAAACCTTTCCTCGCCAAGGTCGCCAATCGCGAGGCGTTGACGCGGGATGAATCCCGACAGGCATTCGAAATCCTGATGTCGGGCGAAGCGACGCCGTCGCAGATCGGCGCTTTCCTTATGGCGCTGCGCGTGCGCGGCGAGACGGTCGACGAGATCGTTGGCGCCGTCACTACGATGCGCGCCAAGATGCTGCCGGTGGAAGCACCGGCGGATGCGATCGACATCGTCGGCACGGGCGGCGATGGCGTCGGCACGTATAACATCTCGACGTTGGCGGCATTCATCGTTGCCGGCGCCGGCGTGCCGGTTGCCAAGCACGGCAACCGCGCCCAGAGCTCCAAGGCCGGCACTGCCGACACGCAGTCCGTTTTGGGCATCAAGCTCGATATCGGGCCTGATGTGATTTCCCGCTGCATTCGTGAGGCCGGCATCGGCTTCATGTTCGCGCAATTGCACCATTCGTCGATGCGCCATGTCGGCCCGTCGCGGGTGGAGCTCGGGACGCGCACGATCTTCAACCTGCTGGGACCTTTGTCGAATCCGGCCGGCGCCCGCCGTCAGCTGCTCGGCGTCTTCGCGCCGCAATGGGTCGTTCCGCTCGCGGAAGTGCTGAGAGACCTGAATGCCGAAAGCGTCTGGGTCGTGCACGGCAACGGTCTCGACGAGATCACCACGACCGGCACGACTTCGGTTGCCGCGCTCGAGAACGGCAAGATCCGCACCTTTGAGCTGACGCCATCAGATTTCGGTCTGCCTCATGCGGATCTGGCCGACCTCAAGGGCGGCGATGGCGTTGCCAATGCGGCCGCGCTCCGCGATGTGCTGGGTGGTGCGAAAAACGCCTATCGCGACATTGCCCTTGCCAATGCCGCCGCATCGCTTGTCATTGCCGGAAAGGCGGAAACGCTTCATGATGGCATGAAGCTCGCGACCCAGTCGCTCGACAGCGGCGCGACGGCCGTCGCATTGGAAAAGCTGATCGCTGTCTCCAACGACGAAGAATAGGTTCAGGACGTCATGACCGATATCCTTCGCAAGATCGAAGCTTACAAGCGCGAGGAAATTGCCGCGGCCAAGGCCAAGGTTTCGCTCGCTGATCTCAAGGCGATGCAGGCGGATCAATCCGCGCCGCGCGGCTTTCACAAGTCGCTTCTCACCAAGCAGAGTGCAGGCATTTTCGGTCTGATTGCCGAAATCAAGAAGGCAAGCCCGTCAAAGGGGCTGATCCGCCCCGATTTCGACCCGCCTGCCCTGGCCAAGGCTTATGAGGCCGGCGGTGCGGCCTGCCTTTCGGTGCTGACGGATACGCCGAGCTTCCAGGGCGCTCCCGAATTCCTGACGGCTGCCCGCGCAGCCTGCTCCTTGCCGGCGCTGCGCAAGGATTTCATGTTCGACACCTATCAGGTACAGGAAGCCCGCGCCTGGGGTGCCGACTGCATCCTGCTGATCATGGCGTCTCTTTCCGATGACGATGCGCAACGCCTGCAGGACGAAGCCTTCGGCCTCGGCATGGACGTGCTGGTCGAAGTGCACGATGCGGAAGAGATGGAACGGGCCTTGAAGCTGTCTTCTCCGCTGATCGGCATCAACAACCGCAATCTCCGCACTTTCGAAGTCAGTCTCACGATCAGCGAGGCCTTGTCGCCCATGGTGCCGAAGGGCCGCCTGCTGGTCGGCGAAAGCGGCGTCTTCACTCACGAAGATTGCAAGCGTCTCGAAGCCGCCGGCATCACCACCTTCCTCGTCGGCGAAAGCCTGATGCGCAGGGATGACGTGACGGCGGCGACGCGGCTGTTGCTGAACGGCGAAGCCGGCATTCTGGCGGCCGAGTAACATGACAACGACGAAGGCCGGCCTCACGCATATCGACGCTTCGGGCGAGGCGCATATGGTCGATGTCGGCGACAAGGCCGAAACGGCGCGCAGTGCCACCGCCACAGGCTATGTCAAGATGAAGCCGGAGACATTGGCGCTGATCCGCGAAGGCAACGCCAAGAAGGGCGACGTCATCGGCACGGCGCGGCTTGCCGGCATCATGGCTGCGAAGCAGACGAGCAATCTCATCCCGCTATGCCATCCGTTGATGCTGACCAAGGTTGTCGTCGATATCGAAGAGGATTCCGCCCTGCCTGGCCTGCGCGTAAAGGCGACGGCCAAGCTGACCGGTCGCACCGGCGTCGAGATGGAGGCGCTGACGGCAGTTTCCGTTGCCTGCCTGACGATCTACGACATGGCAAAGGCCGCCGATCGCGGTATGGAAATCGGCGGCATCACTCTATTGGAGAAATCCGGCGGCAAATCGGGAGATTTCCGCCATCCGGGGGCCTGATCCATGAGCCTATTGCCCGTCGCCGAAGCACAAGCGCGCCTGCTTGATAGTGCTGCGCCCATTCATCGCTTTGAAAGCGTTTCGCTCGATATGGCCGAGGGCCGGGTCCTGGCCAGGGATTTGACGGCCCGCCTCACGCAACCGCCCTTCGACGCCTCGGCGATGGACGGCTATGCGCTGCGCTTCGAGGACGCGGCGACGCCGGGTTCTGAATTGCAGGTTATCGGCGCCTCCGCCGCCGGCCATGCCTTTGAGGGAACCGTGGGCAAGGGCGAGACGGTCCGCATCTTCACCGGCGCACCCGTTCCCGCGGGTGCCGATTCGGTGCTCCTGCAGGAAGACACCGGGCGACTCGACGGCGATCGCATTCGCACCTCCTATCCCTTGCGCAAGGGACAGCACATCCGTCCGCAAGGCCAGGATTTCCTCGAAGGCGAAACCGTGCTTCCCCTCGGCACCGTCATGGATTTCTCGCGGCTTACCGTTGCCGCAGCGATGAACCATCCAACCCTGGATGTCTACCGCCGGCCGCTCGTGGCTATTCTGGCGACCGGTGACGAGCTTGTGGCGCCGGGCAGCGAACCGGGGCCATCGCAGATCATTGCATCGAACACCTTCGGCATCGCAGCGCTCGCACGCAGCGCCGGAGCTCACGTCCTCGATCTCGGCATCGTCGCCGACGACAGCGATGCGATCACCGCTGCCGTCGGCCGTGCGCAGGTGGCGAAGGCAGATGTCATCGTCACGCTGGGCGGCGCCTCGGTCGGCGATCACGATCTGGTGCAGGCGACCATGGTTGCCGCCGGTATGCAGCTGGATTTCTGGCGTATCGCCATGCGTCCCGGCAAGCCGCTGATGGTCGGCAGCCTCGGCGACATGCATGTGCTTGGCCTTCCCGGCAATCCCGTTTCCAGCCTCGTTTGCGGCCTGCTCTTTCTCGAACCACTGATAAGAAAGCTCGCCTCGCTGCCGCCGATCAAGCGCGAGGGCGCTGCACGCACTGCCGTGGCTTTTGCCGCGAACGATCAGCGGCAGGATTATGTGCGCGCGACGCTGACGAAGGCCGATGATGGCAGCTGGCTCGCCGAGCCCTTCTCCAAACAGGATTCGTCGATGATGAAGGTCTTTTCGCGTGCCGATTGCCTGCTTGTCCGCCCGCCGCATGCGCCCGAGCTTGAGGTTGGTTCGCCCTCGCAGGTCATCTTCCTGCGGCCCGACCTGCTGGGCTAAGCCGGGCAAGCAAAAGCCGGGAGGTCTGACCCACCCGGCTCATATTTCTTCCGATCGATAGACCGATTACTTGACTGGCTTCTCGTGATGGCCGCCGAAGCCGGCGCGCATGGCAGAGAGAACCTTGTTCGCATAGTCGTCGTTACCGCGCGAGGCGAAACGGCCGTAAAGCGCGGCACTCAGCACCGGTGTCGGAACGCCTTCGTCGATCGCAGCCGAGATGGTCCAGCGGCCCTCGCCCGAGTCGGAAACGCGGCCGGCATATTGCGAAAGCGCTGCATCGCCATGCAGCGCGTCGGCGGTGAGGTCGAGCAGCCAGGAGGTGATCACGCTGCCGCGGCGCCAGACTTCGGAGATTTCAGCAATATCGAGATCATACTGATAATATTGCGGATGCGAGAGCGGCGCGGTTTCGGCGTCTTTCTCGGCGTCCTGCTTGCCGATATTGGCGTGGCGCAGAACGTTCAGGCCTTCGGCATAGGCGGCCATCAGGCCGTATTCGATGCCGTTATGGACCATCTTGACGAAATGGCCGGCGCCCGACGGGCCGCAATGCAGGTAGCCCTGCTCTGCCGTGCTGTTCCTGGCGGCTTCTTCCGAGCGCATCGCCGACGGAGCGACGTCACCGATGCCGGGAGCAAGCGTTGCGAAGATCGGAGAGAGATGCTGGACAGTTTCCTTCTCGCCGCCGATCATGAGGCAATAGCCGCGCTCGAGGCCGAAAACGCCGCCGCTGGTGCCGACGTCGACATAGTGGATGCCCTTCGGCTTCAGCTCTTCGGCACGGCGGATGTCGTCGTGATAATAGGAGTTGCCGCCGTCGATGACGATGTCGCCTGCTTCCAGAAGCGGAACGATCGCCGCCAGTTCCTGATCGACGATGGCGGCCGGCAGCATCATCCAGACGACGCGCGGCTTCGCGAGCTTCGACACGAAATCTGCGAGAGACTTGCTGCCGGTGGCGCCGAGCTGCTCGAGCCCAGCGACGCTTTCCGGACGCGCATCGAAAACAACCGCGCTATGACCGCCTCTCATGAGGCGCTGCACCATGTTGTTGCCCATACGGCCAAGGCCAATCATTCCGATTTGCATATGTCAGTCTCCTAGGACGGTTTTAATCGTTTGAATATTCAATAGAGATATTTCGCAGCATTTTCCAATGAACAAATGACGGGCGAGCTATGCACAAGCCAAGCAGCGTCGAAAAATTGCGCATTCACGCATCTGTGATGACGCCGACAAAAACTGCCCGCCTTTGCCAGGATCGCGCTTTGCCGCTCTCGGGGAAAGCGTCGATGAATTCCATCGAGTCGCGATCCTGACCGGCGGCACCTATGCCGGCGCTCCCGGTCTTCGTCCACATTACCACCCGAACTACTACGGCGCCTTCATTCTCGATCCGGACGGCCACAATATCGAAGCCGTTTGTCACCTTTCGGTGATGTGAGCAGAGTGCGCTGCCTTTTCACTGCACCGGCGGACCGACATAGCGAGCACGTGGGCGAATGAGCCTGCCGCTGGTCGCCTGTTCCATGGCATGCGCAAGCCAGCCCACCGTGCGCGCCAGCGCGAAGATGATCAGCGGTGCTTCTTCCGGCAGATGATAGGCATGGGTCATTGCCGTCAAAGCGAAGTCAACATTGACGCGTTCCCCGACCAGTTGCTCGCCGACATCGCGAACCCTGGCAAAGAGCGGAGGCAGCGTGAAGCAGCCGAGCAACGCCTCGCCGCGAATATCGGCGTCCGGGTAGAGCTGGTGACCGAAGGCCGGCAATGGCCGCCCTTCCGCCAGATAGCTGCGGACCGCCTCATCCACCCCGATCGCGGCAGCCCGGGCAATCAGCGAGCGCACGCTCTGCCATGCGCCGCCATGCAGCGGACCCGTTAGCGTGGAAAGGCCGGACAAGGTGGCCGCCGACAATGTTGCCCCTGCCGATGCCGTAATCCGTGCGGTAAAGGTCGAGGCATTCAGCTCGTGATCGGCAAGCAATACAAGACTGCGGCGTATGACGTCGCCAGCGTCGGGACGATTCCAGGCAGCGGCAAGACGTTGATGCAGCGGCTGGTTCCACGCGCCTGGAGCTAAGGCTTCAGCCACCGCACTGAGCACGCTTTCGGCCTCATTCTGCAAGGCTGGAAGCGAGCGTCCGAGTGATGGCAGGTCGTTTGCTATGCGCGCCGCAAGCCCCGAGAACGCAGCATTCAAGGATGGAGGTCTTTGCCGCGCTTCGCTTTGCTCGAACCGTAGCGGCCGCTTCATGTCCCAGAGCAGCAGCGCGACATCTTCGAGCGCAGCGTTTTCTGCGAGCATTGCCGCATCCCTGCCGCGATAGAAAAGCCTGCCGTTCGAAACCGTCGATAGCGCCGACGGCAATACGGGATCACCCCATTGAATGGCTTCGGCGGCCACTGCCTCGGTCTTGCGCCGGCCGGAATGACGGGCGGCCAGTCGTTTCACGTCCTCGGCAAAATAAAGGCTGCGTCGCGTATCCGCTGGATCGGCCTTGGCGCGAATGCGCCCGCGGCTGACATTGGCATAGAGCGTCTGTGATTTCGTTCCCAGCAGGTCGAGCGCCTGCTCCGCCGTCAGCCAGCTCATAGCCCCTCATATTGATCAATTACATCAAGATTGACGTCAATAGAAACAGCCACGATCTATTCGTAGAGTCAAAGGAGAACAATGATGAAAAGTGGTCTTGAAGATGTCATCGCTGCAGAAACCAAGCTGTCCGATGTCGATGGCGCTGCCGGCCGTCTGATTATCCGCGGCGTGTCGCTGGATGATCTGGTCGCGACCAGCCGCTTCGAGGATGTCGCCGCACTGCTGCTTGATGGCCTGTTCGACGAGCATATCGATGCAGCCTCCATCCGCAAGCAGCTCGGTATGGCCCGCGCAGCACTCTTTGCGCATGTGGAAACTGCCGATGCCGCTCTGCTCGCTCTGCCGCCGGTGGATGCCGTGCGTGCCTTGCTGGCACGCGTTGCAGACGGTGAGGATTTTGCCACGGCGATCCGCCTGATGGCGGCACCTGCCGTCTTCCTGCCGGCCGTGTTGCGCTTGCAGAAGGGCGAAGCGCCGATCAGGCCGGATGCGTCGCTCTCGCAATCGGCTGACATCCTGCGCATGCTGACGGGCCGCGTGCCGACGGCCGAGCAGACAGCAGGGCTCGACGCCTATCTGGTGACAATTTCCGATCATGGCCTCAACGCATCGACATTCGCCTCACGCGTCATCGCCTCGACCCATGCCGGCCTGACATCCTCCGTCCTTGCGGCAATCAGTGCGCTCAAAGGCCCCCTGCACGGCGGCGCTCCCGGCCCGGTCCTCGATATGCTCGATGGTGTCGGCAAGCCTGAAAATGCGCGCGCATGGCTGTCGCAGGCGCTCGATCACGGCGAGCGGCTGATGGGCTTCGGCCATCGTATCTATCGCGTCCGCGATCCGCGCGCCGATGCCCTGAAGACGGCGTTGAAGCCGATCTTTGCCAGCGGACAGGCGGATGCCGGGCGCATCGCCTTGGCGGAAGCGATCGAGGCGGCAGCACTGGCCTTGTTGAAGGAGCGCAAGCCGGATCGGCCCTTGGACGTCAATGTCGAATATTACACCGCGCTGCTGCTCGACGCCCTCGGCTTCCCGCGCAACTCTTTTACCGGCGTCTTCGCGATCGGCCGCACGGTTGGCTGGATCGCCCATGCACGCGAGCAGACGCTCGACGGGCGCCTGATCCGCCCGCAGTCGCGCTATGTCGGCCCGCTACCGAACGCGGCATAGGCAGGTTTCTCAACTGAGGGAACTCAAGCGGCCGCGGACTGGCGCGGCCGTGTCATCCCCTCGCGGATGTAGCGGGCAAGTTCCAGCGCCTGCGGCGTTGCATAGGCTTTCGGCAAATGCAGGTTGATCGCAAAGACCGGCAGTTCGGGCAGGCCATGCTCGACGGTGAGGATATCGAGATCGGCCGGCACGGTGGAGGCGAGCCAGGCGGTGATGGCCAGGTCCGTGCGTACCGTCGCCGTGGTTGCCTCGATATTGCCGTTCTCGAAGACCGTCCGCCAGCGCAGCCCGTCCTTGCTGAGTGCCGCAAAGACCGATGCGCGGAAGGCACAGGTATCGGTCACCATCGAGATCGGCAGCGGCACCTTGCGATGAGCGTTGCCTGCCTTGGCGCCAACCCAGACAAGCCGCTCGACGGCAAGGCATTCGCCCTGCGAAACACCATACGGTTCCTCGACGACGCAAAGGTCGATGGTGCCCTTCCCCAGCTCTTCCAGCAACTCGGGAGACGAGGCGCAAACCAGCGAAATCTCCACCTGCGGATGACGCCCGGCGTAGGATTTCAGCACGGGCGCCAGCGTTGCTCCGACGAGATCGTAGGGAACGCCAAGCCGAACGCTGCCGCGAACGGTCCTTTCCGTCATGTCGTTCCAGATCTCGTCATTCAAGACCAGCAGGCGGCGAGCATTGCCGAGCAGCCGTTCGCCTGCCTCGGTCAATCGCAATCCGCGTTTGTCGCGCTCGAACAGAGCACAGCCGAGCATGTCTTCCAGCCGCTTGATCTGCTGGCTGATGGCGCCTTGGGTCATATGCAGCATATTGGCGGCAATCGTCATGCTGCCCTGGTCGGCAACGGCGACGAAGGTTCTGATGAGGGCAATGTCGAAGTTTCGGATCATGCCGGCATTATAATTGCTAATGCCGCAATCCTTCAATATTCGATTTCATGATGCAAAAGTGCCGTCTATGCCTTTTCTCGATATGGAGAAAAGCTGGATATGACGATCGAATCCCTGCTGCCGCTGATCCTCTTCGCGCTCGTTTCCACCATAACGCCGGGCGGTGCGACGACACTCGCGACCGCGTCCGGTGCACATTTCGGATTCCGTCGCTCGATACCCGTCATGGGCGGTTTTGCTTTTGGCTTGGGCTCCATGGCCTGTGCTGCCGCTGCTGGGCTCGGCGGCGTCTTGATGGCGCTGCCGATGTTGCAGATCGCCATGAAGACGTTGGGTTCCCTCTATCTGATCTGCCTCGCCGTTCGGATCGGCAGAAGCGGCCAGCCGCGCGCGGCCGGGCAAATGGCGCGGCCGACAGGCTTCCTCGCCGGCGTCTGGATGCTTTGGCACAATCCCAAGGGCTGGGCCATGACGATGGGCGCCGCAGCGTCCTTCGCGGCACTCGCGAACAGCCCGCTGACGCTCGCGATGCTACTGGGTCTGACCTTCTGTGTGATGGCGGCGTTCTCGCTGACATTATGGTGCGCTCTGGGCCAGCTGTTTGCCCGAACGCTGAACGCGCCGCGGCAATGGCGCGTCCTCAATATCGTGCTCGCCTGCCTTCTCGTGGCCTCGATCATCCCGATGTGGCTAGATTGACGTCAGGAATGATTGATCTGTAGGGTGTCATACCCCTTAGCCTTGTAGAGCACGGTCGAGATCAGCCAGCTCAGCAGGAAAATACCGACGACGGCGAAGCCGAAATTGGCGAGATTGTCGTTCATTTCGCCGATGAAGCTCCAGAAGCTGCCTTGAAGGCCGAGCTTGTCGGAAATCAGCCCAAGCACCTCGATGCCGCCGATAAAGATGGCAACCAAGACCGAAGCGGCCGTGATCGTCAGATTGTACCAGAGCTTGCGTACCGGCTTGACGAAGGCCCAGCCATAGGCGCCCGTCATCAGCGTGCTGTCGAGCGTATCCATCAATGACATGCCGGCGGTGAAAAGCGCCGGGAAGACGAGGATGGTCCAGAAGGACATGCCCTGCGCGGCTTGAGCGGCGGAGATGCCGAGCAGCCCGATTTCGGTTGCGGTGTCGAAGCCGAGGCCGAAGAGAAAGCCGATCGGATACATGTGCCAGGAGCGCGTCACGACCTTGAACATGGGGCGGAAGATACGCGCCAGAAAGCCTCCGCCGGCAAAAAGGGCATCGAGATCCTCATCGGCGATCCTCTCCCCTCGCTGCGCCCGCTTGAAGGCGGACCATACGCCCTTGAGAACAAAAAGATTGGCGATACCGATTAGCAGCAGGAACGCCGCCGATACCGTCGTCCCGATGACGCCGCCGATATCGTGGAAGGAATCGAGCTGGTTCTGCATGGCGGCGGCGGTCGCCACAATCAGGATCGAGGCGATCACGACGATCGAGGAATGGCCGAGCGAAAAGAAGAGGCCGACAGCATAGGGCTGCTTCTTTTCCTGGATGAGCTTGCGCACGACATTGTCGATCGCGGCGATATGATCGGCATCGAAGGCGTGGCGAAGGCCGAACATATAGGCAAGCATCGCAATACCCAGCAGCGATGGCCGGTCGGCGAAGGTAACCCAGGCCCAGATCCATGCGGCAACATTGAATGCGATCAGCAGCGTGAACGTGATGACGATCTTGGCCCTCGGCCTCTCCGCGCAATCGTCGAACGGATTGAGGATCATACTTTTGTTCCCATTATGCTTACTCGCAGAGTGGCACGGAAACGGAAGCAGCGCGACAGTCAAACAACGTAGATGCGGAAGCTTTCGCAGATCGCTCGAATGGACAGACCCGGGGTGTGCCGGGTCCGCCTTGTACTCTAGCCAATTTCGAAGGGATGACCCTCATCGGCCCAGCCGATCATGCCGCCGATCATCACCTTCACGCGCTTGCCGAGCGTGCCGAGGCGCCAGGCGGCCTTGTCGGTGCCGTTGCAATGCGGTCCGGCGCAATAAACGACGAACAAGGTATCCTCGGGCCACTCCGCCATCTTCCGGGCAGTCATCTTGCCATGCGGCAGGTTGATCGCGCCGGGAATGTGCTGTTCCTGGAACATGGCCGGACCGCGAACATCGAGCAGAACGAAATCGGCATTGCCTGATGTCATGGCCTGGCGCACGTCGGAACAATCGGTCTCAAAGGCAAGCCTGCGGGCATAATGCTCGGCGATGAGGCTTGGGGATGCAGCGGGGACTTCACTGACTAGGGACATGGAACGCTCCTTCTTGGTTCGGTGCATTCATGCCCGAGCGATCCAGTTGTTGAAATTGGCCGAAATGCCATATAGCGTCAAAATCATGCCAAACTCAGAAAACTCCGATCTTCTCGGCCCGCATGTCATCACGCTGGTCTATGACGGGCTCTGCACCTTCGAATTCGGCGTCGCCTACGAAATCTTCGGCCTGCCGCGCCCGGAAATGGGCAACGACTGGTATCGGTTTTCCGCCTGCGCGATCGAGGACGGTCCTTTGCGCGCCGCTGGCGGGTTGACGGTACAGGTCGATCACGGGCTGGAAGTTCTGGCCGATGCCGACCTGATCGTCGTCCCCGGTTGGCACGGCATCGGAGCGCCCGTCCCTGCCCCGCTGATTGCCGAACTGCAAGCCGCCAGCCGGCGCGGCGTTCGCATCATGTCGCTCTGCTCGGGCGTCGCGGTTCTCGCCGCCGCGGGATTGCTGGCCGGCCGCAAGGCGACGACCCATTGGCGCTATGTCGATTCCATCGCAGCGCGCTATCCGGATATTACCGTCGATGCCGATGTTCTCTATGTCGATGAAGACCGCGTGCTGACCGCTGCCGGCAGCGCCGCGGCTATCGACCTCTGCCTCCATGTGGTGCGGCGGGATTTCGGGCCTGATATCGCCAACAGCGTCGCGCGCCGTCTGGTGGTGCCGCCGCATCGCGAAGGCGGCCAGGCGCAATATATCGAGACCCCGGTTCTGCGGCAGCGTGAGGGAGCCCGCCTGGGTCCGTTGCTTGAATGGATGCGCGAGCGCCTGCAGGAGGAGCAGCCGATTGCGACGCTTGCCGCGCGAGCCGGTATGAGCGTGCGGACCTTCCAGCGCCGTTTCGAGGCGACCACAGGTATGGCGCCGGGCGAGTGGCTTTTGAGCGAGCGGCTGCGGCGTGCCCGCGATCTGCTCGAAAAGCAGACTGCCGTTTCGCTGGACGATGTGGCCGTGGCAAGCGGATTTGGATCGCTTGCCACCATGCGTCATCATTTTCGGGAGAGACTTGCGGTCAGCCCGAGCGACTACCGCAAGCGATTTGCCGTTCTTAAGGCGCGTTGCGATCTTTCAGATCCGCTTGCTGCGCCTTAAGCCTTTCATTTGCGCATGTGGTTATCGCAAAACCGCTGCGCAGTTTTGCGCAACATACACTAAACCAGCCGGCTCTGTTCCGTCGCAGCTTCGATGAAGCTGGAGAACAGCGGATGCGGTTCCAGAGGGCGGGACTTCAGTTCCGGGTGATACTGGACGCCGATGAACCACGGATGATCCGCATATTCGATCGTCTCCGGCAGCACGCCGTCCGGTGACATGCCGGAGAAGGTCAGGCCGCAATTTTCCAGCTTGTCCTTGTAATCGACATTGACCTCGTAGCGGTGACGATGGCGCTCCGAAATATCGGTGGAATCGTAGATCTCCGAAATCTTCGTGCCCTTCTTCAACGCCGCCTTGTAGGCGCCGAGACGCATCGTGCCGCCGAGATCGCCGGAAGAGGTACGCTTCTGCAGTTCATTGCCCTTCAGCCATTCGGTCATCAGGCCGACCACCGGCTCCTTAGTGGGACCGAATTCGGTCGAAGAGGCGTTCTCGACGCCGGCCAGATTACGGGCCGCTTCGATGACGGCCATCTGCATACCGAAGCAGATGCCGAAATACGGCACCTTGCGCTCGCGTGCAAAACGGGCCGCCAGAATCTTGCCTTCCGAACCGCGCTCGCCGAAACCGCCGGGCACGAGAATGCCGTGAACCTTCTCGAGATAGGGCGCCGGATCTTCCTTTTCGAAGACCTCGGACTCGATCCACTCGAGATTGACCTTGACGCGGTTGGCAATGCCACCGTGATGCAGCGCTTCGATCAGCGACTTATAGGCATCCTTCAGTCCGGTATACTTGCCGACGATCGCGATCGTGACCTCGCCTTCAGGCGTGCGGATGCGGTTGCAGACCTCTTCCCACTGGTCGAGGCGCGGCTTCGGAGCAGGCTCGATGCCGAAAGCGGCCAGAACTTCGTTGTCCAGGCCTTCCTTGTGGTAAGCCATCGGCACGTCGTAGATATTGGCAACGTCGAGCGCCTGGATGACGGCAGATTCCCGCACGTTGCAGAACAGCGAAAGCTTGCGGCGCTCTGCTTCCGGAATCTCGCGATCCGCACGCACGAGCAGAATGTCGGGGTGAATGCCGAGAGCCTGCAGTTCCTTGACGGAGTGCTGCGTCGGCTTGGTCTTCAGCTCGCCGGCTGCCGGGATGTAAGGCATCAGCGTCAGGTGGACATAGATGGCCGTACCGCGCGGCAGGTCGTTGCCGAGCTGGCGGATCGCTTCCATGAAGGGCATGGCTTCGATGTCGCCGACGGTGCCGCCGATCTCGCAGATGACGAAATCATAGTCGTCATTGCCTTCGGTCACGAAATCCTTGATCTCGTTGGTGACGTGCGGAATGACCTGGACGGTGGCGCCGAGATAGTCGCCGCGGCGTTCCTTGTCGATGATGTTCTTGTAGATGCGACCGGTGGTGATGTTGTCGGTCTTGGTGGCCGAGCGACCGGTGAAGCGCTCATAGTGGCCAAGATCGAGGTCGGTTTCCGCACCGTCGTCGGTGACGAAGACCTCGCCGTGCTGGGTCGGGCTCATGGTGCCCGGATCCACGTTCAGATAGGGGTCGAGTTTGCGCAGGCGGACTCGATAACCACGAGCCTGCAACAACGCTCCGAGAGCCGCGGCCGCAATTCCTTTTCCGAGGGAAGAAACCACGCCGCCTGTGATGAATACATATCGCGCCATGGGAGTCACCGGATACCTTTTCACAAATGATTCCGCTAGCCCTAAAATTCGTTTCCGGAACTTTGGACGCACAAGACGGAATATAGACAAAACAAAACCGGCAGATCCGAGGACCTGCCGGGGATGATCTTTACGACCAGGCTTACTTGCCGGTCGGAACGTCGCCGCCGCTTTGTGCGGGTGCGGGCGTCGTTGCTGCCGGCGCGGTCTGCTGACCGGTTGCGGCCGGTGCCGTAACGGCAGGCTGAGTCGTCGTTGCTGCAGGCGGCGTCGCCTGCGACTGCGGAGCGACGGCACCACCGTTCGGAACGCCGCTATTGTCGGCCGGCTTTGCCGGGGTCGTTGCCGGAGCAGAACCCTTCTGGCCACCGAGCGAATCAAGGATGCCGTTGCCCTGGCCAGACGTGCTCGGGATACGGTTGAGAATATCGGTCGGGCGAGCTTCGAAGCGCGACAGCACGTTCATGCCGAGCGCGAGTACAAAAAACAGCGCGGCCAGAATGGCCGTGGTGCGCGTCAGCGCATTGGCCGTACCGCGCGCAGACATGAAGCCCGAGCCGCCGCCGATGCCGAGGCCGCCACCTTCGGAGCGCTGAATCAGCACCACACCGATAAGGGCGACGACAACCATGAGATAGATGACAAGCAGTACGGTTTGCATAGGTCCAGTCCTGCCCGCTGGCGGGCATCAAAAACAAAAGCTCGCGGCTCTTTACATGAGGCTCTCGCCTATTCCAAGTCCTTTTAAGACTGGAACTCCGGGCAAGTTGTTGCTTCAGGCGAACTGCCGTTCGAATGCGGCATAAATGGCAAGGAAGTCGGCGGCTTTCAAGCTCTGGCCTCCGACAAGCACGCCGTTGACGTGGGGAACCTCCAGAAGATCGCGCGCATTGGCGCCGCTGACCGATCCGCCATAGAGGATTCGCATGTTTGCGCCTTCCTTGCCGAAGCGCTGGATGAGCTCGGCGCGGATGAAGGCATGCGCCTCCTCGACGTTTTCCTGGGTCGGGACCACGCCGGTGCCGATCGCCCAGACCGGTTCATAAGCAACCACGGTGGTCTGCGCCGACGAGCCGTCTGGAATGGAGCCGATCAGCTCCCGCTTCAGTACGTCGAGCGTCTGGCCGCTGTTGCGCTCATAGGCAGTCTCGCCGATGCAGATGATGGCGATGAGCCCCGCATCATGCGCAGCCTGTGCCTTGGCACGCACCAGCATGTCGCTTTCCGCATGGTTCCTGCGGCGCTCGGAATGGCCGACTATGACATGGGTGCCGAAACAATCGGCGATCATTTCAGCCGAGATATCGCCGGTATGGGCGCCGCTGACCTGCTGATGACAATCCTGGGCGCCGATGGCGAGCGGACTGTCGTCGCAAAGCGCGGTCGCGACATAGAGCAATGTCGCCGGGGGGCAGAGCAGCGTATCGATTTTTTCCGATAGCGGCGCCTTGACGCCATCCGCGATCGCCTTGATCTGATCCAGGCTCGCACGCGTGCCGTTCATCTTCCAGTTTCCAGCCAAGAGCGGCCGTACGGTCTTCGTCATTCCGAGTGTCTCCCCCTTATTCCATTAGTCGGACTAACAAAAAGGAGGAGGAAAAGAAAGTTATCGAACGGGGGCGGAACCAGTTAAAATCGTTTGAAAAAATGCTTATCCGGAAAATAATCCGGTGCCGGAGCATTTTAGGATGCTTGCGGATCGACGATCCAGTTGAGCACCTTGCGCCAATCGGTCATGCGCACCGGCGTTCCGTGGTTTCCGGTTTCGAAAAGCGTGAAGCGCGTCGGATAGTGTTCCTTATAGAGCTTTTCGAACAAGGCCTGCTGACCCGCCGCGGCATAGACCGGGTCTTTGCTGCCATGCGTGAACCAGAGCGGCAGTTTTGCCTTGTAGAAGACACTCTTCGTGAAATCCGGATCGGTCACCCCGCTCAGGATCGCCATGCCCTTCAGCCGCTTGACGCTCTCGGCATCGCGGGTGATGCCCCAGCAGACGAAGCTGCCCATGGAGGCGCAGGTGAGGATGACGGGCTTGCCGCCCGACTGCTCATAGGAATAGCGGATCAGCGCGGCGACATCGGCAACCCCATTGCCGTCGAAACCCTTGACGCTCGGCGCATAATAAGTGCCGCCGTTTCTGTAGGCGAGGTTCTTCAGCCGGTTGAAATTGCCGCCGAACGTATAGTCGTTGGAGCCGAGGCGGCGGTCGCCGCCACGACCGTGGATGAAGATGACGGTGAAGGCCTGCTTCGATGCCGGACCTATGCGGGTGACATCCATTTTGCGGTCGCCGAGCTGCAGGGTTTCATCTTCCTGCGACTTCCAGCGCACGCCCGTGTCGACATAGGCCGGCTTGGCGCGCTTTTCCGGAATCTGGTCGCGGCCGTTGATATCCCGCATCTCCTGATAATCGATCGTCTGGAACGCACCGTTGTCGTGACTTTCGATAATGGTCTGATTGGAAAACAGCTCGTCCTTGAAAGGCTTCAGCATCTCGGCGGAAGCGCCTTGGGCGGTCGCCAGAAGCAAAATGCCCGAGATTGCGGACAGGATGGGCAAATGAGCTGTGGACATTCGCATGCGGATACTTCCTCCGATCGGCCATCGGGCTTGCCATTCGTCACCCGGCAACGCAAATCTCTTTCATGAATCTGCCCCGTGATGGGGCGCCATCGCTCTTGTGTGCCGTTTCTGGCAGAATCACGGTGATTCGCGAATACCGGCGACAAATGCGATAATAAAGGGGTCTGGCCCCACCAGAACAAATCTGAGCAGCTTGAAATTCTATGGACAACAGCAACGATCTCTTCTCCGGACTACCTCGCCCGCCGAAGCCGGAGGCAGCGGAAAAGCCCGATGTGAAGGTTGAAAAGCCCGCACCGGCGCCGCGCGCAGCACCGGCGACATCTTCCGCGGAAGAATATGGCGCAAGCTCGATCCGCGTTCTGGAAGGGCTCGAGCCTGTCCGCATGCGCCCCGGCATGTATATCGGCGGCACGGACGAAAAGGCGCTGCACCACCTCTTCGCCGAAGTCATCGACAACGCCATGGACGAAGCCGTGGCCGGCCATGCCAATTTCATCGAGGTCTATCTCGATCGGCAGGGATATCTGACCGTTACGGATAACGGCCGCGGCATTCCTGTGGAAAACCATCCGCAGGTGCCCGGCAAGTCGACGCTCGAAGTCATCATGACCAAGCTGCACGCCGGCGGCAAATTCGACGGCAAGGCCTACGAGACGTCGGGCGGTCTGCACGGCGTCGGCGTCTCCGTCGTCAACGCGCTGTCGGACGATCTGGAAGTCGAAGTCGCGCGCAACCGCAAGCTCTATCGCCAGCGCTTTTCGCGCGGCCTGCCGGTCGGGGGCCTGGAAGAGCTGGGCGATGTGCATAACCGCCGCGGCACGCGCGTGCGCTTCCATCCCGATCCGCAGATCTTCGGCGACCACGCCCGTTTCGAGCCGGCCCGCGTCTTCCGCATGGCCCGCTCCAAGGCCTATCTGTTCGGCGGCGTCGAGATCCGCTGGAGCTGCGATCCCAAGCTGGCGCCCGAAGGTGCCGATGTTCCCGAAAAGGCGGTGTTTCACTTCCCCGGCGGCCTGAAGGATTACCTCAAGGCGACGATGGGCAACGAGTTCACCGTCACGCGCGAGATCTTTGCCGGCAAGTCGGAGAAGGAAAGCGGCCACGGCTCGCTCGAATGGGCGATTACCTGGTATGGCGGCGACCCGCAGATCCACTCCTATTGCAATACCATCCCGACGCCTGAAGGCGGCACGCACGAGGCCGGATTCCGCATCGCGCTCACCAAGGGCCTGAAGAACTACGCCGACCTCACCCAGAACAAGCGCGCCGCCAATATCACGACCGACGACGTGATGATTTCGGGCGTCGGCATGTTGTCGATCTTTATTCGCGAGCCGGAATTCGTCGGCCAGACCAAGGACAAGCTGGCGACGGTCGAAGCCCAGCGCCTCGTCGAGAACACGTTGCGCGATCCCTTCGATCACTATCTTACCGACAATCCGGCCGAAGCCGAAAAGCTGCTGGAATGGGTGATCGAGCGTTCCGACGAGCGCATGCGCCGCCGCAAGGAAAAGGAAGTCAACCGTAAGACCGCCGTGCGCAAGCTGCGCCTGCCCGGCAAGCTGGCGGATTGCTCGCAGAGTGCTGCCGAAGGCGCCGAACTCTTCCTCGTCGAGGGCGATTCGGCAGGTGGCTCGGCCAAGCAGGCGCGAAACCGCACCAATCAGGCAATCCTGCCGCTGCGCGGCAAGATCCTCAACGTCGCCAGCGCCGGCCGCGAAAAACTCTCCGCCAACCAGCAGATCACCGACCTCGTCCAGGCACTCGGCTGCGGCACGCGCACGAAATACCGCGAGGAAGATCTCCGTTATCAGCGCATCGTCGTCATGACCGATGCCGACGTCGACGGCGCCCATATCGCCTCGCTGCTCATCACCTTCTTCTATCAGGAGATGCCGGAGCTGATCCGCCAGGGTCATCTCTTCCTGGCAGTGCCGCCGCTCTACAAGATCACGCAGGGCTCGAAATCCATCTATGCCCGCGATGACGCCCACCGGCAGGAGCTGATGCAGACCGAGTTCAAGGGCAAAGGCAAGGTCGAGATCAGCCGCTTCAAAGGTCTTGGCGAAATGCTGCCGGGCCAGCTCAAGGAAACGACGATGGATCCGGCCAAGCGCACTCTGCTGCGTGTCGAGATCGACGAAGTGGATTTCGAGGGCACGCGCGATGCCGTCGACAATCTAATGGGCACCAAGGCAGACGCTCGCTTCCGTTTCATTCAGGAACGGGCAGCCTTCGCCGACGATCTGGATATCTGACGGCGGACCAACCGTCGATTGCTGCGACCGGCGGAATTCGCGATATTTTACCGGATTATCCGATATCCGTTACGAAGGCGTCATGGATGAATGTGTAGATGGCGGCATTGCTCTCGATGCCGCCATTTCACTATCCGGGTTGACGATTTCGCCATGTTGAAACCATTTCTGACGACTGCCGCTGTTCTCCTTTTTGGCCATGCCGCCCAAGCGATGGATATCGGAACGACGATCGACGTTCCCTGCCCGTTTGGCGATTGCAAGGCGGGCATCAGCCTTTCCTATCTGGGTAGCTACGATATTCCCACGGGCTTCACGGAGAACGGAGTGGAAGTCGGCGGTCTCTCCGGTATCGAATTTGATCCGTCCAACGGCCGTTATGTTTCCATCAGCGACGATCGTTCCGAAAAAGCCCCGGCCCGCTTCTACAATCTCGACATCGATGTTGGCGCCAGCGGCCTGAAGGGCGTTACGATTCTCGATCATGTCACGTTGAAGGACAAGGACGGCCAGCCTTTTGCGATCAAGAAAGTCGATGGCGAATCCATCCGTCTCGGCAGGGACGGCATCTATTGGACCAGCGAAGGCGACGGCAAGGCATTGTTGCCGCCCTTCGTGCGGATCGCCAGTCGCGACGGCGGTTTCATGCGCGAGTTCGCGCTGCCGGCGGGGTTTGCTCCCACCGCCGACAAGAGCACAGGTATTCGCGACAATCTCGCCTTTGAAGGCCTGGCATTTCTCCCCGGCGGCGATCTGATCGTCGGCACGGAATCCGCGCTCTATCAGGATGGGCCTACCACGACGCTGACCGGCGGCTCGCTTGCCCGCCTCATCCGCTATGACGTGGCGACCGGCGAGCAGAAGGCGCAATATGTCTACCCGATTTCGCCCATCCCGCAGGCGCCGTCGACGGCGACCGGATGGAACGATTTCGGCCTGTCCGAGATCATGGCGCTTGATGATCGCCGTCTGCTGTCGATCGAACGCGGTTACGCCCAGGGGGTCGGCAGTTCGATTGTCATCAGCATGTTCGATCTTGATGGCGCCACAGATGTTTCCAACATCCCTTCCCTGGCCAAGACAGATCAACGGATCGTGCCGGTGCGCAAGACGCAGGTCATGGATCTGCGGGCTCTCGGTCTTGAACCGGATAACATCGAAGGCATTACTTTCGGCAAGGCAAAGGACGGCACCGATGTATTGATCCTGGTCGCCGACAACAACTTCAATCCGACGCAAAAGACTCAATTCTTCGCATTCAAGGTAATCCGTCGACCTGCCTGAGACCTTGTTCTTATTTGTCAAGCAGTCGTGTTATTGTCACGGCGGCGGAATAGAGAAGCTTTCGGGGCGATGCCCTTGAAAGAGCCTAGATCATACCCCATAAACGGGTGGTCTAGTAATGTGGGGCGAAGTAAGTCTGGTGGGTGTTTTTGAACGTCAAAAGCTGAAGGAGCATCGTTGGCTCGGGCCGAGCGCGCATGCGCGCATGCCGCTTATTCCATCCATCTCTGCCGCCCGCTGGCTCCTCATTTTGATTGCCGTCGCCGGCATCTACTTCTTCTATGGCTTTCTCGTTCCGGTTTTGGCCGCCGCGGTCATCGGTTTCGCCACCTGGCCGCTTTTTAGCGATCTCGTCCGCCGCACCGGCGGAAACACGACGCTTGCGGCAAGCATAGCCATTGCGTTCATCGTCACCTTCCTTGTGCTGCCGATCGTCCTTTCGGCGCTTTATATGGCCGGCGAAGTGCGGGATTGGTTCGCCTGGGCCGTGCATGTCAATCGTGACGGTGCGCCGCCGCCCCAGTGGATTTTGGCTCTGCCCGTCGTCGGCTCATGGCTTGGCGAACAATGGGTGCAGTATGTCGGTAGCCCCGGCTCTCTTGGCGAGTTGGCCCAGATCGTGAGCGGCGCGCATATCGGCAATATCTACAGGGCGGTGCTTGCGGCCGGCGGCAATGCGTTTCACGTCGTGCTGACCCTGCTGTTCATGCTGATCGCGCTGTTCTTCATCTATCGCGACGGCTCGACATTCGTGCGCCAGGTCGATCTGCTCGGCGAACGCATCCTTCCGAACCGCTGGGAACGCATCTCCCGCGTCGTGCCGGCGACAATCAGTTCGACGGTCATGGGCATGACGCTGATCGCCATCGGCGAAGGCATAGTACTCGGCGTCGCCTATTGGCTGGCCGGTGCCCCCTCGGCGATTACGCTCGGCGTCCTCACGGGCGTCATGGCCCTCGTGCCGGGTGGAGCTCCGCTGTCCATGTCGCTGGTGTCGATCTACCTCATCGCCAGCGGCTCGCTTTGGGAAGGCATTGCCCTTTTCCTCTGGGGCACGATCGAACTATTCATCGTCGACAAAACGCTTCGTCCCAAACTTGTGGGCGGCCCCATCAAGCTGCCGTTCCTGCCGACCTTCTTTGGCCTGGTCGGCGGCGTGAAAACCATGGGTTTCCTCGGCCTCTTCATTGGACCCGTGCTGATGGCAATCATCGTCGCCATCTGGCGCGAATGGATTCGCGAAGCCGAATTGACCGAAGAGCAGCCGGCGCAGGAACCGGAGTTGCAGCTGCAGCTTCAGGATAGCGCCAAGAAATAATCTGCCGCCTATGCCTGTGTCGGCCGTTTTTCCATGAACAGGCTGAGCGGATCCGGCTGATAGCTGCCGAAAGCCGGGATTTCGACGTAACCGAACCTTTTGTAAAGGCTGATGGCTTCAGGCTGATAGATGCCCGTTTCCAGCCGGATCGCTGCAAGCCGCTTTTCGAGCGCCGTCGCTTCGATCGTTTCCATCAGCTTGCGCGCAACGCTGCGCCCCCTGGCAGCGGGGTCGACGAACATGCGCTTGATCTCGGCAGTGCCATCGCCCGCTTCCACCAGGGCACAACATCCGACGATATTGCCCTCGATCCGGGCTACCCAAAAGGTCACGCCCGGCTTTTCCAGCGAAGCCAGATCGAGCATGTGGTTGCTCTGCGGCGGATAGAGCGATGCCGCATAGGCGTCCGACATATCGAGAAGACGGACGACGCCATTCTGGCGGGGAGATTCAACAGTGATACGCAGCGACAAGACACACCTCTGAAACAGGCCTGTCGCTGGATATCACGCGGCAGCAAGGGTCGCCAGTGCGGCGAAGTTCCTGGCCGCGTGCCGCCGTTCGGTGTTCGCGAGCTTCTCCACCATGTCAAGCAATTGCGTGGCAGCGGCAGGCTGCTCTTTCAGGCGGAACTTGCGCATCAGACGGGAGCAGACATTCTCCAGCATGGCCTCGCTGTTGAGGCGTGACGCGTCGCGCCAGACCAGCGTAGCCTCCACGAATACCGTACTGATGTCCCTGGATAGACCGATGCTCTCGTAAAGCGCTCGAATGGCATAGATGCGGCCCCGAGATATGATGGAGCGCACACGCCTTTCGCCGTAGCCGGAAAGATTGGTGATGGCACAGGCAAAGAAATCGACCTTGCCGGAGCAGAGCGCATGCATCAGGAAAGCGGGTGTCAGCCAGCCGCATTGCCGCAAATGTTCCACCAGCTCCGGCAGCTGCTCGTGTGGCGCCGAACCGGCGATGGCGACCGTTGCAGATTCGGTAGCTTCGCGTGTCACCTGCTGCAACCTGCCCGCACCAATCACGCTCTGGATGAGGTCCGATCCCGACAATGCCTCGCTGACCCGGCGCATCAATAGCTGCCGAGTGTCGGAAGACAAGGTATCGCGGGACAGGAGGAGGCCGCGTATGTCTGCACAGTCACCGAGGCGCTCGGCGATGCGCTTCAATGAGGCCTGCGAAAGCAATGCCCCATCATTTTCGAGAAGGCACGATATCTCGGTTTCCCCACCGATCTCGGCGAGCGCTGCACAAACCACGCGCGGCACCTGCCCGCGCGACGCAATCAAGATCCGTGTGACGTCACTGCCATGCAATGCAAGGTCTACGAGATCGGCGTCGGTGAAGACAGGTGAAAGCAGGATGATCTGTCCCGCAATTTCGGGCTGGTCCTCGGCAAGGGACAGAATCACATTGCGCGGGGCCTCGGGCGAACGGGCGACCGCTTCGGCGAGAGAAAGCCGTACGCGTGGCGATGGATCGTCGAGCAGATAGGTCATCGCCATCTCGGCGGCCAGGCGCTCCTCCTTCGGCATATCCGACTGCAGATAGGCACGGCCAAGCGCATTGGCCGCTCTTGCTCGGTTCTCTGCCTTTGCGGTCTCGGCCCAACGGAGGAATGCTTCTATGATCACGTAACGCCCCGATATCGGCGGGGCGATTCCCGCCCCGCGAACTCATACTGCCAACGTTATCGGGCAAAGGTTTACGGGTCGTTTACCGTGTTCGTTAACCCCTGAAAAACAATGGTGATTGTCAGGGAGCTTTGGGCCGCATCATTTCGAAGACATCGCTGCCTTCGCTATAGTCCATATAGCCCATGCGTGCGACCGGCCTCGCAAGCGCCATATCGAGCCTGCCATCATGGATGATCGCCTCGTCGATATGGATACCGACGACCTGGCCGATGACCATGAAGTTCTCGGAAGCCTGGCCATCGAGACCCTTGGGCTGGAAAATATCGGTCACACCGCATTCGAGTACCGCGAAGGCCTCGCCGACATAGGGTGCGTCGATCAGCCTGGCCGGCGCAGCCGTCAACCCGGCCAGCTCGAATTCGTTGACGCCATATGGCGCGGCAATCGATGAATGGTTCATCTTCTCAACGAGATTGCGGCTCACGAAGCTGGCGGTGAATACGCCGGTCTCCTCGACATTGCGCACGCTGTCCTTGCGGCCCGAAGACGAAAACATCACCAGCTTCGGCCGGTCGCTGACCGCATTGAAGAAGGAATAGGGGGACAGGTTCAGCGAACCGTCCCTGCCCTTGCTGCCGATCCAGCCGATCGGCCTCGGCGCGACGATCGCCTTGAACGGATCATGCGCAAGGCCATGAGCATCGGTGTCGGTCGAGTAGAACATCACGCGTCCCCGCCACCGACCCAGGTTACCGTTTCGGCCAGTTCCGGGCGCGGGCGCTCTACGGGCGGGAAGCTCGATGAGCCGACATGGATGAAGCCGGCGACCTTCTCGCCCGGCGCAACGCCGAGCAACGGATAGGCGCGCTCGTCATAGGCAAACCATTCGGTCAGCCAGTTTGATACCCAGCCATAAGCATTCGCGGCGATCAGCAGGTTGAGGCAAAGCGCGCCTGCCGACATCAATTGCTCCCATTCCGGAATCTTGACGTGCGGCGCTGCCTTGCTGACCACGGCGATCACAACTGGCGCGCGCGTGAAGCGCGTACGCTCCACCTGGATCATCTCTTCCGACAGATCGGGCTTTGCCTCCAATGCAAGCTTCAGCAATTCCTCGCCGAGGCGCACGCGCTCCTCGCCGCGGTAGACGATGAAACGCCAGGGGGCGAGCTTGCCGTGATCGGGCACCCGCGAGGCCAATCGGATAATCTCTTCGATCTCGGCCTTATCCGGGCCTGGCTCTGCCATCTGAAATGCAGGAATGGATCGGCGCACCGCGAGATAATCGATGAGCTTGATATCGGTTTTCATGGAGTGATTGCTTTCATTTTACAGATAGAAGGATGTGGGTCTTGAATTTGCCACCGCGTTGGTTTTGAAGTGGCGTGTGTCTTATCGGAAGTCAATCGGTTCGGAACCCATGTCAGGCATTTCATCCGCTCGTCGGTTGAGCGTGGTTTTCGCTATTGTCGGCTGCCTTGGCACGACCGCCTCGGCACAGGAAGCGTTCAAGGAGTTCAAGCAGCTCGACGGCAGCGTGAAGATGCCGAAGCTCAATGCCTTCGCGGCGCCCGATGGCGAAAACTCCGCCTCCCGCAACTTGCGTGACGTTTCGCTCGAAGCCAAGCTGTCTCCCCAAAGCGGTCCGCAGCAGCAGGGCCTGTCCTGGTATGTCTTCAGCCCGATGGCCGGCGCCGACGGCAAACTACCGCTGGTCGCAAGCTCGAAGGGCGGCTCCGCCTCCTTCCATCTCATGCCCGGCGATTATTTCGTCAACGTCTCCTTCGGCCGCGCCGGCGTCACCAAGAAGCTGAGCGTCTCGGCAACCGCCGATCCCCAGAAGCAGACGATGGTCCTCGATGCCGGCGGTATGGTTTTGAATGCCGTATCCGGACCCGATGTCCGCATCCCGCTCGATGAGCTGAGCTTCTCGATCTATTCGAGCGAAGCCAAGGAAGACGGCGAACGCGGTCTCGTCATGGACGATGTCAAGCCGAACACCCTGGTCGGCCTCAGTGCCGGCACCTACCATATCGTTTCCGAATATGGCGACGTCAACGCCGTCATCCGTGCCGATATCCAGGTGGAAGCCGGCAAGGTAACGGAGGCAACCATCCAGCACAGGGCGGCAAAAATCACCTTCAAACTGGTGTCCGACGCCGGCAGTGAGGCGATCGCCGATACTGCCTGGTCGATCCTGACCTCTGCCGGCGATATCGTCGGGGAAAGCGTCAGTGCCTTTCCGACCATGGTGCTTGCGGAAGGCCGCTATACCGCCGTTGCTCGCAACAAGGACAAGATCTATCAGCGCGATTTCACGGTGGCGGCAGGCATGAATACCGATGTGGAAGTGCTGATGAAGCAGCAGCAGCCGTTGGATGTCGACAACCGGCAGCCGGCCCAGCAGCTTCCGCTCCAGATGCCGCAGATGCGGCAAACGCAAAATCCGCAGGCGCAACCGGCGACAACCACTCAGCAGCCGCTTCCGACCTACGAACAGCTGGCACCCACCGGCGGCAGCGAAGGCGACAGCATGGATTGATGCTCCGGTCCGCTTCTCTGCGGCTATGGTTGCCTCATGAGCTCGGGCTTCTCACCCTGCCCTTCGGCGCAGCATTTTCCGTGGTGGCGCCATCGAGAAGACGGCACTATAGAGTTTCGAGAGCAGGTCCTTGCGGTCGTTGCCTTCGCTAAGCGATTCCCAGCTCATCAATGCACCGATATGCGCCGTGATCGTGCTCCCCGAAAGGCGCCGGAACTCGCGGATCAATAGCGATATCCGCAGCGTCATCGAGATGCGGCTCGCCAGATGGAACAGGCGGCCGTTCTGCCCCTCGAAATAGATGGGAATGACGCTCGCGCGCGCCGCCTGGATGAGCTTGGCCGGAAATATCTTCCACGGGAGGTCTTCGGCGCGGCCGAAACCCTTCTTGGCGGTTGCGACGCCGCCGGCGGGAAAGACGATGATGGTCGTGCCTTCCTTGAGGAGGCGAACGGCCTCGTGGCGCGTCTTCATGTTGATCGCCATCGCTTCCTTGGTTTCCTCGAAGGAAACGGGAAGCGAATAATCGTTCATCTCCGGCACCTTCAACAATTCGTTGTTGATCAGCACCTTGAAAGGGCGGCCGAGCTGTTCGGCAAGCGCCAGCACCGCGATCCCATCGCCAATGCCGTAGGGATGATTGGCGACGATGACGATCGGCGCGTCCGGAACTTGCCGTAAGGGCCACTCGCCCTTGGCGAGCAGACGAACATCGATGAGATCGAGCATCTTGCCGAAGACGCGATCGCTCTTGCCGATGATATCCGTGCGCCAGATGTCATAGAGCCTGGCATAACGGTCGCGGCCGGACAGGCCTTCGATGGAGCGGATGAACCAGCGTTTGATGCGCGGATCCCGTTCATTGGCGTAGGATAGTTCTTTGAAATCCAAATGCGCGACGGGCTGCCCCGCTCCTATCGTTTCGCCGCGCCACATCTGACGGCCGCAGCAACGCTTTGATTTATCAAGTATATGAAAGTTCTATGTCAGTTCTCTGACGACACCCTGAAGGTGCCGTCAGAAATGATTTTCGCACTTAAGCGGCCTTGGAGCGCCGTGTTTCCCGCTTGCGCAGAATATCGGGCGCGGTCGCCTCGAGCGAAAGCGATGCGATCGCCTCGTCAAGCGACATCGAGGTCTGCGACTGGCTGCCGAGGCGGCGGATATTGACCGAACGCTCTTCTGCTTCCTTCTTGCCGCAAACGATGATCACCGGAACCTTCGTCACCGAATGCTCGCGGATCTTGTAGTTGATTTTCTCGTTGCGGAAGTCGGTCTCGACATCGAGGCCTGCATCGCGCAGCGCTTCGGCTACTTCTTCGCCATAAGCATCGGCTTCAGACGTAATTGTCGCGACGACCACCTGCAGCGGCGAGACCCAAAGCGGCATATGGCCGGCGAAATTCTCGATCAGAATGCCGAGGAAGCGTTCCATCGAGCCGCAGATGGCGCGGTGGATCATGACCGGTTGAGTCTTTTCCGAATGCTGGTCGATGTAGAACGCACCGAAGCGTTCCGGCAGGTTGAAGTCGACCTGCGTCGTGCCGCACTGCCATTCACGGCCGATGGCGTCCTTGAGCGTATATTCGAACTTCGGCCCGTAGAACGCGCCCTCGCCCGGCAGAATGCCGGTCTTGATGCGTCCTTCGGACTGCGCCTCGATGGTCTTCAGCACATCCATCATCACGCTTTCGGCGCGATCCCAGAGTTCGTCCGAGCCGACACGCTTGTCCGGGCGGGTCGAGAGCTTGACGACGATTTCCTTGAAGCCAAAGTCCTCATAGACCGACAGGATGAGATCGTTGATCTTCAGGCACTCGGCCGCCATCTGCTCGTCGGTGCAGAAGATATGAGCGTCGTCCTGCGTGAAGCCGCGCACGCGCATCAGGCCATGCAACGCGCCCGAGGGCTCGTAACGATGGACCGCACCGAATTCCGCAAGGCGGATCGGCAGTTCGCGGTAGGACTTCAAGCCATGCTTGAAGATCTGGATGTGGCCGGGGCAGTTCATCGGCTTCAGCGCGAAGACGCGATCGTCATCCGTATCGTCGCCGGCAACGGTGACCTTGAACATATTGTCGCGATACCAGCCCCAGTGACCCGAAGTCTCCCAAAGCGACTTGTCGAGCACCTGCGGCGCGTTGACTTCCTGATAATCGCCCTGCAACCGTCGGCGCATGTAGGACACCAGCGTCTGGAACATGCGCCAGCCCTTGCCGTGCCAGAAGACGACGCCGGGGCCTTCTTCCTGGAAATGGAACAGGTCCATTTCGCGGCCGAGACGGCGATGATCGCGCTTTTCGGCTTCGGCAAGAATGTGCAGATAGTTGTCCAGATCCGCCTGCTCGGCGAACGCCGTGCCGTAGATGCGGGTCAGCATCGGGTTGTTGCTGTCGCCACGCCAATAGGCGCCGGCAACCTTCATCAGCTTGAAGGCATTGCCAATCTGGCCCGTCGAGGCCATGTGCGGGCCACGGCAGAGGTCGAACCAATCGCCCTGGTAATAGATCTTCAGATCCTGGCCTTCCGAAATGGCATCGACCAGCTCGACCTTATAATTCTCGCCCTTGGCGGCAAAGACTTCCTTCGCCTTCTCGCGCGACCAGATTTCCTTGGTGAACGGCTTGTTGCGCTGAATGATCTCGCGCATCCGCTTCTCGATGACGGGAAGGTCATCGGGAGTGAAGGGCTCGTTCTTGGCGAAGTCGTAATAGAAGCCGTTTTCGATGACCGGGCCGATCGTCACCTGCGTTCCCGGCCAAAGTTCCTGTACGGCTTCGGCGAGAACATGGGCGGTGTCATGGCGGATCAGTTCCAGCGCGCGGTCGTCCGTGCGGGTGATGATCTCGATCTTGCCGTCAGCCACCGGATCGGAAAGATCACGCACGGTGCCGTCGATGGCAATGGCGACGGCCTTCTTGGCAAGCGACTTGGAAATGGATTCGGCGACATCGCGACCGGTCGTGCCGGCAGCGAAGCTGCGCACGGAACCATCGGGAAATGTCAGGGAAACAGATTGGGACATCGAAATTCTCCTTGTCCAGTCCCGCCAACGAATGCGGGTGGTTTCGTAAATACGGACCAAGTAATTGCTTACTTATGTCCGCGCGCCTGATAGCCGCATTTCGCTATTTAGTAAAGGAAAAGCGGCGCTAACGGCCGATCATGTCGGCCAAACCGCGCACGGTGTTCCAATTCCGCATCGTTCCGATGCCGAGCCGTTTTGTCGTCAGTGCGGGTAGCAGTTTCGTCTCGCTGGCCTTCAGGCCGAAATCAATCCAGAGGTCGCCGTCGACGACGGCCATGCGTTCGCTCTTCTGCCGATACTTCGCAAAAATGTCGAGAACTTCGGGTTCAAGCGGCTGGCGCATGACGCGAATGATGACTTCGCTGCCGATACCGTCGAGAAAGGGATTGCCGTCGGCGAGTCTCAGCCACGTCTCCGCATCGCGGGCGATGATATCGACATGCTTGCCGAAAGCTGTCGCAAACCCGGCTTCGAGCTGCCCCTCGATCGACGCGATCGGCTGAGCATCCGCTTCGAAAACCAGATTGCCGGTGGCAACGAGCGTCCGCACGTTTCGAAAGCCAAGCCCCTGTGCCATCGCCTTGAGATCGGCCATCACGACCCTGCGCCCGGCACTAAGCACGATGCTGTAAAGCAGCGCCACGTAGACGGCCATGCGGATCAGGCTGCCTTCTGTCCGAGGCGGAAATAGCGCCAGGGCGTCCACCAATGATAGCGTGGCTCCAGCTCGCCAGGCACCGGATCGAGCCCGCTCGTGCCGCCGGGTCCGCAGCGCGCGACGCGAAACAGCGTCATCCAGCCACCGGCCCAGAGCCCGTGGCGAGCGACAGCCTCATAGCCATATTCCGAACAGGTCGGGATATGGCGGCAGGAATTGCCGACGAAGCCGGAAAGCGTGAGTTGATACAGGCGAATGAGGCCCATGCCGAAAAGCCGGTCCGGTGTCTTGCGGAAGGCGCCGGAATAGTTGCGCGATTTCACCACCCTGTCTCCAGCCGGCGACGTGTCGCGCCGCGCTCGATTGGATGGGGCCGCACCGCCCTCGTCTTCATCGTCATCCTGCATGAGACAGAATTGGCACATGGTCAGCGCCCGCTCAGACGGTTTCGGCCGTTTTGGCATTTCCGCCTTGACGCGCCGCCTCGATCTGCCCGATCGCATCCACGACGGCATCGAAGGTCAGCATGGTCGAGGCGTGCCGCGCCTTGTAGTCCCGGACGGGCTTCAGATAACGCATATCCTCGAACCGGCCGTCCGGCCCCTCGCCGTCCGCCTTGAGCATGGCAAGCATATCTTCCCTGGCCTTGCGCACTTCTTCCGCCGAAGCGCCGACGACGTGGCGGGCCATGATCGACGATGAGGCCTGACCGAGCGCGCAGGCCTTGACGTCATGGGCAAAATCGGTCACGACATCGCCGTCCATTTTCAGCCAGATTTTTACGCGAGAACCGCACAGTCTGGAATGGGCCTGGGCACTGGCATCGGCGTCAGGAAGACTGCCGATGCGGCCGATATTGCCGGCAAACTCCAAAATTTTGCTGTTGTAGATGTCGTCCATCACAGATTTTGCTCCGATGCACCCGTCAGTGTTTCGTAACAAAAAACACAGCGTGTCCGTTTAGGACACTTTCACAGGGACAATGCCATACTATATGTATGTCGTTCGAAGACCATAGAAATGCAATGGTCTTCTGTAAGTTTGATGGGAAACCGTGCAGGACGGCAGGCTTGTCCGCCAGCCAGAACGCCCCGGAGCCCGCCAAAGGTACAAAATCTCCGCACCTCGGGGAATGCCAGTGGCGAGTCCGATAAGATGATATCCGCGTAGCGGGTCAGGAGATCCACAGGTAATGGACGCCATTGTAAAGAACTTTCCGCAAGTCGTTGATTCCGATCGTCCGTCGCAGAAAGAAGCCGAAGACGCCGTCCGCGTTCTGCTTCGCTGGGCTGGCGACGATCCGCAGCGCGAGGGGCTGCTTGATACGCCTGCGCGCGTCGCCAAGGCCTATCGCGAGCTTTTCGGCGGCTACGACCTGAACCCCGAGGATGTTCTTGGCCGCACCTTCGAAGAAGTGTCCGGCTATGACGACATCGTGCTTGTGCGCGACATTCCGTTTTTCTCTCATTGCGAGCACCACATGGTGCCGATCATCGGCAAGGCCCATGTCGGCTATCTGCCGAACGGCCGCGTACTCGGTCTCTCCAAGATCGCCCGCGTCGTCGATATCTTCGGCCGCCGCCTGCAGACGCAGGAAGCCATGACGGCGCAGATTGCCAACGCGATCGACGACACGCTGCGCCCGCGCGGCGTTGCCGTCATGATCGAGGCAGAGCATATGTGCATGGCCATGCGCGGCGTGCAGAAGCAGGGTTCCACGACGCTGACGATGACCTTCACGGGTGCCTTCAAGGCCGATGCCGCCGAACAGGCCCGTTTCATGTCTTTGGTCCGGGGTCGCTAACCGGGCTTCAACGAAAGAGCCTGAAATGAATCTGATTTTCAATGCGCCTTCAGAGGATAAATCCGAGCTTGAGGACGCCGGCGATTTCACGCCGCGCTTCGATGACCGCGGCCTGATCACCGCGATCGTGACCGATGCGCATGACGGCGAGCTCCTGATGGTCGCGCACATGAACGCGGAAGCGCTGGCTTTGACGATCAAGACCGGCACGGCTCACTATTTCAGCCGCTCTCGCGGAAAACTTTGGAAGAAGGGTGAAACCTCCGGAAACCTCCAAACGGTGAAGGAGATCCGTACCGATTGTGATCAGGATGCAATCTGGCTCAAAGTACAGGTCGCGGGACACGACGCAACGTGTCACACTGGGCGCCGTTCCTGCTTCTATCGCACTGTTCAGCTGGAAGATGGAAAGCCGGTGTTGAGCGTGGTCGACGAACACCTGCATTTTGACCCGGAAGAAGTCTACAAGCAGTAGACCTATCGGCGAAAACGCGCCAGCAAGCTTCAACCAGTATACGATTTGGAAACGAAAAAGGGACAGTATTTTAGCAAGAGGCACAGGGGGCCTCGGAGGAGGCTTTAAATGCTGAATTGGGGGTTGAATCGTCTTAACGGCGGCCAGAACTCGACCGGTTTGAGCACCTCGCAAGATACATCCACACCGCTTCTCGCTCCAGCTCCTCCCAAACGGGTCAAGATCGCGCTGGCGCTCGGCGGCGGCGCGGCGCGCGGATGGGCGCATATTGGCGTGTTGCGCGCCCTGGACGAGGCGGGCATAACCGTTGGCATGATCGCAGGCACGTCGATCGGTGCGCTGGTGGGCGGCTGCTATCTCGCCGGCAAACTCGACGAACTGGAGGCCTTCGCCCGTTCGCTGACCATGCGCCGTATCGCGAGCCTTCTTGATCTGACCATCGGCGGCAGCGGTCTGTTCGGCGGCATGCGGCTGACCAAGCGTATGCAGGAGCATCTTGAAGGCCTGTCGATCGAGGATCTGGAGCACCCGTTCGTCGCCGTTGCTTCTGAGCTGACCACCGGTCACGAAGTATGGATCGCCAATGGATCGCTGATCACGGCATTGCGCGCTTCCTACGCCCTGCCCGGCATTTTCGAGCCGGTGCGCTCCAACGGACGAACGCTGGTCGATGGCGCTCTGGTCAATCCCGTTCCGGTTTCCGTGTGCCGCACATATGAGCAGCCGCTGGTGGTTGCCGTAAACCTGCATTACGACCTCTACGGCAGGTCCGCCGTGATTAAACACAATGTCAGCCCTCCCAACGGCGATCATCAACGTCGCGACGATACGCCGGCCACGAAACTCGGCATGACCGGCGTGATGGTGCAGGCTTTCAACATCATACAGGATAGAATTGCGCGCGCGCGCCTTGCCGGCGATCCGCCCGACCTGGCGCTGAATCCACGCCTGAGCGATGTCGGTCTCTCGGAATTTCATCGTGCCGGCGAAGCGATAGAGCGCGGCTATGAGGAGGCTTCGGCGAGGTTGACCGAAATCCGCCGCATGCAGGAAGCCTATGCGCGGTAAGAGGTGTGCTTGAGGGCCGCAATCGAATTGAGCCCCTCTCCGCTCTGGACGTGAGAGGCTCTACAAGCCGGATGTTCCGTCCCTTGCTTTGAGTTCAGGCGTACGTCGTTGCAATCGACCCACCGGATCGATTGCTCGAACTCCGCCCGATCGTCCGTCAGCCGGCAATATAGGCCTTGATCTGCTCGGTCTCGAGTTCGATCTCGCGGATGCGCCATTTGACGACGTCGCCGATCGAGATGATGCCGGTAAGCTTGCCCTTTTCTTCGACGGGAACGTGGCGGAAGCGACCCGACGTCATCAGCCCCATCAGCTCGTCTGTCGTGGTGTCTTCCTTGCAGCGCTGAACTTTCGCGGTCATGAGCGACGCGATCGGTTTATCGAGGGATTCCGAGCCATGCTTGGCAACGGCATTGACGATATCCCGCTCGGTGAAGATGCCGGAAATCTTGCCGTTCATGCCGACGACGACAATCGCGCCGATGCGTTTCTGATTGAGTATCTTGGCGGCCTCGGCAACCGTCGTATTCCCTCCGGCGGTAACGACGTCGCGGCCTTTGGCATCAAGTATGGCCTTCACGGAAACTGACATTCGATCCTCCCATCTCGAAAGCATGTGAACACTTGAAGCATCCGATATGTTCCGAAATTACCCCCGGAGCTCAAACCGGCGCTTTGCCCGTCGGTCGAGTCGATCTCCTCTGTTCCGCGACCGACGGATAGCAATCGTGCGCTTGTGTCAGCGAGAAAGCAACAGCTTCATTCGTCCAATGGAGCAGCTTCTTGCTCTTCCATGCGCGGCTGCCGATCAAACAGCGCAAAGAGCAGAAAACCGAAGAGAAAGCCGCCAATATGGGCATCCCAGGCGACGGGCTGCGAGCTGTCGCCGGCAAGTGTGATGCCGAAGGCGACGAGCGCATTACCCGCAATCCACATGACGATATAGACAACGACCGTGCGGCTGCGCAGCGCGCCGAGAATGCCAAGGCGCGGATTGAGATGCGCCTCCCGCATGGAAATCCGGCGTCCGTCGGCGACGGGAAAGGCGAAGCGGCAGGCGGCACCCATCAGCGCCGACACGACCCCGGACGCGCCGATCAACAAAGTTTGATCGCCCCAGAAGAGGGCCGCGTGCATGAAAGCTGAAGCGGCGGAAGAGAGAATCCAGAATATCACATAGCGTACGGCCCCGATGCGTCGGGCCACCGGCGCCGCAAACACCATCAGCCAAAGGCTGTTGAAGACGATATGCTCGACGCCGCCATGCAGCAGCGAATAGGTGACAGGCGTCCAGAGCCATTCGAGGCCCTGCTGCGCCAGCGGAAATGCGTAGCGGGCAGGCATGAAGCTGAAGGTGAAGTAGATCCAGTTCAGCCTATCGTCCGACCATGACGGCACGTTCATAAGCGCGAAGACGGCAACCAGCACCGCGAGGCTGGCGAGAATGATCGGCGGCAGATTGAAGGCCGGAACGCGCTGCGGCCGCGGATCTTTCGGCTCTTGGCGCGGCGGCTGTTCATCGTCCATGTGTTGCTCTGCTTTTCTTTAGATGTGCTCGACACATAGCGCAGCGAAACTCAAAAAAAAAGCCGCCCGGATGACGGGCGGCGTATCGGGCGCTTCTCTTCGGGATTGGCCTGATGAGCCGGTCCCGCGCCCTCTAAGTTCGTGCTGAAGGTCACTTGGTGAAGTGATGAGTAATTTCTTTCATTTGCCGCCACCAAAGGCAATCGAAACCATCTATTAACCCTAATGCCCCGGTTCTGGCATGAAACTGGCAGGGCTTAATGTGAGGGCAAAGAACGCCCTCGGAATTGAACTGTATTGGGACACCGACGTACCATGTGCCAGAAAACCAGCGCTGAAATATTTACTTACTGGGAGCGGATCCGAGGCAATGCAGACGCGCCCCTGCGCAGTTTGATACAACCGTCGGCCGTCAGTCATATTCTCCCGGAGCTGTTCATTTTGGAAAATACGGCCGACAACAATCCGCGCTTCCGCCTGGCCGGCACGACGATCTGCAATCTCATGGGCCGCGAGATCCGCGGCGAAGACTTTGCTGTCCTCTGGGCCGGCAGCCAGCGGGAGGACCCGGTACACATCGCTGCCGGCGTAATGAGGCATGTCGTTCCCGCCGTAATCAGGGCGACCGGTTATTGCATCAGCGGCCGCAGCGTGGCTTTCGAAATGATGCTGATGCCTTTGCGCAGCTCCAGCGATATCTGCGACAGATTGCTGGGCTGCCTGACACCTGCAGCTCCGGCGCCCTGGCTCGGCAACGAATGCCTGGAGTTTCTTGCGCTCGACCGCAGCCGTCTGCTTTACGACCGCCCTGTCCGCGTCCCCGAACCATCGCCTCAACTGGATATGACCGATCTTCTGGCGCCTCGGGAAAACACCCGCTTGGGTGAATGGATGCGCAGAAAGTTAAATCTTGCAATACTCGGTCAAGATGCCGGCGAGAGTGAACCGCCGCGGGACAAAATCGGCTTGCGCCCCCAGGTTACACCTTGAGGAAAGACAACAATACCTTAAGAAGTTTCGGCTAGTTATTGCAGCGGACGCAATCGGTAAAGAAGCTCTTCCATGCATTCATCCCAGCCGGCCCAAGCGATGCGGTCAAATCAATTCGCAGGCAATGCCCCTCGCGGCGATCAAAGGACCTTTCAGCGGGTCCCGATCAATATGCAGGGTCGTCTCATGCTGGCAAATTATGAAGAGTTCGAGTGCCTGGTAACGGAAATGTCGCCCGGCGACATGTATGTCATCTGCGCGGGACGTCCGCGCGCCGACGAGCGTGTCATCGCCTATATCGACCATCTCGGCCGCGTCGAAGGTCACGTCGTCGCCGTTGACGGGCGCGGCTTCAGCATGTCGATCAACGCGACCGAACGGAAGCGCGAAAAGCTTGCGGCACAGCTCACCTGGCTTGCCAACAAGCATGAGCTCGGCCTGCCGGAAGATCGCCGCCACGATCGCCTGACGCCGCGCAACACCCGCAGCGACCTCACCCTTGACGACGGCACGGTATATAGCTGCCGCATCATGGACCTTTCGCTTTCCGGAGCTGCCGTCGACGTCGAAGTGCGGCCCGCCCTCGGCACTCCGGTCCGCCTCGGCAATATGCGCGGCCGCGTCGTGCGCCACTTCATGGAAGGCGTGGCGATCGAGTTCCTTTCGCTGCAGTCGCGCGAGACCTTGCGCGAATTTCTCTGATCCGTCATCCGCCTGTCACGCAACGTCGGGAAATAGCGACGCTTGTTCCTGTCTGCGATGCGTGGCCGCGAGATGCTTTATCCCGACATAACTCCTTTCGACGAGGGCTTGCTGGATGTCGGTGACGGCCAGCGGATATTCTGGATGCAGTCCGGCAATCCCGCAGGCATGCCCGTCCTCGTCCTGCATGGCGGGCCCGGCTCGGGGAGTTCAGCCGGAACGCGACGCTATTTCGATCCGCAGCATTACAGGATCATCCAGTTCGATCAGCGCGGTTGCGGTAATAGTCTCCCGCATGCGTCCGAGCCTGGAATTGATCTGTCTGACAATACGACATGGCACTCGGTTGCCGATATCGAGCAGCTGAGGCTTTTGCTCGGCATCGACCGCTGGATCGTATTCGGCAATTCCTGGGGCTGCACGCTTGCCCTCGTCTATGCCGAGACCCATCCGGATCGCGTTTTATCCCTGCTCCTCGTCGGCATCACGATGACAAGGCAGTCGGAGATCGACTGGCTCTATCGCGGTCTTGGCAGTTTCTTTCCCGAGCAATGGACGCGATTCCGAGCATCAGCTGCGGCAGAGGATCGTGGCGGCGATCTGGTAGGCGCCTATTATCGTCTCCTGAGCAATCCGGAACCGGCAATCCATGTCAAGGCGGCAAGGGACTGGCACGAATGGGAAGCCGCCTCGATCCTGGTCGACCCCCGCGCTACCCTGTCGGCACGCTGGTCCGATCCGCGCTATCTGACGGCACGGGCCCGCATCATAACGCATTATTTTCATCATCTGGCCTGGCTGGAGGAAAACCAGATCCTGCGTGGTCTCCACCGGCTCTCCGGCATCCCCTGCACACTGATCCAGGGACGCCTCGATCTCGAGGCCCCCATCGTCACCGCATGGGAATTTTCACAGGCATGGCCAGATGCAAATTTGATCGTCATTCCCAACGCGGCCCATTCGCCCGCTCTATCGGAAATGGCCGCTTCCATCGTCGGCGCGGCAGACGCATTGCGCACGCTCGGCCCACAATAAAAATCAAAAAATATTTTTCGGCCGTTTTTCCCGAAATGGCACAGGACAGGGTGAATTTGCCGATTTCGCCGGCTCCGCCATGCGCCAGCGCAGATTGCCTCTTTCAGTATGGGATGATTCTTGGCCGCAAGAGCTGCTTCGTTGTTAAGAATCCGATTGGCGAGAAGCCATTTAGAGCAGTACATCTCTCCGTTTTTCCGTCCGGGAACACATACCGAAAACATTCAAATTTTAATCGAATTTGCCGAAAAATTGAGTCAAGTTTTCTGCGTGTTTTATGAAAGTTTGATCCAGATTTGATTCAACTAAGCCATTAATTTGACTGTGCAATTTTGCGCCAGATAAAAGCATGCGTGTCATTCTGATCCCAACAAAATAAGCAGGGACAGGGACATGAACTTTCAATTCGTACTTCGCGGTTGCGCCGCGCTGGCACTCTTCACTCTCGGCTTCTTCGGCCCCGCTCAGGCCGCACCCGCCAATATGACGATCACCGGCGACGCCGCTCCTCCGATCGGTCACTACGAGTTCTGCAAGGAGAATCCGCGCGAGTGCGCCTTTGCCGGTGGCGATGCCGGTCCGATCATCCTTACTCAGGATAGCTGGAAGACGATCCTGAAGATCAACTACACGGTCAACACCACGATCAAGCCGATGACCGACATGGAGCTCTACGGCGTCGAAGAAAAGTGGGCGATTCCGACCACTGCCGGCGACTGCGAGGACTTCGCGCTGCTCAAGCGCAAGGAATTGATCGACGCGGGCTTCTCCCCCTCCGACCTGCTCATGACCGTCGTCCTGCAGCCGAACGGTGACGGCCACGCTGTTCTGACGGTTCGCACCGACCGTGGCGATTTCGTCCTCGACAACATGCGCGACAAGGTGAAGCTCTGGTCCGAGACCGAATATACCTTCCTCAAGCGTCAGTCCGTCGAGCACCCGGCCCGCTGGGTCAAGATACAGGATGGCCGCGCCGTCGCAGTCGGTAGCTTGAAGTAAACACGCAATACAGGATCGTCGGCGGCCTAGCGCCGGCGATCAAGATCAGAGGCCCGGTCTTGTCCCCTGATTTCTGTCCAGGCCGGTGCCTCTGAGCCGTTCCCACTGTCCCGGGAACGGCTCTTTTCGTTATTGCTGGATCTCTTCCTGGGCGAGCGCGAAGAAGTTCCGCAAGCGAGGCGACAATAGAACGTCGACCGATATATTTTTAAAGCTTCATTAACCATGAAGGCGCCAATCATTTTCCCGACAAGACTCATCGAAAGTCTGACGCTTCTGCGGATCCGCCATCGCTGGAATCGGCGAGAACTCCAGGGCGGAAGGAAATGAAGGCAAGGGCATGGTTTCTCCTCCGTCATCCGCCTCAATGATCGACGAACGGCCACTGATATCGAGCGGCCTCGTCTATCGGCTCACATCAGGCATCGCCGTTCTGGCCGCCCTCACCGTCGCCATCTCTCTCGGCGGCCATTGGCTCGGCGAGCGGATCTCCCTGGGCGGCCACACAACGGATACCAAGCCTGTTTCCGTGACGATCGGCGAAGATATGGTGCGCCTTGCAGCAAATACCATCCGCTTTCCGAGCGAGCGCGTGGATGGCGTGGCCGAGCGTGTCGATCTCTATCTCACATGGCCGCAGATGCAGGGATTCAGCGAGCCGGAGCGCCTGCGCTTCGACGATGTCTCGCAGTCATCTTCGCTGATTTTCCTGCAGCTCAGCCAGAGCACGATGTCGCGCGACATGTCGGGCAGGCTGGAGCCGATCTATTCCCATATTATGGATGGCGCCCCCTATGCGGCCCCCTATGGTCTGACGGCACATCGCCTGCGCACCGATGCCGGTTACAACAACGAGATCCTTCTGACCGCGCCGCGCTCGGGTGAACCGGACTACGTCGTGCGCTGTATCATGCCCGCTTCGCCGGCCGCAGCAACGAGCGGCGACTGTCAGAGAGATGTCAAGCTCGGCAAGGATTTGAGCGTCCTCTACCGCTTTTCCAGCAATCAGCTTGGGGACTGGCGAACCATGGATGCCGCCGTCCGGAACTTTGTCGGCGCGCACCTGGTGAATGTCTCAGCTGCTTCGACACCGGCAGCTGGAGCTCACTAAAATGACACGGAAACCTGAAACCAACCGTTCATCATAAACCGATTGGTAACGCTAAGCCTTTAGTCTCAAGCGCAACGGGCGTTCGTGGAAGGCGGCGAACCGGATCATCGAGAATGTAAATGCAAGCAGAGAGTGATTTAGTGTCCAGATCAACCCTTCCCGTATCGTCGTCTCAATCCGGTAAGATTCTGGCGAAAATGTTTCTCGGTTTCTCGGTCGCGACGGCTTCGATCACGGTGGTTGCCGTGGATGCTTCCGCCGCCGGTCCGAAATATGCCGGCATCGTCATCGATGCCAATACGGGCAACGTTCTCTACAGCGAAAACGCCGACACGCTTCACTATCCCGCTTCGCTGACCAAGATGATGACGGTCTACCTGACCTTCGAGGCGCTTGAGGCCGGACGCATCACTCTCGATACCCCCGTCGTCTTCTCCAGGAATGCCGCCATGCAGGCACCGACGAAGCTCGGCATCGGCACCGGCCGCTCCGTCACGGTTCGCGAGGCGATCCTCGGTATCGTCACCAAGTCGGCCAATGACGCCGCCATGGCGCTGGGCGAGATGCTCGGCGGCTCCGAGGAAGGCTTTGCGCGCATGATGAACGACAAGGCGCGCGCGCTCGGCATGACGCGTACGACCTATCGCAACCCGAACGGTCTGCCGAATACGGCACAGATGACGACGGCGCGCGATCAGGCGCGCCTCGGCGTTGCCCTTCGCGAGCATTTCCCGCAATATTACGGCTTCTTTTCCGAGACGAGCTATCGGCTCGGCAACAGGGTCATCTTCGGGCACAACCGTCTCATAGGGGCGGTGCGCGGCGTGGACGGCATCAAGACAGGCTATACACGCGCTGCGGGATACAATCTCGCAACATCGGTGAAGGTCGATGGCCGTTCTATCGTTGGCGTCGTTCTCGGAGGCGCTTCGACCCCTGCCCGCGACAATCAGATGCGCAAGCTGATCGCGGCCTATCTACCGCAGGCGTCGACACGCCATATTGCTTCGAATGTCATCGCCCACGCGCCCGCCGCGACGCCCGATGTTCAAGCCGCCAGCGCCCGCTTTGCCGATGTCAGCCACGGAAAGATCAAGAACGATGAGACGGCGGAAGCGGCCGAGGTCCGGCAGCCGTCCAGCGCCGCGGCTTTTGCAGCCATAGCGCCGAAATCCGTCAACCCTTTGCTTGCCGTCAAGCCTACTCAGCAAAGCCCTGCCTCTGAAGAGGCTGCTGCGGCCGATCCCTCCGATGACCGTGATGAGGACGAGATCGATACCGTCACCACGGCTTCGACCTCCAAGGCCGATACCAACATCGTCAAGCTGCAGCGGGCCGAGAAGGCTGATAAGACGGAGAAGGTCGCAAAGGCAGGCAAGGCCGAACGTGATCCTAGCGGTTGGGTCGTTCAGATCGGCGTCTCCTCCAGCAAGGATGGCGCTACCGATCTCCTCGACGCCGCCAGAAGCAAGGGCGGCAAGGCATTGCGCTCGGCCAAGTCTTATACCGTCGCCTTCGACGGTGGCTATCGCGCCCGTTTCGGCGGTTTCGAAGATCAAGGCGAAGCACTGAATGCCTGCAAGGCTCTCAAGCGTGCCGGCGTAAAATGCTGGGCGAGCATGGAATAGAACGGCGGCTCAATGTGTTTCGTGTCGCCTAGTTTGAAAATCGGTTGGGCTTCCCTTGCTGATGCCTGACCCTCCGGCTCCGGATGTCTGTCGGACCGGCCCTGAGTTTGTAACGTGTACGGGGATTTGAAATGGCAATGAACGAGAACTTTCCCGGATTCTCGCTCGATGGCGGGGGCAAGATGAAACAGAAGAGCTTTGCTCTTCATCCGCTACATGAGGCAGCGATGCGGCTCGCGGAGCTGGGTCTCAGCCGTTCGCGCTCGCGCAGCAAGACGAAAGACCTGATCGGCGTTCTGCTTTGCCACGGCGCACGCGCCTGGCGCTACTCGCAGCCGGACGCCCATATCCACCTGCATATCACAGCCCCGAGCGGCCGGGCGCCGGTCATGATGCGGTTGCGCTAGAATAATGAAATGGAGCGGTTCGGAGATTCCGTGAAAATCTGAACCGCTCTGAAAGGCTGCCTTACAACAGTCCGAGTTCGGAAAGTTCCCGCCGTAGATCGGCGGGTAATTCGGCGGCATCGCCGAGACTATCGAGATCGCGCGGCACATCATCCTGCGGCAGGTAGCGCCAGCCTTGAAACGGCCGCCGAGGCTGCCCTGTCGTTTCGACGACGCTCGGGTCGAGAATAAGCCGGCAACGCTGAATGCCTTCCGCATCGGTGAAGGTCTCGATACCAAGCAGCTTCTGCCTTGCCTGCACCTGCCCCTTGATCACCCAGTAAAGCGAGCCGCCATCCAGCAGCTCCTCGATCCGTTTCGGCACCATCCGCGTCGTATGGGTCGTATGCGGCTCCAGCCCAGCCGCGATCGCATTCATCGCTCGCTCGGAAACCCACTCGCGCAGATCATCGAGCGAATCCGCGCCGACGCATAATTTGATGAGATGTAAAGCCATGGGTTTCGTTGAAGTCCTTTTGACCGAGGACGTCAAGCTCTTAGATCAGGCGTCCACACTCAGCACTCCACGACATTCACGGCAAGGCCGCCCGTCGACGTTTCCTTGTATTTCTCGCTCATGTCGTGGCCGGTCTGACGCATGGTTTCGATGCAGGCGTCGAGCGGCACGAAATGCTGACCGTCTCCCTTGATGGCAAGCGAAGCGGCGGTCACCGCCTTGACGGCGCCAAGTGCGTTTCGCTCGATGCAAGGCACCTGAACGAGGCCGGCGATCGGGTCGCAGGTCATGCCGAGATGATGTTCCAGCGCGATTTCAGCGGCATTCTCGATCTGCTCCGGCGTGGCACCCATGACGGCGGCGAGCCCCGCGGCCGCCATCGCGGCTGCCGAACCCACCTCGCCCTGACAGCCGACTTCGGCGCCGGAAATCGACGCATTGTGCTTGATGATGCCGCCGACTGCGGCGGCGGTCAGCAGGTAGTTGTGAATGCCTTCCCGATCCCAATCCTCGTGGAAGTGCTGGTAGTAACGGATCGTCGCCGGAATGACGCCGGCCGCGCCATTGGTCGGTGCGGTCACCACGCGGCCGCCCGCGGCATTCTCTTCATTGACGGCCATCGCATAGACGCTGAGCCAGTCATTAGCGAGCAGCGGATTGATACGGTTGCTGCGCCATTCCTCCTGCAGCTTGTCGTGAATGGCGCGGGCTCGCCGGCGCACCTTCAGCCCGCCGGGCATGATGCCGTCGACCTTGAGGCCGCGATCGATACAGCTGCTCATGGCAGCCCATATGCGGTCGAGGCCGGCATCCAGCTCTTCGGCGCTCATCCGCGTCTCTTCATTGGCACGCTTCATCTGCGCGATCGTGAGACCGGAGCGCTCGGACATTTCGAGCATCTGCTTGGCGCTGGCAAAGGGGAACGGAACACGTTCGCCTGCCGCGGCCGGCTTCTTCTTGTCGGCCCGCATCTGCTCCAGCTCGGTATCGGTCACGACGAAACCGCCGCCGACCGAATAATAGATGCGCTTCACCAGCAGGCGCTCATCCTTGTCGAAGGCGGAGAAGCTCATGCCATTGGCATGGCCCGGCAGAGGAACCTTCTTGTCGAAGATGAGATCGGCCTTGGGCTGGAACCGGTAGCCCGGATGGCCGGGGGGCGTGATGCGGCCGCTGCGCTCGACCTCGTCGATGATAGCATCCATCCGGTCTGGATCGACCGTATCTGGCCGCTCGCCCATCAGGCCTAGAATGACGGCCCTGCCCGTGCCGTGGCCGATGCCGGTATGGGCGAGAGAGCCGTGCAGGCTGACCTTGATCGAGTCGACATGCACGTTTGAGGACGGACGCGGCCACTCGTTCGATAGCACCAGCTCCAGGAAGCGATTCGCGGCGGACATTGGCCCCATGGTGTGCGAGCTGGACGGTCCCACACCGATCTTGAAAACATCGAAAACTGAAAGAAACATGGACCTTTATTGCCTCCTCGGCAAATCGACTGTGGGCAAGGCTACGCTATCGAGACGAGCTTGCACGGCGATCGACCGACATCGGATTTCATGGCAGCGACATTATATCTAGGCATTCGGCGACGCAAACAGAAGGGCATTGCGCCAGGCCGGCGCTGCGCTACAGTCCACATCGGAATGTTCCTGGGGAATCTGCCTTTATGACGACTGCCGACTACGTCGCCCTCGCCCTGTTCATCTTTCTCTGGGTTGCGCTGAACTGGATCACCACCAGCGCCCGCTTCTTCAATCGCACCAGCCTGACGCTGGCGATGAATGAGCGCCGGCGCGAATGGATCTATAATTCATTGCGCCGCGATCTGAAGATGATCGATACGCAGATCCTTTCCGGCCTGCAGAACGGCACGGGCTTCTTCGCCTCCACTTCGATCTTCGCCATCGGCAGCTGCTTTGCGCTGCTCGGCGCCACCGACAAAGTCAACGCGTTTTTCTCCGACCTGCCGTTCATCCTCAATGGCGGCCGCGCCGCTTTCGAGATCAAGGTGGCGGGGCTGGCTTGCCTGTTCGGCTATGCCTTCTTCAAATTCGGCTGGGCCTACCGCCTGTTCAACTATTGCACCATTCTTTTCGGCTCGCTGCCGATGCTCGAAGATGCCATCCGCGATCCCGTGCGCGCCGAACGCGCCGCCGAGCGGGTTATCCGTATGAACATTATCGCCGCCCGGAATTTCAACGCCGGCCTCCGCGCCATCTTCCTGTCCATCGGCTACCTCGGCTGGTTCCTCAGCCCCTATGTCTTCATAGGCACGACGATGTTCATCATCATCGTGCTGATCCGCCGACAGTTTTTTTCCGATGCCCGTCTGGCCATTATGGATAGCGATATGCCATGACAGGCCCGCGTCGCTCGAACAGAGCGCGCATGTTTTGAGTCCATGCCTGGAAGGACCCCTTAATGGTCGCTATCGCCGAGAGCGCCGATGCACCGCAAAAGACGCCCCGCATCGGCCTTCTGGATACGGCGCGCGGTGCCGCGCTTCTGGCGATGGCAAGCTATCATTGCACCTGGGATTTCGAGTTTTTCGGTTACCTCGATGCAGGTACTGCGGAAACGGGCTGGCTGAAAGCCTATGCCCGTCTCATCGCCAGCACTTTCCTGTTTCTGGCCGGCTTCAGCCTCGTCCTCGCCAATACGCCGGAGATTCGCTGGCGCTCCTACGGCCGCCGTCTCGCAATGATCGTCGTCGCTGCAATAGCGATTTCCGTCGTGACGAAATTGTTTATCGGCCCTGGATGGATCTATTTCGGAATCCTTCACGCGATCGCGGCCTCCAGCATCATAGGCCTGCTTTTCCTGCGGCTGCCGGCTTTCGCCACATTGCTCGTCGCCGCATTGCTGGCCGCAGGCATTGTCGTCGACAACGTTATCGCACCCTTCTCCCTGCATTCTTCTGCCTTCGATACGCCGTGGCTTTGGTGGATCGGCCTGTCGCAGACGCCGCAGCAATCGAACGACTACGTGCCGCTCTTTCCCTGGCTGACGCCCTTTCTGTTCGGCCTCGGTGCGGCGCAGCTGGCAATCTCTTTCGGCTGGCTCGCGCGGCTGGCGAAATTCGGTCCGGGCCGCAATCTGATCGCCCGCGCCGGCCGCCACAGCCTCGCCTTCTACCTGGTTCATCAGCCGGTGCTCTTCGGTCTCGTCTATCTTCTGTCGGTGGTCGCCCCCGCGCCACAGCAGGATCCGTCGGTCGGCTACATCAGGCAATGCGTGGCGTCCTGCACGCGCTCTGGCAGCGAAGCCATGTGCCGCAGTTTCTGCCAGTGCACGCTCGACAAGTTGCAGGCACAAAATCTCTTCAAGGCCCTGGAATCTGGAGCAATCAAAGCAGATAGCGATGAACGCGTGAGCCGAATCGCGATACAGTGCACGGATGAAGCGCAATGACAGGGTTATTCTATGAATGCCTATCGTTCGAAGTCGCTGAGTTTTCCGTGGCCGCCGCTGCTCTATAGCATCGCCGTCATTATCGCGCTCTGTCTGCAGCGATATTATCCATTGCCGCTGCCGTTCCTCTGGTCGATCGTCGCATGGGCCGCCGGGGCCGCTCTCACCGCCTTTGCGGTGACGCTGAACGTCTGGGCCGTCAAGACATTGCTAGAGAGCCGAACGACGGTGCTGACGCAGCGCTGCTCCGCCTATCTGGTGACGACGGGCCCGTTTCGTTTCACCCGCAATCCGACCTATCTCGGCTATACGCTGCTGACGGCCGGGCTCGGCCTGCTGATCGGCAATCTCTGGTTCGTGGCGATCGCAGCCTTGGCAGCCGCGCTGACCACGTTGCTCGTCATCCGCTGCGAGGAGATGCATCTCCTCTCCCGCTTCGGCTGTGAATTCGAATTCTACTGCAAGCACACGCGCCGCTGGGTTTGATAGTTGGAAGCCTGATAGCGATCAGGTCCCGACCCCGATATCGGCGAGGCGTCCGAGGCAGGCTTCCTCGACATTGTCGAGTTCGCTCAACGTGTCGTCGATATCCTTGCGCTTCTGGCGCAGCTCGTCGCGCTTTTCGTCGACACGCTTCATCAGCAGCTTCAGCTGGCCGATTTCGCCCGGAGGCTCCTTGTAGACCTGGATGATCTCGCGAATCTCGGCGATGGTGAAGCCGATGCGGCGGCCGCGGAGAATTTCTGAAATGAGGCGCCGGTCGGCCGGCCGGAACAGACGCGTACGCCCTCTGCGCTCGGGGTGAATGAGGCCTTCGTCCTCATAGAACCTCAAAGTCCGGGTCGAAACGCCGAATTCCCGCGTGAGCTCCGTTATGCTATAGTATCCGTCTACCAAGAATCCGCCCCTATCTAATGGACTCCATAATATTGACTTTTACGTAATAGTCAATTTCTGCAGGGCTCGGGACTGTTTCTGCGCTCGCGATGCGCAGATCAACGCGTCACGAATCCCGAAACGCGATATGATCCTTTTCTATCCGTGACGGCATGTAGAGTGACCGAGGAAAAGAACGCGGATCAGCGACAGGTCAACGCGGATACCACTCTCTTCGAGAGCAATAAAAATAATTATTAACAAATAGATAGGTAAAGTTCCTCATAGGCCCTATCTTTTCAACGTGGCGACGGTATCGCAACCTTTCCGCCCTCATTCTCGCCTTTCAACGCGTATCGCTTTATCGACGGAGAATCCCGTGCCGGTCCGCCCCATCATTCGCTTCCCCAATCCATTGCTGCAAACGGCCTGCACCTCGGTTACCACGTTCGACGACGATCTGCGTGCCCTTGCGGCGGATTTGCTGGATACGATGCGCAACGCACCCGGCGTCGGAATCACCGCCCCCCACATCGGTGTGCTCAAGCGCGTCGTCGTGATCGAACTTAGCCGGGAAGACGGCATACGTACCTACATCAATCCGCAGCTCCTTTGGTCGTCCGAAGAAACCATGCGGCATATGGAAGGCAGCGTTTCGATGCCAGGCGTTACCGAAGAGATCGCGAGGCCAAAGGCCATTCGTTTTTCATATCAGGATATCCATGGCGCGGGACACGAGGAGCAAGCCGAAGACTTTCTCGCGATCTGCATTCAGCACGAGATCGACCAGCTCGACGGCATTTTCTGGCTGCAGCGCCTGTCAAAGCTCAAGCGCGACCGCTTGATAAAGAAATGGGAAAAAGTCCGGCGCTGATCCATTCAAAAACGAAACGGGCGCCACGAAGGCGCCCGTAGGATTGTCCAATCGGACTGCAAGTCAGCCCTTGAGCTTGGAGTTGCAGAGGCTGTAGTAGCCGCCGCCCTTCTGGATCCACTTCAGGCCGCCGAGCGAATTCTTGGCCTTGTTGGCATTGTAAGCATCGACGCAAGTGTGGAAGCGGCTCTTGCCCGGGGTTTCGCTCGCATACTTGGCATCGACCTTGGCCGGGAAGGTTACGCCGGCCGGAGCGACCGTCGTCGGCTTTGCCGGTTCGGCTGCCGGCGGCTTGGTGGCGTCGGGCTCGCTGGCATCAACCTTGGCGGCTGCAGTCGTCTTCGCCGTCTTGGATGGCGTCGTAGCAGCCGGTGCGGTCGCTGCCGGGGCCGTTGCGGCAGGGGCAGTTGCCGCTGGTGCAGTTGTCGCGGCACCTGCATCGGCAGCGCACTGCGTGGCGCGGAAGTCATTCCACTTCTGGCCGTTCAGAGTGCCGGCAGTTTTAGCTGCCTGATATTTGGCGCTGCACTCTTTCATGGTTAGCGCAGAAGCCGAAGAAGCTAGGCCCATCGAGCCTACAACTGTGAGAGACGCAAGGGACATCAACAGAATGGCACGACTAGTCATTGGCATTTCCTCCGCTCTATGACGAATGTCGAAACTATTAATCGTGTCGTCCTCAGCGCTTGTCAATCGACACGCGATTTCGGGGCGACGGATGACACCATATGCGGACGAATATGAACGTAAACTGTACGAAAGCAGCCATTAAAAAGTGCAATCACGCACGATAGACAATCATTGATGGCAGTTCGCCGCAGCCGCTAAACCTGCCGAAAATGGCAGAGGTCGTCGTGCCGAATCGGCACAATGGCAACCTCGCTCTTGCTGTTTGCAGCCTAGCGACACGCTTGGATTGCCGTTTCGCGAGACAAAGGCAAAATTGCGGACACAATGCTACCTGTCGCGAGGGCGGCCCCTTGACGTGTGGCGCCGCCGCTCTACCCTCTTTCCGGCAGTTCCCCTCCCTATGCCCTGGATGCTCTCCCTTCCAGGGCATTTTTCTTGGGCAGATGCAATCACGGCATGCAATCGCCCGCGGAGGTCAAGGAATTGCCCACATGATCTCGCGTGATAATGGCGCCGACATTGTCAGCAACCAGAAGCCGCACTATCTCTAGCTGGAAGACGAGACAGAACGCCTGGTGAGAACGAATCGCTCCCATGAATGCAGGTGCGCCTCGGCAATCGATCGCGGTCGCAAGACAGCATCCGCGACCCTTTGGCTGTTGCCATACAAGCCGAAATATCAGCCGTCGTTGACCGTTTGTCCGAAAACCTGCTCGAAAGCGTCGCGGAGGCGGATATCGACATCCGCCATCATGACCGGCAGGCCGAGATCGACAAGGCTGGTGACGCCGTAGGCCGAGATTCCGCAGGGAACGATGCCGGTGAAATGACCGAGATCGGGATCGACGTTCAAGGAGAGGCCGTGGAACGTCACCCATTTGCGCACGCGGATGCCGAGGGCGGCGATCTTGTCTTCGGCGACGGTTCCGTCCGGCAGCACCGGCTTTTCCGGACGCCGCACCCAGACGCCGACGCGATCCTCGCGCCGTTCGCCGCGCACGTTCATCGAATCGAGCGTGCGGATGATGACTTCTTCGAGCGCGCCGACAAAGGCGCGGATATCCTGCCGACGACACTTCAGGTCCAGCATGACATAAGCCACGCGCTGGCCCGGCCCGTGATAGGTATATTCGCCGCCGCGCCCGGTGGCAAAGACGGGGAATCGATCGGGCTCGATGAGATCGGCGGCATCGGCGCTCGTGCCTGCCGTATAGAGCGGCGGATGCTCGACCAGCCAGACCAGCTCCGGCGCCCGGCCTTCGGCGATCGCCGCAACTTCCGCCTCCATGGTGGCAACGGCCTCCTCATAAGGCACAAGACCATCGCTGATCCGCCAGCGAACGGGCGGTGTGTCGTGAGTGGGAAACATCTGATGAGAAAGTTCGGTGCGAAGCATTTGGCAGTCCTTTGCGCGCCGCAGGCCGCATCTGTGGAAATCCTGCGCGCCGACGAGTTATCCACATATGGCGCTATTCCGGCGGAAATTCAAACATCTACGGCGCTTCCCCGGCAATCGGACAAGCGTGATCGCAGGTGCTGTGAAGGAATTTAAAAAAACTGACACATCGCTCTTGTGCCCCCCGAATGCTTTTGCTACATGCAGCCGCGCCGGAGCAATTCGGCGCCTACCACGATGCGGTCGTGGCGGAATTGGTAGACGCGCAGCGTTGAGGTCGCTGTGGGGCAACCCGTGGAAGTTCGAGTCTTCTCGACCGCACCAAAAACCCGGCTAAGGCCGGGTTTTTTGTTTTTAGAACAGGGCTTTAGGTGCCGCTGGATTTCACGATGAAGAATAGCGTGAGACACTATGGATATCTCACCGGCTGTTGATCGCTTGATCTGCTGAAATCAGCTTTTGTCGATACCGGCTTCCTCCGATGTCGTCAGTTCTCCCTTGGACGTCGATCAATTCACCCGATAGAGACCGCCAGCTGATTCCTCGCAGAGGATGACAGCGGAGCGGCGTTTTCATGCTCTGTGGCGGCCAGGTTCAGCCGGTTGTTCCCAGCCTCACTCACGTCTACATCATATACGGCGCTCATATTGCTACTTCGCCTTGATCAGCAGGAGCCGTTGGATCTCCATGATCACTTGACTTCGCGCGCCCCTCTGGCACGCTGAAGTTTCTTCGGAAGTGGGAGAATACATGACGCCAGAACGCTTTTCAGAATGCCTTTTGCATATACGCTGGACGCCGATCAATCTGGCGAGCGCCCTGCAATGCGACCTGTCATGGGTGGAGGCGTTGGAGGCCGGAAATGCCGAAGTACCGGCTGGATTGGCGGCGTGGCTGGAAACTCTCGCGCAATGCCATGAGGGGGCCGGCGTTCCGACCACCTATCGAGGACGTGGGCACGAGTGAGATCGACTGCGGTGAGCCTGAAGAACGAATGGCGGTCCGGAAACGGCGGATAATTCACTCCAAACGGAGGGATTTGAGATGAATGATGATTTTCGCTTGAAGCTGATCAAAATTAGAGGCGAGAAGATCGCCCATCGCAACGAGCTGCTGGCGATGAAAATACAGGGCGCAAGCGCAAATGGGGTTAACGAGGCTATCGATCTTGACGGCATGATCGCCCGCGAACAACTCGCGATCGACAATCTGGACGACACGATTGCCCGCCTAAGCTAGGCTTGCTCTACGGAACGGATCGATCAAAACCCCTATTTGCCATGAGCATCGAAAGACGCCACGCTCAATGCGCGACGTCCTTGCTGACATTGCGCAGTCGGATCTGATGATCGAGCCGTTCGAGTTGGCTCGTGGTCGTCTCGATCAGCCGACCGATCTCCTGATAGGCCGTCCGTAGCCGCGAAAGCTCGTTCCGAACGGCTTCTAGGGCGCGCTCATCACTGTCCTCTCCAGGTCCGTCCCCTGAACCGGTCATCAGCCAGACCGGAGACACGCCGAAGAGAGCCGACATCGTCACCAGAGTAGATGGTTTGGGCTCCGAGCGGTCCGATTCCCAGGCAAGCATGGTTTCCTCGCTGACGCCCAGTTCTCCTGCCAGCCTTTCCAAGCTGATACCAGCGGCGTCACGAGCCATCGACAGACGTCCGCCCAGCGTATCGCCGCCCTCGTCCGAAAAAACGGTCGTCTCTTGTTCGGGCTTGAACATCGGTGCGATCCTTTTCTTGGCTGCGCCGGCAATTTATGTGGCGCACGTATGTTTTAGCGGTTTCCGAAAGCACAGATAGGTCTAGCGGCGTCATCTCGCCACCACGATCTGTCCCAAATGGAAAAGTGCGGCATCTTGCGCCGCCAGCCCGCGGCTTTCGGTTCCGCATCCGATCGCTTCTTGATTGCATGCTGCTCCTGTGTTTGATGTCTCTTCATGTCCGTATCTCCCGCCGTTTCCACACAGCAGAATCCGCTTAGAGGCATGACGATCATGACAAGCGCCATGATCCTGCTGCCGACGATGGATGCCATCGCCAAATACATGGCAAGCTTCGAAGGCATGTCGCCCGGCCAGGTGACATTCTATCGCTTCTTCTTTCAGCTCGTATGCATGCTGCCGCTCTTGGCGACCGTTTCGGGCCGTACGGCATTTTCTGCGAAGCGTCCCTGGATGAACCTGCTGCGCGGCGCGTTGCACGGCGCCGCCAGTCTGCTCTTTTTCGCGGCGGTCAAATATATGCCGCTCGCCGATGTCTTCGCGATCTATTTCGTCGAACCATTCATGCTGACGGCACTTTCGGCCCTGTTTCTCGGCGACAAGGTCGGCTGGAGGCGCTGGCTGGCGATCGTCATCGGCTTCGTTGGCGCAATGATCGTCATCCAGCCGAGTTTCGAGATTTTCGGGCTAAAGGCGCTGCTGCCCGTTGCCTGCGCCTTCCTCTTTGCACTCTATCTGTTCATGAACCGCGCCGTCGGCGAGGCGGATTCGCCGATGACGATGCAGGTGATGGCCGGCGTAGGCGGCACGCTGTTCATGTCGGTCACCCTTTTGGCGGGAGCATCCGCCGGCATCGCGGATTTCGAGCCATCCCTGCCCGTCTCTGTGCTCGGCCTCGTCCTTCTGCTGATTCTGGGCTCGATATCGGGCTACGCGCATATGCTTGTCGTCAAAGCCTTCCGCCTGGCGCCGCTCTCGCTGCTCGCCCCGTTCCAGTATTTCGAGATCATTTCCGCCACCGTTCTCGGCTATGCGATCTTCGGCGATTTCCCCAACCTTTCCAAATGGATCGGCATTGCCATCATCGTCGGCTCCGGTCTCTTCATCATCTGGCGCGAACGCTTACAGTCAAGACTGCAAAAAACGGCTTGAACGCAGGCATGTTGTACATGGACCGATGACGCAATTTGTGGCTAAAACATTGACTGAATAGAGCATTTGGGCGGAGATCGCATGTTCAAGAAAATTCTGATCGCCAATCGCGGCGAGATCGCCTGCCGCGTGATCAAGACTGCGCGCCGCATGGGTATCCTGACGGTCGCCGTCTACTCCGATGCCGACCGGGATGCTCTGCATGTTGAAATGGCCGATGAGGCCGTTCATGTCGGTCCGGCTCCTGCCGCCGAAAGCTATCTTGTCGCCGACAAGATCATCGCCGCCTGCAAGCAGACAGGCGCGGAAGCGGTTCATCCCGGCTACGGCTTCCTTTCCGAGCGCGCGAGCTTCTGCGCGGCGCTGGAAAAGGAAGGCATCATCTTCATCGGCCCGAAGCCGAAGGCGATCGAGGCCATGGGCGACAAGATCGAATCGAAGAAATTCGCCAATGCAGCCAAGGTCTCGACCGTTCCGGGCCATCTCGGCATCATCGACGACGCCGATCACGCTGAAAGGATCGCGGGTGAGATCGGTTATCCCGTCATGATCAAGGCGTCTGCCGGCGGCGGCGGCAAGGGCATGCGCATCGCCTGGAACAAGGATGAGGTGCGCGACGGCTTCGAGCGTGCCCGTTCGGAAGCGAAAAGCTCCTTCGGTGACGACCGCGTCTTCATCGAGAAGTTCGTCGTCGATCCCCGGCATGTCGAAATCCAGGTGCTGGCCGACGCCCATGGCAATGTCGTCTATCTCGGCGAGCGCGAATGCTCCATTCAGCGGCGGAACCAGAAGGTCGTGGAAGAGGCGCCCTCGCCGTTCCTCGACGAAGCGACGCGCAAGGCCATGGGCGAGCAGTCGGTGGCGCTTGCCAAGGCCGTGGATTATCAGAGTGCTGGCACGGTCGAATTCATCGTCGATCGCGACCGGAACTTCTACTTCCTCGAAATGAACACGCGCCTGCAGGTCGAGCATCCGGTAACGGAGCTTGTCACCGGAATCGACCTCGTTGAGCAGATGATCCGCGTCGCCGCCGGCGAAAGGCTGCCGTTCAAGCAGGCCGAGATCAAGCTCAATGGCTGGGCGATCGAAAGCCGTCTCTATGCGGAAGACCCCTACCGCAACTTCCTGCCCTCGATCGGCCGGCTGACGCGCTATCGTCCACCAAGTGAAGGCCGGAAGGACAAATCCGTCGTTCGCAATGACACCGGCGTCTTCGAAGGCGCCGAGATCTCGATGTATTACGATCCGATGATCGCAAAGCTTTGCACCTGGGCACCGACGAGGCTGGAGGCGATCGAAGCGATGGGCGAAGCTTTGGACGGCTTCGTCGTCGATGGCATCGAACACAACATGCCCTTCCTCTCGGCGCTGATGAAACACCCGCGCTGGCGCGAAGGCCGTCTCTCCACCGGCTTCATTGCCGAGGAATATCCTGATGGTTTTGCGCCGGTAACGCCGGATGAGGAGCAGACTGCTTTGCTGGCCGCCGTCGCCCTTTCCTGCAATCTGATCGAAGCCAATCGCCGCGAGCGCTATGGCGACCGGTTGCGCCCCGCAGCCGGGCCATTACGGGAAAACTGGATCGTCAGGCTCGGCACGGACTACCTACCCGTGACGCTGCTCGAGGGCGTGGTGACCATTCCTTTCGAGATGGATATGCAGATGGACGGCAAGATCGTAACCGTCGCGACCCACTGGCGGCCCGGCGACGCCGTCTGGGTCGGCACGGTGGGTGGCCGCAGGCTGACGGCGCAGATTCGCACCGTGCTGAATGGCCTGCGCATCGATTGGCAGGGGCTTTCCATCAGGGCCAAGGTGTTCACACCGCGCCAGGCGGAGCTCGACAAGCTCATGCCGATAAAATTACCACCCGATACGTCGAAGCTGCTGCTCTGCCCCATGCCCGGCCTCGTCGTATCGATCGCTGTTGCCGAGGGCCAGGAGGTCAAGGCGGGCGAGACGCTCGCCATCGTCGAGGCAATGAAGATGGAGAATGTCCTGCGCGCCGAACGCGATCTAGTGGTTGGCAAGATCAATGCGAAACCCGGTGAAAGCCTCGCCGTCGACGCCGTCATCATGGAATTTGCCTGATTAAAATACGAGCGGCCGAACATTTCAGGAAAAGTGCACAGCGCCTGTTCGGGTGAAACCAGACGATTGCGACGCTAAGTGTCTGATTTCGGCTTGAGCCGCAATGCGCGCCCATGGCAATGTCGCGCGAACCAAATCATAGCAGGAAGGGATGAAACC
>NZ_AQHN01000082.1 GCF_000359745.1 Rhizobium freirei PRF 81
CGGCTCTCCATTTTTCCTGTCCCCGAGGGGATCAATTCTTGTTATCGGCCAATTGGTATTCCGGTCACTTCTGACCGGAATACTTTGCCTGGATTTCCTGCGCGACGTTCGACGGAACCGGCGCGTAATGATCGAAGGTCATCGTGTACTGCGCACGGCCCTGAGACATCGAACGCAGGTTGTCGACGTACTTGAACATGTTTGCCAGCGGGACGTTCGCGTTGATGACAACGGCGATACCGCGGCTTTCCTGGCCCTGGATCTGGCCACGACGCGAGTTCAGGTCGCCGATGACGTCGCCGACGTAGTCTTCCGGCGTTACGACTTCGACCTTCATCATCGGCTCGAGGAGCTGAGCACCGGCTTCGCGGGCTGCTTCACGGAAGCAAGCGCGGGAAGCGATTTCGAAGGCCAGAACCGACGAGTCGACGTCGTGGAAGGCACCGTCGATGAGCGTCGCCTTGACGCCGAGCATCGGGAAGCCAGCCAGCGGGCCCGAAGACAGAACGCTTTCGATACCCTTCTGAACGCCCGGGATGTATTCCTTCGGAACAGAACCGCCGACGATCTTGGACTCGAACTTGAAGTCGTCGCCATCCGGGTTCGGTTCGAACACCAGCTTGACGCGGGCGAACTGACCAGTACCACCCGACTGCTTCTTGTGGGTGTAGTCCTTTTCCGTCTGACGCGTGATGGTTTCGCGGTAAGCAACCTGCGGCGCACCGACGCTTGCTTCAACCTTGAATTCGCGACGCATGCGGTCGACGATGATGTCGAGGTGAAGTTCACCCATGCCGGCGATGATGGTCTGGCCCGATTCCTGGTCCGTCTTGACGCGGAAGGACGGATCTTCTGCAGCCAGGCGGTTGAGCGCGAGGCCCATCTTTTCCTGGTCGCCCTTGGTCTTCGGCTCGATCGCGATCTGGATGACCGGCTCGGGGAATTCCATGCGCTCGAGGATAACCGGCTTCAGCGGATCGCAGAGCGTATCGCCAGTGGTGGTTTCCTTGAGGCCGGCCAGAGCAACGATGTCGCCAGCAAAGGCTTCTTCGATGTCTTCACGCGAGTTCGAGTGCATCTGCAGCATACGGCCGACGCGCTCGCGCTTGTCCTTGACCGTGTTGATGACCGATGCGCCCTTTTCGAGCTTGCCGGAATAGATGCGGGCGAAGGTGAGCGAACCGACGAAGGGGTCGTTCATGATCTTGAATGCCAGCATGGACAACGGCTCGCTGTCGTCAGCATGACGTTCGATCTCGGCGTCGGTCTTGAAATCGATGCCCTTGATCGCCGGAATGTCGAGCGGCGACGGCAGGTAATCGACAACGGCGTCGAGCAGCGGCTGAACACCCTTGTTCTTGAAAGCCGTGCCGCAGAACATCGGATGGAACTTGACGTCGATCGTGCCGCGACGGACGAGCGCGCGGATCTGTTCGTTGTCAGGCAGGTTGCCTTCGAGGTAGGCTTCGGTCGCGGCTTCGTCGATCTCGACAACGGTCTCGATCAGCTTTTCGCGGTACTCGGCAGCCTTTGCCTTCATGTCTTCCGGAATTTCGACGACGTCCCACTGAGCGCCGAGCGATTCGTCGCGCCAGATGAGAGCATTCATCTCGATCAGGTCGATAACGCCCTTGAAGTCGCTTTCGGCGCCGATCGGCAGCTGCATGACGACGGCGGTAGCGCCGAGGCGGGTCTTGATCATCTCGACCGAGCGATAGAAGTCAGCGCCGGTCTTGTCCATCTTGTTGCAGAAGATCATGCGCGGAACATGATACTTCTCAGCCTGACGCCAGACCGTTTCCGTCTGCGGCTCAACGCCGGCGTTGGCGTCGAGCAGAGCGATAGCACCGTCGAGAACGCGCAGCGAACGCTCGACTTCGATGGTGAAGTCGACGTGGCCGGGGGTGTCGATGATGTTGAAGCGGCGGGTCTTGCCGTCGCGGCCCTTCCAGAAGGTGGTCGTAGCAGCGGAGGTGATCGTGATACCACGCTCCTGCTCCTGCTCCATCCAGTCCATGGTGGCTGCGCCGTCGTGCACTTCGCCGATCTTGTGCGACTTGCCGGTGTAGTAAAGAATACGCTCGGTGGTCGTGGTCTTGCCGGCGTCGATGTGCGCCATGATACCGAAATTGCGGTAGTCTTCGATTTTATATTCGCGAGCCATGATGGACTGCCTTTCCGAAACCGTTCGGGATTACCAGCGATAATGCGAGAACGCACGGTTGGCATCAGCCATCTTGTGCGTGTCTTCGCGCTTCTTAACGGCAGCGCCGCGGTTGTTGGAGGCATCGAGAAGTTCGCCGCTGAGGCGATCGACCATGGTCGTTTCATTGCGCTTGCGAGCAGCAGTGATCAGCCAACGAATGGCGAGAGCCTGACGGCGCTCCGGACGAACATCAACCGGAACCTGGTACGTAGCACCACCAACGCGACGCGAACGAACTTCAACGTGCGGAGCGATGTTATCCAAAGCCTGATGGAACACGCCGAGCGGCTCCTGCTTTGCCTTGCCCTGCACGGCGTCGAATGCGCCGTATACGATGCTTTCAGCGACGGACTTCTTGCCGTCGAGCATGATAGCATTCATGAACTTGGTGACGACCAGATCGCCGAACTTCGGGTCCGGGTTGATCTCGCGCTTTTCTGCCTTATGACGTCTGGACATGTACTTCTCGTCTCTCAACTGTTAGCGGCGCCTCACCACGCGGAGAACCTCGCGCAGCGCCGGATTATCTGAAACCGAATTACTTCGGACGCTTCGCACCGTACTTCGAACGGCGCTGCTTACGGTTCTTGACACCCTGGGTATCGAGAACGCCGCGGATGATGTGGTAGCGAACACCCGGAAGGTCCTTCACGCGGCCGCCACGGATCATGACGACGGAGTGTTCCTGAAGGTTGTGACCTTCGCCGGGAATGTAACCAATGACTTCGAAGCCGTTGGTCAGGCGGATCTTTGCGACCTTACGCAGAGCCGAGTTCGGCTTCTTCGGCGTGGTCGTGTAGACGCGGGTGCAAACGCCGCGCTTCTGCGGGTTCTCCTGGAGAGCGGGAACCTTATTACGCTTTACCTGCGCCTGGCGAGGCTTGCGGATCAGCTGGTTTACGGTAGGCATTCAACCATCCCTTGTAAATCTATCTCGACACCCTTGCGGGCATGACTATCGCCGTCACCGGCAACGACACACGATCGTCTCAATGCGCAAAACGTGGCCCGATCCGCTTTCGCAGATGGACCACAAAAAAGCAGAGGACACCTAGAGTGGCGTCTTGCGTGCAGCATTCGTGTCTTCAACGTGCGTTTTAGAACCTTGTTTGAGGTGAACTTCAGGGCGCGTCGCCCCGAACGGCCATGCCTCACATGGGTTCCGATGGCGGCGGTACTACTGGTTTCGCGCCGGTTCGTCAAGGCCGGTTAAGAAATTATCTTTGTCACAAAGGCCCGGAAGCCCGGGAAAACCAGCCATTTGGCGCTTTGAATAGGGAAATGCCGCCCCTTCGGCAAGATGGACTTTGGTATTTCGCCAAAATCCCTATAAGGAATCACCGAAAGGCATTTTCATCCGACGCCCTGCCCTACCACAAGGAATCGCCGGGTCGATTCGATACTCCCGAAGGAAGATTCATGATTACTGCGCCAGACAACGACAATAACTCCGATGGTCCCATGGTCTTCATCATCATCGGCAAGGGCTACGAGACCGATGGCGGCGAAGGCATCGATCTGCACGTCATGCTGAAGGCGCCGGATGACGACACCGCCGTGCGCGAGGCGCTCAATGCGCTCGCAGAGGAAGGTTTCATCGAAGCGGACCTAGATCAGATCGGCCTACTGACGGATATCCCGGACGAAGAGCCGCACGCCTCCGCCTATCAGGGCGCGCTCGAAGGCGAAGTCGCGATCATCCGTTTCCGCTGAAGGCGGATGCCTTGACACAGGGTAGCTAGACTGCCCGCGCCTCTCGCATCTCTTAATTGCTAGTGCACAAAAAGAAACCGCCCAGATCGCTCCGGGCGGTTTCTTTATTGGTCATGTCCTGAACCGCTTATTCAGCGACGGGAACATTCTCGCTGGCCATATCCTGCAGCATCGGCGTTGCGACGGCTGCGCCCGTGCCCTTGCGACGCTCCTCGAGGATGAGTTCGTCGCGAGCCGTAGCGATACGGCGGATCTGCGTCATGGTGCCGCCGGTACCGGCCGGGATGAGGCGGCCGACGATGACGTTTTCCTTCAGACCCTGCAAACCGTCGGTCTTGCCGGCGATCGCAGCTTCCGTCAGCACCTTGGTCGTTTCCTGGAAGGAAGCGGCCGAGATGAAGGACGGCGTCTGCAACGATGCCTTGGTGATGCCGAGCAGAACCGGATCGCCGTAGGCGGGCTTCTTGCCTTCTTCGATCAGACGGTCGTTGGCATCGTCCAGCTCGATACGGTCGACATTGTCGCCGACGATGTACTGGCTGTCGCCCGCATCGGTGATTTCCACCTTCTGCAGCATCTGACGGACAATCACTTCGATGTGCTTGTCGTTGATGACAACGCCCTGCAAGCGGTAGACTTCCTGGATTTCGTTCACCAGGTAGGAAGCCAGAGCCTCCACGCCCTTGATCGCCAGGATATCGTGCGGAGCCGGGTTACCGTCAAGGATGTAGTCACCCTTTTCGATATAGTCGCCTTCCTGAAGGTGGAAGGGCTTGCCCTTCGGGATCAGGTATTCGACCGGCTCGACACCGTCTTCCGCCGGCTCGATGATGACGCGACGCTTGTTCTTGTAGTCGCGGCCGAGGCGGATCGTACCATCGATCTCCGCGATGATGGCGTGGTCCTTCGGACGACGAGCTTCGAACAGTTCGGCAACGCGCGGCAGACCGCCGGTGATGTCCTTGGTCTTGGCGCTTTCCAGCGGCGAACGGGCGAGAACGTCACCCTGCGACACCTTCGTGCCCGGCTCGACGGACAGGATCGCATCGACCGAGAGCAGGAAGCGGGCTTCGCCACCACGCGACAGCTTGGCTACATTGCCGCTGGCGTCCTTGATGACGATCGCCGGCTTCAGATCGGAGCCGCGCGGCGTCGAGCGCCAGTCGATAACCTGACGCTTGGTGATGCCGGTGGATTCGTCCGTCGCTTCGAGAACCGAGAGACCGTCGACGACGTCTTCGAAGTGAACCGTACCGGCCACTTCCGTCATCATCGGACGGGTATAGGGATCCCACTCCGCCAGACGCTGACCGCGCTTCACCTTGTCGCCTTCGTCGACATACAGCTTCGAGCCGTAAGCGACGCGCTGCGAGGAGCGTTCGACACCACGTTCGTCCAGGATCTGGACCGTCATGTTGCGGCCCATGGCAACCAGGTTGCCATCCGAGTTGCGCAGCATGTTGCGGTTCTTGATCTGAACCGTACCCTCGTAGGAAGCTTCCAGGAACGACTGGTCGACCACGGTCGCCGTGCCGCCCAAGTGGAAGGTACGCATGGTCAGCTGCGTGCCCGGCTCACCGATCGACTGTGCGGCGATGACGCCGACAGCTTCTCCGAGGTTGACAGGCGTGCCGCGAGCCAGGTCGCGACCATAGCAGACGCCGCAGACGCCCGTCTGGATTTCGCAGGTCAGTGCCGAACGGATACGGATCGACTGGATACCAGCCTTTTCGATCTCGATGACATCAGGCTCGAGGATCATCTTGCCGGCATCGACGAGGCGCTCACCCGTGACCGGATGATCGATATCGTCAAGCGCCGTACGGCCGAGGATGCGGGCGCCGAGCGAAGCGACGACCTGACCGGCATCGACGATGGCGGTCATGGTGAGGCCGTTCTCGGTGCCGCAATCGACGTGCGTGACGATGCAGTCCTGAGCGACGTCGACGAGACGACGGGTCAGGTAGCCGGAGTTTGCGGTCTTCAAGGCGGTGTCCGCCAGACCCTTACGGGCGCCGTGCGTCGAGTTGAAGTACTCGTTAACGGTCAGGCCTTCCTTGAAGTTCGAGATGATCGGCGTCTCGATGATTTCACCCGACGGCTTGGCCATGAGGCCGCGCATGCCGCCCAGCTGACGCATCTGGTTCGGAGAACCACGAGCACCCGAGTGGCTCATCATGTAGATCGAGTTCATCGGCTTCTGACGACCGGTCTTCTCGTCGAATTCGACAGCCTTAATGCGGGCCATCATTTCTTCGGCGACCTTTTCCGTGGCCTTGCCCCAGGCGTCGACAACCTTGTTGTACTTCTCGCCCTGGGTGATGAGACCGTCGTTGTACTGCTGTTCGTATTCCTTCACCAGGGCTTCGGTATCGCCGACGATCTTAACCTTGGTGTCCGGAATGACCATGTCGTCCTTGCCGAACGAAATGCCGGCGCGGCAGGCATGGGCGAAGCCGAGCTGCATGATGCGGTCGCAGAAAATGACCGTGTCCTTCTGGCCGCAATGACGGTAGACCGTGTCGATCATCTTGGAGATGTTCTTCTTGGTCATTTCCTGGTTGCAGATATCGAAGGTCACCTTGCCATGCTTCGGCAGAAGTTCGCCGATGAGCAGACGGCCAGGCGTGGTTTCGTAGATCTTCGAATAGGGCTTGCCCTCTTCGTCGACCGACTTGAAGCGGCCGCGGATCTTCGAGTGCAGCGTGACGACCTTGTTTTCGAGCGCGTGATGCAGCTCGCCGAGGTCGGAGAAGGCCATGCCTTCGCCCGGCTCGTTCTGGTTCAGGATCGACAGGTAGTACAGGCCGAGAACCATGTCCTGCGAGGGAACGATGATCGGCGCGCCGTTTGCCGGGTGCAGAATGTTGTTGGTCGACATCATCAGCACGCGGGCTTCAAGCTGGGCTTCCAGCGAGAGCGGCACGTGAACGGCCATCTGGTCACCGTCGAAGTCGGCGTTGAAGGCCGTGCAGACGAGCGGATGCAGCTGGATGGCCTTGCCTTCGACCAGCATGGGTTCGAAGGCCTGGATGCCCAGGCGGTGCAGCGTCGGAGCGCGGTTCAAGAGAACCGGATGCTCGCGGATGACCTCGTCGAGGATATCCCAGACTTCCGGCTTTTCCTTTTCGACCAGCTTCTTGGCCTGCTTGACGGTCGAGGAGTAACCCTTCGCGTCGAGGCGGGCGTAGATGAACGGCTTGAACAGCTCGAGCGCCATCTTCTTCGGCAGGCCGCACTGGTGCAGCTTCAGTTCCGGGCCGGTCACGATGACCGAACGGCCGGAATAGTCGACGCGCTTGCCGAGCAGGTTCTGACGGAAGCGGCCCTGCTTGCCCTTGAGCATGTCGGACAGCGACTTCAGCGGACGCTTGTTGGCGCCGGTGATGACGCGGCCGCGACGGCCGTTGTCGAACAGCGCATCGACAGATTCCTGCAGCATGCGCTTTTCGTTGCGGATGATGATGCCCGGAGCGCGCAGTTCGATGAGGCGCTTCAGACGGTTGTTACGGTTGATGACGCGGCGGTACAGATCGTTGAGATCCGAGGTCGCGAAACGGCCGCCATCGAGCGGAACCAGCGGGCGCAGGTCCGGCGGGATGACCGGGACGACCTTCATGATCATCCATTCCGGACGGTTGCCGGATTCCATGAAGTTCTCGACGATCTTCAGGCGCTTCATCAGCTTCTTCTGCTTGAGATCCGACGTGGTGTCGGCAAGCTCGGAGCGCAGGTCGCCGGCGATCTTCTCGAGGTTCATGCTGGCCAGCATCTCGTAGATCGCTTCAGCGCCGATCATGGCGGTGAACTGGTCTTCGCCATACTCGTCGACGGCGAGCATGTACTCTTCTTCCGAGAGAAGCTGATGCTCCTTGAGAGCAGTCAGGCCCGGCTCGGTGACGATGTAGTTTTCGAAGTAGAGGACGCGCTCCACATCCTTCAGCGTCATGTCGAGCAGCGTCGAAATACGGCTCGGCAGCGACTTCAGGAACCAGATGTGGGCAACGGGAGCGGCGAGCTCGATATGGCCCATGCGCTCACGGCGAACGCGCGACAGCGTGACTTCGACGCCGCACTTTTCGCAGATGATGCCCTTGTACTTCATGCGCTTGTACTTGCCGCACAGGCACTCGTAGTCCTTGATCGGTCCGAAGATGCGTGCGCAGAAAAGACCATCGCGTTCCGGCTTGAACGTGCGATAGTTGATCGTTTCCGGCTTCTTGATCTCGCCATAAGACCAGGAAAGAATCTTCTCCGGCGATGCGATCGATATCCGGATGGAATCGAAATTCTGTGCAGGCACCTGCGGGTTGAAAAGATTCATGACCTCTTGGTTCATGCCTATCTCCTTTTGGGGCGAAGCGCCCTCGAACTGCAATCAGTGCCGGCAAATTCCCGGGAACCGGACTGACGCACTAAAACGACAATAACCGCGAAATGCGGCGAAACCGTCCCTGCCTGGCGCTACCCGAAACCGGGCGCCGGCTGGAACGGTGCGCGCTGCTTGGCAGCGCGCACCCTATCGATTGTTACTCGGCCGCGTCCGGAAGCTGGCTTGCGGTCTGCAGATCGTCGACCTTGGAATTTTCCAGTTCGACGCTGAGGCCCAGCGAGCGCATTTCCTTGACGAGAACGTTGAAGCTTTCCGGAATGCCCGCTTCGAAGGTGTCGTCGCCACGAACGATGGCTTCGTAGACCTTGGTACGGCCGGCCACGTCGTCCGACTTGACCGTGAGCATTTCCTGCAGCGTGTAGGCCGCGCCGTAAGCTTCGAGCGCCCAGACTTCCATTTCGCCGAAGCGCTGACCGCCGAACTGCGCCTTACCGCCCAGCGGCTGCTGGGTAACGAGCGAGTACGGACCGATCGAACGGGCGTGGATCTTGTCGTCGACAAGGTGGTTCAGCTTCAGCATGTAGATGTAGCCAACCGTGACCTGGCGGTCGAACTGCTCGCCGGTACGACCGTCGTACAGCGTCGACTGACCGGTCTGCTTGAGACCTGCCATTGTCAGCATGTGGTTGACATCCGCTTCGCCGGCGCCGTCGAAGACCGGGGTCGCGATGGACACGCCGCGCTTCCACTGGTCTGCGAGACGCAGAACCGACGCATCGTCATACTCGTGCACGTCGTCGCTCTTCGGGCCATCGCCAACGACCAGATCGATCGTCTTGCGCAGCGGTTCGATGTTGCCGCTCGCCTTATAGGCTTCGATCAGTTCGCCGATCTGGCGACCCATGCCGGCGCAAGCCCAGCCAAGGTGCGTTTCGAGAATCTGACCGACGTTCATGCGCGAGGGAACGCCGAGCGGGTTCAGCACGATGTCGACATGCGTACCGTCTTCGAGGAACGGCATGTCTTCGACCGGCACGATGCGCGAGACCACGCCCTTGTTCCCGTGACGGCCTGCCATCTTATCGCCCGGCTGGATCTTGCGCTTAACAGCGACGAAGACCTTGACCATCTTCATGACGCCCGGAGGCATTTCGTCGCCGCGCTGGACCTTTTCGACCTTGTCCATGAAGCGCTGTTCGAGGCGCGACTTGGATTCGTCGTACTGGCCGCGCAGGGCTTCCAGTTCGCCCTGGACCTTTTCGTCCTCGACGGCGAACATCCACCACTGCGAACGCGGATACTCCGAAACGACAGCGTTCGACAGTTCCGTGCCCTTCTTGAAGCCCTTCGGACCTGCAAGAGCAACCTGACCACGCAGCATCTCGACCAGACGGCCGTAGACGTTACGGTCGAGGATCGCCTGCTCGTCGTCGCGGTCCTTCGCAAGACGTTCGATCTCTTCGCGCTCGATCGCCATGGCGCGTTCGTCCTTCTCAACGCCGTGACGGTTGAAGACGCGAACTTCGACGACCGTACCGTAGGTGCCGGGCGGCATGCGCATGGAGGTGTCGCGAACGTCGGAGGCCTTTTCACCGAAGATGGCGCGCAGAAGCTTTTCTTCCGGCGTCATCGGGCTTTCGCCCTTCGGCGTGATCTTGCCGACGAGGATATCGCCCGGCTGAACTTCGGCGCCGATGTAAACGATGCCGGCTTCGTCCAGGTTCTTCAGCGCTTCTTCCGAAACGTTCGGAATATCGCGGGTGATTTCTTCCGGACCGAGCTTGGTGTCGCGCGCCATCACTTCGAATTCCTCGATGTGGATGGAGGTGAACACGTCGTCGGCAACGATACGCTCGGAGAGCAGGATCGAGTCTTCGTAGTTGTAGCCGTTCCACGGCATGAACGCGACGAGCACGTTCCGGCCGAGAGCCAGATCGCCGAGGTCGGTCGACGGACCGTCGGCCAGGATGTCGCCCTTGTTGACCACGTCACCGACGGTAACCAGCGGGCGCTGGTTGACGCAGGTGTTCTGGTTGGAACGCTGGAACTTCATCAGGCGGTAGATATCGACGCCGGACTTCGACGGATCGAGGTCTTCGGTGGCGCGGATAACGATACGCGTCGCGTCGACCTGGTCGACCACGCCGCCGCGGCGGGCGCCGATAGCAGCACCGGAGTCACGCGCCACGACCGGCTCCATGCCGGTACCGACGAACGGAGCTTCGGCACGCAGGAGCGGCACGGCCTGACGCTGCATGTTCGAGCCCATGAGAGCGCGGTTGGCGTCGTCGTTTTCCAGGAACGGGATCAGAGCCGCAGCAACCGAAACCAGCTGCTTCGGCGAGACGTCCATCAGGTTGATGTTGTCGCGCGGAGCGAGCATGACTTCGCCGGCATGACGGCAAACAACGAATTCCTCGATGAAGGAGCCGTCGGTGTCGAGCTCGGCGTTGGCCTGAGCAACGTAGTACTTCGCCTCTTCCATAGCAGAGAGGTAGAGCACGTCGTTGGTCACCTTACCGTCGATGATGCGGCGATAAGGGCTTTCGATGAAGCCGTACTTGTTGACGCGGGCAAAGGTCGCCAGCGAGTTGATGAGGCCGATGTTCGGACCTTCCGGCGTTTCGATCGGGCAAATACGACCGTAGTGCGTCGGATGAACGTCGCGGACTTCGAAGCCGGCGCGCTCGCGGGTCAGACCGCCCGGGCCGAGAGCCGAAAGACGACGCTTGTGGGTGATTTCCGAAAGCGGGTTCACCTGGTCCATGAACTGCGACAGCTGCGAAGAGCCGAAGAATTCGCGAACGGCGGCGGCAGCCGGCTTGGCGTTGATGAGATCCTGCGGCATGACCGTATCGATTTCGATCGAGGACATACGTTCCTTGATCGCACGCTCCATACGCAGCAGACCCAGACGATACTGGTTCTCCATCAATTCGCCGACCGAACGGACGCGGCGGTTGCCGAGGTTGTCGATGTCGTCGATCTCGCCCTTGCCGTCGCGCAACTCCACGAGCATCTTGACCACGGCCAGGATGTCGTCCTTGCGCAGGATGCGGACGGTGTCTTCGACGTCGAGGTCGAGACGCATGTTCATCTTCACGCGGCCGACGGCGGAGAGGTCGTAGCGCTCCGCATCGAAGAACAGCGAGTTGAACATGGCTTCAGCCGATTCCATGGTCGGCGGTTCACCCGGACGCATGACGCGGTAGATATCGAACAGAGCGTCCTGACGGTTCTCGTTCTTGTCGGCAGACAGCGTGTTGCGGATGTAGGCACCGACATTGATGTGGTCGATGCCGAGAACCGGGATCTCGTCGAAGCCAGCCTTCAGGATGATCGGCAGGGTCTTCTCGTCGATTTCGTCGCCGGCTTCGAGATAGATCTCACCGGTCTGGAAGTTGACGATGTCTTCTGCCAGGAACAGACCATACAGCTCTTCGTCGGTTGCCTTCAGAGCCTTGAGGCCCTTTTCCTGCAGCTGACGCAACAGGCGCGGAGTGAGCTTCTTGCCGCCTTCGACCACGACTTCGCCGGTGTCGGCGTCGATCATGTCTGCTACGGTCTTGGCACCCTTCAGCGTTTCAGCCTTGAAGGGAATACGCCAGCCCTGACCGTCGCGCTGGTAGAGCGACTTCGTGTAGAAGGTCGACAGGATCTCTTCGCCGTCCATGCCGAGCGCCATCAGCAGCGACGTCACCGGAATCTTGCGGCGGCGGTCGATACGGGCGTAGACGATATCCTTGGCGTCGAATTCGATATCGAGCCAGGAACCGCGATACGGGATGACGCGGGCAGCAAAGAGCAGCTTGCCGGAGGAATGGCTCTTGCCCTTGTCGTGATCGAAGAAGACGCCCGGCGAACGGTGCATCTGCGACACGATCACACGCTCGGTGCCGTTCACGATGAACGTACCGTTATTCGTCATGAGCGGCATGTCGCCCATGTAGACGCTCTGTTCCTTGATGTCCTTGATCGACTTCGCGCCCGTATCCTCGTCGATATCGAACACGATCAGACGGAGGGTCACCTTCAGCGGCGCTGCATAGGTCAGGTCGCGCTGGCGGCACTCATCGACGTCGAACTTCGGCGGCTCGAATTCATAGGAAACGAACTCCAGCATGGAAGCGCCGGAAAAATCGGTGATCGGGAAAACCGACTTGAAGACGGTCTGAAGACCTTCGTCCGGGCGGCCGCCCTTGGGTTCTTCGACCATGAGAAACTGATCGTAGGATGCCTTCTGAACCTCGATGAGGTTCGGCATCTCTGCGACTTCGGGAATCTTACCAAAAAACTTGCGTACGCGCCTGCGACCGTTGAACGAAAGGGTCTGAGCCATCGTCGCTCCTTTAAAATCCTGCACCCGGGCCTGCAACGGATGGGAAACGCTGGCCAGGCGACCCCATCAATCAATGAGTAGTTCAATCTCGTCTATCTAACCGAAAACCGCTCGGCACGGATTGCGTCGCGGTTCGGTTTGAGACCATCCTCTTGAAGAACCCATTACCCAAAAGCCGTTTTTCCCGCGGCTTTTGGGTAATTCGTTCAGAAAAACGGCGAATGGGAGATGGCGAAAAGCCACCTCCCAAAGCAGTTTAAAGCTTACTTAACGTCGACCTTAGCGCCGGCGTCTTCGAGCTTCTTCTTGATGTCAGCAGCTTCAGCCTTGGAAACAGCTTCCTTGACAGCCTTCGGAGCGGCTTCAACGAGGTCCTTGGCTTCCTTGAGGCCCAGGCCGGTGATGGCGCGGACTTCCTTGATGACGTTGATCTTGTTCGCGCCGGCATCAGCGAGGATGACGTCGAACTCGGTCTTTTCTTCTTCAACAGCAGCAGCAGCGCCAGCACCACCAGCAACGGCAGCAACAGCTACCGGAGCAGCGGCGGATACGCCCCACTTTTCTTCAAGAAGCTTCGACAGTTCTGCGGCTTCGAGAACGGTCAGCGAGGAGAGGTCGTCTACGATCTTTGCGAGATCAGCCATTTTAGTAGTTCCTTTTGTTCGGTTCGAACTGGTTGATTATAAACAGCGAAAAACCGCCTTACGCGGCTTCGTCCTTCTTGGCGTAGGCCGAGAACACGCGAGCAAGCTGACTTGCCGGCGCTGCAACAACACCTGCGATGCGGGTAGCCGGAGTCTGGATCATGCCCAGCAGCTTCGCGCGCAGCTCGTCCAGCGAAGGCAGGGTCGCGAGCGACTTTACACCTTCGGCGTTGAGCGTTGTTGTTCCCATGGCGCCGCCCAGAACAACGATCTTGTCGTTGCCCTTGGCGAAATCCACGACGACCTTCGGAGCGGTAATCGGATCAGTGCTGTATGCAATCAGCGTCTGACCGGTGAAGAGATTGGAAATCCCTTCCGCGTCCGTGCCCTGAAGAGCAATTTTGGCCAGGCGGTTCTTCGCGACTTTGACGGTGCCGCCAGCAGCGCGCATCTTCGAACGGAAATCGTTCATCTGAGCGACTGTAGCACCAGCATAGTGGGCCACGACAACCGAGCCCGAAGCCTTGAAGACTTCGTTCAGTTCCGTGACGAATTCGCGTTTTTCCGCTCTTTCCACTGCTTTTCTCCAGTTGACAGGACCGGGTTAACGGGCCTGCCGGGTTGCCTTTTGCCTCCTGGGATCAAAAGAGATCCCAAGCGACGCTTGAGGATCCTGTCCCCTCGCGCTCGAACCTGACGGCTCCAAGGCACAAGGCATCCAAGGCTCGAACCGAGTTCATCGAAGCTGAGCTTCTTCAAAATTCGGGTCTTACCCGTCTCATGCAGGCTTGAGTGATTAAGGGATAACCACCTGCAATCTCGGACAGGAATTCCGGATTTCTCCGGAAATCCCGGCCCCGAAAGGCCGGGAGTTCTTAAACGCCGGGCACAATGCCCGGCATGATCATCAGGCGCTCGGCGCCGTAACGGTCGACGGCTCGATCTTGACGCCCGGACCCATGGTCGAGGAGATCGCTACGCGCTTGAGGTAGTTGCCCTTGGCGCCAGCCGGCTTTGCCTTGATGACGGCATCGGCGAAGGCGCGGATGTTCTCTTCCAGAGCCTTGGCGTCGAAGGAGGCCTTGCCGATACCGGCATGGATGATACCAGCCTTCTCGACGCGGAACTCGACAGCGCCGCCCTTGGAAGCTTCAACAGCACCCTTGACGTCCATCGTAACCGTACCGACCTTCGGGTTCGGCATCATGCCGCGCGGGCCGAGAACCTTACCGAGGCGGCCGACGAGCGGCATCATGTCCGGGGTCGCGATGCAACGATCGAAGTCGATCTTGCCGCCCTGAACGATTTCGACCAGGTCTTCAGCGCCGACGATGTCAGCGCCTGCAGCCTTGGCTTCGTCAGCCTTGGCGCCGCGAGCGAAAACGGCAACGCGAACCGTACGGCCGGTGCCGTTCGGCAGGTTGACGACGCCGCGAACCATCTGGTCGGCGTGACGCGGGTCAACACCGAGGTTCATCGCGATTTCGACGGTTTCGTCGAACTTGGCGACGGCACGTTCCTTGACCATGTTGATGGCCAGATCCAGAGCATAAAGCTTGGTCGGATCGACGCCTTCGCGAATCTTCTGAATACGCTTTGCTACCATGGTCTTAGCCCACCACTTCCAGGCCCATCGCACGGGCAGAGCCCTCGATCATGGCCATTGCGCCTTCGATATCGGCGGCGTTCAGATCCTTCATCTTGGCTTCGGCGATAGACTTCACCTGAGCCTTGGTGAGGGTGCCAGCCTTGGCGCCCTTGCCGGGGGTCTTCGAACCGGACTGAATCTTCGCTTCCTTCTTCAGGAAGTAGCTGACCGGCGGCTGCTTCATGACGAAGGTGAAGGACTTGTCCTGGTAATAGGTGATGACGACCGGGATCGGCATACCCTTTTCCATTTCCTGCGTGGCGGCATTGAACGCCTTGCAGAATTCCATGATGTTAATGCCACGCTGACCAAGCGCAGGACCGATCGGCGGCGACGGATTCGCCGAGCCGGCCTTCACCTGCAGCTTGAGCTGGCCTGCAACTTTCTTAGCCATTTCTCTCTGCCTTTCTACATAGCCGGTTGCCCGGCCTACTATGCCGGATCGCTCCGGCGGCTGCGGTTGCGTGGTGCGGATCACCAGGTCCGGCTAAGACCCTACCCTTCCACGCGAATTGCGGCTGAGCCGCAAGATATAAGCGAGCACTCACTTATATCCAAACTTAAACGGGAGGCCGGCCGAAAGACCAACCTCCCCGATCGGACAGATCAGACCTTCTCGACCTGACTGTATTCCAGCTCGACCGGCGTAGCGCGACCGAAGATCGATACCTCCACCTTCAGGCGCGAACGCTCTTCGTCTACATCCTGAACCGTACCGTTGAACGAGGCGAACGGACCATCGGAAACGCGAACCTGCTCGCCGATCTCGAAGGATACGGAGGCCTTCGGCCGCTCGACGCCTTCCTGGACCTGACCGAGAATACGCTCGGCTTCATAATCCGGAATCGGAACGGGCTTATTGTCGGAGCCGAGGAAGCCGGTAACCTTCGGCGTGTTCTTGATCAGGTGGTAAGCCTCATCCGTCAGGTTGGCGCGAACCAGCACATAACCCGGGAAAAACTTACGCTCGCTGTCGACCTTGCGACCGCGACGGACTTCGACAACCTTTTCGGTGGGCACGAGGATCTTTTCGAACAAATGCTCGAGACCTTTCTGCCTAGCCTTCTCCTCGATGGATTCAGCCACCTTCTTTTCGAAATTTGAATAAGCGTGGACGATGTACCAACGTGCCGCCATGTTCATCTCCACCCGATATTAGTTGCCGGTATTCAGCACGTAGCCGAGAACCCAGCCGATGAGCTGGTCGGCAGCAAAGAAAAACAGCGAGGCGAAAATAACCATAACGAGAACCATCACCGTCGAGATCATCGTCTCGCGGCGCGACGGCCAAGTAACTTTCGACGTCTCGGAGCGCACCTGCTGCAGAAACGCTAGTGGATTCGATTTGGATGCCATTGACTGCCCACGCAATTACGGCGCGTAAAGCTGAACATATCAGCCCCACGCACCGCGTGTCTGTTGAACCCCTACATAAACACCGATTCCCAATTTAACAAGAGGCAATCCAGCGTTTTCGAAAATTTGCCGCCAAACCGGCATAATTCCAAACTCAAGAAGCAGCGATAATAACGCGCCAGTCAAGTCAGGAAAAATGGCAGGGGCAGCAGGGCTCGAACCTACGACCTGCGGTTTTGGAGACCGCCGCTCTACCAACTGAGCTATACCCCTTCGTCCTTCGAGTATTCACTTCAAGCGGTGGACCGCCCGAGCAGTTCGAAGACATGGCGCTCCTTTAAGGCGGGATGAAACGATTGGCAAGAGCGTTTTTTGTTTTTTCCCAACCGAACCTGTAGCTTCGCATGGCACAGGCTGATGCCGCCGCCGTCGCCATACCGGAGGAGCCGCCGATGAATACGCCGAGGAGGCGCATTTCCGCAATCATCGTTCTCCAATCGAGCCGACTGGTCCGCGTTTCAGAAACTTCGACTTCATCGACATCAAGACGCCATCCGTGGACCGAATCACGCTTGTCTTGCCAGAGGCACCCACATCTCGGGCGCCGCTGGGAGTGGCGCCCGACATTCTTTCCTTACGGGTTTTGTGTCTCAGACCTCAACATAACGCCGCCAGTTGTGCTCTTCCTTGAAACCGAGAACCTCACGGATCTTGCGGTTGGACAGGAGGCCCTCATATTCACCGATCTCGCGCATGAAGGGGACATTCGGAAAATGCTTGGCGGCAAGTTCACGCGACGGCGTATTGGCCGATACCGTATCATTCGCAGCATTGAACACCTCGAAACCGAGACCGCTCTTTTCGATACAGAGATGAACGATCTGACCGAGATCGCGAGCGTCGATATAGCTCCAGGCGATCCGCTTGCGAATTTCACTATCGGCGAAATATTCGGGAAAACGCTCATATTCGTGCGGCTCGATGACATTGCCGATACGCAGCGCGTAGATGTCGATGCCGAAGCGTTCGGCAAAGGCGCGGGCGGTCTTCTCGTTCACGACCTTGGACAGGCCGTAGGAATCCATCGGATTGACATCATAGTCCTCCTCCAGGGGGAAATGATGGAAATCGCGATGGCCTTCGGCAAAGCAGACGCCATAGGTCGTCTCGCTCGAGGCGATGATGATCTTCTTCACGCCGAGCTTCGCAGCCGCCTCGATGACATTGTAGGTGCTCATCGTGTTGATGCGGAACGTCTCGTTATCGGGCTTGATCAGGATGCGCGGGATGGCGGCGAAATGCACCACCGCGTCGAAAGGCTGCACGCCCTTACCACGATCCAGATCCGGAAAATCGCGATGCATGGTCAAGACATTATAGACTTGTCCCGAATCGGTGACATCGGCTAGCAGATTGGTGACACCGGGGCTGTTCAGCGGCACGAGATCGACGTTGTGGACTTCGTAGCCGGCATTGACCAGCCATGGAACGGTGTGACGCCCAGCCTTGCCGCTGCCGCCCGTGAACAAAATACGTTTCTTCATGAAATCTCCTCCAGATAAAATCGAGCGGTAAATAGGCCCTTGCATGCGTTACGCAAGACACGGCTTGGTGACCCCACACTTTCCCGGCAAGATAATCGGAGCGACTCGGCAAAACATGTGCCGCACGTCGGAAAAGACGAAGGGAGATGGGACGAATGCGGCCGATCACGCTTGTCGAATATGATCCGCAATGGCCCTATCTCTTCGAAAGCAGAAGCAAGGCGATCGGTCTGCTGCTTGGCCATCCCGCCGCCTTCCATCATATCGGCAGCACCGCTGTCGTCGGGCTGTGCGCCAAACCCAAGCTCGATATCGATGCCGTCCTTTCCTCCAACGAGATGAGACTGGACGCAACGGAGCGCCTGAAGGACGACGGATATCGCTTTCACGGCGATCTGCACGGTGCCGACCGCTGGACCTTCACCAAGGATGAGACGCCCTACGGTACGCGACTCTACCTTTGCCTGCCGGGCAACGAGGCCCACCGGGAGCGCCTTCTCTTCCGCGACTATCTACGCGCTCATCCCGAATTGGCGGCGGGCTATGCGATCTTGAAACGACGTCTGGCCGAAGAGGCCAATGGTAATTGGGACCACTATACCGGTGGCAAGACCGATTTCGTTGCCGATGCCGTACGCCGTGCGAAGGCAGAACTCGCACCACCAGGAAGTGTCACTAATCAGTGATCGCGGCAAGAGCGCCATTCATGCACATGTTTTGGAATTCGGAGATTTGAATGAAGTGCGAGCCTCCACGACCAGCCTCGTGCTTCGAGGCTCCGGCCCCTTCGACAGGCTCAGGTGCCTGCGCACCTCACCATGAGCAAGGGCTGATCTCACTTCCCAAGACTGCACATTGAACTGACCTCTCGCCACAGGAGCTGACCTCATGCCACGGGCGCTCTCCATCCTCACCGTGAGGATGCCCTCTGCTTTCTGACCAATGAAAAAGGCCCCGCTGTTTCCAGCGGGGCCTTCTTATAAAGGAATAATCCGAAG
>NZ_AQHN01000083.1 GCF_000359745.1 Rhizobium freirei PRF 81
AAGAAAATGCCCTCCGAGTGATGACAAAAAACCATTCGGATCGGCTTGCCAAGGCATGAAAGACGACTATAGTCAGGAAATAAATATTCCATAGAAGAAAATGAGGGAACGAAATGGCATTATCATGGCGTTTCTCCGCCTTGGCGGACCGGCACCGTGCTCTCGGATCGAAACTCGAAGACTGGAGCGGTATGGGAACCGCCTGGACCTACGAGAAGGACATGTCGCAAGAGCATGTCGCGATCCGTACCAAGGCCGGGCTAATGGACGTTTCCGGCCTCAAGAAGGTGCATCTGGTCGGCCCGCACGCCATTGCCGTGCTCGACTATATCACCACCCGCGACATGTCGAAGATCTATCCCGGCCGCTCGGTTTATGCCGCGATGCTCAACGACCGCGGCTACTTCACCGATGACTGCATCGTCTATCGCACCGGCCCGAATTCCTGGATGCTGGTGCATGGTTCGGGCTCCGGCCATGAAGAACTCGTCAAGCAGGCAGCGGGGCGCAACTGCGCTGTCCTCTTCGACGACGATCTGCACGACCTCTCACTGCAGGGTCCCGTAGCCGTCGACTATCTCGCCAAATATGTGCCCGGTATCCGCGACCTCAAATATTTCCACCACATGCAGACGACGCTGTTCGGCGTTCCTGTGATGATTTCGCGCACCGGCTATACCGGCGAGCGCGGCTATGAAATCTTCGTGCGCGGCCAGGATGCCCCGATGGTCTGGGACCGCATCGTCGCTGAGGGCAAGGAGATGGGGATCATTCCCTGCTGCTTCAGCGTTCTCGATATGCTGCGCGTCGAAAGCTATCTGCTCTTCTATCCCTATGATAACTCGCAGATGTATCCCTTCGCCGATCAGCCGCCCGGCGACAGTCTCTGGGAGCTCGGCCTCGACTTCACCGTCAGCCCCGGCAAGACCGGCTTCAGGGGGGCAGAGGAACATGCGCGCCTCAAGGGCAAGGAACGCTTCAAGATCTTCGGCATGCTGATCGATGCTGATGGCCCGGCCGATCTCGGCGACGAGGTCTTTGTCGAGGGCAAAAAGGTCGGTGTCATTACCTGCCCCTGCTATTCGACGCTCACCGGGAAATCGATGGCGATCGCCCGTCTCGATGTCGACAAGGCAGTCCAGGGCGCGAAGCTCGAAGTACGCGGCAAGAGCCTGAATGCGAGCGCGATTGCCCATACCCTGCCGTTCGACGATCCGGAAAAGAAGAAGAGGACGGCCATCGGCTAAGGAGGCGCTCATGCTTGTCGAAGGCATCAAGAGCCGGCCGGTCTACCATGGTCTTGCAATCCAGCCGCATGCTCGTCGGCACCTCTTCGTTCTCGAAGGGGAGGGCGCCCATGCTCTTCTCGATCACAGGCCCGCGCTCGACGACACGATCCTGTCGCGCAGCGAGATCCTCTATGTCGCACGTGGCTCGCAGGGCAAGGGCCATGACGAAACCCTGCGTAGCCTCGGCGCCGACATGTTCTTCACGGCGCCGACCATCGCGACGCTGCTCTTTCGCCTGAAAGGGTCGCTTGCGACGGCTCATATGGGGACGCGACTATACATCGCCGGCACCGAAGGTTTCATCGGCCAAGCGATGATGGTGGCACTCGATCATGGTATGGACCACGCCTCGATCATCTCGGAGCATCGCGGCTCGCTGGCGCGCCGCGTGCAATGCGTCCACTGCAAGGGCATCACCGAGGATGTCACCCACAGTCCGTTCGCCTGCAGCCATTGCGGGCTTCCGCTTCTGGTACGCGATCACTATTCGCGTCGCCTCGGCGCCTTCCAGGGCGTCAATATCGATGCGGAAGAGCCCGGCAGCGCGCCCGATCCCGAGGAGTTGTTCCTATGAGCGGTGGTACGGAAATCCCAGTCCGCGTTGCGAAGGTCACTCCCATTGCCGAACGCATCAAGCGCTTTCGCTTCGAGCGCCTCGACGGCAAGCCGATGCCTTATTTCTCCGGCGGCGCCCATGTGATCGTCTCGATGAACGACGAAGGGCATATGCGGCGCAATGCCTATTCGCTGATGTCGCCGCCGCATGATTGCTCGGCCTATGAGATCAGCGTGCTGCGCGTCGAGGATTCGCGCGGCGGTTCCGCCTTCATGCACGAGAAGGTGCGGGAAGGCGACGAGCTCAAGGTCAGCTATCCCGTCAACCTGTTCCAGCCGGATTGGCGCGGCCGCAAGCATCTCCTCATCGCCGGCGGCATCGGCATCACGCCCTTCATCGCGATGATGCAGCAGTTTTCCCGTGAGGGAGCCAATTTCGAGCTGCATTATGCCGTGCGTTCCCTGGATCGCGGCGCTTATTGTCGCGAGCTCGTCGAGCAATATGGCTCGCAGCGAGTGAAGATCTATTGCGATGCCGACCGTAATTTCATCCCGGTCGCCCGTCTGCTCGAAAGCCAGCCGCTCGGTACGCATCTCTATGTCTGCGGCCCAGCAGGCATGATCGATGGCGTGCTGAGAACAGGCATCGAAGCCGGATGGCCGGAACAGAACCTGCACTCTGAGCGCTTCTTGTCCCCGCAGCCCGGCAAGCCTTTCTCGATCGAGCTGACGCGCTCCGGCAAGACGGTTCATGTCGGCCATCACGAGAGCATGCTGGAGGCTATCGAAGCGGCAGGCGTCGACGCGCCATTCCTCTGTCGCGGTGGCGCGTGCGGACAATGCGAGACCGGCGTTGCCGCCTGTAACGGCAAGCTTCTGCACAATGACGTCTATCTGACCGACGAAGAAAAGGCTTCCGGCCGAAAGGTGATGATCTGCGTTTCCCGTTTCGAAGGAAGCGCATTGCATCTCGACCTATAGGCTTCAGGCCGATACCCAGGAGAACGGACATGGCAATCGCCTTCAAGCACGAAACATTCCGGGATGATTTCAGCTATCGCAACAGTCCGGAGAACATCCGGCGCTTTCCGTTCCCCTTCGATCGCGACGAGTACATGTATTCCGTCAACATGGAACCACATGTGAAAGGCCAGAAGAATACGGTCTACGAAAGCCTGATTGACGTCGACGAGCACTATGTTGCCGAAATGCACGACCGGGCGCTGGTGCTGAAGGAAGATCCGCTGCGTTATCAGGCGTTGCCGCACATGATGTCGGCGCAGTGGGACACGCTGGAACTGCTGATGGAGGAGCAGGCCGCCGGCTATCCCGAGCACTTCACGCTCACCAGGAACGGCGATCAATGGCGCTGGATCAACCGGCCGCTCGGCATAGACGACACCTTCACCTTCGGCGATGCGTCGACGCTGCCCTATGAGCCTTTCGAGTACATTACCCGCCAGGCCCAGGGCGATTTCTGCATCGTCGACCAGCGGGACGGCAATCTCTGGATGGATGCCGGCATGGTGACGACCCAGGCCGACTGGTCGCTCGATTTCGATATCGGCATGAACTTCATGGAATGGCACGGGCCTGTGCCGCTCGCCCACCAGATCGGCGTCTTCGACCGCGCACTAAAATTCCTGCTCAATCTGCAGCAGGGCAAGCCGACACGCCGGTTCAACTGGACGATGACGATCAATCCTCGCCTCGACACCAGCCCTGAGAACTATCCGAAATGGGGGCCGGACCGCACTACGGTGACGCCGGACAATGTCGGCGAGAAAGTGCATCTGCGCGTGGAATTGCAGAGCCTGTGGCGCCTGCCGCGCTCCAACGCCATTCTCTTCGTCATCCGCTGTTATCTGATGAACATGGACGAGCTCGTGACCGTGCCGAAATGGGCGCGCCGTTTCCCGCGCGTGCTGCGCACCCTGCCGCCGGAGCTCATCGACTACAAGGGCCTGACACGCTTTCGCCAGACGACCATCGATTGGCTATCGGCCTATGACGACGGCGCGCCGACCAGCGCCGGCACCTTCCCGGATTGACGCAAACGACGCGCCACGACGACTGCATGCAATAAAAACTTCGATACAATCGAGAAGGGGAATGCTTCATGACAAGAGTTGCCGTTATCGGTGCCGGCCCTTCGGGCCTTGCCCAGTTGAGGGCCTTTCAATCGGCTGCAAAGAAGGGCGCTGATATCCCTGAAGTCGTCTGCTTTGAAAAGCAGGCGGATTGGGGCGGCCTTTGGAACTATACCTGGCGCACGGGTCTCGATGAATATGGTGAACCGGTCCATGGCAGCATGTATCGATACCTTTGGTCGAACGGCCCGAAGGAATGCCTGGAATTTGCCGACTATTCCTTTGAAGAGCATTTCGGCAAGCCGATTGCTTCCTATCCGCCGCGCGCCGTGCTTTGGGACTATATCAAGGGCCGCGTCGAGAAGGCCGACGTGCGTAAATGGGTGCGCTTCAGCACGCCCGTGCGCATGGTGCGCTTCGATGATGCCACAAAGAAATTCACGGTGACCGCGCATGAACGCACCCAGGACTGCATGTATGATGAGGAGTTCGACTATGTGGTCGTCGCGTCAGGCCACTTCTCGACACCGAACGTACCCTATTTCGAAGGCGTGAAGACCTTCAACGGACGCGTCCTGCATGCCCATGACTTCCGCGATGCGCTGGAATTCAAGGGCAAGGACGTACTGCTGGTCGGCCGAAGCTATTCGGCTGAGGATATCGGCTCGCAATGCTGGAAGTACGGCGCGAAATCGGTGACGACGAGCTATCGCTCCAAGCCGATGGGCTTCAAATGGCCCGCCAATTTCGAGGAGCGGCCGCTTTTGACGCGGCTGGAGAACAAGACTGCCTATTTTGCCGATGGCTCATCGAAGGATGTCGACGCGCTGATCCTGTGCACCGGCTATCAGCATCACTTTCCGTTCCTGCCAGATGATCTGCGCTTGAAGACGGCCAATCGCCTCTGGGCCGACCACCTCTACAAGGGCGTGATTTTCGACGGGAACCCGCAGCTCTTTTATATCGGCATGCAGGACCAGTTCTACACCTTCAACATGTTCGACGTGCAGGCCTGGTGGGCGCGCGATGTCATCATGGGCCGCATCAAACGGCCGCCCGAGAGCGAGCTGCAGGCGAATTTCGACAAGTGGCGCGCCCGCGAGGAGACGCTCGAGGATGCGGAGCAGATGATCTGGTATCAGGGCGATTATGTGAAGGAGCTGCTCGCCGAGACGGATTATCCGAGTTTCGATATCGAAGGTACGAACAAGACCTTCATGGAATGGGAGCACCACAAGGCGGAGAATATCATGGGCTTCCGCGATCACGCCTATCGCTCGCTGATGACCGGCAACATGTCGCCGAAACATCATACGCCTTGGGTCGATGCGCTTGATGACTCGATGGAGGAATATCTGCGCAACTGAAGCGGCAGCCCCTTATTGCGTAAACCGGCAGGGGAGGCTGACGCCTATCCCTGCCGGCCCTGTTTGAGTTGAGATGAGGCAATTTGATCAGCAACTTTTTCTTCGGGTACAGCCTTCATGGATTTTCAAACCAGTGTTCTCGGCCGTATGAGCGGCTTTCTCTATCGCTGCCGCGCCGACGAGAATTATACGATGCTTGACATGACCGACGGCATCGAACGCATCTTCGGCTATCCCGTCGACGAGATCGTCGGCAACCGCGCGCGGACCTTCACCTCCATCATGTTCGAGGAGGATGTTCCACTCATGGATGAGGTCGTCGGCAGGGCTTTGGAGAGCCGAACGGACTGGACGATGGAATATCGGATCCGTCACCGCGACGGCCATCTCGTCTGGGTGACGGAGACAGGCGGCGGCGTCTGGGACGAGGCTGGGGAGTTGCTCTATCTCGAGGGCAGCATCATCAACATCGAGTCGCTCTATCAGCGTATCGACGAGCAAACCTCGGGCATGCGGGTAACGGCTTCGAAAACCAATGAGATCCTGCAGTCGCTCCGCTATCTGAAGCTGCTTGCCGTCAATGCGGGCATCGAGGCTGCCAGGGCGGGAACGGCAGGATCCGGCTTCGCGGTACTGGCAGCCGAAATGCGCTCGCTTGCAAATTCGTCGGAAGAAGCTGCGCGCGCGATCTCGCACGCGCAGCGGAAGGCAGACTAAGAGCGCGGACGCGTCTTCTGCGGGTCGTAGTGGGATAGCGGCACGATGACAGCCGGAAGCCGCTTCTGATGGCCATCGAGCTTGCCGATCTCGACCTTGGTGCCGACGGCCGCATGCGTGACGTCGACACGGGCAAGCGCAATCGTCTTGCCAAGGATCGGCGAGCGGGTTGCGCTGGTGATTACCCCGATCTGCGCGCGGCCGATATGGATGCAATCGCCATGTCCCACGGCTTCGTTGGCCTCGATATCGAGCCCGACCATCAGGTGACGTGGGTGCTCTTTGCGCCTGATCAGTGCCTCGCGCCCAATGAAATCATCCTGCTTGGATTTCAACGGTACGCTGAAGCCAATGCCCGCTTCGAAAGGATCCGTCTGATCGTCGAATTCGTGATGGGCGAAGATCAGGCCGGCCTCGATGCGCACCATGTCGAGTGCCTCCAAGCCCATCGGCTTCAGACCATAGGGTTCGCCAGCCTTCCATACGGCGTCGAAGACGGTTCCCGCATCCTTCGGGTGGCAAAAGATCTCGAAGCCGAGCTCGCCGGTATAGCCGGTGCGGGAGACGACGACCGGCACGCCCTCGAAGGTGCCGATGCGGCCAACGGTGAAACGGAACCATTCCAGTTCGCCGATCGTCGGCTGGCGCGGTGCCGTCCAGATAATCTCCTTCAGAATATCTCTGCTCTTCGGACCCTGCAGCGCGATATTGTGCATCTGATCTGTTGACGAGCGGACCCAGGCCTTGAAGCCCTTCTTCTCCGCCTGCTCGCGCAGCCAGATGCCGCTATAGTCATCGCCGCCGATCCAGCGGAAATTCTTGTCGCCGAGGCGAAACAGCGTGCCGTCGTCGATCATGCCACCATGTTCGTAGCACATGGCGGAATAGACGACCTGGCCGGTCGACAGTTTGCGGACGTCGCGGGTCAGGCAATATTGCAGGAGTTCTTCCGCATCCGGCCCAGTCACCTCGAACTTGCGCAGCGGCGAAAGGTCGATGATGACAGCCCGTTCGCGGCATGCCCAATATTCCTCGACCGGTCCTTCGGACGAGAACCGGTTCGGCAGCCAGAAGCCGCGATATTCGGTGTAATCCCGTGTCATCGCCGAAAGGCGAGGATGAAAAGCGGTCTCCCGCGTCAGTTCAGGGGCAGCGTCAGGGGTCATGCGATAGGCCACCGCTCGTGTGAATGTCTCTTTGCCGGAAAAGGTGCGGACGTGAATGTCTGTCGGATCCCAGCCGTTGGCCGCGTCGATATCGTCAGGGCAGGAGGAGGAGACGCAGACGAGATCGGTCAGCGCGCGCATCAGCACATAGTCTCCCGGCCGCGACCAGGGCTCGTCGAGATAGAGCTGATTATTGTGGTCGATGTTGGTGTTGTAGAAGTAGTTGAGCGCCTCCCAGCCTTTGCGACCGGCGATGCCATAAGGAGCAAGTGCCGCATTGAAATTGTCGGTGCAGTTCACATGGCCGGGATAGCCCATGTCGTCGTAATAGCGGGAGTTGCAGGCCGTTGCGAAGGCATCGTGCCGGCCCACCGTATCCTGGACAATTTCCACCAGCGGCTCGAAATCGCGGTCGAAGGCTTTGGAAGGCAGCCCTGGGGTTGGATAGCTGCGGCCGAGCAAGGTGCGCGTGACGGTGGAGTCGAGCGCGAGGTCGAGCCCCTTGTCCACCTTGCGGGCAGAAAACGCCTGGAAGTCCGTACATTGCCGCCCATAGACGTCTATGATCTGGATGAATTCGCCGGCGCGAACGAAATAGGCCGATGCGGTTGCCGCTCTGATGCGGATATCCTCTATAGGATCCGCCAGGGGTTCTGGCAGGGCGGCGGCGTAGTCCCGCAGGATCCTGGTGCGCCGAACCCTCATTTCCAGCGGCGTTACCGTGTCTTGCGCTTCGGGCGACATGGATGCGCCCGGAGCGCAGACGATCAGCAAGCCTTTGAGAGCAATGGTGAACTCGGCGGTGCTGCCTTGTGGCGAAGCCTCGCCGAAGATGTGTAATGCGCCCGCGGAGGCAAGATCGGCGCCTCGCCGCTGCAGCGCCGCACGGACGCGCGCCGCACTTTCCTCCCCGGTGGAGAGGATGGCTTTCAATCCTTCGGCGGCGCAGGTGAAAGCTGTACCCAGCCCGGCGGACTGAAACTGCCCTTTCTCATCGATGAATGAGAGCTCGCATGCCTGGCCGCCCTCGCAGTCGATCAATGTGGCGCGGTCACCCGCCTCCACTCGCACGACCAGTGTTCCGCCACCCTTGCAACGATAGCGTTCCGTATCGTGTGGCAGCGCCGGGATACCCGGATAACGGACGGTACTCGCCGAAATGGGCCGTGCTCCGGCGATCGGCGGATGGAGATCTCGCATGTAGCCCTCTCGGGAAAATGATGTGCCTCACCACACCGGAATCATGCTGACAAAATGCCGTGGGAAAGTAAAGTGATATTGACTAAAAAGAAAATATCTTCACTATGCATAAAGGTCTTGCCTCTGGAAATCCGCGCACAGACGCGGCTCTCGAAAACCTCCAGCAAGCCCGCAAATGCCATGGGAGGCACGTTCAGGGAGACGTACGAGAGATACGTCCGGAACAACGATGGGGAATATCACCGATGACGGATATTGTGGACGCCGGCGTATCCGCTGGCACCGAAGGTAAGCTTATACGCGCGCTTGACTGGAAGGGCGCGTTCTGGGTGGCTGCGGGCGTGCCGCCACTTGTTCTCTTCTCCATCGGCGGCATTGCCGGGACGACGGGCAAGCTAGCCTTCGTCGTCTGGATCATCTCGATGATCATGGGGTTCCTGCAATCCTTTACCTATGCGGAAATTGCCGGCATGTTCGGCAACAAATCCGGCGGCGCCTCGGTTTACGGTGCGACGGCCTGGCTGCGCTACTCGAAATTCATCGCGCCACTTTCGGTCTGGTGCAACTGGTTCGCCTGGTCGCCGGTGCTATCACTCGGCTGCGCCATCGCGGCAGGCTATATTCTAAATGCCTTTTTTCCGATCCCAGCGGCGGATTCGCAGGCTGTGCTCAGCTGGATCAGCGCGCATGCGGCGTCCATCACCGCCGATAGCCCAAGGGTCGCGGAATATATCGCGGCTCATGCCGGCACCTCTCCGGAAGATGCGGTGAAGGCGCTTTTGAGCGCCGATGGCGTTGCGGCATTCACGCCTGCCATCCGCAACTGGTCTCTCGTCAGCTTCAATATTCCCTTCCTTGCCACCGCCAATATCAATGCCACCTTCTTCATCGGCGGCGTCCTGATGCTGATCATCTTCGCGATCCAGCATCGCGGCATTTCCGAGACGGCGAGCGTGCAGAAATGGCTCGCCATCATCGTGCTGGTGCCGCTGCTGATCATCGGTGTGTATCCGATCGTCAGCGGCCAGATCATGTCCACCAATGTTACGGGTCTGGTGCCCCCGACAGCGGCCTATGCCGCCACGGATGGCACCTGGAGCAATGGCGGCTGGACGCTCTTCCTCGGCGGCCTCTATATTGCCGCCTGGTCGACCTATGGCTTTGAAACCGCCGTCTGCTATACGCGGGAGCTGAAGAACCCGAAAACGGACACCTTCAAGGCGATCTTCTATTCCGGCCTTGCCTGCTGCATTTTCTTCTTCCTCGTGCCCTTCGCCTTCCAGGGCGTGCTCGGCCATCCCGGCATGCTGGCGCCCGGCATCGTCGACGGCACCGGCGTCGCCGAAGCGCTCGGTGGCCTGATCGGCGCCGGCCGCATCGTTACCCAGCTCCTCGTCATCCTGATGATCCTGGCATTGTTCCTTGCCATCATGACGGCGATGGCCGGCTCGTCGCGTACGCTCTATCAGGGCTCGAAGGATGGCTGGCTGCCGAAATATCTCGACCATGTGAACGAGCATGGCGCACCGACCAGGGCGATGTGGACGGATTTCGTCTTCAATCTCTCGCTGCTTGCCATCGCATCCGATACCAGCGGCTACTTCTTCGTGCTCGCTGTCTCCAACGTAGGCTACATCATCTTCAATTTCCTGAACCTCAATTCCGGCTGGATCCACCGCATGGATTCCGGCCATGTCGAGCGCCCGTGGAAAGCACCTTCCTGGTTGATCGGCCTGAACACCGTCCTCGCCTTCGTCAATGCGCTCTTCCTCGGGGCTGGCGCCAAGGTCTGGGGCTATGCGAACGCGCTTTGGATCGGCTTCGCCTTCGCCGCATTGATCCTGCCGGTTTTCGCCTACAGGCACTATGTGCGCGACGGCGGCAAGTTCCCGGCGGGCGCCATGGATGATCTCGGGCTGGTTGGTCAGGATCTCGGGGTAAGAAAAGCAGGAATTCTGCCTTATTTGGCTTTGCTCGGTGGCATCGCCATCGTGCTGATCGCAAATTGGGCCTTCCAGCTGCCAGCGTAAAGACATCTTCTCGAAAATTGTTGCCCGACAGTTGAATGGATCTCGTTAGCTTCTTGATCGACCGGCTTGGTCGATCAAGAAGGGCAGTCGAGGCAGCCAGGTTTCAAGCCTGCATTTTCGAACAATCGGATGTTTGTTCGCGGAGCAATCGAAACAAGCCTCGTTCATGCAACGATCCTCCGCTCAAAATGAGCGGAGGCCACGAATTTGTTGATCGGCAGAAGCCCCTGATGACGATTGGCCCGACAGGCGGCTGTTTTTGTTGATATGACCTGGGTCGTCACGTGATGCTGTATTCACAGCCGAAGAGAACAACGTCTCCCCGTCCAAACGCGTCATCTGACGAAATCCGCGATACCGCAAAATCTCGGCGGCACGCTGCGAAAACAATCGTTGCAGCAAGTCTGCGTAAAAATGATCGTTATTAAATCGTGTCTTCGGCTAGGTTAGGCTTATATATTTGTATATTATACATTAGCCTTCGATGGCATTCCTTAGAAATGCACGAATAAATAGTGAATAAATTCGTATATCGGCTTAAATGCAACCCAGGTTGCAATTATTTCTATGTATTTTCGGCGGGCGTTATTAATTCTGTTTCAATAAAGCTGGGCTAATTTTGTCTTTGATTGGACAGGACATGATGCGCCTGTGCTCGGGCGGTGTCCCGACGGCTCACGGACTGCTTTTCTTTAAGAAATTACACCACAAGGGCTCCAGAAATTCGGGTTTCGGCGAAGCGGGTTAGCGTCACGGCACCCCGGAACGTAGGTGAGCAACTATGATTTTTTCTCTTCGCAATATACTTGTTGGAATTTTCCTTCTCCTCAGCGTCGCTTTATGCGTGCTAACGGGATCTTCCATGCTTGATGCCTATCGCGGCGAAAGCACCTATAGTGATGTCTCGAAGTTCACGGTACTCGACCGCGCGCTCTTCCAGACGCTCGCCAACTTCCGCAACGAACGAGGTGACGGCTCGTCGCTCGCCAAGCTCGATCTTGGCACGCAGGACGCAACGCTTGCCCTGTTGAAAGCGGACCGGGTCGTGGTTGACAAATATATGGCTGATGCAAAATCGGTCTCCGCGAATATTGCCGACGAGACGCTCAAAGCGCCGATTGCCGACGTCATGAGCGCATATGATCGGGTCGTCGCGTTCCGTTCAAAGCTCGACAGCGAAGTCGTCAAGAAGCTCGCTGATCGCGATCCGACATTGCAGGCCACGACGCTCGATATCGGCCAGCAGTTCCTGACCGCGCTGGAAGCGGGTTCGACCGCCATTGAAAGCCAGATCCGCGCGAGCGATCCCTCAATGTCGGCAATGATCCAGATCCGTGCGCTGACATGGTACACCCGCGCGACAGCGGGGGCTGCAAACCTGTTGTACGTCAATACGCTCGCCTCTGGAGAGGCGATGAAGCCCGAGGAACTCAGCAAGATCCAACAGTTCGATTACACCGCGAACTTTACCTGGGGGCAGATCGGCACTCTGGTCAACCATCCGTCGACACCGCAGGTCGTCAAGGATGCCTACAAGGTCGGCAACACGACCTATTTCAGCGGCGACTTTGCGGCAAAACACAACGCACTGCTTGCGAAGTTCGCAGCCGGTGAGAAGAAGGCCATGTCCCTCGACGACTGGCGCCCGCTCGGCAACGCCGCGCTTCTGACCATCACAAACACCGCCGCGGCAGCCGCAGATGGCATGGTGGCTCAGGCAGCCGCCAGACAGAGTGATGCGTTCATCAGCCTGATCGCCTACGGGCTTACCTTCCTTGTCGCCGCGGTTCTGAGTATCACCGGTATCTGTGTGATAATCTTCCGCGTCACCAAGCCCGTCGGCGCGCTAACCCATTCGATGACGGCGCTCGCCCAAGGCGACCTCTCGGTTTCGATCCGTGGTGTCGAGCGGCGCGATGAGATCGGTGCCATGGCGCGTTCCGTCGAGGTGTTCCAGCAGGCAGCCCTGCGCAACAAGGCGCTCGAAGCCGAGGCTGTCGAGGCACGCGTCACGTCCGAGAATGAACGTGTCGAAGTCCAGCGCCGTGCCGAGGCCGAGGCCGAGCAGAGGCTATTGCAAGCAACGGGTTCGCTTGCGACAGGTCTGCGTCATTTGGCCTCCGGCGATCTGCTCTGCGAGATCGAAACGCCGCTGGATGCGCAGTTCGAGGCCCTGCGTCACGACTTCAATTCGTCGGTCAGCCAGCTTCGCGCCGCCATGTCCCAGGTCGGCCAGTCCGCGTCACTGGTAAACAGCGGCAGCTACGAGATCTCGCAGGCTTCCGATAACCTTTCCAAGCGCACCGAGCAGCAGGCCGCGTCGCTTGAAGAGACGGCGGCAGCACTTGAGGAGGTGACGGCCAACGTTCAGTCGACCTCGAAGCGAACCGGCGATGCACGTGATCTGGTCCGCGGCGCCCGGTCGCGGGCAGAAAATTCCAGCCAAGTCGTCAGCAACGCCGTCAATGCCATGGGCAGGATCGAGCATTCGTCGAGACAAATCAGCCAGATCATCAGCGTGATCGACGAGATTGCCTTCCAGACCAATCTCCTTGCGCTCAACGCAGGTGTCGAGGCTGCGCGTGCGGGCGAAGCCGGCAAGGGCTTTGCCGTCGTCGCCCAGGAAGTGCGCGAACTTGCCCAGCGTTCGGCCAATGCCGCCAAGGAGATCAAGGTTCTGATCGGCAATTCCGAAGTTGCCGTCGGCGAGGGCGTGAAGCTCGTCAACGATACCGGCGAGGGCCTCGCGGCGATAGCCGACCTCGTCCTGCAGATCAACCAGCACATGGATGCGATCGCGACCGCCGCCCAGGAGCAGTCCATGGGCCTGTCGGAGATCAACAGCGCTGTCAATCACATGGACCAGGCGACACAGCAGAATGCCGCCATGGTCGAAGAGATGAACGCCGCCGGCGCAGGTCTGGCCGAGGAGAGCAAGCGTCTCGGCGAACTCCTGAGTGCATTCCGCACGGGCCAAGCCGAGCGCAGGGAGCCGCAGGCAAGGTCCGTAGCCCGGACTGCTGCTTCGGCCCCGACGACGGGCCGGCTAGCCACGCGCGCCGCTCCGGTTGCGCAGGGCAACGCCGCGCTTAAACATCTCCAGCAGGAGTGGTCGGAGTTCTGATCGGTCCGGCATCAAGACCGGCAGCGAAACCCGGTGCGGTCAGTACCGCAACAATTGCCCCGGGCACCTTGCCCGGGGCATTTATCATTTAGCCCACAGACTTCCCCGACCCGCAAACCCGCCGCATGGGCGCATGTCAGCGCCACCCGCGCAGTCAGGCTGGAAATGGCCTCAAGGAATTGAACGACCTCGTCAGCCGACAAAACAACTGGGAGTGTGCGCGGCTTGCGCGCATGCGGGATCCGCTCGGGTACATCATTCTGGCCCAGCGTGATGCCGTAGAAAAACCTGAGAGCACAGACGATCTGGTTCTGTGATGCCCAGGATATCCCTGTCGAGACAAGATGAACCTGGAAGGCGTGAACATCATCAAGATCAAGGCGGTCCGGCGATCGACCGAAATAGCGGCTGAACTTCTGAACGGCGTTGATGTAGGATCGCTGGGTTGCCGGAGATAGATTGCGGACCGTCATGTCTTCAATCATCCGTCGGCGTAGAGGGCTAAGCTCAGCCATCAGGACCTCCCGTCTGAAGGGTGGGTTGCAACACCACCATCCAATCAGTCAGGAGGCTCCGCTCAAAGTCTGCACTATTCGCCACGATCAGCGGCTTAGTTCAATCCCATAACCAGTCAAAATCAGCCCACGTTGGTATAATCCTATTATTTCTTGTGGTGATTCAACCCAGTTTTGCGTTTCGCCGTGACCCCGGTTCAAATGCGAACTACCGATCCTTTCAGGGCGCTAGGTTCGTGCAGACGGGTCAGCGAAAAATAGCAATCAGAGTCAAAATCTTGCGCCACTCAACAAGCGGGAGCCTATCAACATTGAAGACGAGCATGATATATGATATACATTGTCGATATCGTATATTGGGGATTTCTCATGCGAACCTTGGTGGATATTGGCGACCTAGAAGTCAAAGCGCTGGATCGATTGGCGCAGCGAGAAAAAATGTCGAGAGCAGCGCTGATTCGTAAGGCGATTGACGATTTCTTGGCTCGAAATAGCGCCGCCAGTGAAGTAGAGGCGTTCGGGCTCTGGGGTGATCGAAAGATTGATGGTTTAGCGTATCAGGACGACATTCGCGGCGAATGGTAAAGGCTCTTTTCGACACAAATGTCTTAATCGACTATCTCAATGCCGTACCGCAAGCGCGACATGAACTGACCCGACATCAGGAAAAGGCAATTAGCATCATCACCTGGATGGAAGTTCTCGTTGGTGCCAAGCCGGAGGTGGTCGTTGGAACACGCGCTTTCCTGGCCGGATTTGCGGTCATCGCTGTGGATGATGCGGTAGCGGAGCGTGCGGTATCTCTGCGGCAGCTCCACCGTATCAAATTGCCTGATGCCATCATCTGGGCAACGGCCAATGTTCACTCGATGTTGCTGGTTACTCGCAACACGAAGGATTTTCCGCGGGAGATGCCGGACATTCGAATCCCCTACGAAATCTGAGCGCTATTGTCAGACGTTATCCAAGCGCTCCTCATGGTGGGCCGCTGGTTCGAATGCCATCAAGAGCGTCACGACTTTCAGTGCGGCTTCGTTGCGCAACGAAGTGGCTTTCCGACGTATAGGGCTTACAAGTGCTCGACGTGCGTCATACGCACGTCGCAGCCTTAATCCGCTCAAATATTAGGATGCTCGCGTTCAATTCCCGTCACTGCTTGAATGTCCGTTTCAGAAAAATCGTTGCCTTTGAACAACAGAGGCTCATTGGTCAGCTTGGCTAACGCATAAGCAAAACAATCGCCAAAGTTCAATCCAGCCGGGTGGCGGCCCTTGCCATAGCGGCGCCAAGCACGGCGGGCTTGATCAGAATGGTCGGCAGAAACGGGTACGATTTCGGCATTGATGCGATGCAGCCAAAGATCCAGTTCGCTTCCGCCCTGTTCTCCTAGTCGGCTCTCAAGCACCATCGATGTTTCAAAGACGGTAGCCGCCGAAATCAGGCGCACGGGGTCGTCTGCGATGCGTGTCTCGAACGAGCCAGCCTCTGGTTCATCAAAGGCGATAGCGATGATGGCGGACGTATCGATGACCATCAGATTGGCAATCCATTCTCGTCATAGCCAAGGATCTCGTCGGCGCTACGCGTATCGAGAACAGGAAGGGATCTCCAGCGGCGGCGGCTGGCGGCGAGATCTTCAAGCAACGCTGCTTTTTGAACCTGGGAGTTCATACGGTGCAAGCGCTCAATGAGTGCGGTACGCGTGGCAACAGTGATGCTCTCACCGGTTTGCGCGGAGAGCGCGCGCGCGAGCCGCTCTGTTTCTGCGTCTTTAATACTTAAAGCCACTTTGGTTCCTATCTACCTGAATTGAATCATTCTACCTATATAGCTCACTGTCAGCGAAACTGCACGAAAATCAAACTCGCGCATGAGATCTTCAGCGGGAGCCGTAAGTTATCGGCCAGCAGCACAAATTTCTGTTGCTTCAGTTCTCGTCCCATCAAGAGCAGCTAATCGCGTTTCTATCTCGAATTGTTCCTATGCCAGCGGAAATGAGAGCGGCAGCCGGCCATAGGCAGCTTCAAGCCAGGCATCGGGGCTAAGTTCCCGGCAACTTGCTGCGTAAGCGCCATCCATGCATGACTTCACCCTTAAGATTCATGCAGGACGTGGGCGGCCCTCACGGCTGCTGAAGCCCGGTTCTCCACACCGAGCTTCACATAGATCTGCTCCAGATGCTTGTTCACCGTGCGAGCGGAAAGGCCGAGGATTTCGCCGATGTCGCGATTGGACTTGCCCTTGGCGAGCCATAACAGCACTTCGGATTCACGCTGCGTCAGAGAAAAATGCTGGCGCAAGGTATCGTCATCGGCGCGTTGATTGGTGGCGGTCAGACGGAAGAGGTATTCGTCTGCTCCGATCGCGCCGAGGAAGGTGAATTGCAGAGCCGCCTGACCGCCGCCATTGTTCATCGAAAGAAGATTGTCGCGAGCGGGGCCGAGCCTTCCGCGTTCCAGCATGAAGGCGGCAATGTGTTTCGATGCCAGATCAAGGCCGTCGTCGCTGCCGGTGGCGGCATTGATGAGGCGGGTCGCCTGCGGCGTCGACCAATGGATAGAACCGTTGCCCTTGACCGCAAGCAGATGACGGCCGGCAGCGTCGAGCGCCACTCTTGCGCTCTGGGCAGAGCGGGCATTGCGTAGATGAACGCGGATGCGCGCGCGCAGCTCGTCGACATTGATCGGCTTGGTGAGGTAGTCGACGCCGCCGGATTCAAGCGCATGCACCACATGCTCGGTTTCTGTAAGCCCCGTCATGAAGACGACGGGGATCTGGGCGATTCCCGCATTGGCCTTCAGCCGGCGGCAGGTTTCGAAACCGTCCATCGATGGCATGACGGCATCGAGCAGGATGAGATCGGGCGTGATGCGTTCGACGATGTTCAGTGCCGCCGATCCGGACGTGGCGATCAGCACGGAAAAGCCGGATTGCTCTAGCGCGTCGGTCAGAAAGCCAAGCGCCTCCGGCGAATCGTCCACCAGCAAGACTATGTCGCGGGGAAGGGCGGGCTCAGCCAATCTGTTCTACCTTTTCAATGTCGAACGCGCGCAGCGTCGTCAGGAAGCCGTCGAGATCGAAGGCCTGGACGCGGGCGCGCAAGGCGTCGGTGAAGGGCTTGTTTTCATCGAGCTTGGCGATATCGGCAAGCTTCGCCTCGATGCCCCTGATATAGCCTATTTCGCCGAGCCGCATCAGTTCGCGCACATGCTCTATTCCAGGACTCGTCAGGGGAGGCGGCGGCTTCGGCACGACCGGGGCGGTGGCGTCGGCATAGATCCATTTCAGCCCGAGATGCAGCGCAAGCTTGTCGCGAAGCTGGCGGATGTCAACCGGCTTGGAGATGGCATCGTTATGGCTGTCGTCGCTGTCGGTGGCGGCTGCAGCATCGCCGATATTGGCAGACAGCATCAGGATCGGCGCCGTCTGGCCGCTTTCCCTGAGACGCGAGACGAGCTGCCAGCCATTCATGCCGGGCATGGAGATATCGACCAGGAACAGATCCGGCTTGATGCCTTCGATCAGCGTCAGGCAGTCGGGGCCGCCGGCGGCGGTCAGCACGATGAAATCGAGCGGCGACAGGATCTCGCGCATGAGTTCGCGGTGATCTTCATTGTCGTCGACGACGACGACGGTGCGCCGCGGCCCTTCATAGCCGATGATGCGTTGTTCCTGTGCCGGCGGCTTCATCGGGCGGATCACGGCCGACAGCATCAGGCGCACTCTAAAGGTCGAGCCTTTATCCTTTTCGCTCGTAACGGAAATCTCGCCGCCGAGCGTATTCGTCAGCAGCTGCGTAATGGTCAGTCCGAGACCAAGGCCGGGCATCGGCCTGACGCTGTCGGCCTCGCCGCGCTGGAAAGGCTCGTAGATACGGGTAATGTCCTTTGCGGCGATACCGCGACCCGTGTCGGAAACGGTGAAGGTGGCGACCTGGTTGCGGTAGCCCACCTCGAAGCGAACGCTGCCCGCATCGGTGAATTTGATGGCATTGGAGAGCAGGTTGACGAGGATCTGGCGCAACCGCTTCTCGTCGGTGCGGACATAATCGGGCAGGGCGGCGGCGCGCTCATGGATGAAGTTCAGTTCCTTGGCCTGCGCCTGCGGACGGAACATGTCGACGATCTGGTCGAGGAAATCCTGGATGTTGATCTCGTTGGAATAGACCTGCAGACGGCCTGCCTCGATCTTCGAAATATCGAGCAGCCCGTCGATCAGGCCGGAAAGATGTTCGGCGCTACGCCGGATGACCTTCAGCGAGGACTGCCGGGGGGGCGGAATGGTCTCGTCACGCTCCAAAATCTGCGCATAGCCGAGTACGGCATTGAGCGGCGTGCGCAATTCATGGCTCAGGCCTACGACATAGCGGCTCTTGGCCCGGTTCGCAGCCTCGGCCGCCTCCTTGGCGCCTTGCAGGGCGGCATCAGTCTTCTTATGCGCGGCAATTTCCTTCAGCAACAGCGTGTTCTGGCGCGACGACTCCTCCTCGGCGACTACGCGGCTGTCATGGGCAAGCACGTAGAACCAGCAGACCACGCCGGCGATGACGGCAAAGACGAAAAAAACGATCAGGATGGTGCGGTTGACCACGGATGCGGTCTCGGGAGAGCCCGCGCCGACCTGATGCGCGATCATTGCGAGAATTGCGCCCATGGCGGTTAATGCCAGGGCAACGGCAATACCGTAGCGGCCAAGGCGCGTGGCAAGCCTTGCGACGATGTTCTCCGGCAGCAGCGTCTTTGCGACGGTGGCGACCTGCGCGTTGAGCCGGGCCTTCGGCTTGCACATGTCGTGGCAGCGGCTGTCGAGCGAGCAGCAGAGCGAGCAGATCGGCGCGGCATAGGCCGGGCACCAGGCCATGTCCTCCGGCTCGAACGGATGCTCGCAGACCGAGCAGGTGATGGTGGTCAGATTTTTCCAGCTCTGGCGCGGCTTGCGGGCGAGATAATACTTGCCCTTGGTGGCCCAGGCGATGGCGGGCGAAGCGATGAGTGCGACGATCAGGGTGATATAGGTGGCAAGCGATGCCGCGATCGAGCCGAAGGCGCCGAAATGGGCGATCAGGGCGATGGTTGCCGAAAGCGCCATGGCGCCGGGGCCGACCGGATTGATGTCGTAGAGATGCGCGCGCTTGAATTCGATGCCTGGTGGTGCGAGCCCCAGCGGCTTGTTGATGAAGAGATCGGCGGAGATGGTGCAGAGCCATGCCATGGCGATGATCGAGAAAATGCCGAGTGTCTCTTCGAGCAGGCGATAGATGCCGAGTTCCATCAACAAGAGCGCAATGGCGACATTGAAGACGAGCCAGATCACGCGGCCGGGATGGCTATGCGTCAGCCGCGAAAAGAAGTTCGACCATGCGAGCGAGCCGGCATAGGCGTTCATGACGTTGATCTTCAGTTGCGAGATCATCACGAACGCGGCCATCAGCAGCAACGCGGCATTGTGCCAGGGGATCATGTAGCCGAAGGCGGTGAGATACATCTGGGCGGGATCGGCGGCGCGATCGGCCGGTACGCCCGATGTCAGCGTCAGAACAACGAGGAAGGAACCTGCCAGCAGCTTCGGCGTACCGATGATGACCCATCCCGGCCCCGCGAGGAAGATCGCCAGGCGGTGGCGCCATTTACGGTGGCCCTCCGGCGGCAGGAAGCGCAGGAAATCGGCCTGCTCGCCGATTTGCGACATCAGTGCCAATATGACGGCGGAAGCGGCGCCGAATTCCACCAGATCGAAAGGGGCGGCACTGCCCGGCGCGCTGGCTGCGTGATGAATCCCGGCAAAAGCCCGCCAGAGATCGAACTTCCCCCAATCGGCAAAGGCGATGAAGGCGAAAGGCAAAATGTTGAGAACGATCCAGAAGGGCTGCGTCAGCAACTGGAACCGGCTGATAAGGCGAACGCCATGGGTGACGAGCGGGATCACCATGACGGCGCTGATGATGTAACCGATCCATACGGGAATGCCGAGCGTCAATTCCAGCGCGCCGGACATGATCGACGCCTCGATCGCAAACAGCATGAAGGTGAAGCTGGCATAGATCAGCGAGGTGATGGTCGAGCCGATATAGCCGAAGCTCGCGCCGCGCGTCAGAAGATCGATGTCGACGCCGTGGCGAATGGCGTAGCGGCTGATAGGAAGGCCGACCGCCAGCATGACGAGGCTGGCGACAAGGATGGCGTAGAAGGCATTGGTCGTGCCGTAGGAGAGCGTGATCGTGCCGCCGATCGCCTCCAGCGCCAGGAAGGAAATGGCGCCGATCGCGGTTTGCGAGATGCGCTGCGAGGAGAATTGCCGTGCGCTCTTGGCGGTGAAACGCAGGGCGTAGTCTTCCAGCGTCTGGTTCGCGACCCAGCGATTATACTCTCGTCTTACTGGAATGATGCGTTGCCGCGCAGCCATGCTTACCCTTCAACCGTCCCGCCACGATAATTCCGGCAGTCCAGCGATGTCGTAACATGGATCGATACGGCGCTTAAGGGCATGAGGGCGCCCAAAGCTGCACATTTCGCCCCGGCGCCTACGTCATATTACGTATGTGGTTTCCTGAAGGAGCGCCGGATAGTCGCTGAAGGCAACGGTTAATCTTTGTTTACCGGCCGTTGCGGCAGATAAAAAGAGGGGAACCACGGATGAAATTCAAGACTCTCGTCTCCGGCGCGCTGCTTGGCGCCATCATGTCCACCACCGCCTTCCACGGCGCCTTTGCCGCCGACGACACCATCAAGGTCGGTGTCCTTCATTCGCTTTCCGGCACCATGGCGATTTCGGAAACGACGCTGAAGGATGCCATGCTGATGCTCATCGACGAGCAGAACAAGAAGGGCGGCGTTCTCGGCAAGAAGCTTGAGCCCGTCGTCGTCGATCCGGCTTCCAACTGGCCGCTCTTTGCCGAAAAGGCCCGCGAGCTGATCCAGAAGGACAAGGTCTCCGCCGTCTTCGGCTGCTGGACCTCTGTTTCGCGCAAGTCGGTGCTGCCGGTCTTCAAGGAGCTCAACTCGATCCTGTTCTATCCGGTACAGTTCGAAGGCGAAGAGTCCGAGCGCAACGTCTTCTATACCGGTGCGGCCCCGAACCAGCAGGCGATCCCCGCCGTCGACTACCTCATGAAGAACGAGGGCGTGCAGCGCTGGGTGCTCGAAGGCACCGACTATGTCTACCCGCGCACGACCAACAAGATCCTCGAAGCCTATCTGAAGTCCAAGGGCGTCAAGGACGAAGACATCATCATCAACTACACGCCGTTCGGCTTCTCCGACTGGCAGACGGAAGTTTCCAAGATCAAGGCTTTCGGCGCAGCCGGTAAGAAGACTGCTGTCGTCTCGACGATCAACGGCGACGCCAACGTTCCCTTCTACAAGGAACTCGGCAACCAGGGCGTCAAGGCCGAAGATATTCCGGTCGTCGCCTTCTCGGTCGGCGAGGAGGAGCTCGCCGGCGTCGACACCAAGCCGCTTGTGGGGCATCTCGCTGCCTGGAACTACTTCCAGTCCGTCGACACGCCCGCCAATGCTGCCTTCATCAAGGAATGGCACGCCTATACCAAGAGCGACAAGCGCGTGACCAACGACCCGATGGAAGCCGCCTATATCGGCTTCAACATGTGGGTGAAGGCCGTCGAGAAGGCAGGCACCACCGATCCGGACAAGGTGATCGACGCGCTCGTCGGCGTTTCTGTTCCGAACCTTACCGGCGGCACCGCCACCATGATGCCGAACCACTACATCACCAAGCCGGTGCTGATCGGCGAAGTGCAGGAAAACGGCCAGTTCGATGTCGTCTCGCAGACCCCTGCGGTGGTCGGCAAGGAATGGTCCGATTATCTGCCCGACAGCAAGGATCTGATTTCGGATTGGCGCATGCCGATGAACTGCGGCAACTTCAACGTCACCACCGGCAAGTGCGGCGGCAAGGGCTCCTGATTTCAGCCATCGCTACGCAAGACCGCCGCGGGCAGGCTTTTCTGCCCGCGGCAGCTTGAGGGGACTAACGTAATGCGCGATAAATTCGTTTACCGCTTGGCCTTGGCGCTGATCGCCGGGTTTTGCCTGGTACTGACGCTGACGGCCACGAGCCTACGGGCCCAGGAAGATGCCCACGGCCTGATCAATTCGCTCGGCCAGGCCAATTTCCAGAAGGCCGGCGAGGTCGTGCAAGGCCTTGCAAAGACGGGCGACCCGAAGGTCGTCCCGGCATTGCAGGCCTTTTCCGACGGCGATCTCTATGTGAGAAAATCCGACAATCAGGTGTTCATCGCCAAGTCCTCCGGCGATGTGGTGGACTTGGTGGACCCGTTGAGCGGGCAGGCTGCAGGCCGGGAAGCTAAGGGCAATCTCAACAAGATCAAGATCAACAACAATCTGCGCCGTGCGGTTCGCGCGGCTCTCGGCGGCCTGACGCTGATGAGCCCGGATCGCGCGACACGCCTGGAGGCAGCGCAATCGGTGTTGAAATCGCCGAGCGCGGATTCGCTGGAAGCCGTCGAGACGGCGCTGCAGAACGAGAAGGACGGAGAAATCCGCACGGTGCTTGAACGGGCGCGAGCTGTTGCCATTCTCGGCTCCGACCGTCCGGTGGAAGACAAGAAGGCGGCGATCGAGACGATCAAGGTCGAAGGCGGACGGGACGCCATCGGCATTCTTTCCTCGGTCTCCGTCGATAACAGCCTGAAGCCCGATGTCGCTGCCGCTATTGCCGGCATTCAGGATCAATTGAAGATCTGGGATGCGGTGCAGAACATCTGGTACGGCCTGTCGCTCGGCTCGGTGCTGCTGCTGGCTGCAATCGGCCTTGCCATCACTTTCGGCGTCATGGGCATCATCAACATGGCGCATGGCGAGATGGTGATGCTCGGCGCCTATTCCACATTCGTCGTTCAAAGCATCATCCGCACGTCCTATCCCGCGCTGTTCGACTGGTCGCTGGCGATTGCCCTGCCGGTCGCCTTCGTCGTCACTGGCGCCGTCGGCCTCGTCATTGAGCGCGGCGTCATCCGCTTCCTTTATGGCAGGCCGCTGGAAACGCTGCTCGCCACCTGGGGCATCTCGCTGATCCTGCAGCAGGCGGTGCGCTCGATCTTCGGCCCGACCAATCAGGAGGTCGGCAATCCCTCGTGGATGTCCGGCTCGTTCGACCTTGGCTATCTCTCGATCACCTGGAACCGGCTCTGGATCATCGTCTTTTCGCTCGGTGTCTTCGTGGCGCTCTTGCTTCTCCTCAAGCGCTCGGCCTTTGGGCTGCAGATGCGGGCGGTGACGCAGAACCGACGGATGGCCTCCTCGATGGGGATACGCACATCCTGGGTCGACGCCTTCACATTTGCGCTGGGGTCGGGCATCGCCGGGATGGCCGGTGTCGCTCTCTCGCAGATCGACAATGTCTCGCCGAACCTCGGCCAGAGCTACATCATCGACAGCTTCATGGTCGTGGTGTTCGGCGGCGTCGGCAATCTCTGGGGGACGCTCGTCGGCGCCTTCTCGCTCGGCATTCTCAACAAGTTCCTGGAGCCTTATGCCGGGGCGGTACTCGGCAAGATCCTCGTTCTCGTCCTCATCATTCTCTTCATCCAGAAGCGTCCGCGCGGTCTCTTCGCACTCAAGGGAAGGGCGGTGGAAGCATGATCACATCCTTTCTTCTTCGCTCGCTCGATCGTCGTATCGGCATCGCTATCGCGATCCTGCTTGCCGTCGCGGTGCTCGTACCGCTGTCGAACTTGGCTTTGCCGGAAATGAGCACGCTGCATGTGCCCACCTATCTGATGTCGCTGTTCGGCAAGTATCTGACCTATGCGCTACTCGCCTTGGCGCTTGATCTCGTCTGGGGCTATTGCGGTATTCTCTCGCTCGGTCACGGCGCCTTCTTCGCGCTCGGCGGCTATGCGATGGGCATGTATCTGATGCGGCAGATCGGCTCGCGCGGCACCTACGGCAATCCGATATTGCCCGACTTCATGGTCTTCCTGAACTGGAAGGAGCTGCCATGGTTCTGGTACGGCTTCGACCAGTTCTGGTTCGCCATGCTCATGATGCTTGTCGCACCCGGCCTGCTCGCCTTCGTCTTCGGCTGGTTTGCCTTCCGCTCACGCGTCAACGGCGTCTATCTCTCGATCATCACGCAGGCGATGACCTACGCGCTGCTGCTAGCCTTCTTCCGCAACGACATGGGTTTCGGCGGCAATAACGGCCTTACCGACTTCAAGGACATCCTCGGCTTCAACATCCAGGCCGATGGCACCCGCGCCGTGCTATTCGCCGTGACGGCGGTGCTTCTGGCATTGGCTCTGATGCTGTCGTCGGCCATCGTGCGCTCGAAGTTCGGCAAGGTGCTGGTCGGTGTCCGTGACGCCGAAAGCCGCACGCGCTTCCTGGGCTATCGCGTCGAACATATGAAGCTCTTCGTCTTCGTCGTATCGGCCATGATGGCGGGGATTGCCGGTGCCCTCTACGTGCCGCAGATCGGCATCATCAATCCCGGCGAATTCGCACCCGCCAATTCGATCGAAGTCGTCATCTGGACGGCCGTCGGCGGTCGCGCCACCCTGATCGGACCGATCATCGGCGCCGTCCTCGTCAATGGCGGCAAGACAATCTTCACCGGCCTGTTTCCCGATTTCTGGCTGTTTGCGCTCGGCGGCTTGTTCGTAGCGGTGACGTTGTTCCTGCCCAAAGGCATCGTCGGCACCATCGCGCAATATCTCGGCAAGAAACACAGGCCGGCAAGCCCGCCGCCGAAGGCCGCCAAGGATGAAGCCGACCAATCCGTGCAAGCTGCGGAGTAGCACCATGATCCCGGATATCAAACCCAACAGCATGCTCTATCTCAACAATGTCTCCGTGTCCTTCGATGGTTTCAAGGCTTTGAATTCGCTGTCGATCGTCATCGAGCCTGGCGAACTTCGCGCTATCATCGGCCCGAACGGCGCCGGCAAGACCACGATGATGGACATCATCACCGGCAAGACGCGGCCCGACGAGGGCGAGGTGTTCTTCAACGGCCAGATCGACCTGACGAAGAAGGACGAAGCCGACATCGCCCAGCTGGGCATCGGCCGGAAATTCCAGAAGCCGACCGTCTTCGAAAGCCACACGATCTGGGACAATCTCGAGCTGGCGCTCAACCGCAATCGCGGCGTCTTCGCGACGCTGTTCTATCGGCTGACGCCGGCAGATCGTGACCGCATCGACGAAATCCTTGAGACGGTGCGCTTGTCGCATCGGCGCGACGAACTGGCGGCCAATCTCTCGCATGGCCAGAAGCAGTGGCTGGAGATCGGCATGCTGCTGGCGCAGGAACCGAAGCTGCTTTTGGTCGACGAGCCGGTGGCGGGCATGACGGATGCCGAGACGGCGGAAACGGCCGTGCTTTTGAAGGAGATTGCCAAGACGCGCTCGGTCGTGGTGGTCGAGCACGATATGGGCTTCATCCGCGATCTCGGCGTCAAGGTGACGTGTCTTGCGGAAGGGTCGGTTCTGGCGGAAGGGTCGATCGATTTCGTCAGCAGCGATCCGAAGGTGATCGAGAATTATCTGGGGCGGTGAGATGCTGACAGTCGACAACGCAAATCTGCATTATGGCGCAGCACAGGCGCTGCGCGGTATCTCCATCAAGGCGGAGATGGGCAAGATCACCTGCGTCCTCGGGCGCAACGGTGTCGGCAAGAGCTCGCTGTTGCGCGCCGTCACCGGGCAGCATGCATTGTCGGCGGGTACAGTTGCCTTCAACGGGGTGACGCTGGACGGCATGGCGCCGTTTGCGCGTGCCAAGCAGGGCATCGGTTACGTGCCGCAGGGACGCGAGATCTTTCCGCTGCTGACCGTCAAGGAAAATCTGGAGACCGGTTACGCGCCGCTCGGCCGCCGTGACCGCTCTATTCCCGACGACATCTACAGCCTGTTTCCCGTCTTGAAATCCATGCTGTCACGCCGCGGCGGTGATCTTTCAGGCGGCCAGCAGCAGCAATTGGCGATCGGCCGGGCGATGGTGACGCGGCCGAAGATCCTGGTGCTGGACGAACCGACCGAGGGCATCCAGCCGTCGATCATCAAGGATATCGGCCGGGCAATCCGCTATCTCAGGGATTCCACCGGCATGGCGATCCTGCTGGTCGAGCAATATCTCGATTTCTGCCGCGAGCTTGCCGATTACGTCTACATCATGGATCGCGGCGAGATCGTGCATGAGGGGCTGGCGGAGACGCTGGGTACGCCGGAGGCCCGCAGACATCTGACCGTCTGAGGGAGGCGCAAACCGCCTGTATGACCATTGTCCTATCGCTCGAACGCTTGTCTTAGGTCGAAGCCCTTGCGCTCGCGCAAATCGAGATCAGCCTCGATATGTTCGATATGATGAAGCATCAAGTCGCAGGCAGTATTGACGTCCTTGCGTTCCAGGGCGGCGATGATGCCGGCGTGTTCCGAATGACCGCAACTAGAGGCGCTCGACTGCCCATAGAGCGCGATCACCAACGACGAGCGGGCGACAAGCTCTTCCATGAAACGCTGCATGATGAGATTGCCGGAGATCGACGCCAGCATCAAATGGAAATCGCCCGACGCCTTGATCTCGGCTCGGCGAGCCGACTGCCCCCGCTCGCCCATCAATCGCCCTTCCTCCACGAGAAGCTGTCCGAGCTGCTTGAGCTGAACCGCGGTGATCCGCTCAGCTGCCGATTTCAGTATGCCTGGCTCGACCAGGCGACGCGCGGCGAATATCTGCCGTGCTTCTTCCGGCGATGGGTAGGCGACGAAAGCGCCTCTGTTTCTCTCGACGTTCACGAGACCCTCATAGGCAAGAGCCTGCAGGGCGGCGCGCGCTAAAGTTCGGCTGACGTTGAACAGGCCGCCGACATCGCTCTCGGACAGCTTCGTGCCCGGTGCCAGCCTGCGTTCGACGATGGCGTCGCGTATGGCATCGCGGATCTGTTGCGTACCGGTATCTGTGGGATCGCTGGGCGTCAGAAACATATCTGCTGAAGAATTCATGATTCTTATCCGGGTGGGTAGCGAAAATGATAGCCCGGTTTTGCGCCGATGTTAAACGAAATTCGAGGCAAAGATTGCGCCATATTGCATACAATAATATGCATTTATCGAGCACAATAGCCTATTTTATAAGCAACTATCCAATTGCCTCCTGGTGGGCATAAAGGGCCCATGCCTGAAGAAAACATAGAGATTGCAGATAGTTAGTGCGCTGCAGCAAAATTGGCATGATTGATGCAACGTCTTTCCCGAACCAAAGGGGAAGATGATGTCGAAAGCGGCAGAGATCGATATAGTGTCCGTTTCGAAGGTCTACGGCACGACCACGGCTGTTCATGCGATCAGCCTGAAGATACCGGCAGGCTCGTATTGCTGTTTCCTCGGTCCTTCCGGCTGCGGCAAGACCTCGACGCTGCGTATGCTCGCGGGTCATGAGGGCATTTCGTCAGGCGACATCAGGCTTGGAAATACCGTCGTGACGGACTTCCCGCCAGCCAGACGCGGCACGGCGATGATGTTCCAGTCCTATGCGCTGTTTCCTCACCTTGACCTTGTCGACAATGTTGCCTTCAGCCTGAAGATGAAAGGGATTGCCAGGGAAGAGCGTCGCGCCAAGGCGCTCGAAATGCTCAAGCTCATGCAGATGGAGGCCTATGCGACCCGGCGCCCGGCACAGCTTTCTGGTGGCCAGCAGCAGCGCGTCGCGCTTGCGCGCGCCTTGATCACCGATCCGGAAGCTCTGCTGCTGGATGAGCCGCTGTCGGCGCTCGATCCCTTCTTGAAGATCCGCATGCGCGCAGAGCTGAAAAAGCTGCAGAAAACCTTGGGCATCACCTTCGTCCATGTCACGCACAGTCAGGAAGAGGCGATGGCGCTCGCCGACATCATGGTCATCATGAATGACGGGCGGATCGAGCAGGCCGCCTCGCCCCGGGAAGTCTTCGAGCGGCCCGCAACCGCCTTTGTCGCGCGCTTCATGGGCGACCATAACGTTTTGTCCGGCCGCGTGACGTCAAACGGTGATGGCGTCATCACCATGACCGCGCCGGAAGGGCAAGTTTTTTTCGTCAGAGGGACGGGACGCCAAGCCGGTGAGGCTGTCGATATCGCCATCCGCACCGACCGCGTGCGACTGGCGCAGTCCGACGACAAGGGATTCGGTTTCAACGGCGTGGTCTCCAACATCGAATATCGTGGCGCCACGCTGAAGATCACGGTCGTCGGCGCAGGAAGCGACGATTTCACCGTGATCGCCAGCAACGACGATGAGGCCGTCAAATCCATGGCGGTCGGCGACGCCGTCTCACTGAGTTGGGCCCGCGAGGACGCAATCCTTCTGGGCCGTATGTCCGCATGAAAATCCGAACCATCAAAAAAGGGGAACTGACATGACGACTGAAACCAAGACTGCCAAGACAACCAAAGGCATTTCCCGTCGCTCGTTGCTGAAGACCGGCGCCGCCGCTCTCGGCGCCGTGGCCGGCTCCGGGGTCATCACCGGCTTTCCGACCATCTGGGCGAAATCCAACATCACGCTTCGCCAGTTCGGCACCGGCGTTTCGAACATCAATGCGATCGCCGAGAAGTGCAAGGCCGACCTCGGCATCACGCTCGAGATGACTGCGACCGATTCCGACGCCGCCGCTCAACGCGCCGTCACGCAGCCGAACAGCTACGACATCGCCGACATCGAGTACTGGATCGCGAAGAAGGTGTTTCCGGCCGGCGTTCTGCAGCCGATGGACGTCAAGAAACTGAAATATTACGACAAGATCGTGCCGCTCTTCATCAATGGCAAGCTGAAGCCCGACAGCGTCATCGCGCAGGGCACTGCGCCGCACACGGTCGGCTTCGTCGAGGCGCAGAACTCGAAGAAGTTCGCCAAGGAGCCGACACAGTGGATGACGATGGTTCCGACCATCTACAACGCCGATACGCTCGGCATTCGCCCCGATCTTACCGGTCGCCCGATCAACAGCTGGGCCGATATTCTCGATCCGGCCTTCAAGGGCAAGACCGCGATCCTCAACATCCCGTCGATCGGCATCATGGACGCCGCGATGATCATGGAAGCTGCCGGCAAGATCAAATATGCCGACAAGGGCAACATGACGAAGGCGGAAATCGACAAGACGATCGAATTCCTGATCAAGACCAAGGGCGAGGGCCAGTTCCGCGCCTTCTGGAAATCCTTCGACGAAAGCGTCAACCTGATGGCATCGGGCGAAGTCGTCATCCAGTCCATGTGGTCGCCGGCGGTTGCCGCCGTTCGTTCCAAGGGGATTGCCTGCACCTTCCAGCCGCTCAAGGAAGGTTATCGCGCCTGGGGCGGCGGTCTCGGCCTTGCCTCGCATCTCAAGGGCGCCGAGCTCGACGCCGCCTACGAATACATCAACTGGTACACCTCCGGCTGGGTCGGCGGCTATCTCAATCGTCAGGGCTACTATTCCGCCTGCATGGATACGGCCAAGCAGTTCATGTCGGCCGACGAGTGGGGCTACTGGATCGAAGGCAAGCCGGCACAGGGCGACATCCTCTCTCCGGAAGGCAAGGTCATGGAGAAGGCCGGCGCCGTTCGCGACGGCGGCTCCTTCGAAGCCCGCATGGGTGCCGTCGCCTGCTGGAATTCCGTCATGGACGAGGACCGCTACATGGTTCGCCGCTGGAACGAATTCATCGCCGCCTGAGCCGATTTCGATCATCCCCTCTCCCCGTTCAGGCGGGGGGAGGGCCTAATTAATGGAGAGGCCGGAATATGGCGTCAATCGCTTCCTCGGATACGGAACGGGAAACAGGAAAAATCAGACGCGGATTCAGTGTGCCCGCCTGGACGGTCGCCTATCTGCAGGCCACGCCGCTATTTCTCATTCTCGGCTTCTTCTTCCTGTTGCCGATCGCGATGATCGGCGTCGTCAGCTTCTGGGATTATGATTTCGCCGGCCTCTATCCGGCCTTCCTCGCCACCAACTACACCGATACGCTCGGGTCCTGGGTAACGTGGAAAACCTATCTCAACACCTTGAAGTTCACGGCCATTGTCTGGACGCTGACGCTGTTCATCGGCTTCTGGGTTGCCTATTTCCTGGCCTTTCATATCCGCCGCACATCGACGCAGATGATCCTCTTCCTCGTCTGCACCGTGCCGTTCATGACATCCAACATCATCAGGATGATTTCGTGGATCCCTGTGCTCGGCCGTAACGGTTTGGTCAACTCTGCCCTGATCGATATGGGCCTGATCCCGCAGCCGATCGAATGGCTTCTCTACTCGGATTTCGCCGTGGTGCTCGCCATGGTGCATCTTTACACGCTCTTCATGGTGACGCCGATCTTCAACACGCTGATGCGCATCGACCGCTCGCTGTTCGAAGCGGCGCGCGACGCCGGCGCCAGCGGATGGCAGGTGCTGTGGAATGTGGTGATCCCGCTTGCCAAGCCCGGTATGGCGATCGGCAGCATCTTCGTCGTCACGCTCGTCATGGCCGATTTTTCCACCGTGCAGATCATGTCCGGCGGCCAGAGTGCTTCCATCGCCCTGATGATGAAGAACCAGATGTCGTTGCTGCAATATCCGGCGGCGGCCGCCAACGCGGTCGTGCTGCTGGTGGTCGTGCTGCTGATGGTTGCCGCCATCCTGCGCATCGTCGACATCCGCAAGGAGCTTTGAGATGAACCGCGAAAAGCGCAGCCTGGAATTCTACGTCCTGGCGATCTTCTTTACCGTCTTCGTGCTATTTCTCTACGGCCCGCTATCGGCTGTTATCATCCTGTCCTTCCAGGGGCCGGACGGCGGCCTGACATTCCCGCTGAACGGGGTATCGCTGCATTGGTTCGCCAACCTCTTCGAGAAGCAGGCGGTCGGCGATTTCGGCGCCTCATTCCAGCGCTCACTGATGCTCGGCGTGATGGTGATGATCGTGACCGTCGCTGTCTCGCTGCTGGCGGGCTTGGCCTTTCGCCGGCGCTTTCGCGGCTCGACATTCCTGTTCTATGCGACGGTTGCCAGCCTCGTCGTGCCGTCGATCATCATCTCGCTTGGGATCGGCGTGGTCTTCCAACAGGGCGGTCTTGCGCCTGCCTGGTATTCCTCGGCTTTCGGGGCGCACCTGACCTGGACCTTGCCCTTCGGCGTGCTGATCATGTTCGCCGTCTTCAACCGGTTCTCGCCGGCCTATGAGGAAGCGGCGCGCGATCTTGGGGCGACCTCCTGGCAAACCTTCCGTCATGTCGTGTTGCCGATGATTGCGCCAAGCCTGATCGGCGTCGGCCTGTTCGGTTTCACGCTGTCCTATGACGAGTTCGCCCGCACCCTGATGACGTCTGGCACCTACAATACCCTGCCGCTTGAAATCTACGGGATGACGACGAATGTCACGACGCCTGTGCTCTACGCGCTCGGAACGGTGACGACGCTTTTTTCCTTCACGATCATTCTCGTGGCGCTTGGCGTCATGACCATGCTCGGCCGCCGCCACGCGAAGAAAAGTTGAGATCATGCGCCTGCTGCTCATCAATCCCAATACGACCGTTTCCATGACAGAGAAGGCCGCAATTGCCGCTCGTGCCGTGGCAAGCCCCGGCACCGAGATCATCGCCGCCACCTCGCAAACGGGGCCGGCTTCGATCGAGGGTTATTACGACGGCGCCATCGCCGTGCCCGGCATGCTGCGCGAACTGAAGCAAAGGCAGGCAGCGGGCTACGATGCGGCAATCATCTGCTGCTTCGACGATACCGGCCTGGAAGCGGCACGCATGTATTGCGACGTTCCAGTCGTCGGTCTCTGTGAATCCGCTGTCGTGACGGCCGGGTTCCTGGCGCAGCGCTTCAGCGTGGTGACGACGCTCGAGCGATCGCGCATTCTCATCGACAATCTCGTCCAGCGCTATGGCATGGGTGGTCGCGCTAAGGTTCGCGCGTCGGATATTCCCGTTCTCGCGCTCGAGGATCCGTCGTCGGGTGCGATCGGAAAGCTGCGGGCCGAAATCGAACGCGCGCTTGCGGACGATGGAGCAGAGGCAATCGTACTTGGCTGTGCCGGCATGACGGATCTCGCAAGGGAACTGCAATCCATCTACGGCGTCCCGGTCGTGGACGGTGTCGCCGCAGCGGTCAAGCAGGCCGAAGCTTTGGTATCCTTGGGCCTGTCCACCAGCAAGCGCAGTTCCTATGCCTCGCCATTGCCCAAACCTTTTGCTGGTGCACTGGCGGATCTCGCACCCACGCCGGCACGCGCATCCGTCAGTATGGGAGCCTGGAATGAAAATCCAGCTTAGATCCGCTGTCTTCAAACGCCATGTAACAAGGCATTAGGATCACCGGCGAGGTGATCGCAGGGGCCATCGTTCGGTTCTTGTCGAGAAGCGGCAATTATCGCTTTGGTTGGAAAGCCCGCTCGATTCAGTTGAATGACGGTTCCACAGGCCAAACGCCGGGGATTGGCTTCGCTGGTAGCGGCTTGTTGTGCCGACGTCGCTCGCGCTGGTGCGGCCTCAACACATCTCCGTGAAGCACTTCCAATTCTCGATCCGGCGTGGCACTTCTTCGATCATGAAGTTCGCGTGGACCATCCGCCGTCTGTTCCTTTACGTTGCCATGCTCGCGGCCCTGATCGGGCCGATGAGCATCGGGCCTGCAGGCAGCGCAATGGCTCTGTCTGCTCCAAACACGATGGCCACGGCAGGCAGCGCCATCATGAGCGGCATGAACATGGCAGACAACATGCCATGTTGCCCGGAGAAGCAACCCGACAAGCATGATTGCTTCAAAGGCTGCCTGCTGGCCCTGCTCTGCACGACATCCTTCTCCGCGGACAATGCCAACGGCTGCTCGTTGCCACTGTCGGTAATCTGGCAATCGCATCGCTACGATCTCTTGCCCGCGGCGCAACTGACACCGGCTCTTCTCGAGCCTCCGGCCCGTCCTCCCAAAGTCTGATCTCACGGCACTCTTGAAACATGCCTGCGGTTTTCGCCGGACGCTGAGGTGCGTCCCGGCGAAACCAAGGGCCAATCAAATTTGACCCAGGGGCGCGATCCGGAAGATCCGTCCGAATGAGATCTGAATCATGAACAAGACCTCTCTTTCCGGAGGAGCGATGCTCCTCGCCGGCGTGCTAATTGTCGGCTCCGCCACCGTTACTCTTGCAGCTTCGCAGGACTACGAGTTCCAGCCGGTTTCGACCGATGTCAAACAGGGGCAGAGATCGCTGGTATCCGTGCGTCTGATCGACAAGCGGACGGGCAAACCCGTTCCCGACGCCGTCATCTTCACCACTCGCATGGACATGGCACCCGAGGGCATGGAGATGATGACGACCCCGGTCGAGGTGGCAACCTCAGCCGAACCGGGCGTGTACGCGTTCAAGACGGACTTCACCATGGCCGGTGGGTGGCGCTTCAAGCTTGCAGCCAAAGTGCAGGGTGAGCCGGACACCGTGCAGGGCGAGATCGCCCTGAAGGCGGCTCCTTGAACACGCCATCGCGTGTGGCAGCCACGCTCTCCCTCGCCGTATTGCTCGGCGGGGGAGGCTATCGGGCTGGCACGAACAACATAGTCGCCATGGCGAACCTCGATACGGTCGGCGCTGCATTTGCTGCGCCGACCGTATCGACGGAAGTATCGATAGGTTCGAAAGGGGCTGGTCCGGTGATTTACTATCGTCATCCCGATCACCTGCCGCAGTTCTCCGCGACACCGAAAGACACCGACGACGGCCGTCCTTTCGTTGCCGTGCATGCCAGCGAGGATGTGAGTTTCGAAGACAAGGCGAGAGCACCCGTATCCGCTGAGGTCGCCACACCCGCGCCGGCCGCGCAGACCGATAAGAGGCGTATCCTGTATTACCGCAACCCCATGGGCTTGCCCGACACCTCAAAGGCCCCGAAGAAGGATTCCATGGGCATGGACTACATCCCCGTCTACGAGGGCGAGCAGTCCGATGGTTCTACCGTCAAAGTCTCGCTCGGCAAGCTGCAACGCACTGGGGTTAAGACTGCCACGGCGGCGATGACCAGCGTCAGCCGCAAGATTCTTGTGCCCGGCACCGTAACACTCGACGAGCGCCTCGTGAGCATCATCTCCATGCGTACGGATTCCTTCATCGACAACGTCGCCGACGTCACGACGGGCGATCGCATCGCCAAGGGAGAGAAGCTCTTCCGCTTCTATTCGAAGGAAATCGCTGCCGCGGCTTCCGAATACGCCGCCAGCCAGGACGGATCGCGCAGCAGTGACGATGCAGGGCCGGTGCTGCGTCTGAAGAACCTTGGCGTCCCGCAGGAGGTCATCGACGGCATTGCAAAAACCCGCCAGGTGCCAGCCAGCATGACCTATACGTCGCCGCGCGAAGGCATTGTCCTCGAGCGTGCTGCGACGGCCGGCATGATGGCAAAACCCGGCGATGCTCTGTTTCGCATTGCCGACATTTCCAACGTCTGGGTGACTGCCGATGTTCCTGAATACGACCTTGCCGCCGTTAAGGTCGGTGCCGGGGCGCAGGTGAAGATCCGCAGTCTTCCCGGCAGGGCGTTCAAAGGCACGGTCGAGCTTGTTTATCCTGAAGTCGACATGCAGACGCGCACGACCAAGGTCCGCATCGAACTTCCCAATCCGGATGGCGCGCTGCTTGCCAACATGTATGCCGATGTCGAGATCGAGGCCGGAGCCCAAACGCCAGTGGTCGCCGTGCCCAACAGCGCAATTGTCGACACGGGCGACCGCCAGGTCGTCTTTGTCGACAAGGGTGATGGCCGGTTCGAGCCGAGGGACGTCAAGCTTGGCGTGCGCGGCGATGAGAATACCGAAATTCGCCGCGGTGTCGCCGCCGGCGACAAAGTCGTCGTCTCGGCGAATTTCCTGCTCGATGCCGAGAGCAATCTCAATTCGGCCCTGAGCTCAATGACTGAGGGGAGCAAGCCATGATCTCACGCGTCATCTCGTGGTCGGCCCACAATCTCGTTCTGATCTTCGTCGGAGCGGCGCTTGCGGTGGCGGGCGGCATCTATGCGCTGCGCTCGCTGCCGCTCGACGCCATTCCCGATCTCTCCGACGTCCAGGTGATCGTCTACACCGAATATCCTGGACAGGCTCCGCAGGTGGTCGAGGACCAGGTTACCTACCCGCTGACGACGTCGATGCTGACGGTGCCGAAGTCCAAGGTCGTTCGCGGCTTCTCCTTCTTCGGAGTTTCCTTCGTCTACGTGATCTTCGATGACGGCACCGACCCGTATTGGGCGCGCAGCCGTGTCCTCGAATATCTCAACGCGGCCTCCAGCCGTCTGCCGCAGGGTGTTACCCCCACGCTAGGGCCGGATGCGACCGGCGTTGGCTGGGCCTATGAATACGCCCTCGTTGCCAAGGAACTGTCGCTTGCCGAACTGCGCTCGCTGCAGGACTGGATCGTGCGGTTTGGCGTCTCCAAGTCGGAGGGCGTGGCCGAAGTCGCGAGCGTCGGAGGTTTCGTCAGGCAGTATTCGATCGTGGTCGATCCTGCCCGCCTCAAGGCGCAGGGCGTGTCGCTGAACGATGTCGCCAACGCTGTTCGCGCCAGCAACACCGACGTCGGCGGACGGACGATCGAGCTATCGGAATTCGAGTTCATGGTCCGCGGCCGCGGCTACCTCAAAGGAATTCCGGACATCGAGAGCATTGTCCTGAAGAGCCGGAATGGCGTGCCGCTTCGTCTTGGTGATGTCGCCAGGGTAGAGCTGGTGCCGGACGAACGGCGCGGCATCACCGAGCTGAACGGCGAGGGCGAAGTGGCCGGCGGCATCGTCCTGCAGCGTTTCGGCGCAAATGCACTGACCGTCATCGACAATGCCAAGAAAAGTATGGATGAGATCAAGGGCAGTCTCCCGCCAGGCACGGATATCGTGCCCGTCTATGACCGATCCACGCTCATAGAAGCAGCGATCGAGACGCTCAAGGGCACCTTGGTCGAAGAATCGATCGTTGTCGCATTGGTGACGATCGCCTTCCTTCTGCATGTTCGCAGTGCTCTGGTCGCCATCATCATGCTGCCCGTCGGCATCCTGATCGCCTTCATCGCCATGCGGCTGCTCGGCATCGGCGCTAATATTATGAGCCTCGGCGGCATAGCCATCGCCATCGGCGCGATGATCGACGCCGCCATCGTCATGATCGAAAACGCCCACAAGCATCTCGAACGGGCGCCGCCGGATAAGCCTCGCATCGCCATCCTCGTCGAGGCAGCGAGCGAAGTCGGCCCGGCGCTGTTCTTCAGCCTTCTGATCATCACGGTGTCGTTCCTGCCGATCTTCACGCTGGAATCGCAGGAGGGCCGGCTGTTCGGGCCGCTCGCCTTCACCAAGACCTTCTCGATGGCGGCCGCGGCGCTGCTGTCGGTAACGCTGGTGCCGGCGCTGATGGTGCTCTTCGTCCGCGGACATATCGTTCCCGAGCAGAAGAACCCGGTGAACCGCTTCCTGATCTGGGTCTACCGCCCGATCATTTCCGGTGTTCTCCGAGTGAAGACGCTGACCATAGTGGTGGCGCTGGCGATCCTAGTGGCAACCGTCTGGCCAGCCCAGCACATCGGCAGCGAGTTCATGCCCAATCTTGACGAGGGCACGTTGATGTATATGCCCACCACCTTGCCCGGCATTTCGGTCACCAAGGCAGCCGAACTGATGCAGATGCAAGATCGCATCATCAAATCGTTCCCGGAAGTTCAGAGCGTCTTCGGCAAAGCCGGTCGCGCCCTGACGGCCACCGATCCTGCACCGACGGAGATGTTCGAGACGATCATCACCCTGAAGCCGAAATCCGATTGGCGGCCGGGCGTGACCACCGACAGTCTGAAGCAGGAGATGGACGCTGCGTTGCAGTTTCCAGGCGTCTCCAATGCCTGGACCATGCCGATCCGTGCCCGCATTGACATGTTGTCGACGGGCATCAGAACACCTGTCGGCGTCAAGGTCTACGGCACCGATCTCGGCGAGATGGAAAAGATCGGCCGTCAAATCGAGACCGTGCTGAAAACCATCCCCGGCACATCCAGCGCTTATGCCGAACGGGTGATTGGCGGCTACTATCTCGACATCGTTCCCAATCGGACGGCGCTCGGCCGCTATGGTTTGACCATCAACGATATTCAGGACGTTGTCGGGATGGCTCTCGGCTCGCAGGTTGTCACCCAGACGGTGGAAGGTCGTGAGCGTTATGGTGTGGCTATACGATATCCACGCGCGTCCCGAAGCGATCCGCAATCCATCGCCAAAGATGTGCTGATATCGCTCCCGGGAGGTGGCACGGTGCCGCTCGGGGAGGTCGCTGATGTCAAGCTGACCCGCGGGGCGACGACGATCCGTACCGAGAACGGCCAGCTCGCAGTCTATGTCTATGTCGACATCGCGGGCCGTGATCTTGGCGGCTATGTCGCCGAGGCGCAGCAGGCGGTTGCGAAATCCGTGCGGCTGCCGCCTGGCTATTCGGTCGCCTGGAGCGGTCAGTTCGAATACCTCGAACGCGCCGAGGCAAGGCTTGCCATCGTCGTGCCGCTGACGCTGGCGCTGATCTTCCTGCTGCTCTACCTCAACTTCAAGGCACTGACCGAGACGATGATCGTCATGCTGTCCTTGCCGTTCGCACTTGTCGGCGGCATCTGGCTGATGTGGTGGATGGGCTTCAATGCCTCGGTGGCGGTGGCCGTAGGCTTCATTGCGCTGGCGGGCGTCGCGGCTGAGACCGGCGTCATCATGCTGATCTACCTCGATCACGCACTTAAGGAGCAGCGCGAAGCCTGCGAAAGGGAAGGGCGTGCGTTCAGCCGGCTGGATCTCAACAAGGCGATCATGGTCGGCGCGGTCGAGCGCGTCCGGCCGAAGATGATGACGGTCGTCGCCATCATGGCGGGGCTTGTGCCGATCCTTTGGCGGACGGGCACGGGCTCGGAGATCATGCAGCGCATCGCCGTGCCGATGATCGGCGGCATGGTTTCCTCGACGCTGCTGACATTGATTGTGATCCCCGCGGTCTACGGTCTGGTCAAGGGGTGGCGGCTGCCATCTGCATCCCTCTCCCGTCCGTTCGCTGACGAGAGCAAAGACATGCTTGACGCGGCTGAATGAAACGAGGAGTCGACAATGAGTGATATGATGGGCATGGGCATGTTCTGGGGCATGATCCTTGTGGGTCTCTTTGCAGTGATCCTCGCCGTTCTCGCAATCGCGGCGCTGATCAAATATCTGTTCTCCCGCTGAAGTCCTGGCGCGCCGTGGACTGGTGGTTCACGGCGCGGATTGGACGCAGGAGCGCCTCAGTCTCTCACGGAGTTCACCAGGATTAGGACCTTGAGGTGGCGGGCTCGCGCTTACTTGCTCGAGGTGAATAATGATGCCGCGCGATATCGGCCGTCTTAAGTGGCAAGCGCTATTGCTTTCTGGCGATAATGCGGGGCGGTCGAAGGGGTATCTTCCGACGCATGGCGCCCTGAAATGGCTCTACTATTCCATGCAGGCGGGGCGCCTGCTAACTCTTGGCTGTCGCCACCCATGAGACAGGTCGGTGACGATTGTTCTTGGGTACTCGTCAAAGAACGGGAGCTCGCCACAGAATGCACGCTGGTACTCCGCGTAGCCCCCGCAATATGTCCCGATGCTCATTGGCTGAACGATTTAACGCCCGATGCCGCTGTTGCCGCTTCGGCCGGCCGCGGGCCGCTGCGAAGCCCTTCCAGCCCCGAATACCCCATATAAAGCGCGATCAGAAGCATAAGCATGCCGGAAGCATAGGGGGCACGGCGGGCGAAGGAGCTGAAGCCGGACCAGCGCTTCTGGACATGGCGAACGCTCAAAGAGGCGAGGACCCCGGCCGACACCATCGTTACGGCCAGACCGATGCTGAAGCATACTACAAGTACCGCGCCCAGCGAGAGCTGCTTGAGCTGTAGGCAGAGGAGCAACACCGTAATCGCAGCCGGGCACGGAATGAGCCCTCCGGTCAGACCGAACATGACGATCTGCCAGTTGGTGACTGTCTGATTTTTGAATCGGCGGGCGATATCCTGAGCATGGGCACGTTCGTGAGCGTCCATGTACTCTCCGTCACCGACGGCAAGACCATGGTGATTATGCGCACCCTCGCTATAGGTCACGTCGTAATCATGCGTGTGGTTGCCGTGGCCAAGGCTGATTCGAGCCTTGAACTCGTGAGGCTCGGGAATTTCCTCCACGCTCTCCAGATATCCACCTCTGTCGACGAAGGTAAAGCCTTGTCTTGCCCCTTCCTCACGCTCGGTTACGATCGTCACATCCTTTGCTGCCCAACCGTGGCCACTTTCGAAGCGGACGCGGAAACGAGGCGGAACTCCGTTCTCGAACACCTCCAGGTCCATCATGCCATGACCGGTATCGATCCGGCGCGCATCGTCATGATGGTGATCATGATCATGATCGTGGTGGTGGCCGTGATCATGGTGATGATGGTCGTGATGATGCGCCGTCTCGAGCTGTTGCTCGCGCCAGGTGCGCCATAGCATCCAGGCCGCGATCCCGACGATGATGACGGCTGATGCGAGCTGGAAATAGGGTTCGGTGGTCTCTGCGTTCATGCCGCGGCCAAGATACTGTCCTCCCAGCGCGACAAGCCAAACCACCGCCGTGTGGGAGATGGCCGCTGCGACACCCAGCATGACAGCTTGCGAGATCGTGCCGCGGATGGCGATGATGAAGGCCGCCATCATCGTCTTGGAATGTCCCGGCTCCAAGCCGTGGAGCGCTCCCAAAAGGATGGCCGTCGGAATGAACAGCCAGGCATGGGTCGCGCTTTGCTGAATGAGGTCTGTGAAGGAGGTCATAGGGGGCCGTCTTTTAAGAAACGAGAATGGCGATGGTATAGGGGGGTAGGGTATTTCTTGTCAACTTTGGAATTTTGTGATTTTCATGATAGGCCGAAAAAAGGGATGTCCGCGGGCAGACCTAACAGGAGCAAGACATGACCCATACGATCCACGAGAAGCAGAAACTCATCAACCGCGTGCGCCGGCTGCGCGGGCAGATGGACGGCATTGAGCGGATGCTGGACGAGGAAAAAGGCTGCGCTGAGGTCATGCATGCAATTGCAGCCGTTCGTGGGGCGATCAACGGCCTGATGGGCGAGGTTATCGAGGACCACATACGCATGCACGTTGCGGATGCGGCTCTTCCGCAGAGCGAGCGTGACGAAGGTGCGGAGGAGCTGATCGACGTGTTGCGATCCTACCTAAAATAGGAAAAACGGCGAGATGCTCCGGAACGACAACCGTCGTGCAGTTTCCTTGCGACCGAACATGGCAGGAAACCTGCTTTTCAAAACGCTTGACTTACCGGCGCTGCCCGAGCATCCTTCCTGCATGGGGCTGCGATCACCCCACGAGGCGACATGCCGAAGAATCGCGTCCATCGAACCCGAGCAACGGAGGGACGCGTCATGCCAGCATTTCTCGAAATCTCAACAGATAAATTAAACCGCATCATTGGCACTGCGAACGCGCCTGTGGTGATCGACGTGCGAACCGACGAAGACTTCGCACGCGATTCGCGGCTTGTTCCCGGCTCTATCCGCCGGAACCATGCGGATGTTGCGGCCTGGGCCGAAGAAACCGCAGGGCCGGCGATTATAGTCTGCCAGTCGGGCGGAAAACTCGCCCACGGCGTCGCTGCCTATCTTCGGCAGGCGAACATAACGGCGGAAGTTCTCGAAGGCGGCTTTGAAGCCTGGACGAATTCCGGTGGGCCGTCTGTGCCGAGCGAGAAGTTGCCGCCGCGCGATCTTAAGGGGCGTACCGTCTGGGTGACCCGTTCCCGCCCCAAGATTGATCGCATTGCGTGTCCATGGCTGATCCGACGCTTTGTCGATCGTTCGGCAGTGTTCTTATTTGTACCTGCCACCGAGGTCCTGGCGGTTGGCGACCGCTTCAGTGCGGTGCCTTTCGACATAGAGGACGTCTTCTGGAGCCATCGCGGCGAGCTCTGCACCTTCGACGTGATGGTCGAGGAGTTTCATCTCGCTTCCGATCCGATGCTGCGACTGGCAACGATCGTGCGGGGTGCCGATACCGCCAGACCGGATCTTGCACCGGAAGTGGCGGGCCTGCTTGCCGCCTCCCTCGGTCTCTCTCGTATGTATAACGACGATCTCGAGCAACTGGAGGCTGGGATGCTGCTATATGATGCCTTCTACCGCTGGTGTCGCGATGCGACCGACGAGACCCATAACTGGCCGAACCAGAAGCGGGGACAGTAAGGTGGCCGAAATCGTCAAGGCAGACGCCACCGCGACGGAGGCAAACGAGAGCGCGGTCCCCCTTTGGGAAGCGACCAAGGTCTGGGCCCGGATCGCAGCGTTGAGTTTCGGTGGCCCTGCCGGGCAGATTGCGGTCATGCATCGTATCGTCGTCGATGAAAAACGCTGGATCGGCGAACATCGATTCCTGCATGCCCTGAACTACTGCATGCTACTGCCAGGTCCTGAAGCTCATCAGCTTGCAATCTATATTGGCTGGCTGATGAACCGAACGGTCGGAGGGCTTATCGCCGGGGCGTTGTTCGTCCTGCCCGGCTTCCTTTCGATCCTGGGCTTGAGCTACGTCTATGCCATCTTCGGCAATGTGACCTTCATCGAGGGGTTGTTCTTCGGTCTGAAGGCTGCAGTCCTCGCCATTGTCCTGCAGGCCGTGTTCCGAATTGGCAGCCGAGCATTGAAGAATTGGGTCATGCGCGCGATTGCCGGGGTTGCGTTCGTCGCGATTTTCTTTTTTCGCGTGCCGTTTCCGATGATTGTCGCGGGTGCCGCTCTGACAGGCTTCTTTGCCGGTCGTGCAGGGTCGCCGCTTTTCATGCTTGGCGGAGGACATAAGGCTGGATTGGGTGCAATCCTTGAGGACAGGGATTCATTGCTGGGTGAGGAGACGCCGCCTCATGCACGCCCGAACCTGGCCTGGTCTATGAAGACTTCCGGCATACTGACGGTTCTCTGGCTCCTTCCGGTGGTATCGCTGCTGGTCGTCCTCGGACCGGAAAACGTATTTTCAAAGATCGCCGTCTTTTTCAGCCAGATGGCGGTGGTTACCTTTGGTGGAGCTTATGCTGTTCTTGCCTACGTGGCGCAGGAGGCGGTGCAGAATTTCGGCTGGCTGAAACCTGGTGAGATGCTGGATGGTCTTGGCATGGCAGAAACGACGCCTGGGCCACTCATTATTGTTGTGCAGTTCGTCGGTTTCATGGGGGCCTACCGTGGCCACGGAACTCTGGATCCGATAGTCGCAGCGACGCTCGCAGCTATCCTGACGTCTTGGGTGACCTTCCTTCCGAGCTTCCTATGGATATTCCTCGGCGCTCCCTTCATTGAAAAGATGCGGGGCAATCAGGAATTGACGGGGGCTATGTCGGCAATAACGGCAGCGGTCGTTGGGGTCATCCTCAATCTCGCAATCTGGTTCGCGTTACATGTGCTGTTCCGAGATGTCTCCGAGTATCAATTCGGCCAACTTGTGATAGAAGTACCGAGACTTTTGTCCGTCGACTTTGCCGCACTCTTCCTGACGGCAGTCGCGATCATTGCTCTTTTTCGAATGAAATTATCTGTGCTGTTAACGCTGGCGATCTGTTCGCTCGGCGGTCTCTGCTGGATATTGTTGGCTTCGTAGCAGGAGCGCCGGCGGTATTGTCGCATGCGATGCGCCGTTCAAATCGTCCACAATTTCCGGCTCGAACATTTTTCATGGGTATAATCGAATCTCCGTGTCGGAACTAGGTTTTGCTAAACCCACGCGTTCGGCCGAAAGAGCGTAGTAGAAGATTGACCGATACGGCGACCTTGTCGATGTCGATAATGTCCTGCGAATATTCTCCGGTGTAGAGCTTCACGATCATCTTGTCGCGAATGGCGCCGTCGAGATCAAAGTGCAGGTGGAGATAGTAGGCTTGCCTGTCTCCGCTCCGGCTCATGCTTCTGCGCCGCTGTGTGACTTGCTTCAGTTCGGTTTTGAGAGGTGCAAAGCCCTCAAGATGCAGCGAGACCAATTTCGACTCGAAACGTGCGTCGAACGGGACCGCGACAACCGCCTTATCAAGTGCCAGGCTGACCAGCTGGCCGGGAACGTCGTCCACTATGGCTGGCTCGTCCAATTTGAACGCATGAAACAATCGCTGGGGTTTCTCAAAGCAAATCAGAGACGCGATGACCAGAACGATGATATTGATACCAGCCCAAAAAACGGCGATCGACGAAAATTGGGCCTGAATCTGCGTGGTCTCGGGGACAATATCGATCAGCAGCCCAAGCGCGGTGATCGCGATCAAGCTTGCGATCCAGCCAAGCGTATACCTGTCAAATTGATTTGCTTCGTTGCCGCTGCCCTTTGGCGTCACCCTGAAGGGCTTGCCGAACGGCCTTATCAGGCTCGACACGACGGTCGGCAGCATTCGGAAGGTCGCGAATGTTCCGACGGCACTTGAGATTATCGGCAAATATCGCGTTGGCGTTATCCACAGCATGAGAAGGAAATAGGCCGTCAGCAGCGGGACTTGATAGGAGACGTAGTCGGCAACATCCGTGAAATAGAGCGGCAGCAGTCCGAACCAGAGATAAACGATCGGTATCACCAGGATCATCAAGCGGACGAGATATTGCACCAACCATGACGCCGGCAGGAACATGATGCGCTGAAAAAGGGAAAGCCCTGGGCCGCGCAGCGGGCCGTTGTGCAGGTAAAGCGTTTGAATGCCCCCCTGGCACCAGCGCTCGCGCTGCACGAAATAGCCGGTCAGATTTTCCGCCGCGAGCCCCATCGACAGGCGTTCGTTCAAATAGCGCGTCTTGTAGCCTCTGTTAAGCATGGAGAGGGTGGTCAGCAGGTCCTCTGTGATGGACTCCGTCGGAAAGCCGCCGATCACGTCTATTGCCTTGCGCCGGGCGATCGAACATGAGCCACAGCAGAAACTGACATCCCATCCGTCGCGGCTGGGCGCGATCTCATCGAAGAACAGACGCTGTTCGTCCGGCCAGATGTTTTCAAGCCCGAGATTCGTTTGCACAGGGTCGGCATTGAAGAAATGCTGAGGTGTCTGGACGATGCCGATGTTTTCATCGGAAAAGAAGGGCAATGTCCGACGAAGAAAGTGCCTGTAGGGCACGAAGTCGGCATCGAAGACGGCAACGAATTCGCCCGAACTCACTTGCAGGCCATTGTTCATGTTGCCAGCTTTAGCGTGCGCGTTGTTGCCGCGCGTAACATGAATAACGTTTTTCTGTTCGCAAAAAGCTTTGAGCCAATCTCGGCGCTGGTCATCAAGAACATAGACTTTGAGTTTGTCTGCAGGGTAGTCGAGCGACAGAGCGCCAACGATTGTTCTTTCAAGAACGTCGAGCGGCTCATTGTAGGTGGGAATGAAGACGTCAACCGTCGGTAGCTCGCGTTCGTCGCGCGAAAAAAAGATGGTTCCAAGCTCGTCCGCCTCGGAGCTCCGGTTGACGTAGCGGCTCATGAGCACAAGGAAAAGCACCACCTCGGTGAAGGCCAACATCTCGACGATAAAGACGAGCCAGACCCAATAGAAGTTAATTCCGTCATAGGGATAGGGAAGAACGGTTTGCGTCAGCCGCCAAAGCAGGTAGCGCAACGCAATTGCTGCGACGAATCCGCAGGTGATCGTCCTGGTCCAACTATGATGGCGCGACCAATTGAATGGCCCCAGGAGGAAAAAGGCCATCACGAGAAAGGTCGGAGCGAGGGCTAGAAGATACTGAACCACAGGTTCTTGACCCAATTCGAAAAGCCAATTCCATGTCTGGGAAATCGAACTTGAACCGTTCGCCCGACTTGGCAGAAGTTTTTGAAATCGCCGTTCATGAAAGAAGGCACGAGATGAACCCGGATGTGGGCATTGCGTTGGGATGAAACCGGCAGGCTGGCCGCAAATGAATCAGTTTCCGTTGCGGCCGAACTGCCTTTTACGGAAACGACCGTGCCCTCAAAGACATCGCTGCGTCCGAGCAGCCGAACCTGCGCGGTCAGCCCCGGATAGATTTCATCATAATCGACTTCGGGGACGAGGATGTCGACAAACAGTTCCCGGCAGTCCAGAATTCGCATCAACTCATTGTTGAGCACAACATTGGAGCCGCTCACGATATTTCTGCTCCAAACAACGCCGTCGAATGGCGCCGTCGCCGTCGCGGATTCGAGGCTGCTAACGCGGATGCCTTCTTCCGTCAGTTGCTTTTCGACCTCAGTCGCTCGTGTTTCATTCTCGGCAATGCGTGAGTTCAGATCGCTGATGTGGACGATGACTTCGTCCTGGCGCTGGCGGGAGTAGGGGACGTCGTTTTGTCCGTCTCCGAAAACGAAGATACCCTGTCGAACCGCGTTCAGCCGCTGCTGCAACTGATCGACGGTCAAATTGCTCACTTCGACTTCGCCGCCGGTTGCAGCACCCGCTGCGCGTGCTGCATCGACCATTCTTTGCGTGAGAATACCCTTGGATTCGAGCTCCTTCCGGCGGTCGAGATCGACCTGCGCGGCGAGGTCCTGCGCCTGCGAAACCTCTACTTTCTTTCTCAGGATATCAACTTCGCGCTCAAGGTTCGAAATCGTCGCCTGCTTGAAGATTTCCAGGCGATTGCCCAGTTGTTCGCGAAGCTGCGAGAGGTCGTCGCGTTCCTTTTTCAGGGCCGTGACACGGTCGCGTGCGGTATTGCGCTCTGCTTCGAGTGAGGCCAGCACCGCGCGGTTCACGCGCGGATTGCTGATTTCCACGAGATCCTGGCCGGCCTTGACGGAAACGCCAACCTTGACCGGTTCGCCTGAAATCACACCATCGATCGGCGCATTGACGAGAGCAAGGCGCGCGTTGACGGTGCCGTCGCGGCTTGTATAGCCGGTGATTGCTGGCAAGGAGACGACAATCGCGACCGCCAGGAGCAGCAGACCGACGGTGACACGCGTAATGCGATGGTTCCAAATCATGTCAGCATACGGGAATATCGTGTGGGTGGTGATCGGGGCTGCCGACCTCATGTCGGCGAAAATACAACCAGGTCTTGCGTAATTTAGCGCGGCGAAATTTAGCAGGCAAGAGGCGACATCGAGCTTGCGTTAATGAAAGTGACAGTGGTGCTCCATTAACGGTCGCTCCGCCTTTGGCGATTTCGAGCGAAATCGCCAAAGGCTAGATCAGTCCTGCCTCTGAACCTTCCTGGCAGCGTCGCTGCCAGCCTTCGGGATTCTCCGAGTTCGTCGATTCGCCTGCCTGGGATTATCGGGAGTTCCGCGTTACGGCTCGGCGCAGCTTGGCGGGTAGCCCGTCAGGACTGCGATGGAAGGGGCCGGATTCTGCCCAGTCACTCCGGCGGGAGCTAAAGACATGACGGCAGACGCTTACATTTTAACTTTGCGCCAGCTTGGAGGTTTCCGTTACGACGGAACAACTGACAGCCGGCGCGGGTTCAGGAGCGACTGGTGCGACTTGCGAGGGATGCAAATGGATTACCAGTGATCAGTCTTAGATGTGCGAGGTGACTTTTCTGTCGAGGGGATGGTATCCAAGCTTCTCGGACACCTCGTTTGCTGCGGAAAGAAGGCTGTCGAGATATGCCTTGCGGTTGCGAAGGCCATCCTCCCGCGGTGCGACGAGGCAGAGCGTTGCGATGCATATGCCGTCAGCTTGATAGATCGGCACTGCGAAGCAATGTGTGAAGTTTTCCACCTCGCTGTTGAAGGTGAAATATCCGTCGCGCGCTGCTCCACGAACCTGGCTGATGAAGTTTGCCGGATCGAGACGCCTGCCATCCGGAAGGACGAAGTCGTCCGGCGGGATGAAATCGAGAATTTCCTGATCGGAAAGGTGTGAGACGAGAAGCCGTCCCGAAGCGGTCCATGGAATGGATACGAGCTCGCCGACGTTGGAGGAAATGCGAAAAGGTCTGACGCCTTCGCGCATCATCGCTACCGTATACTTGTTGCCTTCAAGAAGGCACATCTGGGCCGTTTCCCGGGTTTCCTCGGCCAGGTGGCCCAGCATGCGCTCGCATTCGCGCATCAAATCGAACTGCTCGGCATAAGCCGTTCCCAGGAAATAGAGCCGACGGCCGAGAAAGACCCGGCCGTCGCCCCCGTAATAGTCGAGCATACCGTGGCTGAGGAGCAGGTTGACCAGTTCATAGACCGAAGACCGCGGCGCACCGATTTCCGCCGCGATCTCGTTTGGCCGCATGGGCTGACGCTTTACCCGAAGAAATTCGAGTATCTCAAAGGCACGATCCAATCCTCGGGTGCGCCGCGATACCGTGTCGACACCAGCCTCAGCCATGCTCTTCTCCAAAATTAGGCGCGATCTGCGCGGTAGGCCACGCAGTCGACTTCGACCTTGCAGTCGACCATCATGCGCGATTGGACACAAGCGCGTGCCGGAGGATTTTCGCCGAAATACTCGGCATACACGCCATTGAAGCTCCAGAAGTCGCGCGGATCGTCAAGCCACACGCCGACGCGCACAACATCTTCAAGGCTGTAGCCCGCCTCTTTGAGGATGGCAATCAGGTTTTCGATGGCCTTGCGGCTCTGGCCGACGATTCCGCCATCGACAATCTCGCCTTTTTCCATGGGCACCTGACCGGAAACATACAGCCAGCCGCCGGCTTCGGCAGCCCGTGCGAAAGGAAGTGGTTGTCCGCCGGCACCCTTTTCGCCGGTGCCATAACGCTTGATCGTCATTCTCTTGCCTTTCCTTCTAGTTGAAGCTCGATGTTTTGAGGAACTCCGCGAGCCGTTCCGTCTTCGGCTTCAGGAACATCTCCTTTGGATCGCCCTGTTCGCAGATGACGCCTTGGTTCATGAAGATGACCCGCGACGACACTTCGTAGGCAAACCGCATCTCATGCGTAACCAGCAGCATGGTCATGCCGTCCGCTGCGAGACCTTTGATGACCTGCAAGACTTCGCCAACCAGCTCGGGATCAAGTGCCGAGGTCACTTCATCGAACAGCATCAGCCGCGGCGACATCGCAATCGCGCGGGCAATCGCCACGCGTTGCTGCTGCCCACCGGAAAGCTGGCCGGGATAATGATTGGTCCGTGCCGACAGACCGACACGATCCAGCCAGCGCTCGGCAATCCCACGCGCTTCGGCCTTCGGCATCTTCTTGACCTTGATCAGCCCAAGCATGACGTTCTGAGCCGCCGTCATGTGCGGAAAGAGATTGAACTGCTGAAAAGCCATGCCCGTGAGCGCACGCTGACGGGCGATCTCCTTCTCGCTCTTTCGCCGGCGCGTCGATCCCTCGACGTGGTAACCGATCTCTTCGCCGTCGAGGCTGATCGTGCCCCCCTGGAATTCCTCCAGCATGTTTACGCAGCGAAGCATCGTCGTCTTGCCCGAACCGGACGAACCAATGATGGAAATGACCTCGCCTTCCTCCACCGAGCAGTCTACGCCTTTGAGAACCTCGTGCTGCCCGTAGGTCTTCCGCAGGCCCTTGATTTCAAGCATTGTCTTGGCCATCACGCGGCCTCCTCAAGATGGTAGGGTGGTCTTGCGCTCGACGAATTTGCCGAAGCGTTCGATACCGAAGTTAACGATGAAATAGAGAGCGCCGGCCAGGAAGTAGAACTGCAGGCTCATGAAGTTGCGGGAGATGATCTCCTGCGTTCGAAGCAACAGCTCGGCAACCCCGATAACCGACAGCAGCGTCGATGCCTTCACCATTTCCGCCGCCGTATTGACCCAGGCCGGCAGGCACTGGCGCAGCGCCTGTGGCCAAAGGACCGAGGTAAACGTCTGGGAGAACGTCAGCCCGATGGCTTTCGCCGCTTCCGTTTGTCCCTTCGGGACCGCCTGCAGCGCACCGCGCACGATCTCCCCCACATGCGACGAGCAGAAGATCGCCAGCGCCAGAACGCCCGCAGAAAAAGGGCCGAGTTCGATGCCAACCGCGCTCGAGACGTAGTAGCTGGCAAGGACGAGTACCAAGACCGGCGTTCCCCGGATGACGTCCGTATAGGCTCGCACGATCAGACGCAGCACGCCGTTTCCGTAAACCAGAGCGAGACCGACGAAAACGCCGAGGATCGAGCCGGCGAGAATGGCCAGGAGCGAGATCGATACGGTCATCGCAATCCCGTTCAGGATGACGTAGCGGGCGATCCAAAATTGTTCGAGAAAAGTGTGAGACATCGGCTTACCTCGGCAAGGCCAGACGCCGCTCGACCAGGCGCATCACGGCGGCAATGAGGAAACAGGTCACGACATAGAGGGCGGATGTAACCATCCAGGTCTCGATGACGCGGAAGCTTTCGACGTTGATCTTGCGCGCCGCGAAGGTAAGTTCGGGCACCGCAATCGTTGCAGCGAGGGATGTATCCTTGAACAGGGAGATAATGGTCGACGACAGCGACGGGAGAACGTTGCGGATCATCAGGGGCGCTATGATCGACGTGCGTATCTGCATCGACGTCAGGCCGATTGCCAGACCGGCTTCCGTGAGCCCCTTTGGTATCGAGAGCAGTCCGGCGCGGAAAACTTCGGCGAGATAGGCTCCCGAATAGAGCGAGAGAACCAGGACAAAGCTCTTAATCTTGTCCAGCCGGAGGCCCATCTGCGGCAACGCGAAGAACGCGAACAAGACGAGCACAAGGATGGGGAGATTTCGAATTACGGTAACGTAGATTCGCGCCGGCGCGACCACGGCGCGGTTCCGGGAGAGCAGTGCGAAGGCGACGAACAGACCGAGGATGGCCCCGATCAAGATCGAGATCACCGCCAGGCCGAGGCTCAACATCAAGCCGCTAAGAAGGAAATCGAAATTGCGCCAGACGGCAGCGAAGTTCAGCGTATAACCCATGGCAGGCCGCCCCTTTAAAGGAGGGAGCGGGAAAGACCCGCTCCCTCGGGCCAGTTACTTATATTCGACCGGGAAGCCGATCTGCGGAGGCGTCAGATCCTTGCCGAACCAGGTCTTGAACGACTTGGCGTAGGCGTCGAATTCAACGCCGGTCATGGCCTCGTGAAGAGCTGTGTTGACGAAATTCAGCCAATCCTGGTCGCCGCGCTTGACGCCGCAGGCGTAAGTCTGCGGGTTCCAGCCGTAACCAGCGTCCTTATATTTCCCTGGATTCTGGGTCATGTACCAGGCAAGCGACGACTGGTCGGTGGCAACCGCATCCGCACGGCCCGATTCCAGTGCCTGATAGATGAGATCGACGGAGTCATACTGGTCGACGGTTGCGCCCGGGAGCGCCGCATGGACCATCGATTCTGCGTAGACGTTCTGCAGGACCGAGATCGTTACCGATGAGCCGGCAGCCTTCAGCGCCGCGTAGTCGGCATATTTGCCGTCAGCCTTGAGCATGAGCCCGACGCCTTCGCGATAATATGGGATCGTGAAGGCGATCTGTTGCGCACGCTCGCCGGTGACGGTCATGAACTGGCAGGTGATATCGACCTTGTCGGTCGTAATATTCGGGATACGAGCGTCAGACGATTGGTTGACGTACTCGATCTTGTTAGGGTCGCCGAAAAGGGCCTTGGCGATGATATGGCCCATATCGACATCGAAACCCTGAAGCTTGTCGTCGGCGCTCTTGAAGTGCCAAGGCGCATTTGTGCTGCCCGTCCCCATAACGAGGTGACCGCGAGCAAGCACCTCATCGAGCTTACTTCCTGCGGCGAAAACTGGGCTGGAAAGAACTGTAGCTGCGGCCAAAGCGATCAGGCCGACGCGAAAAGAAGACGTCATGGCGTTCCCCTTGTGAAACATGTGTTTTGTCCAATATTCCGGACATGCGTCCGTTTTATTGGATTGACACAGGAAGCGGTATCGGCGGTGACTTGTCAAGCCGCGCCGCCAAAAAAAGCTGCAGCGATCCAAAATGATCGCTTTTTTGGTACTGCAGCATTCTTCTGTTTCCGAGGTGGCTATGTCCTTGAACGGGGTTTCCATGACCGCAATCGACATCTCCGCCGATCTTGACGCCGTGAAACGAAATATTGAGCGATTCCAAATATATGACAGAGAGTCGTGGCCTTCGGATCTACCCGCACATCAAGACGCAGGCGCTATCTGCGGTCGCGAAGATGCAATTGAGCGCGAACCCAATAAAAGATACCCGCCAGTAGATTTCGGAGCCGGGGCCAGACAAATCGCGGAGTTTCCAAATGACCTCGCCCTGCATGCGGATGATGATGTCATCCTTCAGGAGGCGCTTGGAAAAACTGCCTGCGTTGCAGCCGCGCTGAACGTGACCACGTCAAAGGCGAAGACGCCCACCTCGAAGGCGATGGTTCGAACATCCGCGTCCACCAAAGCGGCTTTTGCAAAGGCAGCCGAGGGAGCGATGGATGCCGGCAAGCCGAAGCGTGGCGGTAAAGCACAGGCCTGAGAGATACGAGGAGGACGCCTGTTGAACGGACGTCGCTCTTAACAGCTCAGCCCTGCACGTGCGTCCCTTCACCGGTGTTTAGGCTCAATCCGGATCGGCGCTGGCGTCCCTAAGCCAGTCCGCGAAGGCGTGCACCTTTTGGCGCGCTTCGGCCCGGGCTGGCCAAAGCGCATAGTAGCCGTAACCGCTGTCGATGATCCTCTCAAAAGGAGCGACCAACTCGCCGCTTTGCAGATCCTGCTTTGAAAAGGCGAGATCGCCCATCGTCACCCCATAGCCGCTCGCAGCCGCCGTCATTGCGAAGTCCTGCGTGTCGAAGACCTGATGGCGAGAAGCCTGGAACGAATAGGCCCCTTCAGCCTGCAGCCAGAGCGTCCAGTCGCTATGACGAGGGTTGGAGTGCAGCAGGACGCAATCTTGCAGGTTCTTCACGTCGGGCGGATCGCCAAGCCTGGAAAGGAGCTGCGGAGAACACATGGGCGTCAGCCGCTCGCGCAGCAGCGGCAATACATCCATGCCAGGCCAGTGACCGTTGCCGTAGGTAATGAGCATGTCGATGTCGCCAACCGAAAAGGTAGGTCGCAGGAACCATGCGGTGTCGATATTGATATTCAGATCGTCATGACGGCTGTGAAGATCCGGCAGGCGTGGCAGGAACCATTTTCGTGCAAACGTCGGCGGCATGCGGACAGTCAACGAGCTTACCGTCATCCGCGTTGCTTCGAACGAGGTCTTCAGCGATGCAAGAAGGCTGTCGACGATCGGGATCAGCGCCATGCCGCGCTCCGTCAGCGCCACTTTGCGGGTATGGCGCTCAAACAGGCTGCAACCGAAATAGTGTTCGAGCTGCTGAACCTGCCTGCTGATGGCGCTTTGGCTGAGATTGAGCTCGGCTGCCGCGGTCGTGAAGCTGCCCGTTTCCGCAACGACGGAAAAGGTCTGCAGCGTTTGCAACGGCGGCAACCTGTTACGATCGAATCTCGGCTCCATCCCTTATCCGGCTTCCCTGCTGCTATCGGAAGCCACAAGCTTTAAAGCATGCGGATCGAATGGCAACCGATACGCTCAGGCAATTGCTTGGCGCACCGCCCGAGCGGCCTCCTTGACCCGGCGTGGTGCCGTTCCGCCCTTGTGATCGCGGCTGGCGACCGATCCCTCGACCGTCAGCACCTCAAAGACATCCTCGCGGATGGATGGCGCAAAGACTTGCATATCGGCGAGCGAAAGCTGCGAAAGGGTCGGGAGCGCCTTGTCGCGCGCCGCGCCGACGATTGCCGCAACGGCGTGGTGGGCATCGCGAAACGGCAGTCCGGCGCGCACGAGGTAATCGGCAAGGTCTGTCGCCGTCGAATAGCCCTGGTTGGCGGCCGACAGCATCTTCTCATGCTTCACTTTGATGGTCGGAAGCATCTGGGCCGTGACACTGACGGCCGCACGGACGGTTTCGAAAGTGTCGGTCAGCGGCGGCTTCGATTCCTGCTGGTCCTTGTTGAATGCAAGCGGCTGGCTTTTCATCAGCGCCGCGGAAAAGGCAAGATTGCCGATGACGCGGGCCGCCTTGCCGCGCACCAGTTCCGCCAGATCGGGATTGCGCTTCTGAGGCATGATCGAGGAACCGGTGCAGAACTGATCGCCGACTTCGATGAAATCGAACATCGGCGTGCACCACAGAATAACCTCCTCGCTGAAGCGCGACAGATGCCCCATGATTATCGAACCGGCGCTGCAGATGTCGACGACATAGTCGCGATCGGAAACGGCATCGAGAGAATTGTCAAACGAGCGCGAAAAGCCGAGCCGGGAAGCGCTGTACTCGGGATCGATAGGATAACCTGAACCCGCCAGCGCGGCCGCCCCAAGCGGCGAGACATTGAGCCGTTCGCGGGCGGCACCGACGCGATCGAGATCCCGCCGGAACATTTCGGCATAGGCCATCATATGATGACCGAAGGTGACGGGCTGGGCGACCTGCAGATGCGTGAATCCGGGCATGATCGCATCGGCATGGTTTTCTGCAAGATCGACGAAGGCGCCGATCAGCGTCTTCAGATCGTCCTTCAGCAGATCCAGCTGTTCCCGCGCATAAAGGCGGATGTCGGTTGCCACCTGATCGTTGCGCGACCTGGCGGTGTGCAGCTTCTTTCCCGCATCGCCAATCAGCGCCGTCAGCCGGTTTTCGACATTGGTATGGACATCTTCGAGTTCTGGCTTCCATTCAAAGGTGCCGGAGCGCATCTCACCGGCGATCTGGTCGAGCCCGGTCTGGATGGCTGCATTTTCTTCGGGAGCGATGATACCGGCGCGCGCCAGCATTTCGGCATGAACCTTGGAGCCGGCAACATCGTGCAGCGCTATGCGCTTGTCCTGATCAAGGCATTCGTGGAAGCTTTCGAAGTCCCTTGAAACTGCCTCTTTGAACAGTGGGGACCATGTGGCCTCTTTCTGGTTTCTCATCTCGGTCTTCCCTTTTTAACGGATGCCGCTCTTCCTCGGGCGCATCCTCTATTGAAGCAGCACAAGCAGGCTGCGGGCGTCGATCTGGTTTTCAAGGTCGAGGACAAAGTCTCTGAGGGCATCGACCCTTGCGGCCGGCAATATCATTCCGGCGAGCGCGGCATACTTGCCGATCAGCCGTTCGTCGCTCAGTGGGTTCTGTGGGCCTCCGAGGGGAAACTCGACGACGAGCCGATGCCGCTCGCCAGCGACAGTCACGATGGTAATCGCCGGTTCGTCTTCATCCTTCATCGCCGGAGCGATGCGAACGGAGATGCGATCCATCAACGACCCGATCTCCACTGCCGACCAGGCAGCCTCTTCCAGCTCCGCAAGAAAAACCTTGCCGTAATGCAGCCTGGCAGCCAATGCGTAGGGCAGGCTCATCTGCGCCTGCGCTCGGGACTCGATGACCTTGCCGCCGCACATGCCATATTGGAAACCGCTGATATCAACCTCGATGGCCGCGATGTCTGTGCCCTTGAGGTCATGATGCTCAAGCAGCAAATCCAGCGCGTCGATCCCCGCATGCGTGCCGCGACAGGTGGCGTGCGGCTTGACGGAGCATCGGTTGAGCCGCCAAGAAAGTCCGAAGTCGCGGACAAGGGCCTGCGGATCGCCCTTGCCCGCGCCGAAGGTTGCGAAGAAACTTCCCCAGCGCTCCGCCTCGAAAACGCTGTCGGGACCTTCGAAGCCCCGTTTGGCGAGATAGGCTGCCATGAGCCCGCCTTCGGCGGCGCGGCCGGCATGAAGCTTCTTGGTCGAGCTGCCATTGTGGATGAAGGCCCAGGTTCCGCCGGCAAAGGAGCAGGCCGAGCCAAGTGCCGAGGTCATGGCAGTCGCTTGGAGGTTCAGCAAGCTGCCGACCGCTGCGGCGGCGCCAAATGCGCCGCATGTGCCTGTCGAATGCCAGCCGAGACCGTTATGCTCTTCATATCCGCCGACCGCTTCCAGCACGCGACGGCCGACTTCGTAACCCAGCACGACACTGCGCAGGAGCTCGCGGCCGTTCACCGGCCGATCGCGATCGCCAATTGCGGCGAGCACGGCGGGCAGGACCACAGCGCCGGAATGATCGCAGCCGCCGCTGTCGTCAAGCTCGTAGGCGTGCGCGGAAACGCCGTTGACGAATGCCGATGTCCTTGGGTCCGAGGCGATCGACCGTCCCCAGACAGGCGAAAGTCCGGTTCCCGCTCGAAGTCCGAGCATCTCGACAACGACATCCGTTTCTCTGGACGCCGAACCGGCGATCGCGGCTCCAAGCGTATCGAGAATATGAAGCTTCGCCTTGTGGATGGTCTCGACGGGAAAGGCGTCGAAGCTCGTCGAACAGACGAGCTCTGCCAGGGCGCGCGCCAGATTATCGCTCACCGGCCTGCTCCTCATCGACATAGGTTTCGTAAACATTGATCGGATGATCGGCCGGTGCGGCGCCGTTGCGGCCGTGCCAGCGAGCGACCTCGGCGGCCGTCGTCAGCCAGACGTCGTCGAAGCTGCCGATGTGGCTAAGCAAGGCTTCGACGAGCGCGATCCTGCCGGGTGTGCCGGTCCATTCCGGCCGAAGCTGGAGGACGTAGCAGAGGCCGTATTTGCGGTAGGCATCGAATTCGGAGATCCAATTGCCGAGGACCGCTTCATAGGAGGGGATGCGCCCCTGTCCCTTTGGAAAGGCCGGGGTGAAATTGAACTGGAAGTAGGGCCGGTCCTCGAGCTCGTTATGAACCGGAATCTCCACCAGCGAGGATGGATGACTATAGGGTAAGTCGTCGCCGTTCAACGATGCCGACCAGGAATAGCCTGCCTGGAGAAGCAGCCGATCAAAGTGACGCGGCCAATTGCCGGTGGGCAGCCGGAAACCGGAGACCTCATTCGAAGCGATCGCGTTCAACGTCTCGCGACTGCGCTTGAGGAGTTCGATGGCTTCGGGTGCCTGCACGGCGTCATAGCGCTCGAAATCCCAGCCGTGGCTATCGAGATCATGCCGGGCAGACACGACATCGCGCAGCAGCGGTGCATGCTTTTCAGCAACAGCGCCGGGCACGAACCAGCTCGCGGATACGCCGGCATCAGCAAATGCATTGCAAAGGCGTTCCACGCCGCGCATTGCGCCATATTGCCAGACTGAAAAGCTCTTGTTGCGCCCCCTGAGGTCGGGCGCCTGTGCAATCGCATCGCGCCCGTCAGCGAAGATCACGGAGACGATCGCGGCGCATTTCTTGCCCTGTGGCCAGACGGCTTCGGAAGCTATACTGGTCATGCGGCATTCTCCGGATGTTGCGCGATCCACCATTTTGCGATGTCGGAGCAGTGCGTCGCCCAGACGCTGTCGCCATGGGCGATGATCGCTTCGAAGAGGCCTTCGAGGATCGCAAGCCGGCCGGGCTTGGCGCAGACCTTCGGATGCAGGATCGTCGTCCAGCAGAGTCCTTCGCGGTGATAGCCTTCGAATTCGGCGCACCAGTTGCGTTGAACATCGGCGTAGCCGGAAATCCGGTCGAGGCCGATCGGGAAATCCGGATCCTCGCTATAGGCAAGGGCGGTGTAGTCGTCGATGTCCCAGCGGCCCGGAATCTCGACCAGTCCGCGGCCGCGAGATGTGGTGTGAAAATAGGGCCGGTCGTCGCCGCGCATCGAACTGGAGTAGATCACGCCGAACTCGTGCAGCAATTCGGCCGTCTCTTCGCTCCAGTCGCCCGAGGGCGTACGGAAGCCGACCGGCGTCACGCCCATGCGGCTGCGGAAGATCTCGCGGGAGCGTTCCATGATGTCGAGCTGCTGCTGCCGGCTGCAGTCGATGAAGACCTCGTGATAGTGACCGTGATAGGCAATTTCGTGGGCATCCTTGAGGATGCGTTCGCACTGCGACGGCCAATGTTCGATCACCCAGGTCGGCACGAAAAACGTCGCCTTGAGATCATAATCGCGTAGAAGATCAAGTAGCCGCGGCAGGGCCCGCCAGGGACCATAGGCGCCCTGGGTGAAATAGCGCGGATTGGACAGAAGCGATCCGTCGAGCATCGCGTCGCCCGTCGGGCCGTCGACGTCGAAGGCAAGCGCCACCGCCGACTGCCGACCTGCCGGCCACAGAGGAGGTTTTGCCGTCTTGGTTGCGGTCTTCGTGGTCATGGAACTCTGCATGCATCTTGAGGTGTATTTTGGACGCAACCACCCATCCGCGGGTGCTCGGACACCCCGGTTGACTATTGCTTGCGTTGTGTAGGGAAGCGCCGCTCTTGCGCGGCGCTTCCTATGGAAGTTACTTGACGCCGTTTACGACGGCTTTCGGAACGGCATTGTGAACGAGACCCCACTTGTTGAGGATCTGATCATAGGTGCCGTCCTTGATGAGAGCGTCGAGCGCTCCGGCAACTGCATCGCGAAGTGCTGCGTTATCCTTTTTGAAGCCCATGCCGAAGGTGTCGTTGCTAAGCAGGGGATCGCCGACCAGCTTGTAAGTGTCTGGTTCGACATGCATTTGATAGGCGATCGTCTCGATGCCTTGCACGACTGCATCATAGCGGCCCTGCTTCATGCCGAGACGGGCAGCATTCGAATCCGCTGTCCCTTCGAACTTGATGGCCGGCTTGCTCTTTGCTTCGCAATTTGCCGCGCTCCAATCCTTGACGTTATCGCCGAAAGACGTGCTGCGGCTTCCCGCGACCGTCTTGCCGCAAAGGTCGCTCGCCTGCTTGTAGGTGTCAGCATTGGCTTTGACGGTGAAGAGGATCGGGCCACTGGTGATGTAGTCGACAAAGTCCATGCTCGCTTGACGCTTCACATTGTCGCTCATGCCGGAGATGATCATGTCGGCACGGCCGGTCTGGAGACCGCTCTGCAGTTCCTGGAAAGCAGAGGTGACCAGGACGGTGGTGAGGTTGAGCTTCTTGGCGATCGCATTTGCCAGATCGACATCGAAACCGTCGATCGTGCCTTTGTCCGGATTGACGAATTCCATCGGCGGGTAGATCGGGTTCGTCAGAATCCGCAGCTCGCCGTCCTTGAGCAGGTTCAGACTTGAACCCGCGAAAGCGGCAGTTGCGGCAAGCGACAGCAGCGCCGTCGAAACAGCGAGATGAATGAGCTTCATGAAATTCTCCTCTGATGATCTTTCTTCAGGTTTTGTTGTTAAAGCACCGCAGAGATGAAGTTCTTCACTCTGGGATTCCTGGGGTTTTCCAATATTTCGCTGGCCGTGCCGGTTTCGACGATCATGCCGCCATCCATGAAGACCACACGGTCGGCGACCTCTCGGCAGAAGCCGATCTCATGCGTGACGACGATCATCGTTGTGCCGGAAGCGGCAAGCTCCTTCATCACGCCAAGGACCTCGCCGACGAGTTCGGGATCAAGGGCCGAAGTGGGTTCATCGAACAACATGGCTTTCGGCTTCATCGCGAGCGCGCGGGCGATCGCGATGCGCTGCTGCTGGCCGCCGGAGAGCTCGCCCGGATATGCGCCGGCCTTGTCGGCCAGGCCAACGCGCTGAAGAAGAATGCGCGCTTCGGCGATGCACTCCTGCCGCGGCCTTCTCTGCACGCCGACCGGGCCTTCGATGATGTTTTGCAGGACGGTGCGATGCGGGAAGAGATGGAACTTCTGGAAGACCATGCCGACGGCCTGCCGCTGGCGGGCGATCTCGCGGTCCGGCAGCGGGAACAGCCGGTTACCGTCGCGGCGATAGCCGGCGATTTCATCCTCGACCGTGACATAGCCTGCATCGATCTGTTCGAGCTGGTTGATGCAGCGCAGAAAGGTGCTTTTGCCCGAACCAGAAGGCCCGATGATGCAGACGACCTCGCCCTTCCTGATCTCGAAATTAATGTCCTTCAGGACATGAAAGGTGCCGAAGTATTTCTGCAGCCCGTGCGCCTTGATGATCGCGTCCATCAGCCAGCCTCCCCAACCAGAGCCTGATTGGCCGCATGCTGTGCGCCGGCATCACGCCGTCCCCAGCCCTTGGAGAAATGCCGTTCGATGTAGATCTGCGCTATGCTCAGGATCGTGACGGCGACCATGTACCAGATGGCGGCAACGATCAGCAGTTCGATGACGCGCGAGTTGACATAGTAGACGTCCTCGACGCTCCTTAGCACCTCGGAATATTGGATGACGCTTGCCAGCGACGTCAGCTTGACCATGCCGATGGTCTCGTTGCCGATAGGCGGAACGATGACGCGCATCGCCTGGGGCAGGACGATCTTCAGCGTTGCCCGCAGCTTCGTCATGCCGATGGACTGGGCGGCTTCCATCTGGCCCTTGTCGATCGACAGGAGACCGGCGCGCACCACTTCGGCGGTATAGGCACCCTGCTGGATTCCCAAACCGAGAAGTGCGGCAACGAATGGTGTCATCACATCGACTGTGCGCACCGAGAGCAGCCCCGGAATACCTATCCTCGGGAAAATCAGGGCGAGGTTGAACCACAAGAGCAGCTGCAGAAGGGCCGGTGTGCCGCGGAAGAGCCAGACATATCCGACGGAAATACTGCGCAGAACCGGATTGTCCGACATGCGCATGATGGCTGCGATAACGCCAAGAACGATGCCGACGACCATGGCGCAGAACGTCATGATGATCGTGTTGGAAACACCCGACAAAATGGATCTGGAGAAGAGATTCTCCGAAACATATTGCCAGGCGATGTCGCCCAGCCAGAAGGCCCTCACTAGTAACAAAAGCAAGGCGATGCATATGGCAGCCATGATTTTGTTGCCAATTTTTCGTGGCCGCACAATTTGGAGCTTATCGAGGTCATGGAGAGCTGAGTTATTCACGAAGTTGTTCCCTGGAATCGAATTTGAGTTCGATCTTTTAATTTGGAGGGAGCTTACGCCGCGTTCAGATTTATCCGCAAACGACAATTGGGTATGGAATTTATGCGCTGTTCGCATAAATTGATGTCGAGATGTCGATGCGATATCGAGCTCGCCATCGGGGGGTGTCCTATTGTCGTGGGCTTGAGAATTGCGAGACAATTTGTCGGAGCGACGACGATGGCCATCAGCGACAAGGATCGTCGGTGTCTGGCGCAAACGGTCTCAAGCGCAGCCTGGCAGTATGCCCGCTTGCTTCGCGGCCGCTTTTTTGCCATGGCAAGCCAAGTTTTTCGACCTCTTCGTCGACGGGTTCAGAAGAGCCTGGAAGGCCGCGTTCGGGCAGCATCTCCTCCACCATACGCGAACTAGGCGGGAACCGACCGGGGACCGGGGTCAAAGGGAACGATGGAGGCCGGGCCAGAGGAGCCCGGCCTCCAGGAACTATTTCACCTGCGTGACGGTCAGCTTGCCATTTACGCGCTCGGCAACGAATTCGATGCTTGCGCCCTCCTTCAGCTTGGTGCGGATGGCGGGATCTTCGACGGTGAACACCATCGTCATGGCCGGCATTCCGAGGTTCTTCAGCTCCTCATGCTTGATCGTGACCTTGCTCGTCTTGGCATCGATCTTGTTGATCACACCCTTGGTGAACTCCTGCGCATGGACGCCTGTGGCGGCGGCGATAGCCAGGGAGGCAATAAGGGCAATTCTAACGAGATTTTTCATGTCTGTTTCTCCAGGTTGTAAAGGCTTCAGTTGGTCGCCACGGACACGTCGCCTTGCATTCCAGCTTCGTAATGACCGGGGATGAGGCAGGCGAATTTGAACTCGCCGCCGTTGGTGAACTTCCAGACGATCTCGCCGGATTGACCGGCCGCGAGCCGGATCGAGTTGGCGTCGGCATGTTCCATTTCCGGAAACTTCGCCATGACAGCCTTGTGCTCGAGGATCTTGTCTTCGCGATCGAGCACGAATTCGTGGTCGCTTTGGCCGCCGTTCTTGAGGGCGATCTTCACCGTCTGCCCTTTGCGGACCTTGATGACGGCCGGCTGGAAGAGCATCTTGCCGTCTTCGGTTTCCTTCATGGTGACGCGGATCGTCTGCGTCGCCTTGGTTTTGTCGCCCGGCTCGCCGACTGCGAGCTTTTCGTCATGGCCTCCGGCATGGCTTCCCGATGCGAAAGCGGGGCCTGCGAGCGCTGCGAGCACGATTGCGATTGCGAGTTTCTTCATTCTGAAATCCTTTGCAGTTGCTGGATGGATGGTGGTCATTCGTTGGTCGGCTTGGGAGTGATCTGGGTGTTGGCATCCTTCGCCCTTGTCTGGTCCGGTAGGTCGCCGGTCCATTCCCAGGCCTGCGTTCCGGGCGGGTTCTTGTACCAGCCCGGATCGGAGTAATCGTCCGCGGAGATACCCTCGCGGACCTTCACGACCGAGAACATGCCGCCCATCTCGATGGGGCCGTGCGGACCCCAGCCGGTCATCATGGGGACGGTATTCTCGGGTATGGGCATTTCCATTTCGCCCATATCGGCCATGCCCTTGGTGCCCATGGGCATGTAATCAGGCTGAAGCTTCCGGATCTTGGCGGCGAGCTTGGACTTGTCGGCGCCGATGAAGGTCGGGATGTCATGCCCCATGGCATTCATCGTATGGTGCGACTTGTGGCAGTGGATCGCCCAGTCGCCTTCATATCTGGCATCGAATTCATAGGCCCGCATGGCGCCGACGGGGATGTCGATGCTGACCTCCGGCCAGCGCGCCTCGGGCCTGACCCAGCCTCCGTCGGTGCAGGTCACCTCGAAGTCGTAGCCGTGCATATGAATCGGATGGTTGGTCATCGTCAGGTTGCCGACGCGCACGCGCACGCGATCGTTCTTCGAGACGACGAGCGGTGTGATGTCGGGAAAGACGCGGCTGTTCCAGCACCACATGTTGAAGTCGGTCATTTCCATGACGCGCGGCACATAGGAGCCGGGATCGATGTCGTAGGCGTTGAGGAGGAAGACGAAGTCGCGGTCGACCCGCATGAACTTCGGGTCCTTGGGATGGACGACGAAGAAGCCCATCATGCCCATCGCCATCTGCACCATCTCGTCCGAATGCGGGTGGTACATGAAGGTGCCCGACTTCACGAGATCGAACTCGTAGACGAAGGTCTTGCCGACCGGGATGTGCGGCTGCGTCAGGCCGCCGACGCCATCCATGCCCGAGGGGAGGATCATGCCGTGCCAGTGGACGGTCGTATGCTCCGGCAGCTTGTTGGTGACGAAGATGCGCACCCGATCGCCTTCGACCGCTTCGATCGTCGGGCCGGGCGACTGGCCGTTATAGCCCCAGAGATAGGCCGTCATGCCGTTCGCCATCTCGCGCTCGACCGGTTCGGCGACCAGATGAAACTCCTTGACGCCGTTGTTCATGCGGTGGGGCAGGGTCCAGCCGTTGAGTGTGACGACCGGCTGGTAGTCCGGTCCCGATGTGGGATGAACGGGCGGCTGCATATCTGCCGACGCCATGGAGGGGGCATGGGGCAAGCCCATGGCCGATGTTTTGCTCCATGCGCCGGCGGCGAGCATCACCGCTCCCGCTCCGAAGAACTGTCTTCTGTTGAACATGAGGGATCCTTTCTACTCGCCGGAGCCGGCGGCTGCGGTTTCCGAGGAACCGGAGGATGAGCCGCCGCCATAAATGGCAGGAGCGAGATTGGCTTCCGCCAGCCAGAAGTCGCGTTTGGCGTTGACCGACTGCAGGGTGGCGTTGATCTTCTCACGCGTGTCGGTGAGCAGTTCGAAGGTATTCGTGATCATGCCGTTGTAGGTCAGCAGCGATTGCTCCTCGACCTTGGCGCGGAGCGGTACGACATTGTTGCGATAATGACGGGCGATATCGAGGCTCGAGCGATAGGCCTGATAGGCCGCTCTCGCCTCAGAGCGGATGTTGACGGCCTTTTCTGCAAGCCTGTTGGCCGAGCGCATATAGGCGAGCTCCGCCTTTCGCATACGGGCCTTGCCACTGTCGAAAATGGGAATGGCAAAGCCGATATCGGCCGATCCTGTGAAATCGACCTTCTTGGCCCCATCCTCGCGGCTGCGCTCCGCTTCGAGCCCGGTGGTGAGCTCCAGATCCGTGACGTAGCGGGTGGCCTCCGTCAGGCCATAGGATTGCGCGGAAGCCTCGAGTTCCAGTCTGGCAACCTTCAGGTCGATCCGGTTGCGAAGGGCATCCGTCTCGATGGTGTCGCGCTTTGCAATCGCCTTCGGCAAAGGCGGCAAGCGGTTCGGTATCCGGTACTCCATATCCGAGCCCCAAAGTCCGAGCAGCCTTGTCAGCTCTTCCTTGGCGAGCCTGGCCGCCAGCCGCGCCTTGGCCGCGTCTCCGGCAAGTTCGGCCGCGAATGCGTGCTCGCGAGCCTGGCCGCCTTTTGCCATTGCTCCGGTTTCCCCCAGCTTCTCGGCCAGTTCCGAGGCCGCGTCGGCGGCGGTCTGCGCACGCTGAAGCTGGGTGACATTCTCGTCGGCCGCCACGGCGGTGATCCAGGCGCGGCGCGTATCGGCGGCCAGGCGCAGCGTCGCGACCGCCGCATTGAGCTGTGCCTGCCGGAAGCGCGTGTCGGCGAGCGCGATATCGCGTTTCTTGGTCATGAGCGCGAGGATGTTGGCCGTGAGCGCTCCCTCGATTGTCCTGAATGCTTCAAGCTCGGGCGTGCCGATACCCTTCAAGCCAACGGAAGCTGTCGGGTTGAGCAGCATGGTCGCCTGCCACGCATCCGCTGCGCTATCGCCGAGATCGGCATAGGCGGCCTGAAGGCCCTTGTTGTTGAGGAGTGCGATCTGGACGGCAGTATCGACATCCAGGCTCTTCTCTCGAGAAAGGAGAGCCTTGGTTTGCGCGGACAGCGCCTTTGCCTGCTGCTGGTTTTGAACCCAGACGGCGTCCTTCGCGATTGCGGATCTGGTCGTCGTCGACACCGCGGAAAAGCCGGCCTCCCTCCCGGCATAGTCTGCACCGCTGACGCAGCCGCCGAGAATGATTGGAAATGCGGCAACCGCTGCAAGCGTTCGAATTGAGCTCATGACGCATCTCCTTTGGCTGGAGACTGCTGGTCGTTCTGCTGGCGCCAGGGCTTGGGATCGACGGGCTTGCGCGGGATATAGCCCGAGACAGGGGAATTGTACTGGAAGGGAGCGACGGAACGCGCCTGTGCGACATCCGATGACGGGACGACGTCAGGAGGAAAACTGGATGCGCAGCCGCCGACGAACAGGGGCAGCCCCACCACGACTATGGAAGGTTTCATCTTTAGAAATCCGAATAGGAGATTGCCAATGGCAATTGCGGGAAAAATCCCGGCAAAAGCCATGCGAACCCGTCAGATGCGGGCAGATCCTATTCAGATATTCGGGGGGCGATCGAAATTGGGCTTCTCGCCAAGCGCGAGTTGATCGTCGATAAACTGGCGAATGGACGACACGGCAAATCCGCCGACGTCATAGCCATGGCAGATAATACCGAAGCCGATGCAGAAATCCTTGCAGCATTCCTGCTTGGCGATCTTATCTTTCGCCAATCCGGATGCATCATCATGATGATTATCGGCGGCTTGCTGCTGCTGGGCTTGATGATCGCCGTGAACCATCTGCCTCTCGGCGCGGACCTCGGAAAATGCCGAACCGTGCATTGCGGCATTCGCGTTGGACAAGCTATACCCCGCCAGCGATACGATGATCGCCAGCCGCACAAGAAGGAGCAATTTGCTCAGTGCGATTCGATAGAATTTGCCCATATGCAAGCAGCTACAATCAAACCTGGCCCTTTTCAAGGGCAATCTGAAGTCAAGATTCGCGTCGCTCGATTAACGCCGAACAGCCGGATAACGCTGCTTATCCCATTCGCAGATAATTTTCGGGAATATAGTCGGTATCGGTGTCGCAAACTCGGTTTCGACCAGCCGCTTTTGCCAGATAAAGGCCTCGGTCGGCTTCCCTGCATAGCTCTAAAAGGGATGAACGGTCATTGCTCGCTCGTGCGATACCAATGCTCGCTGTCACACTGACATCGGGGCCGAGGCGAAGGTAGCGTATTTCTGACACTGCCTTGCGCACCCGCTCCGCCAGGAGCAATGGATCTCCGGCTCCAGACGGAAGGAAAATAATGAATTCCTCTCCTCCCTGACGCCCGAACAGAACGGTCGGTGGCAAAATCGACTGCACCGCTTGTGCCATCTTTGCGAGGACCTCGTCGCCGGCGGAATGGCCCCAACGATCGTTCAGCTGTTTGAAGTGATCGATGTCGAGGTAGAGAATGGCATCGCCATTTTTCAGCTGCTTGGAGACATTCTCGTTAAAGAAGCGGCGATTGTAGAGGCCGGTGAGAGCGTCGCGTTCGGCCAGATGCCTGATCTTGATATGCTGTCGCTCGCTGATGAAAATGACGATGGCGATCGCGAGTACGAACTTGGATAGGATCATCAGGAAGAAGCCGCTTGCCACGTCGAGCAGAGCGAAGGAGTTCAAGCAGAACTCCAACGCCATGGTCAGCGACAGGAGACTGTAGGCGGCAAGTATTGCCGCGACCAGCTTGCGGATCGGGAGCGGTTCGCGGCGCGCATCCATGAAGACAACGAACGCGGTGGCGGCCATTGTCAGGCAAGCGAGAAAATTGAAGGCGGACGCCCGATAGGTGTTGTTTAGATGGAATGCGGTGACAATGCCTGCCGCAAGCGTCAACGCCGCGGGCACCAGCGCAAGCGCGATCCTGATTTTTCTATCGGGGTTGCTGATCAGGATGAATGCCAAGCCGAGCAGGGAATAGCCTAGCACTGCAAGGACAACGTTTATCAGGCTCAGCGGTCCGTAAAGCGCCGGATGGGTTTCTGCATATCCGGCCAAGGTGGAAGCCACGGCTAGAACGACAAAGCTTGCTGCGAGAAGTCCAACGCCGCGGTTTTCAGTCGAGGTGAGCCGCAAGTAGCCTAAGGTCAAGGCGCCTGCGATATAAGATGTCTTCTGCAGGAAGAGCACCGTTGGCATATCCAATTCATTGATCATCAAGTATCACCGCATGGCCATTCATTGTGATTGCCGTAGCGGAAAACGCTGAATATTTTGCGAAGAACGTGACGGGCCGGGAACTATTCGCCCAAATAGCAAATCATCGAGTCAATCTGCGCATTTCGCTGCCCGGATTCCCTCAATCCCGATGGGCTGAGCCGTTATGATGAATTCCAAGGCTCGCCGCGCGTTCCCTGACCGAACAGGCGTGAAACGGCAATTCCAACGGCGTGGAAAGTGCTTCGGCCAATGCGCACTTGATGTCTCCTTGGTTGTGATATAAAGAAATCCTTATGTCTTTATATTGGAGATGAAGTTGCCCTTGCCCCTGTTCGCTCTGTTTCTGGCTGCGTTCGCGTTCGGCACGACCGAGTTTGTCATCGCAGGCATTCTCCCGGATGTGGCTCAGGGGTTGGGGGTTTCGATCCCTTTCGCCGGCTATCTGGTTTCCGGCTATGCGCTGGGAATTGCGGTCGGTGGGCCGCTTCTGACCATGGCGACACGACGGGTTTCGCGCCGTGCCATTCTCATTTCCCTTACGATCGTCTTTTGCCTGGGGCAAATTGCCTGCGCACTCGCGCCCGACTTCGCTGCCATGCTCCTTTTCCGAGTTGTAACCGCGATTGCGCATGGCGCCTATTTCGGCATTGCGATGGTGGTCGCCGTCGGCCTCGTCCCGCAGGCGTTTCGGGGACGTGCAGTGTCCGTGATCCTCGCGGGACTGACCGTCTCAAACATTATCGGCGTGCCTGTCGGGGCGGCAATCGGCGGGCTTTGGGGGTGGCGCATGACTTTTTGGGCGATGACCTTTGTCGGCGTCCTCGCATTGGTTGCGATATCGGCCTTGATCCCGCCAACGAAGGCCGAACGTCAGCAATCCGGCAACATTGGCCGCGAAGTCCGCGTTCTTGGCCGCCAGCAGGTTTGGACTTCCCTTATCATGATGCTCGCTCTGATGATCGGGCAAATGGTGCCGTTCACCTACATAACGCCTCTTTTGCAGGAGGTGACGGGTCTTAACGCCTTGGTCATTCCGTGGGTGCTCTTGCTCAATGGCGTCGGAGCCACGCTGGGCGTATTCATAGGCGGGAGGCTGTCAGACTGGAAACTGATGCCCTCGCTCATCGTGCTGCTTGCCGTTCAGTCCGCAACACTCGCCATTCTTTATCTGGTTTGCCCATATCCTTTACTGATGACCGTGACGATTTTTGTTTGGGGTGCCCTTAATTTCGCCATTGGCACCCCGATCCAGGCTCGCATTCTGATGTGGACCGCCGACGCTCCGAGCCTGGCATCCTCGCTCATTCCATCGGGATTCAATATTGGTATTGCGATCGCAGCGGTCGTCGGTGCCGCTCTGCTTGAGGGTGGTTATGGCTATCGCAGTTTGCCGGTGCTTGGTGCCGTAGCGCTTGCTCTGGCCTGCCTAGTTGCCGTCCTCTCAGCGATGCGTGAAAAGCGCAGCGGTGCCGTCCCACCCAATGCGGTTCTAGCTTAATTTCGCCGCCGCCCGGATTTGGCGCGAAGTGGCCGTGAATGACAATTCGGCGAGCGGCGGCGTTTACCGCTCAATTTCGCGAAAATCCGTCAGGCTGTGTTCGAAAGGAGAAGGCATGCCCTTCTCCCAGATAGGAACGCCTGCAAGCTCCTGCGTCCTTCCGATCGAAACGCCTGTTTCAGGCTTGACCCTGCGTTCTTTCCAGCAGGGACAGCCAATTTTCGTGGCCGATCTTGCGCAGCAGCGGCTCGGAATAGCCGGCGCTGCGCATTCTCTCGATCAGGCGCGGCAAGCCTGCGGCGCTGCCGATGTCCGAGGGGATGACTGCTCCGTCGAAATCCGATCCGAAAGCAACCCCGTCTTCGCCAAGGCGCTCGACCAGATAATCGAGATGACGCACCATGACATCCAGATCGGTGTCTGCGCGCATGGCGCCATCCGGCCTCAGGAAACAGGTGGCGAAGTTCAATCCCACCACGCCGCGGCTTTCCCTGATGGCGTCCAGCTGCTTGTCGGTGAGGTTGCGCGTGGATTGGCACAAAGCATGGACATTGGAATGCGTCGCGACGAGCGGCGCGGTGGTCAGCCCGGCAACGTCCCAGAAGCCTTGCTCGTTGAGATGCGAAAGGTCGATCATGATGCCGCGGCTGTTGCACTCGTTCACCAATGCGCGACCGGCATCCGTCAGGCCGGGACCGGTATCTGGCGAGCCGGGGAAGCGGAAGGGCACGCCATGGGCGAAGATGTTCGAGCGGCTCCATACCAGCCCGATCGAGCGCAGGCCCGCGGCATGAAGCACGTCGAGATTGGCGAAATCGGCATCGATCGCCTCGGCTCCTTCGATATGCAGGAGCGCTGCGATCCTGTCTGTCGCCATGGCGGCGCGGATTTCGGTAGCACTCCGGCAGATGGCCAAATCAACGGGAAAGGCGCGCTCCAGCCGCAGCATGGCCGACAGCATGGCGATGGTGGAAGCCTGTGCCTTCTCCAGCGGTAAGAGCGGCGGTAAGGGCAGATCGTAGCTTGCGCCCTGCATCTCCTTATCAATGTTCATCTCGGTCACGGGCGGCGGGAACATGGCGAAAAAGCCGCCGGCAAAACCGCCCTTACGAGCTTTGGGCAGATCGATATGCCCGGAACCGTCGCTCTTGCCGAACATCGCCACATCTGATTTTTCTTTGCTGAAGGCGAGATGGAGCAGCGTGTCGTTATGACCATCGAAGATGGGGACGATGGCTGAAGTTTCGGCAGTCGAATCCACGAGAGAGATCTCCTTTGTCAAAGCTCGTACAACTCACAGCTATGGTGATGAGAGTTGCGCAATCAATCTGCGATGGGGTTGTACCCACACGGTTGGCCAATCGAAAGTGTGTCGGATGCCTCTCACAGAAATAATTTGCACGCCCGTCTTCCGCGGGAGCTCCGGCGCCCTCTCGAACGCAACATTCACTATTGACAAGGTTTTCCAATATGCGCGCTCCCACTCCTCCCTCGAGAGTCGTTGTCGTCGGCGGCGGTATCTTCGGGGTCTCCGCGGCCGTTCATCTGGCACGGCTCGGCATTCGAACAACCCTGGTCAACGACGGACCGTTGGCAAACGGTGCGTCGGGCCGCTCGCTTGCCTGGCTGAATTCGGCGCGGCGCCGGTCCGATGCCTATCATCGGCTGCGCCTGGCGGGGATCGACCGCTATCGCACGCTCTCGGCCAAATATCCGGACGCTGCCTCGCTGCGTTTCGATGGCGGCTTGACCTGGGATGCCGATGATGCCGGCAACGACATTGCTGCGGTTTTCGATTATGAGCGTGAGCTTGGCTATCATGCCCAGCTACTGATGCCCGATCAGATTGCCAAGGCGACGCCGGGCGTCGATGCCCGCTCGGTGACACGGCAGGGGGCGATCTTCAATCCGGGCGAAGGCTGGGTCGATCTGCCGTCATTGATCGGCGTTCTTGCCAAAGAGTTCCGGGCACTAGGTGGCGAAATCGTCACCGATGCCGGCCGGGCGATGGTCGAGGTGCAGGATGGCCGCGCCCGCGGCGTCACGACCGCGAAAGGCGGCCATTGGTCGGCCGATGCCGTGCTGCTGGCTGCCGGCGGCGAAGTGCCGGCGATCGTTGCAGAAGCTGGGCAGCATATCGGCGACGATACGCCGATTGCGCTTCTCGTTCGGACGAAGCCGATCAAGCATCCGTTGAAGGCGGTGCTGAACACGCCGCGGGTTGCCATTCGGCCGACGCCCGACGGCGCCTTTGCACTGGATTCTGCCTGGTCGGAAGAAGAGGTGATCGTGAATGCCGATGGCAGCTACGAGATCAAGCCTTCGACGCTCGAAGGTTTGCTGCTGGAAGCTTCAAAGGTGCTGGAAGGGAATCCGCAGCTCGAAATCGGTGACTACGGTGTCGGCCCCAAACCCATTCCGGGCGATGGCGAGCCCGTTTTCGGCGAGTTGCAGGCGATCCCTGGTTATTTCGTTGCCTTCAGCCACAGCGGCGCAACGCTCGGCCTGATCGCGGGAGAACTGCTTGCTGACGAGATCGCCACCGGCAAGCGTCATCCGCTTCTGGCAACCTTCCGGCCAGAACGGTTTACCTGATGCTCAGGCCAATGTCGGTTCTGCCGCCAGACGTGCGGATCGGCGCAAGGCGCCGGGTCTGATGGCGAAGTGGCGTTGGAGCGCACGGCTCAGTGCCGCCTCGGATTGGTAGCCGACATCGGCAGCGATCTCACCCAGCGCGTCGGCCGTGTGGGCAATGCGGTTCCGCGCGATCGAAAGCCGTACTTCCGTCAGAAATGCCAAAGGCGGCATGCCGCATATGCGCCGAAAGGCGCGGACCAGTGTCGCCCGCGAAACCGCGACGATGGAGGCCAGTTCATCCAGGCTCCACTCCCGAGCAGGCTCGCCGAGCATGGCAAGCGCAGCTTTTGCCGTTTCGCGATGGCCGAGCAGGGCCAGCAGCCCGTCTGCGGGAGGCTCCGCCTCCAGATGTGCCCGCAGTAGCATGACGAACAGCGCGCTGGCCAGGTCGCGCGCTATAGCCGCTGCGCCCGTGCGGTCGGCGTCCAGTTCCTCGCGGATGGTCTCGACCAGCATGCTGCAGGCGTGTTGCCCGCTGAGCCGAAGGACGATGGCATGCGGCAGCAGGCGCAGCAGCAGATTGTCGGCGGCGCTTTCCAGGTACAGCCGGCCGCAGATCAGTTCAGTCTCGAACTCCGCGCCTTGCGTCTCCTTGATGCGGATGGCGTTCTTTTGGGTGGTCCCGATGGTCTGCATAGGGCCTCGTCCGTCACCGCCACGAGCAACATGCGCATCACCATGGGGGAGCAGCAGCACGTCGCCCGCCTCCAGACGGACCGTCGGTTGCCCCTTGCGCTCCACTGAGCAGGCACCCTTGGTCACGATATGGAATGCCGCCCAGCCCTTTGCTTCGGGCGCATGTGGCGAGTTCCAGTCGCCGCCAAAGCGGCAGAAGTCCTGCAACTCGGGCCGCACCCTGAGCATGGGCGCAAGCAAGCTCAGTACGTCATGATGTCCGCTCATGGATGCCCCGGGCCTTTTGATCCGTTCGGTCATATCGTTGCGCCTGGCGGATATCAACATTGGAGCGGGCGAGGCGCACTGTCTCCTCACCAACAAAGGAGACCTAAAATGCATATGATGGATTGGAACGCCTATCGAAATCAGATTCTCGCCGGGGTTGGCGATGTGGCAAAGCTTTCGCCGGATACGGTGAAGGGCTACGTCCAGCTAAGCAATGCCAACGCCAAGGACGGCCATTTCGACGCGAAGATGCGTGAGTTGATCGCTCTTGCCGTCGCCGTCACTCTGCGCTGCGACGGCTGTATCACGGTCCACACGGCCGCGGCCAAGAAGGCCGGCGCCACTACGAGTGAGATCGCCGAAGCGCTCGGCATCGCCGTGAGCGTCAACGCCGGCGCTGCTCTGGTCTACACGACCCGGACGCTTGACGCTTTCGCCGCTGCAGCTGAGCAGGGCTGAACGGGGTTTCTCGGGGTTCGATGGGATGCGGCGTCTGTGGCGGCGCACCCCGTTTCCAAAGGTTCCAAGATCGTCAGACGCCAAGCGTGTTGAGCCAGTCGCCAAACGTCGCTGTTTCTGTCATCCGTGGCAGATGTTCGGCCTTGTGTTCCCCCGTGTGCCTGCGGACCTCACTTGGGCTGTAGCCGAATTCATGGGTGAAGGCCCGGCTGAAATTGGCCGCCGATTCAAAGCCAAGCTCCTTTGCGATATCGGCTATCCTTTGACCGTTATCCAGATCGGCAAGTGCGGAACGCGCAGCCAGCAGCCGCTTTCTGCGGACATAGTTCAAAACGCCGCCCGATGCTTGGAACAGTTCATAGAGTCTGGTGCGTGAGATCGCCAGTTCGCGGCTCAATGCTTCGGGAGTTAGATCTGCCGATCCAAGATTATTCTGGATAAAACGGCGAGCCTTGGTCATCAGTCCGATCTCGGAGCTATGATCGTCGCTTATGTGGCGATGCACGAACGGCGCGACGCTATTGAAAATCATCTCCTGAAGCTGGTTGCGCACACCGTGCAGATCGTCTCTCGTCATCCGGCCGAGGTTCTCTTCGAGAAAAGTGGTGTAGTTGGCCAGCAGCTCGACACGCGCGCCCCCGAGAACAACGTTGTTGCTTGAGCCGGGCAGTCCGCCGTGATCGGCAAAGAGATCGGCGGGTAGAATGAGGGTGACTGACTGTGCGCTTAAGGTACGGCCATAAAATGGGCAACCAAGCGTGCGGATCTCCATCATCCCCGGTTCGTTCTCGACAACGGTCCCATTGACGCTGGTCCAGGTCTTTCCGGTGCGCAAGAACGTGATCTGCCAATGATCTATGGCGCTGAAACGTACCTTGTGCGGCGAGCGCTCATAGCGAAAGGCTGGCGTCTCCTGCTGGATAAAAAGCGCTCCTTCCAGGTTCCAGACGGTCTGATCTGCGGCAAAGCAATCACCAGCTCGATGGTTTTCTGGAAGATAGGCATCGATCAGCGGTCCCATACGCTCTTGCCATGCGGAAAATTGGTAGCCAGGGCTTGCATCCGAGGTGGAGAACGGCAAGGAGGCGAGCTTTGGCATGTTTATGTGAGCGTCACAGAGCGGAGCCTGCAAAATGCGGGGCCACCGGCGTCTTTCCACAAAGGTTGATTGCTCGGAGGAAACCTCGGTTTTGTTCCGCATCATTCCGTTGGCCCCTCAACAAAGCAAGGCAGATTGCCGGGTGCAGTTCGCCGCGCGCTCGCTGCGGGCGAATAAGAGATCCGGATTCCACGCTGCCGAGCATTGAGGGTTAAAAATGCATCTCGCGCGGAGAAAGCTGGCCTCAAATGGCATCCTTGCTGTCGAAGTGTCGCAAAACAGCCCGAATTTGAGTCCATCCGACCGCTCGGATGCCGGCGGATGGACGTATAGGAAGCTGCGGCATCATATGTCGTGAAAAGAATTCCGGCTTGCGGTACGCATTGGTGGGCGAACCGAAAGAAGGCTGTGGATGCCTGATCGAAGGCACTGTGCAGCCGTCTAATATCGCGCCAAACTAATATTGCAGTGGGAAGCATCCTCGTGGATCCCAACCTAAAGCCTGAACGGAAAAAATTAGACGATTTCTTTAATATTTTCAAGATATCTAAAGAGGTCGTTTAAATATTTTGCGGCAGAATCGACGAAACGAAACCGAAAAGGAGAGTAAACTTATGGGTTTGAACCAAGATTTTCGCAATCTAAGTCTTTATAATCGTAAAATTGGAATTCTTATATCGTCAATGCTTTCGATTGCATCTTTGGTCTCTGTACCTTTGAATGCAAGTGCCGCCGAAAGTTCACATGTGAAGAGTAAGACTGTTCAGCTGTATATGAAGAAGTATGAGAAGAACAATGTTGTGTTCTATAGCGGAAGATCTCTTTCCAGAACGACTACTGTCTCTTCCGAAGATTACTTCAAAGGCTCACCCTACATTTGCACGCCGAGCGGGTTTGGAAGAACCTCGCATTGCCACAATCGCAGCGGGTTTTGATATGTTCGCAATGAACCCAAGCATTGCTGACAGCAAAGAATAGGGGCATTGCTCGGATGACGGTTCGACTGAACAAGTGGAACGTGGCCGCTCCGCCATCCTCGTAAGTGCCCCTATATAAGTATTTGACTTCAACCGGGCAGATGTGTGCGGACATGATCGCCCAGTCGCAGTTTCAGAATCTCGTCATCATGTTTCGTTGGATTATGACGGAATACATACCACTTTCCGCCTGATGCTCGTTTCTGATAGATGATCCCAGCGTTCCTGCGATGCAGGAAGCAGGAAACATTAGGTGAAGCGCTCTTCTTGCTATACCAGATGGCGCTCATGCAGAGTCTGCCGCGATCGGTGGTGTACCAGGTGCCTTTCGCGTAAGATTTTTGGCCATGCGTGCGCGACCAAGCGGTAAAGCGGTTGTGATGGCGCGCAAAAAAGCCCGCACCATCCTTCCATATCCAGGAACGTCCTTCGTAGATTTTTCTCAAGTCCGTGGCGCTCATCGGATCTGCCTGATGGGCTGCGCGCACGGTCATTTTGTCGATTTGATGCTGCGTTGCCGCGTTCACGGTGCCGACCAGCGCGGACACCGTGAGCAAGGCACTGATGACGACGACGCGCAACGAAGACATTTGTTTCTCCTCAACCTTCCGTCGCAATTGTCAGTTCAACAGGGGGCTGGCGACGCGCCAGTCCGGTCGGCCCAGGCCATACGGCCAAGGATAGACCTCGCGGTCGTTAAAGTAGACGACCGCTGTCAGGTCAGGGAATTCGGAATGCGGCTTGTTGGCTTCTTCGGCCCATGCGTGAACATAGGCTTCGTTTCCCTGGTAGCCGAGTTCCGCGATCACGATGGGCTTCTTGAAGCGCTTGACGCGGTCGTAACCGGGCTTGGTTGCGTCCACGAAGTTTGAATCATGCCCCAGCGTGCGCTGATCGAATGGCTGGTAGCCAAAGACCGACAACCCGACGACGTCGACAAACGAATCCCCGGGATAGTAGGCTTCAAGCCCGTCCTTCCCCATCGGAGACCACATATATTTTGCCGTAGGAAGGCTCTTGCGGCACACGGTGACGGCATGCTTATAGGCCTTCACATAGTCCTGGGGTGTCCAGTAGGCCCACGTAAACTGCCCGTTTTTCTCGTCCATTTCGTGAGCCCAGCGAATGGTGACGGGCTTATCAAGTTTGGCCACGGCCGAGCAGATCGCCGTCATGTTGGAATCGTAGCGCCCCTCCATGATTCCATTGAAGAGATCAGTTGGGGTGACGCGCCAGTTGCGCGCCCATGACCAGGGCTCGATCGTGATCAGCAACGAACGCCCGCGCTTGTTGGCGTAGTCATTCGCCGTGCTCAGCGTTGATAGATCGACATCTTCCCAGGGCAGAAAGAGGTGCTCGATCTTGGGATTGGGGTCATTGGAAAAATCGCCGTTCGGGTCGTAGGCGCCACCCGGCAGCGATTGTGGTGTGATAATCGGCCTCTTGTCGTTGAAGAGAGGCCGGGTCGTGGTCTGCGTGGTGGTGCCATTGCTGGCGGCGTACACTCCTCCGCAAAGGACGCCAGTCGCAAGCAACGCCGTCGTTAGCTTTGATAGGGTTTTCATCGGATTGCCTCCTTTCCTCATTCGGCCTTATGCACAGTCAAAACCGAGGCCTTCATGGCCTCCAGCCGCTGTGAGACCAGATCATCGGCGATCAACTTCGCCGCCTCATCGGTGTCTTTGGTGACGGGATGACGAAATACGAACCATGTCCCGCCAATCTCTCGTTTCTGATAGATCGTTCCACCCAGGATGCGATGCTCGAAGCAGGTCTGGGCCGGAAACTGGCCGTTTGCGGCGTGCCAGGTTGCGTCGAGACATAGGCGACCCGTATCGGTCACAGCCCAGCGCCCCTCGGCCCAGGACTGCCCGCTGCTTCCGTCGACCCAGGCGGAAAACCGCCGGTCTGTATCCTGCATTCGCCCTGCGCCGTCGGCCCAACGCCAGGTCTTGTCGCGATAGAGCGTGTAAAGTTCGACCGCCGTCATGGGTCTTGCTCCGTCGGGCACCTTTTTGGCCGTCCCGGCGGTAGCCGCATTGCTCCCCGTCGCAAATCCAAGAACAACCGCAAATGCCAGCGATGTCGCGAGGGTGGTGGAGATCGTCTTCTTCAATGGCTTCATGTCATTTCTCCCGTAGTGTGGTTGGGATGAGCTTGTCGCCGTTCGGTTCCGAACCTGCTATTTTCATGCGCGTTTCCGCCAATAGCGTCCTTCCCGTCATGAACCTCTGTTATCCGTATCCTTCGCGAACCAGTTCAGATTGAGCACCAGCCTGTGTAGTCCGCGGCCGCCGTTACCGGCTCCGGCCACCGAAAAGCGCTCTTCGAACAGCACGTAGCCGTCTCTGTTCCAGGTCAACGACTGAATTCCCTCAGGGCCGCGCTCGACCATGCCGGCGAAAGGCAGGACCATCAGAGCGAGCAGGCCGCTGGCGAGCGCCGGACGATAGAAGCGTTTATTGGCGCTGACCGAGTTTTCGCGAGCATGCTGGATGATGATGACCAGCAGCAACAGCGTGTAGATGGCGGCGTTCATCGTTGCAAAGATGTAGAAGCCGCCAGCCTCACTTGCGTCGTTTACGGACAGCACCGGCACCATGGAGACCAGCGAAAGCATGGCATAGGGTGCAAGGACCCGGAGCGGTATCGGATCCACGTCGGAGGTGCCCTTTGGCGTGACGCGGAAATCCACGAAAGATCCCGTTGCCCAATCGCGAATGGCTGCGAAACCTCCCACAAGCGCCCAGGGCCAGCGGGCAAACAGGAACAATGTCATCTCCCAGCTCAGGATTTTGGCATCGAACGGTCTGAACGTGCGGGTGCTGCGCCAGCGATAGGCAAACAGTATCAACAGGACTGATTGCGGCAGAAAGTGAACGAGGAACTCAGGGTAGGAAACATCAACGAAGGTCCTGCCCCGGGTAAGCGCGATCATGGGCAGAACGAACATCAGCGCCATGAAGAGCGAAAAGAGGGAATACCACAGTTGAGAAAACAGGAACTGAGCCCTGAGGCGCAACGGCAGCCGTCCGATCAGCTGCGGCGTGTATTGCAGCAAGACCATCATCAGGCTGCGCGACCATTGAAACTCCTGGGTGATGAGATCGGAAAAGGTGCGCGGACCGTCGCCGTGCGCAATCGCGTCGAGTGCATGAACGCCACGCCAACCATGCGCGTTCATCATGAGCGTGGTCGAGTGGTCTTCCGCCAGCTCGGGACCTAGCCCGCCAATGCTGCGCAGTGCCGTGGTGCGAACGGCATAGTGCGAGCCGATGCAAAGCGGCGAGAGCCCGCTGTTGAAACCTGCCTGAAGCGATCCGTGCATGCTGGCCTCCGCATAAAGGCGGCCGCGCGCAGACCAGCTTGTGGCGGCATTCTGGTCGCAGATGCTCGGCGCGGATACATAGCCGACCGCCGGATCTGCGAAGGGGCGTAGCATCTGGAAAAGATATCCTTGCTCGGGCACGTGATCGGCATCGAGCTGCACGACGAAGTCATAGCCTTCGTAGCCGTAGTGATCGTAGAAGAAGGCAAGATTGCCTTCCTTGCAGCGGGTGCGCCGCGGCCAGGTCTGGCGGTGATAGTCTTCGCGTCCCTTGCGGGTGGAAACCTTAACGCCATGTTTGCGGCACCAGTCCAGCGTCGAAGGTGACGGATCCTCATCTGCGAGCCAGGTATCATGCGGAACATCTTGCTCCAGCATGGCCCGCAATGTGCGGGCAACGACCGCAAAAGGCTCCGATGGCGCTTTCGTGACAACCATGGCGACGCGGCTGCCGGCGGGTAGCCGCAACCGGCCATTCGGCTTTTGAGCACGAAAGAAGACGACGATGAAATAGGCCGGGATGATCGTCACCCAAGCGAGCACCAGGGTCAACAAGACCGAGCCGACAAGGTCGACATGGTGGGCGGGCGTAAACCACCAGCTCCAGAAATAGACGAGTGCCGCAAGCCACAGCGTGGCGCAAACCGCATATTCCGCGCGCTTGCGTCCCTCAAGGATCGGCGCCATCAACGCCTCGTCCCTCATCACCTGAGCTCGTGTCCGGATCGACGTCATCCCCGCACCTCCAGTCCGAAGAAGGGAGCTGCGGTCCGGATGATCGTTTCGATATCCGAATGAACGGCATGGAAACCGAGTTTTTCGGCAGCAAGGTCAGACGCCGCATAGAGTGTAGGGGGATCGCCCGGGCGACGCACGCGCATGGCGACGGGGACCTGACGACCGCAGACGCGTTCGATCGCGCTTACGATCTCCTTGATCGACGTGCCGCGCCCGGTCCCCAGATTGACGGCAAGATTTTCGCCTCCCGCCAGCAGATATTCGACCGCCAGCACATGCGCCCTGGCAAGATCCGTTACGTGGATATAGTCGCGGACGCATGTGCCGTCCGGCGTGTCGTAATCGCTGCCATAGACGTCCAAAGTCTCGATCGAGCCACTGGTTGCCAGCAATGCGCGGGGAATGAGATGCGTCTCGGGATCGTGCCATTCGCCGAGTTCTTGTTCCGGATCGGCGCCCGAGGCGTTGAAATAGCGCAAAGCCACATAATGCAGCCCATAGGCGGCCGAATAGTCGGCAAGCATATGTTCTGCAATCAGCTTCGTCCTGCCATAGGGATTGATCGGCTGCGGCATCTCGCATTCGCGGATCGGCAGGCGGGTCGGAACTCCATAGATCGCGCAGCTCGATGAAAAGATCAGCTTGTCGGCTCCGGCGCTGCGGGATGCTTCCAACACGGATAGAGTGCCTCCGACATTGTTGGCGTAATATTTTGCGGGCTTCTCGACGGATTCTCCGACATAGGCCGAGGCGGCAAAATGTATTATTGCGGCGGGCTGGTGGGTTTCGATCACGTCGGCAAGGCGCCGCGTGTCGAGAATATCCCCTTCTATGAAGGGCCCCCAGCGCACCGATGTCCGGTGCCCTGTCGACAGATTGTCATAGACGACCGGTTCGAACCCCTGTCTATGGAGGAGTTTCGCAGTGTGGCTGCCGATGAAACCGGCGCCACCCACGACGAGTATCTTTTGTCTGGTCATCACACAACCTCGAGAAGCTCGCTGTTGGGACGAACCAGCTGACGTTCAAAATAGGCGATAGTGGATTTCAGGCCCTCTGCCAGGGGGACCGATGGCTCCCATCCCAACTCCCGCTTTGCGCTCGAAATATCGGGCCGGCGTTGGCGCGGGTCGTCGATCGGCAAGGGTCTCTCGACGATCTTCGACGAGGACCCGGTCATGGCGATGATCTGCTCGGCAAGATCGCGCACGGTGAATTCGCCCGGATTTCCGAGATTGACAGGCGTATGGATGGACGTCTGGTTGCCCATCAATCGAATGAAGCCTTCAATCAGATCGGTGACATAGCAGAACGAGCGCGTCTGAGATCCGTCGCCATAGACCGTGATGTCTTCGCCCTTGAGCGCCTGAACGATGAAATTGGAAATGACGCGGCCATCGTCGGGACGCATGCGCGGTCCATAGGTGTTGAAGATGCGCGCAATCCTGATATCGACGCCGTGTTGAACGTGAAAATCGCGGAACAGCGTCTCGGCAGAGCGCTTGCCTTCATCGTAGCAGGAGCGGGGGCCGAAGGAATTGACATTGCCCCAGTAATTCTCCGGCTGCGGGTGCACCTGGGGATCCCCATAGATCTCCGAGGTCGAAGCCTGGAAAATGCGCGCTTGATGAAGCGTGGCGAGCTCCAGCAGATTGAGCGACCCGAAAACGCAGGTCTTCATCGTATGGATCGGATCTGCCTGATAATGCGGCGGTGAAGCCGGGCAGGCCAGATTGTAGATCTCGCTGACCGGCAGATCGAGCGACGCAATGATGTCGTGGCGGATAAAACTGAACGTGTCGTAGCGGAGCAGATGCCTCAAATTATCCATCCGCCCAGTCGAGAAATCATCGACGCAAATGACTTCGTGACCGTCTTGCAAAAGTCGATCGCAAAGATGTGATCCAAGAAATCCTGCGCCTCCGGCAACAAGAATCGCACGCTTCTGTGTATTCTTCGGAGTTATGCTTGCAGATTTGAACACGATGCCCATCAAACCCTCCCGGAAATCTAAACACGCAGCCGAGCATGCAAGGAAAACAGAACTTCTGTCCTTGTATGAGGCGTTCACAAATTGGAATTATTTCTGCAACTTGGATTTCAGTTTACTAATATTTAACTATGCTGTCGTTATCAGGGAATTCGGACTCTTTACATTCTGTCCATTTTTGTATCTCGAATTTTGATTCGCATGACGGCGAAGAAATCCAATGTAAATCTTTGTTTATACTGAAATCTTTGCGTTCAATCGGGAACATATTCTTTAAGGCTTTAGTCTAATTTTACATATTCTGGTTTTGAATATAATATATCCCCGCCTGGTGGAAAAACGCACGAGGCTTGAGAGACGGCCGATGACGACCGAGTTCACGCAAACGGACATGCCGCGCTGAGTGCTGGCGGACTTATCCACAGATTTTGCGTGCGGATCGCTAATCTTGCCGCTTCGATCTCGATTTTATTGAAGCGCCTGGTCAAACGGGTGTCCGGCAGTTCTGCGCATCGTCCAACGCAGAACTTTCTCCCAGTCCGATAATGAACAGCTATTGTCAGGTTAGACGCAAATCCAGGCGCGGATGAAGCTTCTTCAGGTTCGGCAGAGATTTCATCTGCCAGGGAATTTGCGATGAGCCGCACACGGTAAGGTGGATGTCCGGATTCTTGCGCGCCTCTATGGTCAGCTTGGCGAGCAGGTTGATACCCGAAGAGTTCAGAAACTGCAGACCGGTCAGATCGAAAGTCGCCTTCCCACTGCCTCCATGAAGGATCGCCCTGGCCAGATCATAGACCGGCGCATAGGCGTCAGGGCCTGCCAGCCGCATCGTCCCGTCAAAATACAAGGTGCTGCCTTCGGACCAGACGCGGAATGCTTCTTCTTTAATTTCCATGAAATAGGCCCCGTGCGTTGACGACTATGAAATTGCCATGGTGGCATAGGTTTGCAGCTTGGTGCGCTTGTGTGGATTATCCTCTTCGAAACGCCAGGCCAATTGAACCTGATAGTCGCTCATTAAAGTCAACAGTCCTAACCCGGATGCATTGCCTCCCGCAAGAACGTTCGCCTCGATCTGTTCTATGAGGAGGTCGGCGGGATCGCCGTCCGTCACCTTCAGCAATAGCTGCTGGAAGCGGGCCGTCGCATCGTGGTCGATCAGATTGGCAATCCGCATCTTGAAACTATGCTCCTCCGTCAGCGCTTCGATAACGATCTCGCCGGAGGTGCGAAACTTGATGGAGTTTTCGATGAGTTCGTTTGTCAGATAGCCGATATCGTGCCGTGCCGTCTTGTACCGGCGCTCGGAAGACCGGAAATCGAGCGCCATCGTCTCCGCTATAAAGTCCGATGTCATGGCGGAATGCCGCCATGCCAGATGAAGCGGCCCGTCGAACAGGCAAATCCGCAGGGCGTTGGCAGCGTTGAACGAAGCTAGATGCTCCATGCCAAATGTTGCAGTTGTCATCTCTCACCTATGTCGCATCACTACAAGAGTAATATCGTCATGGATCTTCTGCGTGCCGATGTAGGTCATCAGGTGGTCGAGTATGCCCTTGACGACTTCATCGGCAGTGCCGCCATGCAGGCGGCGGGCGTCTTCCAAAAGCCTTTCGAAGCCGAATAACTCGCCCTTTGAATTTTCCGCCTCGGTCACGCCGTCGGTATGCAGGACGATCATGTCGCCTTTTTCGAAGATGATTTCCCGCGTGTCGATAAAGGCAGCTATATCGGGCTCGAGACCGACGGGAAGACCGAGATCCCCGGTCTCTATCCGCTCCACCGTGCCGTCTTTGCGAACGATGATCATGTCTTCGTGCTGGCCGGATATCGTCAGCCGCTTGCCGTCATAGTCGATGAACGACAAAGTGAGGTGCTTGTCCGTCCTCGTGCGTTCGATGTTCTTGAAGATCGCACGGTTGAGATCGGTCAGGAATTTTGCGGGGTTCATTTCGCCCGCTTCCTGCAAGGCGCGAGCGATCGACTGCACCATCAGCATCAGCACGCCACTTTCAAGTCCGTGCCCGGTCACGTCGCCGATGCCGATCTTTAAATTGTTTCCACTCTGCAGAACATCGTAATAGTCGCCTCCGACTTCGTCGGCCGGCCGCATATAGGCGGCAATCTCCAGGTTCTTGTTCGCCGCAAGCTCCTTGGCGCGCGGCAGGACCATGAGCTGGATCTGACGGGCGACATTGAGTTCGGCGCCCAGCCGCAGGTTTTCGCTCTTTAGCTGGCCGTTGAGGGCTGAGATTTCTTCCTTGGCCGCCTCGATCTCCTTCGTCCGGTCAGAAACGAGCTTCTCGAGATTTTCGGTGTGGAAGCTGATATCCTCGGCCATGCGGTTGAAGGCAATGCCCGCTTCCCCGACCTCGTCCTTGGTCGAAATATCGACCCTGACGGAATAATCCTTGGCTTGTATGCGCTTGGCGGCGCTTGCCAGCGCGCTGATGCCGCCGGTGACGCGCTTGGAAGCGGCAAAGACTGCCGCGGTGACGATCAGCAGCGACACCAGAACCGCCATGATCTGATAGAGCAGGATGCGATTGGTCGCTCGTGATATCTCCTCCTTGGCGGCAATAAGCGAAGCGTAGATCTCGCGCTCGGGCACGACTATTCCAAGCGACATGACCTCGCGCTGTATAGGCCCTTCCACCCAGAGGTTGGTGGGGTGCAACTGCTTGATGACCACGAGATAGGGGACAGCCTCTCCCTGTTCGCTAAGGGAAATGTGCTGGATGACGCCGTCGGCATCGAGCGGCAGCGTTGTGACGGCCTTCTGCAAGCTATTGCGCAACGATCGGTCAAGGCCGGTGACCCCCTTGGCGGCTGCGTCGCTCGAGGCACGCAGACCTAGGGTTTTCTCGCCGATGGGATTGATCGCGACGACATTTCCGTTCGACATGGTCAGGAAGCCGAAGCCGCTTTGGGCGACTTTCACGTTCTCGACGATTTCGGCCAGCTGGGTGAGAGTGATATCGGCACCGGCTGCGCCCGCGACGCCATGCCGATCCGGCGTCCATAGCGGATGGAAGAAGCTGACGATCAGCTTTCCGGTAATGGCATCGGTATAGGGGGCGGTCTGGGTAATGTAATCGGCAACAGGGCGCGATGATGGGTTGGAGGCCCATTGCTGCCAGGACTCATAGAGGCCCGGGAAGAAGAAGGTCCAAAAGTCAGCGCTGTTGTGGCCGGGGTAGAGCTTGTCGAAGGTCTGTGCCTGCGTCGTATAGGGCGCCGTGCGGAAGATCGGGCGCTCCCTCGGGCCGATATAGTACATCTGCAACTTCGATGCGCCATTGTGCAGCAAGGATGGCGCAACCAGGTTCAGCACGGCGCTCCATTCGATGTCGGCCTGGACCTGGGGCAGGGGGCGATGGTCCTTGTCGAGCAGATAGCCCCAGACGCTGATGACGGATGGCGTTCCGGGAGCGTTTTGCGCCCATTGGCCAACCGGGTCATAGGTTACCGTGACGGTGCCGGGGGAGGCCTTGTCCATCGCAGAACCAATAGCCCCACTCCTTGTGGGGTCGTCGATCTGCGCTTGCAATACGCCTGCAAGTGCTTTCACATCAGAGTGGACCTGATTGATCAGAAGGCCGACCTGGGTGGCTGTCGAGTTCACGTAGGAGCTGATGTAATCCTGGCTCGCCTTCTCCAGGCCTTGCCCGACCTCCGTCGTCGCATTGCGCGAAAGGCGCTGCACGTTCCAAAGAGCAAGACCGCCGCTGACCATGAGATCGAAAAGAACGGCTCCTCCGACAACGAGCAGGAACTTGGCGCGAAATGAGCGCAATCCGAGTCTTCGCTTGGCGCTTGTCGTTTCCGTCATAGCGGTTTCTGCCCCGATGTGGCCCAGATCGGCCAGCCGGCATAGCCTCTTGGGTGGAGCGCTGCGAAGATATGATCGGCAAAGCCCTGCTTGAACCTTTCTATGAAGGCAGGTGAATCGCCTCTTCTGACCGCCATTTCATCGGCGTAGACATTTTGCCATGCGGTGATGATATCGGCGAAATCCTGGGGATCGCCGTCGCGATTGGTGACCATGAAGCTTTCCATTCTCACGTCCGTGAAGCCGGCATCCAGCAGCATGCGTCGGCCTTTCGGGCCCATCTCGACATCCATATCGAAATGGGCAAACAGTTTTGCGACTTCGGTGTAAGTCCACTGGATGCTGTCGGCTCTTGGTTCTCCAAGGCAGTGGGAATTCTTCTCATTGGTGATGTAGACCCTGCCGCCCGGCTTGCATATGCGATACAGCTCTCGCAGCAGGACATCGGGGCGATCGAAGATCTGCAACGAATGCCTGCAGGTGACGAAATCGAACTGATCGCTCTCGAACAGCATTTGGGATGCGTCGCCATAAGTGTATTCGATATCCCGGACATCGAAGTCCGCCGCGACCTTGCGGGCGTATTCCAGGCTGGGTATCGAGTGATCGAGCGCGACGATCCGCGCCGGCTTGAAGTGCTTTCTCAACAGCATCGCAAAATCGCCGATGCCGCAGCAGATGTCGGCGACCTGCATTCCCTCGCGAAGGCCATGTCGCGGCAATATCTCGCGCTCGTGCCGCCAGGTCATTTTTGTCTGCGTTCTGAGGATCGGTATGAAGCTTTGGTTTTCGACGAATGTCTGGCCCGGATAAAAGGCCGAATCGTAGATGTCGACGACGATGTTGGGCGAAAGGTCGCTCAAATGGCGAAACAATCGCGACGCCCAGGCAACGACGCTGGAGGCGATGACCGTCAGCTTGAGATCGGGCCTCGATCGGGTCGCGTCGAGCAGCACATGCGTCAAGGCACGGAATGCCGTGTTGTTCATGTGGGTGACGCGCTTCAGATTGATATAGCAGACGCCGTTTACCGTTTCGATGCCGTTGCGCAGCAAGGCGAGATCGTCCGCGAGCTCGGCAACCGAATGTGGTCTAAGGACGCCCGATAGGGAGAATTCCTGATTGTTGGCGTCGAATTGTGCCGTGAAGCGGTCAGACGAATGGTTGCTCAATTGAGGAGCCTTTCGAGTGCTAGATCCACCACAAAGGTCAACATCCCGGCATCCTGTTCAGACAGCTTGATGTCGGCGTCGTAATTGACCGCGAGGCCGAGAAGGATCGCATGCTCGGCGCGCGCGGCGTCATTGGTGATGACATCAAGATAGTTTGCAAGCGCCTGTCCGCTTGCGATGCGCTCGACGATTGCTTGGTAAAAGCGGCGCTGCTCGGCCGAGCAGGGTAGGGTCAATTCGATCCGTTCGGTTGAACCGTTTCGATGGAAACGGCAGGTAAGGGCACCGGTGGATTCCCTGGTGTGGAAGGACAGCTCGAAGAGCTCGTTCAAGGCGGCCGAAAGCAGATTGGCATGACGGATGGGGTCGTGCCGGTCGTGGCTGACCATGCGAGCCACATAGGCGGCGCATTGGTCGCAACGCAACCAGTCCGCCACCAGGGTCGCCATTTCCATCTCCATCTCCAGCAATGGTTCGAAAGCAGCATTCACTGGCAGTTCCTTGGTATTCACGTGAGAAACTCCTGGGTGAAATGCGTTTCAGACATTTACGGTTCGGCGCGAAGCTCATCGAAGGCGCTGGTAGATTGCATGCGGGTGGCTTGCCTGATGAAGGCATCGAGCCTGTCGGCGCTGAGCGGAGGACTGATGCAATAGCCCTGCAGTCGGTCGCAGCCTTCCTTGTGGAGCCAGGTGGCTTGTTGCGGCGTTTCGACACCCTCTGCGGTCACCCGCATGCCCAGACCGTGAGCAAGGCCGATCACGGAGCGTACGATGGTTTGGCTTTTGCTGTCCTGCATGAGATCCCTGATGAAGTATCGATCGATCTTTATCGTATCGAAGGGGAAATTCTTCAGGTAGCTGAGCGAGGAATATTCGGTTCCGAAGTCGTCGAGCGAAATCTGTATGCCGAGCACGTTGAGGGTGTTCAGCGTATCCAGATTGTTGATGGTCCGCTCCAGCAAAACGCCTTCGGTAATCTCGAGTTCCAGCCGCTCGGCGGGAAATCCGACGATGTCGAGTGTTTGCGATATGCGATCGGTAAGGCCAGGCATCAGGAATTCGGCCGGCGAAAGATTGACCGCAAGGCTATAGTGCGCCGGCCATGCAAGAGCTTCACGGCAGGCCTCCTCCAGCATCCACTGGCCGATTTCGCGCATGAGACTATCGGCTTCCGCCATGGGAATGAAAGCTGCAGGCGGGATGATCCCCAAAGTGGGGTGCCGCCAGCGCAACAGGGCCTCGAAGCCTACCACGGTGGATGGAGGTTCTACCAACGGCTGATATTCGATGAAGAATTCGTCCCGTTGAAGCGCCACGCGCAGGCTGCGCCGCAGCAACTCCCTTTGCTCGACGACGATCAACATGCCCGGATCGAACGTGCGCGCCCGTCGGCGTCCCTCTTTCTTTGCCGCATAAAGCGCAACGTCGGCAGCCTTCATCAGCTGCTCGCTCTCGTTGCCGTCGCGTGGCGCGATTGCAATTCCGACGCTGACGCCGACGAAGAGGGAGATGCCGTTGACGGTGAACGGCTTCTTGAATTCCGCAACCAGCGCCTCCGCCAGTCTTTCCGCTTCGAATGCTTGCTGCGGTCCGGCCTGGATGATCGCGAATTCATCCCCGGCCAGCCGGTAGACCGTCCCCTCTCGGCCGAGCGTTTCCTTGATCCTTTCGGCGGCGAGTTTCAGCACAATATCGCCTGCGCCATGTCCAAGGGTGTCGTTGACGGGCTTGAAGTCATCAAGATCGAGCTGCATGAGCACAGGGCCAATTTTGCAGTTCGACGGAAGCAACTCTGCGAGTTCCGCGCTGAACTGGCGGCGATTGGGCAATCCTGTCAGGGCATCATGCGTCGCCTGGTGGATGAGTCGCGCTTTTTCATTGTCGTCGGATGACAGGCTCCCATCCGCATTGGCCCTGTTGGTCTCGATAATCAGGAGCCCCGTCCGAATGTAGGAGACAAGGAAATTGCACTTTCCCTGCTTCGGAACGTCGACCTGGATCGTCCTCGGCTCACTGGTATCGATTACCTGCCGGATGAGTGCGGCGAGAGCCGGCTTGGCAAGCACCGGATAGGCCTCCCACAGTGTCACCCGTTTCCGAGAGGCAAGGCCGATATGCTCCCTAAATTTCTTGGAGGAATCGAGCAGTTTGAGGTCGAGGTCCCAAAGTGAGATCACCGCCTCCAAACCGTTGTCAGATTCGAAATCTTGTGGAACTTGCTGCGACCGATCCACTCGGTTCTCCGGCATATGGCCTCGTCCTCCCGTGTCCGCCACACAAAGTCTGACTGCCATCCAGTTTGAACTGGCCCGTTCGCATCGGAGCTTGCGCATCAACGATCGCAGACTCATCAAGCGTGCAGGCGCAGACCGTAACTTACCAGAACGTGGCAACTGTTATAAGCGAATATATTACGAGACGTTTATTTAGCAATGATTGCCGAGGCATATGCTGATTAAAAGGATGGTCGGCGGCATCGTTCTGTTCCATTCCCGAGCGGAAATGGTTGTGCCGGCGGGATTAGTAGTGGGCCGATTGTGGTATTTCGCCGGTCGAAGAGCGGGCGTGAACTAAAGTCCGTGCAGATGGAGAGAGCAGGCTTTTTGATTCGCTGCGGCCGATTGGCAGATGGAACGTTCGCCCTCAACGGATCCAGGAGGGCCGGAAGACCGAGCTCGCGCTGTCGCTGGGCGTGAATTTCAAGGCAGGAAACGGGCGGCTTTCAGCAGACGAAAAGATCGAGCTTATCCTCGGCAACCATTTCAATGAGGATTTGCGTGAGTAGCTCTGCTCCATCTTTTCCAGACGCATTTCGCTGTATCGGCTGGTCCAGCCTGCTTGCGGCCGTTCTATCGCTTTCCGCCGGGCTTTCCGAAACCGGATGGCTCCAGGCCGCGCAGCAGCCACCGTTTCTTCTGCTCTCCATTCCGGTTCGACCATGACGCTACGTCAGGCCGTGACGCCCAATGCCATGCTCGGACGCGTTTCGGCTTTCGTCATGACGGCAACACCGGGTGCAGGGCCCTCCGGTGCTGCCATCGAGGCCGCGATTGCGGCACAATCCGGCGTGACGGCATGTTTGATGACCGCGGCCGGATGTTTCGTGGTTCAGCTTCAGGCGTTATGCACCTTGAGTTGCCCGGATTTCTCGCGACCGCCGACCAGCACCAGAGCGAGCCCCGTGGCCGCCAGAAGACCACCGGCGATCGCAACGGCGGCATAGCCGAGCCCCATGCTGATGACGCCTGCACCGACGGCAGCGCCGAGCGCGTTGCCGAGATTGAAGGCTCCGACGTTGATCGAGGAGGCTAGGCCCGGTGCTTCCGATGCCGCCTCCATCACGCGCATCTGCACGGGCGGAACGATGGCGAAGGCGGCCGCACCCCAGACCAGAAGACCGATGGCTGCCCCTGTATGGCTTGGGAAAGCCAGCGGCAGGCAAAGCATGATTGCCGCAAGGGCGCCGAGAAAGATCTTCGTCGCACCGTCGAGCGACCAGTCGGCCAATCGTCCTCCGAGCCAGTTGCCGATCGTAAAGCCCACGCCGATGAGGGCAAGCCCGAAGGTCACGAACCTGTCGGACGCGCCGGTGATCGTCTCAAGGGTAGGGGCGACATAGGTATAGAGTGTGAACATGGCGCCCGCGCCCATCACGGTCGTTGCCATGGAAAGCAGCACGGCGGGTCGAGTGAGCACACCGAGTTCGCGACGTACATCCGGCATAGCACCGCGCTCACCCTTCGGAAGAGCGGCCCATAGTGCGGCGATTGCGGCGATACCGATCAATGCCGTTCCGGCAAAAGCCATGCGCCAGCCGATCTGCTGGCCGATCCAGGTCGCAGCCGGCACGCCGCCGATATTGGCGATCGTCAGGCCCATGAACATGGCGGCGACAGCGCTTGCCTGTTTCTCCTTCGGTACGACACTCGCTGCCACCACGGCGCCGAGGCCGAAGAAGGCCCCGTGGTTAAGGCTCGTGACCAGCCGGGCGGCGATGAGCGTGAAGTAGCCCGGCGCCATGGCCGACATCAGGTTGCCGATAGTGAAGATGCTCATCAACAGCATCAGCGCCGTGCGCTTGCCGAAGCGGCTGAAGGCGAGCGTCATGATCGGCGCGCCGACCATGACGCCGATGGCGTAGGCGCTGATGAGAAGGCCGGCCGTCGGGATCGATACGTCGACCCCTTGGGCAATGACGGGCAAAAGCCCCATCGGCGAGAATTCGGTGGTGCCGATGCCGAAGGCGCCGATCGCAAGGGCGAGAAGCGCCCAACGGGCAGACAAGGATGTTTCGGCCGTCGCTGCGGCAGTTGTGACATTGGCGTTCATGGTGATGGTTCCTCAAGCGTCCCAGGCCGGAGCAAGGCCGGGAGGGCTGACGATGCGTCCGTCGGGGCGTGCAAGCCCGGCGATAGCGGCCATATCGGTTTCATCAAGCGTGAAGTCGAAGATCGCGATGTTTTCGGCCACGCGTGCCGGGTTTGCCGTCTTGGAAAGAGCGACGAAGCCCTGCTGCACCAGCCAGCGTAAGCCGACCTGCGCAGCACTCTTGCCGTATTTGGCGCCGATGCGCTGCAGCACGGCATCCTTCGGCACGGCGCCATCGGCCATGCCGTAATAGGCGGTGATGGCAAGGCCGGTACTCCTGGCAGCTGCGACCAGCGCCTTCTGCGGCAGATAGGGATGCAGCTCGACCTGGTTGGTCACGATCGGCGCCTTGGAACGCTCGATGGATTCCCGCATCTGCGCGATGTTCTGGTTGGAGACGCCAACGAACTTGGTCTTGCCGGCGACCCGTACGGCATCCAGCATCTCGATCTGTGCGGCGACCGGAACCTTATCGGCCGGCCAGTGCAGGAGAAGAAGGTCGACGTGGTCGACTTTCAGCTTGTCGAGGCTTTCGTCGACCGAAGCAGAAAATTTGCCGGGGCTATAGTTGTCGACCCAGACCTTGGTGGTCAGGAACAGATCTTCACGGCGGGCGCCGGCGCGGCTCAATGCCCGGCCGAGCGCTGCTTCGTTCTGATAGATCTGTGCGGTGTCGAAATGGCGGAAGCCGGCTTCGAGTGCCGCCGGGATAACGCGTTCGACCTCCTCGTCCGACATACGGAACACGCCGAAGCCGAGCGCGGGGATCGTCGCGCCATGAGCGGTGACTGTTTGCATTAAACTCTCCTTTGAAAGCATCAGGCGGCTTCGGCCGCATTGAACTGGTCGAGGGCTACGCTCGCCGGCGAGCAATCGTTGTCGTGTGGCAGCTGGATAACGAGTGTGATGCATCCGGGGATGCGGATGAGATCGAGTTGGGATGTGTTTGTCATGCGCCATCAAGTAAAGCGCCGGTTCGCACTTGATAATCCGTCCAATTTCCACATCATCTGTGAAATCAAATCATAGATGAGGCGCCCATGGACAACCGGACCGGAGAGATGCAGGTGTTCCTGCGCGTGGTGGAGACAAGGAGTTTCTCCGAAGCGGCGCGCCTGCTGCGCATGACGCCGTCGACCGTCAGCAAGCTGATCTCGCGCGTGGAGGCGCGGCTTGGCGTGCGCCTTGTCGAACGCTCCACAAGGCGCTTGTCGCTGACCGCCGAAGGGCAAATTTATTATGAGCGCAGCCAGGCGCTGCTCCAGGATCTCGATCTGGTCGAACGGGAATTGTCCCAGGGTGCTGCAGCGACCGATGGCACGATCCGGGTCAATGTCTCGGTGGCACTCGGAGTTTTGGGCCTAGAGCCGCTGTTGCCCGAGTTCTGGGGCGCCTATCCCAACATCGTCATCGATCTCTCGCTATCGGACGAGATCGTCGACCTTTATCTGGACCGGACCGACATCGCCTTCCGGGTGGGACGGCTCCCCGATTCCGGCATGGTCGCCCGCCACATCGGCACGGCTCGCCGAAAGATCGTGGCGTCGCCCGCCTATCTCGACCGATATGGGACGCCGCGCAAGATCGAGGATCTCTCCCGGCATAATTGCCTGGGTTTCAACTTTCGTCGTCTCGCTCCGGTCTGGCCGCTGAAGGAAAGCGGGCGAATCGTCGACCGCGAGGTGAAGGGCTCGCTGCTTGCCAATAATGGCGAGACGGTCAGACGCATGGCTCTCGCCGGCGTGGGGCTGGCGCGCATGGGCGACTATCATGTGCGGGCCGACCTAGCCGCCGGTCGTCTGATCGAGGTTCTCTCCGACGTCATCGAGCCCGATCAGGAAGAGATACACGCCGTCTTTCTCGGCGGCGCGCGAATGCCCCAGCGCGTGCGCGTCTTCCTTGATTTCATCGTGCCGCGTCTCCAGCGCTTTCTCAGCGAGGGAGTGGCATCGCTTTAACAAGATGCGCCGGAAGTTTTTACGATGATCTCGCCTGTTGGAATATCGTATGGACGGGAAGACTGTGATGTTGTCGCCTGGCAATATGACGCCGGCCATGGAGGGGTATGCCGATCCTCAGATTCGGCGAAGCGGTGCGGTTCCATCGCCCTATGAATCGGAAAAACCGAAAGGGGCTTCGGGCCGGCGAAAAGTGTCGGCAAGAATTTGCCGGCCAATGGGAGGCTCCGAGCGCGAGGTGCATGCCATCCTGTGACACAGACGGCAGGCAATTCCGATTGGAGTTGGAGAATTTGCCTGCTGATGGTTGCGGCTATAGACGAGCCGCTCGGCATATTGCGCCTCGCAGACAAGCGCGACCGCTCTTTCGACGGTCGCCAGATTAAAACCTCCGCCTCCGGAAGTTACCGTGCGCGCGATCGAAAAGAAGCGCTGGCCGTCAGGCAATTCGAGCCACTGGGTCACGATCCGGCGCGGCGTGGTGAAAACCTGATGAACGCTCCACAGCGGACAGCCCCCGCCATGGCGGGCAAAGGGAAAGGTGCCGCTGTTCAGCCGTTTCGAAACATTGCCGGCGGCATCCACGCGGATGAAGAAGAAGGGAATGCGCTCCTGTCCCGGCTTCTGCAGCGTCGTCATGCGATGTGCCGTCTGCTCGAAGCTGGTGCCGAACTGCCGCGACAGGATGTCTATGTCGTAGCGCCGGCTCTCGACGGCGCGGGCAAAGGCCGCATAAGGCATGATAATGGCGGCGGCGCAGTAGGCGGCCAGCGACCTGTGCGCCAGCCGGCGGCTGTTGTCATTCTCGAATTTGGCTTCATCGACCGCCATCTGAATGTCCTGCTCGAACTCCAGATAGGCAAGCTGTTGCGCCAATTGGAAATTCTGGCTGGCCACATCAAGCGTTTCATCCAGCAGCAGGTCCTTTCGATGCCAGTCGAGCCGTCGCAGCGAGCCGGTCATGATATCGGATGGCATGCGGCGGACGCGCAGGCCGTGCTGTGCTTTCAGATAGGCGACAAGTCCGCCCGCCTCGGTGATTTTGGCCGAGAGTTTTTCGGAGACGGCGTCAAGCAGCGGGAAGCAGTTGCGCCGCGCTGAAAGGAAATTGCGCACGGCAGCCACGGGATCGCCGGCGATCCCGTCTTCCAGCGCTCCTTGTCTGTAATCGGCGATCGCGAATTGCTCTTCCTTATAGGCCGCGTGGAGCCGCAGCATGGCTTCGGCAAAGCCGGGAAAGCTATGGGCGACATCGGTGATTTCCAGCGAGCCGAAATCGATATCCGCCAGGATCGGATCGCGCACCACCGTCTGCAACCGGCTCGCCAGATCAGGCCCTGCGTCATTGGCGAATTCGTTGAAATCGATCTTATAGGCTCTTGCGAGGCGCAGGAGCGTTTCGGCGGTAACGGGCCTTTGGTTGCGCTCCATCAGCGCGATATAGGATGGCGATATTTCGAGATCCGCGGCCATGTCGGCCTGGGTGAGGCCCAGATCGCGCCGCAGGCGGCGCAGCCGCGGTCCAAGATAGACGCCTTGCTTTTCCACGCGATCTCCTCCCAGTGCATCGACATTACAACATTACAAGGTTCCTTTGTAAAGTTTGACATGTTGACTTCATTTGCCCTCCCACGAGGGAAAATCCCGTCATATGTTTTTGCATCGCAACATGACGAATTTGGAGGAACCATGTCGTACGAAAGCTTGATCGAAAGCGCCGGGAAGCTGATCGGGTCGAACCCGCAATGGACTGGAGTTACGGCCGAAGCGGTCGCCCGCATGCGCCTGCAGAACCGGTTCCGCACAGGCCTCGACATCGCTCGCTACACGGCCGCCATCATGCGCAAGGATATGGAAGCCTATGATCGCGATCCGGCGAAATACACGCAATCGCTCGGCTGTTGGCACGGTTTTATCGGTCAGCAGAAGATCATTTCCATCAAGAAGCACTTCGGTTCCACCGAACGTCGCTATCTCTATCTCTCTGGCTGGATGGTCGCAGCATTGCGATCGGAGTTCGGCCCGCTGCCGGACCAGTCGATGCATGAGAAGACCTCCGTTCCGGCGCTGATCGAGGAGCTCTACACGTTCCTGCGCCAGGCCGATGCGCGCGAGCTGGGCATGCTCTTCCGCGAGATGGATAAGGCACGCGCCGCGGGCGAAGGCGTGCGCGAAGCCAATCTCAGGCATCAGGTCGCCAATTTTCAGACGCATGTCGTCCCGATCATCGCCGATATCGATGCCGGCTTCGGCAACGCCGAGGCGACCTATCTTCTCGCCAAGAAGATGATCGAGGCCGGTGCCTGCGCCCTGCAGATCGAAAACCAGGTGTCCGACGAAAAGCAATGCGGCCATCAGGACGGCAAGGTCACGGTTCCGCACGAGGATTTCGTCGCGAAGATCCGCGCCTGCCGCTACGCCTTCCTCGAGCTTGGCGTCGATGACGGCGTCATCGTTGCCCGCACGGATTCGCTCGGCGCCGGCCTGACGAAGCAAATCGCCTTCAGCGCCAAAGAGGGGGATATCGGTGACCAGTACAATTCTTTCCTCGATTGCGAGGACATTGAAGATGCGGCCAGCCTCAACGGCGATGTCGTCATCAACCGCGGCGGCAAGCTTGTCCGGCCGAAGCGGTTGCGCTCCAACCTCTTCCAGTTCCGCCCGGGCACGGGTGAGGACCGCTGCGTGCTCGATTGCATCAACGCGCTGCAGAACGGCGCCGATCTGTTGTGGATCGAAACGGAGAAGCCTCATATCGAGCAGATCGCCGGAATGGTCGATCGGGTGCGCAAGGTCATTCCGAATGCGAAGCTGGTCTACAACAATTCGCCGTCGTTCAACTGGACGCTGAACTTCCGCCAGCAGGTCTTTGACGCATGGAAGCAGGCGGGCAGGGATGTTGCCGCCTATGATCGGGCGAGGTTGATGAGCGTGGAATATGATGAAACCGAGCTGGCGGCCGAGGCCGACGAGAAGATCAGAACGTTCCAGCGTGATGCAGCCGCCCGCGCCGGCATCTTCCATCACCTGATCACCCTTCCGACCTATCACACGGCCGCTCTTTCGACCGACAATCTCGCGAAGGAATATTTTGGTGACCAAGGCATGCTCGGCTATGTCGCCGGCGTTCAGCGTCAGGAAATCCGGCAGGGCATCGCCTGCGTCAAGCACCAGAACATGGCCGGCTCCGACATCGGCGACGACCATAAGGATTACTTCTCCGGCGAGGCCGCTCTAAAGGCCGGCGGACAACACAACACAATGAATCAATTTGCAGCGTGAGTGACGCAACCCTCGAGGGTCGGCATTGCCCGGCCCTCGAGAACCTGCACCGTAAGAAGTTGCGTAAATGAGAGCTTGGAAGCAAAACGGTCCAGCTACGGCGCGGACTCATTAGCGCGCAACCAAATTCGGATTGATGCGAGTTTGACGAACGCCAGATAGTTGGCTGCGAGCTTGTCATATCGGGTTGCAACGCGCCGACATTGCTTGATCTTGTTGAAGAACCGTTCGATCAACATGCGCGCGCGATACAGATACGGACTGAAGCAGACCGGGTCTTTGCGATTTCGTTTCGGCGGAATGTTCGCCCATGCCCCTCGCTGCGGGCAAGCTCCCTGATCCAATCCGCGTCGTATCCGCGATCCGCGAGTAACATCGTTTGTGGAAGCAAGGCGCTGAGGAGAACCGAACACAATCGATTGTCGTGCACCTCACCGGGCGTGAGCGCGAGATGGACCGGCAAGCCATTGGCGTCCACCACCGCGTGAATCTTGGTCGTCAGGCCCCCTCGTGAGCGACCCATATCTTGATGATTGTTGTCGGCGACGCAAGCTCCGTTCTGGTGCACGCGGACGACCGAGGTATCGATCATTTGCATCGCCGCGTCACGACCGGCGGCCAGTGCATCCATGATCCGGTCCCAGACGTCAGCCCGCCGCCACTGAACGAAGCGATTATAACAAGTGGTGCGGGGACCGTAGATCTTCGGCAGGTCGCGCCATGGCGCACCAGAACGCAGTACCCAAAAGATGCCATTGAGCACGCGACGGTCATTTACGCGCCGAACGCCGCGCGGCTTGTTCGGCAGCATCGGTTTGATGGCGGTCCATTCGTGATCGCTGAGTTCGTAGCGCATGATTCGTGACTCCGGTTTCGGAGCTTGAATCACGTCTCGGGCCGCGCCATCAACCGGCCACGCCCTACGGCAGTGCCACTAATGCTCTGAATTTACTTCCGCTTTCGGCGGTATAGCGGACGTGGCCGGACTTGCTACTGGCGCGACCCGGTCGCGAATGACCCGACTCCGACATTGGCGGCTTGTTCTTGAGCCCATGTGAGCGTCGTTTCCGCTCGCTAATGTGGTAGACTTTATCCTCGGCCTGAGGACGCATGGCTCGGAAGAGAGTCTCGTGCGGCCGAATGAGGGAAACCGCCCATGCCCACTTTGCAGCCCGTGGATCGGTTGGAATTTCAGATCCTGATCGACAATCTGACCGATAGCTTGTCCACGGCCCCGCCGAATGTCACGCTTGAGTGGACGGCACTTATGCGGGCGGGCATGCGGCAATTGTCCGGCCGCTGCCAATGTTGTGCGAATCACGGCTTGGCGGTCGTCGTCAAAGCGTTTCGCGGCGCGGCGTGCCGCGTCGTTCTGTTCGATGCCGGTCCGGTGGAGTTCGCGGTCGAATATAATGGGACCCGGCTGGGCATCGACTTCGCCAGCATCGATGCTGTGGTGCTCTCGCACGGGCACTGGGACCACGCCGGCGGGCTGCCGATTGCGTTTGACCTCATCACCAAAGCAAACGGCGGCCGCGCGATTCCCTGCTATTTGCACCCCGGCATGTTCCGCCAGCGCGCCTTGCCGCTCACGGGCGGCGGATTACTTCCCATCCGCGAGATCCCCTCGCCGGACGATCTCGTTGCGAAGGGAGCCGTTCCGGTCGTCACGACTGAGGCGCAAGTCCTGCTCGACGATATGTTTCTAGTCAGCGGCGAGATTCCCCGCATGACGAGCTACGAGAAGGGGTTCCCCGGCCACAAGCGGCGGAGCGAGGACGGCCAATCTTGGGAAGATGATCCGCTCATCATGGACGAGCGCTTTCTGGCCGTTCACGTGGGCGGCAAAGGCATTGTCGTGCTCACGGCCTGCTCGCACGCAGGTATCATCAACGTTCTCAAACATGCGCAGTCCAGTTTCCCGGCGATCCCGCTCTATGCTGTTGCTGGCGGCTTCCACTTGGCGGGCGGCAACGAGAAGATCATTGCCGAATCCGTGCGCGACATCGGAACGTTCGGTCTTACCTTGATCGCGCCGGGCCATTGCACGGGCTGGCGGGCGGTGAATGCCCTCGCGAACGCCTATGGTGACAGCATCGTGGCACCCTTGGCCGTCGGAAAGATATTCGCAATCTGACGCGTGAGCATTCCAAACGTGAGGCCTCGACTTCAGCTCCTGGCCCTTCGCGTCATTCAGCTGCGCTGCAGAATTTGGTTGCTATCGGTGCATAGTGGACTCTGGCAAGCCGCCCGCCCGGCAGATTTATGGATTCACGGCCTAGCCCATGCCGTAGCCGGGCTGCTTTGCGTAGGAAGACTTCGAATGCCAAGGCGTGGCTGCGGCGCCCGATCTGCCAGGGAGGTTGCCGCCTGAAGAGGGTAGCCGCACTCAAGCTTCCCCGATCTCGTGGCCACGTAGTGGCGACAAGATTGATATCGGCAAGGCCCAATCAGACTGACGCCTGCTCAATCCGTCCCGACAGCCAGGTAAACCTCGCCGCAGCCTTAGCGTTGTCTGACCGAACCTTATTTGGGGTCCTCATAGGTATAAAGCGCGCACATTTCAGCGCTGCTTCTGGGCGCGCGCCTGCTGGTGAAGACGGCAATTGCCGTCGTTTCCGATCCACCCGCCCACGATGCGACGAAGGTGACGTCGCCCGAACCGCAGAGCTGGTTGCCATTCTGCAGTTCCGGATCGGCGGGTTCTTTGACGCGATAGACCGATGCCGGCACCGTTTGACCATCGACGTTGAAATGATCGGCGACGAGATCGGAGAATTCGAGCACCTCGCCATTTTCGAATTTGATGCTGAAATCGTCCAGCCAGACATCACCGGTGATGCTCATGGCTGTATTGCTCGTCGCTGTATAGTGATCCGCTTGTTGGGCGGATGCTGCTGATGCGGTGAGGATCGTCAGGAAAGAGGAAAGCAGAAAGCGGCGCATTTTGATCCTTGAGAAAATCGTATGGGCGGTTTTGGTATGAAGCATACATCGCATCTTTTGCCGGGAACGCAGAGGCTCATTTTGAGTGGCTTTGCGCTTCGGCGCTCGGTGATCTCCAGTCATCAAGCTGAAAATAGATTCCGATTTTGGAGTTGATGCGCTACAGACAGGCTCTGCCGATTTGACCGGCACGATCCACGTAGGCCATTTGCCTTTCGCGGACCGTTCGGTCGCCTCAGAGTTTTGCGAGTCCACGATGTCCATGAGAGCTTCAGTCCGCCTTTACCGCTGGGCGATCGCGTTGCTGGCGCTGTCAGGTGTTGTCATATCATATGTTGCCATTTCTCCGGCAGCGCATGTCTCGCGACTGAAGTTGACGACGAATTTTCTCAGCTACTTTACAATCCAGGCGAACATTCTGTTTGCCGTTGCGCTGTTGTCGGCGGAAATCGCACCGTCGTCGGCATTTGGGCGATGGGCCGGCCGTTCCTCAACGAAGACGGCCCTGCTCATATATGTAGGGGTCGCGGGCTGCATCTATGCGTGGCTGCTAAAGGATGTCTGGCATCCGAGCGGCTGGCAGCTGCGGGGCGATCAGATACTCCACTACTGCGTCCCTTTATTGGCCGTAGTGGATTGGCTGTTCCTTGTCGAGCGCAACAGGCTTGCCTGGCGCGATGCGATCTGGTGGCTGTTGTTTCCCGCGCTCTACTCGATATATTCGCTCGTGCACGGTTATTTATCGCGCTTTTACCCCTATCCCTTTTTGGACGTGCGCGACATTGGCCTGCAGGCCGTTCTGATCAATATGGCCTTCCTGGGCGTGTTATTCCTGGCGCTAGGAGGAACGATCATTCTGCTTGATCGTGTTGCGGCAAGGTTTGGTTTGCGGGCGCCGCCGGCTTAGCGAGCTTGCGGTGTAATCATAGATCGGGATTTCTTGGTAAGGTGGATCGGCACATGGACGGCCTGACCGGGGAAAGGGATATCGACGCTGCAGGCGTCACTTGAGGCAATTCCGGCAGAAAGCGCGAAGCTATTTTATCAAAATTGCGTGAAAACAAAGAGATAGAAGCATTTCTTCGACTCCATTTTAAACGGAAATGCTTGGGCTCAGACGGACTCCGGCCGAATGCGCATCGGAGTCTAATGCGGGTGTAAATCCCAATCATCCGTGACCGGCTCCTCGACGGTCGATCCTTCAACATGCAGCCCTTCCATCTCGCTCTGCCGGCGTGTTGCCATGAAATAAAGTGGATGCATGCCTTGTTTCCTCCGATTTCTGCTGCTAGGGAGCCTGCCTTGGCTTCTGAGAGCCATGAAATCCGGTCGCAGCCCACCCGGTCAAAACAAGGGATCCTGTATTATGAAGACTATCGTCATCTGCTCCGGCGGATTGGACTCCGTTTCGCTCGCCCATAAGGTCGCAGCCGAGCATCGGCTTATCGGGCTCGTCTCCTTCGACTATGGCCAAAGGCATCGCAAAGAGCTGGAATTTGCTGCCGCCTGCGCCAAGCGTCTCAGCGTGCCGCATCAGATCATCGACATCACCGCGATCGGCAAGCATCTGACCGGGTCGGCGCTTACTGACAATGTCGATGTGCCGGACGGACACTATGCCGAAGAAACCATGAAGGCGACGGTCGTCCCCAACCGCAACGCGATCATGCTGGCGATCGCCTTCGGGCTTGCGGCTGCCCAGAAGGCGGATGCTGTTGCCGTCGCCGTTCATGGCGGCGATCATTTTATCTACCCGGATTGCCGGCCCGGCTTCATCGCCGCCTTCCAGCAGATGCAGAACCATGCGCTCGAAGGCTATGCCAGCGTTTCGCTCTATGCGCCGTATGTGACGATCTCGAAGGCCGATATCGTTGCCGACGGCGCGAAGCATCGCACACCCTTTGCCGAAACCTGGTCCTGCTACAAGGGCGGTGAGCGTCATTGCGGCCGTTGCGGCACCTGCGTCGAGCGCCGCGAAGCCTTCCATCTCGCCGGCATCGAAGATCCCACCGAATACGAGGATCCCGATTTCTGGAGATCGGCGACATCGGGCTTTTCCGCCGCGGAGGTGAAGTGATGTTCCGCATCACCAAGGAGTTTCATTTCTCCGCATCCCATCAGCTCTCGCATCTTCCCGACGATCATCAATGCGCGCGCCTGCATGGGCACAATTACATCGTCGTGGTGGAGCTTTCGGCGGCCGAACTCGATGAGAATGGTTTTGTGCGGGACTATCATGAGCTTCAGCCGCTGAAGCGCTACATCGATGACGAGTTCGACCATCGTCATCTCAATGATGTTCTCGGCCACGATCGCGTCACGTCGGAATATCTTGCCAAGCATTTCTATGACTGGTGCAAGGCGCACTTGCCGGAGACGTCGGCGGTGCGTGTCAGCGAGACGCCGAAGACATGGGCGGAATACCGGCCATGAGCGAAGCGCGCATCCGCATCAGCGAGATCTTTGGGCCGACGATCCAGGGCGAGGGGATACTGATCGGCCTTCCGACGATTTTCGTGCGCACCGGCGGCTGCGATTATCGCTGCTCCTGGTGCGATACGCTGCATGCAGTCGACAGCGACTATCGCGATCAATGGCAGCCGATGTCGGTCGACCAGATCTGGCAAGAGGTGACACGGCTCTCGGGCGGCAAGCCGCTGACGATTTCGCTCTCGGGTGGCAATCCCGCGATCCAGCCTCTCGGTCCGCTGATCGCGCGCGGTCATGCGGAAGGCTACCGGTTCGCGCTGGAAACGCAGGGGAGCGTGGCCAAGGAATGGTTCGCCGAACTTGATGTGCTGGTGCTGAGCCCGAAGCCGCCCTCAAGCGGCATGATGACGGATTGGGCGGTTTTTGAAGACTGTTTGTGCATGGCAGGCGGCAAGCCGCAGATCGCGCTGAAGATCGTCGTGTTCGACGATCTCGACTATGCCTACGCGCAGGAAGCCGCGTCGCGCTATCCTAGTCTGCCTCTCTATCTGCAGCCCGGCAACCACACGCCGCCGCCAGCCGACGCCGACGACGCTCTTGTCGACATCGACGGTATCGTCGAACGCATGCGCTGGTTGGTCGATAAGGTCAGCGATGACAGATGGTTTGAGGCGCGAGTGCTGCCGCAATTGCATGTCCTTATCTGGGGCAACAAGCGCGGCGTCTGAGCAGTTGCTACTGGTCGCCTCGTTCTTATTCGGGAACGCAAGGTTCATAGTCCTGCTCGGTCCTGATGCTCGGCGCCGATAGTGTGAGCCGGCATAGGCACTGCCGGAGCAGTCCAGAGCATTTCCGTTTGAAATGGAATCAAGGAATTGCTCTATCTCTTTGTTTTCTTGAAATTCTTAACGCAAAGCCGCTTCGCAGTTTTGCTGGAGCGGCTCTAGAACCGAGCCATCTCTGCCTTCACCTTTGCAAGAAAGCGACCTCTTGTCTCGTCGGTCGACCGGTTCATGTCGTAGTGCGCGAGGAAGACGACCGGGGCGAAAGGCTTGATCTGCGCCCGCAGGACGCGCTTGACGATCTTTTTCGGCGGATTGCCGGCGATAAAGGCGCGGAATGGGTCGGCGCCATAGGTCAAGACCGCGCCGAGCTTGCGGATGTGCTGCAGCTTGGAGCGCACCTTGCCGTCGACGAGTTCGAACGAAACGCCTGGGAGCCAGACCCGGTCGAAATAGCCCTTGAGAATGGCCGGAAAGCCGAAATTCCAGATCGGTGTCACGATGACCAGGGCTTCCGTGCGCTGCAGCCGCTCGACATAGGGTTTTACGGCCTCGGTGTTTTCCGGAAAGTCGTGGTAGATCACGCGGTCGTGGCGCGAAAGCACGGGATCGAAGCCTTCGGCGTAAAGGTTGCAATCGTCGACCTCGTGGCCGGCGCTCTTCAGGCTCTCGATGGCTTGCCGGTGCAGCGCGGCTCCATAGCTTTCTTCGACCGGATGGGAATGAAGGACGAGAACCTTCATGACGCCTCCATCAGTGCCGCAAGGCCCGGAAAGAGGTAATTCTTGCCGGATTTGAAATCGAAATTCGGATCGTCCCAGGCGATCATCTTGCCGGGATTGAGCAGACCCTTCGGATCTGTCTCCCTCTTGAAGGCGAGCTGCACGGCATCCGTCTGCTTCATGCCGCCTTCCTCCAGCGTATAGCGATGCGGATTGAAGATCGGGCAGCCGTGATCCTGATGGATCCTGATGATCTCCTCAAGCCGCGCTTCGGACGTGTAGCGCACCAGCGGCAGGCCCGAGCACTGAATCTGACCGTCAAACTTGATGAATTCGAGATGGCCGGGCACCTCGTCGCCGAAGATCTCCACCATTTTCCGGACCTTGGCGACATGATCCGGCCCCGGATACTGGACCTGCAGATAGGTGATCGACGGATCGACCTTGATGGCGCGCAGCGTCGTATGGTTCCAGGCGAGCTCATAGGCGTGCGGGATGCCCTTCATGCTCTCCATTTTATCGGAGCGGAAGGTGATTTCGCCCTTCTGCTGCATGGTGAAGGCAAGGAAAGGATCCATCGAATGCGGCGCGATCATCAACGCCACGATCGATTGCCCCTGACGGATAAAGGGCTTGTGGCGGGTGAAATAGTCTTGCGGAATGGGAGCGGCGATCGGCGCGATTTCCTTGACCAGAATGCCGTTGCATTTGGCAAGCGCGTCGGAAAACCGCACGGCATCCATGAAATCGTCGTAACCGACCAGCACATCGACCCAATCATAGGCCGGTGCGAGCGGCATTTCGATCTCGGTAATAATGCCGTTGGTGCCATAGGCATGGCTGACCTTGGTGAGGTCCCAGCCGGTGAGATCGAGAACGCGCGGCTCGGCTTCCATCGTCACGACGCGCAGACGCAGTATGTTGCCTAGATCGCGCAGGCCACCCCAGGTAATCGAACCGACGCCGCCCGAGCCGCCGGCAATGAAGCCGCCGATCGTGGCGGTCTGCGCCGTCGAAGGATGGAAGCGCAGTTCCTGGCCCGAATGAGCCTTGGCCTGGCGGTCGAGTTCGGCAATGACGATGCCGGGTTCGCAGATGACGCGGCCGGGATGGATTTCCTTGATCCCGTTCATCGCGGCGAGGTTGAGCACGATGCCGCCGGAGAGCGGCATGGCCTGGCCGTAATTGCCGGTGCCGGCGCCGCGCGGCGTGACAGGCACGTCATGCGCATAGGCGACTTTCAGCGTGCGGATTACCTCCTCCTCGGTTTTGGGGGTAACCACGAGATCGGCCGTCACATTTTCGAACTGGGCTTTCAGGATCGGCGAGTACCAATAGAAGTCCCGGCTTTTCTGGCGCACGAGCGCCGGATTGTCTTCGACGGCAATGCCTTCGAGTTCTTTCTTGATGCGCTGATAATCCGGCATTTTACGCTCCAATGACGCTGTCGAGTTCACGATAGTCCGGCAGGCTGCGGTCGATCACCTTGCCCTTGCGAAGGACGACGCGGTCTGACTGCGGACGGGAGAGGAATTCGCTCCAGCGCCTTGCGCTGAAGAGCACGAGATCGGCCGGGCTGCCGACGGCGATACGCCCGATATCCGGACGGCCGAGAATGGCTGCGGGCGAGGTGGTGACGACCCGTGCCGCCGTATCCAGCGGATGGTCGAGATGCAGGATGCGCACGGCCTCGCGGAACACCTCGACCGGATCGAGATCGCCATAGGCATAGAATGGGTCGCGGGTATTGTCGGAGGCAACGGCGGTCGGCACGCCGGCGGCGGCAAGCTCATGCAGGAGGGTGACGCCGCGCCAGCGCGGCGTGCGGCCGGAATGGCGGTCCTGCAGATACATGTTGCACATCGGCAGCGAGACGATGGAGATCCCGGCCCTGGCGACGAGGTCGATGGTGGCACGGGCGACGTCCTCGTCCTGTCGGGCGAGTGAGCAGCAATGGCCGGCGGTCACCTTGCCCTCATAGCCATTGCGAAGCACGGCTTCGGCGATCGCCTTCAGCGTCAGCACTTCCCGGTCCTCGGTTTCGTCGACATGCAGGTCGATGTCGAGGCCATTGTCGGCAGCGGCGCGGATGAGCTTGTCGAGCTGCGCGCCGATGTCCGGGTTCAGCTGCGTGACGCCGCCCATCAGGCCGCCGGCGTTGCGAACGACGCGGAGCAGGTCGGTAAAGAAGGCCTCGTCCACCATGCTGTCGAACGGAAACAGGGCGACGGCCTGCAGCGCGATCCTGTCTTTCCAGGCCTCGCGAACCGAGGTGAATACTTCGAAGGAAATGCGGTGTTGCGGGGCGAGCGAATCGAGATGGGTGCGGATCAGGCCGGTGCCATGGGCATAGGCAGACCGCAGAGAGAATTCCATGCGCTTGCGCACGTCATCGGCCGACCAGTTGGCCTCGCGGTCGGAGCGCACGGCATCGAGCGCGCCCATGAAGCTGCCATCCGGGTTGGGGCGCCGCTCCCATATGTGGCCCTTGTCGAGATGGGTGTGCATGTCGGCGAAGGTCGGCCAGATCATGCCGTCCCTCATGTCGACTTTGGCATATTCGACGGGCGCAGTGCCGGGGGCGACGATGTCGCTGACAAGGCCGTCGGCCACGAGGATATCGGCTTTGACAAGACCCTCGCTGGCGGGAGCGCGAAAGCCGGACAAGGTTACGGCGGGGACGGTGGCATGGCTGAGCACGAAGCGGGCGGCATTCGGCGGCGACATGAAGGCGTGGGACATCAGTTCTCCCGCTTGAGGCTGCTTTCATGCCAGCGATGCAGGCTCAGCCATGAGATGAAGGAGGTGAAGGCGAAGATTGCGACGCCGAGCGCGGACAGGAGCAGGAGCGCCGCAAAGAGGCGCGGCATGTTCTGGCGGTACTGCGCTTCGAGCAGGCGGAAAGCCAGGCCGGAATTGGGGCCGCCGGAGCCAGCGGCAAATTCGGCGACGACCGATGCGATCAGCGACAGGCCGCCGCCGATCCGAAGTCCCGTCATGAAATAGGGCTGGGCAGCCGGCAGCTTCAGATGCAGCAATGCCTGCCAACGCGAGGCGCCATAGAGATCGAAGAGATTGAGCAGGTTGTGGTCGACGCTCTTCAATCCCTGCACCATGTTCGACAGGATCGGAAAGAAGGCGACGAGGAAGCCGCAGATCAGAAGCGCGGCCTCGCGCGTTGGCGCGTAGATCAGGATCAGCGGCGCGATGGCGACGATCGGCGTCACCTGCAGGATGACGGCCAGCGGATAGAAGGCAAGCTCGATCCAGCGGGACTGCACGAGGAAGATGGCAAAACCGACGCCGCCGATCAGCGCCAGGATCAGCGATATGAAGGTGATCTGCGTCGTCACCCACAGAGCCGGCAAGAGGATGCCCCAGTCGGAAACGAGCGCCTTGGCGACGGCAATCGGGCTCGGCAGGATATACTGCGGAATTTCGGCGACAACGACGAGAAACTGCCAGAGGACGAGCAGCAGGAGGACGGTCAGGACCGGCACGGTGATGCCAAGGACGCGCTCGGTATTTCTTGCCGGCGCTAACGGTGCCTCGGAGGCCTTGGCGGAAAGGTCGACTGGCAGGCTGGTGCTGTCGCTCATCAATGGGCCTCCGGCCAGCCGATGGCCTCGATCAGGGAACGGGACACTTTCTCGCAAACCTGCCGGTATTCTTCCGACGAGCGGTAGAGCGGGTCGCGCTCGCCGCTGGTTTCCAATGGAAAGTCGGTATGAACGCGACCTGGCCGCGCCTTCATGACGACGATGCGGTTGGAGAGATAGGCGGACTCGTAGACGGAATGCGTGACGAAGATCACGGTGATGCCCGTCGTCTGCCAGAGGCGCAGGACGTCGTCGTTCAGCTTCTGGCGGGTGATTTCGTCGAGCGCGGCAAAGGGCTCATCCATCAGGAGCAACTTCGGCTTCGTCACCAGCGCGCGAGCGATGGAGACCCGCATCTTCATGCCGCCGGACAATTCTCGCGGATAGGCATCGGCAAAATCATGAAGGCCGACCGTCGCCAGTGTCTCCATGATCTGCTCATGAGCGGCAGCCTTTGACACGCCCCGCAGCTTCAAGGGTAGATGGACATTGCCGAAAACCGTCTTCCAGGGAAGCAGCGTCGGTTCCTGGAAGACGAAGCTGATATCGCCTTCTGGCAGCCCCTTGGCGTTGATGCGCGAACTCGGCCAGTCGATCCTGCCGCCGGAAGTGCCGCCGAGGCCGGCAATAATGCGCAAGGCCGTCGACTTACCGCAGCCGGACGGGCCGAGCAGGCTGATGAACTCGCCGCTCTCCACATGGATCGACATGCCGGAAAGCGCCAGCGTGCCATTGGAAAAGACTTTGGAGACCTGCTCCATGACGACAAGCGGCCGCCTGCGTGCTTCCGTTCGGTTTGTCGTGATGGTTTCCGATAGGGTCATTGTTCGGCTCTTTGCTGATTCACCCTCCCCTTGAGGGGGAGGGTCGGAGCGAAGCTCCGGGGTGGGGTGATCTTTTGCAAATCCGAGAACATCACCCCCACCCGCCGCTTTGCGGCGACCTCCCCCTCGAGGGGGAGGTGTTAAGGCTTACTTCTTCAGGGCCATTCCAAACCCTTTGCAGACAAACTGCGTATCGAAGGCCTTCTTATAGTCGATGCCGGCATCGAAGACCTTGATCTGCACCATCTCGTCGAAGAACTTCTTGTAGTGCGCGTCGGTGATGCAGCCGATGCCCTTGTCGAGCGCATCGCCGGACTCCACGATACCGTATTCCTTCATCTTGGCGATGGAGTAGGCGATCTGGCCATCCGTCATATCAGGATTGTCCTTCTTGATCAGATCGTTGGCCGCCTTGTTGTCGCCGTAGAGATAGTTGTACCAGCCCTCGATCGAGGCATTGACGAAGCGCTGCACGAGATCGGGGTTCTTGTCGGCCAGTGCCTTCTGCGCGGTGATCATCGTCGAATAGGGCGAATAACCGGCGTCGGCGATCAGGAAGACCTTCGGCTTCCAGCCGGCCTGCTTTTCGATTTCATAGGGTTCCGAGGTCAGATAGCCCTGTTGTGCCGACTGCTTGTCGGCCAGAAACGGAGCCGCGCTGAAATTATAGGGCTTGAACTGCTCGTCCTTGAAACCGGCGAAGTTCGCCTTCATCCATTCGAAGTAGGTGACGTAGCCGTCCTTGCTCAGGAAGAGCGTCGGCAGCTTGGCGAGATCCCCGAACGCCTCGATGCCGGCATCCGGATGGGCGATCAGAACCTGCGGGTCCTTCTGGAAGATCGCTGCGACGTCCACGATCGGAATGCCCTGCTTGACCGCGTCGATCTCCTGCTGCGGTCCGCCCATGTAGAAATCAAGCTTGCCGGAGATGAGCAGCGCCTGATTGGCGGCATTGGGACCACCCTGCACGATGGTGACGTCAAGACCGTATTTTTTATAGGTGCCGTCAGCGATGGCCTGATAGAAGCCGCCGTGCTCGGCTTCCGCAAGCCAGTTTGTGCCATAGGTGACTTTATCGAGCGCATTTGCGGGCTCAGCCGCGACGATCGCGGCGGCCAGGCCGATCCCGGCGAAAAATGCTTTTGTCTTCAATGCATTGTACATGGCTGACTGTTCCCCTTATCTGCCTTGGGACGTCATTGTTGAGGCCCATTTCCTGCATTTGAGCGATTGCGTTGCGCTTTGAAAAGCATCAAAATTCGTGCGCATTGATGCCTTTTCGGCATCTGTTCCCGGGTCTGTGCCTAAATTGTGCGACCTGGATAAAATTTATGCAATAGGAACGTCGATGTTGCACTCGAGACGACTTCTTTACATCAACGAGATTGCTCGCTGCGGCTCGATCCGCAAGGCGGCAGCGCGGCTCAATGTTGCTTCGTCGGCCATCAACCGCCAGATCCTGGCGCTGGAAGAGGAGATGGGAGCGCCGCTCTTCGAGCGTTTGCCGCGCGGTCTGCGGCTGACGGCTGCAGGTGAGCTCTGCATCGAGCACATTCGCGAGGTCTTGAAGAATTACGAACGGCTGGAGGGCCGCATCCGCAGCCTCAAGATGCAGCAGGCCGGCAAGGTCCGCATCGTCGCGACGGTCGGGCTGGCCTCAGGGCCATTGCCGGAAATCATCGCCCGGTTTCTCTCCGAACATCCGCGCGTCTTCATTCAGCTCCGCAACGATTCCGGCTCGACGACGATGGCGCCGGTGGTGTCAGGCGAAGTGGATATCGGTCTTGGCTTCAACATTCCGGCGACGCCGGGCCTGCGCTCGCTCGGCAATTTCGACATACCGATCGGTGTCGTGCTGCCGCCCGGCCATCGGCTGATCGGACCGGGGCCGATCAACCTCGCTGACGTCGTCGAGGAACGCCTGCTCTTGGCGCAGCCGGGCACGAGCCTCAGGGACGTCATAAACCTGACGCTTGCCCGTCTGGCCGTGCAGGTCGAGCCGGTGCTGGAGAGCAATGCCTCGGAAATGCTGAAGCAGCTGGTCAAATGCGGGGCGGGGCTGACGCTGCTCAATCCGCTTGACGTCATTACCGATTGTCGGCGCGGCGAACTGGTCTTCCGGCCGATCGCCGAGCCGCATTCACGGTCTCAGCCGATGAAGCTGGTTGCTCGCACACGGGCGCCGCTCGATGCCGCCACCAGCCTTTTCGTCGAATATCTGCTCGCCGAACTGGCCGGAATGGTGGAAGAGCTGCAGGCGAAGGGGCACATCCTTCTGCCTTCGGAACGTCGCCGCCCGGACGCCTATTTCGAATAGAGGTTGGCGAGCGGATAATCCCGCAGATCGCGCAGCATCTCGATGAAGCCGGCAACCTCGTGGCGGCAGATGAGCGCACCTTTTTCCGCCGTGCCGTTGGCGGCATTGCCGACCACACCGTTCGGATTGAGGTCATGGGCGATCCAGGCGAGCGAATGCGGCGGTAGCGGCTGCAGATAGTTGGAATGTTCCTTCATCCATTCCGCCTTGGAGGCGAAATTCTCGGCCTTGTCCATCCGCACGAGCTCGGGCCGGAAATGCAGCATCAGCGAGGTCTCGACATCGCCGCCATGAATGCCGAAGCGCTGCTCGTGCTCGTCGATCATACCATCAGGCGTACCGAAACGCGTCCATTGCGTGGCAACGACCGCCATCTGGTAGCGCACGCGCAGCTCGCGCGCGACGATGCCCATGATGTCGAGGTTCCCACCATGCGAGTTGACGATCACCATCTTGCGGATACCGGCTTCGGCCACCTTCGCGCCGATGGTGGTCCAGACAGGGATCAGCAGCTCCGCACCAAGCGACAGTGTGCCCGGGCCATGGACATGTTCGTTGGCCTTGCCGATCTCCTGTGTCGGCAGAACAAGGATATCGAGATCGTCGGGGCGCTGAACCTTCAGCTCCGCCAGCATGCCTTGTGCGATCGCAACATCCGTCGCGATCGGCAGATGCGGGCCGTGCTGTTCCGTCGAGGCGATCGGCAGGATCGCGATCATAGTATCGGGCGAGAGCTCGGCGAAATCGTAGGTGTTGAGTTCATTCCAATAGAATGGCTTTGCCATCGCCGTGTCCTCTTCTCAGCGTCTCTTGGCTCAACGGATACGGCACGGATGGTGACGGTGGAAAGCATCAATTTGCGGCCGCACCGCTGCCTTTTTGTGCGCACCTGGGGTGAAAGCGCAAAACGGCTGCTGCGGCGGGCTGAAAACCTGCCGCTCGGTGAGGCGCTGTAAAGTCATGGATCAGAATCAAGGGATGCATCACGCGTTTGTCCCGTCGACGGCGCATCGCGGCCATATTTCCTTCTTTTGACAGACACGACCTTTTCTGGAAGAGGTCCTGCCGAATATCGAAGCCGCTTCGGGACTGTTGCACTCCTGTTGTTCGTGCAATGCTGTCCACAGAGGTCATGGCCGCGGAAGCGAAACATGGGATGAGATGAGTGTATCACAGCTAGAGGGCGGCAGCCCACGCAAGACCAGCCTCTATGAGGAACTTCATCTGCGGTTGAGGGCCGAGATCCTTGGGGGAACCTTACCCGAAGGATTGGTGTTAACTGAGGCTGCTCTTGCCGATCTGGTCGGCAGCAGCCGGGCGCCGGTTCGCCAGGCACTGCAGCTTCTGTTCGATGATGGATTGATCGCGCGGTTCGATGGGCGCGGCTTTGTTGTCGGCGCGGGCGGGGCGCAGCCGAAGCGGGTCAAGCTTGGCGATTATCTCGGCAGATTGTTTGATGAAGATGGCGACAGGCCCATGTTTGCCTGGCAGGCGCTTTATGAAGATGTCGAGCGCATCGTCGTCCATCGCTCTTTCTTTGGCCGTTATCGCATCAATGAAAACGAGTTGGCGCGCCACTTCGGCGTCGGGCGTGGGGTGGCGCGCGATGTGCTTGTGAAGCTCGAGACGCTCGGCATCACCGAGAAGGATGACAATTTTCGCTGGTCGATCGTGCCGCTCGACAGCCAGCGCATCCGTGACCTTTATGAGGTGCGTGAGCAGATCGAGCCGGTGGCGCTTTCAGGCGCTCTCGGCGGACTTTCCGCCGAGCATGTCGACGCGATGCTCTCCCGCTTGTCGCAGGCACTTGCCGACTATCCCGATGTCTCGGCCTCGACGATGTACGAGCTGGAGCTCGACCTTCATCAGCGCAGTCTTCAGGCCTGCCCCAACAAGGAATTCCTGAACATCCTGAAGCGGACCCGCTGCATCCTCACGCTCAGCAAGCATGTCGTTGGCAGTCGCATCAAAAAGCCGGAATATGAGCCCTTCTTTGCCGAGCACATGGGTGTGTTCAAGATGGTGCAGAAGCGCGACGAGAATGGGCTGCAAAAAGCCATGCGAGACCATATCCGCAATTCGCAGCCGAATGTGCAGGCGCGCGCCGCCTATATCCGCGAGAACTACAAGTCGGACGAATACAGCTTTATCGTCTAGACTATTTCCGGAATTAGCAAATGCCACAAGATTTTGAGGGCAAAAGTTAATCCCTCGAGCTCCATCGATGGAGTTGGATTGTATGGTGTCGGTCGTCGAAGAACTGAAGGTAAAGCTGGCTGAACTGGAGGCCACTCGCTCTTTGTGCCATCCGCAACCATTTATTGTGCATTGCAGCTATGCACCACGCCGAAAGGATGCGCGAGCCTCGGCGCAAGTATCTGCGATCCGATGATCGCCAATCATAAGGGTCTTCTTCAGACCTCGCTGAGTCGTGGTTCTTTCAGGAATATTGCTCCCCTTGGGACCAGGCATCCGATGCCCTGTACCTCGCGGCGTATTGATTCGGCGATACATCCCATTTTCTGTCGAAAATAAGCCAGTTTAATCCGGATCTTTTGTCAATCTGCGAAGGAGCTCAGTTTCTTCAAGAGGTCGGTAGAGATCTCGAATTGACGGGCAGTTCCACGGCCCATGGAATTTGTCACCATGGTTTCATTCAGCATTCCCCGCTTTACGAGAAGATTGACCGTCTCCTTTGCCCCACTCCGCGTCAATTCCGTAACTTCGATGATATTTGAAAGAGTTAGCGTCCGATGAGCCTGGGTCATCGTGTAGAGGATCGTCATCATGCCGATCTCTTTCAGCCGTGCTTGCGGGGTCTCGTCTTCGAGTGGGTGATCGAGGATCTCATGGAGAATGAGCCCGGAGAAGGCAAGGTTGTGCCACTGTGTCTTGAGCGCTCTTGTCATGCTATTTAACTGTGCTATATACGTCAGTTAAAAGGCGCTTCGCTGAAGCAGGACACTGCTTCGACAATGCGTCGTCATCGTCTCGGAGGGTCAAGTCCATGAAAAGCCTTCTGCTGAATATACTGCTTTCGATCTCGTGCATCTTACCACTCTACCTGATTTCCATCAGCAATGCGCGGGCTGATGATTGGGGATGTCAGGTTATCCTGTGCCTTTCCAATCCGGGTGGGCCAACCCAATATGCGGAATGCCGGCTTCCGATCCAGAAGCTCTGGAGCGAGCTTGCTAAGGGACACTCGTTTCCAACGTGCAGCGGCGTCGGGTTTCATAGCTCGCGCTCCGGTTACGAGCCCTATTATTGCGATGCTGGCTATCAGTTGTCGGGGAGCTACGGCGCGCGAGGTCTGGAGGCAACTTGTGTTTCGACCTCGCTCCGGCGTGTGAGCAATTCGCCTTGCTCCTATGATCGCGGCAGCTACGGTGGCGATACCAGCTCGGTCCTGTCGCCACGCTGGCAGCGCGAAGGCGGCCGACTTCAATGCATGGGTTATCCGATAGTGCGCCCGAACATGCGGGCGCAGCCGCACTATGTCGATGTAACCATCGACGGTGTCGGCCAGCAGCGCGTCTGGTACTAAGCGATGGGTACCGCGTTCGTCGATATCGCGCAAAGCTGCGCGCCGATGGTCCAGGTGGAAACGCTCGCCGGCGTCGTGAGTCTGGAGAGCAAGTTCCTTCCCTTCGCCATCCGCATCAATAGCGGCAACCCGCTGCCCTCGCAGCCTGCGAGCAAGGTTGAAGCGATCGAACAAGCGACGTCGTTGATCGCCGATCACCAGGATATCCAGATCGGGCTTGGCGGTATCGGTGTCGAGGAACTTCGGAAACTGAACCTCTCCGTTTCTGACGCCTTCGATCAGTGCCGGAACCTTAAAGCGACCGCGACCGTTCTCGACGGCTACTACCGTCTCGCTTTGAGAGACGGCGCCGATCCGTCACAGGCGGAGAATGTGATGCTGCAGTCCTATTACGGACGCGACGATCCGACCGTTGGGGCGATGGTCAAGTACGATGAACAGGTACGCAGGGAGGCCAAGCGGCTTGCTCCGAAACTGGCATCGCTCATGATCGCCGGACCGGATGAGGAGATCGCCCCGGTCGAGCAGCCTCGCAATCAACCGGCCCAACCCCTCCCAAGACAAGTCTCTCAAGCCGAAGAATCCGCATCGTGGGACGTGTTCAGTTCCAAACGGCGATCATCGGTTCTCGTTTTCCAGAACGACCGATTGGAGCAAAGCAAATGATGTCCCAAAGCAGCCTTCGACCCCTTGCCGCCTCAACGCTCATGGCGTTCGCCATCATTGCCTGCCTAGTCGAGCCGGCCTATGCCCAGTCCGCCGGGATCGAGACCGTGCTGCAAAACATCGTCACGATGCTCACGGGCAACATTGCCAAACTGCTGGCGGTGATCGCGGTCATCATCATCTGCATCGCCTGGATGTTCGGCTACATGGATCTCCGTCGCGCCGGCTTCTGGATCATCGGCATCGGCGGCATTTTTGGCGCCACCGAACTGGTCAACACCATCGTCGGCGGCTGACCACCGATGGCGGGCTCTCCTACTATTGAAGAAGACACCTTGTTCCTGGCCTGCACACGCCCGGCGATGATTGCCGGTGTGACCGTGGAAGCAATGGGCATCAACATCATGCTGACGACCATTCTCTATATCATCGCCGGGTCGATCGCCTACGCGCTCATTGGTGTGATCTTCCATCTCGTCTTCCGGGCGCTCGTCATGCATGACCACAACATGTTCCGGATCCTGCTCGCCTGGATCGAGACCCGCGGCCGCTCGCGCAACACCACCTACTGGGGCGGCGCCACTCTCTCGCCCCTGAAGCTAACCAGACGTTATGATGAAAGGGACCTGAGCCTTGCCTAGCATAGCGACATTACGATCCCGCGAGCTCGGGCCGGAGACCTTCATCCCCTACGTGCGCCACGTCGACGAGACGACTGTCGTGCTCGATTCCCGCGCGTTGATGACCATGCTCGTGCTAGAAGGCATCTCCTTCGAGACCGCGGACGTCCTGGATCTCAACGGCCTGCATCGAAGCTTGAACACGCTCTACCGAAATATCGCCGACGAGCGGTTGGCGCTTTGGACACATGTCATCCGACGGCGCGACAACGGCTATCCAGAGGGACATTTCGCCAATCGCTTTTCTGATGGCCTCAATGCCAAGTATCGCGAGCGGATGGTGCGCGAGGACCTGTTTCGCAACGACCTTTATCTCACCCTCGTCTGGTATCCGAGCAGAGACCCTGCCGACAAAGCCGCCAATCTTCTCTCCCGTCTGCGCAAGGCGCGCCGATCCAGCATCGAATTGGACCAGACGGCGCTCAAGCACCTTCGCGACAAGGTCATCGACGTCACCGCCGGACTGAAGCGCTTCGCGCCCCGTGTCCTCTCCCTCTATGATCAGAACAGCATCCTGTTCTCCCAGCCGAGCGAGTTTCTCCACCAGCTTGTCGGTGGACGCCGAGAGCCTCTGCCCCTGACGGAGGGGCGAATCTCATCGGCGATCTATTCGGACCGGGTCATCTTCGGCCGCGAGACGGTCGAAATCCGCCATGAGGCGGAAACCCGGTACGCCGGCATGTTCGGCTTCAAGGAATATCCGGCGACCACGCGCAGCGGCATGCTCGATGGTATCCTGACCGCGCCCTTCGAGCTCATCCTGACGCAGTCCTTTGCCTTCACGTCGAAGGCGGACGCGCGCACGATCATGGGTCGCAAGCAGAACCAGATGGTTAGCGCTGGCGACAAGGCCGCATCCCAGATCGACGAGCTCGGCGAGGCTATGGATGATCTGGAGTCCAACCGCTTCGTCGTCGGCGAACACCATATTGGCCTCACGGTCTTTGCACCGTCGGTGACGGAGCTGACCGACCATATGGCCAAGGCACGCGTGCATCTCACCAGCGGAGGCGCGGTCGTCGCCCGCGAGGATCTCGGGCTCGAGGCCGCCTGGTGGGCGCAACTGCCCGGCAACCTCCGCTATCGGGCGCGCTCGGGAGCGATCACCTCCCGCAACTTCGCGGCACTTTCGGCCTATCACTCCTATCCGACCGGCCAGAAGGACGGCAACGAATGGGGGCCAGCAGTCGCGATGCTTAAGACCGCATCAGGTTCGCCGTTCTATTTCAATTTCCATCACAGCGATCTCGGCAATAGCTTTGTCTGCGGCCCATCCGGTGCAGGCAAGACCGTGCTCCTGAACTTCATGCTCTCACAGCTCGAGAAACATGATCCGCATATGGTGTTCTTCGACAAGGACAGAGGCGCCGACCTGTTCGTTCGCGCCGCCGGAGGCACTTATCTGCCGCTTAGGAACGGTGTCATGACCGGCTGTGCGCCGCTGAAGGCGCTCGACCTGACCGCGGAGAACAAGGTCTTCCTTACGCGCTGGATCGGCAAACTGGTGGGAGCGGCAACGCGGGAATTGACCGTCACAGAGCTGCGCGACATCGCTTCGGCTGTCGACGGTCTGGCGGACCTTCCTGTCGAGCGTCGCTCCATCGGCGCCCTGCGGACCTTCCTCAACAACACCGATCCCGAAGGCATCGCCTCACGGCTCCGACGGTGGGAGAGGGGAGGGCCGCTCGGTTGGGTCTTCGACAACGAGGCAGACGATATCGGGATTGGCGCCAAGTTCATTGGCTACGACATGACCGATTTCCTCGACAACGAGGAGATCCGCACGCCGCTCATGGCCTACCTGTTCTATCGCATCGAGCAGCTAATCGATGGACGCCGCATCATCATCGTCATAGACGAGTTCTGGAAGGCACTGCAGGACGAAGGTTTTCGTGATCTCGCCCAGAACAAGCTGAAGACGATCCGCAAACAGAATGGACTCATGCTGTTTGCGACCCAGAGCCCGCGCGACGCGATCGTCTCACCGATCGCCCACACGATCATAGAGCAATCCCCGACGCAGATCTTTCTGCCGAATCCGCGCGGCGACCGTGCCGACTATGTCGATGGTTTCAAGCTGACCGAGCGCGAATTCGAGCTGATCTCGCGCGAACTGTCCGTCGAAAGCCGGCGCTTCATCGTCAAGCAGGGACACAACAGTGTCGTCGCCGAACTCAACCTCAACGGTTTTGACGATGAGCTCGCCATCCTGTCGGGCCGCACCGCGAATGTCGAGCTCGCAGACGCCATCCGCGCCGAACTCGGCGAGGAGTGTGACGATTGGCTTTCAGTATTCCAGCAACGGAGGAGGGCAGGCTGATGCGGATGAACACGACAAGGAACGCCATTCTGTCGATGGCTTTGCTGCTTTCCGTTGACCTTGCGCATGCTCAAGGGATTCCGGTCAGCGACCAGGCGTCGATCGCCAAGCAGATCGAGAGCATCACGCAGCTCAAGTCGCAGCTCGATACGCTGAACCAGCAACTCCAGCAAGCACAGCAGCTTTATGGTTCGCTGAACAAGATCACCACCATGGCCGACGTCGCTGGTCTGCTCAACGATCCTTCGATCCGCAAGGCGCTTCCGCAGGACTTCAATGCTATCGAGGGCCTGTTCAAAGGCTCGGGGACAGGTGTCTTCGGTAGCTCCGCCTCGAAATTCCTTCAGGACAATTCCACCTATCGGACCGACGCGAATGATTTCTACGCGCAGGAGCTATCGCGCATCCAGAATCAGAACGCCGGGCAGATGAGTCTCGGCCAGCAGATCTATGACGCCGCCACCAAGCGCATCGACGGCATCGACCAGCTCCGCCAACAGATAACGAGCGCCGCCGATGCAAAGGATATCGCCGATCTGCAGGCTCGCCTGCAAGCCGAAACCGCCTTCCTGCAAACCGACGTTCTCCGCATGCAGGGCCTGCAGATGGTCCAGCAGGCGCAGGTTCAGGTCGATGATCAGCGAAAGGCCGAAGACTGGCGCCAGCGCATGGATACGATGGGGGCGGCGCTCAAATGAAGTGGTCTGTTTTCTGCGCTATGGTGCTTGTGCTATCGGCCTGCTCTCCTGGCGAGAAGGTTTACACCGTCGATGAGCTTGTCAGCGATGAGGTTTTGCTGACGAAGATCATCGGCGAATGCCGCAATAATCCTGGCGAGCTGCGGGATACCCCCAATTGCCGTAACGCCGAGGCCGCCGACGGGAAGCTCCGTCTCGAACGCATGCGCAAGTCGCTCGGAGGCTGACCGATGTATCAGGTGTTCAGCTTCGTCGACGGCCAGTTCAAGGCGCCGCTCGAAAACTTCATCTCCTCCGGCACCTCGAACATCGCCAATTGGGTTGCCGGCCCGCTGACGGCGGCGCTGACACTCTATGTCATCCTCTACGGCTATCTGGTGTTGCGCGGCTCGGTCCAAGAACCCATCCTCGAATTCGCCTTCCGGGCGATGAAGCTCGCGGTCATCGTCATGCTGGTGAGGAACGCCAGCGACTACCAGACCTACGTCACCAACATCTTTTTCGACATCCTGCCAAAGGAGATTTCGCAGGCGCTGAATTCCGGGACGACGCCGAGCGCATCCACCTTTGATAGCCTCCTGGACAAGGGCCAGAAATGCGCCCGTGAGATTTGGTCCCGCGCCTCGTGGCCAATCGATATCGTGACCGGGGTCGGTGGCCTGCTGGTAATTGGCGCGAGCTTCCTTGTCGCCGCGATCGGCTACATCGTCTCGCTCTATGCGCGCCTCGCGCTCGCCATCGTGCTCGCGATCGGTCCGATCTTCATCGCACTTGCCATGTTCCAGTCGACGCGGCGGTTTACCGAATCCTGGATCGGTCAACTCGCAAACTTCGTCATCCTACAGGTGCTGGTCGTGGCGATTGGCTCGCTGTTGATCACCTGTATCGACACGACTTTTACCGCAATAGAGGGATACAGCGACGTCCTGATGCGCCCGATCGCGCTTTGCGCCATCTGCATCGCCGCTCTCTACGTCTTCTATCAATTGCCCGGCATCGCCTCCGCGCTTGCCGCAGGCGGCGCATCCCTGACCTACGGTTATGGCGCTGCTCGTGATGCGCATGAAAGCACGCTCGCCTGGGCTGCCTCCCACACGGCCCGAGCGGTCGGTCGCGGAACTCGAGCTGTCGGCCGCCGGCTGACACCGAACCGGGCGGAATGACAGCCTCGATATCAATGGAATTGGACAGGTTATTTTAGATGCTCCGTATGCTTTTGTCGCTTTTGCTGACCGCGAGCCTCGCTGGCTGTAGCTCGATCTCCCATCCTCTGCCCAAATGTGACGGCTATTCCCGCCGACCGCTGAACCGTTCTATGTGGCAATGGGAGGGCGATAGAAAAGCGGACCAGTCGACCACGGGAGCTATTCCCGCGGATCCGCCGAGCCGTGGTGCTTCCTTTGCAGAGGAACGAATTGCCAGAACGCCTGCTCCCTTTGCGCATTTCGACCTCGCCGCCTCCTATCGTCCATGCGAGGGCAACTGATATGGTGAGCACCGATAGTCTGAAGAGCTATTTCGAGAAGGCCCGCCGGTTCGACCAGGACCGGCTGATCCAGGTCGAGCGCTCCGCTCGCATCGCCTGGTTCGTCGCCATTTGCGCCAGTATCATCGCCGTTGTCTCGGTCTTCGCCATCGCCGGCCTGACCCCTCTGAAGACCGTCGAACCCTTCGTCGTGCGGGTCGACAACTCGACCGGTATTGTCGATGTGGTCTCCGCGCTGACCTCGACTGCCGGCACCTATGATGAGGCCGTGACGAAGTTTTTCGCGGCAAAATATGTGCGCGCCCGCGAAGGCTATGTGTCGAGCGAAGCCGAGGACAGTTTCCGGACCGTGGCGCTACTGTCCACCCAGCCCGAGCAGACCCGGTTTGCGGCCGTCTACCGCGGCAGCAATCCGGATTCGCCGCAGAATATCTATGGCAGGAGCGCAACCTCGCGGATTAACATCGTCTCGATCTCGCTGATCAACGCCACAGTGGCTTCCGTCCGATACATGCGCACCGTCACGCGCGGCGACGACGTGCGTACCACGCATTGGGTGGCCACGCTCACCTTTTCCTATGTCAACGCTCCGATGTCTTCCACCGACCGGCTAGTCAATCCCCTGGGCTTCGTCGTCAGCGAGTATCGCTCCGATCCGGAGGCCATCAATTGAGACTGCATTTCCTCATTTCCATTGCCCTGGCTGCTGGAGCTTTTTCGCCGGCGCTTGCTCTCGACACGCCACGCAGTGCCTCACAGGATAGCCGCATCCGCTTTGTCGACTTTCAGCCCTATAACATTACGAAGATCGTCGGCAGCTTGAGATCATCCGTGCAGATCGAGTTTGCAGCTGACGAGGAGATCGCTCATGTGGCGTTGGGCAACAGCGTCGCATGGGAGGTGGCGCCGGCCGGCAACATCCTGTTCCTTAAGCCGCGCGAGAACCAGCCGGTGACGAATATCTCGGTCGTGACGACCAGACGCGACGGCTCCACCCGCAGTTACCAGATGGAACTCACCGTCCGAGACGGAAGCGTCGAAGCCGGGCAGAACACCTACTTCTATGTAAAATACCGCTATCCGGCCGATGAAACGGAGCGGCGAAAGCAGGACGCTGCTGCTCGCGCCCAGGCCGCGCAAGCTGGAGAAGCCGATCGCGTCCTGTCTCTGCACGAGACCTATGGGCTGCGCAACTGGCGATACTCGGCGCAGGGCGCGCAGGCGCTTGAGCCGCAAGCCGTGTACGACAACGGCAAGGTTACGACCTTCGCCTTTGTCGGCAACCAGGAAATGCCGGCGATCTACATGGAGAACTCCGACGGCACAGAAAGCCTGGTCCCGAAGTCCGTCGATGGCAATCTCGTGCTGGTTCACGCCGTCAGCCGAAAGTTCATTCTGCGCCGGGGTGGCGATGTCCTCTGCATCTTTAACGAAGCCTATGATCGCGTCGGCATCAATCCTGAGACGAATACGACGTCACCGTCGGTCGAGCGTGTCGTCAAGACTGAGCCCCGCGCGAAGCAATAGGAGGTGTCATGGCCGATGAAGAAATCACGCAGATCCCTGGCGAGCGCGCCGAGACGTCGACCGGTCGACGTCTCGACAACAATCCGATCCTCAAGCGCGGCGCCGTCGCTGTGGCAATTGTTGCTTTTGTCGCCTTCGCCCTCTGGTCAATGCGCGGAAACAACAAACCAGCGGATGGAGTGAAGCCGGAGCGGGTCGTCATCCGTCAGACGTCGGATTTCGAGCCGACCAAGGAACCAGTCCAGCCGGTAACGGCGCCGGCGGAGGTCCAGCTTCCGACACCTGGCGTCAGCGAGAAGGCGCCCACCAAGGACGACAAGCTGCTGGACGCCGCGCGTCGCGCTCCTGTCATGGCCTATGGCGCGGAAAAGACACCGACCGCCAGACGACAGCGGGATGATGCTAGTACCGACTCCAACTCGAACTATGTCCCGCTCGGAAACACGCCAAGCAGCTTTACGGGGCAGGGAGAGAACGAGGATCAGCGCTTCAACCGCATGCTGACCCCGACGCAATTGCAGGGCTCGCGCGCCGGCACGCTCGGCAACCGAGATTTCATCGTCGCCATGGGAACGTCCATCCCCTGCGTGCTCGAGACGGCGCTCTCTTCCGACCAACCCGGATTCACCAGCTGCGTCATCAATCGCGATGTCCTGTCGGACAACGGCCGTGTCGTTCTCATGGAGAAGGGCACGCAGGTTGTCGGCGAATATCGTGGCGGAGTTCGCCGCGGACAAAAACGACTGTTTGTCCTCTGGAACCGCGCAAAGACCCCAAAGGGTGTGATCATCACCCTGGCGTCGCCCGCGACCGATGCCCTTGGTCGCGCCGGCGTTGATGGCTATATTGACACGCATTGGTGGGAGCGCTTTGGCAGCGCCATATTGCTGTCGATCGTCGGCGATGCCAGCTCTTATGCCAGCAGCCAGCTGCGGGACAGCAATGTCGGAGCCCAGAATACCACCAGCGCTGGCCAGCAGGCTGCGGCGATAGCTGTCGAACAGTCGATCAACATTCCACCGATGCTCGAGAAGCACCAGGGCGATCTCGTTTCCATCTTCGTGGCACGCGATCTCGATTTTTCCAGCGTCTACCGGCTGCGTGTCACCGAGCCTCGCAACCGCATCTATGACCGGGGCGTGCTCGGGGACTTCAGTTCCGCCTCGAAGCTGGTAACGAAGTAGGGGCCAAAATGATCGAAGCTGCAGACTCCGGTGTCGTGCGTGAGCTTCTCCTGCCGCTATCGCGGTTCCTTCGAGATAAGGCGCTTTACGAGGTCATCATCAATGCGCCCGGCAAGGTCATCACGGAGGGAACGGAGGGGTGGCATATCCACGATATGTCCGAGTTAACCTATGACAGGCTGATGCGCCTCGCGCGCGCGGTCGCGAGCTTCTCGAACCAGTCGATCGATGAAGTCAGGCCGATCCTGTCGGCGACCTTACCCGACGATGAACGCGTCCAGATCGTGATCCCGCCGGCGACGACAAAGGGAACCGTGAGCGTCACCATACGCAAGCCTTCGTCGGTCTCTCTCAGCCTCGACGATCTCGATCATGGGGGATTGTTCGCCGACGTCGTCCGGACCGATGAGGGTGGTGGCCGGTCAGATCAGCGGTTGGCCGAGTTCTATCGGATTGGCGCCTACAAGCAGTTCCTCAGAGAGGCGGTGCTGGCGCGGAAAAACATCATCATCTCGGGTGCGACCGGATCGGGCAAGACCACCTTGTCCAAGGCGCTGATCCGCCACATTCCCGAGAGCGAGCGGATCATCTCCATCGAGGACACACCGGAGCTGGTGATCCCCCAGCCGAACCATGTCCGGCTATTCTATTCGAAGGGCGGTCAGGGAACGGCCAGGATTGGTGCCAAGGACCTGCTCGAATCCTGCCTGCGTATGCGCCCTGACCGGATCCTGCTGCAGGAGCTGCGGGACGGGACGGCCTTCTATTACATTCGCAACGTGAACTCCGGGCATCCGGGCTCGATCACCACAGTCCACGCGGACTCCGCGCGCCTGGCGTTCGAGCAACTCACCTTGCTGGTCAAGGAATCGGAAGGCGGTGGCGATCTCGAACGACACGACATTCGCGAGATGCTTACGATTGCGATCGATGTGATTGTCCAATGCAAACGGGTCGACGGGCGATTTCGCATCGCCGAAATCTATTTTCGTGGCGCGCTTGCCTCTCGCGTCGACGGGACAGTGCGAGGACGCCTTCATGACGATCACGCCCAGACGGCTTAGCGTTGCGCAGCACCAAATATCGCCTAGCCGATGCTGAACTGTCGGGCATTGCCTCACCCCAGCGCGTTTCTCCCCATCGTCGCTGCAAGACGGCCTCTTTCCACCAGTTTGTCCATGATGTCGCCAACCGCGCAGCAGCGCTCAGCACCGTCACCGTCGTGCTCTTGTGACGGAGAGTGCGCCCGTCACCGAGATCTGCGGGCCGTTCGGCATCATGCGAAAGCAGATGGCCGCTTGGCTGAACGGGCCTCTCTCCGCGGCCGGCGACGACATGGATGCCGGCCGGAAACGGTGAGGGCAGGTGGATCTGGCCGGAGGGAGAGGGGGGAAGGGGTGTTCGCGGCGGATTGTGGTTGTCGGGGAGTGGCCCCGGCCGGTCCGCTGCGGAGAAACAATATGGCACAGGCCATTCAGAAAATCACGCTCAATACCGGGCGCGACATCCCCTTCAACAAGCTGGTGCTCAGCCAGCAGAATGTCCGCAAGACGAAGGCCGGCGTCTCGATCGAGGAACTCGCCGACGATATCGCCCATCGCGGGCTGATGACCAGCCTCAACGTTCGCGCCGAAGTCGATGGTGACGGCAATGAGACCGGCATCTACCGCATCCCGGCCGGCGGCCGCCGCTATCGCGCGCTGGAGCTGCTGGTCAACCAGAAGAAGCTGTCGAAGACTGCGGACATTCCCTGCATCGTCAGTAAGGGCGATACCCTCGAAGTCGAGGATTCGCTTGCCGAGAACGTCACGCGTGTCGATCTTCATCCGTTGGACGAGTTCCGGGCCATCATGGCGCTGCGCGAACAGGGGCTCGACGAGGAGGAGATTGCCGCTCGCTTCCATATATCGGTTGCAACGGTGAAACAGCGTATGCGGCTTGCCTCGGTCTCGCCGCGTCTCCTCGAGATCTACGCCCATGACGAAATGAAGCTCAGCCAGGTCATGGCGTTCACGATCAGCAACGATCATGTCCGACAGGAGCAGATCTGGGACTCGATCTTGCGGTCGCATAATCAGGATGCCTATTACATCCGCCGGATACTCACCGAAACGGCTGTCCGGGTCTCCGACCGCCGCGCCGTCTATGTCGGCATCGACGTCTATGAAGCAGCTGGCGGCGTCGTGATGCGCGACCTGTTCGAGCAGGACAATGGCGGATGGCTGCAGGATCCGGCGCTGCTCGAGCAGCTCGTGCTCGAAAAGCTGACTGCCGACGCCGAAACGCTGAAGGCCGAAGAGGGCTGGAAGTGGGTCGAGGCCGCTTTCGACTTCCCGTACGGCCACACCTTGGGTCTTCGCCGGTTCTACGGCGAGCGCGCCGAATTTACGGAGGAAGAGCTTGCGCGTCATGACGTGCTGAAGGCGGGGTTCGACCAGCTTGAAGCGGAATATGCTGCGGCGGGGGACTATTCCGAAGAAACCGAGGCCCGGCTCGAGGAACTTGGCGAAGAGCTCGAAGTCCTGACGGACCGGCCTTATGTCTTCAATCCGGAAGATGTCGCTCGCGGCGGCGCCTTCGTCTCGCTCGCCTCTAACGGCGACGTGAAGATCGAACGCGGTTTCGTCCGGCCCGAGGACGAACCGGCTACCGAGACGGAAGGTGGTGACGGCGATGACGGCGATAGCGATTGGGAAGGCTATGATGAGAGCATTGCGGCTTCGGCGAACGGCGGCGTCGCGGTCAACGGCAAGCCGATCGGCGTCGAAGAGCCGGAAGAGGACGACGGGAAAGATTCGCCCCCTCTCCGATCGCCTCATCGAAGATCTGACGGCGGCCCGCACCGTCGCGCTGCGCAACGCGCTGGCGAACGACCCCGTGATGGCCTTCATCGCCGCCTTGCATGTCGCCGTCCTGAAGATCTTCTACCGATACGGGGGTAGCTCGTGCCTGGAGATCACGCTGCAGCATACCGCGTTCAGCCAGACGCAGGGGCTGGGCGACACGGTCTGGGCAAAGGAGATCGAGCACCGGCAGGAATCCTGGGGCTATGACCTCCCCGGGAATGCCGACGACGTCTGGGACTATCTGATTGGGCTCGATGAGGCGAGCCGCATGGCGCTCTTTGCCCATTGCGTCTCGCTCTCGGTGAACGCGACCGTTCAGGCATGGAACCGGCGAGCCAAGGAAAATGGTCAAGCCATGCAGCTTGCCCGGTCACTCGGCTTCGGCATGCGCACGGCTGGCTGGACGCCGACGGTCGACAACTATCTCGGCCGCGTCACGAAAGCTCATATCCTGCAGGCTGTCCGCGAAGGAAAGGGCGAGCGGGATGCGCAATTGATCGATCATCTGAAGAAGCCGGATATGGCGCGCGAGGCTGCCCGGCTGCTGGAAGGCAGCGGGTGGCTCCCCGAGGTGCTGCGGCTTCCGATCGACCAAATTCCGGCGGAAGCCGAGGGCAATGCGACGGCTGTGGACGCCGTCGTCGAGCGTGATACCGCTGGAGCCGCTGATGTCGATCTGCCCGCTTTCCTGACGGAAGATGAGCGCGCTGGAGACGGGGCCAATGACCCGATCGATGACGACCGCGAACATCTCAAGGCCGCCGAATAACCATCCCTAAACTTTGCTCAGGGTAGCCCGACCGTTGCGTCGGGCTATTCTGTTTTCAGGAGCACTGTCATGCCCGCTTACACAATCGAAACGACCTATACCCTGCCGATATTTCGGCATGGGACTTACACCGCCGATACGCCCGACGCGGCCTGCAAGATGGCCCTGGGGGACGACAACTGGGACTCCCTCAAGAAAGACTATGATTCTTCAGGCGAAATCCATGTGACCGGCATCTGAGATGGCGAGAACTCTGCCTATATGGGATCGCCGATTACTGTTCCGTCGCAGTATGATGAAGCAATTCAGCGCCGTTCCCACCATTTTGAGATCCTGCTCGGTCTGTTGAAGATCCTGCTTCACGATGTTCAAGCCGACTGTCCCCCCACAACCGACTGGTTGGCCAAATCGGCCTGGGCGATTGCGCGGGGAGAGGCGATCCTCGCTTATACACCCGACCCCACCGAGCCGGCCGACTCACCAAAGGCGAGTCATGTCCTCGCGCTTGTGCGGGTGGAACGCGTGCGGAGCGCGATAGCTGCTGTCCTTGATGTCGATCGCAACTTCAAGGGGCTTTCACCAGATGGGGTCAGCGATGAGGAAATCCAGTTGGCTTGTGAGTCCATCGTAGCGACGATGGATCTTTCGGATGCAGTGGGCAACGCTGAGTTTCTCGCGGCAATGGCGGCAATCCGCGCGGTCCACCGTCGCTTCCATCCGGATTAAGAGTTGTTGGTTCGCTTTCACGTCTCAACGCGGTCCACCCTCCCAATCCTGCGCCACGCTTCCATGCGACCAAGCTCGACCGCCGCGGTGGGCTTCTTCGGCCAACCTGAAAGAGGAGAGTGGGGCTGGGGAGAGGGGCGGGGCCGGTCCGTGGAGAGAGGGGCGCCCGGCCAAAATCCTGTTGCCTCTCTGGAGAAAGATCGATGTCGTTATCCGAACTTACCCCCCGTGTTGCCTCCATCGCCCCTGGTGAGCGCCGCCTGGAATTCTTGCCCGGTCTCTTCGGGCGCTCGCTTCTGATCATCGGCGAGAACGCTGTCTACAGCCTGATGGAACGTCTGAGCCCGCTCGACTATCGCGGCGGGTTCTGGGACTTCTACGAGTTTGCGGGACAACCTCTGTTTCTGGCCCCGAGATCGAAATCAAGTCTTCGGATCACCAGCGAGATCACTGGCTTTCAAGGTGAGGTGACGGCGCAAGCCGCGGGGATCATCGCCACGCTTTTTGCCTTCTCCCACCTCTCCTTCCAGCATCAATCCAAGCATCTCGCGGAAGGCTATGGCCGCCTCTGCGCCTATTCGGCCGAGCATCCCGAAGCCTCCGAGATTTTTCAGGCGATCGACTGAAGTGTCGATGTGCGTCCGCCTCGATTGGCGCAACTATCCAGCAACCTGAGCGGATCGATCCGGATGGCCTGCCGTCCAGACGAGCCCTCCCACAATCCGAAAAGATCGAACCCGATGACGACATTGGAAAGCCGCACATTCGCGACCATCTCGACATGTCATGTGAGCGCTGCAACCCGGAAGATGCTCGGCAGCACACCCCGCGCGGAATGGCCCTGCGTCGGAGGGAGTTATGCCGACTACGGCTGGTTCTTCTACGTCCATGACGAAAACGCCGGCGAGGGGGACCAGCACATTCCCGACGATCTCTTCGCCGTCATGACATGGGGGCGCCAAAAAAGGGTTCAGCCATGTCCTGCTCGATCGCGATGCAGAGCAGGTCGATGATCTGCCTTGGCATGACTGGTGACAGGGCATATCAGCAGTCGTGCTGTTTAGCGCAACAGCCGCCGTTCGAGGAAGGAATGCATGTCTCGGCGACCGTCGGCGATGCAATAGACGACCACATCCTCTCCGATAATGCGATAGATCATCCGCCATGGTTTGTGGTGCAGTTCCCGATAGTCAGCGATGCCCAGGCCTACAAGTTCCTTTGGAACATTCCCTCGAGTGGGCAAATCTTCGAGCCCTAGACAGGCTTCCTCGATTTCTCCGAGAATACGTTCGGCTGTCTGGACGTTATCCCGGGTGGCGAGGAACCGATAGAGATCTTCGAGGTCCCGCTCCGCGTCTTCTGTAAAAAGAACCTGATAGGGCATCAGGCTTCGGGTTTTGACAGGCGGGCGCGAAGACGCGCGAAGGCTTCTCTCGCGGGGCGAACCTTCCCGTCCTCGACCTGCTTGTTGGTCAGGGCAAGCACCTTCAGAAGCGCCAGCGTTTCCTGTGTCTCTTCATATTGCGTGACATCCTGAAGCACGGCTTTTGCCTCGCCATGCAATGTGATCACGACAGGCTTCCGGTCATCGCCAAGCTGGCGAATGACTTCCGGCGCATGAGCCTTGAGGTAGCTGATGGGCTTGACCTGCTCTGAGAATTTCATCGATCCGAACTCCTTTTGACCAGAATATAGACCGTTAATGGTCCGACTGGAAGCAATTATTGCGCGGCTGCAAGAGGGAGAGGAGGGCAGTTTCGCGGCAGGGCGACTGTTGAAGGCAAAAGGCCATCCGGAACCGCCTGCATCGCTGCGCCAGTCTGACAGCAAATTATCTACACTTCCCCTCACTAGCCCGTTGCCGCGAAAGCGGTCAGTCGGGCTCCTTCGTTTCAGGAGACTTCATCATGAGCACCATGATTTCCAACCCGCGACCGGCATCGTCAGGATTCGAGGTCGATATATCCCGCGGCGAGCGCATCGGCCGCGTTTCGTCGGAATGGTTTTCGCGTCCCGACGACGAGCGCTATCTGTCGCTGTCCGATCTGCATCGCGCCGTCAGCGCCAGAACGGAGCGCGCTCACGTCCGCACGGTCGAGACCGCTGAGATCCGCGTCGAGGCGACCCGCGGCAATGCCGAACGCTTGTCGCTGATCGTGCCAGGCGGGCGCGAGCCGTTGGCCCCGACCCATTGGAGCTACGGTCAACTCTGCAGCCTGGTCGGCGCACCGGCAAGCTATATGCGCCAACTGCCCGCGCCGCTGGCCGCGATCAATCTCCAGCACGGGTTGCTCGATCACAATGCCGAAATGGTCAAAACGCTAGAGATGGACGACGGCCGCGTCGAACTGCGGGCTGTAACCGGCCCGGAATACGGCCGGATCTGGGATAAGGATTTGATCGCCGCCATTATGAACATTGCAGGCGATGGCACAGGTGATACGATCTGGAAAGTTCCCGGTCTGCTCGACTGGTCGACCATGACCCACGATCCCTTAGTCGACATCACGAAGGATACGACGACCCTCTACGCTAGCGACCGCGACATCTTCGTCTTTCTTTGCGACGACACGCATCCGATCGAGGCAGGACGACTGCCGAACGGCGAACCTGATTTGTATTTCCGTGGGTTCTACGCCTGGAACTCAGAGGTCGGGTCGAAAACTCTAGGAATTGCGAGCTTTTACCTGCGGGCCGTTTGTGCCAATCGAAACCTCTGGGGCACCGAAAATTTCGAGGAAATTACGATCCGCCACTCGAAATTCGCCGCACAACGTTTCGCCCACGAAGCGGCACCGGCGTTGACCAATTTCGCCAATTCCTCGCCCGCCCGGTTTGTCGCCGGCATTCGTGCCGCTCGCGAGCGCATCGTCGCCCGAAACGAGGACGATCGCTCGGAATTCTTGCGAAAGCGCGGCTTCTCGAAGGCCGAAACCGGCAAGATCATCGAGACCGTCTTGTCCGAGGAGGGCAGGCCGCCCGAGAGCATTTTTGACTTTGTGCAGGGCATCACTGCGCTGGCGCGGGGAAAGTCGCATCAGGACACCCGGCTCGAACTCGAAGGCAAGGCGAAGAAACTGCTTGAAAGCGCCGCCTGACCGCCGGCTCGGCTCGCATGCGAAGCAGGAAGCCTATATCGCGGGCCTCCAGGCGACGCGATATTTCTACCTGGATGGGTGGTTCCCAAGCCGGTGTAAGACGTAATCAAGCACTGATTTCGGCGCCACTCTCTTCCGCCGCTGCTTCAGCGCCTGGCAGGCGCGGGGGTATCATCCTCGCCAGTCGCCTGTTCGGCGGCGACCTGATAGCCAGCTGCTTTCAGATCGACCTTTTCCCAGATCGACGGTTCTCGCCGGGACAGGCGACGCCGGTTCTTGATCTCCACGACGAACGGATTCTTCTCAGGTTTCATGGCAATCCACTGCACAGACAAAGCTTTGAGAAGGTAGAGGTGCTCTTATTCACTCCGTTCTGTCAACGCCGCCAATCGGCGCATTTGCGAATCAAGGCAGGCGGGGGATTTCGCCTTCGGCCACCCGCCAGACCCAGGGTGTAATTTCGGGCCGTGTCTCGATCATGTCCGCAAGCGCTTGCTCATAATCGTCTCCGGCGCTTGCCGGCACGATGAACATGGCGATGGGAGCCGGTTTCTGTTCCGGCAATGTCACCGACACGATCGGCGCATCGCGTGGCAGATTGAAACGCAATCCTTTGACGCTCTTTCGCTTGAGGTGGCTCAATTTTTCCAGAAGCCGCAGCTCGTGAATATCCTCGAACGGCAGCCAGTGCTCGTTGACCACCATCAGCGCGACCTCTTCGACCGTTGCAATGCCGGCGGCTGAGACGCCGAAGGTGGCGATAACGATCAGATGGAATGCCTCGTTCGCGCGCCACAGTTCGAGCTCTGTCTCATAGCGGGCAGCGAGCCGCCGCCATGCGCCCTCCTCGATCACCAGCGGAAAGGGCATATGCCGCACGATGATCCTCTGGCCCTCACGTGCGGCGGAAAACTCCTTCACTTCGGCCACAGTAATCATCAGCTTGCGCGGACCCGAGCCGGTAGCCTGCACGTCCTTGAGCGCCGCAGCGCGCCGTGCGGCGATCCCATCCTTGTCCTCGCCATGAAACACTTCCGGCACGAAGAGCATCTCGCCCAAAGCAGCGCCTCTCGCCGTCATCTGTGCCGCGGCATTGAGAATGCTTGCGCGCACGCGGCCCCAGCCGCGCTTGCCTGACCAGGTCGAACGCCATTCGGTCAATTCGCCCGCTTCCCACAGATAATGCAGCATCGCCCGCAGCGACAGTTTCCTGGGGTCGCTACGAATGCCATGCTCGGTCGTCTCGGCCGATGCGCTGGGCGCAGCGCGAGATCCGCGCTTGGTCAGCGAAAAGTCCAGCTTCAGTTCGGCCTTGCCACTCGCATCGATCTGGATCGCGCTGCCGATCAGCGGGCCAAGGCCGGAAAGCTCATAGGGAGGCTCATAAGAGGGGCAGGCGGCATCGTGACCGCGCCCCGACAGTGGCATCCGCTTGATGAGATACTGGTCTTCGACCCGCGCGATATACATCGGCGTCGGCGACTCCTTGCACATGCACATCGGCCGCAGTCGTTGCTCGTAAGCCTGCGGGAGGAATGCCTGCAGATCAGGTGAGGATTCCTCGAACACCCGATCGCCTATCTTGAATGTTCGCATCACAATTCTCCCAGTTCCTTGGTCAAAGCTACACGGCCACGATGCGTTTTACTACCGTATATTAGTCAGTAAAAATCCAGTGCGCTGCGGAAACCCACACGGGGAGCCTCAATTCTGCCCAGGACCAGGCTGTGAAGAGGACGCGCCGGCACTGGGCGGCGGAGGGAGAGATCGGCCGCAGAAGACTAGGCGAGTCGGGCTGAAGGAGAGGCTTCCGCCTGCCGGTTGGACGGTTTCTTCCGACTACTCGAATTGTTCGCCTGCTCGCCCGGCGTAAGCCGGGCTTTTCCCGCTTGAGGAGGATAGTATGGCAATACCTGGCTACGTACAGACCAACTTTCAGACGCTGCTGCGTGCAGCCACAGACGGCAACCTCGCGCTCATGGAGTGCCTGGATTCCCGAACGCAGGAACCTCGCTATGTCCTGTGTGCCGTCGGGCACGACGGTACGGACCGTGTCTTCACACCCTTTGGGCATTTGATCGGCGGGAACCCTTACGAGGCCTATTTCCCGCCGGACCCTGATGATCCACGGGGTTTTCTAACGGCGGCTCAGGCAGTATCCGTCAGCTGCCGACGATGGAGAGGGCGTCGATGCAGATCCGACGTAAGCCCCGAGGTGTGGCAATCGCTGCTTGGCGGTTCCTCTGTTGTCGCGCTCGCCGGCGACATGACGCTCCGGCGTGTCAGGGTGATGAATGACTATCGCATTGAGCTCGTCGGCTTTACCGATGGCATGCGCGACAGGCTTCGATCCTTCGGTCTGTTTTCCGAAATGATCGCCTGGAAGGGCCGCTTCCTCATCCCGGCCTCGGATGACGGGCAGGCGGTCCTGTCGCGCCTGATCGAACGCCATCGCATTGTCGATGTCGCCGGCCGGGGGTGACCGCGATGTTATCGGCCTCAGAACTTGCCGACCGCCTCGCGCGCGATGCCGAGGCGGTCTGCCGTCATTACCTCTCCGCCGGCCGCCGGGCCGGCAACTACTGGATCGTTGGCGATACCGCCAACAGCAAGGGTAAATCGCTCTATGTGCATCTCTCCGGCCCGCGGGCCGGACGGTGGGCTGATGCGGCGACAGCGGAGTATGGCGATTTGCTCGACCTTGTGCGGGAGACTTGCGGGCTGGTCGACTTCCGCGATGTTGCGGATGAGGCCCGGCGTTTCCTGAACGAACCACGGGTCAGCCCGGCCCAATCCGTTCCGGCGGCGTCCCGTAGGAGCGATGCTCATGTCGACCCGCTGGTCGATAGACCGGCTGGCGAGCGCGCGAAGCGTCTCTTCCAGATGGCGCAGCCGCTCGGCGCCACGCTGGCCGACAGCTACTTGCGCCAGCGCGGCATTCTGCGCGCAGCACTGCACCCAGCGCTTCGCTTCCATCCCTCATGTTACTATCGGGAGCTCAAGACCGACGAGACGCACATCCTGCCCGCACTGGTCGCCGCAGTCACTGATCCCTTTGGTGAGATCACCGGTGTCCATCGCACCTGGCTCGATCCCGATGGAGACAGCAAGGCGAAGATCGATGATCCCCGCCGTGCGCTCGGCGGGCTGGTTGGCAACGCAGTGCGCTTTCGCTTTCCGACCCGTGGCCCGGTGCCTGTCATGGTCGCGGGCGAAGGTCTAGAAAGCATCCTGTCGCTCGCGCACGTCATGCCCGGTATGCCGATGGTCTCGGCGCTGACGGCCAATCACCTCGCAGCCTTTCGCCCGCCAAACGGATGCCTACGCCTGTACGTGGCCGCCGACGCTGATGCGGCCGGCCGGCATGGCATCGAGGGGCTGAGCCGCCACGCGCAGTCGCTCGGCATCCTGCCGCTCGTGTTGACCCCCGAGCTTGGCGACTTCAACGAGGATCTGCGCCGGCTTGGTCCTGGCCGGCTGATCGCAAATCTCAGCGCCCAGCTCGCACCTGAGGACGCTCAGACCGTTCTGTCCGTGTGATGCTGCCGGGAAGGGAGGACAGGCGCGAGGGCGGCCTTGTGGGAACGCCGGTCCCCTGCCGGTCACCGTTCGGATGGCGCGCGCCCGCGCGCCTGCCGAGAGGCGACCCCTTACCATGCGGCGGTCGGGCCTTCAGCGGGTCGGTCAGGTTTCTTCCCCGCGCCGGCTTTTCCGCGCATCGGCTTGCTGCGAAAACCGGTCCCCGCTTTTCGGGCCGATGCGGCAGCCGGCGCTCCTCGCGGGACAAGAAACCCTCCCTCAACCGCCCGGCGCTCAGGCTGGGCCGCTTCGCTGCGCTCGCGGTTCCGGCCCGCCCGCCGCCTGGACAGGGATCGCCGTCAGGCCGCGAGAGGCGCGGCCCAAACCGACGGAGACCATCATGAACCTGACGCTTCCCATCGACGACACCTTCGAGCCCCACCACGCGTCTTCCCCGACCGACCGCGTCATCTACGAGATACAAGTCTTTGGCTACCGCCCGTTCCAGGACGAGCCGGATCCGAGACCGTTGCCCGAGGAGCCGACGGTCCAGTCGGCGCTGACCACGATGTTCGACGCCCTGTTCGAGATGCTCGGCGACACGCGGCTGGAGCCCGATCTCGAGGACCTTCTCTGGTCGACGGTCAATCTCTTCCACCGCGCCGGCGAGCGCATCCAGCGCGAGCTTCAGCGCAACGAGGATGCGCAGCGTACCGGCCAGCGCGAGCAGGACGGCTCGGAGGTCAAGAGCGTCGAGCTCGAGCGCCTGATCGCTGAAGGCATCACGCTTCTCGAACGCCGCAACGCCTTCGAATTCATGCGCGACTATGCTGCCGACCTCTTCGAGGCTGAGACTGGATCGGCTTGGCGGCCGCGCACCGGCTCGAAGGTCAACCACGCCAACATGACCGCGGCGATGATTGACTCCAGAGATTTCCTCTCTGCCCGCCGGCACGCCGAAAACACAGTGCTGATCCCGGCCGGCACGAAGATCGCTTTTGGCGGCGGCATGGACTATAACGATCATGATCGGATCTGGGCCGCTCTCGACAAGGCCCATGCCAAGCACGCAGATATGATCCTACTGCACGGCGGCTCGCCGAAAGGCGCCGAACGCATCGCGGCCTGCTGGGCGGAGGCCCGCAAGGTCACCCAGATTGCGTTCAAGCCCGACTGGAACAAGCACGCAAAGGCTGCCCCATTCCGGCGCAACGATGAGATGCTTTCGGTCATGCCATCAGGCGTCATCGTCTTCCCGGGTTCCGGCATCACCGACAACCTTCGCGACAAGGCCCGTCGGTTGGGCATCAATGTCTGGGAACTCAAGGGAGATGGCGCGTGAGCGCCGTTTTCTTGTAAATCTGGAAAATCTGGAAAATCTGGATATTATGGAGATCGATGAAGGAGCAAGGCTATGCGGCAATTCACAACAGGTGATCTCAACAAGCAGGTGGGCGACGTCACCGACGCCGCTGCACGCGAACCCGTCGTGCTCACCAAGCACCGGAAACCCCGTTTTGTCTTGATGAGCTATGAGCACTACAAGCGCATGCGCACCGGTGGTGACCCGCGCCAAGCCTATGACGTTTCCGAGATGCCGGAGGAGCACCGCGAGCTTTTTCTGGCAGAGATCGACCGACTGGCGCGCGGCGAGGGCTACGACGATGAGCCGTGAGTTCCTGCCTGGTCAGGTGATCGACTGCCCCTATCTCTGGACATGGCAGCGCGAGCGCGGAGAGACCGAGGGCCGGAAGCTCCGGCCCACCTTTGTCGTCGCTGTTCGAGGAGCGAATGACGGCCCCACCCATCTCGCACTGCTAGCGATCACGACTCAGCCGCCGCAGGCCGATCGGATCGCCTTGGAAGTTTCCGATATCGAGTGTCGACGGGCTGGCCTCAGCGACCTCAAGCGTTGCTGGATCGTCGTTGACGAATACAATTACGATGTCGCCGAAAGGTCTTGGTACAAAGAGCCGGACGGAAAACCATTCGACCGCTTCAGCAAAGCCTTCGTGATGAAAATTGCCACAGCTTTCGGCGAGGCCTCGCGCAAATCGGGCCGCCGTGTCAATCGAACGGAGTAGGCCGGCGCTGGTCAACCGCCATCTCTCTTTTCACTAAGGTTAGGCTTGCACTTCTGGGAAATGTGTACACATTTCCTACTGAAACGGAGCCTCGCCATGCCTCAATCGCGGCAAAAGACAACATCTCCTCGCGCTCGTTTCGTCCACAACAGGTCAAGAAACATAGCTACGGCCTCTTCTTTCCGATCGAAATGGTAAGCCATCGACTGTCTCCCGGAGCCGATCCGTCCCCAACGGCGTGTCAGGCAGGGTGTGCCGAACAGCGTTGGTTCGATGGACAGCGAGTAGAATCTCGCCATATTCTTTGTTGCGTCTGTGCGTTCAATATAGAGGTGGTAGGGTTGAGCGAGCATGGCGACAGAATCGCCGATCGAGAAATGCAGGTCCAACGACAGTTTTGAATCCGTTTTGCCGCAGCGATTCATTTTTGTGATCGATTGGCAATCAGGTCGGACCCACCTTCAGGGCGAGCCGCCTATGGCGTCTGACTCTACTCGCGTCGCTCACGGAGCCCGCTTTGCGAGCTCCGCCTCTGGTCACGATCCCTTTCGCAGGAGCGGGGCTGCCGGATGGATGTCGCAATCCTTGCTTTATAGGCCAGCGACGATTAGACTCACGTAAACGAGAGAGTTAAACAGGATTGGAAGCGAACCAATCAGCCCCGGTTTGTCAGCGAGGATGTACCGATGAGTACGGAGCTGCCATCCGGGAACGTCGCCAACCGGCCGTCCGATACAAATCCTCTCGCCTGCCTTCTGCGGTTTTTCGCGCGATTGCCCTTTGTCATCCTGCGCGGCATTGTCCGCACGCCCTTTTGCAGCATCTGGCCTTTTATGTGCTTTGCATGTTTCGGCCATTCACCGGGATGATGGATCTGGCGGCAATCGTCATGCTACCGATGTCGATCGTCGTCTTCGCGCATCCGGACGCCGCCCGCGGCATGCCGTTCTGGGCATTTGGTCTGATGGGATTTGGCTTCGTCGCTCTTGCGCTCGGCTACACGCTTTTTGTCGACTAGATCACGCCGCCCGGCGCTGAGGATCCGTTCGAGCGCTATCGCCGATCCGGTCGATAGGTGCGTCGTACCGCTCACTTTTGGCGTATTCGCCGGTTGCATTCTCCACTGAGGAATAAACAGGACCAACGTCCCAGGAGATCATATTAATGTCTGTAATCGACAAAGCCGCAGCCGCAACAACCGCGATACAGGATCAAGCCGGTAAGGCTTTGGACGTTTTGCAGTATGGCTTCAATGGCCGGATCGTAAACGGCTTCGACATCTACACCGATCCCTCGGGTCGCCATAGCAACCTTCTCGAAGCGCGCAAGGCAATCGACCCGGCGCTGGAATTGATGAAGGCTACAAAATGGCCGACTGAGGCTGAATACGCCGCCGCCGAGCAGGCCTGATCTTTTACGGGTCGGGCTTGACGAAGCGGTTGGTCTTCGCTGCCGCATTCATGTCCCTTCGCCGAAAGTAGATCGCCCGCCCGCAGCGGATCGGGCTATGTCCCTGCACGATGATGATCTGCTCGTCTTTGCGCATCGACTGGGTGATCTCGTGCGGCATGATCAACGGCCGGCGCTGGAAATTGACACTCTCCGATTTGCGCGATGCGCTGTTCTTCGTATCCCAGCCGATATTGCGAGAGCTTCCCTTCACCTCCACGGTCATCTCGCCGCATTGCGCCGAGACGTTGCGGGCCGTGTCGAGCGCCTTGATCGCCGCGTAGGAGGCGAAGGCGCAGCCATCGATCCATGAGGTTGCACCATCCTTCCCAAAATGCCGCTCAAGCTGACCGAACGACTGGTACATCAGCATCATCGAGATCCCGTATTTGCGGCCGCGATCGCGCGCCTCTTCGAGAACGCGCATGTAACCGAGCAGGTCGACCTCATCGAGCATGAACAGCGCCCGGCGCCTGAATGCGCCGTCGGCTTGGATCATGGTGTTGATCAATGCGCCGATGATGACCCGGCCGATGCCCGGATAGGAGCGAAGGATCGACGCCGGGATATTCAGAAACACGTCCTTTCGGCCAGCTACGATATCGCTGGAGTTGAAGGCATTGCCGCAGACCAAAGCCGCGTAGCTGTCAAGCGAAAGCCATTGCGTATCCTTCGACGCCGTCGAATAGACGCCGGAGAACGTCTGCTCGGTCATGTTGGTGAATACGCCCAATGTTTCGCGGATAAACGCCGACGCCGAGTTCTCCTGAATGTCACGCAGCATCGCCAGTACAGACGGCTCGGGCTCGGATACGATCTGGCGCAGGCTGCGCAGGTTTCGTCTTCCGGCATATTCCGGCGACAGCATGACATGGGCGAGCAGCCCTGTCAGAAGATTGTGCGCCTGGCTCTGGAAGTACGAGCCGGTCGAGCTTTCGAAGCGCACGCTCTCGGACAGCAGCATATGCGCGACGCCGACGATGTCTTCCTCCTTGTGTTTCGAGGTCTCGATCCCGTCGAGCACATTGAAGCCCATGATCGGGTTTGTCGGATCGAGCACCATGACCTCGCGCTTCAGAACGCGGGTCCGATATTCGATCACCATCGGCGCGACCTCGGTCGACGGATCGAGGCAGATCAGCGGTCCGGTGTAGCGCAAGGCCGTCGGCACGACATTGCTGGTGGTCTTATATCCGCCCGATCCGGCGAAGAAGAGCATATGGGTGGAATCGAAATCCTGCCTGTAGGTAAGCAAAGGCGCCTTGCCACCCTGTCCCCAGGTCGACGGATCGTTCGGATCGAAGGGTAGTTCATGAACGATTTCCTTGTCGACGCGATAACGCTCGCCGACAACGATCTCGCCATCGGCTGGAAAGAGTTTTCTCGCCGCCGACATCGAAAGCCAGTCCGCGTCGCCGAGGGTCGCTCGACGCGCCCGCTTGACCTGCTCAGGAACGACGGTGGAGATACGGGCTGATACGGCGACAGCCATGAAGCCACATAAAGCCCCGATCACGACAACCATATCGAGATAGGAGAGGGCATAGTCCCAGGTGACGATGCTGCGCTCGACGGACGGAGCAAGCCGTCCATATTCGCGGAGACCATAGAAGCCGACAACAGCCATGAAGCACAACAGGCTTGCCATGGCGATTGGCCTCCGGCGATGCAGTGGCATGGCCCAGACCGCCAACAACCCGGCAAGTGGCCCAAACAAAAGCGTCGGCAAGGGCGCGGCACGCAGAAACCGATATTCGGTTTTGCCCGACATGCTGGTGGCCAGCTCCGACCATCGCCAGCCGACGATGTAGACGGTGATCGCCGTCACCACGATCGGCACAAGAACAAGCAGCAGGCTCGGATGCAATTTTCCCTTCAGTGCCATTCCTGCATCTCCTCGGCATGTGCGACCTCATCATTCAGCGAACGCGCCTTGAACGCCTCCTTGCCGATATCGCGCAGCCGCCGATGCTCCGGCGAGCCTGCTGCGACCCGCGCCAACTCGAGCAGTCCGCCGAGCAGGAACGCCCGGTCGGCCTGTGACAGACCTGCTTTCACGACGATGCCGCCGAGCAGGAATTTTTCGCGGGCTTCCTGTTTCCGTTTAGCCGTCATTTGAAAGCGCCTCCGGCGTTCCAGCCCCACTATCTGACGATCGACGCGCCGGAGCAGGTGCGCTACCAGCCCCTTTCTTCTCTTGGCTGCGAAATCGCGCGGCGATCTCTTCGAAGATCCGATCCACCTCTTCGTCTGCGATCTCCATCTCTGCCAGCCCCGACTTTGTCGCGGCCCTGGCAAAGCGCTCGGCGGATTTAACTATCAGAAAACGCCTGCGTTCTCGGAGTTTCTCAATCTGGGTATCGAGATCGGAGATCGATGATTTTACGGCCATATGTGCTTTTTCCCTTCACAAAAATAACCTCAACACGGATATTATACTAACTAGAATAAGATAGTTAAATAGGCTATTTGCATTGACTCAAAACATCGTAGCCGGAAATCCGGCCGATGGCCGTCTTCCGGAAAAGCGACATCGGCCCTTCGGTCCAATCGGTTTGAGGGCGCAATATACGTCGCTGACGCGACGTGCTTGGAAGGCTTGGAGAGCAGCAGTGGCGATCATGTTCGTCAGAGCGCAGGTGATCAGCAGGGGAGCGGGGCGCAGCATCGTCTCGGCCGCCGCCTATCGCCATCGCGCCCGGATGATGGACGAACAGGCCGGCACTTCGTTCAGCTACAGGGGCGGGTCATCCGAGCTCGTGCATGAGGAACTGGCGTTGCCGGGGGATATTCCGGTCTGGTTGACGAGCGCGATCGACGGAAAATCCGTCGCCGGTTCCAGTGAGGCGCTGTGGAATGCGGTCGATGCTTTCGAGAAGCGGTCCGACGCGCAGCTCGCCCGGGAGCTGATCATTGCCCTGCCGGAAGAGCTGACACGTGCGGAAAACATCGCTCTTGTCCGCGAGTTTGTTCGGGACAATCTGACATCCAAGGGCATGGTTGCCGATTGGGTGTTCCATGACAAGGACGGAAATCCTCACATCCATCTGATGACGACGCTGAGGCCGCTGACAGAGGAGGGGTTCGGGCCGAAAAAGGTGGCAGCAATGCGCGAGGGCGGCGAACCATTGCGTGTCGTCACGCCGGATCGCCCGAATGGCAAGATCGTCTACAAGCTGTGGGCTGGCGACAAGGAGACGATGAAAGCGTGGAAGATCGCCTGGGCGGAAACCACCAATCGCCATCTGGCCCTGGCAGGTTAACGTCCTCATCCAGGCGTCCGATATACTCGACGGTGCCATTGTCGCTTCCAAGATCGCTGACGCTGCCGTAGCGGCCGCTAAGATCATGGACGCGGCGATTACCAGCCTCAAACTTGCCGATCAGGCCGTCTCGACCGCAAAGCTTCAGGTCGCCGCCGTCACGGCCGATGTACTGGCGAGCGGCGCGGTGATTGACGAGAAGCTCGCCGATGGCGCGGTTTCGGCGCGGGCGATGGCCCAGGGCGCGGTAGATGCGACGAAGTTCGCTTCCGGCATTCGACCGGTGGAAATCGTTACCACCTTCCCGCAAACGGGCAATGTCGAGGGACGTATTGTCTATCACAAAGGCGCTGGCAAGCTTTATCGCTATACCAAGGGTGCGTGGACAGCCGCAGTCGATGCCGGCGATGTCAACGGCACCTTGAACAGCGCGCAGATTGCCGATGCGGCCATCACGATCAGCAAGCTTGCCCAGGGTGCCGTGGATGCGACGAAGTTTGCCTCCGGCATAAAGCCAGTCGAAGTCGTTGATGCCTTTCCGACGACAGGCAACGTAGAAGGCCGGCAGGTTTTTCTAACGACGGACGGCAAGCTTTATCGCTACCACAATGGCGCTTGGACTTCCGCGACGGCGGCTGACGATATCGCAGGTCAGATCGTCGGGACGCAGATTTCGGATGGTGCGATCTCGACCCCGAAGCTTGGTGCAGGCGTCGTTACCGCCGACAAGATTGCGGCCAATAGCATCACAGCCGGTCAGATCGCAGCCGGCGCGATCGGGGCAACCCAGATCGCTGCTGGTGCAGTTTCGACGGACAAACTTGCAGCGAACGTCGTCAGCACCAACAAGCTCGCAGTCGGCTCAGGCGTCAATTTGCTCCAGAATTCCAGTTTCACCATGGGAACGGACTGCTGGGCCAATGTGCCATGGGGCACCATTCCGAATCTCTCATTAGCCATTACTCCGCTCGGCTGGTCATGGTCGGGAAAGACCAATCCGACCCTGCGGCTATGGCAGAACAGCGGGCCAGCCGGTTCGAACACCTATGCTGATATTCGCTGGCTGCGCGCCGATGGGGGATCGCTCGCCGGTTCCTTGAAGTACGCGGTTCCTTGCGTGCCAGGGGAGTGGTTTGAAACCACCGCATATGTGTCCGCTCACCGTTGCCAAGTAGAATTGTACATCGCTTGGATCGGCGCTGATGGCACGGAAGTCGGATATAGTTCGACCGGAAGCAACACCAATAACGCTATCGCGGGAGATGCAAACAATCCGGACCTGTGGCTGCGTTTGCGGGTGACAGGTGCCGCACCAGCGAACGCGGTTGCCGCCTCGATCCTCATCCGCAAACGCGATACTCAGGCAGGCGGCGCGGATAGCTATGCCTTTATCAACAAGCCGATGCTTTGCCGCATTCCGGCTGGGGCGACGGAAGCAACGCCGTGGAGCGATGGCGGCATCGTTCTGATCACGAGTGGCGGTATTGTCGCTAACGCTGTGACGGCTGGAAAGATTGCTGCCAATGCGGTGACGGCCGGCACGATAGCCGCCAACGCCGTGACGGCCGGCACGATCGCGGCCAATGCCGTCACTGCCGGCACGATCGCGGCCGGCGCGGTCTCGGCAGCTCAGATCGCGGCCGGTGCGATCACGACCGACAAGCTTGCGGCTGGCTCGGTCTCCACTCAGGCTCTCGCCGTTGGCACCGGTGGCAATTTCCTGTCGAATTCCGACCTTTTGGCAGGGATGACCGGATGGGCGGCTGAGTATTCGAACGATGCGTCCAGCTTCACCATTGGGCTCAGGACCGACACCTATGCTCCGGTCCCCGGCGCGATCGAGATTCGCCAGACCAATGCCAACCAAGGGATCGAATACGGTGTGATGGCTACCGACGCCTACGGCAACCGCCGTGAATTCGCGGTCAAGGCGAATGGCTGGTATGAGCTGTCTGTCTACTACTTCGGCCATCGTTGCAACGGCGTGCAGCCTTACCTCGGGGTTTTCGACGCTGCCGGGAACCTGATCGCGTATCCGAATTGGGGCATCTTCCCAGCCTATCAGAACTTCGATCCTCAGAAGAGCTTGGCGAACTACAGCCGCTTTTGGGGCAAGGTTCAGATGCCTGCAAACGCCGCCAAGGCGATGGTCTTCTTTCGAATGAAGGGCACCGTGGCGGGCCAGGGCGACAGCTATCTTTGGCTGACCCGTATGTATTTCGGCGAAGCAAACGCCAATCAAACCGAGGCGTCGCCTTGGAGCGATGGCAGCGTGACCGTCATAAATGGCGGCAACATCGCCACCGGCGCAGTGTCGGCCGACAAGATCGCCGCCAACGCCGTTACCGTTGGCAAGATAGCTGCCGGCGCGGTGACGGCGACAGCGATCGCTGCCGGCGCCGTTACTGCCGCCTCGATCGCCGCTGGCACGATCACTGGTGACAAGCTGGCTGCCAACACGATCGGTGCCAACCAAATCGCGGCCGGCGCGATCACTGCCAAGTCGCTCGTCCTGACTGACTTTTCCAACATGGTCGACAACGGCTGGCAGGGCGGCAACCTTGACGGTTGGGGCATACAGAACCTTCAGAATTTCTATCCCGACAACTCGTCGGGTGATCAGGCGGGCTACGTCGTGCAATCGCTCGGCCGAGACTGCTGCTGGTCAAAGTCCATCGCCGTCACACCCGGCGAAACCTACGCGTTCGACGTTTGGGTCTATAATACAGACGCGAACACAGCGAACATCTATGCTGCCCTTTACACCGGCGCTGGTGCGATCAGCTATTATCCCGTCGTATCGACTACGGCCAAGAACAGCTGGGTGCGACTACAAGGTCGCTTTACGATTCCGAGCGGCTTCGCGAAGCTCGCCATGTTATTGCAGGTCGATAAGACAGCCGGCACTGGTGGCTCTTGCTACTGGTCGAAGCCCGTCATGCGCCGTGCCACCTCGGGCGAGCTGATCGTTGACGGTGCGATCACCGGTAACAAGATCGCTGCCAATGCAATAACTGCCGCGCAGATCGCAACGGGCGCAATCACCACCGACAAGCTGATCCTGGGCGGCGTTACCTATGACAAGATCGCTTCCGGCGCGGTTACAGCGATGAATGCCGGCCGCGTTGCGGACCAACAGGTGATCGGTGCCGGCTCGACGGTCAATCTTGCTGCTGTCGGCATCTCCGTCGACGGTGACAGCCGCGTGATGATCAACGCGATGACGCTCGGCCAATACAATCTGAATGGCGGCAGCCAGAATGCGCAGCCGATCGGCTGCAACATCTTCCGAGACGGTTTGGCGATCTTCAGCCAGACCTACTACCTCGGTGTCGTTCAGACGATCGTGCAGACGAGCGGTGGCGGCAGCTCGAACGGTACCGGCATTACCACCACGCAATACACCTACACGGCGGGCCTTGTCGGCGTGCCCGCGCTCTATGACGCCCCAGGCCCCGGCTATCACGTCTACACGCTGCAGATTTACTGCCCGAACAACAACATCGGCTGGCGGGAAAGCAACATCGTCGCGACCGCCTTCAAGAGGTAGCTTTGTGACCACGTTAGAAGACAAGACCATCCATTACATCATCCACGGCGCTGACGGGCGTAGCTGGCCTGATCAGGCCCGACATAAAGCGGTCGATGTTCGGTAGGCTGTTGCTCGCGATGAGGGTGCAGAAATTCCCGCTGTTCCAGGTTGCGTAACAGTGGCGAAAACGCCGCTTGACGGCATCAGACATCTCCGCAAGCGTCACTTCGTTCCTGTTCATGACGGTCAACACCGCCGCCTTTTTTTCCATGATGTCAGCCGGGTCGAAGAAGCGTGCTTTGAAGCCGTGATCTTTCTGCAATTCGCGGCGCTGATATTCATCGATTTCAGCGTTTTTGAACTTTTCGACGAAGAGGAAGAGTCCATCATCCTTCAGATGCTGCGAGACGAAGTCGATCTGATCGGGTCGGTTCGGTGAATACATCTGGAATGTCGTATCCTCGAGAATGATGTCGAAGCCGGAAGCGAACTTGGCCAGATCCTGCCGTAAACGCAGCAGATCTCTCCTCAGATGATGGAACGGGCCGTGAAAAAACGTGGCATGTGGTGGATCGCCGTAGGCCATGAAGCTTCGATGATTTTCGACGTTGGGGCTGCATGACAGGCTTTCGACACGGCCCTCAGCCAATTCGGAAATCGTCCGCGCCATTGTGCCTTCGGCTGTGCCGAGCGAATATAGGTTGAGCGGTCCTGGCATATCCCGAGCATATCGGAGGATCGCGTGCCCGAGACGGCATTCCTCCTCCAACCGGTAGGGAATGCTTGCATGGTAATGTTGGTCGAATGGTCCGCGGCGCTGTTCGTGCAGTCGGATGAAGCGGTCGAGAAGCGTGTCATCACCCAACAGTCTCCGGTCCACCTGCGGCTGAATGATCGGATTTCCCGACCGGCCGGCAGCCGTTGCGGCAAAGAAACTGGCGAGTTCGTTTAAACGCGGCGCGCGTTCGCACTCTTCGAAGAATAAGGAGAAATCCCGCATGTCGTGCTCCATTGTTCGGCACGTATCGATGCTCTTGCTGCGAGAGCTGATAGCTGCTGCTCCATCGAGGAGAACGAGCATGTGCGGGGGCACAGTTGCAGGACGGTTCGCCTTCAACCGTCATAATTCTGTTATTCTTTCAAAAAACTGTCATAAAATTTTACGTTGCAGCAGACAAATGGAAATCCCGCCATAGTTCGTAGAGGAGGATGCCGCCGGTGAGCGGGCGTCCGTGAGTCTGTTGATTTGGAGAGCTTTGGATGGTTGGTCCTGCAGCGTTTGACCCAGGTACGATCAGGCGCGCAGACCATTCCGCATTTGCCCATGAATACAGCTGCTGGCGATCCGTGCGTGCGGACCTGGTGAGCAGAACCGGTGTTGGACGACAGGAAACAAGCATTGCCGCGGACGACCATGCGGTCCTTTTGAACATGCTGGGTGTTGCAAAAGTGGGCGAAGATTATGTGGATGACCGCAGGGTCGCATTTACGCAAAGGCAGACAGGATCGCTGTCGTTTATTCCGGCTGACCACAGCTGGAGCGGTTGGGACGATGGTGATCCGACGGCCGCCTACCTGTTCATCACCATTGGCAAGAAGTTTATCCTGGATCACTTCGAGCATGTACCCGGAACGGATCTTGACCGGCTAGTGCCGGCGCTCGGTTTTGAGGATCCGTTGATCCAATACGCCGCCAGAAGCATTCGCTCTGAGATTGGGCAGCGGGATCCCTTGAGTCATATGATGGTCGAGGACCATGCGAGGACGATTTTCGGGCGCCTGTTCCGTCGCTCGGGTCAGAAGCGCCACTATGTCAAGGGCGGACTGTCGCCTGCGGTTCTGAAGCGTGTGATCGACAGGATTGAGGCTTCATTGGACGGTTCATTGAGCATGGCCGAACTTGCCCAGGAGGCGGGTTTGAGCGAGCATTATTTGTCGAAGGCGTTTCGGCTTTCGATGGGTTTGCCGCCACACGCTTTCATCATTCGTAGACGATTGGAGCGGGCGAGCGAAATGCTCCGGTACTCGAGCCGCACGATAACCGAGATCGCCTATGCATGCGGCTTTTCCAGCCCCAGCCACCTTGCGGCAGCTTTCCGTCGTGTGATCGGCATCACGCCCAAGCAATATAGGGCTGACTGGAAGACTTAACCCCGCCAAAGGATCTGAACAGATTACAGCAGGATTTTGAAAGTGGCGTTTCGCGTCATCCTCTAACTTCACCGCCGCGCACGCGATGCGTCTCCATTTTTGGCGGCACCCACATGAATCAAGATGCCAACATTGCACCGGACCTCGGCCCAGACCGCAGCGGATCGCGCCCCGCGCGGCGCTTCTTTTTGCTGAGCGCATTCTTTGCGGCAACAGGGCGCAACGCCTACTATGTCGGTGCAATTTGGGTGCTAGCGGCGTCGGGTAGCGATGCCGGTTCCATTGCCCTGTTCCTGGCCCTCGGTAGCATCTCGGAATTTCTGGCGAGTGCGCCGGCCGGATATCTCGTCGATCGCTTTGATCGCCGGGGGTTCTGCATGGCGAGCGATGGGCTCAGGATCGCAATCTTGCTGATGACATCCGCTGCACTTGTCCTGCACGAGCCCGACTACGCCCTTTATGGCTCAGTGATTTTCTACGCTATGGCCGACCGGCTGTATCTTACGGCCTCCTCGGCAATCGTGCCGTCGATTACGCGATCTGACAGCCTAGTGGCCTTCAATTCACTAGCATATGTCGCCATGCAGGCAGGCAACATGATGGCAGCAATAGCAGCCGGCTGGCTTCTCGTCGTCTCACCCCTGACGTCGTGCTTCCTCTTTGCGTCAGGCACATTTGCCGTTTCGATGCTCTGCATGTTCCGAACCACTAGCGGCCATCGAATTGCGCCGGCCGATCGTCGCAAACCTGCGCAAGCTTCCTTGGAAACGTCCGAAGGCGAGGGGACGAACCGCCTGCCGCCGCGTCTTGTTGTCAGTTATGTGTTGATTTACGCGATGGGCATGCTGATCAGCGCGGTCATATCGAAGTTTGTGCAGCAGGAACTCCGGGGGACTTCCCTGGATTTCGGCATGCTGGAATTCTGCTGGTCGGCCGGTGCGATCATCAGCATGCTGATCTTGACGCTCAGGCGGTTCCGCGCTGCCGATGGCCGATCGATTCCGATCATCGTTCTTTTGTCGGGCGCGGCCATGGCAATTTTCTATCCAACGCGGAATCTCGACATTGCCTTCGCATTGATGGCGCTCCTCGGTGCTGGCTATAACTTGTCGAGGGTCCTGATCGATGTCGAGATACAAGGGCTCGTATCGAGCGCAAAGCTGGGACGAGCGAAAGGTTGGATACACGCCGCCTGTATGGGTTTGAGTCTTCTTGTCTATGCAGGGCTCGCAATTTCCGGTGACGCGCTCGATCCCTCGGCTACGTTCCTTATTTTTGGAAGTGGAATGATGGCCTGCATTGTCGCCGGCTATGCACTGAGCTTTGCGAAACATAGAGCCTCATCACGTCGGAGTATGCCGTCATGACAGAGCGAATGGATGCGGAGCTTTCCCAGCTCACAAAACATGCTGTATTGGATTTGATTGGTGCGCTTTTTCCTTGGATCGCCGAATTCCGGCAACAGGACCTGGCGGACTATGCTCGGGCGGTGTTCGATGTCGAACCGCATGCAAGGAGTTGTGAAGCCCGGCGTCACGCGATGTCTCACTTTCGGCGATGCATTCGCAGGGCAGCCAGAACTGCGGGGTTTGCGGACCACCGTGCCAATGCCATTGCGGCGGAAATCGCCAATGCCCCCGTCATGCAAGCCGGCCCACATCTGCATCTGCTGGTCGAGCCAGATGCCTATTACACACATCTCTTTAGTCTGATGGGGCTGAGCGCGCATCGTCGTTCGGCATATGTCTCTTATGCAGTGTCGACGGTCAAATTCGTTGAAAGAGGTCGAAAAGGTCCCGGTTGGTTAAAACTTGGTGGTGAGGCGATCAACGTGTTCGGGCTGAGCCGGAGCCGGATGATCCCCTACAGCATTCTCGCGCAAAATGGTCCCTATCGCTTCGCTCTTAAAAACGTCGATCGTGCCGGGCGTGATGGAGATCTGGTTGCGCGGCTGCGGTCCATATTGCCGCAATGTGAGTTCGCGTCCGCCGCGGTCGCGATCAAGCAGGCCAATGCAGAATTGTGGAGCCGATATTTCGACCCGGATATCGATTTCCTGCAGATTGACGATGAAGATGTGGCCGACCTCGTGGTCGAACATCTTCAGGATAAATTATCCTGGCTGGCTCGAAATCTGTTTGAGAAAACTGGGTTCTTGCAGAGCGTGCTCTCCTCCATCGAAGCCCTTGCAGGCGGTAACTGGCAGGGTTGGCTCAAGAATACCACAGACTTGTTTTGGGGCAGCGATCGCGGCCGCCTTTTTCCCTTGCGGCTGGCGGGTTCCCGGCTTGAGGCAAGAGGATCGGAGGATTTTTCGCTCGAGTTTGTGGCGGATGCTGTGATCGAGGCGCTGCAGGCGCGCAAGATCATCCCGAACCTTCTTTTGATGCTTATTGTAACGGCGATATTGCCCGGCGTACGTGTCCTCGGCGGCAGCCGGCACATCGTGTACTACCCTCTCATGCGCTATGTCTTTTGTCGCGGACTCGATATGAACGAAGATCGGGAGCTATCCGAGACGATTGCTGCTGACCGAAATCCGGGTATCTGGGGACATCGCGTACTTTTGGAGAATGCCGAGCCCTTCTCGGAACTCGATATGCTGGGATCGGGCAATATCCGGGCGGCGCTGAGGAAATACGGTAGGCTGTCACTTGAGGGAGCCTGCGGTACTCTCGAAAGTTTTGCTGGCGATTCCTTATGGGCCTCGCTCAAGGCTCGTCATAATGAAGGGGCAGTGGCCGTGAATGATCCCGAGTGGGCGTTTTCGTAGTGCACTTCATGATCAATCGTTAGCTTCGGCTTTCTGCGCATCTATCATAAGCATCCAAAGGCCAATACCTTCGAATATAAGCCTATGCGGCTAGCGCGTGATGCGCGTGCAACGAGGTCAAATGCAGTCTCGAGAAGGCGCTATTCAATACGCGATATGGTCCGCAGGCCTTTGTAGGGATCGAAATCTAGAATCTCCGACAGTTCCAAAAATTCTATGACGTCAACTCTGCGTTGACCGCTCTCCAGCCGAGCGACGAAGGACTGATATTCTCCAAGTTTTCTGGCAAGCTCGAGCTGCGTCAGGCCGGCAGCTTCACGCTTTTCAATTATGAGCGCAATCAGCGCTTTATGCCGTTCCGTGCCGAGTGTCTTCGCCACGTGTTCCACCCACCAGCGATTGAGATGGGCTCTTTCATTATATCTGATTTTCAGTTATCTTAAATTCAGATATTTTGGGTCGGCTCTGTGGCATTAGGCGCGGCCAGCTTTGCTGCTGGATGATGCCTGCGTCGCTGCCCGCATAGATCAAGGAATCAGGTGCGATGCATGATCGAGTAAAAACCGTAGGCGAGAACGTGCCGCTATACCTAGCAAGACTGCAATCTCGAAGGGATCAGGTGACCTTTCGCTTTCGCCCGGAACGAAGAGACGGCGGTCGCGCGCCTTTGGGATCAACCTCCGCAAAAAGCTCAGAAACATTTACTGACATGACTCTTGCGAGGGCTTCCAACGTCGCAACAGTGACGTTTTCTCTGCCTCTCTCGACTCGACCAACGTATGAACGGTCGATTTCTGCTTCTAATGCCAAACGCTCTTGCGAGAGGCCTCTATCCACCCGAAGTCGCCTAAGATTCCAGCCGATGGTCCGTCGCGCGTCCATCGTGCAACAGATGCATATTAGAGGCTTGACAATCGACGGACTGATAGTCCCTTATTAATCTCAACTGAGCGCGAGAACTATCTAAGAATGGTTGTAGCCGAGATCGGCACCGTGATCGGTCTTCCAAGGTATGAGGCGCTCTGACGCGGAGATTGACAGCAATGCACGATCGGGTAGCAAAGTTTGCGGGCAACTCTCGGCGCAACGGCTTTCGAGCCGAAGAGGAGAGCAACCAAGCGTCGCACCCGGTCGATGTTCATGTGGGGCAGCAGCTTCGCATCAGGCGGGTTCATTCCAACCTGTCTCAGACCGAACTCGGTCAGAAAGTTGGCCTGAGCTACCAGCAGGTCCAGAAATATGAGAGTGGCAAAAACCGCATCAGCGCGTCGATGCTCTACGATATCGCTGGCGGACTGAATGTGCCGGTGCGCTGCTTTTTCGACGGGTTGCCACAGCCGGGTTCAGGGGAGGGGGCGGCTATCGCTCCCGAGGCAGATGAGCGGATCGCTTATCTTGCCACCGCGGAAGGACGCCGATTTGTCGAGGAAATCCTCCGGCTGCCGCCAAAGCTCAGAACCCGGACGTTGGCGGTGATCAAGGCGATCGCTGGAGATGAAGACAACGGCGAGAGTGATTGAAGCGGCTCATCAAGGAAGCTGCTTCTGAAAGGTGATTGAGAAGGAATGGTTCGGGCCTATCCAGGGGTAACCGTGACCTCGCGACCTTGTGCAGTGACATTGATCCGTCCGGCTTGAGCCCAGGTTCGGTCAAGTGCTGGCCGCTGCCGATCGAGATCAATCGTTCGGCTGCCGAGATTGGGTGAAGGTCGACTACGCACCGTTGGTTGCGCCCGAAGTCTACAGCGCTTCCCGAATGCCAGCATCCTCAATGTCTGAAACGTCTAGATCGACGGTGGCAGCGGTGATGAGGCTCTTTATCACTGGCCCAAGCTGTGCAGGAAAGTCCTCGTCATAGCGCCAGCGCCCGTGTGAGGTCGTTGTGCTCGAAAGCGCTGGCCATGCGGGTTATTTCGGCTGACCGGGCGCCAACTGCTTTTGCGGTTTCGCGCCAAGTCGCGGTCACCGTCGCAACTTCTTTGATGACCGCGCGGGCCTGAGTCAGTGTCAGCGCGAAATACTCCGACGCCTGCTCGAGCAGATCGAGCGAGCAGGTACCCTCGTCGAGGTCGATGTTCGTCGTCAGCACACGTGCCTTGAGATCTGTCGGCACTGGATTGAGGTCGTAAGCAGGCGAGAGGGACCATCCAGCCTTGCCGAGCCAGAGGAAGCCGTGGTTGCGCAGATGATCGTCGATGTTGGAGATCAGCACGTTGAAGACAACGCGCCTATAGAGCGCGTGGGCGTCCGTCTTTCCGCGCGCGCCATACTGCGCCAAGGCGTCGACAATCTCGGGGTAGCTGCCACCGTCACCATCCTTCGCGCCCAGCATCGCCATTGCGGACAAGAACGGGATGCGGATCGCGCCATCGCGATCGAAGCGTCGCGAGAGCATCAACGACTTGCCGGCGACTTCGACAAGTTCGTGTTGCGGGGTGGCGATGCCGGCTTGGCCCGCCAGCCTCAGCGCAATCTCCTCCCAGGTTTCCATGCTATAGTCGTCGGTCTCCTTCGGAAACTTCGCGATGGCGAGATGGCCATGTTGGTCGATGACCGACGCCTTCGGCCGCGCACCGCCGAGGGAGGAGCCGGGCGCAAAGATGAGTTGAAGGTCTTCGTCCGTTTCCTCGTCCCGGAGAATCCGCTCGGTGATCTGAAGCAGACGACCAAGCTCAATCAAGGCTGGCACGCCGGCCCTTATCGGCGCCTGGAAGGTCTCATCGCCGACCAAGCGGAACCGTAGCGCGCCGAGCCGCGTTTCATCTGCCACCCCGAGCAGGTAGTCACTTTCTGCGAGCGTACGAACGGTGCGGTTCTCGCGTTCGGCAAGACGACGCTCGGCGCGCTGCATGAGGCGGCGGCCCCAGGTATCTGGCGCGGAGTCCCCGATCGAACCGAAGGTGGTCAGTCCGGCAGGAGGAGCGAAGGCGCCACGCGTCAAAGCAAGTGCTGGTTCGAGCGAGAAGCGATGCGGATCCTCAAGCCATGCACTGTCGTACTCGAAGAGAATTGTTTCCGCGCCGCGGACGCGATTGCTTCTAGCCAATCCGATTGGGCGCGTGCGGCCGTACAGATCAATATGCACCTCGAAGTCAGCCATCGCGGGACGATCCGGCTGGTCGTTTAAGATGAACGTGCTTGGGCAGATCGGCATTGGCCAGCGCCTGTCCGACGCTGTCGTTACTGATGTCGGCCAATTGGCTCAGACCTTCGAGCAGACCGAGAGCCTGAAGCACACTTGCATAGATGCCGATACTGACATTGGTGTCGCCGGCTTCGACCCGTTGCAGGGTAGAGCGGGATGTGAAAGCACGCTCCGCCACGACCGCCATAGGCAGCTTGCGACGGCGGCGGGCGTCGTGGATGTCCGCGCCGAGCTTCCGCAAGGCGCGGCGTACGGCTGCCGGTGGGGTATGGGGAGTAGGCATTTGCTACCTTCGCACTACAGATTAGACGAATATGTAGCACCAAGATTACAATCTATCCAGCCCAGACTAAAGTCGGTCCCGATGTTTACTAGCTGCGGGACTAATGGTTCCGCCAGAAAGCTAGCGGCAAAGCGTAGGGGCTGTCGACGCGCCCGAGTCCACCTCTCCAGCACGGCATCGTGCTGGAGTGCGCTAGCAGCACCTGAGGCGACCACGATCCATGGGCAGGAATTCTCAATCGGGCGCGTGAAATCCGCTATAGAGAGATGACGGTATTTTTCGGCGGGCCGCAGAGCGACATTAGGCAGCCGAAAACCCGTTTCGATAGGCGATCGACTTCGATAGATACCGAAACCGCGCACAAATATTTCGTGTTTTTTCCCTTTAGGTGCGGCATCTCTAAAGCAGTCGAAGCCCGTGCTCTATACCTGCTCTCAGCCAACGCAAATTCTGCCCAACGGACCATCGCGCTTGATGAGGGTGCCAAATGCAGCCGAGCGTTCGGCGAGATCGTCGATGATCTGCTCTCCTGTCTTGCCGCACGCCACCATCGGTGCATGCCGCTCATGGAAGTCCAGCTCTTCGAGCTGTTCCTCTCCACCGAGTGCGATGGGTAGAAGGTCGATCTGCAACGATCCTGTCGGGCCGAAGATACAGGTGGCGACCACGCTCTTCCAGACATCGGGCGAACTCCATTCCGTTTCGCCCTTTTCCGTGTGGAAGAAGAAATTTCCAAGGCCGAAGAAGATGGGCGCGCGTTTGTAGATCTCGATCGGCTGCAGAACCGGTGTCCCGTGGCTGACGAAGGCATCGGCACCGGCGTCGATGCAAGCGTGAGCGAAAGCCCTGACCCAGTCCGGCACGTCGCGCCAATTCGGCTCCCAGTGATGATGGTGCAGATAAGCGATGACGAATTGGCCGCGCGATCTGGCCTTCGCAATTGCCGTCAGCTGATTGGAAGCACTATCGGGATCAATGGTGATTACACGCCGATTGCCGTTGGACCGACGGAATATGGTGCCGTAGAAATCGATTTCCCTGTCATCGTCGAGCATCGGAGGATCGTCGGGTTGGGCATAGTTGGCCCGCTCCAGCGTGGAACTCTGAAACGTCGCCTGAATTGTCTCCAGCATGTTGAATACGGCGTCATCCGCCTCGAAAATCCTGGTCACATCCAATTGATTCACACCGGGTTTGGCCGGCCGGCGGTAGCGTGCATTCTCCGCATACATGTTTCGAGGACCAGGCCCGGCATCCATTCCCACCAAGGCTACAAGACGGCGGCCGAAGGCGGCCGCGCCCGGCGCCGCGGCATGATCGCGGTCAAGACCGATACCGGCGTGGAGGAAACCGCGAGCACGAACCTCCTCGATCGTAGACAGGATGCCCGGTGGACCAAGATCGAAAGCATGATTGTTGGCGAGCGCCAGGGCGTTGAAGCCTATTTGTTTCAAGGCATCCAGGACAAAGGGATCGGAATATCCGAAATAAGACCCTTTCATGGGTGATCCGCCATGGCGCCCCAGAATGGTCCCTTCGAAGTTGGTGAAGGCGACATCGGCCTTTTTCAAGATTTCCACGATTTGTAGAAAGCCGGGATCACGGCAGGTTCTGATGTCACGATGGATGAGCGACTGGCCGGTCATGGCCACGGTAAAAGGGGAGGGCATCGGTTTACCTGCGATGTTCAATTAGGATTTCAACCGGGAACTCAGATGTCCTGTTCCAGCGGTTGGCCGCTGGCAGGACTTCTCGTTTCAATCAGCTGCGCCGGTTCACGGTGTCACGGATGGGGAAATATCGATCCCGAACCATTTCAGGCTAAGTGCCTTCAGTGTTCCGTCTCTGATGCAGTCATCGATGGCTTTGTCGAAGGCTGCGACGAGATCGGTATTTTCTTTGCGGATGCCAACCCCGACGCCTGGACCCCATAACCCGCCCGACAGTTCCGGACCATAAAAGGCAGCCGTCTCGCCATCCTTACCGTCGAGAAACGTCTTCCATGTGAAATAATCGGCAAGGCCGCCATCGATACGGCCGGCGGCGAGATCCAGATGGAGATTGTCCTGCGTGTCATAGCTTCGGATTGTCGCCACTTTGCCGAAGAGCTCGTTGAGGACCGCTTCCGAATTCGACGATCTAAGCACGCCGAGTGTCTTGCCGGAAAGGGCGGATTGGAGTTTTTCGAGGATCGCCTGTTGTGGGGCGCCGATGCTTGTCAGGTTGATCTTGACCTTGGTATCGGCTGCGGGGAGCTGAAGGTCCTTGCGCATGACCAGCTGATTGAAGCCGCCGGCATAGGGTTGCGAAAACGCGATTGACCTCTTGCGCTTTTCCGTGATCGCCATACCCGACATGATCGCGTCGAACTTGCCGACGGTCAACGCCGGGATCATCCCATCCCAATCTTGCGCGACGAACTTACATTCGACCGCAATGCGCCGGCACAATTCGTTGCCGACGTCGATGTCGAAGCCGACCAGCTTTCCTTCCGTATCGATCATGTCCCAGGGCGGAGAGGCGCCCTCGGTCGCAACCGTAAGCACTTTGCGATCCATGGCATGGAGGGCGGTCTGGCTCATGAGAGCGATGAGCGATGCTACGAGAATCGATTTGAGCATTTGCTGTTTCCCTTTTTTATGGTGCATCGGTGGATGGTTGATTGCCCTGTTTCGTGTGGGCTCGCCTGCTCATCGCCTTTCTCAGGCGCAAAAGCCTCGAAGCCATTGGGCCGGCGATGATGTTCCTCGAATTGCTGGTGGGTGGACGGGCGAGATGCTTCTCCAGCATTCGGAAGAATGCCGAGACGATGAAGTTCAGAAGCAAATAGAGAAGACCTGCCGCCAGGAAGACCTCGTAGGGAGCGAATGTCTCCGAGACCATCCGGCGGGCCAGTCCCGTGATTTCCAGGAGTGTGACGGTGCTTGCGAGCGAGCTCGCCTTGATCAAGCCGATTACTTCGTTCGCATAGGAGGGAAGGACCGTCCTGAATGCCAGCGGGAATATGATCAGCCTTATCTGCATCAGTCTCGACAGGCCGAGGGCCTGGGCGGCTTCGACGATGCCGCGTGGCACCGCCAATATGCCGGCCCTGAAGACTTCCGTCGTGTAGGCGGTGCTGTTCAACGAGAAGGCGGCGAGGGCGCACCAGAACGGATCGCGAAGCAGAGGCCAGAAGATGCTTTGCCGGACGACCGCCAACTGGCTGAGACCGTAGTAGACCAGGAAGAGTTGTACCATCAACGGTGTGCCACGGAACACATAGGTATATGCCAGCACCGAACCCGAGAGGGCGCTGTTCGGCGATGCCCTTAGAAGGCTGAGCGGCACTGCCAGAGTGAATGCGATCACAAGCGACAAGAGTGTCAGGGCAAGGGTCAGGAAAACACCGCGCGCAAGCACGGAAATACTTTCGGCGATCAGATTGATGTCCATGCTCAAGCTCCCTCAGTGACCGGGGATCTGGATGCGCCGCTCCAGGGCGCGAAACGACGCGAGCGACAGGCTGGTGAGGGTGAGATAAAGTGCCGAGGCCATCAGATAAAATGTGAGCGGCGCCCTCATCGATCCCGCCCCGATAAAGGCCACGCGCATGATGTCGGTCAGTCCGATGACCGACACCAGGGATGTATCTTTCACGAGGGAAATCCAGAGATTGCCGTAAGCGGGCAGGGCGACGCGCATCATCTGCGGCAGGATGACGAACAGCCAGATCTGCCACGGTTTCAGGCCGAGGCTGCGCGCGGCTTCCGCCTGTCCTTGCGGAACACTCATGATCGCACCGCGGAAAATCTCGGCGCAATAGGCGCCGAAGACGATCATCAACGCCGCCGCGCCGGCGGCAAAGGCATTGATTTCGACATAGCGACCGGTCAGCGCAGTGATGGCCGCCGTTCCTCCGAAATAGACGACGAGAATGACGAGCAGCTCAGGCAGGCCGCGCACGATCGTCGTGTATGCCTGTCCAACGAGGGCTGAGACACGCAGCTTCGATAGTTTGACCACGGCGACAAGCAGACCGAGAAGAGATCCGAGTACGCCGCTGACGAACGCCAGTACAACGGTGATCTGGAGACCATTAAAGAATTGAAGTGCAAAATTGAGCACGCAGGTCCTCTCCGCCTTACGTCGGAGTGCTGCCGAAATAAGGTCGCCCTATATCTGGTTTCTCATCAATGATGCGGATACTACCTGAAATAGCATTATAAGTACTTATAATTCCAAGTATTATTCGCTTGTAATCAAGATTTATATTTTGACTGTGCCTCGTCAATCTATAAGGTGCTCTTAATTACGATAAGTGCGACTTATATGCCTCTGTGCGCCGTCGCTGAAGAATAACCCTTCAGGTGCGATGACGTTCGGTCGGCCAAACGACGGGACCGAAAGGATGGTCGGCAGAACCACGACGGGCGTGACGCTCCGACAGCTACAGATTTTTCGCGAGGTTTTGCGCACGGGCTCGGAGCGGCTCGCCGCAAAGATCCTCAAGATCACCCAGCCGGCGGTCAGTCAGCAGATCAGGCAGCTTGAGGTGGAAGTGGGTCTCTCATTGTTTGCGCGGGAAAATAGTCGGCTGGTACCGACGGATCGTGCCTGGGATCTGTTGCGCAGTGTCGACGGAGCCCTACAGAGCGTTGACCGGATCGAGAAGTCGATTGCTGCCTTGCGTAACGATGAGGCGAGCTCGTTGAGCCTGGCTGCTCCGGGCGTTTTCTGTCTGAACGCCATTCCCCGGGCTATCCAGGCCGTCCGTAAGAGCAATCCTCTATCGTTTCAGATCAAGTCCGGCAGCTACCAGCAGATTGCAGAGTACGTTCTCAATGGCCGGGCAGATCTGGGAGTTTCGCGCCTGCCGCTTGACGAGCGTGCCTTCGAGTGGGCGCCGGCCGCCACGGCCAGGAACGTCTGCCTCTTCCGGGCGGGGCATCGGTTGGCGACCAAAGAAGTGATCACGCCGGAGGACATCATCGGCGAGGCATTGGTGGATATAGAACCCCAGTTTGCGGCCCATCAGATGAATATCAATGCCTTGCGATATCGGGGCGTGGAGCCGGACCTAGCTGTTGAATACGACGCCAACGGTCATGACGTAGGATTCGTCGCGGCCGGCGTCGGAATTTCGATCATCAATAGCCTGATTGCCCAGGAATATCGGCAATTCGGGCTGGAGTTCCGGCCGTTCGAACCCGGTGCCATCTATCATTATGTGGTCTTCTGGCAACGAGGGCGCCAACTCACCAGCGGCATGCGACAAGCTGTCGATGAGTTATTGGGCGTTTTCGGAGCGGTGTGATTGGTATCGAGTCGTCCAGCGGTATGCGTCGCCTATTTCAATTGGTCGCCACGTGAATTTCAAATCGTCGTAGTTTGAATTTCAATTGGTCAATGCTGTAGTTTCAAATAGTCAGAAGGAGTGAAACTATGGCGATATATCCCAGCAAGGAAGGCCCCTCAGGGGCTGCGCCGGCAAGGTGGCAGGAGTGGCTTTCGTCTACTATCGTCCTGGTCCCGGTTTCACTGGAGAGGACTACGCCACGTTTCGCACTGGCGCCACGATCACAAGAATCAATATCAAGGTCATGAAGTAGCGAGGCTTCCAATCAAGCTACTCCGGATGACGGTGCAAGAACGATAAACCGGCTCGCGCATTCCGCACAAATCCTTGCTGCGTCCGATGGGCAGCATTAAGCTGCCGGTATGAACTGTATAAGGGCAGGGCAGGGTGGATATTTTCCGGGAGGAGTGCCTTCGCGGTAGTGCCATAAATGGGCGTTACGCAAACAAAAATACATTGGTGGTGGGTCGCAGGTTCGATACCGCTCAAGAGCAATTGGGTACTTCCGGTAAGCCTGGTCTCGGCAACTTGGCCGAAATAACGACCTTCTCCGAAATCATTTGGGATACGACACGGATGTCGCGTTCAGCGACCAAACCTGTGTGATAGCGGTTGAAGGCGCGACTTCAAAATAGAAGGTCTCCTTCGCCGTGCAAGTGTTGCACGTTCAGTACGGCAGTCGGCTTCGCTGTCCGCAATCGGGGCAGATGCCGATCATTGGTCCGCGAGCGGAAGCAACCTAACTGTTATCATTGGTGAGCGCGACACCCAGAACTCTAACTCCTGGACCGGGCGACCTTTTGATTTCGTTTGCATGCCCGCCCCTAGCGACACCGCCGCTAACAGCGAGTGAACCACACAAAGTCAGGAAGAACCCCGAATTGCGAACATTTCCGTTCTTAAGCAGAGTCACGGAAACGCTCTATGCCTTTGTTTTTACGCAATTCCGAACGCAAAACCGCTTTGCACTTTTGCTGGAATTGATTTAGCGTCAGGTGATGGCGCCGACCTGCCAGGGAACAAATTCATTGTCGCCATAGTCGAAGGTCTCGCTCAAGGTCTTCTTGCCGGAGGCCACCGCAATGATCTCTTCGAAGATCCGTTCGCCGGCCGCCTCGATCGTGTCGTCTCCGCTGACGATATCACCGCAGTTGATGTCCATGTCCTCACGCATGTGATTGTACATCTCGGTGTTGGTGGCGACCTTGACGCAGGGCGCCGGCTTGAAGCCGGAGACCGACCCGCGACCCGTCGTGAAGCAGATCACGTTGCAGCCGCCGGCGACCTGGCCGGTGACGGCAACAGGATCGTAGCCAGGCGTGTCCATGAAGACGAAACCGGACTCGTCGACGATCTCCGAATACTCGTAGACGGCCTTCAGCGGCATGGACCCGCCTTTGGCGACGGCGCCCAGCGACTTCTCGAGGATCGTCGTCAAGCCGCCGAGCTTGTTGCCATAGGATGGGTTGTTGTTGAGTTCCGCGCCGTTGCGGCGGGTATAGTCGCGCCACCAATCGATCCTGGAAAGGAGCTTTTCTGCAACCGCGGGGGTGACGGCGCGGCGCGTCAGCAGATGCTCGGCGCCATAGATCTCCGGGGTCTCCGCCAGAACCGACGTACCACCATTGCGCACGAGCAGATCGGAGGCATAACCGAGCGCCGGGTTTGCCGAAATCCCCGAATAGCCGTCGGAGCCACCGCATTCCAAGGCGAGCTTGATGCCCGAAAGTGGCTGGACGGTGCGTTTGGCGGCGTTGACCTCCGGCAGCATGTCGCGGATCATTTCGGATGCGGCTGCGATTGTCTTGCGGGTGCCGCCGAGATCCTGAATGGTCATGGTGCGCAACCGGTTTCCCTCCTCGAGCTTGTAGTGCTCCAGAATGGGAGCGATCTGATTGGTTTCGCAGCCGAGGCCGATCATCAGGATGCCGCCGAAATTCGGGTGGCGGGCATAGCCCTGCAGGGTGCGCGCCAGATAACGATAGCCTTCGGAATTGGTGCTGATGGCGCAGCCGCCGCCATGGGTGAGGGCCACGACACCATCGACATTATCGAAGCCGTCCAGACCCCCGGTGCGGTTGAAATGCTCGGCGATATATTTCGAGACGGTTGCCGAACAGTTGACCGTGGTGATGATGCCGATGAAGTTACGGGTGCCGACCCCGCCTGCACCCCGATCGAAACCCATGAAGGTCCGACAGTCCTCTTGCGGCAGCATGCCCGCCTCTTCGATATCGACGCTGAACTGATAAGGGTGGTCGGATTCGATCACCGCGAGGTTCTGCAGATGGACATGGCCGCCGGCTGGAATGAACTGCGTCGCAACGCCGATCGGCTGGCCGAACTTGCGGATCTCCTGGCCTGCCTGAATGTCACGCACCGCCACCTTGTGGCCGCGCGGGATCTGGTCTGCCGCGACCAAGCCGCTAATACCGGTTGGACCGCCGGCGCGGATCATGACACGCGCAACCGCGACGTCGTCGATGGGATTGAGCAATATGACAGGAGAAACGGCGGACATGTGAAGTTCCATTGGCTCGAATAATTGTCTATTGCTGGCAATAGACAATTATTCGATGGGAGACGTCAAGCGTGATCGATATTGCTCGTCAGGTTCTTTCGCTCAGTCGTGCGCTTGGCGGGCGAGCCACACGGTAAGATCGGCTTCCGCCCGCTCGAGCGCATTGTGATTGAGCAGCTTTCTCAAAAACGCCACGGCAACCGCCCGCGCTCTGAGATTGAAACGGCCATCATCATCCTGGTTGCCGAGTGGTTGATGGACTCCGAGTTTGACATAGAGCTGCTGCAAACGGTTTTGTACGCTGCGGACCGAGAGGTTACGCCTTTGCGCGATAGCGCGGTCGGTCAGTCCGAGTGCAATGTCGACCAGGATTTCATATTCGGTCTCAGTGAAGCCGTTGACGTTGCCGAGACTTTTTTGCTGCATGCCCCGCACTTCGCGGTCGATCACGCATTGGCTTTCGATAAAGACGCTGCGGAGTGCCAGTTTCAATCGGTCGTCGGAGGCCGATTTCAAAACATAGCCGTAAACGGCACCGCCCGGCACGATGCGCGAGACACCGCGAACATAGGCCTCATCCGAATAGTTCGACCAGAAAAGGATGCGCGTCTCCGGTCGTTCCTTCCATATCGTGCGGGCTGCTTCGATGCCGTTACGCTGGCTCATCTGCAGGTCCATGACGATATGAGCGGATTTCAAATCCCGTGCCAGCCGTTCGCCGGCATTGCCGTTTTCGGCTTCCAGTACGCCGGCGCATTCGGGAAGTGCAGCGCGGATCGCTTCGTTGAGGTAAGAGCGATGAAGTGGATCGTCCTCGATGATCAGAACCTTCATGCCGCAGCACCTCCCGCAGATTGCACCTTGGAAGGCAAGCTGACGCTAACGATTGTTCCACCAGACGCTGCCGCGGTCTTGATTGCAAAGCGTGCCGAGATCAGCCGCGCGCGGGTCTTCATGTTTTCAATGCCGCCGCCCGATGATCTCCGGGCATTTTTGAGCCCAAGCCCGTCATCCATGACCTCGATGGCAAGCGTGCCTTCACAAGCCTTCAGTTGGACGTCTATGCAGCTCGCCTGGGCGTGCCGGATTGCATTGTTGATGGCTTCCTGGGCGATACGGAAAAGAGCAATAGATACTGATTGTTCAAGGCTATCGATGGCGCCGCTCGTCTCATCTTTAAGGGTCCAGGTCAAAGTGGCACCGCTCTCCTGAATTGATCGTTCCAGATGGTTCTCCACCGCCTGCGCAAAGCCGAACAGTTGAAGGACCGAGGGCTTGGCCTCCTCGATGATCTGGCGAAGGTCGTGCATGCTATGCTGCAAACCACGAAACAACGGTTCAAGTGCGTCACCTGTGACATCGGGCTGCCGAGCAAGGCGCTCCAGCCGCCGCGATAGCCGGGTAAGATCGGCCAGGATCTGGTCGTGCAGGTCCATGCCGATGCGTTGACGCTCAGCTTCCAAAGCTTCCGTCAGTTTCAAGGCGCCAAGGCGCAGGCCCTCTTCGCGGGCGCGCGCTTCCGCTTCCACGATTGCCGAACGCTTGGCTTGGTCGGCGGCGCGTATAGCGAAGAAATGCGGCGCCAGGAGATCGGCGATCACGCGGGCGCTTTCGATATCTTCCATGGTGTAGAAACCGGTCCGGTGGCTTGAACATGAGAGGGCGCCGATGATGTGGCCCTGAACCTTGAGGGGCACATGTAAGCGACTATGCAGCGACTGATGAAAGATCGGATGCGAGAAGGCGCCCTGGAAATGGAATTGCGGATCGCTCCAAGCATCGTCGGTGAGAAGGTAATCGCTCTCGCCCCAGAGGAGCGTGCGAATAGGGCTGTTGCTGACAGGCGCAGGAAAGCGGCGGCCCCAATCCGTCTCCAGTCCGGTCTCATAAGCGGTGTGGAATTGCTCGTCCACCAGGATGATGCAAACATCAAGATGGTCATGTGGGATGACATGGCTGATCTCGGCAGCGACCGACTGAATGACGGAGTGAAAGTCGAGTTGGCCGGCGAGTAGCCTCGATATGTTGAGGTAGTGGTCGAAGACCGATTGCGGCGCCAAATTGCGCAAAACACGCCCTCCCAGGTAGAGCGTCGACGGTTTCTCCTCCGGTCGATCGCAGCATGCGAATTTCCGGCGCTATTAAGCGCCGATCCGAGCTGTCCGTCCTGCGGACTTGCGCATTTTTTCTGCGGGATCCCGCAATGTCCCGCACGTTAAGCGCCTGTACAAGCGCAACAATCTCGGACATCCTGTTTCTACTGACAGGGGAACCTTCAGTGCAAATATTATTTTCGATCGGTCGTTGAGGAGCGCGTTCGAAAATCTTGGCCTGGAAGTGGAAGTACGGGCTCATTGGGAGGAAAATATGAATATTGCCAAGATGCTTCTGGCATCCGCCGTCTTCGCTTGCGTTGCCGTGCCGGGTTCCGCTTTTGCTGATACAGCATCCAAGAAGATTGCATTGTCGAACAATTATGCCGGCAATTCGTGGCGCCAGGCCATGTTGACCAGCTGGCAGAGGGTCACCGGCGAAGCAGTCAAGACGGGTGTCGTTGCCGCCGCCGATCCGTTTACGACGGCGGAAAACCAGGCAACCGAACAGGCCGCGCAGATCCAGAACATGATCCTGCAGGGCTATGACGCGATCGTCATCGACGCGGCATCTCCGACTGCCTTGAACGGTGCCATCAAAGAAGCCTGCGATGCCAAGATCGTCGTTGTCTCCTTTGACGGTATCGTCACTGAACCCTGTGCGTGGCGTATCGCCGTCGATTTCAAGGGCATGGGCGCCAGCCAGATCGAATATCTCGCAAAGAAGGTGCCGAAGGGCGGCAATGTCCTCGAAATTCGCGGACTTGCCGGCGTCTCTGTCGATGACGAGATTTCGGCGGGTATTCATGACGCTGCCGCTAAATATCCGCAGTTCAAGATCGTTGGCTCGGTCCATGGCGACTGGGCGCAGGACGTTGCGCAGCGCGCCGTTGCCGGGATCCTCCCAAGCCTTCCCGACATTGCCGCTGTCGTGACCCAGGGCGGCGACGGCTATGGCGCTGCTCAGGCATTCGCGGCCGCAAAGCGCACGATGCCGACGATCGTCATGGGTAACCGACAGGACGAGCTTGCCTGGTGGAAGAAGGAGAAGGATGCCAGCGGCTACGAGACCATGTCGGTCTCGATTGCGCCAGGCGTCTCAACTCTCGCCTTCTGGGTGGCCCAGCAGATCCTCGACGGTCAGCAGGTGAAGAAAGATCTGGTTGTCCCCTTCCTGCGCATCGATCAGGCTAATCTCGAAACCAACCTTTCCACGACGCAGGCGGGCGGCGTCGCCAATGTCGAATACACACTCGACGACGCCAAGAAGGTGATCGCTACGGCGAAGTAGTCGATATCAGCCAGCAAATGAAGGCCAGCGCCGCCGATCAAAGGCGGCGCCGGTTGGACCCAACGCCCGGCCGGACGATCCATGATTGCAGTCGAAGACAATAGCTTGATGAGAGAGAATGCCGAGCGGCAAGCCGTCGTCTCGGCCCGAGGCATCAAGATGCGTTTCGATGCCGTCAAGGCGCTCGACGGTGCCGACCTGACCATTCATGCCGGCGAATGTATCGGTCTTGTCGGACACAATGGTGCCGGGAAATCGACGATCGTCAACGTCATCAATGGCGGCCTAAGCCCCCATGAGGGAACAGTTGCCTATGACGGCAATGATAGGGTCCATGGTATCAATGCGGCGCGCGCGCATGGCATCCGCTGTGTTTTCCAGGAGCTCTCGCTCGCGCCCAATCTAACCGTTGTCGAGAACATGCGGGTCGTTCACCACGGTCTTTCCGGCTGGAACTGGCGGCGGCGGGCGGCGGCGATCGTTCGGGCCAAGCTCGACGAGATCTTTGCCGGTCACAAGATCGATGTCATGCGCGCGGTTGGTGAGCTTTCTATTGCCGAGCGGCAGATGGTCGAGATCGCGATTACCTTCTCGACCGTCAGTGAGGGGCCGAAACTGGTCATTCTCGATGAGCCGACGTCCTCGCTTGATGCGGGGCTTGCGGCGCAATTGATGACCTATGTGCGCAGCTTCGTCCAAGCCGGTGGCGCCGTGATGCTGATCTCGCATATTCTCGGCGAGATCCTTTCGACTGCCAATCGCATCCTCGTCATGAAGGATGGTCGCGTCGTCGCTGATCGCGCCGCGCAGGACTTCAGCGTCAACAGCCTCGTCCAGGCGATGGGCAGCGTCGTCAAAGAACAGGACCGCAAGCGCCGTAACGAGGAGCGTGCTGCCACATCTGCGATCCTTGCTCTGCCTCCGCGCGGCGGCAAAGGGCTTGGCTTTGAAGTCCGCAAAGGAGAGGTCGTTGGCCTCGCCGGTCTTGCCGGTCATGGCCAGACCGAGATGCTGCTTGATCTTCATCGATCGTTATCGAGCAGCTTGCTGCCGGGCAGGCGGGACAATATTGCCTTCGTTGCCGGCGATCGCAGCCTGAACGGGACCTTCCCCTTATGGAGCATCCTGAAGAACCTCAGTATCGCATCGCTTGGCGATCTATCGAAGATGGCGCTGGTTAACAGGCAGGAGGAGGACAGCCTCGGCGCCGACTGGAAGGCAAGGATCGAAATCCGGACGCCAACGATGGAAAACGGCATCCTGTCACTCTCCGGCGGCAATCAGCAAAAGGTTCTCTTCGCGCGTGCGCTCGCAACCACCTCGCCGATCGTGCTGATGGATGATCCCATGCGCGGCGTCGACATCGGCACCAAGCAGGAGGTCTATCGAATCCTGAATGACGAGGCCTCCACCGGGCGGACCTTCATCTGGTACTCCACCGAAATGGACGAGATTTGCCTTTGCGACCGCGCCTATGTCTTTCGTGACGGCGCAATAGTCGCGGAACTGGTCGGAGAAGACATCACGGAGGAAAACGTGCTGGCAGCTTCCTTTGCAGGGGAGGGCGCATGATCCGACCATCGCCCTCCACCTTGCGTCTGCTAATTCCGGCGCTGTCGCTGGCCGTTCTGCTGATCGCAGTCTTCTATCTTCAGCCGCGGGCCATGAGCTATGTCGGCCTCAATCTACTTTTCAATCTCGCCGTGCCGATTGCGCTGGCGACGATTGCCCAGATGATGATCATGTCGGTCAATGATCTCGATCTGTCGATGGGAACATTCGTCAGCTTCACCGCCTGCGTGGCGGCAACCTACCTGCATTCGTCACCGCTTTTCGGCATCCTCATCCTTGCCGTCGCGATTGCCATCTACATCGCCATGGGCGTGATCATCTACATCAGGGATTTGCCGTCGATCGTCGTCACCCTCGGCATGAGCTTTGTCTGGGGCGGCTTTGCCGTCTTGCTCCTGCCTGCACCGGGAGGGACCGCGCCGGATTGGGCTCGCTTTCTGATGACGTCCAAGCCACCACTTGTTCCGATCGCGATTGTCGCAAGCGTGGTGATCGCGCTGATTTCCCACCTGATAGTCATGCGCTCTTCCGTCGGCGTGCTGATCCGCGGCATCGGCGGCAATGAACGGTCGCTACAGCGCGCCGGCTGGTCCGTTGTCACCTTGCGCGCGGCAGCCTACGGGCTCGCCGGTCTCTTCGCAGTGCTATCCGGCATTGCCCTGGTCGGGCTTACCACTTCGGCGGATGCCAACATCGCGTTGCGCTACACGCTGCTCTCGATCGCCGGTGTCATTCTCGGCGGCGGGGAGTTCATTGGCGGCAGGGTTTCGCCGATCGGTGCCGTCATCGGCGCGTTGACCCTGACATTGGCAGGCTCGTTCCTGTCATTCTTACGGATCTCGCCGGACTGGCAGATCGGTGCCCAAGGCGCCATCCTGATCATCGTGCTCGCCCTGCGGCTCCTGCTCGACCGCGTCGAAAAGCGGGAGAAACGCTCTTGATCACTCTTCATGCCTTCGGCAGAAAACCTTGGGTCTGGTCTTTTCTTGCCGCGATCATTGTCTGGCTTGTGACGGTTCTTTTTACCGGTGGCGCAAGCTTCCTTGGCCTGTCGCAGGCAGCACTGACCTTTGCAGCATTCTCCGTGATTGTCGGGATCGGACAAATGTTCGTCATCACGCTCGGCCCCGGCAATATCGATCTTTCCGTACCGGCCACAATGACGCTTGCCGGCACCCTGGCGCTGAAGCTGATGAATGTCGAGGACGGAATGGTCGTGCCAGGCCTGCTGGTGTCGATCCTGATCGGTCTTGGCATCGGCATCGGCAACTATGCCCTGATCAAGCTTTTGCGCATCCCACCGATCATCGCGACGCTGTCGATGAGCTTTATCATCCAGTCGACGGCAATCTGGAGCAATCGCGGCTTGCGCATCAAGCCGCCGGAGCAACTCGCCGATTTCACGACATCTGGTTTTCTTGGCATACCGAACGTTGCCATCGTTGCGCTCCTGCTCTCTGTGCTTGCCTGGGTCCTGCTCGAGCGGACGATCTACGGCCGGTGGATATCGGCAATCGGACAGAGCATGTTTGCGGCGCGCATGGCAGGCATTCCCGTCGATGGAACGCGGCTTGCGACCTACGTGCTTTGCGCCGTGCTGGCTTCGATCTGTGGCTATCTGTTGGCGAGCTTTTCCGGTGGGGCTGCCCTCAACATGGGTGCCGAATATCTGCTGATGTCGATCGCCGTCGTCATCATCGGCGGAACGGCGGTCGCCGGCGGAGACTCGAACGTTCCGGGCATATGGGGCGCTTCCCTGCTCATGTTCCTGGTCGTGTCTATGCTGAATACCTATGGCTTTGGCGCTGGTTCCAGGCTTGTTCTCACCGGCCTTATCATCATCGCCGTCATCCTGGTTGCAGGCGGTCGACCAACCGGCGGACGCTGACACCGATCCCCCGCAGTTTTTAGGACATTCGAAATGCCGAACGACGCATCGCCGCTCTATGAAATCTACGATACCCGCTTCCGCAACCTCGTGGTTCCAAGCGCTGGGCTCGAGGAGCTTTATTCGGATTGCCGCTGGGCAGAAGGCCCCGTCTGGTTTGCCGATACCGGGTGTCTGATCTGGAGCGATATTCCGAACGAACGTATGCTGCGTTGGGTCCCTGGCGGCGGCGTGTCGATCTTTCGTGCACCGTCCAATTTTGCCAACGGCAATACCCGCGATCGTCAGGGACGCCTGATATCTTGCGAACATGGCGGACGTCGTGTGACACGGACCGAACTCGACGGTTCGATTACTGTTCTTGCCGATAGCTACAAAGGCAAGCGCCTCAATTCGCCGAACGATGTCGTTGTCCGTTCTGATGGGACCATATGGTTCACCGATCCGACCTACGGCATCCTCTCAAACTACGAGGGCTATAAGGCAGGGCCCGAACAGGCGAGCCGAAATGTCTATCGGCTTGATCCTTCAACAGGAGAGTTGGATGCTGTGGTCGAGGATTTCGCCCAGCCGAACGGCCTGGCTTTTTCTCCTGATGAGACAAAGCTCTATGTGGCCGACTCTGCTGCAAGCCACGACGTCAATGCCCCAAAGCACATTCGTGTGTTTGACCTCGTTGATGGCAGAAAGCTCATAAACGGTCGCGTTTTCTGCCGCATCGACACCGGCATCCCGGACGGTTTCCGCGCCGACGTCGACGGCAATATCTGGACAAGCGCCGGTGACGGCGTTCATTGCTTCGCGCCTAATGGCAGCCTGATTGGCAAAATCAAGATTCCGCAGACAGTCGCCAATCTGACCTTTGGTGGCCCACGCCGAAATCAGCTGTTCATCACCGCGACGCGGTCAGTCTATCGGGTCTTCACAACAGCGACTGGCGCGCAAATGCCATAAGATGTTTGTCATCGCCAGGCTCTATGCTCGAAACGGCGGCCACCGGTTTCACCCCGTCCGGCGCGGCTGCATCTGGTACGACAAGCGCGAAATTTCGCGCCGATTTGCGCTTGGCGGTGCGAAGGCGGGCCGTGTCGATGCTGATGGCAAGCTTTTGTGGAGATCGTCAGGAAGCCACGTTTCAAGCCGATGTCTTGGTTTGGCGTCATTGCCGTCGATGATTGAATAGTTGAACGTGCGCTATCACTGCGCCAGCTGCATCGCATCAAACTGCCCGACGCTTTGATCTGGCCAGCAGTCGATATCCGCCCGATGTTGCTGGTTGCCCGACGTGCCGAGGTTTTCGAACGAAATACCGGACATCCGAGTGCGGTGCGAAACCTGAGCGATATCCGGTTCCATGGCCAGCATAATGCAAATGTTGCTCACAGCGCCTGCGCGCGACCATGGTTTGAGAATGACCATTTGCGATGCTCTCCCCCATACGCAACGGCGCAGGTGGCGTGATGACCTTTTGCACGGGCCGAAATGCGATGCCTAGACATGAGCAATGGGCTGGCGTTAAGCTTTGGCTTTGATAACGGCGATACCAAAACCATGAACATGATAGAACCCCCGCGTAAATCGGCAGACGACGGCGAGGAAAAGATACTGACCAATCCAGCGCGGCTCGGAGGTCGCTTGAAGCTCGCCCGGCAGACGCGGGGGTTGACCCTCAAGGCTCTTGCCCTGGCTGCGGATTGCTCTGAAAGCCTGCTGTCGAAGATCGAGAACGGCAAGGCTTCACCCTCTTTGCCGATGCTCCATCGGCTTGTCGGTGTTCTCGGCACCAATATAGGTTGGATGTTCGAGGAGGCCGATGGTGAGGAGGGAATCGTCTTCCGCTCGGGGACGAGACCACTCATCGGACTGGATCCGTTGCGGAGGGGAGAGGGGATCTCTCTCGAACGAATTATCCCCTATTCGCAAGGTCATCTGCTCCAATGCAATATCCATCATATCGAGGCCGGCGGTCAAAGTGCCGGGCCGATCCAGCATGTCGGCGAGGAGGTCGGTTACGTCCTTGCGGGTGACGTCGAGCTCATGGTCGGCGAGCGCACGTTCCGGCTTTCTTCCGGCGATAGTTTTGTCTTCAACTCCGAACTGCCCCATTGGTATCGCAATGTGGGAACGGAGCGCGCGAGTATCTTCTGGGTCAACACGCCTGCGACTTTCTAGCGCTCGCCGCTGTTGTCGGAGCGAACTCACGATCGCTTTCAAAATCATAATTCAAGTCACTTGACAAGAATTCAAGTTACTTGAATACTCCCCATGCAATCCAAAAACATGGGGAACGATCATGCGTCTTAAGAAATACCTGTTCGGTTGCGCGCTTGGCGCAACCATCGCACTTGCCTGCAGCGCTGGCGCTGTGACGGCGAATACGCTCGCTCTGGTAACGATCAACCAGCAGGCCCTCTTCTTCAATCAGATCAATGATGGCGCCAAGGAGGCGGCAAAGAAGGCTGGCGCCGATCTCGTCATCTTCAATGCCAACAACGTGCCGAGCGCGCAGAACGACGCCATCGAGAACTACATCACCCAGAAGGTTGACGGCATCATATTGGTTGCCATCGACGTGAACGGCGTCAAGCCGGCAATCACCGCCGCCAAGAAGGCCGGCATCCCGGTCATCGCCATCGATGCGCAGATTCCAAACGGTGACAACATCGCCTTCGTGGGCGTCGACAATACCAAGGCGGGCGGGGAGATCGGTAAATTCTATTCCGATTACGTCAAGGGCAAGATGAGCGGTAGCGCCAAAGTCGGCGTCGTCGGCGCACTTAATTCCTTTATCCAGAACCAGCGCCTTGACGGCTTCAAGACGGCGGTAAAGGCTGGCGGCCAGAAGGTCGACTTCCTCGATACCGTGGACGGCCAGAACGTCCAGGATGTCGCGCTCAGTGCAGCGGAAAATCTCATCACCGCCAATCCCGACATGACAACGCTTTATGCGACCGGCGAGCCGGCACTCCTCGGTGCCGTTGCGGCGGTCACCAGCCAGGGCAAAACGGGTAGCGTCAAGGTCTTCGGCTGGGATCTGACCAAGCAGGCGATCGAAGGCATCGATCAGGGTTGGGTCACGGCCGTTATTCAGCAGGATCCGGCCGGCGAGGGCAAGGCGGCCGTCGAAGCGCTCGTCAAGGTGAAAAAGGGCGATAAGATCGACCCGATCATCAATGTGCCGGTGACCATCGTCACCAAGGAAAATGTCGACAAGTTCCGGGGCATGTTCAAGTAACTCCAGCACCTCGTCACGTCATGGCCGATCGCCTCGGCCATGACGTTGTGGCATCATGGCTCAGGCCATTTCCGCAAGGCAGCATTGATATGACAAACGCTGATACCTACCGCGTCAGGATGACCGGTATTTCCAAACGCTATGGCACGATGCAGTCGTTGGACAATGTATCGTTGACCTTGAAGCCGGGCGAGGTCCTTGGCCTTGTCGGCGACAACGGCGCCGGCAAGTCGACCTTGAGCAAAGTCCTCTCGGGTGCGGTGATCCCGGATTTGGGAACGATCGAGATTGACGGCAAACCGGTTTCCTTTACCTCGCCGGCCGACGCACGCGCCGCGCATGTCGAGATGGTCTATCAGGACCTGTCTCTTTGCGACACCGTCGATGTGGCGGGAAATCTCTTCCTCGGGCGCGAGCCGAAATGGAAGCTTGCCGGCATCCCGATCCTCGATAAGAAGACCATGCATGAACGGGCGCGCCATATGCTGGAAGGGCTCGGCATCGTTATTCCGGACACGCATCTCAAGGTCGAAAATCTTTCCGGCGGCCAGCGCCAGTCCATTGCGATCGGACGCGCGGCGTCATTCAACCCGTCGGTTCTCATCATGGACGAGCCGACGGCAGCCCTGGCGGTTGCCGAAGTCGAGGCGGTGCTGGAGCTCATTCGCACGGTCAGTGCACGAGGCGTCAGTGTCATTCTGATCACGCATCGCCTGCAGGATCTCTTCCTCGTCTGCGATCGCATTCAGGTGATGTACGAGGGGCAGAACGTGGCCGAGCGCTGCATCGCTGAAACGAATATCGAAGAGGTCGTCAACCTGATCGTCGGTCGCAAGTTTTCTGCGCGCTCGGCCGGCCAATCTATTGAGCGAGGCGCTTCCATATGACCATAACCTCTTCTCATGCCCAAACCAGCCCGTCGTCTCGCCTGCGTAAGGCGCGCCTCTACGACAAGGCGATAGCCAATGGCGGCATCGTTTCGATCGCCTTGTTTTTCATCGTCGTCTGCGTTTTCTTCTCCCTCTTTACCCACGTCTTCCTGACGGCTCCCAACCTCCTGAACGTCGTCAGACAATCCGCGCCCTTGTTGATCGTGGCAGCGGCTATGACCTTCGTCATCACAACAGGCGGCATCGATCTTTCGGTCGGATCCGTATTGGCCCTTGCCGCAACGCTTTCGGCTGCCTGCCTTCAGGCCGGAATCCCATGGCCGCTTGTTGTCGTTCTGATGATGCTTCTCGGTGGCGCAACCGGACTGATCCAGGGATATTTCATCGCTTACGAGCGGATCCCAGCCTTCATCGTCACGCTGGCCGGACTGTCGGTCATCAGGGGTCTTGCGCTCCTCATCACCGGCGGCTACTCGATCCCGGTCGATCCGCAGAGCCCGTTCACGGCGATTGGCCAGGCCTGGTTCTTCGGCGTGCCTGCACCTGCAATGATTGCGATCGTGGCCCTCGTCGCGGCCTATGTCGCCTTTAATGAAACACCCTTCGGCCGCTATGTCACCGGCATCGGCGCCAACGCCGAGGCGGTGCGCCGAGCCGGCGTCAATACCCGGCGCGTCACCTTGTTCGTCTATGTGATATCGGGTGTCGCAGCCTCGGTTGCCGGCATCATCCTTGCCGCGCGCCTGGGCTCCGGCTCTTCAAATGCCGGGCAAGGTTTCGAACTCGACGTCATTGCTGCAGTCGTGCTGGGTGGTACGAGCCTGTTCGGTGGGCGCGGCTCGGTCGTCGGCACGGTGCTTGGAGCACTGACCGTTGCCGTTATCGCCAATGGTCTGATCCTCTCGCACATGTCGCCTTTCTTCACGCCGATCGTGACTGGCGTCATCATCCTGGTGGCAATCTGGCTGAACTTCCGCCTTTTCAAGGGCGCGACGAGGAGCCGCTGAGCATGATGGACCATCTCTTTGCGGACACGACCAAAACACGTCACGCTATCAGCGTTCAAACCGGCTGCGCCATGACCGTTCTCGGCCCGATACCGGTCGCGGATATGGGCGTGACGCTCATGCACGAGCACATTTTTCTCGACGGGGCGAGTTCGTGGAAATGCCCCTGCCATCCCGATGAAAAGGCGATCGCCGCACAGCCGGTGGGGATCGAGATCATCGGCGAACTTCGGATGAACCCCTATATGAACCGCGACAACGTCTCGCTGGATGATGGGGATCTGGCGCTTGCCGAACTCGGCCGCTTCCAGAAGCTTGGTGGCCACACCGTGGTGGAAACCACCAACCTTGGCATTGGGCGCAATCCCGAACAATTGCGCCGCATCGCCCGCATGTCCGGTCTGCAGATCATTATGGGTACTGGCTTTTATCTGGAACATACCCATCCCGAATGGCTGAAGGGCATGGATCTAGACGAGGTCACGGCCTTCATCGTCAACGATGTCGGTGGCGGCGAAACGCAACCCGACATCATGGCCGGCATCATCGGCGAGGTCGGCGTCAGCAAGGATTTTACCGCGGAAGAGCAAAAATCCCTGCGGGCATCGGCGCGAGCCTCGCGGCTGACGGGCCTGCCTTTGTCCATCCACCTGCCGGGCTGGGAGCGCCTTGCCCATCGCGTGCTGGATATGATCGAGGAAGAAGGCGCGGACCTGCGTCACACCGTGCTCTGCCACATGAATCCGAGCCACAATGATCTCGATTATCAGAAGAGTCTCGCCGACCGTGGCGCTTTCCTGGAATATGACATGATCGGCATGGACTATTATTACGCCGATCAGGATGCCCAATCGCCATCGGATGAAGAGAACGCCAGGGCGATCCGGGCGCTCGTCGACTTGGGCTTTGCCGATCGCCTGCTTCTGTCGCAGGACGTCTTTCTCAAGATCATGCTGACCCGCTATGGCGGCTTCGGCTACGGCTACATTCTCAAGCATTTCCTGCCGCGGCTGAAACGCCATGGCGTCGATCAGCAGGCGATCGACCAGATGCTGATCACCAATCCCCAATCGGTATTTTCCGCCCCCACTTGAAGGTCGGGCGCATTCTAGGAGCAGACATGAGCAAGAAAAAGGTTCTTCTCGCGGGTGAATCATGGGTTTCGACCGCCACTCACATCAAAGGTTTCGATCAGTTTCCGACGGTGACCTATCACACCGGCGCCGACGAGCTTCTCAAGGCTTTGAAGGACAGCGCCTTCGACGTCGCCTTCATGCCGGCCCATGAGGCACAGCGCGATTTTCCGCTGACGGCAGAGGCGCTTGCCGAATATTCGGCGATCGTTCTGTCCGATATCGGCGCCAATACCTTGCTTCTGCACCCGGATACCTGGATCCACTCCAGGAGGACGCCGAACCGGCTGAAGCTGCTGCGCGATTACGTTGCAAATGGCGGCGCGCTATTGATGTTTGGCGGTTACTATAGCTTCCAAGGCATCAACGGTGGCGCGCGCTATCACAAGACCCCGGTCGAAGAAATACTGCCCGTGACCTGTCTGGCGATCGATGATCGTGTCGAGGTTCCCGAGGGATTTTCGCCAGTCGTCACGGGAAGTGCCGATCATCCTGTCCTCAAGGGCCTGGGGAGCGACTGGCCCTATCTCCTCGGCTTCAACGAAGTGGCCGTCAAGCAGGGCGCCCAGGTCCTTGCGACGGTTTCCGGCGAGTACGGTTCTCAGCCCCTGTTGGTCACGGGCACCTATGGTGCCGGCAAGACACTTGTCTGGACGTCGGATGTTGGCCCGCACTGGCTGCCGCCCGAGTTCATCGCATGGAGTGGCTACAAGACGCTGTTCGAGCGGATGCTGGCCTGGGCCACCACGAAAGATTGATGCCATGCGCCTCCATGTCGTCGGCAATGTCTGCGTCGATACGAGCTTTCGCCTGCCGCGCTTGCCGCGCCCGGGCGAAACGCTCAACGCGAGCTCGGCCGTCGAGGGTATCGGAGGCAAGGGCGCCAACCAGGCCGTCGCGGCCGCTCGAAGCGGAGCCGACGTGTACTTCTGGGCCCCCATTGGCGATGACGATATGGCCGGGAGAATAACAGAGACGCTGAAGGGCGATCTTGACGTCGATCGACTGATCCGCCTGGCTCTTCCCACCGACCGTTCGACGATCCTGTTGGAAGAAGGTGGCGAAAACGCCATCGTCAGTGCCGTCGCCTGCGCGCGAGCCTTCGATCCGATCCTGCAGACGGATCTAAGCGAGACCTGGAGCGAAGACGACATCCTTTTGATGCAGGGTAACCTATCCTGGGAGGTCACCGCTACCTGTCTGAAACTTGCCAAACAGTCAGGCCTGAAGACGGTGCTCAATCCGAGCCCGCTGTCGGACGCGAACGTCGAGGATTTTGCCGATGTGGATCTTGTCATCGTCAATCAGAGTGAAGCCGCCGCGTTGACAGGTCTGGAAAGCTCGGCTGCCGCGGCAGACCTACTCTTCAACAAAGGCGCCGCAAGCGTGGTCGTGACGCTTGGTCGTGAGGGTAGCTTCGTTTGGGATCATCCAGATGATCCGCCCGTTCCCCTGGCGGCGCACGAGGCGACCGTCGTCGATACCAGCGGTGCCGGTGACTGTTTTGCTGGCTCCCTGGTGGGCTTGCTCGCGCAAGGAAAAACCTTGGTTGAAGCTGCAAAGGTGGCAACCAGGGCCGCAGCCATCTCCGTTGCTCGTCTCGGAACGCTCGCCTCCTATCCCTCGCGGGCGGAGTTTTCGGAAATCATAAAGATATCAGAACTGGAAAACATATGACTGGGACAGAAAAGCCGATCGGACAGGGAGCGGGCAACGCGCTTATCGATCTCCTTGGGCGCGACAAGGCAATCATCGGCGTCGTGCACTTGGCCCCGCTTCCCGGAGCGCCACGTTATTCGGGAGAGGAGATCGAGACCGTCTACCAGCGTGGCCTCGATGATGCCCGCGCCTATCTAGCCGGCGGCTGCGACGCAGTGATCATCGAGAACCATGGCGACATTCCGTTTTCGAAGCCCGACGATATCGGGCCGGAGACCTCCGCCTATATGGCCGTCATCTCCGATCGCATCCGCCGTGAACTCGGCCGGCCGATCGGTATCAATGTTCTTGCCAATGCCGCTATCCCGGCGCTTGCGATCGCCAGCGCGGCAGGCGCTGGCTTTGTTCGCGTCAATCAATGGGCAAATGCCTATGTCGCCAATGAAGGCTTCATCGAGGGGGAGGCCGCACGGGCGATGCGCTATCGCGCGCGGCTCAATGCACGCGGCATCCGTATCTTTGCCGATGCCCATGTCAAGCATGGGGCACATGCCATCGTTGCGGACCGGCCGGTCGAAGAACAGGTCAAGGATCTCGTCTTCTTCGATGCGGATGTGGTCATTGCCACGGGGCAGAGAACCGGGCATGCGGCCGATCTCGATTACATAAGCATGATCAAGCGGGCAGCGGGCCTGCCGACGCTCGTCGGCAGCGGTGTAACAACGGAGAATGGCAACGACATTCTGTCGGTTGCCGATGGCGTGATTATCGCAAGCTCTCTGAAATATGACGGGGTCTGGTGGAATGCGGTCGATCCACAACGCGTAAGCCACTTCGTGGCAGGCATCCATCGATGAAGTCACATCCGCAGATCAATGCGCAGCGTCTATTGCAGCGCATTGCCGACTTTGCAGCGATCGGTGCGACGTCGGCTGGCGGGGTCAACCGCCAAGCGCTGAGCGCTGAGGATAGGGCGGCCCGGCGTCTGCTTGCGGAGCTGGCCGTTGCTCGCGGATTTGGCGTGCACCAGGATGCCATCGCGAACCTGTTCATCCGGCGCGAAGGGCGTAATCCTTTGCTTCCACCGGTTCTAATCGGCAGCCATCTTGACAGTCAGCCCACGGGAGGCAGGTTCGATGGCGCTCTGGGTACGCTGTCTGCCTTCGAAGTGCTGGAATCGCTGGAGGATGCAGGCGTCCGAACAGAGCGATCTGTGGAAGTCGTGTCCTGGACCAACGAGGAAGGCAGCCGCTTCTCTCCGGGCTGCATGGGGTCGATGGCTTTTGTCGGTGCAGGCGACATAGACCGATGGCAGCACATGCATGGTATCGATGGAACGGAACTCGGTGACGAACTGGCGGCAACATTGCAGGCATTGCCGGAAGCAGAGATGCGGCCGATCGGCCGTTCCGTTTCCGCCTTCGTTGAAGTTCACATTGAGCAAGGCCCCGTGCTTGAGCGGGCAGGCGTCCCCATCGGCATCGTCACCGACGTACAGGGAACCAGGTGGCTTGAGATTTCCTTCATCGGTGAAGCGGCCCATGCCGGCACGACGCCATTGGAGTTCCGCAGGGATCCCATGGCGGCTACCGCCGCTGCGATTGCGCACCTGCAGCTAGACGTCATGCCAGCTGATCCAATGGCGCGGCTGACGGTTGGCCGCATGATTGTCGAACCGAGTTCCGTCAACGTCATACCGAGCAGGGTTACATTCACCGTTGACATTCGCCATCCGCAGGAAGACGTGCTTTCTTCCATCGAGGCCCAGGTCAGAGCCGAATGCCGTGCATCGGCCGAGCGTCACATGGTCGACGTGCGGATCGAAAAACGCTTTGACCTGGCGCCTGGAAAGTTCGACGTGGCGATCGTGGATGCGATCGGCAAGGCATGCGAAAGGCTCTGCGTTTCCAGCATGAAATTGGTCTCAGGCGCTTTCCACGACGCACTTTTCATCAGCCGTGTCGCGCCGACGGCGATGATCTTTGTTCCCTGCCGGGACGGCATCAGTCATAACGAGGCCGAGTTCGTGGCCGCGGAAAATATTGAGACCGGCGCAAAGGTCCTGCTTGAGACGACCCTTTCCCTGATCGGGGAGCAATATTTGCCCCGATGATTGATGTCATGACTGGATGTCTATGAGCTCCGCTCGACTAACGGCTTCATTTGGAAGGCGTTTTGTCGACCTCAATACTCGCCCGGCTGCGGATGGGTTGCCAGCATCAGGTCCTTAAGCCCACGGCTGCCGTCGCGGTTGCCGGTGGCGGCGACTGCGGTGAAGATGCGCTGGGCGTCGTCATACATTTTGAGATTGAGATAGCTGTATCCACGCAGCACCATCAGGTCGACTCGCTCCTGCTGGAGCTGTGAGCGCTGGTCGAGATAAAGCAGTGCCTCATGGTAGCGCTTGCCGTTGAAGGCTGAAAGGGCGCGGTCCGCGAGGATTGCCACCTGTAGCTCGGCGGCGCGCTGATGGTTCATGGGGGCCTTGGTGGCCGCGACAGCGGCGTTGTTGGCAAGCCCTGCGCGCAGATAGGCGAGGCTTTGCCCGTATGCGGCCTCTTCCCGCGACTTGGGGTCGCTATTGTTCAGCGCAACGCCAAAGGCTTCGACAGCTTCCATCGGCCGGTTGAGATTCATGAGGCACCAGCCACGCGACAGCGCATTGGCAGGCGTCAGCAGCTCGGCATTGATTGTGGTCGTGCAGCCGGCGGGACGGCGTGTCGTGCGTGCGCTGGTTCTGGCCCTGGTTTCAGGTTGGGCATATTCGATGGGTGCCGAACGGCGGACGGGCGCGACAGGCTGGGTAGGGGCTCTTGTCATCGCATCGGATTGCGCAACGGGGATCTGTGGCACTGGCTGGGGAGCGGCCAGCGGCGCGTTCTGGGGCGGCTGCGGCGAGCGCTGTGGGGAGACGGTCTGCGCCGTCTGGTTCGGTGACGGCAATGGCGCGGCGATCGGCGTGCGCGACGCCGGTTCTCCGAGGACGGCGATGCGCTGCGAGCGACCTGCCCATAGGCGCTGGACTTCGGCGACACCTTGTCGGTCGTTCAACTGGTTGCGGGTAATGGCGAGGCCATAGGCCGAAGGCTCGTCGTCCGGTTTCCAGCGCAGCGCCGTTTCGAACCAGCGTGCGGCTGCCTGCGGCTGGTTCATCGTGCGGGCGTACCAGCCGAACTGCTGCGCCGTCGGAACGTATTTTTCCTTCACCACCTCGGCGGCGACGCGCCCAAGAACTTCCTCGGTTAAATTGGCGGGCGGCTGCAAGGCTATGAGGTTTGCCGTCGCCGCGAGATAGGTCGCCATCGCATCCTTGGATTCACCCCGCCAATTGTACATGGCATCTTCGGCTTCCTGAGGCTTGCGGTCGGCGATCAGTACCAGGGCCAGGCCCTGCGAGATCGTCGCCGAATCTTCTTTTTCATGGGCCGCCTTGAACCATTGCTCGGCGTCACTGTAGTTGCTGCGTCGTAAATAGTACCATCCGAGAAGCGAACCATCCGACGCGAGCCCCTGGCTGCGGGCAACGCGCTCGACCTGCGAAAGATAGTCCTGCGAAACGGTCAGTTTCGGATCGTCATTGCCCTGGGCCACGAAGCGCCGAGCGAGGTCGGTCCTTATGCTGTCGAACTCGCGTCCGCCATTGCCGTCTGGCTTTTCGAGGGCAAGCAGGTCCTGCATGGGCTGGTAAGGCAGCAATGCGGAGGCCTTCTGGATGGTCGCGAGCCTCTCCTGCGGATTGGTGCAGGTCTTCAGGATATAGCTATAGGCGTCCTTGCCGCGCTGCGCCCGGTCGGTTCGGATGAAAGCCTCGGCCACGCGCCAGAGAATATCGATATCGCTGCAGGTGAGCAGGCTCGGGTTCTTGGAACCGATATCGATCACCGTTGCGTATTGTTTCAGATCGGAAGCATTGACGATGCGCGTGCGCGCCTCTGCGACGGCGAGACGCTCCAGAAGGTCGGAGGGCGGCTGCCATCCTGCTTCCGCAGTCTGGCGGTCGGCGATGGCCTTGCGTACTTCGGCATAGCGGCTCTCGGAATAAAGCTGCCACATGGCCTCCAGCTGCTTGTCGCTGTTCTGCGGTACGGCCAGCGGGTCGGCGGGCGGCGTCCAATTCGGATAAAGCGTCTGCAGTCGAGAGATTTCCGCCTGAAGCCGCGCCTTGTCGCCGTGGCTGGCAAAATAGCGCAATGCGCTTTCATCCACCTTGGCTGCGTTGGCTGGCTGGACCTGGTTCGGTTGCTGCTCAGGCGCTTGCTGTGGGACGGGTTGGGGCGTTGCGGGCTGCGGTGCAGCTTGCGCCGTTGCAGCCGGGCTGGACTTGTCGACCTGAGAAGTCGTCGGCGAACCTGCGAGTACCGCTGACGGCGCCGTCGCCTGTATGTGATCGGCGATCGCCTGCAGATCGACGGGTTGGCCTTGTGGGGCCGCCAACTTGGTATCGGCGACGAGTGTCGCTTGGGGCTCCAGGCGATGAGATCTTGCCAGCTTGATCTTGTCTTCCGGCGAGTCGTGATCCTTCGTCGCCAGCGTAAACCCCGCCACGGCGACGGCCATGAAAGCCATGATCAAGGTGGACTTTATAAACACTCCGGGTGTTTCTCCGTGACAAAAGCCAGGCTCAAGAGCTGCAAAGTGGCCGGGTAATAAAGCGACGGAGCGAACTGCCGAACCGGAGCGGGCAATTTCGTTCCGGCTACCACACACGCCACAACATCGTTAACAATTCTATAACCGGGGTCGGAAAGCAGGTCTTTGGGCTTGCCCGTGGTCAGGTCGATCGTCGCCGGTTCGTCGCCTTCGACAGTCATTCCGCGCTGCAGGCGTGTGAGCAGAGCTTTGTCGTTAATGCCGGCGCGGGTCAGATAAAGCGGGATTCTAACGGCATTATAACCGAATTCCGCTTCGAATCCGTCTGCCGGTGTGGGCTTTGCCCGCAGGCTGACCCAATCGGCGGGCAGCTTGCGCGGGCCGAACTGCATCGAGCCCAAAAGAGCAAGGCCATCGTCCCGCAGTTTCTGCCATTGTTCGGATGGCGCAAGCAGCGCCATGACGGGGATAGCCTCGTAAACCCAATAGGACGGATTGATGACGGGACCATCCTTGCGTCCCGGAGCGCGGTAGCCCTCGACACCGGGAAGCAGCAGTGTTTTTCCGCCTGCATCGATCACGACATGGGAGAGAAGTGCTTTCGCCATGATCACGGCAGACTGCAGATAGTCCTTCTTGTTCCAGGCCGATCCTGCAAGCGCCAAGGCATAGGCGATCAGCAGATCGCCATCGGAGGCGTTGTTCGTATCCGTTACATGCGGGGTAACAGCGGGATCCCATTTCCATGCCGCGAGACCATCGTCGCGCAACAGGAGTTCGGTCCGCGTGAAATACCAGATCTCCTCGAAGTCAGCCGGGTTGTTGGCGAGATAGGCGAGCAACAAGCCGTAGCCTTGTCCTTCGCTATGGCTGATGCCATTATTGCCGTTGTCGAGGACGCGGCCGCTCGCATCGACGAATTTTTCCTTGTAGGCAATCCAGGCTTGCGGATCGATCGCAGCGCGTTGCGCCGCTACCGGCTGGGCGACCGCCAGGATGGCGGCGCTGCAAATCGCCAAAATGGAGCGCCAGCGTCTCATTCGCGCCGGCCGATCTTGGACAGAATGTTTGCTGTGGCCATGCCGAGCAGCAGCGAGCCGACGACCAAAAGGAATGCGTAGGAAAGGATGTTGCTGGAAAGCCAGTTGGCGGCGATCAGACGATAGTTGGTCAGCGACCAGGGGCCGGACAGAACGAAGTCGAAGCGGTTGACCGGCACGGTGTCGATCTTTCCCGTCTTGCCGGAATAAAGGGTAATGCGACCGCTGATCTGTGGCCAGTTGAGTTGTGAGGTCACGGCATCCACACCTGCTCGCAAGTCCCCGGCACTCGGGGCCGTAACCACGGTCCAGGTCGCGTCTTTCGTGGGATTCGCTTCCTGCGCGATCAGGAAGGTATTGGCATTCGACGGTGCAAACACCTGCTCGGAGCCCGGCATGAAGCGCAGCGAGCTGAGCGAGATATCGAAATTGCGATGCATCCATTCCTTAAAGCGGTCGAACTGATCCTGCAAAACGCCGCCGCTGATACGGGAACGCCAATCCGCGATGGTGACGGAGGCATCCTGCGCTCCGCCTTGTCCGGGCGTTGGCGGGCGCCAGGCCACCTGGCTCGTCGCGGCAATATTCATCTGCGCGAGGATCGTCGACGGGAGTTGTGAGATCGAGCCGATGAAGATCGCGTTCCGGCTGCCAACGGCGCTGGATGATGCTACCGGCTCGAAAGCGATGGGGTGGCCGGCAACCAGCGCCATCTGACCGAGGAGGGTCGCGGTCGCGGATAGCATATCGGCATCGATCCGATCGATGAACAGGGCCGTGGATTCACTATCGCGATTATAAGGGTAGCCTGTGCCGGCGAAAGCGGCCAGATTGGGTCGTTGCCCGACCCGTGCGAAATCCGGGATACGGAACTGGCTGGTGTCGAACAGCGCAAAGCGCGGCGTCGTGTTCGATGTGGCGGCTGGTGCACAGGCCGAATCCTCGTCTGCCAGTAACATCGCCTCGAGCGTCACCGTGTTGAGACCCGGTTTGAAATGGCGCATCGTGACGCGAATGGGCAATTGCCTGAAGATGCCGCCGCCTGTCGCCGTGATCGGCTTTGTCGTGGCGATATTGCCGTTGACATAGACATCGATATGGCTGCCGGGTCGCACATCCTTCGCATAGGCGGCATCCAATAGGACGGTGGCTTCGCCATAGGCGTTGGCATAGAAATCGGATGGGATTGCAACGTTGAAGCTGGTGTGAAAACGCCGCCCGGAAAATTCCGTCGTCTTGACGCCCAGTTGCTCGAAAGAAAGGCTGGTTCCGGCATAGAGGAAAGGGGCATCCGGCGCCGTCCAGCGCTGCGTTACCAGCAGATCGCGCTGCGTATTCGGATCCCGATCGGTCGGTGAAACCACCATGTCGATCGCCGAAGAGATCGCCTGCCAGGACGGACCGCTAATGAGCAGAAGCTGCTGCCCGCTATGCGGGTCCGTTGCAAATGTCGCCAATGCGCCGTTTTGAGCGGCGGTGGGCACTGCAAACAGGGGCTGCAATTCGGCGGGCGTGCCGACGAGAACTGTCATCTTGCCCCGACCCGGCGGCGGCAAAGCATCCGTGCCGAACGAGAAGATCTCGTTCGGCATTCCGGCAAGCAGCGACAGCCCCTGCGCGAGCCGTAACAGCGGTTTGGTGGTGCCGGGTTGCGCCAGCGCCGGCACGACGAGATTAAATTGCGTCTTTCCGGCTTCGTCGACGCCGATTGCGCGGATTGCGTCGGTTGTCGAGAGCTTTTCAGCCTCGCGCCCGGCAAATGTTAGATAAGTCTTCGTCGGATCGATATCGGACCACAATTCGTAGGTCGATTGGATATCGCAGTCGGTGCGATGTCGTTGCGATGCCTCGAAGGTCAGCAGGTTTGCGCCGGGCTGCAGGAGGCCGCGCGGAATGTCGAAACCGATATCGGACGGGTTGTCGGACGAACCGATTTGCTGCTGGTGCACGACACGGTCGTTTAGAAGCACGGTGAGCTGCGATGCTTCAGGGGCAACGACGACCGCGTTCTGGTAGGAAAAATGGAACTTCGCCGGAGCTGCCGCTTGTTCGGGCGTAAGGTAGATCGACCAGGATTTGTGATCGATCTCACCCTCCAGGCGCAGTTTCGAATTGGGAACGACAAAGCGGCGGAGCTCGGGTGTTGCCGATGCGGCCTGTTGCCCCGCCGGTGCTGCCTGCGGCGGTACTTGAGCCGGAACGACGGGTGGCGCGGCCTGTGGAGGGGTCTGGGGAATGGTCGTTTGCGGCGTTGTCGCAACGGGTGGATTGACCGGCGGGTTAGCGGCTGGAGGCGTCACCACGGAGGGGAGGACCGTCTTAGGCGGTTCGGCCCGGGGTGTTGCCGCCTGGGGTACAAAAATCTGCGGCGTGATCGGCGGCTCGCCCTTTGGGCGTTCGCCCGACATGTCGAATGGCGCCGACTGCGCGTGAACAGCCGTCGCGCCAAGGAGAAAGATGAGAATTGAAAGGACGCGGTTCATCAGCTCTTCGCCTTTGCGCCTTGCCGCTGAGCTGCGCGCTCGCCACCCACCCCTCTGAAAAGGTAGATCAAGCCGCGGCTGGTCTGGTAGAGCGACAGGCCGAGGAACCATATCGTGCCGCGGATGATACCCGGATTGCGCCGCCGCGCCTGCTGGAATTTCGTCCATTGGTCCGAATTGGCGAAAACTAGATCGGCGATCAGCCGATGATCGGAGGCGCCTTTCGGGACATACTGGCATCCGATGGCGGTGATATCTCCCATCGGTTCGATATTGCGGATGATAACCGACAGCGTGACCATTTCGGCGCCGCTATAGGGCTGGAAGCGCAACGTGCCTTCCGAGCCGACCTTTATCGGGCCGAGATCCTTGTTGAAGACGCTCAGCCTTGCGCCATGAACGGAAACGTCTTCGATCGACGCGGAATTCCATTTGTCGCCGGCGCCGAATTCGCTGCGGCGATCGACGCGCACGCGTCGTGACGAGGCGCGCTCACCGCGTTCCGAGACAACGCCCAGCGCACAGCCGGACATGATGAGGTTGATGATGTTCCAGCCGCCGACGACGAGTGTTACATCAGCCTTGTAAGGCTCGGCATAGACACGATAGATGGTCACCGCAAGCGCGACGATCTGCACCGCAAAGATGACGAAGAACGGACGGCTGATCTCTGAAAGCCGGCTGACGGAAATCGACTCGTCCTTGGCCGTCACCTTGAAGGTCGGCTTGCGGGGATTGAGCATGACGGAGATGACCGCCGGCAGCAGATGCACAGTCTGGACATATTCGTAGAGCTCGGAAATCCAGGGCCAGCGGAAGGAGCCGTAAAGATAGTTCTGCATCATCAGGTTCACGAGCATGTAGGCAAGCGTATAGGCGAGGAACTCGCTGCCGGATGCGGTGAAGATTTCCAGATCGAAGAACAGATAGAAGAGCGGCGCAAACAGGAAGATGACGCGAGGGAAGGGGAAAAGCCAGAACAGCGTCGAGGACATGTAACAGAAACGCTGTGGCAGCGTCAGGCCGCGCTTCAGCAGCGGAAAGCGGAAACGCAGGATCTGCATCATGCCTTGCGCCCAGCGGCTGCGCTGGCCGATGAAGCTTGCAAAGGTCGCCGGTTGCAGGCCGGCAATGAGCGGCTTGTCGACATAGATGCTGTTCCAGCCGGCGCCATGAAGTGCGAGCGCCGTCTCGCAGTCTTCGGTAATGCTGATGCCGCTGAAGCCATTCTGCGATTCAAGCGCTCTGCGGCTGAGAACAGCGGCCGAACCGCAGAAAAAGGCGGCGTTCCACTTATCGAGGCCGCGCTGGATAATGCCGTAGAACATTTCGTTCTCGCTCGGCATGGTGTCGAACGTGCGCAGATTGCGCTCCAGCGGATCCGGATTGATGAAGAAATGCGGCGTCTGGACGAGGAAGAGTTTCGGGTCGTCCTCGAAATAACCCACGGTCTCCAACAGGAAGTCGCGCGCCGGCGCGTGGTCCGCGTCGAAGACGGCAATCAGTTCGCCGGTGGAATATTCGAGCCCGTTGTTGAGATTGCCCGCCTTTGCATGTTCGTTGCGCTCACGCGTCAGATACTCGACATCCAGATCGGCGCAGAGCTGCTTGAGTTCGTCGTGGCGGGCAATGGCCACTTGCGATTCCAGCACCTTGGTCGAGTTCCGCTTTTGCGCGGTGCCGCCGTCATCGAGCAGCCAGACCTTGAGCTTGTCGGCCGGATAGTCCATTGCCTTGGCGGAGGCGAGCGTATTAGCGAGCAGATTGGTGTCCTCATTATAAGAGGGCACGAAAACGTCGACCGACGGAAAATGCTGCGTCTTTCGTGCGCGCGCCGTGCGCGGGGGGAGGGGCGTGGCGACGATGAAGAGGCTGAGCATCAGCATCGCCACGTTGTAGACTTCTGCGAGATAGAGCAGCAGCCCCGGAATGAAATTCTCAGGCTGGTTGATAGGTGGAAGCGTGCTGGTCGTCCGCCAGTATACGTAGCGCAGCACGATGGCGGTGCCGAAGGCAAGCGCCACCAAACGCCAGGTGCCCTGACGCTTGAGAATCTTGATGATTGCCATGATGGTGACGGCAACGGTGCTGGCGATCAACTGCGTTTGAAGGTTGACGGGCAGTGTGATCAAAACGACCCCGCATAACGCGATCACGGCCCATATCGAGATGCTGCGTGCTGTCTGCATCGATGTTCCTTCAAAGGTATTGCCAGACGCCATCCTGGCGCCCCCGAGATCGCTTAGCCTAGCGGCTGCACGTCGCGGATATGCCCGATTTTCCGTTACAGTCCGGTAAAGGCACGACAACATTGCTCGCCGTATTCGCCCCCGGCGGTTGTGCCATTATGGACGTCGAGCCGCCCGCGCCGCTGGTCTGCGACGGGTCGTACTGCCCATCCGGCAAAGGTACGTGCGGCCCGATCGCGGGCGGTGGGGCCGGCTGAATTTGGGGCTGCTGCGGTGCCACGGCAGGCCTGCGTATGACGGCAGGACGTATCGGTGCCGGCTGGTATTGATAGCCGATGCTGATCGGGGGCGCACGATAAGGGGCGGCGTCGGGATAGACCGGCTCACCCGGCTTGCCCAGAACGGCATCGGCCCCACGCGGCGCGCCGAAGGGGTTCAAGGCGGCACCGTCGAAACGACCGGCAATCGTATAGCCGTAGACCGTGCTCAGGAGCTGGCGCTCCGTGGCGTGGGCGTCGCAGAGCCTGACCCTTATCTGTACCGTGCCGAAATTGCGCTGCTCACGCGCCGGTGCGAAGCCGGCCTGAACCTGCTGCCACGCGTAAAGGCAGGTATCGCCGGCCCTGCTTTGACCGCTGGCGTAGCCGAAAGGCCCATAGCTGTTCTGGACGAAAATCGCCGAGCGGGCGAGCCGCACGCCTGGAATGGCCGAGGCGATCTCTCCGGCGATCGTACGCTCGTCGATGATATAGAACGGCCTGCTACCGAGCGCCGGATTCGATCCGTCTATGCCGAGAAACTGGACTTTGAGGAAATTCTGACCTGGAACAGAGGAAGAGGTAGCGAGCGAGATCGTCTGATCCACATCCTTCGCGTGCCTGCGCTCGACCACATTGACAATCGCCGGGCCGCCGGGCGGCGGGAAGGCGAGCGCTTTGTCGTTGTCGACCGTTTCCACGCCGATCGACTGCTGAACGTGGCCCGTCGTCGAACAACCGGCCATCAAACCGGCCAGGGTAGTCAACGTTATCGTTCTTATAGAATGCATCTTTTAGGATCGCGACAATCGTGAGTGGCCAGACTTTTCGGCAAAATGCGCGGCGGCTGTGGGAATCAAGTCCCTGTATTCAATGTGGTGAATAAAGATGATTATGGTTAACTAGGAGTTAATTATAATCCGTCCACCGCTCCTGGGGGATTGAGGCATTCTGGCTGAATGCATCGCTCCACGCCGCAGCTGCAATGGGCGACCTATGTGTTTATCTTTCAAGCGCTATCGTTTTTTAGGGGAAGGTGTAGCCGTATCGCCTTGTCGGTTCATCAGGGGCTTTTCCGCGGTTGCGAAATGAATATAGTGTGCGCTGCCGGGCGTCGCGATGCCAGGCTCTTATTCCGTTGTCACCGGCCGCAAGGCGCGAAAGTTCTGCACCAACATGCTGGCCTGGCTTGATCAAAAAACCGAAATTGTTGAAGGCGCTGATCAGTCGTCACAATATTTCGAGCCGGCTCACGCAGCTTATTATAATGGAAAGCCCGGTCAGCCGCTGAAACTCATGTTGCAGGCGCGCAGCGACTTCCTGTCGATCTGGCGTCGCGCTGACTATCGGGAGCATGTGGCGGAATTCAAACTGCTCGGCCGTCAGCTCGTTATTGTCAATTCGCCGGACACCATCCGCCACGTGGTGGCCAAGCGGCACGAGAATTTCGAGCGCAAGACGCCGCAGATGCGCCGCGCGCTGGAATATCTTCTGGGCGACGGGCTGTTCATTTCGGACAAGGAGACCTGGAAACAGCGCAGGCCGCTGGTCTCCGATATTGTCCACAAGAATCGCGTGCCGGCCTTTGGTGCGATCATGCAGAATACGGCAAGCGAGCTTGCCGAGCGTTGGCAAAGTCTCGGGGAGGGGGCGGAGGTCAACGCCCTCTTCGAGATGGCGGGGCTGACCGCCGAAATCATCTCCCGCAGTGTCTTCGGCAATGATCTCGGCCAGGAGGGTGCCAATGCCGTCACCGAGGGATTTGCGAGCTATCAGGCGCTGGTCGATTCCATCAATCTCGGCTATTTCCTGGGCTTCGATGAGGGACTGCCGATCGTCAAGACACCGAACTTGCGCCGGTCGGTCAAGCGCATTCATCGCATCATCGACCAAGTGATCGAGGATCATCTGGCCGGCAAAGGCGACAACAGTTCGATGGTCGAGCTGCTGGTCCGTCGGCAACAGCGCAATCCCGAGCTGAAACTGGATGTCGTGGCGCTGCGAAACGAGGCGGCCACGATCTTCATGGCTGGTCACGAAACCACGGCGGCGACTTTGACTTGGGCATGGTATCTGCTCGCGGGTGCGCCATGGGTAGAGGCGGCCATTCATGCGGAAATCGAGGCTGTCTGCGGTAACAGGGTGCCGTCGGTCGACGATGTTCCTGCGCTGAGCTGGTGCCGCGCGGTCATCGAGGAGACATTGCGTCTTTATCCGCCAGTGCCGATCCTGGCGCGGCAGGCGGCCGAAGCCGATGAGATCGGTGGCGTGAAAGTGCGCAAGGCTGCGCTCGTGTTGATCGTGCCTTGGCTTCTGCACCGAACTGAGACCCTGTTTCCCGAACCGCATCGGTTTCATCCGGAGCGTTTTTTGGGCGAGGCGCGACCAACCCCCTATAGCTACATTCCCTTTGCTGCCGGTCCTCGCGTATGCCCTGGTCTGCAATTCGGTCTCACCGAGGCGATCCTTTGCCTTGCAATTCTCGCCCAACGTTTTCGCATGCGGGTCAAGGAAGGACATAAAGTCCAGCCGCAATGCCGCCTCACATTGCGACCACGCGACGGCATGCCCGTAACGCTACACAGGCGCTGAGAATGACGGCCGGCGATGAAACCGCTAAAAGCAGTGCCGCTAGCAAGCGTAAGGCTTGGATCTATGAGCCGCCCAAAGCTCCCGCGTTGAGAGATTTCCTGGCTGGTGGTAATCGGCGTAAGGCATTCCTTGGCTATTGGCTTTATGAGAACATCGACAATGCCGTGGATCTTTCCCTTTATTTTGCTTTTACACTTTTGCCGGTGCGGGCCCGCTCGGCACTCGGCGGCTGGCTTGGGCGGTTCCTGGCACCGCGTTTCCACAAGGGAGCCTATGCGCGTGCCGCCGCAAATCTGAAGACGATACGGCCGGAGCTCGGCGAGGCCGAACTTAACATGCTCCTGCAGCGCTACGCGGACTCGCAAGGCCGCCAGATGGCCGAATATTCCGCCGTGTCACAGCTGGCGCGCCGTCACGTGCGCAAGGTCGGCACGGAAGATATGGTCGACCGCTGTGCCGAAGGCCCCGTGATTTTCATTGCGCCACATGTCGCCAATTGGGAAGTGTTGGGGTGGTGCCTTCTCGATATGGGTCTACCCTTTGGGGTGAACTACGACCCCCCCAAACGTCGATCCCGCCGGTATATCGTCAATCGCATGCGCAGGAAGGGCGTCGGAGCTTCCATCCTGCAGCCCGGCCGTAGCTACGTGCGCCCCGCTTTGCGGATTCTGGAAAACGGCGGCAACCTGCTAATTTTCTGCGACGAAGCTTTCAATGGCCGCATCCGCGCGCCCTTCTTTGGTCGGCCGGCTCATCTTGAAAGCAACTACGCCCTCGTCGCGCGTATGGCGAGCAAGACGAATGCACTGATATATCCGCTATTCATTACGCGGGAAAACGGAGCGAACTTCCTATTCCATGCGCTGACGCCATTTAAGCTGCCGGCAGCCGCGGCTGTGGAGGGCCAGCTGATTGAGGACGTTTGCTTTTTGAACGCCGTGATAGAGCCCATCGTTCGAGAGTATCCTGAGCAATGGTATTTCGTGGACAATCGGATGCGATGAGGCTGGCGGATGCGATGAGACTGGCAACGAAATTCGCTCGGCGCCGGGAAATCTCGCGAGAGTTGATGATTTGTCGTCTTATTTGTGAAATTCACGTAACGCGTTCGTCTTTAGGTTGCTCATTGCGCGTGATGGGTTGAAATTTGGGAATGCCTAGGATAGGCGTCAGTCAAAGCAGTTGCGTGGCGTGCCTGCGCTGGATTTGAGCGCAGGCTGACTATTGGGTTGTGACATATCGCGCGCGGCTATAAGTACGACGCCATCTATTTTATTGTGATTTGAAGCGAGAATGGAATTTCGATGACGATCTTGGTTTCAGGCGGGGCTGGGTTTATTGGCGGGAACTTTGTTCTCGATTGGCTCGAGCAGCATGACGAAACCGTCATCAATCTCGACAAGCTGACCTATGCCGGCAATCTGGATACATTGAAGGGACTGAAGGGCAACAATCGTCATATGTTCGCGCATGGCGACATCGGTGACAGCAAGCTGGTGAGCGATCTACTTTCGATGCACAGGCCGCGTGCGGTGATCAATTTCGCAGCGGAGAGCCATGTCGACCGTTCGATCCATGGTCCCGGCGATTTCATCCAGACGAATGTCGTCGGCACCTTCAACCTGCTTGAATCAGTGCGCGGTTATTGGGACGGTCTGCCGGATGATGAGAAGCAGGCATTCCGCTTCCTGCATGTCTCGACGGATGAGGTTTATGGTACGCTCTCCAAGGATGATGCGCCGTTCAACGAACTCAATCGTTATGAGCCGAACAGCCCTTATTCGGCCAGCAAGGCGGCGTCAGACCATCTGGTTCGCGCCTGGCATCACACCTATGGCCTCCCGGTGCTGACGACGAATTGCAGCAACAATTACGGCCCCTATCATTTCCCGGAAAAGCTGATCCCGCTGGTGATCCTGAATGCGCTGTCCGGCAAGAGCCTTCCGATCTATGGGGACGGCCAGCAAGTCAGAGACTGGCTCTATGTGCGGGATCATTGCAGCGCGATCCGTCGAGTGTTGGAGGCCGGAAAGATCGGCGAGACCTATAATGTCGGCGGCTGGAACGAGAAGCCCAATCTCGATGTCGTGCATACGATTTGTGCGATCCTCGATGAGCTCAGGCCGAAGGCCGATGGCGGTCGCTACAGCGATCAGATCAGCTTCGTGAAGGATCGGCCCGGCCATGATCGCCGCTATGCGATCGATGCCCGCAAGCTCGAGCGCGAGCTCGGCTGGAAGCCGCAGGAAACCTTCGAGACCGGCATTCGCAAGACGATCGAATGGTATCTCCAAAACCAGGACTGGGTGCGCAACGTCACCAGCGGCGCCTATCGTGAATGGCTTGGCAAGCAATACGAGGCCGAACTGTGAGCGCCGTTCTGATCACCGGTGCCAACGGGCAGGTCGGTTTCGAGTTGCAGCGCGCTCTTGCGCCACTGGGCGGTGTGATGGCTTTCACGCGTGCAGAGATGGATCTAGCCAGCGAAGCAGGCATCCTTGCCGCCTTGCGAGAGCACAAGCCGCATATCATCGTCAATCCTGCCGCCTATACGGCGGTCGATCGCGCGGAAAGCGATGCCGAGCTGGCGATGGCGGTTAATGCGTCGGCGCCCGGGCTCATGGCCCGTTGGGTAGCGGACAATGGCGCCTGGCTTGTCCATTACTCCACCGACTATGTCTTCGATGGCACGAAAGCGGATCCCTATGTCGAAGGGGATGTCGTCAATCCGCAGTCCGTCTACGGCGAAAGCAAGTGGCTGGGCGAAGAGGCAGTCCGGGCATCCGGTGCTCGTCACGCCATTCTGCGGACGAGTTGGGTCTATGGCCGCCATGGCAGCAATTTCCTGAAAACCATCCTGCGGCTGGCGCAGGAGCGGGATGCTTTGAATGTCGTCGCCGACCAGATGGGGGCGCCCACTTCGGCGGCTCTGATTGCTGATGTGACGCGCACGATCGTCGAGCGCCTTGCGAGTTCGCAAACGGCTGACGATCTCTGCGGAACCTATCATCTTACCGCTCAGGGCAGCACGTCGTGGCACGGCTATGCCACGCATATCGTCCGCGAGGCATCGGCCAGAAACTTCAATCTCAAGCTTTCCCTCGACGCGCTAAAGCCGATTTCGACCGCGGAATATCCGACCCCCGCCAAGCGGCCAGCCAATTCGCGATTGGATTGTACAAAACTGATGGACCGCTTTGGCGTCGCTCTTCCTGCCTGGCAGTCGGGCGTTGAGGATGTGCTGGCAAGATTGCGGCTTGCCTGAATTAAGTGCTGTGGGAGTGCGTGACGGTTTTCGTTCACGCTCAAACCGACAAGCCGTTGACGGAAAGAAGACGAGACGCTGAACCATGACGAAAGCACGCAAAGGAATCATACTCGCCGGCGGATCGGGCACTCGCCTTTATCCGGTAACGCTTTCGGTCAGCAAGCAGCTCCTGCCGATCTACGACAAGCCGATGATCTACTATCCGCTGACCACCCTGATGCTGGCGGGTATTCGCGAGATCCTCATCATCTCGACACCGCAAGACACGCCTCGTTTTGAACAACTGCTCGGCGATGGCAGCCAATGGGGCATCAGGCTCGATTATGCCGTCCAGCCGAGCCCGGATGGTCTCGCCCAGGCATTCCTGATCGGCGAAGAGTTTCTGGATGGTGCGCCGTCCGCCCTGGTGCTGGGAGACAATATCTTTTACGGGCACGACTTCACCCGACTGCTCCACGAAGCGGGCGGCAAGGAGGCTGGCGCTACCGTCTTTGCCTATCATGTGCAGGATCCGCATCGCTACGGCGTGGTGGAATTCAACGAAATGGGCCAGGCGATCAGCCTGGAGGAAAAACCGAAATTGCCAAAGAGCAATTATGCGGTCACCGGACTTTACTTCTACGACCAAAGCGTCGTCGAGGTGGCAAGATCCATCCGTCCGTCGCCGCGCGGCGAGCTTGAGATAACCGACATCAATACGCATTATCTGCAGATTGGGCAGCTGGATGTTCAGACTATGGGCCGTGGCTATGCCTGGCTCGATACGGGCACTCATGAGTCGATGCTCGAGGCCAGCCATTACATCGCGACCATCGAAAACCGGCAGGGCCTGAAGGTCGCCTGCCCGGAGGAGATCTGTTATCGCAGCGGCTGGATCGATGCCTCGCAGGTCGAGACCTTGGCGCATCCGCTTAAGAAGAACGCTTACGGGCAATATCTTCTCGGGATATTGCGCGAGCAAGTGTTCTAATCCTTCAAAGTGCACATGCACGGTTGCCCATTCACGCGAACACCTAAGTAGGAAGACGAATGAAAGCCGTCGATACTGCCATCGCCGACGTGAAGATCATCGAGCCTGCTGTATTTGCCGACGATCGTGGCTTCTTCTTCGAGAGCTTCAGCAAAATGAAGTTCGAGGCGGCAATCGGCCGAAGCGCCGACTTCGTGCAGGACAATCATAGCCGATCGGGAAAGGGCGTCCTGCGCGGTCTCCACTACCAGCTGCCGCCCCATGCCCAGGCCAAGCTGGTGCGCGTCGCCGTTGGCGAGGTCTATGACGTCGCCGTCGATATCCGGAAATCCTCGCCGACATTCGGGCAGTGGGTCGGGGTCCTTCTTTCGGCGGAAAACAAGCGTCAGCTATGGATACCGGAAGGATTTGCCCATGGGTTCCTGACGTTGAGCGACCATGTCGAGTTTCTGTACAAGACCACTAATTATTACGCGCCGGAGAGTGATCGCGGCATTCGCTGGGATGATCCGCAGATAGACATTGATTGGAACTTGAACGATCAGCCAACGCTTTCCTCCAAGGACCGGAATCAGTCAATGCTGGCGGATGTAGAGGTGTTCGAATGAGGTGGCGGATGGTTCAAAATAGAGGCCCAGGTAGAGGTGTTTAGTTACGTGTTTTTCTGAATGTTTAAGGTAGCAGCTATAGGAATAGCCAGGAGATGTGTGGGTGGTTCATACTCTGAGGAGCCGCCGATAGTGCGTATCCTAGGCCGAAAGAGAGTTTCTCGGACGCACCGGCTCACTCCGAGATCGCACACCTGGTTGGTCAGACATCGGTCCACGCGCTCTCGCCAATGGTTTAAACCGTTTTTAGTTTTGCATAGGGGAATCTTGCCCCAATACTGTACTCGAAAATAGCACGGTTTTTATAGTAGCTATTTTCATAAAGTACTGTATTCAATCCTAGGCTCGCCCCGAGTATTCCGATATGAAGGCGATCGGTATGGACGGTATCAAAGCATGAAAGATATGCTGTTAGTCCCGAGCATACCGCTTCAGTGAGATCAGCGCTATGCCAAAAGTTGCCATTCCAAGACATTGAAATGTCCACATTGTTAGCTGGGACTGGTGCCGCATCGATGCGTCTCTCGCCATCAGTACGGAAACAATTTGCAATACCAATACCACTCCTAGGATATCTGGTGAGAAATTCCCCCTTCAAGTGGAATGCCATGTCGTGGTCAAGACCCAACCGCTCGGTAGGAAATCCTGCTTTTTCTAAGCGCTCATACGAAATTTCTTCCCGACACACGATCATGAGATTGGCTGACATTCCTACCAGATCTGTCTCTAGGCCAAAGGTTGTGTGGGGCAAAACAATAACCTGCCGGCCGGCATCAATCCACGCGCGAATGCTGGCCAAAGAATTATACAGAGGAATTAGACTTCCCCCACCCCCGAACACGATTGTTTTAGTCCCAACGTCCAAGGCTTGCCAACTTGGAACTACAGGCACGTCCTCAGCATTGATTGACTGAAGGTAGTGTCTAGTTCCCAAGGCAATCAATGCATCTCCCGCGTTGCCAGGATTCATAACGAGACAGACACCTTCCTTCCTAAGATGAAAAGGTATCTCTAGAGACTGCAAATTGTTCATCGGTACCACTCTTGATTTAGCCGGCAGGATGCTTCGCCTGCGAGGGTGAGTCCCCTAAACGCTCTGCAGCTCGGTCATGAGTGAGTGCGCATAAAACCCCTGCCATATTAGCGGATGGAGCGCTTTCGAGTTCCACGAACTTGTCTCACGTTACCTGAAAGCCACAAATCATCGCGCAACCCACGTGTCACAGTTCACACAATTAATCGTCGCAATTAAATGATTTCGATTATCTGTTCGCCCTAGTGCGCGAACTTGCCACCAGAAGTTAATTCGAGTTGCTCCACGGCAGCTTGCGTTTGCCTGGAGATAAAAGCATGCTGAAATTGTCGCAGGCGCCCTTTAAATTGGACTAGCCTCTGCGCGGCATCGAATTCTTCCAACTTCGTGATAACGGCTACAATATCTTGATCTTCCAAATGTACTTTCACGTCAACATGTATCGGAAGCACACTTGCCACGTCCCAATAACTACTCTTATTCCATATTACAAAGCGACCATCTCTTAGATCGAAATTAAACTGATGAAAACCTTCATAATTCTCAGTTTCCGCTTCATTGACGTGATGCTTTAGATAAATCGACCCGCCTCTCTTGACGATCCTAAGCATTTCGATGATGCCTCTAACGGGATCGGCGGAGTGATCCAGTGCATTGCAGCAGTGCACAATGTCGAACGAACTCTCAGAAAAATATGCTCCCAAATCCTCGGCTACAGCAAAGACGGTCTCGTTTGGTCGCTTTACGCCGTGCTTCGCCGCAGCTTGAGAGTAGAAATCTGCCAAAGGATCGCACGCCCGGATATTGAGTGAGATCGTCTCGTGCGTGAAACCGATATTGGTCATCGGACCGGCGCCGACATCAAGGATATCAATCGTTCCTTGAGCATCTGCCGGAATAAGCGCTCTCAGCGCTGGGATCAGAGGTTGCTCAGCATTGAGACGCATTTCGAAATCGCTGGTCCACTCCAGGCCTCTAGTTTCGAACCACCTTGACCAAAACCATAACTCATGCGCAATCCCCTTTGACCAGTCGAAAGCTTGCTTCGCCACAAGATCAATCTGCTCTTTCTCAAAGGCCCATCGCGAATCATCCAGCATGGATGTTCTGGCCAACTGATTGGCCAGAAAGTCCCAGCTTTCTTGCTTAATTTGATCAGCGGCCTCGTACGGAGCGAATTCTTCAATCGTTCCAATATAGAGACCTTCTGATAGCTTCGCTAAAGATGCCGGCTTAGATGAATCACTCTCCACTACAAGGAGCACATTTTCCGAACTATAATTTCGAATACAATTGGATAATTCCGAGTAAAATTTAAGACTGACACCGGAGTTTTTCTTATAGACAAAAATTTTTGAACCAGCTTCGAGCTGCGATATCAATTTTTGTTTTAGGTAGTTTATCTTTTCTATTTCGCGCGAGTAGATTGAAAAACGTTCTTCGTTCGATTCGCGAAAGACCAACTTTCCTTCTGTCTCAAGCGAGTACATCTCAGAATGAAACGCAAGGCCCGTCTCTTTATCAAGGACCATATCAGTCGCATACGGGACCAGATTTTCGAACGCATACAGGCCAGAGAAGCGGTTTCGGAGGCACTTTAAAAGCACATCAGGCGGCACTATAGCCCACTTCAACAAAGCACCCACGTCTACGCCAGCATGCCGTTGCGCGAAGCCAAATTCGCAATTATCGCCCAGGCTAACGAATGTTGAGTAAAGCTTGGCGAGATTTTCCATCGATAACTTTCTAAGGTTTGGGCTGATAGGACTAGGCTACACCCTGAAGCTTGCTCTTCAGTGAAGAGCGGGACTCGAAAATTCCAAAGGTAGGTGAAAAACTCCTTTTCGCGTCCCTTTGCTTAAGGAGAAGGGAAATTTTTTGAATCAATGGAGCTGTCGTTGTAGCCCAGTCCCGTACCTCGGCCGTCTCGCGCGCGTTATGGCGCAGACGTTTAAGCTCATGCGGGTTTCTAGCGAGGTGTCTCAGGCGGTCAATCATCTGGCTGACGACATCCATACCCTGAATCAGATATCCGTTTTCACCGTCGCTAATCAGTTCAGCCAGCGCCCCCACGTCTGTCACTATTGGCACCGCTCCGAGCATCATCGCTTCTATGACAGTTAGCGGCAACCCCTCGAACCGAGACGGCATGATAATCACATCCGCCCATCGATAAGTCGCCGCAATTTCGGCTTCATCGTAGATAGCTGGCTCACTCTGGAGAGCAAAATCCTCGAGAGTTTCGCTGTCAACCACCCTATCCCCAATTATCCGCAGGTCAAACATGTCGCCCTCCACGTTTAGTGCCTGGGCAATTTGGCTGAGCCGATCCAATCCTTTCTGAACATCGAGACGGCCAAAATAGAGAACATTTAGCCTTGGTCGCAGGGCACCGTCTCGCATTCTGGCTGCTTCTTCCGTATCCGCAGATGATATGAACGCCCCAGGCCCATTTGGGACAGCTATAATTTTCTCGCGCGGCACTCCAAGCGCAGCGAGCTGATGCGCCATTTGATCAGAGCAGCAGGCCATAATATCGATGCTGTGCTCAAAAGCTAAGCCGATCACGGGATGTCCTGTACCGCGCCCCCGCCTCGTGAATTCGATTAGGTGGAGATAGTCAACCGTGACGACCCCGGACCTTCTCAGGTTCGCGAAGCTATATAAAGAACCTGCCGCATGAGAATTAATCACCACGTCATAGGCGCGCAAAAGGTTCTCAATTTCCGGATTTGAAATAGAAAGATTGGATGGAAGATAAGTGCCCTCATATACGGAACCGCCATAGGCCTGGCTAATGTGATCCAATATGTAGATTTGATCATATGCATCGGAAAACGCTTCGTAGTTGTGCGCTCTCGAATTTCCGAACATGACGAGGTCTACTCGGAAGCCATTTCTCCGAAGCTCACAAGCCACGCGTAGCGCAACTTTCTCTACGCCTCCAAACTCCATGATCGGCAATATCATCGCTACCGACCATTTCGTTTGGTCCTTCATTCTGCATGGAAGGACACCGGATTGAAACTTCGCCTGCAGCTTGGTGGCCGTCAGCGACAAATCTGGTGTACCCTCGTGCTTATTTTGCGGACGACCCGACCAGAGGGGCGGTATCCCTTTCAATTTCTCGCGTCGAACCCAATGCACAAGTTCTTGTCGCTGATACCTGAACGCTTCGTTCGGAACCTGTAGAGTGGGTACTTCTATTTTTAAGCCGACGCAACCGATTTCGTCCGGTTGAAATGCGAGTTTCTCGATCCAATCCGTCTTGCTGTCGGCAAAAACCGAACGCATTGTTTCCACGTTGATAATAAGCATATCGCTTAACGAGATGTTTGCCGATCGCCCTTGGCGATAGTATTCGCCATCTCCCTCGACTATTTCGACGGAAACGAAGTTTGCTTGGGTTAGCTCGACCTCCCCTCTCCAAAATATGGATTGCAACAATCCAGCATCTCGAAGTTGATGCAAAAGCGCCTTTGAGGCATACACGATAATAGCTCCCGCGGTCGCCCAGTTAGGTCGTCCTTGAGAGAGATGTAAGGCGTCTGAATAGGTTTCACTCGAGATTTCTCGAAACGCCATGGGGTCTGAACCGAGGAGGACAGTCGAACTGTCCGAGCAGATCACCGCATACCTGGGCGCCTCAAAATGCTCCAGCCTAACTAGAGTGGGTAAGTCTCGCATCCACCAATGCTTCGTCTCAATGTACTCCATAATTTCGTCGTTACGGCGGGCTGAATCCGCAAGCATGCTTTCTGCCCGTTTTCGATAGAGGAAACCGGAACCAGGCATGTTGGCTCCAACAAAGCCGCGCTCCATAAGCGAGATCCAGAACTCCCAGTCTTCGTAACCGGCGCGCATCTTCTCATCAAAACGACAGCCGCTTTCAAAAACGCGGCGCCTCACCAGACTTCCCGCTTCGCAGATATTCATTAGCGATTCTGTGATGCAGCGAAAACGACCTGAGTAATCACCTGACCAAGGTATACCGATCATGTTAATGTCAGGATAGAACCAATCGTAGTCAGGCTCGCGGATCAAAAGCTGTGTAAAGCGGGAAACTGAAAATGATGATAGTCTATTATCAGCATCTAGAAAGAAAATGCCTTCGCAATTCGGAAGGTTCTCCAACACGAAGTCAATTCCACAGTTTCTGGCCCCACTAAGACCAGAATTCACTTGGCGGACATAGTGAATTCTTCCACCTGATGACAGCGATGCTGAAAACAACGTCTGAAAATATGGGCACCCATCATCTACGATTACGATGTGAGCATCGCCAGTTTCAGCAGCGCCCCTCACAGAGGAGATAGCTTCCAAAGCAAGCGACGAATGCTTGAATACTGGAATTACGATTGCTACTTGCGGGCGCTTAGATAGCGGTGCGGAATATTCGGTAGATTGAGTAATCTGGTTCATCAGCATAAACACCGCGTCAGGACGAATGGCTTCCAAAGTGAATGTCGGTGAATAGTGCCCAGGCGTTCTGGTTGGCCTTGCTTTTGTTGCGCGTGGCAAGGAATAGTTCGATCGAACCTGTGTATGGGGGATCCAAGGTGAACGATACCTCCCCCTCCTGGTCTCCAGAGAGAGTAAGCCAGTTGAGATTGGATGGGATGCCAGATGATCCGATGAATGACTTCCTCAAACCACTCAGTAGCCGACCAACGCTGTTGCGCTCCGGCGATACAAGTGGCCTGACTGAAGCTTGTTCATCTGACCGGACTATCCAAATAGCAAAATCCGTCACTGCGGCTTCAGGATGTACTAGTTTGCAGTGCACGCGAACCGTTGATAGATCCACTGCCTGAAGCGTCTGGATGTGGGCGATAACCGGATCAACACCCTTTGGATGCACCATAAGCCCATCCCGGCGTTCATCCCAAAAAACCAACTTCGCCTTATTGGCATCAAGTGGTGTAGCGAGTTGAAGCAATTCAGAGCGGGCCAAGGTGAGAGGCACCGTCTGCTCCTCCTCATCGACAAAATGCCCAGGTGAAGATTTAGGCAGCTTCATTCCAACCAGCCCAGACCAGAGCCGAAGCGCAATAGAATTGCGATCGGACGGGGCTGAGTTTGCCTGCCACTCGGTATCAATGCCCGCCCGAAGCGCGAACTGGGTCTTTTCCTTTGTAGAACGCAACGTAACAGCTATGGCCTCACCGATCGGTTCATCCATGATGGGGCAATAGAACCGATTCCAACCCTCTTGAAGCTTCGCCTCTTGAATACGCCATAGTGCCAGTTGCCGACCGCTACTTGCTCCTATGAGCCGCACCTCGATGTCGGCCGCGCTTAGCACATGCGGCTGATTGTCGAAAAAAATGTCGATTGCATGCAATGAGGAATATTCGGCAGCGATCTCGACGCTGATCGGCGCTGTCGAAATCTTGACTGAATGTTTGCCTGGCAGCACTTGGAATAAAATTCTTGAGCGATAAGGCGCATCGTGAAAACTCTCCACTTCGGAAAGAGCCGATTGCACTCTGCTGTAGAGGATGCGGATCTCAGCATTTTCTCGTTCTGCTCGGGCAGCTTGAAGAGCAATCAATTTCGAAAAAGAGATCGCAGAACGGGCTACCCAACTGGCTATGCCGACGGGATCGATGTCAAAAGCTGAAACCATCTTACAAGTAAAGTGAGGTAGCAATTTATTCAGATTCTCGAAGACCTGCTGGACTTTATCCTGATTCTTAGCGGAAAGGATCACACCCGCGACAAACGCAGATTTGAGAGCATCTCTTGCCCTCTCCTCTGATACGGTAAACTGTCGTCGCGAGACTATATCATCAATTTTCAGGCGAATGAAAATAGAGTCACTACCTAAAGCAGAAAAATCAAAATTAAAATCGTTATCTACGATGAATATAATCTCGTTCATCGGCCTCTCCTTGCTTAAGTTCGCCTTAGCGGCAAATTAATGGCGTCGCAAGTGTTGCTGCCATTTGCAGTGGATTTTTTTGCATTAACTTCGCCAATTGGTAGGCAATCGTCGATCGCCGGTAATCTTAAAATTCGCGAGCGTTTGCGGTGTGGAACGTTTTTATCACATAGCTCGTTGGTTCGTCGGAATTGCGGATCACGTCAATCGCTGATGTCGCGCTAAATGCGGCAAAAATAACTTGCTTGCCATGCCCTGGAAGAAATGACATCAACGAGAGCTGATCAGTTGTCTCTGTATCCATTGCCCACCTGTGCAGATTTCACCAGGATGTGATTTTGCATCTCGCGAGAGGCCGCCCCCAGGTAGGTTTACTCCGCGGACTTCGCGAGACCCAAAGCAAGAGCTTACGGTGGGTGGGTGGCTCTATGGTGACACCGCTAGCAGAGACACTGAGCGGGATCTCGCCCGGAGGTCGTGGCATGGCTTCATGGTTGGCTCTACAGTTTTCACTTTTGGAGATTGATAGCAGTAGCAATGCTGGCATATTTGGCAGCGATTTCAGAGCCTGAATTTGGAAAACGCTTTGTCCGTGAAACACAAAAAGAACCCAAGCACGTTTCGATTCGCGATCGAGCGGAAAATGAACGTGATGAACGCCGTGATGCTTCGGGATATGCGGACACGGTTCTTCAACCACGGCCTTGGTTTTCTTGTTCAGTCAGTCTGGCCGCTCGTCCATATGCTCGTCATTATGATGATGAGCGTATTAACTGGCCGCGCGTCACCATTTGGCGAAAGCCCGATGCTGTTCTTCGCAACTGGTATTCTGCCAGTGCTGACTTTCATTTACATATCAAGATTTATGTCGCTTTCGCTAATTTCGAACGCCCCCATGATGGCTTTTCCCGTGGTACATATTACTGATATTCTTTTTGCCAGAGCACTTTTAGAGATCATTGCTGGCGCGATTACGCTTCTCATGATGTATCTAATTTTTCTGTCGCTGGACATTTCACCATACCCTGCTGATCCACTTCAGGCAGTTTTCGCGTACCTTGCAACGATACTTCTTGCGGTTGGTATAGGGACTATAGTTAGCGTAATCTCATTGGCCGCGCCAGTTTTTGTAACTGTGTACGCGTTACTCGGGATTATATTCTACATTTCATCCGGCGCTCTTTTCGTGCCCTCAGAGTTACCAGATAGCGTCGCTACCCCACTTTCATATAATCCGCTGCTACAGTGCGTTGAGTGGATGCGCACGGCCTATTATGAAAATTATAGTGACCGCCTATTAAATCGGGGATACGTCGTTGGATGGGGTATGTGTTCACTTGGCCTTGGTCTGTTCTTGGAGCGCGCGCTTCGAGGAAAATTGAGGGATGCGTAAATGGGTTACGCGTGCTAAACGCCCACGAGACTTGATCCGTGTGGCACGTGAGGCAACATCGCAATGGTAGATAAAAACAAAGAGTACGCAGGTCATCTGAAGAACGCTGATTTAAGGAAGGCATAGAACTGCAATGTGAGTTCCATCATATGTTGGAGAGCTGTATGGCCCCGAGATTTGTAGACACCGGGAAATTATGTTGAGGAAATTTCCAGTATAGCCTTGATAACCCCCGCCTCAGGCCTCAGCCACTCCTCAAACAGCCACGGCCCATCGACCAGCGAACCGCTGTGCGTGTTCAGCGCCGCGGTGGGCACTTTGCCGTTCTCCATCTGCCTCACGACCTCGGCAAAATCATCCGGCTGCGCATTCCTGCTGGCAAAGAGCGTGGTTTCGCGCTTGTGGAACTCTGGGTCCGAGAAGGTGATATCGTCGCGCACGACGCTGACGAGCACGTAGCGGCCGCCATGGGCGACGAAGCCGAAACCGCGTTGCATGGCGCGGGCGTTGCCGGTTGCGTCGATGACGACGTCGAAGAAGTCGCCGTCGGTCAGGCGTTTCGCCTGGGCTTCCGCTTCGTCATTGGCGATGAGTGTTCGATCGGCGCCGAGCGAGGCAAGGGTGAACTCCAGTCGGTCTTCGCGCATGTCCATGACGGTGACGTCAGCGCCGCGCGCCTTGGCGAAAATGATGGCGGACATGCCGATTGGGCCGGAACCGACGACAAGGACGCGGTCCTTGGCCGTGATGCCGCCGCGCTTGACGCCGTGGGCGCCGATCGCCAAAAACTCAATCATGGCGGCTTCGTCCAGCGAAGCCCTGCCGGCCGAGACGACATTCTGCTCCGGAAGGCACATGAATTCCGTCATGCCGCCGTCGCGATGGACGCCGAGGACGGAGAGGCTCTGGCAGGCATTGGTCACGCCGCGCCGACAGGCAACGCATTGGCCGCAGGCGAGATAGGGAACAATGTAGACGTTTTCCCCATTCTTGAGGCGGCTCGATCCATTTGCGTCCTCGACTGTGCCCGACAGCTCGTGTCCCATAACACGCGGATATTCGAGAAAGGGGTGCTTGCCCTGATAGATATGAAAGTCCGTGCCGCAAATGCCGACCCGTCTGATGCGCACCAGGACCTCGCCCTTCGTCGGGGTCGGAACGTCGCGTTCGATCAGGGAGAGGCGGCCGGGTTCATTGCAGATCAGTGTTTTCATGGTGGTGCACTCTCGAAGGGCCGGCGTGCCGGCCGTAGGTGTTACAATATGGATATCTCGTCGAAGTCGTCAGGCGATGCCCCGGGGTTGGGCGAGCTCATTCATCGGATATGCGGTCGGATCTGCCATCCGGCTTAAGACCATCATGGTGCAGCGGTAATCAGTGGATAGCGCGCGGCGATTTCCCTCAACGTCGGCGCGCTTGAAGGACTGCGCGCTTGATCCGCCCATTCCAGGAAGGCGTGAATGCGGCGGCCGACTTTTTCGGGATGGTGCTGGCTGATATCGGTGATGCGATGGTCGAGAAAAGGATTGCGGAAACGGTCGATAGTCGAAGTTACATAGGCCTTCGCCACCTCGCCCATGCCATTAGCAGCAAAGCCGGGCAGCACCTCGCTTTGATAGAGCGCATCCAGCCTTGCGCGCATATCCTTGTCGGCCAGCATGGCGCGCACGGTTTCGTCTGCCGGCCGGTTTTCGCGCTGCCAGATTTCGGCAAGGAAGGTGTGGCCGAGATTGAGAATATGCAGCTTCAGGCGCTCATAGGGTTCGAGATCATCGGTCAGCACGATGCTTGCGTGGGTGCATGGCGGGTGGACGCCCGGAGCCCGCTTGATTGCCCACAGCGCATAGGGCTCGGCCACAGCGCCAATCGGCTCGATCGGCTCCGAAACGATGCGGTCGACCAGGGTCTCGGCGAAGGCGACATTGTCATCGAGCCAGGTGTAGAATTCAGCCGGCACGGCGTTGAGTTTGGCGCTATCGACGACCGCTTGTTTCAGGATACGGCCATTGGCAGTGACGAGCTCACAGGGAAGGATCACCAAGGGCCGGCCGGATGCCCGCCAACGCGTGACAAGGAGAGCTGCGAGCTTGGCCGGGAAGGACCGGGGAATTTGGCCATTCACGCCAAAGCCATCTTCCTCCGGCCTGGTCTGGTAGCCGGTGTCGCCGGTGTTGGAGATGACGAATTCGGCATCCGCGGCAAAGAGTTTCGATAGCTCCTCCCAGTTTTCGATGGCGGATAGACCGCGCTCGACGCTGGTGACCTGCACAGTTTGCTCGACGGACTGGCCAGCCAACATGCCTCGAATGGCGACTGGATAGCCCTCCGGATTGTTGAAAGCATCGACGCGCCCGCTACGGCTGCTGGCGCCGGAGGTCTGAACGACGGTGATGGGGCCGACATCCTGGCCCGATTGCCGCGCCTCGTGCACGAAGAGCGCCGCATGTGCCTGCAGGAACCGGCTGGTGCCGAACTGGATGATCCGCGAGCTCACGCCAAAGCCCTCATATGCGCAATGTTGATAGATATGGCTGATTGATCGGCGCGGCATGCAGACTTAGAGCATCCCTCCCGAACTATGTTTTTTATCTATAGAAAACAGTTAAGTCGTCGGCCGTCAAATGTTTTTAATGGGAATAAACAGACACTGCGATGCTGCGATTTCGATCGAAGATCATCCGCGTGTCGCCGGGCTTGCCGCCCGGCGCGCGCTTTCTTCGGTCAGCACCTGACCGTGAAACTTCGCCAGCGACGTAACCACATCGTCGATTTCCCTGCCCAGTCGCTGTGCATCCCATTGCAGCGCCGCCGCCGCGATTGCGCCGATTTCGCGCAAGCTCTGGATCGTCAAAAGACCTTCGATCGCCATCGTCGTACGGCGGAAGACGATATCCGAGAGATGGACGACCAATTCTTGCCGCGCAATCCAATCGATCTCGAGCGCGCTATGGCGTTGCGCGCCGCTGATACGTTGGCTATCGCTATACACCGAACCATGGGCAAGGATCGCAGCTGCGGTCGTGCCATATCGGCTCAACAACTCATCGGCCCTGCTTGCCTCCACGCCGGTTTTTGCTGCTATCGATCGGATCCAGCTCTCACGCTCACGGGAGCCCACCGGAAAATCCCGTCCGCCGCCGATGGCGAGACGCTCGGTCGATGTCTTTCGGCTGCGTTGAAGGCGCGTCAGCACGGTATCGGCGACCTCCTCGGCAAAGCCGCGGAACGTTGTCCATTTGCCACCAACCAAAGAGATGATCGGGAAAGGGCGGCTGCCATCGGGTTCGAAGACAGGTGCGGAGTGATCGCGGCTGATCAGGCCCGGTGACGAGGCATCCGAGGCGGGCAGGGGGCGGATGCCGCTATAGCTATAGGTCACCTGGTCGCGCTCGAAACGGAGACCCGGAAGCAACGACCGCACGCTATCGAGGAAATAGTCGATCTCTTGTTCCTCGCAGCGCACATTGTCGGGGTCGTCGCAGGGGATGTCGGTCGAGCCTACCAGCGCCTGGCCGAGATAGCCGTAGACGAGGCAGATGCGGCCGTCGTCAGCCTCGAAATAGATCATGTGGCCGTTCAGGCTACGCACCAGCTCCGGATGATCGAGCAGGATGTGCGATCCCTTGGTGCCGCCGATGAGGCGATGAGCCGGTGCGCCGAGAGCGGCATTGACCTGATCGATCCAGGGGCCGGCAGCGTTCACAACGAGCTTCGGCTTGACCGAGAAGGCATATCCGTCCGAGCGTTGGAACGTCAGCAGGCCGTCTGCCGCGGAAACGAGCTTGGTGGCGTTCGCCGCCAGCGAGCCCTTGTTCGCTTCGAGCCCGTCACTGACCAATTCATAGACGAGGCGCTCCGGTCGGCTGATCTTGGCGTCATAATAGATGCCGCCCGCCACGATCTCAGGTGTCACATGTGGCATTTCTTTGAGTGCCCGGCCCTTCAACAGGAATCTGTGGCGGGGCATGACGCGGTTGCGTGAGCCGAAGAAGTCGTAGAGGGCAAGCCCGACCTTGATGAGCACAGCGCCGCGGCTGCGCGGAGCGGTCGTCGATCCAAAAAGTGTGCGAAGGGCTGCCGGTATGCCGCGCATCCAGGAGAAGATCGGCACGAAGGTCGGTAGCGCCTCGACGCAATGCGGCGCGTTCTTCAGCAGCAGGTTGCGCTCGAGCGCCGATTGCGCGACGAGCCGGAACTCGCCGGTTTCCAGATATTTCAGGCCGCCATGGATCAGTCGCGAAGGTGCCGCACTCGTTCCCGAGCCGAAATCTGATTTGTCGACGATCAGGCAATTGACGCCCTGCGCCGAAAGATCGCGAAACAATCCCGCGCCGTTGACGCCGGCGCCGAGGATGACGACGTCAATCTCTCCGTCTTGACGTTGCGAGAAGCGTTGTTTCAGATCGGCGGCCATATCGGTCATAACATCATTGTCCTGCTGAGCTGCCGCGAAAACAGCGGGTTTGTGCGGCGCAATTGGCGGTCTAGTCTTGGGAGTGTTGAACTGCGAGATTGCCGATCCGCGGCCAGAGCGGTGTCATTGCTTCGGCAATGTCACAGAAGAGATCGTAGCGGATGCGATAATCGGCGCTGCGAGCCGGCTCGGGATAATAGGTCCTGGCGATCTTGCCGACGTCACGCGGATCGCTTTCCGGGTCGGCGTAGACGCCGAGCCCGGCACCGGCGCAAAGGGCAGCACCCCAGGCGGCCGCCTCATCGGTCTCGGTGACGGTAACGGGCATGCCGAACACATCGGCAAACATCTGAACGACGATCGGATTGCGTGAGACGCCGCCCGCCAACCGTACCTTATCAAAGGAAAAACCGTCACTTAGGGCGTCAATGTGAATCTTGTGGTTGAAGGCGATACCTTCAAGGACGGCTCGCAGCATATCGCCGCGATCATGCCAGCCGCCAAGCCCGAAGAAGCTGGCGGTTGCCTCGGCTCCGTAGGGCGAGCCGAACAGATAGGGGTGGAACAGAGCACTTGACGGACGGTTGAAGGCCGCCTCGATCTCTGGAGCGAGCAAGGCATGAATGGACCGACCCGCAGCCTCGGCGCTTGCAATTTCGCTTGCGCATAGTTTGTCCAGAAACCATTCGTAATTCGCTGACGATGCCGGCGAGATCGACATATTGTTCCATTGCCCAGAGGCGATGGCGTTGCGGCAGAACCAGCGGCGGTCGACGCGTGGCTCGGACGATAGCGTTTCGTTTATGGAGTAGGTGCCGGCGATAACGGCAACAATGCCATCAGCATAACCGCCGGCGCCAAGGGAGGAAGCCGTCACGTCGTGCAGGCCGGCAACGACGGCCGTGCCCTTGGAAAGGCCCGTCCGCTTTGCGACGGAATCGGTCACGTATCCCACAATCTCGTCGGATCGCGAGACAGGCGGCAAAGCATCGATGATCTCGCCAACCCCGAAGAGTTTTAAGGCATCCGGCGAATAGTCCTGCGTCGAAACATTGGTAAAGGAGGTGCTGGCCTCCGTCCGGTCGGTGCCGACGACGCCAGTCAGGCAGAAGCGCAGCCAGTCCTTGCAGCTGAGGATGTGGCCGATTTGTGCAAAGCGCTCGGGTTCATTGGCCTTGATCCAGGCAAGCAGCGCCGATGGGGCCGAGACATGCGGCAACTGGCCGGTGAGCGTCAGGGTGTCGTCGGCAAGCGGGCTTTTCAGCCATTGTTCGACGATCGATCCGGCGCGGCTGTCGAGCGAGAGCATGGCGCGGCCAAGCGGTTTCCTGGCCTTGTCGAGCAGATAGATACCATCGCCGTGGGCAGTGGCGGCGATCGCCTGAATGTCGCTGGCGGGGCGGTTGCTGAGCCTGATCGCCTCGGCTATGGCATCGGCCGTCCGGATCCAGAGCTCGTCCATGTCGCGCTCGACATGGCGTACCTTCGGCATGAACTGGGTCACGCGGCGGCGGGCGACAGCAATCGGCGTTCCGTCGATATCGAAGATGACGGCTTTGGTGACGGTCAGACCGCTGTCAATCCCGAGCAGACTCGGCATTCTCATTACTCCCGATCGTGAGCGATGTGAGGCGGCCCGTCGCCGAGCCGTCCGTCAGGATCGCTCCTTGTCGCCCTTGGCGACGACCACATTGATATTCTTGTTGCGCATGCGCTCGAGATGAGCAGCGGGCGTCTTCTCGTCGACGATGACGACGTCGAATTCGCTCAAATGCGCGAAACTATGCAGGGCCCGCCGTTCGAACTTGGTGTGATCCATCAGCAGGACGCGCTTGGCCGAGCTGTCGAACATCGCCCGCTTGATATCGACGATCTCGGGCGACTGATGAAACACGACATCGTCGATAATGGCGGACATCGAAATGAAGGCTACGTCCGCCCGCAGCCGGTTGATCTCGTTGATGGTCATGCGCCCCATGAAGGCGTTGCACCAATTGTAGTACTGCCCGCCAAGCGCCAGCAGGTTGACGTCATGCATGTCCTTCAGCGCATTCATCAGCGTCAGCGAATTGGTAATCGCCGTCAGCGGAACCCTGGCCGGCAGTTGCGATGCCATCTGCAGCACGGTGGTGGAATCGTCGAGGAAGATCGCCTGGCCGGGCTCGATGAACTGCATGGCGGCGGCGGCAATCATCTTCTTCTCGCTTGCCTGTCGGTTGGCGCGGTAGACGTCGCTCGATTCGATCAGGCTGGTCGCGGCGGCGGAGACGATGCCGCGCGTCTTTCGGAACAGCCCTCGGCTGACAAGCTCGTCAACGTCGCGATGTGCCGTCATCAGGCTGATACCGAACCGATCCGTCAAATCTTCGATGCGCATGGAGCCTTCCGCCATGACGGCTTCGGCAATCATCTGACGTCGGGCGATCTGACGGGATTGCCGGCTGTCGCTCGGCAGTTCGTCTTGCAGGAATGATACGGGGCTTGTCTTGTCTTTCACGTTGGCCTCTAACGCTGAGCCTTGCGGATGTTGATGTGCTGCAGCGAATGTCATGCTATGGGAAAAGAATAGAAAGAACAATTCGCTACTAGGATTTCCGCAAGTTATGTCTGACGTTCAGCCAGGTGCCGCCGATGGCGGTCAAAGGTTGGGGACGCCGGCTTGCGGCGCCCCCGATGTCATCACTCGGACAGAACGAACGGTGCCGAGTACTTCGCGACATTGTCCTTGGTGATCAGAAGGCAATCGAAAAGCTGCTTTTCGCTCTTGGCACCGGTCTTGCCGGTCTTGATGAAGCTGTCGGCCTGCTTGACGGCTTGTTCGGAGAAGACGGCAACCGGCTGCAGAACGGTGTACTGCAATTCGCCGGACTTGATGGCAGCGACTGCGTCCGGCGAACCGTCGAAGCCGCCGACCTTGACATTGGCGAGCTTGCCGGCTTCCTTGAGGGCGGCGATCGCGCCGAGCGCCATTTCGTCATTGCCGGAAATCACGCCGCTGATATCCGGGTGAGCCTGCAGCATGGACTGCATCTTGTTGTGGCCTTGGGTGCGGTCCCAGTTGGCGACTTCCTTGGCAACCTTCTGCAGATCCGGATACTGCGTCAGAACGGTTTCATAGCCGTTCGAACGGGTTGCGGCATTGTTATCCGAGGGAGCGCCGAACAGTTCGGCATATTTGGCCTTGTCGCCGATAGCTTCCACCCATTGCTGTGCACCGATGGCGGCGCCCTGGGCGTTGTTGGAGACGAGCTGGGCCTTGGCGAGGCCTTCCTGGTTGATTTCGGCATTGACGAGGAAAACCGGGATGCCGGCGGCCACGGCCTTCTTGACCGCGCCTACGGAACCGTCGGCATTGGCCGGATCGAGAATGATGGCAACCGACTTGTTGGTAATCGCCGTATCGATCAGGTTGCTTTCGGTATTGGTGTCGCCTTTGTGGGCACCGACCGTTGCCGTGTAGCCAAGCTTTTCAGCGGTCGCCTTAGCGACATTGCCTTCCGTCAGCCAGTAGGGGTTGGACGGGTCGTTGACGATAACGGTAATCTGGCCGGCGGCCCATGCAGCTCCTGTTAGAAGCGGTGCCACAGCAACCGCTGCCATGACAATGCGCAAACCCTTTTTAAACATTAGTCTCTCTCCCTTTTGATGAGCTCTGGTGATGCCGGCGAACCGGCGGTTCTTTCTCCGGCCGATACATTTCACCGGTCGGTGACAAGTTCGTATGGAAGTGTCAGCCGGATTTGGTCCGCCGTCCGTACTGGATGCTGTTCATGAGAACGGCGAGCACGATGACTGCACCGGTAAAGACCGTCTGCCAGTAGGCCGAGACACCGATGATCACGAGACCGTCCGACAGGAAGCCTATGACAAAAGCGCCGAGCATGGTGCCACGCGTCGTGCCGCGCCCACCCGTCAATGCGGCACCGCCGATCACGACAGCGGCGATCGCTGTCAGCTCGTAGGTGGTGCCGGCGGTGGGGCCAGCGGAGGTCAGCTGCGAGGAGAGCACCAGGCCGGCGATGGCGGCGCAGACACCGGACAGAACATAGACGATGATCTTGACGCGCTTGACCGGCACGCCGGAAAGATCGGCTGCACGCTCGTTGCCGCCGGAGGCATAAAGCCAGCGGCCGAAGGCGGTGCGGCTAAGAACAAGGCCGCAGATGATGGCCAGCGCCGCAAGCACGATGACGCTGATCGGAATGCCGGCGAGGCGATTGAAGCCGAGCCAGCCGAAGCCGGTATTGCCGAGCTCCGGACGACCGCCAAGATTGTTGTAGGTAAGACCGTTGGTCATCAGCAATGCGATGCCGCGGGCGACGTAGAGCACGCCGAGCGAGGCAACGAAGGCGGGGACGCGGAGATAGGCAACCAGCACGCCGTTGACCGCGCCGATGATGGCTCCGAAAGCGCAGGTCAAAACCACGACGGCCCAGACCGGCGGATAGAGAATGACACCGAAGCTCGAAAGAGTGACGCCCTGCATCAGGAAGCCGGCGACGCAACCGGCAAGGCCGAGCGTCGAGCCGACCGACAAGTCGATGCCGCCATTGAGGATGACGAGCAGCATGCCAATCGCAAGGATACCGAAGATGGCCACATGCGAGGACATGGTCAGAAAGTTGCCCAGCGTGAAATAATTGGGCGACAGAAAGGAGAAGACCGCGATGATGACGATCAGCGCGAAGAAAGCGCGCCCTTCAAGGATCAGCCGCACGATATTGAAGCTTCGCCGTTGTTCGTTCGAAATGGGTTTCTTATCTGTGATGTTCGTGACTGACATAATCAGTGCTCCATGAATGCGGCTAGTGCGCGACCACTGCTTCGCCGGAGGCGGCCATGATCTTTTCCTTGGGGACGTCGGGACCGAATTCGGCAGAGATCTTGCCGCGGTGCATGACGATGATGCGATGGGCGATGCTCAGGCATTCGGCGACTTCCGAGGTCGAATAGATCACCGCCAGACCTTCCTTGGCGCGTTCGGCCAGAAGCTTGAAGACTTCGGCCTTGGCGCCGATGTCGATGCCGCGGCTTGGCTCGTCGAGCAGGATGACCCTTGGATTCGTCGCCAGCATCTTGCCGATCACGACCTTCTGCTGGTTGCCGCCCGATAGCGAACCGATCGCCGCAGCGCCGCCATCGGTCTTGATGTGAACCTTGCGGATGGACTGGTCCACCAGCGCCTGCTCGCGGCCGCCCGAGGTGAACAGCCCTTTGGTAAAGGCGCCGATGCTGGCAAGCGATAGGTTCGCGCCGACGGTCATCGTCGGGACGAGGCCGTCGCGCTGCCGATCTTCAGGCACCAGGACGAGGCCCTGCGCGATGCGGCCGGCGATGCTCAAGCCGCCAATGTCGGTGTTGCCGAGAAGCACGCGGCCGCCGCTCGATCTCAGGCGTCCAGCCACGCATTCGAGCAATTCCGTGCGCCCCGCACCCATCAGGCCATAGATGCAGACGATCTCGCCGGCGCGAACTGCAAGCGACATGCGGTCGACCGCATTGTAGGCGGCGCCGGACGGGCCTGGAACGGTGAGGCTATCGATGGTCAATGCGATGTTGCCCATCTCGTGGCCGGCAGGCGGGCTGCCGAGATCGAAATTGTCGCCGACCATGTTGCGCACGATCCATTCGAGATCGATGTCCGTGCGCTCCGCATAGGCCGTCATGTTGCCGTCGCGAAGCACCACGGCGTGGTTGGTGATCTGCAGCGCCTCTTCGAGATGGTGCGAGATGTAGACGATCGATACGCCGCGCGCCGTCAGGTCGCGAATGACCTTGAACAGGACCTCGACTTCCGTGGCGCTGAGCGCCGATGTCGGCTCATCCATGATCAGAATGCGGGAATTGACCGAAAGAGCGCGGGCGATTTCGACGATCTGCTGCTGACCGAGACGCAGATCCTCGATCGGTGTGAGCGGGTCGATGTTCTCTTCCAGCTCCTCCATCAGTGCCCGGGTCTGCCGCTCTTCCTCGGTAAAATCGACCACGCCGCCCTTCATGATCTCGCGGCCCATGAAGATGTTGTCGCGAACGCTGAGATTGGGCGCCAGGCTCAGTTCCTGATGGATGATGGAAATGCCGCAGGAGCGCGCATGGGTAGACGAGGCAAAGCTGATCGGGCTGCCGTCGAGGATGATTTCACCAGAGGATGGCTGGATGACGCCCGAAAGGATCTTCATCAACGTCGATTTGCCGGCACCGTTCTCGCCAAACAGCGTGGTGACTTCGCCGCGCCGAATATCGAAGTTCACACCCTTGAGGGCATGGACGTTGCCATACGACTTGGCGACGTTGCGGGCGGCGAGTACGACTTCGCCCTTAGCCACTCCATTTTGCGGGGCCTGGCTCATTTCACGTCGACCTTTACCGGCGTGACGAGCCAGTTCTTCGGATTGATGAGCTTGAAGACGCCGACAATCTTTGCCGACTTACCCGCCAGCTTCTCGGGATCGATGCTGCCGAGGGTTGCTTTCTTCATCTCGTTGTTGATGGCGGAGCCGGCATTCTGATACTCGATCTGGTTGGTGAACTGACCAAATTCGATCTTGCCGGTTGCATCGCGCAAATCTGTGCCGTTGATGGCGGGACCGGTTTGCACGCGGACGATGACGCCATCCGGCATGCCGTCGACCTTGAACTCGTTTAGGTTGGCCTTGCGGTCGCCAAACGTGCCGCTGAGCGAGACGGGAAGCACGGGGCCGGTGGTGGTTGCCACGCCATATTTCTCGCCGGCAGCCTTCTTGTCGGCAAGTACGGCGGTCACGAGCGTCACCGCGTCGACGGCCCGCTGCACAACATCCGTCTGCACCTTCGGGAACTCCTGGGCGCCATAGGTATCGGGTTGGAATCCCTGCTCGCGCACGTCGTGCTCGGAGCCGATCTTGATCACCTTGGTATCGGCGGCGATGGCGCCAATCACGATCACGATCGCCGCGGCGCCCGCTATGATCTTGAGCTTGGAGCCTGTCGGCTTGGCGGTTGCGTATTGAGTTTGCGTATTCATGTTCAAACGACCTTCGGCATATCGGCCGGATTGCCTGATGGAGAGGAGGAAAAGGGCTGTGATCCCTGAAAGGATCTAGCGAAGACCGTTGCTGCGCATTGGGACGCGCAGGCGTTCCGCTCGGCTTCGGTTCGAGCCGTGATTGGAAAGGGAGTTCAACATCGGGAGCCTCCTCAGCCTATCGGGTAACCGTCTCCTCCAGTCACCCATTTCACTTCTGCAGCCGCCATTTCTGCGGTAGCTATGATAGAGTTATGTTAATAACTGTATTTTGTATGTTATAAATTTCAAGGCCTGTCAATTGTCAAATGCCGTGTTTTCTGTGCTTGCTATTATCCTGCAAGCTAACGTTCGTTGCTTCTGGCGGGCTGCAACTTCAGCTTGATAAATCGCGCCTGAGATCGCCATCGCCACGGCCGGCGCAGCGTAATCTTTGTGTGATGTCGACGATAAACTATTGATACACAACAATAATATAAGAATTTAGACGAGATCTCCAGCCCTCGAAGCCGATCTCGCTTCCCGCGTATCGTGCCCCGTAAATCGCTTCCCCGGCTCGCTGCGGCGATTCCTCCTTGGTATGATCGAGGAACCGATGGTGCCCATTCTATCTGAAAAAAATTACAATGCCAGAAAATTTTTGCTGTGATAATGATATCTCTATGTTATAAGTCGGCAATCGCGTTGCCGGATTGCGATTGGGTGAGGGGCGGTCATGCGACTGGTCTCGATTGCCACTGACGCTCCATCGGCGAGCGGGCTTATGATCTGGTTTTGGTGTGGGCACCTTCGCAGCGAAGGCTCAAGCCGGAGGTCGAGCCGGGAGGAATGAAGATGTTTTTGGCGAATGCTTGCGTCCCTGTCGCAGGCCGTATGGTGATGGGATTGGCGCGCGATGCCTAAGAGTGACGGGATCATCATTGGGATCGATGCGGGAACTTCCGTTCTCAAGGCGGTCGCCTTCGACATGTCCGGTCGGCAGATAGCGACGGCATCGGCCCGAAATCGGTACGAGACGGGCGAAGATGGTTCTGTCACGCAGTCGTTGAGCCAGACATGGTCCGACTGCGTCAGCGCCCTGCGCGGCCTTGGCGAAATGGTGGCGGACCTTGCCGCTCGTGCCGCAGCCATAGCCGTGACCGGGCAGGGGGATGGCACGTGGCTCGTCGGCGCCGGCAATGTTCCGATTGGAGACGCCTGGCTCTGGCTCGACGCGCGTGCTGCGCCGACCGTGACGCGGCTGGGTGCCGGGTCCGGCAACCGCGCCCGCTTTGAGGCGACCGGCACAGGGCTCAATACCTGCCAGCAGGGCGCGCAGCTCGCCCATATGGATCGCTTCATGCCCGAGCTCCTCGATCGGGCGGAGGCGTCGCTTCATTGCAAGGACTGGCTTTACCTCAACCTTACCGGCATTCGCGCCACCGATCCGTCGGAGGCAAGCTTTACCTTCGGTAACTTCCGCAATCGGCAATATGATCCGGTTGTCATCGATGCACTCGGCCTTGCTCGCAGGCGCTCGCTTTTGCCGGAGATCATCGACGGCACCGAAACCAGCCATCCCTTGACCGCCGACGCGGCCAAAGCGGCCGGATTGCTTGCCGGAACTCCGGTATGCCTCGGTTATGTGGATATGGTGATGACCGCACTCGGTGCCGGCGTACGCACGGGCGGCCGGAATGCGGCCTGCTCGACGATCGGTTCGACCGGCGTGCATATGCGCGCCAAGGCCGTCGCCGACGTTCAGCTGAATGACGAGGGAACCGGTTACGTCATCGCGCTGCCGATCCCGGGCATCGTCACGCAGGTTCAGACCAATATGGGCGCGACGATCAATGTCGACTGGATCCTGCGTATGGCGGCGGATCTGATCTCTGAGGGTGGTCGCCAGGTTTCCTACTCGGACCTCATTCCGCGTATCGATGCCTGGTTCGCCGCAAGCCGCCCGACGAATCTTCTCTATCATCCGTATATTTCCGAGGCCGGAGAGCGAGGCCCCTTCGTCAATGCGCATGCGCGTGCCGGCTTTACCGGGCTTTCCACACGTCATGGCTTTGTCGACATGTTGCGCGCTGTGATCGAAGGGCTCGGCATGGCAACGCGCGATTGTTACGCGGCCATGGGCGATATGCCGTCTGAACTGCGCGTCACGGGCGGCGCTGCCCGCTCGCGCGCCTTGCGCGGTTCGCTATCCGCAGCCGTCAATGCGCCGGTGAGAATTTCCGATCGCGAAGAGGCGGGAGCTGCCGGCGTCGCGATGATGGCGGCGGTTGCGGTCGGCGCCTATCCGGACATGGACAGCTGCATTGCCGAATGGGTGACGCCCCTGCTCGGTGAAGCCGAAGCCCCGAACGCCGGAGATGCCGAGCGCTACGACCGCCTGTTCGACGCCTACAAGGATGTGCGCGAAGCGATTGCGCCCGCCTGGGACAAACTTGCCGGGCATTAGCCGGCATAGTGTCCCGCTGCCCGTGAAGTTTGATTTGATGATGCCAGAGGCATCCGAAGGAGCACGACATGACTGAACCCGAAATCTTCGATCTCTTCGTGATCGGCGGCGGCATCAACGGTGCCGGCATTGCCCGCGACGCAGCCGGGCGAGGCCTTTCGGTAATGATGTGCGAGAAGGGCGATCTGGCGGAAGGAACGTCGTCGCGCTCCGGCAAGCTGGTGCATGGCGGTCTGCGGTATCTCGAATATTACGAGTTCCGGCTGGTGCGCGAAGCCCTGATCGAGCGCGAAGTGCTCCTCAATTCCGCAAGTCATATCATCTGGCCGATGCGTTTCGTGCTGCCGCACAGCCCGACGGATCGCCCTGCGTGGCTCGTTCGCCTTGGCCTTTTCCTCTACGACCATCTCGGCGGCCGCAAGAAGCTGCCGGGCACACGTTCGCTCGACCTGCACCGCGATCCCGAGGGAGCGCCTATTCTCGATCAATACTCCAAGGGCTTCGAATATTCCGACTGTTGGGTCGATGACGCCCGCCTTGTCGTCCTCAATGCGCTCGACGCCGCCGCCAAGGGCGCGCGGATCCTGACGCGTACCGCCTGCATCGGTGCCCGCCGCGATCAAGGCGTCTGGACCGTTCAGATGCGCGACCAGCGCTCCGGCGAAGTGCGCACGGTGCGCGCCAAGGCGCTGGTGAATGCGTCGGGACCCTGGGTCAACGACATCATCCATCGCGTTGCCGGCTCCAACAGCAGTCGCAGCGTCCGGCTCGTCAAGGGCAGCCACATCATCGTTCCGAAGTTCTGGAACGGACAGCAGGCTTATCTGGTCCAGAACCACGACAAGCGCGTCATCTTCATCAACCCCTATGAGGGCGACAAGGCGCTGATCGGCACGACCGACATTCCCTACGAAGGCCGGCCAGAAGAGGTGAAGGCCGACGAGAAGGAAATCGATTATCTGATCGCGGCAGTGAACCGCTACTTCAAGGAAAAGCTGCGCCGCTCCGACGTGCTCGAAAGCTTCTCCGGAGTGCGGCCGCTCTTCGACGACGGCAAGGGCAATCCTTCGGCCGTGACGCGCGATTATGTTTTCGACCTAGACGAGACGGGCGGCGCGCCGCTTCTCAACGTTTTCGGCGGCAAGATCACCACATTCCGCAAGCTTTCGGAGCATGCGATGCAGAAGCTTGCCAGGTTTTTCCCGAAGATGGGCGGCGACTGGACGCGCAGTGCCACTCTTCCTGGCGGTGATATCCCGAATGCCGACTATGTCGCCTTCACCGATACGCTGCGTACCGCCTATCCTTGGATGCCTCGCACGCTCATCAATCACTACGGACATCTTTACGGCGCACGCACCAAGATGATCGTCGGCAGCGCACCCTCGCTTGAGGGGCTCGGCCGCCATTTCGGCGGCAATCTCTACGAAGCGGAGGCGCGTTATCTGGCCGCGTCGGAATGGGCACAGGAAGCAGAAGACGTCCTCATGCGCCGCACCAAGGAAGGTCTGCGCATGACGGCCGAGGAGAAGGCGGCATTTTCCGCATGGTTCGACGCCGAACTGGCGCTGGCCGCCTGACCCTTTCGACGATTGCCGGGAGACGACATCGATGCCCTTGACCCTGTCACTCAATACCAACCCGCTGGTGAACCGCTTCGCGGAACCTTCAGACCTGATTGAAACAGTCGCTCGTGATCTTCGCATTCGCGATCTGCAACTGACCCACGAATTCATCAATCCGAGCTGGCAGGCGCCGGTTATCCGCCGTCTGACGCGCGACATGCAAGCGGCCATGAAACGCACCGGCGTTCGTGTGACCTCGGGCATGACCGGTCCCTATGGCCGCCTCAATCATTTCGGCCATCCGGATAGGGATGTCCGGCGCTATTATGTCGACTGGTTCAAGACCTTTGCCGATATCACCGCCGATCTCGGCGGCCATTCCGTCGGCACACAGTTCGCGATCTTCACCTACAAGGATTACGACGATCCGGCGCGGCGCGAGGAGCTGATTGAGATCGCGATCGAGTGTTGGGGCGAGGTGGCCGAGCACGCCCGCGCCGCCGGTCTCTCCTATATCTTCTGGGAACCGATGAGCATTGGACGCGAATTCGGCGAAACCATTAAGGCATGCCTCTCCCTGCAGAACAGATTGACGAAGGCGCCATTCGCCATACCGATGTGGATGATGGCCGACGTCGACCATGGCGACGTCACCTCGGCCAATCCCGACGACTACGATCCCTATGCCTGGGCGCGTGCTGTTCCGAAGGTTTCGCCGATCATCCACATCAAGCAGAGCCTGATGGACAAGGGCGGACACCGTCCCTTCACGGCGGAATTCAACGCCAAAGGCCGCATCCAGCCGGAACCGCTGCTGAAGGCTTTTGCCGAAGGTGGTGCCAGGGATAACGAGATCTGCCTGGAGCTGTCGTTCAAGGAGCGCGAGCCGAACGACCGTCAGGTCATTTCGCAGATTGCCGAAAGTGTCGCCTTCTGGGCACCTCATATCGACACGGGCGCCGGCGACTTGCATATCTAGCTATGGAAATGATCGAGTCTCGAATCTGCGATCAAATCAGCCATGAAGCGATGTCGAGGAAGCAAGTCGGGATCTAGACGTAGGCGGAACCCTATGCGTGAGACAATGAAAAGGAGCGGTCGATGACGGATGCGGATGCTTCGCTCGCCGTGCGGGCGGCCTGGTTGCACTATGCTGGCGGACTGACGCAGTCAGAGGTGGCAAAACGGCTCGGTGTTCCCTCGGTGAAGGCACACCGGCTGATTGCGCGCGCCGTCGCCGATGGCGTTGTAAAAGTGACGATCGACGGCGATATCGTCGAATGCGTTGAGCTGGAAGCGGAGCTTTCGGCGCGCTTCGGTCTGCAATATTGCGAGGTCGCGCCCGACCTTGGCGAAGATGGCTACGAGTTTCGTGCCCTTGGGCAGGCGGGTGCCGGATTTCTGCGCCGTGAGATCGAAAGCGGCAACAACAAGGTCATCGGCCTTGGCCATGGCCGAACCCTTTCTTCTGCGGTTCATCATATGTCGCGCGTCAGTGCCAAGGATTTGCGCTTCGTCTCGCTGCTTGGCGGGCTCACCAGAAATTATGCCGCCAATCCCTATGACGTGATGCATCGCATCGCCGAAAAGACCGGCATGCAGGCGCATGTGATGCCGGTGCCGTTCTTCGCCAACACCCGCGAGGATCGCGATGTGCTGTTGGCGCAGCGCGGCGTCAGGGAAGTTTTCGATCTGGCAAATGGCGCCGAATTGAAGCTGGTCGGTCTGGGCACCGTCGATACGGAGGCGCAGCTCGTACTCTCGGGCATGGTGGAGCCGCGCGAGATCAGGGAGGTCACTGCCGCCGGCGGCGTCGGCGAAATCCTCGGCCACTTCTTCGACGCCGATGGCAATATCCTGGAGACGACGTTGACGGCGCGCACGCTTTCGGCGTCGCTGCCGCGTTCGAAAAAGGAGCGGCTGGTGGCGCTTGCCGGCGGGCTGCCCAAGGTCGAGGCCATCCGCGCAGTTCTGAAAAATCGCTGTCTCTACGGCTTGATTACCGACGAAAGAACGGCGCGGGCCTTGCTGAAGGCATAGGCCGATCCACGGTCCAACAACGTAAGTTCATCTCAATATCACAATATCAGTGTTGAGTTGTGATATATTTATGTTATATTTTCTTTGGTTCTGTTGGTAGATGGCCGGAGAGCAAGGTGAAGCGGGAAGAGCGCCAGCAATTGATCATCAATTTGCTCGTCGAGCATAAGACCGTCGATCTCGACGATCTGGCTGATCGCTTTGCCGTATCCAAGATGACCATTCACCGGGACCTTGACGATCTCGAGCAGGCAGGCGTGCTGCGCAAAGTTCGCGGAGGTGCGACGATCGATGCCGGCACGCAGTTCGAGAGCGATTTCCGCTTCCGGGAGCGGCGGGATCACGAAGCGAAGCTCAGCATGGCGCATTGTGCGCTGGATCTCGTCGAGCCCGGCATGACCGTTATGGTCAATGACGGGTCCATGGCCGCCGTTCTCGGCGAGATGTTGCTGCAAAAGCGCCCGCTGACGCTGATCACCAACAATGCAGCGATCATAGACCGCATGAAAAACGAGAGCGGCATCACCTTGATCGCGATTGGCGGCGTCTATTCCGCCAAATTCAACGCCTTTCTCGGCGTCGTAACCGAGGAAGCGCTGTCGCGGCTGAGGGCCGACATCGCGTTCCTGTCGACGCCCGCCATCTCCGGCAGGCTTGCCTATCACATGGATGACAATGTCGTGCGCGCCAAGCGCGCCATGATCGCTTCGGCTGCCAAGAGGTGCCTGCTCGTCAGCCATCAACGCATCGGTCATACGGCCCTGCATGTGATGGCGGATCTCGCCGATTTCGATGCCATCATCACAGATCGCGCACCGGATGGCGCCATTCTCGATCAATTCCGTCGCGACGGCATCACTCTTACCATTGCTTCGAACCAGGATATGACATGACAGAGACGCCCCGCTATTGGATCGGCACCAGCTGGAAGATGAACAAGACGCTGGCGGAGGCGCGCGCCTTCGCCGAAGCCCTGCGCGCTGCCGATGCTCTTCGTGACGCGCGTATCCAACGCTTCGTCATTCCACCGTTCACAGCGGTGCGCGAGGTCAAGGCGATCCTGTCGGAAACCTCCGTCAAGGTCGGCGCGCAAAACATGCATTGGGCCGAAAAGGGCGCATGGACGGGAGAAATCTCGCCTCTGATGCTGAAGGATTGCAATCTCGACATCGTCGAGCTTGGCCATTCCGAACGCCGCGAGCATTTCGGCGAGACCAACGAAACCGTGGGATTGAAGACCGAGGCGGCGGTTCGCCATGGCCTGATCCCGCTCATCTGCATCGGCGAGACGCTGGAGGATCGCGAAAGCGGCCGCGCGACGGAGATCCTCAGTGAGCAGGTCGTCGGCGCGCTCGAGGAGCTTTCTGCCGCGCAGAAGCAGGCAGACATCCTGCTCGCCTATGAGCCGGTCTGGGCGATCGGCGAAAAGGGGATCCCGGCCGAACCTTCCTACGCCGATGCGCGCCAAGCCGAGATCATCGCGGTCGCGCAAAAGGTGCTCGGCCGAAAGATACCATGCCTCTACGGCGGATCGGTCAATCCGCAAAACTGCGAAGAACTCATATCCTGCCCGAACGTAGACGGGCTTTTCATCGGGCGCTCCGCCTGGAATGTCGAAGGCTATCTCGACATTCTCGCCAAGTGCGCCGCCAAACTCTAAGGAGAAACATCATGAAGCTTGCTATTGCTGGTGACAGCGCCGGCGAAGGCCTCGCCAAAGTTCTCGCCGATCACTTGAAGGACCGGTTTGAAGTCAGCGAAGTGTCGCGCACGCAGGAAGGCGCCGATGCGTTCTATGCCAATCTCGCCGACCGCGTCGCCTCCGGCGTCATCGACGGCACTTATGACAAGGCTATCCTCGTTTGCGGCACCGGCATCGGCGTCTGCATCTCGGCCAACAAAGTGCCGGGCATCCGCGCGGCTCTGACCCATGATACCTATTCGGCGGAGCGTGCTGCACTGTCGAACAACGCTCAGATCATCACCATGGGCGCGCGCGTCATCGGCACCGAACTTGCCAAGGCCATTTCCGACGCCTTTCTGGCGCAGACCTTCGACGAGAAGGGGCGTTCGTCCGGCAACGTCAACGCGATCAACGAAGTCGACGCGAAGTACAACGCGCGATAAAGGACTGTCTCCCAAGACGCAGGAAGCCCGGCCGATCCTTCCGATCGACCGGGCTTTCCCGTATCCGACGATGAGCCTGACTGCCCGTTATCTGCCGCTTCGGCCTGCGAGCCACTGCTTGAATTCGACATTCGCGTCCGTCTGGATAGCACCGACGCCGGCTGCAACAAGCGCTCCCCAGACGCCATCGGGATCCTTGAGGGCGCGGCTGTCGTTGAAATCGAGATTGTGGGAGACGTCGAGCGTATTGATCCACACGCGGATGTTCTGGCGTTCCAGCTCTTCGCGGCCGGCTGCGAGATCGGCAATATCGGCAAATTTCACCTCGACCGTCGGCGCGCGCAACGGCTCGATCAGCCGCAGATCTTCGGCGAACTTGCCGGACCTGACGGGGAACATCGGCATATGCGCAATGGAGCCGAACCAGTCGGCACCGAGCACGGGAAAGCTGCGGCTCTCCGGATCGACATCGGACTTGATGATGACGTGCTCTTCCGCACCGAGCCGACGGACCGCGGCGATGACCAGCGGCAGTTCGTGAGGAAACTTCGTATCGATATTGACGAAGACGCGGCCGCGCGCCTCTTCGAGGGCCTCCTCGAGCGTCGGCACTCGTTCGTCGGTGAGTGGCGCTGTCTCCCCGCCGGCGCCAGCGCGAAGACGGGCGTCGCGAACAGTTGCGAAGGTGCTGGCGCCGACCACGCCCCTGCCCGAAGTGGTTCGGTCGAGCGTCTTGTCATGGATGACGACAAGGTGGCCGTCGGCGGTCGCTTGCGTGTCGATTTCGACGAATTCGACGCCAAGCTCGGCAGCAGCGCGGATTGCAGCGAGCGAATTCTCCGGCGCTGCCGACCACAATCCACGATGCGCGATGGTAAGAATGTCCGGATTGGAGCGAGACAAGAGGTCGTAGATGTCGGTGCGTGGCATAGGGGCGGCGGCGGTTTGGCTGGGCATGAGAGTGGCTTTCTCGGGCGGAGGGTTTTCCTTGGCGGTCGAAGAATGCAAACGCCAATGGCTCAGGCGCCGACCTTTCGCTTTGAGGCTTAGGCGGCGTGGTATCTATTAATACACATAGAGTGTAGTATTTATGACAATCAATCGGAAAGGTGCGATCGCTGGATTGCGAGCAGGCACGCAAGTGGTTAGGGCGCTAATGCAGGTTTCAGGACTAGATATATGATTACGTTTGAGAAATCACCATTGGCGAGCGAGAACGAGCGCCTGATCCTCGATATCGTTCGCCGACATGAACCGATCGCGCGCGCGTTGATCACTGGGCACACCAATCTCACGCAGCAATCGGTCCATCGCCTGGTGGAGGCACTCATGACACGCGGTCTGCTGCGGGCCGCATCCCCGCTCAAAGGCATGCGTGGTCAACCAAGTCCTACGATCGAACTGGTGAAGGACGCCGTCTATTCCGTTGGTATTTCCATCAACACCGACTCCGCCATCCTGTCGCTTGCCGATTTCGGCTGTCATATCGTCGCGCAGGAGACGGTGAAGATAGTGCCGAGCGATCGCCGGGAAACGCTCGCCGCGCTCGCGGAGACACTTCAAGACCTCCTGCAAAGCCATGGCATAGATCGTGATCGCCTCATCGGGCTTGGCTTTGCCATGTCGGGCTTCTTCGTGCTGGACACGCATGTGTTCAACGCTCCGGAACCCTTGCGGGACTGGTCGTTGATCGAGCTGCGCCCGGAGCTGGAAGAACTTTTCAAGCTGCCCGTATGGCTGGAAAACAACGCCACGACAGGTGCGATCGGCGAGAGCCTGCGCGGGGTTGGGCGCTGGTGCCGGACGTTTGCCTATCTTTCCTTCAACTACGGATTTGGCGGCGGTCTGGTTCTGGAGGGGAAATCCTATGTCGGCTTCCACGGCAACGCCGGAGAATTCAGCATGGTCTATACACCCGACGAAATGTCGCGGCGACCGGCCTTGCAATACCTGATTGCCGCCTTGCGCGAGAATGGTGTCGACGTCGGCTCCATCGAAGATCTGCGACAAAACTTCGATCCGGCCTGGCCGGGTGTGGAGAGTTGGCTCGCCGATACCATGCCGATGCTCGATCGATTGATCGCCGCATTGATCGGCGTGCTCGATCCGCAGGCCATTGTATTTGGCGGACAATTGCCGCATGAGTTGGGGCGGCTGATGATCTCCCGCGCGCTGATGCCCTCCAAGCGTCGTCATCGCTATGGCGTTGCGCCAAACGAGGCGCGACTGGTCCTCAGCGAAACGAAGGGAGATGCCGCGGCTCTCGGGGCGGCTTTACTTCCGTTAAAGTTCATTTACTTTTTGTAACATAGCGGCCTTAATCGGCGCGCATTTGGGTGGGCAATGTGGCGCCGACCCCCGCGGAGATGTGAACTGCGGACTTAGCTAACCTCGGAAAGCAGGCCTTGGTCGCGACAGGAAACCGGATACCCATTCCGCTGCATCACAGATTCAGCGGAATGTCAGAGGCCGTTGATAAATCACCGTCGGAATTTGCTGGACGACCGCAATTGGCGCGTAAGACTGCTATCATCATCGGCAATGGAAGGCTGGACCGAGATCTTTCCAAGATCATCGACGGTGCCGAATTTGTGATGCGCTTTAACGAGCCGAACCTTTCCGATGACAGGAGCGGCTCGCGCACGGATGTGCTCATGCTGGCGGCATCGAGCAAAGCTTTGCACAAACGGATGGTCGATCCGGCCTTTCTGGAAAATGCGGCGCTCAAGTCCGCAAAAATATTGATGCTTGCCTACCATCCAGAGATCATCCGCAAATATCACCCGCAGCCCAATATCTTCCAGCGCCTGAGAGGCCGAAGGGCTGATTGGACGGCGCAAGCGATTGAACTCATGGGGCATGCCGGCAAGGAGATCCGCATCATGCCGCCGCAATTCTATGCGGAGGGCTGCGCGGAACTCGGCATTGCGCCAAACCAGATGCGCACCGTCTTTCCAAGCACCGGCTTCCTCGGGATCCGCTATGCTCTCGCCAATTTCCCGGCTTTCGATTGGGATATCCGCCTATGCGGCTTTGGTTGGAAGGGATGGGCGCGGCATGACTGGCAGGGTGAGCGTGCCTGGGTCGAGGACAAGTTGGCAAGTGGCCGCATCGGCATGCTTGCCTAAGCCGGGGCGGCCTCGACATTATTGAGCTATGGATTTCAAAGGGCGCAGCCCCCTATTACTGCCCTAGCAGACTGCGCAACTCCGGTAGCCTGTCATTGACCAGCCAGCCATAATAGTTCTCTTCCGGCAGCTTCTTCCCGCCGGACGCGTCCGACGCCTGTCGCGAGGCGAGGGCGCGCCGCCGCGGTTGCCCGACATTATAGAGCGTGGCGGTCAGGCCCGGATTTTCGCTGATATCGAAGCCTTGGGCGCGATAGACATCCATGGCGTCCCTGACGATCGCGGCGATATAGATGACGCTGCGGTCGGGATCCATGATGTCGCGGTAGATGGCTTGCGGATCGTTGGCCGAAAGCTTCGGAAGGCCGCTGGTAGCATGCACGACATCGGTGACTTCGAGCGCGGTCAGCGGGCTGATCTGTCCGAGGCCAAAGGTTTGCCCCGCAAAAAACGGCTGGAAGAAAGCGCGCTGGAACGTCATGTTTTCATAGGTGACGCCGTCGATAACCTTGCCGCGAAAACTCTTGTCCCAGGTTTCGTCGCGGCATTCCCACAATTCGGCGCTGCCGGTGAGGGCGTCGCAATGGGCAAATTCCGGCTTCTTTATGAAGGACTGGACGTTCACATCCTTATAGCTGAACTTGAAGTCAGCCTGGGAATAGGCGAGGGCCTTGACGTAATAGGACTTCACCCTGTTGACGATCGTGATGTTGTAGGTGTGTTCACCGACAAGTGCGCCGACAATATGGATCGGGTCGATCCTATAGGCCTGCGCGGCCTTTTTGATCGAAGCCATCAGCTCCCTGTCTTCGCGAAGCACGCCGACGATCTTCTGGTATTTTTCGTCGTAGCTCGTGTTGAACGCCTTGGCTCGCAGCGCCGATGTGTTGGGGATCGGCGGCTGGGTGCTGTTGCGATTGCCGGCCGGCACACGCACCAGATCGTGCCCAAAAGAGGCACTCGCCAAGGTAAGAATGAGAAGAAGACTGAGCGCCGGAATTCTCGACAGGCTTGTACGCATTCGCAAGTAGACTTTCAAAAATGTTCCCCGGCACGGGGATGATCTTCATAGTCGATTAACCTGCAAAGGCAAGGGCAAGCGCTTCTTCTGTCCGGCGAATCACAATAAACTTTGCCTAAAGCAGCTTCTGGCTGCAGAGGTGTATGGCCATGCCGCCGAGGCGAGTTCAAGGCCTGCCGTCCTGGTTTTCGGGAGGATTTCGTTGAAACATCTTGTTGTGGCAGGAAGTATCCTGCTTGCAGCCGCGCCGGGCGAGGCCGTGCCGACGATGGCCGATGTTCCAGCCCTTGCCAAGACCGCCGTCGCGCGACGGATCGATGTGCCCGCGTCTGCCATCCATATATTGAACGCCAAGCCGAGCGAGCGGATGCCTGGCTTCGTCGTCTGCGGCCGCGTCGACACGGCCTCTGGAACAGGGGACAGCGAGCGCTTTTTCGTAATCATCCCGGGTGATTTTGCCATACTGGATCGGGACGGCAGAAGCCTGGTCGATACCTATTGGTCTGCCAATCACTGCGAGTGAGAGGCCAATGCCTTGCTGATCATGGCAAGCTGTTCAGGCGTACGTCCGGATTCAAGCCGAACCCAGCTGTTCGGATTGTCGGCGGACTGGCGCTTGATGAAGGTATAGCCCGTACCCTCCCAGGCTTTGACTGTGTCCGTGAGGTTGTCCAGGATAAGGTCGCCATCACTCGTGCGCGCCATCAGGACGAGATGTCCTTCATTGTTCTTGTCGAGAACGACGGTCAGCAGCAGTGCGGAGCGTGACCAGCCTGCCTCCACGAGCAGCTTCTTCTTCAACAGGACGTAGTCGTTACAGTTGCCGGCTCCGTCGTCGGGATAGGTCCACCAGTTGATGATGCCGAGCTTGTAGATGCCGTAGTGGTCGTTGTCGCCGACACCCTGGATCTCGTGATTGACGAGGCTGTTGACCTGCTGCAGCTGCCGCCTGCGCTCATGGTCGATCGTGACGAATTCATCACTCTTCTCACCCGCCGCGCATTCTGCCGGCTGTGCCGAACAGAAACCGGCCCAGCCGACCGGTACGGTCGCGTCAGTGACCACCCGCGCGAATTGACGGGCTGGCGTGTTCACGGGGTTTGCTGCCGGCTTTGCGGTGGTGGCCGTCGAAAACGACAGGCCGGCAACGAAGAGAATGCTTGCAGCGATGAGGAATGAACGCATACTCGGCTCCATGAATTGCGCTCATGAAATCCGATGCGGTCAAATTTATTCGGAAGAAGATTGTTCGCATTTTAGCGAAGTCGCGTTTTGGGCCGCCTTGACCCGGAGCGCCGATACCGCGTCGCCTGATTTTTCTCAGGCGAGGCCACGGCAACCTCGCTGCCTTGAGGCCGAGCCGCGTGCGGAAAGATATGCGATTTCATCGACATATGGCGATTGCTGAATGGTCTTGAACGCGTTTATGATTTGGTTACTTCAAATCGGAATCCCCGGCATGGGAAGTGCCGGGAGCGTGCAGGAAACACATCGGGAGGCTTTATGATCGACGATATTCTCGACCGGATGACGCTTGAAGAGCAGGTTTCACTGCTTTCCGGCGCCGATTTCTGGACCACGGTGCCTGTTGAGCGGCTTGGCGTCCCGAAGATCAAGGTCACGGATGGTCCAAACGGCGCACGTGGTGCGGGCTCGCTCGTTGCCGGCGTCAACGCCGCCTGCTTTCCCGTTGCTATCGCCCTCGGTGCGACATGGAACCCGCAGCTCGTCGAGCGCATGGGTGTCGCTATTGCCGGGCAAGCCAAAAGCAAGGGCGCGTCCGTTCTGTTGGCGCCAACGGTCAATATTCATCGCTCGGGCCTCAATGGACGCAACTTCGAATGCTATTCCGAAGACCCCATGCTGACAGCGGAGCTTGCCGTCGCCTATATCCAGGGTGTGCAGAGCCAGGGCATCGCCGCGACGATCAAGCATTTTGCTGGGAACGAATCCGAGATCGAACGGCAGACGATGTCGTCGGATATCGATGAGCGTACCCTTCGCGAGATCTATCTGCTGCCGTTCGAGAGGGCCGTCAAAAAGGCCGGGGTCATGGCGGTCATGTCTTCCTACAACCGGTTGAACGGCATCTATACCAGCGAGCATCCGTGGCTGTTGACCACGGTTCTGCGCGAGGAATGGGGCTTCGACGGCATCGTCATGTCCGATTGGTTCGGTTCGCATACGACCGCCGCAACGGTCAACGCAGGGCTTGATCTCGAGATGCCGGGGCCGGCGCGCGATCGCGGCGAAAAGCTGGTGCGGGCGGTGCGCAACGGCGAGGTCAAGCCCGAGGCCGTCCGCATGGCCGCCCGTCGTATCTTGACGTTGCTTGAACGCGTCGGCGCGTTTGAGAAGGCGCCCGACTTGAGCGAGCATGCGCTTGATCTGCCTGAGGACCGGGCTCTGATCCGTCAATTAGGCGCAGAAGGTGCCGTGCTTCTCAAGAACGACGGCATTTTGCCGCTCCAGAAAGCTGGCCTCGGACATGTGGCAGTCATCGGGCCGAATGCCGCGGAGGCTCGGGTCATGGGTGGCGGCAGTGCCCAGATTGCCGCCCACTACAGGATAAGCCCGCTTGACGGGATCCGCGAGGCGCTGTCGAATGCCAATAGCATCCAATATGCTGCCGGCTGCCGCAACAATCGGCTCGTCAACGTCTTTTCCGGCGAGATGCGGGTGGAGTATTTCACAGGCCGGAACTGGTCCGGCTCGCCGATTGCGGTCGAAACAGCTGATGTGGGCGAGTTCTTCTGGTTCGATCTGCCGTCGGCGGAGCTTGATCCGAGCGACTTCTCCGCGCGTATGACGGCATTCTACGTGCCCGCCGAAAGCGGCGAGCACATTTTCGGCATGACCAACGCAGGTCTCGCCAAGCTCTACGTCGATGGCAGGCTGGTGGTCAACGGTTTCGATGGCTGGACGCGCGGCGACAATTATTTCGGGACCGCCAATGTCGAGCAACGTCAAAGCATCCACCTGGTGGCCGGTCAACGATACGAGGTCGTTGTCGAATACTGCGCCCTCGGATCGACTGGGGAAGGCATCAATCTGACGGCCGTGCGTTTCGGCGTGGAGAAGCCGCTGGGCGACGCGGATATGGCCGAGGCTGTCGAAACCGCCCGGGCTGCGGATGTCGCGTTGCTATTTGTCGGCCGTGACGGTCAGTGGGATACCGAGGGGCTCGATCTGCCCAACATGCGGTTGCCGGGCCGGCAGGAGGAGCTGATCGAAAAGGTGGCGGCGGTGAACGCCAATACCGTTGTCGTCCTCCAGACCGGCGGCCCGATCGAGATGCCCTGGCTCGGCAGGGTCAAGGCCGTGCTGCAGATGTGGTATCCAGGCCAGGAACTCGGCCACGCAGTTGCCGATGTGCTGTTCGGCGATGTCGAGCCCGGTGGCCGCCTGCCGCAGACCTTCCCGAAGCAATTGTCGGATAATTCCGCGATGACCGGTGACGAAACCGTCTATCCGGGCAGGGATGGCCATGTCCGCTATGCCGAGGGCGTCTTCGTCGGCTACCGCCATCATGACACACGCGGTGTCGAGCCCCTGTTTCCCTTCGGCTTCGGCCTTGGCTATACGCGGTTCTCCTGGAGTAATGCGAAAGCCTCTGCGGTGCAGATGGGCTCGGAAGGGCTCACTGTATCTGTGGACATCACCAATATTGGCGACAGAAGAGGATCCGAGCTTGTGCAGCTCTATGTGCGCCCGCTTGCCCCGACGGTCGAGCGGCCGGACAAGGAGCTGCGTGCCTTTGCCAAGGTTCAATTGGCGCCTGGCGAGACGGGTACGGCCTCGCTGGTCCTCGGCCCGCGCGATCTCAGCTATTTCGATGAAAAGACGAAGGCGTTCCGCGCCTCAGCCGGTCGTTATGAACTCCTCGCCGCCGCCAATGCCGCCGATATCCGCTCTAACGTTACGATCGAGCTGGCAAAGGAATGGATCGGCGAGGCCTCGGACCGCGCGATCTGACGGTCGGAAGGCAACGGCGGCTTGGTTCGAGATGAACGGTGAGGCGTAGAAGCGCTATGTCTCACCGCTGCTGTTTAACCGATCGCCGGAAAGACAGCTTCACCGGCGCCGCATGCGCTGAGGCGGGACGCGCCCCGAGAAGGGGGAGGCAAGTTCCTCGTCTGCCATCTGTTCCACTTGAAAGATCTGCCCGACGGGCTTGGGTCTGCCAAGGAAGAAGCCCTGTGCCTCATCGCAACCCTCGATGCGGAGAATTTCCAGCTGATGATTGGTCTCCACGCCCTCGGCCAGGACCGGGATGTCCAGGCTCTTGCCGAGCGTGAGCACGGCGCGAACGATCGCCTTTGCCTGAATGCTGTCGTCGACTTCATTCATGAAGGAGCGGTCGAGCTTGATCTTGTCGAAAGGGAACGAACGCAGCGTGTCGAGCGAGGAATAGCCGGTGCCGAAATCGTCAATGGCGATGGTGACGCCAAGCGCCCGGATCTGTCGCAGCACATGCAGCGTCCGGGTCTTGTCGGCGATGATCGTCGACTCGGTGATCTCCAGTTCGAGCCTTGACGGCGACAGGCCCGTTTCCAGAAGGATCGAATGGACGAGCTTGGCAAGGTCTGCGTGCGCGAATTGTACCGGCGACAGATTGACGGCGATCTTGTAAGGCTTGCTCCAGGTGGCGGCTTCCCGGCAGGCATTTCGCATGACCCATTCGCCGATGACGAGGATCGTGCCGCTTTCCTCGGCGATGGGGATGAATTCCGAAGGCGGCACGGAACCGCGCTCGGGATGATTCCAGCGGACCAGGACTTCATAGCCGCAAACCTCACCCGTCTGAACCGAGGTTTGCACCTGATAATGCAGATCCAGCTGATCCAATTCGACCGCGCGCCGCAGATCCTGCGCAAGCGTGTGACGGGCGCGTGCCGCTTCATCCATTTTGGATTCGTAGAAGCAGACGGCGCGACCGATATCGGCCTTGGCACGATACATCGCAAGATCGGCATTGCTGATCAGGCGCTCCTGATCGTCGCCGTCGTCGGGATAGACGGCGACGCCGATGCTTGCGCCGGTTACGGTCTCGAAGTCATCGATCCGGATGGGTTCGAACAGAAATTTTTCCAGTCGCGCGACGAAATCCAGAAGTTCGCTCTGGTTCTGGAACCGTTTGGCGGCGGCAAATTCATCACCGCCGACACGCGCGACAAACTCGCCATCCTTGATGACGCGCAGGAGCCGACGCCCGATGGCCTTCAGCGCCTGGTCGCCCGCCTTGTGGCCGCGCAGATCGTTGATTTCCTTGAAGCGATCGAGATCTATGCCAATCACGGCGAGCTTTGCACTGTCTTCCTTTGCATGTTCCAGCGCGCGATCGAGATAGTCGTTGAAGCTACTGCGGTTGGGCAGGCCGGTCAGGAGGTCGTTAAGCGCCATGTGCTGGAGCTTCTGGATGGATTCCTGCGAAGCGCGTTCGTCGATCATGTAGCTGGCAATGCCCGTGCCGATGACGAGCAACCAGCCGCCGGCGACAGCGACGGCCATGGCCTTCAGCGCATAGGAATCGGCAAGACCGTCGCCGGTCGCCAGCGGCGTGACGGAGACCGCCGTCATCGCTGTAAAATGCAGCAGAACGACCGCCAGAACGAAAAGCACGAGCGCGGTCAGCGACCAGTAGCGCCACGGCCGGCGGATCGCCTGATTGATGGCGGCCGCGGCTAGCGTTACCGAAAGGACGACTGAGGCGAAGACATAGCTCATGTCCCATTCGACGATGCCATCGACGTGATAGGCCATCATGCCGGTATAATGCATGGCCGTGATGGCAAGTCCGACAACCGCGCCACCCAGCTCCGGCGCGATCCGCGGTAGGCGCGACAGTGCGATTGCAACCCCTCCGGCGGATCCGGCCACGGCCAGCAGAAACGAAGCCATCGTCAGGATCGGATCGAAGGTGACGGGTGCGCCGACCTCGTAGGCCAGCATCGCGATGAAATGTGTGCACCATATTGATGCGCCTGCAGCCACTCCGGTCAGAAAGATCCAGCCGCCGCGCTGAAGTCCGTACGTTCTTTCTGCCCGCCGCAGTAGGTTGAGCGTTATCCAGCTGCCGCTGACACAGACAAATGCCGCAAGAAATACGAGCCACAGATTATGCGCTGTGACGATGCATGAAATGACGCGCACTTAAAGAATCCCGAATCTGGTCACTGCAGTGATGGTCATTTGGTTTGCGATCCTCACAACTCAAATTGCCAGGTACGCTTTCGCGGGCAAACACTGAAGATCGAGTAAAGACAACCTGCGCAAATTGTCGGGAAAAGTGTTGTTCCAGGCGGGTTTCCCGGTCGTCCCGATGGCACGTTGTTTACGAAAACGTCAATGGGCTGAATAGATTAGACCTTGTCTGCCGGTCAAATTGGGGTGGTTTCGTAAAGTCGATCGCGCATAAGTATATTTTTCCATTGTAGGTAAATTTTACATAAATTCGAATGGACTAAAATAGAAATACGTCATTATCGGAATATAAACATTTATTTGCGATACTATCGTCAAGTATATTTGAAAGTGTCGCTGATTTCTACTTATGCGGCATTTGTTTGTGTAACCTCCACCAGAGAGAGCTTGTTCGTGAAAATATTGAAGGTCTGCGTAAAGCCTTTCTACACGCTATATAAGCAATCTCGAACGCTGATTGCCGATAGATCGGGCAATTTCGCAACGATGACCGCTCTGCTCGCCGTTCCGCTGATCGTTGCGGCTGGTCTTGCCATCGACGTCACCGATGCGATGCTGGTCAGGAATGATCTCTACAATGCGGCCGATGCGGCTGCGATCGGCGCTATCGCGTCGTCCTCTCCCGCCGTTGCCGCGGCGATGGCGATGACCAGTGATGGCACTGTGACCGTTGGCCAGGATGACGCCAACAAGCTCTTCTTCGGCCAGACATCGAGCGATTTGCAGAGCATACCCGTCAACGTCAATATCGCGGTGACGAGAGCCTCGAACGTCGTGTCTTCCAACGTCAGCTTCTCTGCAAGCGTGCCGACAACGCTGATGCAGCTGCTCGGACAAACCTCGGTTCCGATCAGCGGTGTCGCTTCGGCGCAGTACCAGATGGCAAGCTTCATCGATTTCTACATGCTGCTGGATAATACGCCGTCCATGGGGGTCGGGGCCACATTAAGTGACATTACGACTTTGCAGAGCCATACCAGCGATACCTGCGCCTTCGCCTGCCACAATCTCAATACGACGAATAACTACTATAATCTGGCGAAAAGCCTCAACGTAAAGATGCGCATCGATGTGGTGCGGCAAGCGACGCAATCGTTGACGGATACGGCAACAACGAACCGGGTGACCCCGGATCAATATCGTATGGCTGTCTACACCTTTGGAACCAAAGCCGAAGCCATCGGATTGACAAACGTATCCGCGCTGTCAGCCGATATGACGCAAGTGAAAAACTCCACAAGCGCCGTCGACCTGATGACCACTCCCAGTCAGAACTATAACAGTGACCAGGACACAAGCTTCGATACCATGCTCACCCAGATCAAGCCGGTCATCGGCACAGGCGGGGGAGGCACCAGTAGCACCGATCGTGCGAAGGTATTGTTTTTTGTGACCGATGGCGTGGGCGACAGCTACAAGCCGACAACCTGCACGAAGCCGACTACCGGCGGCCGCTGCCAGGAGCCGCTCGATACGTCCTTCTGTCAGCCGCTGAAGAACCAGAACGTCAAGATCGCCATTCTCTACACGACCTATCTGCCGCTGCCGCAGAACGCCTGGTACAATACCTGGATCGCGCCGTTCCAATCGCAGATCGGCACTGACCTGCAGAATTGCGCCTCACCCGGCCTCTACTTCGAAGTCAGCCCAACTCAGGGCATCACGGATGCCATGAATGCACTGTTTCTGAAGGTCATCCGCACACCGCGGCTCACCGGCTGACGGTGCGCTTCCGCGGATACGTTCAATGGTAGCCTGATGTGTGGGCCGTCAGCAGCTTAGCTGACAGGCTGGCTGCGGCCGACATGCCGGACGGTGTCAATGAAAGCCCGGAGTTTCGGCGCCAGCTCTGCACGACGGGGAAAGTAAAGAAACAAGCCGGCTTCCGTCACGGCATGGTGGGGTAGGAGTTCAATCAGCTTGCCGGCCGCAATATCCGGCTGGACAAGAGGCTCGAACACATAGGCTAGGCCGACGCCTGCCAAGGTCAGTTCGATTGCCGAGTGGGATTCGGTGACGATCGCCTTGCCTCGCACTGTGACGGCCACGTCCCGTCCGTCTTCAACAAACTCCCATTGGTAGAGGCCACCCGAACGAATGAGCCGATAGCCGATGCAATTGTGGTTTGAGAGATCGCGGAGTGTCATCGGGCGGCCGAAGCGCCCGATATAATCGGGTGAAGCGACAACGATCGACCGGAAGGGCGGCGTCAGGCGTACGGCGACCATATCCTGCGCGATCATCTCGCCGATGCGAATGCCGGCGTCGAAGCCTTCTGCGACGATATCGGTCAGCCGTTCGTCGGAGAAGATCTCCACCTCGATTTCGGGATAGCGTTCGCTCATGGCTGCAATGATGGGTGTGACGGCAAGCGGCAGGCACACACGGGGCGCATTGATGCGCAGAAGACCGCTCGGCCTTCCTTTGACCGACCGAATGCGCTCGATCCGCTCGTGAATATCCTGCAGGGCCGGGACCACTGTGCTGATGAGGTTCTTGCCGGCCTCCGTCAGCGCGACGCTGCGTGTCGTGCGGGCAAAGAGCGGCTGACCGAGCCGCTCCTCCACCAGCCGGACGGCATGACTGACGGCTGAAGCGCTCATGCCCAGCTCGCTGGCGGCAGCAGCGAAACCTCCCCGACGAGCGACGGCGGCAATGACCGGCAGGTGTGTCAGCAAATCGCGATCCATTGCTGAGCTATATCGCATGATGCATGCCAATTAAATGATCTTATAAAGGGGAAGAAAGTCGGCGAACTTGTCTCCACCAAACGCGCGGAGCCATCGACGGTCAGGCGAGGCCAGGCGCTCAAAGAGGAGCATACGCATGAGCATGGAATTCTACACTCTCGGTAACAGCGGTCTCAAGGTAACCCGGCTCGCCCTCGGCACGATGACATTCGGCACTGAATGGGGTTGGGGAGCGGACAAGGAAGCGGCGCGCGCAATCTTCAATGCCTATGTCGATGCCGGAGGCAATTTCTTCGATACTGCCGATGCCTATACGGGCGGGACATCCGAAACCTGGCTCGGTGAATTCATCGCCGAACGCGGACTGCGTGACGATGCGGTGATAGCGACCAAGTTCACTATGAACCTTACCGCTCAGTCGCCGAATGCAGCCGGCAACGGTCGCAAGAACATATTGCGAGCCGTCGAGGGTTCGTTGAAGCGGCTCAACACCGACCATATCGATCTCTATCTGATGCATTGCTGGGATCGGCTCACCCCACCTGAAGAGGTGATGCGGACGTTTGACGATCTCGTTCGCTCAGGCAAGGTGCTCCATGTCGGCCTGTCCGACGTGCCGGCCTGGTATGCCAGCCGCGCTCAGGCCGTCGCGGAACATCGTGGCTATGAGCCGATATCGGCCTTGCAGCTCGAATATTCCCTGGCGGAGCGCAATATCGAAAACGAGTTCGTCCCGTTTGGCACCCGCTATGGCGCCGGCATCATGGCCTGGAGCCCGCTGGCGAGCGGCCTTCTAAGCGGCAAGTATCGTGCCAGCGGCGGCCAGCAGACTGAGGGCCGGCTTGAGACGGTGCGAGGCACTACAAATCCAGGTTTTCAGAAGTTCACCGAGCGCAACTGGGCAATCGTCGCGGAGCTGGAAAAAGTGTCGGCCGAGCTCGGGCGCAGTATGGCGCAGGTGGCCGTGAACTGGGCCATGACGCAGCCGGGCATCGCCTCGATCATCATCGGGGCAACGAAGCTCGATCAGTTGAAGGACAATCTTGGCGCTCTGGACTTCGAGATCCAGCCGGAGTTGCGCGAGCGGTTGAACGACGTCAGCGGCTTGCAGCCAATTTTCCCCTATTCCTTCTTTGGACCAGAAATTCAGGGCTCGATGACCGGTGGGCAGACGGTGGGAGGAAAGCCGGTCGGCTATTATCCGGATCTCAACATTTCGGGAAAATTTGCCGGCGTCAGCTGAAGCGGCAAGCCAGGATCGGTTAGGCAGGCGTTTTGTCGGCCATATTGCCGGGGCGGCGCTAATGGGGAAGGGGGCGCTGCGAGGTTAGGTCGCTTTGCTATGGCAGAAGGACAGTCGGCGCCACGTCAAGGCTTATCGTGCATGGCACCGTCCGCAACTTTCGACCCCGATTTATCCATGTCGGGGTCAAAAACCTCTGAAAGCGTCTTTAAAATTCGCAGCACGCCTGGATGGTTGCAAGTATAATATCTGAACTGCGCCTGACGGCGGACCTTGACGATCCCTGAATGATAAAGTCGCGTCAAATGTTGGCTCAGTGCAGATTGCGATATTCCAAGCTTTTTGGCCAGGCTGTTGACGTCCTCTTCGTGATTGGACAAGTAAATGCAAACCTCCAGACGTTTCGGATTGGAAAGCTGACTGAGAAGATCTGCGTGATAGATGAGGCGTTCATCTTCTGTGGTTTCGTCCGAGTACATGCCGCGTCCGATCGTCTATGGGTGTTTAATCTCTGGAGTTCAGGCGTCAAACGATAATCAATGCAAAAATTGCAAAATTATGTTCTGAGCCATTGCGAATATATTGCACCCTCGCCGTGCGACTGAACCTCCCGCACGGACTGATCGCCACCGAGCAGCCCGTGTCAATCGACAACTAGGGTCGTATTGCAATTTGTGAATATGTCGGTGGGCGATTTCGCGATTATTCTGTAACAAAATCGAACGAACTGCCTTGTTTTCGTCCGGCTTTTGACATCGCACTGCAAATTAACCGGCGTATCTTCCGTTGTAGCGAACAGGAGATAACGATGACCCAGCGGGACCTGACGATCACCGAAGTTCTCAAAGATCCGCTGATCCGGCAGATCATGCGCGCGGATCGCATCTCTGTTACTGGGATGGCGGCGTTGCTGCAGGACGCTGCGCGCAGGCAGCGGCTTGCGCGCAAATTCACCGTGTCCGCCGATCTCGCGCCGATTGCCAGTGTGGCCGCACAGACCATGCGTCAGTCTGATCTGCGTTGATATCGTCGCTGCTGGGTGCGGGGGTCATCGATCCCGCGGTCGATTCAGCATGGCGGGCTCGGCCGATGAATCCTCAGCGCTTTTGCCTGCCTTCCCCGGCCGTCTCCCACATCAGAGCGCACCGCTCCGGTTGAGCGAAATCGCGTAGACGCTGATGATCGCGGAAGCACAGATTGGATGCTGCTTCCGGCACCAGGATCTTGCCCACGAGATGCCCGTCGGGCGCGATGCAATGAGCGCCGTCGGCAGCGGATAACCAAAGGTTGCCGTCGCTGTCGAGCCGCATGCCATCGCCGCAGCCGGGCGAGATCATATGGAGCACGCCGCCGGAGAGGCGCCAGTTTTCATCGACATTGAAGACGCGGATATGCTGCGGATCGCCGCTGTGAATACGGCCGGTATCGGCGACATGGAGCTTCTTCTCGTCCCGGCTGAGAAGAAATAGCACGACCGCAAGCCGCGCCATTACCGCCTACGAAGCGGGCGACCCGGGATCCCGCTATGAAGTCATTTTTCGAAGCGGTTATTCCCCGACAGCGTTGGCGATACGGCAGAGATTCTTGCTCATGTTCGGGGCCACTTGTCCCTGTTGTACGATGAAAACCACATCGACCCGGCTGCCCTTGTCATTTTTGCGGACCACGACGCGCAGGGTTTGTGGCCGTCCGGATCCGCTCGTTTCCTGCTGAGCCGTCAACGTGCCGAGTTTCTTCTCCACATTCACATCGACAAAGCCTTCCGCCAGAACTGCGCGGGAGACCTTGTCAAAGGCCGCGTTCGGATTGACTGACGGAAAAATCATCCAGGTCTTGTAGGTGACACCCGTGACCAAAGGAACGCCGCTGCTCTCATAGTGGCTCGCGCAGGTGTCCGCCAATGCCGGGGACGCCGAAAGAACCGCAAGCGCAAATGCAAAACCTGTCCTTGTATGCATGATTCTACAGCCTATTTTGATTGAACGGGAAGGAGAGGGCAAATCAATGAGGTGCAATTGATACTATTTTACCGCGAACATGTCTATCTGCGGTAGCTCGCATAAATGGAGGATTTCAAGCCTTGGCTTTTGGGCAGCTTGAGTGAAAGCTGCCTTTGGGAAAATGAAAGCGGCGCCGTAGGGGCGGCTATGGGTGAGCTGCGGCTCCATCGTTCACAAACGTATCCTTCATCGCGCGCAGGATGATGACCGCCGATGCAGCACCGGGATCGATGTGCCCGAGCGATCTTTGCCCGAGGCGGGCTGCGCGACCGCGAGCGGCGACCATGGAGCTTGTCGAATCTGCACCGGTTTCAGCAGCGTCCAGAATGGCGCTCCACATGCCGGCGACCTCAAGCGAGCGTGCCCTGGCTTCGATAGCGGCTTCGGCTGCGGGGATCCAGGCGTCCAACATGGTCTTGTCGCCCCGCTGGCCCTTGCCGCGTTGCTGAATGCCGGCGCGCATCTCGTCCACAATCATCGCCTGGGAGGCTGGGGAAAGGGATTCATCCGCCTTCAACGCCTGCGAGGCCCGGCGGAACGCCGTCGCGTAGAGAGGGCCGGTTGATGCGCCGACCGCATCCAGAAAGGCCGAGGCCGCGACGGCAAATATCTCAGAGGGCAGGGCTTGGGCCGCGTCGAGCTTTGTCAGTTCGGCATTTACCGCCATGAAGCCGAGGGACATGGTGATCCCATGGTCAGCGTCCCCGATAGCGCCATCCAGCTCCGAGAGGCGATCCTTCTCGGCATTGATTGCGATTGATATGCGCTGAAACATGCTGCCCAGGCATCGCGCGGCTTTTTCCGACATCGTCTTCCTCCCGGTCCCAGCAGTTCCATAAGCTGCCGGGCTCATTCTTATACGATCACCCGACTTTCAGGGCGAAGGTGTCGCACGGGTGGTGCAGCAGCTCCGCCAGTTCCTGGTCGAGATGCAATATGGATATGGATGCGCCGACCATATCGAGCGACGTGCAGTAGTGTCCCACCCAGTTCGCCTCGATTTTGATGTCCTTGGCGCTCAGCCTCTGCTCAACGCGCCGGAACAGAATATAGAGCTCCATCATCGGCGTCGCGCCGAAGGAATTGATCAATACCGCGACCCGGTCACCCGCGACGGGCTTCATCTCGGCAAAGATCCGGTCCATGACGCGGTCCGTGATCTCGTCGGCGTTCATCATTTTTTCGCGGGTGACACCGCGTTCGCCATGAATGCCCATGCCGAACTCGATATCGTCGGGGCCGATCTCAAAATTGTGGCGCCGTGTCTGCGGCAGAGAGCAGGGCTCGAGCGCCACACCCATGGTGAAGGTCCGGTCATTGGCCTTGCGCGTCGCAGCCTCGCAGGCATCGAGCGGCAAGCCCTTGTCGCAGGCGGCTCCCGCAATCTTGAAAATGAAGAAATTGCCGGCGACGCCGCGTCGTCCCTCTTTGTCCTCGATGGGTGAGGAGGCAATGTCATCGGTCGTCAGCACGGTGCGGACTTCGATCCGTTCTTCCTGGGCCATTTCGGCAGCCATTTCGAAGTTCATGACGTCGCCGGCATAGTTGCCATAGACGAAAAGCACGCCTTTCCCGCCTGAAGCCGCTCTGGCGCATTCGAGAATCGGCGTGGGTGGCGGCGAGGAGAAGATGTTGCCGATGGCGACTGCGTCGGCCAGACCCTTGCCGACATAGCCCAGAAAGCCAGGTTCGTGGCCCGTACCGCCGCCGATGACGAGGCCGACCTTTCCGGACCGGGGGCCATTCCGTGCAACCAGTGCCCGGTTTGATCCCTTGATCGGTGCGATGTGTGACGCATGCGCCTTGACGGCGCCATCCAGCATCTCGTCGACCACATCATCGGGATTGTTGAGGAACTTCTTGATATGTGTGCGATAGCCGCTTGGCATCGCGACACTGTTATCCGCTCTCGGACGCTGGGCCCCCTTCTGATCGAATGTCGTGACGCCATCGGCGTTCAAAATGCCTCGACCCGTCGCCGCATCGGTAATCAGTACGTTGATGTAGCCGCCGCGCAGCGCCGCAAGGATGGCCGGCACCTTGTCGAAGCCGCCGGCGACGGCGATGCGCAGGCCGATCGATTTCAGCATGGCGAGGGATATGCCGATGGTGCGATCGTCGAGGGGCCCGGCGACGGGCTGGCCTTTCGCATCGATAAAGCGCCCGGCGACGACACCCACCGCATTCTTGGCCAGATAGTCTTGCAGCGAGACGGACTCGAAGAAGCCGCTGCTGTGGATCGTCGAGTTCGGCCGCAGCGACGATACGCCGAAGACCGCCTTGTTGGCTTTGGAGAGCACAGCAAACTCATCTTCGATCAGCGGTTCCTGCAACAGGATGTCCCGGACTTCCGTCGTCGAAACGATGGCCGGAGCCGTGATGTTGACAAGCTTTCCGCCGGTGGCATTGGCGAAGGCGGCTGCGCAAAGCTCCGGCGTATAGGCGAAACGCGCCCGCGTGCCGCCGGTCGCCTGAACGACGGTTACATCCTGCAGGTTCGGAACATGCGCCTGCTCACCGATCGCAAGGACCGTGCGGCCCCAGGCGACGGCCAGCGTATCGCCGGATTTCAGTAGCCTGGCAATGGCCTGTGCGCCGGCCGTGCCGAGACGGTCGATCAGCGGACGTGATCCATCGTCACTCGGCACGACAAGACAGTCGTGCAGGCCGAAATGGCGCTTGAGTTCCAGCGCTATAGAGAGGGAACTCAGCCGAGAGGGCTCGAGCGAGATATTGACGATGCCGCGGCTGCGCGCGTCAGCCAGATAGCTATTCACGGTCGCCCGTGAGATGCCCATGATGTCGGCGATCTCGCCCTGGGTCTTGCCGTCCTCGTAATAGAGCCAACAAGCCCAGACGTAGGGGTCGTCGCCATAGCGCAGCGGCATGGTATCGGTCGCGTCCGGCGCGCCCGCCTTGTTTGCACCTGTCTTGCTGACCGAGAATGCCTTGCCTGTCATCACGATTCCCTTTTCCCGTCAGAAGATGGAAGCAATGGCGTATGTTTGCAAATGCTTCTTCTTGGGAATGGCGGCGCGCGACCCCGCGGCAGAGCACGGGATCGGGCAGCCCTGGGAGAGCCCGTTTATCGGAGCCGTGCGCGAGCCCCCTGAGAAAGTTCTTTCAGGATGATTGCGCAGGAGGTCGCACCCGCGTCGAGCACGCCGAGCGACCGTTCGCCCAGCCGGCTGGCGCGGCCGATTCTGGCCACAAGATTGAGGGTGGAGTCGCGGCCAGCTTCGCTGGCGGCCACCAACGCATCGAGCGCTTCGGCGAAGGACTTGCCGGCGGCATTGGCGGCATCGAATGCCTCGATCGCCGGAACCAGCGTGTCGAGCAAGGTTTTGTCGCCGACCTTCGCCGAACCGATCGATTGGATGCCTTCCAGCCCCGCATGCAGCGCCCGGCTATAGGCTGCGCTATCGATCGCATCGATGCCATCGAGCTTTTCGGCAAATTCGGTGAACATCACGCCATAGAGCGGGCCCATGGAGCCGCCGATCTCAGTCATAAGCACGGTGCCCAGCGTGTCGAGCGAAGCCGATAACGACTGGTTCTTGCCCTTCAGGCGTTCGGATGCCATGCCGAAGCCCTTGGCCATGTTGACGCCGTGATCGCCGTCGCCGATCTTGCCGTCGATCTCGCTGAGATAGGCGCGGTTCTCGACGATGCGGTCAGCCATCGCCAAGACGATGTCGCTGGCCGTTGCATTATTGAATGTCTGCATGAATGCGTCCCCCTCAGATGAGCGTCGTGCACTTGACCTCGACGTCCAGGAGCTCCTTGAGCTCCTCGTCGAGGGCCATAACGGTCAGCGTCGCGCCGACCATTTCAAGCGACGTGAAGTAGTTGCCGATATAGGTTCTGTAGATCGTCAGGCCCCGTTCGGAGATCTTCGCTTCGATCGTATCGTTGAGGATATAGAGTTCGTTAACCGGTGTCGCACCAAGCCCCGATACGAGAACGGCCACCTCGGTTCCGGTAGCAAGATTATGATCATCGAGGACGATCTGGCACATGGCGTCGCCGATCTCGGCTGCCGTTTTCAGGGGCTCCACGCGAACGCCGGGCTCGCCGTGGTGACCGATGCCGACTTCCATCGTGCCGGGCGCAATCTGGAAGTTCGGATGGCCGACGGCGGGCAGGGTGCAGGGACCGAGACCGATGCCGACGGAGCGGCAGCTGTCGATTGCCTTCTGAGCGGCAACGCGAACCTCCTCCAGGCTTGCCCCCTTGGAAGCCTTGGCGCCGCCGATCTTCCACATGAAGATTTCGCCAGCCACGCCGCGGCGCTTCTCGCGCTCCTCGGGCGGAGCCGAGCACACATCGTCGTTGGCGACGACGGTGGCGACTTCGATGCCGTCCTTTGCGGCAAGCTTTGTTGCCATCTTCACGTTCATGTTGTCGCCGGCATAGTTGCCGTACAGGCAGATGACGCCGCGGCCGCCATTGGCCTCGCGAATGGCGTCGTGGAAGCTCTTGGCCGTTGGAGAGGAAAAGAGCTCGCCGACTGCAACCGCATCCAGCATGTTCTTACCCGTATAGCCGATGAAGGCCGGCTCATGGCCTGAGCCGCCGCCGGTGACCACGCCGACCTTTCCGGCATGGGGCGCATCCTTGGCGACGACGACGCGCGGATTTTCTGCCAGACGGACAATGTCCGAATGGGCTTTGATGAAGCCTTTTACAGTATCTTCAACGACTTCATCGGGATTGTTGATGAACCGCTGCATGGTCTCTCCTGTCGAATTATTGAGCGTTTGCGCTCAGAGAATGGTGTAGCCGCCGTCGATCAGCAGATCGGCGCCGTTGATCATGTCCGCACCGGACGAAGAGAGGAAAACAGCCGCGGCTGCGATCTCCTGAGGGAAGGCGAAACGGCCGGTCGGGATGCGCTTTTTAGCGGCTTCACCCTTTTCGCCGGCCCAGGCCTTCTTGCCGAGCTCGGTGAGCACGATGGTCGGCGAGATGGTGTTGACGTTGATGCCGTGTTTGCCCCATTCGGCGGCGAAGGTCTTGGACATGCCGATCACGCCGAACTTGGAGGCGCAATAGGCGACATGGTCTTCGATAGCGACCGTGCCTGCCTGCGAGGCGAGGTTGACGATCTTGCCGCCCTTGCCGGCGGCGATCATGGCGCGGCCGACAGCCTGCGTGACCAGGAATGTGCCCTTGAGGTTGATGTTGATCGTCTTGTCCCAGTAATCCAGCGGCAGATCCTCGGCAGGTGCGAGAAAGACGACGCCGGCGCTGTTGACGGCGATGTCGATGCCGCCAAAATGCGAGACAACGTCGCTCACCGCCTTGTTGACCGAGGCGGGATCGGAAACATCGCAGACGAACGGCGCAGCATCGCCGCCGATTTCGGCAGCCTTGGCCTTGGCCATATCGACATTGATATCGAGAACGGCGACCTTAGCGCCCTTGGAGGCGAAAGCCGTTGCGACGGCGGCGCCAATGCCTGATCCGCCGCCAGTGACGAGGGCGACCTTGCCTGACAGCGGGAAATTCAAATCAATGTCTGGGGATGTCTCGGTCATCGTTTTCAAGCCTCTGTCTTTTGGGGGAAGCGGGGCGACATGTTCGCCCCGCCGCAGTGATTTTACTTGCGAGTCTCAAGCAGCTTGTCGACGTTCTCTGCCGTTACCGGGGTCCAGGGAACGTTGTAATTCTTCTCCTTGCCGTCGTTGAACGGCATGTCCGGATACTGCGACCAGATCTTGGATTCCGGCTTGTAGTTGCCCTTCTTGGCGGCGAAGATCGCAAGATCGAGTGCGCCCTGCGCCTGTGCGCTCGCATCCTGCAGGATCGAGGTCATCGTGCCCTGCTTGACGGCATGGAGCGCGTCGGTGATGCCGTCGATGCCGGCAATGGCGAAATCCTTGACGTTGAGCTTCGCGGCCTTGATCGCCTCGATCGCGCCAAGCGCCATCTCGTCGTTCTGGCCGATGACGCCGCTGATCTGGCCCGGATGGGCCGTCAGCCAGTTTTCCATCAGCTTCTGGGCTTCCGCGCGCGACCAGTTCGCGGTCTGGTCTTCCAGCACCTTCACATTCGGGCACTCGGCAAGCGCCTTCTTGTTGCCTTCGAGGCGCGAGATCTGCGCCGACTGGCCGATCGGGCCTTCGAGGATGACGACATTGCCCTTGCAGCCGATCTTGTCGAGCACGGTCTTGGCTTCCATGTAGCCGGAGATCGTATCGTTGGAGCCGACATAGGACGTCAGAAGATCGGAGTTCACACGGGTATTGGAGCCGACGACAGGGATGCCGGCGTCATGGGCTGCCTGAACGGCGGTCGCCGCAGCTTCGATGTCGATCGGCACGAAGATGATCGCGTCGAACTTTTGCGTGATCATCGTATTGACCTGTTCCTGCTGAACGAGCGCATCATAGCGGCCGTCGAAAACGGTCAGATCAACGTTGCCATTCTTGACGGCGGGGTGTTCCTTCAGTGCAGCGGACCAAATCTGCATGAACTCGGCATTGAGGCCGTATGGAGCGGCGCCGATCTTTAGCTTCTTGTCCTGGGCGAGGGACGGCGAGGCCAGAAGTGCGGTGGCCGCTGCAAGAGCAATAAGTAATTTCTTCATTACAATTCTCCTCCGTTAAAGTCCGGCCGTCGTTGTGACGCGCCGTTTGGTTTTCCGCGTGCGAACACAGGGATATCTTCGGGCTCAGCCGCCCAGATTTCTCTTTTGGTCGAGCATGACGGCGCCGACGATGAGTGTGCCTTTGAGGACCTGCTGGTAGTAGGACTGGATCCCCATGAGATCGAGGCCGTTGTTCATGACGCCGATGATCAATGCGCCGATGAGCGTGCCGGTGATGCGGCCGACGCCGCCGGACAGGCTGGTGCCGCCGATGACGACAGCCGCGATCGCATCGAGTTCGTAGGCGATGCCGGCCTGAGGCAGGGCGGAGCCGGTACGGGCTGCGAGGATCATGCCTGCGAGGCCAGAAAGGCCGCCGGAAATCACGTAGACGAGGAAGCGCAGCTTGCTGACATCGATGCCCGATGTGGTGGCAGCATGCGGGTTGCCGCCGACGGCATAGATGTAGCGGCCGAAACGGGTGCGGTTGAGAACCCACCAGGCGACGATGAAGACGATGGCAAGCAGGATGACGGGCATCGGGATGGACAGAACGCTGCCGGTGCCGATCCAGCGGAAATCAGGGGTCAGCGCCGGAACCGGCTTGCCGCCGCCATAGATCAGCGTCATGCCGCGGGCGGCGGAGAGCATGCCGAGCGTGGCGACGAATGCGGGGACGGCAAAGCGTGAGACGATGAGGCCGACGACGGCGCCGCAGGCAACACCGACCAGCAAACCGACCGCAAGCGCGACATAGGGCGGGTAGGGCGCGCCAACGATGCCGGCCGTTGCCGACGTCGTTGCAAAGCTTGCGCTGACGATCCCGGTGAGTGCGACCACGGAGCCGACAGAGAGATCGATGCCGCGCGTCAGGATGACGAATGTCATGCCGATTGCCAGCACGCCGTTGATCGAGGTCTGCAGCAACACGTTCGAGATGTTGCCGGCCGTCAGGAAATACTCATTCGAGAACGAGAGGACGATGGCGAGCAGCAGGAAGGCGAGAAAGATCCCGTATTCCTGAATGATCAATCTGCGCCGGTCCGAGCCGAACCAGGAATTGGACTGATGGTTGTCAGTGGCGGACATTGCAAATACCTCTTGTTGCCGGACGCGTTCTTTTGAGCTTCGAAGCCTGTCGCATTCAGGTCGACAGATGCACGAGCGATTGCGCGTCGGCCTCCTCCCTCTTGAGAATTCCGGCAGAGCGTCCCTGGCGCATCACCAGGATGCGGTCGGACATGCCGAGGACCTCGTCTATTTCGGATGAGATCATGATGACGGTGCCGCCTTCGGCGGCGAAGTCGCAGATGATGCGATAGATCTCGCGCTTGGCGCCGACATCGACGCCGCGCGTCGGCTCGTCCAGCAGCAGCACTTTCGGCTTGCGCAGAAACCACTTGCCGAGCACGACCTTCTGCTGATTGCCGCCGGAAAGGCCGGAGACGGGCATGCTGTCGCGCGCCGCCTTGATGCCGAAACGCTCGATCATATCCTGGCTGGCACTGGCTTCTGCCCGGCTGTCCATGGAAAATCGTGGGCTCATTTCCGGCAGGCTCGCCAGGCAGATGTTGTTGCGCACGCTGTCGATGAGGTTGAGCCCTGTCAGCTTGCGATCTTCGGTCACGAAGGCGATGCCGTGCTGCATGGCTTCAGCCGGCTTGCCCACGGTGATGGGCTGGCCAGCCAGCTTGATCTGGCCGCTGTTTAGGACGTCGAGGCCGAAGATGCAGTTGAAGATCTCGGTTCGTCCGGAACCCATAAGGCCATAGATTCCAAAGATCTCCCCCTTATGGGCAGTAAAGGAAATGTCGTTGAGCTTGCCTTCCGCCGTCAGGCCGGCAACTTCCAGCCCCGGTGTCGCCGTCGGCACATTGGTCTTGATGTATTCCTCGCCAAGCTCGCGGCCGACGATCATGCGAATGAGCCCCGGTCGGTCGATGTCGGCGAGAGCGCCGCTACCGACATAGGAACCGTCACGGAAGGCCGTATAGGAATCGGCGATCTGGAAGATTTCGGACAGCCGGTGTGAGACATAGACGACGCCTTTGCCTTCGGCCTTCAGGCGCTCGATCGTCGAGAAAAGCTGCTGCGCTTCCTTTTCGCCGATTGCCGAGGTGGGCTCGTCCATGAAGATCACCTCGGCATCGTGGCTGAGCGCTTTGGCGATCTCGACCAGCTGAATCTGGGCGACAGAAAGGTTCATCATGAATTGGGTGGCGCGGATGTTGAACCGCAGCCGGTCCAGCAGCGCTTGCGCGTTGCGGTTCATCGTCTTGAAATCGATGCCGCCGAACCGGGCCGACGGTTCGCGGCCGAGATAGATGTTCTCCGCAACCGTCATGTGCGGGATAGGGCTGAGTTCCTGCTCGATGATGGCAATGCCGGCGGCGAGCGCTGCGGCGGGGCTTGCATAATCCACGTCCTTGCCGCGGCGGCGAATGGAGCCGGCATCGCGCTTGTGGATGCCCATCAGGATCTTGAGGAAGGTCGACTTGCCCGCACCATTGCCGCCGCACAGGGCGTGAACCGAGCCGGGTCGCAATTGAAAGCAGCCATCGCGCAATGCAGCGACACCGCCAAAGGACTTCTTCAGCCCTTCCACTTCAAGCAGGAATTCCACGTTCCCCTCCGCACTCCGAATGCCGGGCGAGAAGATCGGCCGGAGCCAATCTTTGTCGCCGAGCACTTATGTTTACAATATTCGGATCGCTTTCGACAAATGTCAATATAACAATTTCAAATTTGGAAAAGTGACGGCTTGCAGCCCTCCTGGAAAGTATAGCCGTTGCGGAGAAATTGGGTAAGGAAATTAATTTAATTATTTGATATATCTGTATAAATGTTCGAATATTTTATCTCTTCATTGAGCGGCTTGGAAGGCTTGGCTGATGACGCTGGTGGCCGTCGTCGGGCGGCTTCTTCCTTCCGGGCGCTACCGATCGTGATGCGGAGCCTGTGACATCGAGGAGGAGGTTTGCTATTCCCGAGCTGCACTGTGGTTGTCTGATCGCCGCTATGCTTGCGAAGGAGAAGATGAACCGCTGATTGCCGTAGGCGCGCATTTCATGTCATATTATGAGTTGACGAGATGCTGGGTAACCGAATGCTGTCCGGATAGGCTTGCGGCAGTCGGATGGAGCGGGAAATGACGACAAACGGCCGGGGCCGGCAGAGGTTGGCGCAAAAGGTCATCGATCAGCTGCGTCTGCAGATCGAAACTGGCAAGCTTCAAGCTGGCGCTCAGCTTCCGACGGAGCCGCAACTGGAGGCGACATTCGGCGTTAGCCGCACGGTCGTGCGCGAGGCGATCGCCGATCTGCGTGCGGCCGGCCTCGTCAAGCCAGTCCAGGGCAAGGGGGTATTCGTTTCCGAGATAACGGCGCGACCCGGGTTGGTATTGACCCCGGTTGAGATCAAGAGCATTCCCGAAACGCTGGAATTGTTGGAATTTCGCATGGCCGCCGAGGGTGAGGCGGCGGCGATTGCGGCCTATCGCCGGACCGCGGAACAAGAAGCGGCGATCGCCGCAGCGAACCGCAAGATGGCGGCGTTCATCGAGCAAGGCCTTTCGACCGTCGAAGCGGATTACGAGTTCCATCTCGCTGTTGCGATCGCCACCAACAATCGCTTTTACGTCGACGTGCTCAGGCATTTCGGCGCGCGCACCATCCCGCGCGGCCAATTCCCGACATTGCCGGAAGCCAATGATCGCGCCTATCTGGAAAAAGTTCACGCCGAACATACGGAAATCCTCGCGGCAATCGCCGAGCAGGATCCGGATCGTGCCCGTCAGGCGATGCGGGCCCATATGATTGCGAGCCAGCGCCGCTATCGGCAATTGGCGGATCAGCAGCCGCAATAAGGCTCGACTCCCATTGCTAGTCATATTATGTCATATGATATGAGTTCCACGGGAGATGCAGCGGGTGTATGTGGGAACGCAGGTCGAGGCGCGCGACGACGATGACTATCGGGTCTTCGCGCAACTAGGGATAAAGCACATCTGCGCCGACCCTCCGGGAAAGCCGGAGAGCTGGACGCTGTCTGATCTTAAGCGCCATCGCGACAAGATCGAGGGCTTCGGGTTGAACCTGGACATGATCCAGCTTCCCTTGCCCTCACAGCCCGTCGAGAAAGCCTCCTATCCCGATATCCTGCTTGCCGGCCCAGATCGCGATCGGCAAATAGACGCGGTCTGCCAGTTGATCGAGAATGCTGCGGCTGCTGGCATCCCCGCCGTGAAATACAATCTCAATCTCATCGGAATTCCCCGCACGCCGGACGAGCCCGGACGGGGTGGCTCGATGAATGCTAGCTTCCGCTGGGAAAAGGCCGACCGGGCAGCCGCACCCGGCCTTGCCGGCGTTTTGTCGGAAGACGAAAACTGGGAGCGGATCGACTATTTCCTTAAGCGTGTCGTTCCGGTGGCCGAAAGCAATCGCATCCGCCTGGCCTGCCACCCGCACGATCCCTATACGCCACCCGGATATCGCGGCGTGACGCGTGTGCTGGGCTCCGTGGAGGGCCTGAAGAAATTCGTGCTCATGCGCGAAAGCCCCTATCACGGGCTGAATTTCTGCCAGGGCTCGATCGGTGAAATGCTCGACAATCCGCGAGAGGAGATCGACGACATTATCCGTTGGTTCGGCATGCGCGGCAAAATCTTCAACGTCCACTTCCGCAACATCCGGGGCGGCAAGCTGTCTTTCATGGAGACCTTCCCGGATGAGGGCGACATGGACATGGTCCGCTCCATCCGGATCTACAAGGAGGTCGGCTACCGATACATGCTGATGCCCGATCACGTCCCGACCATCAGCGGCCGGGATCCAAGCGGCGTCGCCTTCGCTTTTTGCTACGGCTATATCGCCGCTCTTTTGCAAGCGCTCTGACAGGCCTGAGCAAAGATGATCCCATTCGTCGAAAAGAGGATTTCTCCATGAACCCGAATGAACTGAAGAAGGCTGTCGGCAGTGGGCTGCTGTCCTTTCCAGTCACGCATTTCAATCAGGAATTGACATTCGACGAGGCGAAGTATCGCGATCATGTCGAATGGCTTGCCGGTTACGGCGCGGCGGCACTGTTTGCTGCCGGCGGCACGGGCGAGTTCTTCTCTCTCAGCCCTTCGGAAATCCCACAGGTGGTTCGCGCCGCCAAGGCTGCGGCCGGCAGGACGCCGATCGTCTCTGGAACCGGCTACGGCACTTCGCTTGCAATCGAAATCGCCAAAGCTGCGGAAAACGCCGGCGCCGACGGCCTGCTGCTGCTGCCGCCCTATCTTATGTTTGCTGAGCAGGCCGGTTTGATCGCTCATGTGAAGGCAGTTTGCAAGGCTGTCGGCATCGGCGTCATTGTCTATAACCGCGATAATGCTGTACTCACGGCCGAGAGCCTGGCGCGGCTAGCCGATGAATGCCCCAATCTCATCGGCTATAAGGATGGCGTCGGCGAGGTCGACAAGGTCATCGAAATAACCACGACACTCAAGGATCGTCTGGTCTATGTCGGCGGCATGCCAACCCATGAAGTCTATGCTCAGGCCTATTTCGCCGCGGGTGTGACGACCTATTCGTCAGCCGTCTTCAACTTCGTTCCGGCGCTGGCGCAACGCTTTTACGCGGCCCTGCGGGCTGGAGATCAGGCAACTGTGGATTCGATCCTCGAGAGCTTCTTCTTCCCGCTGGTCAGTCTGCGCAATCGCAGGAAAGGCTATGCAGTTTCGATCATCAAAGCGGGCCTGCGCGTTCTTGGCGGGGATCCGGGACCGGTACGGCCGCCTCTCACCGATTTGACGGCGGACGAAATGGCTGTGCTGGAGAAGATCGTCGCCGCAGCCGGCTGATATTTGCTAGAAACTTCGCATCACCGATGTGGCTGAATGGCCGGCAACGGCCGGGGGAGGTGTTATATGAATCAGGCTTCCTACAATGCGTCTACCCGGACATTCGTCTATGTCTCAGCTGCAACGGCAGGGATGATCGACACATACGCGATGGATGAGGCGACGGGTGCGCTCACCCGGGTTTCGAGCGTCGAAGCTGGCCCAACCGTCATGCCGATGGCGGTCGCACCGGACCAGAAGCATCTGTATGCCACGATCCGCTCGCAGCCCTACCGGGTGCTGACCCTGGCAATAGACCCGGCAACCGGCAACCTGGCGCAAAAAGCCGCCGCTCCTCTGCCCGACAGCATGGCTTACATCTCCGTCGACCCGTCAGGCAGATTGCTTCTTGCGGCGTCCTATGGCGGCAATTGTGTCGCGGTGTCGCCGATCGGCAAGGACGGCTTGGTTACAGAGGGCGCGCGGCAGTTGGTTTCGACCGGTCGCAACGCCCATTCGATCGTCAGTGATCGGAGCGGCAAATTCGTCTTTGCGACCAATCTCGGTTCCGATGCCGTGCTGCAGTTTGTTTTAAACCCCGAGACCGGCATGCTGGAAGCGAACGATCCGCCACAGGTTGCGACGGGGCCGGGCTTCGGCCCGCGCCATATCGTTCCGTCGCCGGACAATCGATATCTCTATGTTCTCACCGAATTAACCGGTCACGTCATTCACTACGCCTTGGATTCGGCGCGGGGAACACTGACCGAGGTCCAGAGCGTGGCATCCGTTCCCGATAAGGCGGGGCTCTCTCCTGGCGTTGTGCCGTCGGCCCCGGCCGAAGACGGCAGGCCGAAGATTTGGGCCGCCGATATCGGCATCACGCCAAACGGCAGGTTTCTTTATACGACCGAACGAACCACGAGCACGATCGCGCTTTTTCGCCTCAATGGACACGACGGAACGCCGGTCTATGTCGCCAACTATCCGACGGAGCGGCAGCCCCGCGGCATTCGGATCGATCCGTCCGGCCGGTTCCTGATTGCGTCCGGCGAAAAGTCCGACCGGCTGTCGGTCTATTCCATCGGCGAGGCCGATGGCGAACTCTCGATCGTCGGCAGGTATCCGGTCAGCGCAGGTGCGAACTGGATCGAAATCGTGACCTTTGCCTGAGACAATTGCTAGGCATTGCCCGATGAGTGTCATCAGCCATTGTCCGCCTGTTCAGCCATCCTGACGATAAGATCCTCGACTTCATGAGGGGGAAGGGGTCTGGCAAAGAGAAAGCCTTGAAACATCTCGCATCCGGCGCCGGTGAGGAAATGAACCTGCTCCTCGGTCTCCACTCCTTCGGCAACGACCTCCAGCTCGAGAGTTCGTCCAAGCGATACGATCGCGGAGGTGATGGCCATGTCGCCCGGTTTGCTGGGAATATCGGCAATAAACGATCGGTCGATCTTCAGTCGGGAAAGCGGAAAGCGCCGAAGCGTGCTCAGGCTTGAATATCCCGTGCCGAAATCATCGATCGCCAGGCTGACGCCGAGTTGCGTCAACTCATGCATACGTTCAATGGCGCCTTCGACGTCACGCATGATCAAGCTCTCCGTCAGTTCGAGTTCGAGCCATCGGGGATCAAGGCCGGCAGACTGCAGGGCAGAGGCCACCTGGCTCGTCAAGGAGTTCTCGAGAAACTGTCGGGCCGATACATTCACCGCCATGCGTAGTTCAGGAAGGCCTCGGTCCTGCCAGGCGCGGGCCTGCTCGCAGGCTTTGCGCAGAACGATATCGCCGATCGGAACGATAAGCCCTGTTTCCTCGGCCAAGGGAATGAATGCCCCTGGGAGCAGCAAGCCTTCGAGGGGATGTTGCCATCGAACCAGGGCTTCGACACTGATGACTTTGCCGCTGCGGATGTCCTTTTGTGGCTGGTAATGGAGCACGAACTCGTCTCGTTCCACCGCGCGCCGCAATTCTTCGATACGGATCAGCTTGTTGCGGGCCTCTTCGCCCATGGCTGGGGTAAATAGCTGAATGCTGTTGCGGCCCGACTCCTTGGCGCGATAGAGCGCCATGTCGGCATTGGCGAAGAGCTCGGAAGCCGTGTCGCCGTGTTCGGCGGAGCAGGCAACGCCGATGCTGCATGTAACCCGAATATCGACGCCGTCGAGCGCCAAAGGTTCTGAGATGGCTTCTCGAACAGCGTGCAACCTGTCGCAGACCGGTTCGATGTTCTCCTCCAGCACGATGATGAATTCATCGCCGCCGATCCGCGATACGACGCCGCTTTTTCCGATGCACGTCGATATTCGCTGCGCGACCACTTTCAGCAATTCATCACCGGCGGCATGCCCGAGACTGTCGTTGACCAGCTTGAAATTATCCAGATCGACGAAGGCGACCGCCACGCTTTTTTGCTCCTGCGAGGCGCTCGCCAGGAGATCCACGAGCTTGCGGTCGAGCAGCGTTCGGTTAGGCAGGCCGGTGAGAGCATCGTGCTCGGCGAGAAAGGCGATATGGGCGATATCGTGGTGCCGATCGATGGCAATTCCCACCGTTTGAGCCACGCCTGCGAGGAATTCCATGAGGCTGGTTTCGTCGCCATCGGCCTTTTCGATCACCAGAGCCCCGTGCCTGCCTCCATCCCGAGAAAAGATGGGGAATTCAACGGCTTCACCGGTGAAAGTCGCTGCGTGCGCTTCACCGATCAGGAAATGGATGTGCCTTTCACCGAGCAGCCGCTCGAGCAGCAGCCGGGCATCCTTCAGAAACGACCAGAGCTCGACCCCTCTGGCTACATCCTGGAGGAGCTTGGTCTGCGCGCTCATCAGCTCTTCGGCGCGCTTGCGGGCGGAGATATCACGCGACGCACCCACCACGCCGATGATATTGCCGCTTCGGTCCCGCAAGGGAACGCGGGACATCATCAGCCATCCTTCGCCTTTCAGGCGCCTTTCTTCGACACCGAGATCAGGCTCGCCTGTCTCCATGACGCGTTGCTCGACCTCGTCAATTTTCCTGGCGTCGGCCACCGGATGAATTTCCGCGTCCGTGAGGCCGATCAGCTCCTCGACATGGGTGAAGCCATTGTTGGCGACGATAGCCCGATTGGCAAAGAGGAAACGGCTGTTTCTGTCTTTGGCGTAGATAAAATCCGGAACGTAGTTGATCATCGCCTCGAGCCATTCATATCGCTCGGTCAGCGACAGATATTGGGCCTGAAGCAATTGGAACTTTTCACGGAGACGCCCGTCATCACCGTTCGGATCTACGCTTGCCGATTTCGGCGGTTTACCCGGTTGCTGCGTCATCAGTGTTCTCTCACTTGTCCAGCGGACAATAGCGGGAACCAGTTATGCAACAGTGAAAAGACGCGCTCCAATTTGGTCATCATAAACAAAGAGTTAAAGCTGCGCTGTGACAATTCGGGGTCCCGTATCGATTTGCGCAGTGATGCGGCTGCGGCCGTAGCGACCACGGCTGACCACAAGTCCTCCCTTACGCAACTGTGCCTTGCAGCGCAGAGGTAAAACCGGCTAAAGCCCGGTGGAGCAGAACAGGCATTCAGCAGAGGAAATATCATGAATCTTCGCAAAGCCGGTATGAATGGCAATCTCGTGCTCCTCGGCGTGGCTCTGATGTTTCTGGGCGATTTCATGTTCGCATTGAACGATGCGATGGCCAAATGGCTGGTCGCAAGCTTCTCCGTCGGACAGATTCTGGTAATACGCTCGCTCGGCTCCCTCATCATCCTCACGCCTATGATCGCACGGCAAGGGCGTGACGCACTTTTTCGGATCGAGCAGCCGCCATTGCAGATTCTGCGGGTCGTATTGACGACGGCCGATGTCGGCTTGTTTTATGCCGCGGTCGCCTATCTACCCCTTGCCGATGTGATGACCTTCTATATGGCCGGCCCCATCTACGTCGCTGCGATCTCGCATTTTTTCCTCGGAGAGAGGATTGGCTGGCGGCGCTGGCTGGCCGTTTTCGTCGGCTTTGTCGGCGTGATAATCGCGCTCAGGCCCTCGGCGGCAATGCTTTCCTGGCCGTCGATTTTCGGCCTGGCAGGCAGCCTGGCTTTTTCGATGACGCTGGTCCTTGCCCGACGGCTGCGGCAGACCAACGATGCGACACTCGTGGCGTGGCAAACCGTCGGTGCTCTCCTCACAGGCTTGGTGCTGAGCATCGGCAACTGGCGTTCGCCATCCGTGCTGGATCTGGTGGCCATGCTGGCGCTTGGCGTCGTCGCGGGGACCGCCCATATGCTGATCACCCGCTCGCTGAAGCTTGCGCCTGCGTCCTTGCTTGCCCCGCTGCAATATACGCTGCTGATCTGGGCTATCGCGCTCGGTTTCCTGTTCTTCGGTGATATCCCGGATGCTCAGATCATCGTCGGATCCATCATCATCGTGTTTGCCGGCCTATTCATCTTTCACCGGAAAAACCTTACCGGCAGCATCCCCAAGGATGCCGTCGCACGAGATGGGCATTGAAGTGGCAGTGCCGCCCAAGGCCTTGGGTCCAACGCCTGCGCGTCCAGCACGCTGCGGCTCTTTCCCGCGGCCGATGAACGACGAAATAGCAGTACGCTTTCGGTCACTATTCAGTGGTCGGATAGTACCACGCATAACCAAAATGATAGCGGTCCGAATCTCTTCCGTAATAGTAGGGAAGGGCAGTATCCTGTTGGGTCGGCAATGGAATTGCCTTTCCGAACTTCGTTTCAAACCATTGTTTCAGCTCATCAGGCATGGACGATTGATGTCCATTGCGCTCGTTCCAGACGAGCAGGATGGGGCCTTGCCCTATAGCCTGCCGATTTAGGTCCGATGCCGAATATTCCGTGGAGATCACGGGCGTATTTGGCATGTGGATACGGATATTGCCGGCCTTGTGCCATGTTGTCGTCACGACGGCCAAGGGCTGCTTTCCTTCTGCCGCAACGACCTTGTTCACAAAGGTCGCATAGGGCGTGTTCAAATGCCCATAGGAATGGAAGAACCGCGCAAGGAGGATGTCTCCGGCAATAATGATGGGCAGAGCCACCATCATGACGAGGGGCACATAGAGAAACTTCTTCAGGTCGGCTTGGCTTAAGCTCCCCGCGGCGTCGAGCTTCAGACAGAAATAGAGCGGCAGCAGAAACAGGAATGGGAGAAGCCAGCGGTCGCGAAACTCGGTGAGCGTCACAATGAATATCAGCGCCACCAGGATGATCGCGGTGCTTGCGAGTATTCTTCCGATGAAATCGCTCCATTCGCTTCTGACGCGCAGGGCTTGCAGAAAAGATCTGCGAAAGACCAGAAAGAAGATCACGGCTGGCGGGATGACGATCTCCACCGTCGTTTTGACCAAATCGGCAATTCCGTGGGCAATATCGGATAGTTTCCCGCCAGCCCCTTGTTCCGACATGGTGTTGACCGTGGTGGTCAGGACCAGATCCATATTGGAGACCATCCACATCGCGTGCGGCAGCACGACCAGGATGGAAATCGCCAGCGTCACCAGGATGCGGATATTGAGAACGCGCTTGCGCCCCTCGGAATGACAGAGTGCCGCGACAAAGACGCTCATTACCACGAGAGCGAAGTTGTACTTCGTCAGCATTCCAAGCCCGGCCCACAGACCGATCATCGCGTAGGAAATGAGGCTAGGCCGGCGAATGGTTGTCACTACGAAATAGATCAGCATGACCACCGCAAGCAGCGTCAGCACTGTGTGGGTGAGGTCCCTTTGCGCTTGCCAGAAGATCTGCGGCATCGTGAAAAGAGAGAGCGTTCCGACCGCTGCCAGCTTTTCATCAGTTAAAAGGAGGCGCAGCAATTTATGGTAGCTGGCATAGACGAGAAAGAGTAGGACGTTCTTCAAGATGACGAAGGATGCGACGCTCATCCCGAAAATATGGAAGATGCCGTATTGAAGCCAGTTGTAGAGAGGCGGCTGGGCGTCATATCCCCAGGCAAGCCATTGTCCGACAACAAATTGCTGGGCTTCATCGATCCGCAGCGAATCGGAAATCAAGATGCGAATGGCGGCCTGGATTGCGAAGTATGCTGCCAGAGCCCATGGCACCCATCCAAAATCGGCGGATACCGGACGGCTGGCGATGGATGCGTCCTCTTCAAATGTGTTGGAAAAGTTGACGTTTTCCAGAGGCTTCATCCCGATTTCCCCGTCCTATCAATATTGCCAGCCGCGCGATGTCATAGATGCCGCTACTGCGCAACGTTTTCCGTGTCACAGTCTGACCAAGACTTCGCCCAGATGGCGGATAACTATGTTCTAGACGACCGCACCTCTCTTGTGTGTGACCTTGTGTTTCGGCTTGATATGAACCGTGATGATTGCCTTCTGAGCGATGCCCTGCAGGTCTGTAGAAGCATCTCGCAGTTGTGGCGGATCGTTCGGCGGCAGTTGGAAAAATCGAAGATGGCAACGGTTGGCCGTCCTCATTCTTCGCATCGATGATGTCGGCGATTTAATTATTGTCGCAGGGAGAGCTCACTGGTGGATGGCTTTCGAAACTTTGAGCTGTGCCGACGAGCGCCCCAAGAAACCGTTCCCTGAGGCGTCCAATAACCTCACGCGGAAGGCCGGCCGAGGCGAGATAATCCGCAGCGGAACGATATTCACTTTCGATGAAGGCGATCGTCGCCGCCATGGTCCCGGGATCGCAGGCAAGCAACGGGCGGAATTTCTCGATGTCGGCGCCCCGCGCGAGGGCGCTTGCAACTATGTCGTCGATCAACGGCTCGATCAGGCGGCCGGTGAGCGAATAGTCTTCGAGAATGTTTGGCGTGTCGACGCCGGCATTTGCGAGCAGCAGGGCGGCGATGATGCCGGTGCGATCCTTGCCTGCCGTGCAGTGGAAAAGCACGACATCGTCTCCGGCCTCGGCAATCAGCGTCAGTACGGCGCAGATGGCTTCCTGACGCTCCTGCAGCGCCTGGATGTAGAGATCGAGCAGCGCGTCCGTGTCGGGTCTGTAGGTGGGTGCCAGCGTATCGAACAGCGAGATATTGTGATAGCGCACTGCCTCGTTGAGGCTGAATGGATTGGGCTGATGCGCCAGCTCCGTCGCGTTGCGCAAGTCGATCACGACCTTCACGCCTTCTCCGATCAGGGCTGCCATTCCTTCCTCATCCAGACGATGCAACCCGTCGGAGCGAAGGGTGCGCCGCCAGAGCGTGATCGTCGTGCCGGCGGAGTAGCCCCCGAGATCGCGAAGGTTGTAGGTGCCCTTGATGGGCAGGTGACGCATAGCATGGGGGTCCATCAGCGTATTCCCGATTTCATGAAGGAAGAAACGACCTGCCGCTGCAGCACGATATAGAGGACGAAAACCGGCAGGCTGGCCATAGTGGAAGCGGCCATGAGCGGTCCCCATTGTGTACCTTCCGAGCTCATGAACATCTGAATGCCGATCTGGATCACGCTGTTTTCCGGTGTGCGGGAGAGAAGAAGCGGCCAGAAATATTCATTCCATGTCGAAATGAAGATCAGGATGGCGAGCGAGGCGATCGTGCCGCGCAGGTTGGGTGCGATCACTTCCCAAAGAGTGCGCCAGCTTCCGGCTCCATCCATCCGTGCGGCCTCCAGCACCTCGTTGGGAAAGCTGCGCATCGCCTGCAGGAGAAGAAGCACGGCGAGCGCCGAAGCGAAATGCGGAAGGATCAAGGCGGTCACGCTGTCGAGCAGACCAAGATTGGCGACAATCAGGTAGTTCGGGATCATCACCACTTGCAGCGGCACAAGCCAGGTCAGCGCGATCAAGATATGAACGATCCTGTCGCCACGGAAGCGCCAGCGTGCGAAAGCATAGGCTGCCAGCAACCCGGTGAGGAGCTGGATAACGGTGACGACCGCCGACACGATCAATGTGTTTATCAGCATCCGCCCGATCGGGATCGCGCCGAGCGCATAGGCGTAGTTGTCCAGTGAAGCCGCGGTCGGCCAAAGGCTTTGTTCGAAGACGCGATTGGCCGGCCGCAGCGATGTGATGATCATCCAATAGACGGGGAACAGGCAAAAGAACGACAGGACGATCATGATCGCGTGGCCGGCGGTCTTCTCGATCCCAAGGGCAAGGCTGCGGCGCTTGCGCATGTTCGGCCGGGTGAGGGCATCAGTTGTCATAGAAGGAAAACCTGTCGATCAGTCGGAACAGTAGATATGCCAGGACGCTGAAGCCGATGAAGAGGACGACGGCGGCCGCCGAACTCCAGCCGACCGAAAGGCTGGAGAAGCCAAAATCCCAGAGAAGATAATAGATGTTGGTCGTCGCCCCGAGCGGCCCGCCGCCGGTGAGCACATTGATATAGGAAAAGCTCCACTGCGCACCGAGGAGGATGGTCATCATCACTAGAAACAGGACGGTCGAACTGAGGAGCGGCAACCGGATGTCACGGATAATGTCCCATCGGCTGGCGCCATCGACGCGAGCTGCCTCGATCAGGGAGGGATTGATGTTCGCGTTTGCCGCCGAAAGGATCAGCGTCGAAAAACCGATGAGCTTCCAGCCGGTTAGCACGATGATCGTCCAGATGGCGATCTTCGGGTCCTGAAGGAAACGTGGTGCGAAAATTCCCATTGCCCTAATGGTCATGGACACCATGCCGTGACCAGGGTCGAGCAGCCAGCGCCACAGCACCGCGGCGACGACAGGGGCAACGATCATCGGCACGAAGATCATCGCCCGGTAGATGGTGCGCGAGCGCGCCGGCAGATCGGCCGTGAAGATGGCGATCGCCAGCGGCAGCAGGACGGCGATGGGAAGCAGGCCGGCGACATAGATTCCGGTATTGCGCAAGGCCTGCCAGAACTTCGGCAGCGAGAAGATATTGATATAGTTGGTCCAGCCGACAAAGGTCGCCGGCGAAGTCGCCAGCATGTTCCATTCGTAGAAGCTCAGCCGGAAGGCGTCGATCAGCGGCCAGTAGATCCAGAGGACAAAGGTCGCGATCGCGGGCGACAGATAGAGCCATGGCAGATAGCCGCGTCGGCGGGTCTGCCGATGGGACTTGATCGTGGCGGCCGACGATGGGGTGGAGGCGGTTATGGTGGTCATGGCGTGGTTGTCTGCCCCATCGCTGCTGGTCTCCCGTCGCGGGTCGAAGATATCGCATGGGCTGGCTTAGCCCCTCCCGCCGACGGGCGGGAGGGGCCGTCATCGGCTCAGTTGGTGCTCTTCGGCATCAGCGCCTGGGCTGTGTCCTGGGCCGTCTTCATTGCCTGGGCGGGATCGCCGCCACCGAATACGGCCTGCTCGGCGCCATCCATCATCGCCTTGGCAATCTGACGATAGTTGGGGCCGGGGAAGGATTCCCAGGGCTCCAGTGCTTCCAGCTGCTTCAGGTTCGGCTGGACGAGCGGATGCTCCTTGACCCAGTTGCCGAGATATTGCGGATCGTTGACGATGTCGGTGCGCAGCGGCAGATAGCCGATCTCGGAGGTGATGACCGTGTAAGCGTGCTTCGATGTCATGAATTTCATGAGCTCCCAGGCAGCGCGCTGCTTGAGGGGATCGGAGCTCATGATGACCAGCGCGCTGCCGGAATTGTTCGGCCGCACCGGCTTGTCGCCGAAGCGGGGCATGGTTGTGGCGCGCAAGTCGAAATTGCCCGTGGCCCCCTTGACGAGATAGGCCTGGATCGCTGAGGTCTGCAGATACATGCCGACCGTGCCGGCGGCCATTCCGTCCATCGCGGCATTGATGTCGAGGTTGGAGTAGACGCCTGCGGCATAAAGATCGTGCAGCATCGAAACCGCCTCTACGGCCGCCGGTTCGGCAAAGATCAGCGTCTTGCGATCGGCAGAGAGCACTCCACCATTGTTGGAGCGGATCAGCCCCTGAAACAGCCAGTCGCCTGCAGACGGCCCGAAGATGCCGGTGGCAAGGCCATCCTGGCCGGTCTTGTCGACGATTGCCTTGGCGGCGACCTTTATCTCGGACCAGGTCTGCGGCGGCTGGTCCGGATTGAGGCCCGCCTTGCGAAACAGGTCGGCATTGTAGAACAGGACCGGCGTGGAGAAAGTGTAGGCGAGACCATAGGTCTTGCCATTATAGACGCCGAGCTTCAGGCCTTTCGGCGATATGCCCTCGAAATGAGCTGCAAGTTCTGCGGAGGGGACGACGTCTTCAAGCGCGACGGCGCCGAGATTGTTGACGAAGAAATCGAGGTCGGAGAATACCATCTGGGCGATGTCGGGCCCATGGCCGGCGGCAACGTCGGCCTGGATGCGGGTGCTGATATCAGACGATGGAACGCCAACGCCGTTGACCTTGACATTTGGATTGGCCGCTTCGAATTCGGCGATCAGGCGCTTGGTGGCCGCGGCGCCATTGCCGGTCGAGGCAAGATTGTAGTTGTAGTAGTTGATGGTAACCGGTGTCTCCACCTTGGCCGGGACCTGGCCTGCAAGCGCTGCCGATGCGAGCGTCGCAAAGGCGAAGCTCGCGCAAAGGAACATTCTGCGTTTCATCTTGAATATCTCCCCGATCATTCGGCAGCGGCAAGCGCCGCCTGCTCTTCGTACTTCTTGAGGATTTCCGTCATGTCGGCGAAGGTGAAGCTATGCAGTTCGCGCCGTTCGGAAGGCTGGGGCACGAAGGAAACCGTCAGGCCGGATGGGCGTATGGTGCCGATTGCGAAGGATGCGCCGGACAGCATGCGCAGGCCCTCATGCAGATAGAGGACATCGGTGGCCGCATGCTGGCCGATGCCGACGATCACCGGGATGCCGTACCAGTTGCTGACACGGTCGAAATGGATGTGGCCGGAGAGAATGCCGATGATGTTCCGGCCTTCGAGAACGGCGCGCAGCTTTTCGGTGTCGGCGATCGCAAGCGATTCCCACTCGAGATCCGGATTGGCGTCGAGTGCCGGGGCGTGATGCATGACAAGCAGTTTCGGCAGTTCGGGATGGTTGGCAAGCTCGGCTTCGAGCCAGGCGAATTGCGATGCCTCGAAGCTGCCACCGACTTTGAACGGATGGCTGGAATCCATGACGACGATGTGGATGCCGTCGATCACGGCAGCGTGGTCATAGGGAGCGCCGAGGTCCTCGGTACGGTCGGTCATCGCCGTGTAGAAGCCGGCGCGCTTGTCGTGATTGCCGAGCGCGTAAAGCACAGGGATGCCGAGGTCGGCTTCACCCATGATGCGCTTCAATTCCTCATAGGAGCCGACATCGCCGCGATTGGTCAGGTCGCCGCTTGCGATGATGAAGCTTGGGCGTGGCGTCAGCCGCTTGACGTCGGAGAGGATGGCGACCAGCGTCTTCGACGTTTCCGAGTAGAGGTGATCGTCCTTTACAGTCGGGTCGGAGACATGCAGATCGGTGAGGTGAACAAAGGTTGTGTGTGCCGTCATGATGTCGGTTCCTGTGCGTCGTGCGCTTTCCGGTGGATGTCTTGAAAGACGCTTGCCTGTTTGACGCCATATCGATACACAGGCGACATGACAGGTGAATGAAGGTTCATTCAGAATGGAACTAGATCCCGCTCGACGCGAACGCATTCTCGATGCCGCTGCCAAACTGATCGTTGCAAACGGTCTGCAATGTTCCATGGCAGCGATTGCGGATGCCGCCGGGGTGGCGACCGGCTCGATCTACAATTACTTCAAATCGAAGGACGATCTCATTCGCGGGGTCTATGCGCGGCTGGCGACGACCGTCGCGGCGCATCTCATTCCTTCGCCTTCCGATCCGGGCGGGCCGCGCGAGCGGATCATCCGATACATATACGACTATATCGACTTCATCTGGCAGGATCGCCAGCGCGCGCTCCTGTTCGAATATCTCTCCAACGTGCCGCTGATTTCGGGCGAGGAACTGAATGCGATCTTCGATGAGGTGACACAGTATTCCGTTGGCCTGATGAGCACGGCCAAAGCTGAAGGCCTGCTACTGGATCTCCCGTCCTCGACCATGTCAGGCTATATCGGCGGCGGCATCCGCAACACGCTGAAATGGCGCCGCTTCAATCCCGCTCCGCTGTCGGACAGGGAGCGCGATGAAATCGCCCTCATGTCCTGGAATGCTATCGCCGTCTCACCCGCAAGGGCGATGAGTTCTGCCTGACGTGATTGAGTTGAAGACTATCGTTTGGTTGCCACTTTAAGCGGTTGTTACTGAGCGGATAGCAATGACCCAACGTTGCGCTTGTCGATCGCAACGCTATTGCGATAGTTTAAATAAAATATTTAACTAACTGATATCTATATGCTTTATAGATGTCAATCACAAGGCCCGCTCTATGCAGGTACATTTCAGCCTTACGCAGGCTATCTTGTTTAAACCACAAGCCGACCGCGGCAGGCGCAGCTGTCCGGCAAGGCCATGCACCCGCCTCAGAAGGACCGGATACGATCTGTTTGCCGATTGCCGGACGGCTTGCAGGTCAGATTGCGGTAAAGCCGTTATCGACGAACAGGTGGATGCCGTTGACGAAGCTGGATTCATCGGAGGCGAGGTAGAGGGCGGCTCGCGCGACATCTTCCGGCTCTCCGATGCGGCCCTGCTGCGCGGCGATCGCCGCATCCGAAACGTCGACGCCGAGCGCTTGCAGCTCGGAGACCTCGCGCAGGCCGTGCGGCGTGCGGATGAAGCCCGGGCAAACGGCGTTGCACCGTATGTTTCGATCGCGGAATTCGACGGCGATGGCGCGCGCGAACATGTGAACCGCACCCTTCGTCGTATCGTAGAGCACCTCCATCGGCGTTGCTGCAACCGCCGAGATCGATGACGTGCAAACGATCGAGCCGCCGCCGGCTGCGATCATCCCAGGCAGGACGGCCTTGGTCATCAGGAACATCGAGCGCACGTTGACGGCGTGCAACCATTCCCAATCTTGCAGAGTGGTTTCGAGAAACGGTTTGATGACGATCGTGCCGGCGTGATTGAAGAGCACGGTCGCAGCACCGAAACGGTCCTCTATGCCTTTGACCGCCGTATTGACGGCTGCCTCGTCCGAAACGTCGGCAACCCAATGATCGGCGATACCGCCGGCATTGCGGATCGCCTCTACAGTCTCAGCCGCAGCGTCGCCATTTCGGTCGATTATCGCGACCTCCGCACCTTCGGCCGCAAACAGGCGCGAGGCGGCCCCGCCCATTCCAGTCGCTCCGCCTGAAATGATCGCAATCTTGTTCTTGAGCCTGTCCGTCATTCTTCCTCCTTGGCGTTTCCCACTTGGCACGGCCGGCGGCGGCGCGCAGCACAAATTGGCGCTTCGAAGATCTCCTGAATTTTTGAGCTTGTCGACATCGTTGTGAAATAATCGCGCGTCGACCCTGGCAGCGTTCGTGCCTGAGCTTGTTACGCGGCTCGCGGCAGCAGGGATTTCAGGTTCGCATCGGCTGCCAGCGCTTCGATCGGCGGAATGACGCGTTTGGCGATCAGCATCTCGCTGAGCTTGATGTGCTTGGCGACCTTGTTACCGGGGCCGACGCCGCTTGCGGCGACCAACCGCTGGTCTGCGTCGAGATGAAACAGGATGAAAGCGTCGTCGCCTAGGTCTCTGCGAACGGTCGTTCGTCCCTCATCGACAAGACCGGCGATCTGCAGCGTATGATCGAACTGGTCGGACCAGAAATAAGGGATAGCCTCATAGCTGCGTGCAGCACCCATCAGATTGGCCGCGGCAAGAATGCCTTGGTCCTGCGCATTGCGCCAGGCTTCGAGACGCAGCCGGCGCCCGCCATAGAGGGAATGCGGAAAGGAGCAGCAGTCGCCGGCGGCATAGATATCCGCGACCGAGGTCTCCATGCACTCGTTGACGGAGATGCCGTTATCGATCGCAATGCCTGCCTGAGCGGCAAGCTCGGTACGCGGCTGCGCGCCGATCCCGACGACCAGCACATCGGCCAAAATCACATCTCCGTCGGAAAGGGAGATGCCGACCCGCTGCTCGTCGGCTTCGATCGCGAGAACCGTCGCACCGCATTTCAAGGCCACGCCATTGCGCTGATGCAGGGCTGCGATCGTTTCGGCAACAGGTTCTGGCACGCCGCGCTTGAGAATGCGCTCCTGCGACTCGATGATCGTGACTCTCGCTCCACGGCTGTGCGCCGAGGCGGCTACCTCCAGGCCGATGAAGCCGCCGCCGAGCACACCCACATGCATACCGGCATGAATGAAGGAGCGAAGTGCAAGCGCATCGTCGATCGTCCGCAGATAAAGGATCCGGCCGCTGGCAGGCGCGTTCGGCAGTCGTCTGGGCGTTGCGCCCGTCGTTAACAGCAGTTTGCCGTAGGGCAGCGTCCGGCCATCCGAGAGGATGAGCCGTTTTCCGGATGTATCGATTGCATCAGCCGATACGCCGCCGATATGCCCGATTGCCTGCGCGCCCAGCACGGCATCGTCGAGAACTGCGGACGCTTTGGGCTCTGCCTCATCGAGGAGAACCTGCTTGGAAAGCGGCGGGCGCTCGTAGGGAAGATGAGCTTCGTCGCCGATGAGGGTGATGGAGTGCCGGTAGCCATTCTCCCTCAGGCTCAGCGCGGCGCGCGCGCCACATTCGCCGGCGCCGACGATGATGATGCCAGTCTCGCCACTCATGCTCCGACACCGATCATGACGCGATCGCCTTCCACTCTGACCGGATAGGTTCTCAGATTGATGCAGACCGGTGCGCCGCGCGCTTCGCCCGTCTTGTAGCTGAAGCGACCATTATGCTTTGGACACTCGATGGTATCGTCCATGACGAGCCCATCGGCCAGATGGATCTTTTCGTGGGTGCAAAGCCCATCTGTCGCAAAATACTCGTCTTCGGGGCTGCGATAGATCGCGAATGTTCGTCCGGCGTGATCGAAGCGGACGACATCCTCCTGATCGATTTCATCGGCTGCGCAGGCATCAACCCAAGTCGTCATGTCTTCCTCCTCATTGCAGCTGTCGAAAGGCGCGAAAGCTGTCGTCTGATCTTGGGAATAAGTCGACGTTGCGCTTTGATCGCGCTTCGTTTTCCTCTCCCGGCTGGTTTCGAGCATGCGCGAGATAGGCCTTCACTTTCCACGCCGATTATGATCATTTTTCATCAAGGAGGAGCGGAATGAAGAAGGCACGTCTGGTGGATATCGCTGCGGCCGCAGGCGTCGGCCTTGCGACCGTGGAGCGCGTTCTCAACGAACGCGGCAGCGTCAGGCCGCAGACTGCGGAAAAGGTGGTGCTGGCGGCCAAGCGGCTGGGCTATAAGGGGCTGATCCCGAGCCTTTATCGCGGCACGATCCGCATCGAGGTGCTTCTGGTCAGGCCGGAGTCGCCGTTCTTCAGCAGGCTCAACCGTGCCTTCGAGCGGGTCGCCGCCTCGTTGGATAGCTCCATCACGGTCCATCGGACCTTTATCGAAGAGAACGACATCGAGAAATTTGCCGCGCACATCACCAATAGCAGCATTCGGCGGCATGGCCTGATCGTCGTGGCCATCGAGCATCCGAAAATCAGGGAAAGCTTGAGAAAGGCGCGTGCTGCCGGCATCGAAGTCGTCCAGATCGTCTCCTACCTCACCGGCAGGGACGACGTGTTTGTGGGGATCGACAATTATGCCGCGGGCCGAACCGCCGGCTTCTACATGTCGCGCATGCTTAGGCACGCGACGGGAGGCATCGTCGCTATCTGTCATAGCTGGGCCTATCAGATCCACAAGGAGCGTATTCGCGGCTTCTCCGATTATCTCGGGTCCGATGGCAGCACCGCCCTGCAGTTTTCAGAGGTCGTGTTCGGGCTGGATGACGACGTGAAATCCGCCGAAATGATGACGCAGGCACTGCGTCGGTGTCCGGATCTTGTCGGTGTCTACAATGCCGGCGGCGCCAATCTCGGCGTCGGCTCTGTCCTTCAGCGCTTTCGGGAACAGCAAGGAAAGGAGTTCGTCTGGATAGGGCATGAACTCAACGATGAAACCCGCCGCTTCATATCGTCGGGGCTGATGACGCTCGTTCTCGATCAGGCGCCGGAAACCCAGGCAAGGCGTGCGCTGGATACGATCCTATCGCGAATGGGGATCATTGACGTGCCTGTCAGCCAGGACCCGGTGCCGTTTCTGACCTACACCGCGGAAAATATCAGTCAACAACAAATCACTGGTAAGTGACAAATCCGGAGCCCGCGGAAGGAGGGCCGCAGGCTCCGGCATTTCCCGCCATCATCGGCCGCTTGGACCGGTGGCGGGGGGAGACCCAAAATGATGCATATGGAGCACGAAGATCACTCGGCAAGGCCTTGAGATCGTTGCAATAGCCGCAAAGATCTGGCCGGCCTTTAGTTCGCTTCAGCTCGGTGTGCCGGAGCGGCGAGCCTGTTTCTCGGCATATTTTTTCGCACGCTCCATGAAGCGCTTGTTCATGCGGTCCTCGGCCTCCTTCGAGCCGTCGTGAAAGGTGCCGAACCATTGGTCGAGCGGAATGACGCCGTCCGCATAATTGCACTCGAAGAACTTGTGATGGAGATAGTGGTCGTAAGCATGGGTATCGATCCCCGAATTCTCGCCGATCACGATCTTGTCGAAGCCGGCATGGCCCGGTGCTGGCGCAAGAGCGGTGTGCGTCAGATGGAACAGGGCATGCACCGGATTGGACGGTACGATCCAATGGATGAGAACGCCCGAAAAATACAAAAGATGCTCGACCGGGTGCATGGCGAGGCCGGACCACGGGCCGGGATTGACGTTGTTGTGATGCAGCTTGTGGACCGCATGGTAAAGCGGCGGCCAGTGGATCAGGCGATGCACCAGATAGAAATGCAGATCGCGGAATGCCGGGATCAGCAGCATGATGATGGCGCAATAGATCGGGTGTTCGGCAAAATCGACATAGGGAATGATGCCGTTCGCAAAAGCCCAGAGTGTCAGTACCTCGAAGGCCGTCCAGAAGGGCACAGCGCTTGCAAAGGTCCAGATCACGTTGTCGACGGTCTGGTTGTTGAAGAGGAAGGCGGAGTTATCCTTCGACGGCCACTTGCTATTGTATTTGAAACTCGTGCCCTGCTTCTTCTGCATGTAGAGGCGCAGGTGGAAGGCGCCGAAGAACAGGAAGACCAAAGCGGCATTGCGCAGAAGAAGATAGGCGATCCAGCCCGGCGCTAGCGTCTTCATCGTCTCCATGGAGGGCGTCGCATAGAGCCACAGTAGCGTTGCAACGACGGCATAGACCACGTTCCAGGGCATCAGATAGCCCGGGTATCCGAAGAACCATTTCAGGAACGCGATCGGCTTGGCCGGCCAGATGAAGACCGGCGGATATTGCAGCAGCTTGTTGGGTTTCCAGTCTCCGCGCTTATCGCGCGTGCCGAAGAGCGTGTCGTCCATGATGTGCCTCCCAGTTTGCGGAACGATGCGGTCAGTGTCGGCGGCGTCGGCTCGAAACGACAGCATTGATTTGATGAAATTTGCTCACGGCGGCGGAAGGTGCGCCAGCTGAGCTCGGGGATGGGAAGGAGAGACCGGAGGTCACTCCTTCCCGTGCGCCGGCAAGCCGTGCTCCTCATTGCCGGCGCTTGTCTTCTCAGTTGAGTCTCTCGAACTGGACCATATTGTCCTTCGTCACGAGCTTGAAAGGGATCCAGACTTCCCGGTCGATCTGCTCGCCCTTGATCGCCTTGACAGCGGTATCGACGGCGCCGCGGCCCTGCGCCTTCGCGTCCTGGAATACGGTGACCTTGAGATCGCCCGATTTCATCGCCTGCAGCGCATCCGGCGTCGCATCGATACCTGCAACGATCGTCTTGTCGGTCGAGCCGCCGGCATTCTTGATCGCGGAAATAGCGCCCAGCGCCATCTCGTCGTTGTTGGCGATGACGGCGTTGAATGTCAGGCCGGAGGTCAGCCAGTTCGAAACCAGATCGGCGCCATCGACGCGGCTCCAGTTACCCACCTGCTCGCGCACCACCTTAATGCCGCTGCAGTCGCTCGATTTCAGCACATCATGCACGTCCTGCGTTCTCTGGCGTGCCGCCTGGCTGCTGAGGTCGCCAACCATGACGACGACATCGCCTTTACCGCCGAGCATGCGACAGACTTCCTTCGTCTGCAGCGTACCGGATTCGGTCTCATTCGATCCGACGAAAGCCTGCTTCTTCCCAAGCGTCGACAGGTCGGTCGGCTGGATATTGACGTAGATCAGTGGAATGCCGGCATCTTCGGCAATCTTGCTCATGGCTGGCGTTCCATCCGAATCCACCGGATCGACGATAATGGCCGAGACGCCGCCGGCCGCGAAGTTGCGCACCTGATCGAGCTGCTTGTTGACATCGTTGGCGGCGTCCACCACCTGCAGGTCGAGGCCCTTGGTCTTGGCGTAATCCTGCATGCCATTGGCGATCAGGGTTTGGAAATTGGTCGTCAAATAGCCCATCGAAACGCCGATCCGATCGGCTGCATAAGCCTGCGACGACATCACCAGCGCGAGCGCGCTTGCACTCAAAAACTTCAACATGTTCTCCTCCCAGGAAACGGCGGCCCAAGTGACCGCTGGGCAAGAGTTACCGATGGAGCCGACCGGCGTCCGAGAGTATTTTGATGAAAAACCATCACGCCGGCAGACCTCGGCCAAGCGAATACATCCGCTTTGCAATGAAACGCGCCCATGATCAAAACCCGTCATCGCGCTGGCTGGCAAAGACATCGAATTCATGATCTGAGCAGCGCACTGGTAGGGGAGGCACCATGCAGAATTTGCTCATATTCCAGTCGCTTTGGTCCATGGAGCGACGCAGTGCACGATATCCGGAGCTTTCTCTGGAGGAGAATATCGAAAAGATCGCCGCCGCCGGTTTCGATGGCATCAGCACCCATTGGTACGATCGCAATGTCGTTGCTCGTATTGCAGGCTTGCTCAGGCAGCATGGCCTGCAGGCCGAAGGGCAATGCTTTCCGAAGACCGTCGACGATCTGAAGCCCGCACTGGAAGTCGCCGCCGAATTCAATGTCCATCACATCTGTCTGCAGCCGGACGTGCGGCTGCGTCGGCTGGAGGACTGCATCCCCCTGCTGGAAGGCTGGCAGCGGCTGGCGGAAGAGGCCGGCATCGACGTCTGGATCGAGACGCACCGCGACCGGATGACGACGGATCTGTTCTTCACGCTCGACCTGCTCGATCGGCTGCCGGACTTGCGGCTGCTGGGCGATATCTCCCATTTCCTGGTCGGCCGGGAATTCGCCTGGCCGGTATCCGACGAAAATCACGCCCTCATTCATCGGATACTGGATAGTTCGTGGGCCTTTCACGGCCGCGTCGCCTCGCGTGAACAGGTCCAGATCGAGATTTCCTTTCCGCATCACAGGCCCTGGGTCGATCTTTTCCTCGGCTGGTGGGAATATGGTTTCAGGAGCTGGCGCAAGCGCGCGGACAAGGACGCGACGCTCGCCTTTACCTGCGAGTTGGGACCGAAGCCCTATGCCATCACCGGAAGGGACGGTGAAGACAGCACCGACCGCTGGGAGGAATCCCTGCTTATGAGGCAGGAAATACGTGACCTGTGGGCAAAGGTCGCAAGCTGATAAATCAAACGAAATATCGCCGATATCCTATTGATTATGGAGGAATTTT
>NZ_AQHN01000084.1 GCF_000359745.1 Rhizobium freirei PRF 81
TGACGCGCCGACGATCACGATCGCCAATGGCGACAGTGCCAGCGGTCAAGTGACCGAAGCTGGTATCGGCGTTGCCAACGACAGCGCTCACAATACGGCTTCCGGCCATCTGACCGGCGCTGATATTGATAGCTCCTCTTTGACCTGGTCGGTGGCTGCGGGTCTTGGCCAAACGGCCAATGGGAATGGGTCCGTTACCGGCGCATATGGCACGCTGAGCGTCGGCGCGAACGGCACCTGGACCTACGTGCTGGATCAGTCGAAGGCGGAGCCGCTGAATGTCTCGGATCATCCGCAGGAAAGCTTCACGGTTCGGCTGAGCGACGGCCAGGGCGGCATCACGACGCAGACGGTCGTCGTGGCGGTCAACGGCACCAACGATGCCGCCTCGATCTCGGGTACGGCGACCGGTTCGGTCACCGAGGATGGCCAATTGACGACGAATGGTGTGCTGACCGTTGCCGACGTGGACAATGGCCAGAACCACTTCCAGGCGCCGTCATCGCTGACCGGTACCTATGGTACGTTCACCTTCAATGCGGCGACCGGTGCGTGGGGTTACACGCTCAACAATTCCGCGTCGAATGTGCAGGCATTGAACAGCGGCCAGACGGTGACGGACAAGCTGACCGTAGCATCCGCAGACGGGACGGCTTCTCAGGATATCGCTGTGACCATCCACGGCACCAACGAACCGGTATCTGCGCCGAGCATCAGCAGCGTCACCGACGACGTCGGCTCGATCCAAGGTAGCCTTGCGAATGGTGCGATTACCGATGACACCAACCTTGGCATCCGCGTGAGCCTGACCGGAACTAGTGCCATCAGCGGGGATACGGTGCAGCTGTATAACGGCACGATCGCGCTTGGCACGGCGGTCGCGCTAACGTCGACCAATATCAGCAATGGGTATGTCGATATTACCACGCCGACCCTGGCCAACGGATCGAATTACAATTTCCGGGCCTCAATCACGGATGGGGGCGTCACCACCCCGCTATCGCCGAGCAACGCGTATAATATCAAGATCGATACGACGGCGCCGACGGTCGCCATAACGCAAAATAGCGGAAGCAGCCGCCTGACCTTCACCTTCAGCGAGGCGGTGTCCGGCTTTACCCTTTCGGACATCGGGGGCGCCAGCAATTATACGCTCTCCAACTTCACACATGTTGGCCTGAACGGTTTCGGGCAGGACGTCTACACGGTGAATTATGCTTCCGGCAACAACGGCTGGAAGACTGCGTCGATCGCAAGCGGCAGCTATACGGATCTGGCCGGTAATTCCGGAGCAGCCAGCTCTTTGGATTTCAAGCCCGCCGGCACCTCCGGCGAGGCCATCAACCTTGCGCTCTCAGATCCGTCGCACCACGTCGGTGCGGTCACCTTGAGCGTTGCCGGCCTTCCCGCCGGCTGGGTGCTCAGCGAAGGCGTCCTTAACGCCGATGGCACCTGGTCCGTGGTGACGAACGATCCGTCGTCGCTGACGGTCACCTCGCCCGATGGCGTCACCGGTGCGGTGGTTCTTCAGGTCACCGAGACCTGGACAAATGCGGATGGCTCGACCGGCTTGGCCATTGTGGCTGACAACGTCGAAGCCTATGCCAAGGGTTCGCCGATTTTCGCCTGGTCGGGCGACGATACGCTCACCGCTTCGAGCGGCAACGACACGCTGGTCTTTGCCAACACCATCGGCAAAGATGTCGTGCACAATTTCGATACGGCACATGACAAGATCGACCTGATCGGCTTCGCAGGTTTTAATAGCTTCGCGGATGTTCAGGCCCATCTGTCGAGCGATGCGTCGGGCAATGCCGTCATTACCCTCGGCGATGGCGAGACCATCACCCTGGCAGGTGTCAGCGCCGCAGCGCTCACTGCGAATGACTTCCTCTTCAACGAGGCAGTGGTGACGCATAATACCGGCGACATGGTGCTTGGCGATAGCGCGCTGATGCCATTCAGCGGCACGCTCGACAACACCGGTAGCATTCATCTCGCCTCGACAGGCGGCGGGACGTCCTTCGAAATCGTGCAGCACGGCCTCACGCTGACCGGCGGCGGCACGGTGACGTTGTCCGACAACGCATCCAACGTCATCTTCGGCAGCGGCGACAATGTCACGCTGACCAATGTCGACAACACCATCTCCGGCGCCGGCCAGCTCGGCGACGGTCACCTGACGCTGGTCAACCAGGGCACGATCATTGCCGATGGCAGCCACGCGCTTGTCATCGACACCGGCGTCAACGCGGTGAAGAACGCCGGCACGCTGGAGGCAACCGGAACCGGCGGCCTCGACATCCACAGCGGCGTCGTGAATGACGGCCTATTGTGGGCGAACGGCAGCAGCGTCCATCTCGAAGGCAATGTCAGCGGCAGCGGCAGCGTGCTGGTGTCGGGTCATGCCGGCCTCGAAATCGGCGGCTCGTTCAGCGAAGCGATCAGCCTGAGCAAGGATGCGCAGGCGACTGTTACCATCGATCACGCGGCGGCCTTCACAGGCACGATCGCCGGCCTCGACGGCAATGACGTGCTGCGGTTTGGCGACATTTCTGCCGCAACCGCCAGCTTCTCCTACGCTGAAAACGCGGCGAAGACCGGCGGCGTGTTGACGGTCACCGACGGTGCCCACACGGCCACTATCAGTCTTGCCGGCGACTACTCGGCCAGCGACTTCGCGCTCGGCCATGACGGCTCGTCTGCCGAGATCGACTTCAGTGGGATCGGCCACCTTTATGGTACAGACGGCAACGACACGCTGACGAGCGGCGGCGGCTTCACCATGACCGGCGGCGCTGGCGCCGATACCTTCGTGCTCGATGCCCAGGCCCTGCATAATCTCAACATGGCCGACGTCATCACCGACTTCAGCCCGAAGGGAGAGGGCGACCGTCTGGATGTTTCGAACCTGCTGAATGCGCTGGTCGGCGAACATCCGGGCATGACCGAGGCGAGTGCTGTCGCGTCGATGACGGCGGCGGTCGATACCGCAACCAATTCGACGAAGATCAGCATCAACACTGGCTCTGAAACCCATGTGGTCGCCACACTGCAGAATTACGCGCCGACAGGTCACGACGCCGTCCACGTGCTGTTCAACAATCATGACGAGCAGCTAGCGACCCATGCGCAAACCGCTGGCGCCTGACGCTGTTTCGCCGGCTCCCAAATCTCGAAGCGGCGCGTCTCGGACGCGCCGCTTTTCTCTGAAATCGACATCGCTAGCACGTCATTCGCCACGGCAGAGCCGACTTAACCGGTGGCGCTTGCGACAAATACGGCATCAGCAATTCCCAGATCTTGCCAGCGCCCCAATGCGGCTTGCCTTTCTTGAGCCGCACGATCATTGCCTCGACCGGCTCGGGCAACTGGTCAGCATAGCGCACCGGTCTCAGCGAGCGTCTGTCGGCGCCTCCAAGCCTCCATCCTTGTCGCGATTGAAGATCTTGTAGCCGGTGCTGGGCGAGCCGCTGTTCCTCCATCACCGAAGTCTCTCTCCGCGGCATCAACACCCCCCGCAAAGCAAAAGATGTTAACCGCGTCTCCGGTACATTCCGTCACCCATCTCTCAGGTCGGGCAGGCATCGCATTTGGCCCTGGCGGACGTCATGTTGAATTTCGGATGATCATCTTACCCGGCAGAGTAACCGTTTCGGCTTCCGTAGTTCCGACAATCATCCCAATGATCGCCTCGACCATTTCGAAGCGAGGCTGCTCGTATGTTGTGAGACTGTAGGCGGACGAGCCTCCGAGTTCGTAGTTATCAAAGCCTACGATCGCGATGTCTTCAGGCACTCTTAGGCCGAACTTCCCGCGGATCTCGTCCATGGCTCCCAATGCCAGGATATCGTTTTCGCACATAAGAACGTCGACCCGCTCGGCGGGTGCGGTCCGAGACAGATACTCGTGGACCGATGTTGCTCCGGCCTCGGCGCTATATTTTTCGGCGGAGAGCAATTCGATTTTGTCGACGCCTTTCTCCGCCCAGAAGTCTGTGAAGTGCTGCCGGCGTCTCAGTGCAGTCGAGAGTGCGGTTGCGCCGCTCATGAAGCCGGGCCGCCGATACCCTTTTTCGTGCAGATGATCGACGATTTCCCGGAGAGCCAACTCCGCGTCACAAACGACCGCAGGGACGCCTTCGATCTGGCTATCCCGTGCCAGGACGAACATTGGCGGCATCCCATGGCCGAGTTTCCGATCCGCCAGCGTCTCGTCGCGAAACGCGGTGCCAAAAAGAATGACGGCGTCAACCTGCCGCTGGTCCGCGTGCAACAGGGCATGCACGTGATCGAAGTGGTTGTTGATATTAATGAGCATTACCACAAGGCCGGCGGCCTGCAGGCGCTCCGTCAACGTTTCAAGGAATGGCAGCTTCTGGGGGTTGCGAAAGTCGTCCACAAACACCGCGACCTGCCGCGTGGAATTGGTTGCAAGGCTACGCGCAAGAAGGTTCGGCGAGTAATTCAGTGCTGCGGCCGCCTCCATGACGCGCCGCTTGCTTTCCTCGGTGATCGACGATCCGGGCGTGAACGCACGAATGACGGTCCATTTCGACACTCCGGCTGCGGCCGCGACTTCTTTTGCCGTAGTTCGCCTGACCGTGTCGCGCTTTCGCATGCTGCCTCCGGAAAAATAGAACAAACATTCTATTTTCTGATTTCGGTGAAATGAATGCTTGCTTTTACCTTATTCGCGCCTATGATGCACCTGCTTGCACCCGGTAGCAAGACTTTTGCACCCGGTAGCAATCGCATTTTTGCCGACCTGAGGAGCGGGCGGCACAAGGAGGAGGAACGACATGAAATCTATTCTCAGCAAACTCGCCCATGGCATTCTTGCCGCGGGGATCGCCGTCTCTTGTTCAACGGCTGTGCGAGCGCAGGACCAACCGACGATCATCGCCGTCACGCACGGCCAGGCATCAGACCCGTTCTGGTCCATCGTCAAGAACGGCATGATGCAGGCCGGCAAGGACAGCAATGTCAGGGTGGACTACCGCGCCCCCGAAACCTTCGATATGGTCGCCATGGGCCAGCTCATCGAAGCCGCTGCCAACCAGAATCCCGCCGGGATCGTCATCTCGGACCCTGATCCGGATGCTCTCGGTCCGGCGATCCGCAAGGCTGTTGCTGCCGGCATTCCGGTCATCTCCATGAACTCCGGTATCTCTGCCGCCGAAAAGCTCGGCATCAAGCTGCATGTCGGCCAGGACGAACTTCCAGCCGGTATCAAGGTCGGAGCAAAGCTGAAGTCCCTCGGCCTGAAGCATGTTCTGTGCGTCAATCAGGAAGTCGGCAACGCTGCTCTCGACCAGCGTTGTGCAGGAACGGAGAAAGGCTTCGAAGGCGGCAAGGTGACAGTGCTGCCGACGACAGCCGATCCGGCCGAGATCGAAGCCAAGATTAAGGCTGCACTCACCTCCGATCCGTCGATCGACGTCGTCCTCGGTCTATCGGCTCCGCTGGTCGGCGAACGCGCCGTCGCAGTCGTCGAGAAGACGGGCGTTGGCGACAAGGTGAAGGTCGCGTCCTACGACCTGTCGGCAGGCTTCCTCAAGGCGGTGGCTGACGGCAAGGCTTTGTTCGCCGTCGACCAGCAGCCTTATCTCCAGGGCTATCTGCCGGTGACCTTCCTCGCAACGAATTCGCGTTACGGCACGATGCCGGCAGGCAACGTCGCGTCTGGCCCGAGCTTCGTCGAGAAGGACACGGCGGCCAAGGTCATCGAAAAATCCTCCCGGGGCATCCGCTAGGCCGGAGCCGTCGCAGTTCCCGCTACGGCGGGAGCTGCCCTAACAGCCACGCTTGCCTTTCTGCACGACCTCGTCCGCTGAATGCTGTGGCGCGCAAAGACAACGAACAATCTGAGGAACGAACCCATGACGCTGGCCAACGAACAGAACGGGACCTCGGCCCGATCCGACGAGCGGCTGAAAAAGGTTTCGACGATGACCGCGCTGCTGCGGCGTCCGGAACTCGGCGCAGTCGCTGGACTGGTGCTCGTCACTATCTTTTTCTTCTTCACCGCCAACCCCGCCATGTTTACGCTGGCCGGCATAATCAACTTCATGGCCCCGGCCGCCCAGCTCGGAATCCTTGCCATCGGCGCTGCTCTGCTGATGATCGGGGGCGAGTTCGACCTGTCGATCGGATCGATGGTTGCGTTTGCAGGCCTGGTGTTCGGCACTGCTCTCGTGGTTCTCAACCTGCCGCTCAGCGTCGCAATCCTGATTGCCATGGGATTCGCTGTGGCAATCGGTGTCACGAATGCGCAGCTCACGATGCGCACCGGTCTTCCCTCGTTCATCGTCACTCTCGCCTTTCTGTTCATCCTGCGCGGCCTGACATTGGTCGGGCTCAAATGGGCAAGCGGTGGTGCAACACAGCTGCGGGGCATGAAGGAAGCAGCTGCCAACAGTCCGCTCGCGCCTCTCTTTTCGGGCGAGGCGTTTACGGGACTGTTCTCCTGGCTCGGAAGCCGAGGCATCATTGAGACCTTTCCAAGCGGGGCGCCGAAGGTTCCCGGCATCCCGGTGGAGATCCTGTGGTTCATCCTGATCGCGCTGGCTGCCACATGGGTTCTCCTGCGGACGCGCTTCGGCAACTGGATCTTTGCGTCCGGCGGCGATCCGCGCGCCGCACGCAAGTCCGGCGTTCCGGTCGCCCGCGTCAAGACGACACTCTTCATTGTCACTGCAATGTGCGCCACGCTCGTCGCAATCCTGACGGTGCTCGACGCCGGATCGACGGACGCCCGCCGCGGCTTCCAGAAGGAATTCGAGGCAATCATCGCGGCCGTCATCGGCGGCTGCCTCCTGACCGGCGGCTATGGGTCTGCGATCGGTGCATTCTTCGGATCTATCGTCTTCGGCATGGTTCTGATCGGCTTGACCTACACGTCGATCGATCAGGATTGGTACCTCGTCTTCCTTGGCGGCATGCTTTTGACGGCCGTCATCTTCAACAATGTCATCCGCAAACGCGTTACGGGAGAACGCTGATGAGCACGTCTCAGACGCCCATCGTCGAGGTGAAGAACCTCGTCAAGCACTTCGGCTCGATCATCGCCCTTAATGGCGTCTCGTTGAGTGTCAATGCCGGCGAAGTCCTCTGCCTTCTCGGTGACAATGGAGCCGGCAAGTCCACGCTCATCAACACGCTGTCGGGCGTGTTCAAGCCGACATCGGGAGAGTTCCTTGTCGAGGGGCAGCCGCGGACGTTCAACGGCCCGCGTGACGCGCTCGACGCCGGCATTGCCACCGTTTATCAGGATCTTGCGATGATCCCCCTGATGTCGGTGACCCGGAACTTCTTCATGGGACGTGAGCCCCTGAAAGGCTTCGGCCCGTTCAAGCATATGGACATGGACTTCGCCAGCAACGTGACGCGCGACGAGATGCGCAAGATCGGCATCGATGTCCGCGAGCCGGACCAGGCAGTCGGCACGCTATCCGGCGGCGAGCGCCAGTGTGTCGCCATCGCGCGCGCCGTCTATTTCGGTGCTAAGGTTCTCATTCTTGATGAGCCGACCTCGGCGCTCGGCGTTGCCCAAACCTCGATGGTCCTGAAGTACATCGACCAGGTCCGTAGCAAAGGGCTCGGGGTCATCTTCATCACACACAATGTTCGCCACGCCTATGCGGTGGGCAACAGGTTCACTGCACTCAACCGCGGAAAGACGCTCGGCACCTTTGCCAAGAGCGAAATCGATCTGGATGGCCTTCAGAATTTGATGGCAGGCGGCAAGGAGCTGCAGTCCCTCTCCGAGGAGCTCGGCGGAACCGTCTGATCGAACATTCCAGAACAGCCATTCGGTTCGGCGCACGTGCGCCGCGCCACGGATCTTCATATCCATCAACAAGGTAAAACCCATGACTGCTCCCACGACTTTCTTCCCATTGGCCGCCTGTGCCGAGATGCTGTGGCGTGACAAGCCCATCGAGTGGCGCGCCACGCGTCTCAAGGAAATGGGCTTTGGTGTCGGCCTGTGGAACTGGCCGGAACATGACATTGCCAAGCTGGAGGCGACGGGCGCGACTTTCACGATCATGAATGGCTATCTCACCGGTCGTCTCACCGATGATGAAGGGGCCGACGAACTTCTGAGAACAGCGCGCGAGACGGCGCAGGTCGGCAAGCGCCTCGGTGTCCAGCGACTGAACCTCCATGGCACCGGGCTTGGCGATCGCGGCTTGCCCGTACAGCCGATCGAAATGGTCACGGGAGCGATGTGGCTGAAGGCCCGCGACACCCTGCGTCGGATCGTCGATCTGGCCGAGGCAGAAGGCGTCGTCTTCACGCTTGAGAACCTGAACCTTCCCGTCGATCACCCAGGTGTGCCCTTCGGCCGGGCCGAGGATACGCTGGCGCTCGTTTCCAGCATCGACCATCCTCGGCTGCGTCTCAACCTCGATCTCTATCACGCGCAGATCGGCGAAGGAAATCTGATCGAGCTTTGCCGAAAGTGCCTGCCGTGGATTGGAGAGATTCAGGTCGCCGATGTGCCGGGCCGCTGCGAGCCGGGCACTGGTGAGGTCAACTGGAATGGCATCGCGAAAGCGCTGAAAGCGATGGGCTATACAGGTCCGATCGGCATGGAAGCCTGGGCTGCCGGCGACGCCGATGCAGCGCTCTCGGCATTCCGCACCGCATTCACAATCTGACATCATAAACTCACAGGACAAACTCCATGCCCAAGATTAAACCCGTCAATGTCGGCCTCATCGGTGCCGGCCGTATCGGCTCCTTCCATGGTGAAACCATCGCCAGGCGGCTGGTCGACGCTGAACTTGTCGCCATCGCCGATCCGGCGCCCGGTGCCGCGGCAAAGCTCGCGGATAAACTCGGCGCCGATACCTCGTACACCGACGTTGCGGATCTTCTCGCGCATCCTGGTCTCGATGCCGTCATCATCGCCACGCCCGCCCGGTTCCACTCCAATATCGTCGTTCAGGCCGCCGAGGCTGGCAAGGCGATATTCTGCGAGAAGCCGATGGCGCTGACGCTTGAAGACGCCGATCGGGCCATTGCGGCCGCGCGCTCAGCCGGCGTGCCGCTTCAGGTCGGCTTCAACCGCCGCTGGGATCAGGCTTTCGCCGAAGGTCGCGCCGCCATCGACGCCGGCAAGGTCGGCGCTCCGCAACTCATTCGATCCTTGACGCGTGATCCAGGCCCGTTCGGCGCCGATCCCGACAGGATTCCGCTCTGGACGATCTTCTACGAGACCCTCATCCACGATTTTGACACGCTGCTCTGGCTGAACCCTGGTGCCAAGCCGGTTGAAGTCTTTGCAATGGCGGACGCGCTTGTGCGACCGGATGCCAGAGAGAAGGGGTTCCTCGATACCGCCGTCGTGAACATTCGCTTCGACAACGGCTCCATCGCAGTCGCCGAGGCGAACTTCTCCGCTCTTTATGGCTACGACATCCGGGGCGAAGTTTTTGGCTCCGGTGGCATGGTGACCATGGGCGACGTGCGTCGTTCGAGCATGACCCGCTTCGACAAGGACGGCGTCTCGAACGACACCTGGCGGCGCGACACGGATCACTTCATCCATGCCTACACCGCTCAGCTCGCTTCCTTCGTCAACGCCGTGCGTGATGGAGCGCTGAAGGACGGCCCGACGGGCCTCGATGCTCGCAACGCGTTGGCGATTGCCCTGGCCAGCATCCAATCCGTCTCCAAGAAACAGCCGGTCATTCTGAAGTGAGATGGCGGCGCGCTGGTGCCCAGCGCGCCACTCTCGCATCCATAATCGCGCACGGGGTTGCTCCATGAGCATGCATCGGACGATGAAAAAACCCAACGATGTCAGAGAACTGAAAGGCATGATCGCAGCAGCGGGTCTAAGGCTACCCGAGCAGCAGGAACGAGTTGCCCGGGTAGCTCTGGCTCGTCCGGATATCGTAGCCTTCGGCACCATCAGCTCCCTTGCGAACGAGTGCGTCGTCTCGCCCTCGACGGTCGTGCGGATGGCCAACGCTCTCGGCTTCGAGACGTTCAAAGAATTCAAATCATTGTTTCGCCAGCACTTACGCTCTGTTGCTGGGGAGCAGCACGGGACCCAAAAGCCATAAATCCAGAGATGAATAGAATTAAGGTGTCCTGAACTTGTGGGGCAGCCGCGGGGGAGCGTGAATATGATCGAGACCTTGCCAATGGGGGTCCGGCTTGCCGTCAGTCCCTTATCGTGGGCAAACGATGTCCTCGAGGACCTTGGCGCCGACATCACCGTGGAAACCTGCCTCGCTGATGCGTCCGGGACAGGCTATCAGGGTATCGAACTTGGACGGAAGTTTCCACGCGATGCCGAGGTGCTGCGCCCGTTGCTGGGGAATTACGGACTTTCGCTGGCCTCGGGTTGGCACTCCGGCGAGCTTGCGGAACGCAGTGTCGACGAAGAAATGGCAGCGGTAGCAAGCCATGCCAGGCTGCTTCGTGCCATGGGCTGCCAGGTTATGGTCTACGGGGAGGTCGCCATGATGTCTCCTGGATCGCCGCTCGACCAGCCAATGTCGCAGCGAATGATCATGCCGAAGGAAGATGTGCCCGGATATGCCGCACGTCTGACCGAGTTCTCAATACGCCTCCTTGGAGAGTATGGACTGAAGCTTGCCTATCACCATCACCTCATGATGGTCGCGGAGACATATGGCGAGATCTCCCGTCTGTTTGATCTCGCCGGCAATGAAACAGGCTTGCTTCTCGACACCGGACATTGCGCCGGAGGGGGATTCGACTACCGAAGACTTATAGATCGTTTCGGAGACCGTATCGTTCACATCCATCTGAAAGACGTTCGAGGCGCGGTTATGGATGAGGTTCGCCAACGAGACCTAAGCTTCAACACAGGCGTTCGGCGCGGGATGTTCACTGTTCCCGGTGATGGCAACATCGACTTTTCTCCCCTTGCGAGGTTCGTACGCGACAGCGGATATCAAGGTTGGCTCGTCGTCGAGGCAGAGCAGGACCCCGCAGTCGCTCCTGCAAGGGCTGCTGTGACGAGAGCCGTTCAACATGTTTCGAAGGTGTTTGAAGCTTCCTGATGACCGCTTTTGATGCTGTGGACGGCTCCTCCACCGGCATCGCGATGTGCCACGATTGCTTTCATGAAGCTCATGCGAGACAACCCTGCCCAGCATCAAGCCGATGCTGGCCTGTCCCTTCCTTCGAAGGATCGATCCATCGAAGTCCGATGCCGGTCGGTATCGGCCACGGTGCGGCGAGTGGCCTTCAGCGTGTGTTCGCCAGCAGCTCTTTCGCAATGGCCGCGGCCGCCTGAACATGCGTTCGGCAAGCTTCGGCTGCAATTTCCGGCTCATTCCGTTCGATCGCCGCAAAGATTTTCCGGATCTGGGCCGGACCCGTCGTCGTTCTGTTCATCGTGGACAATGTCATCACACGAAGTCTTGAAATTCGACTATTCAGGCGGCTGACAATGTCCCAGGCAATGTTGTGACCGCCTGATTCAAAAATGATGCGGTAAAACTCGGTGGTTGCATCAAGTATACCCTGCGGGGACTGCTGGCGAGAGGTGCGATCCAATTCGTCCAGCGCCTGACGAAGTCTGCTCTTGACGCCATCCGCGGCCGTTCGTGCACAATCCGCGACGGCGGTGGATTCCAATGAGGCCCGGATCTCATAAATCTGGCGAGCATCATCCCATTCGAGCCGCGCAACGATCGGGCCCTGTTTGGCCAGCATCTCGACAAGCCCCTCGGCTTCCAGATGCCGGAGCACTTCCCGAATGACGGAGCGCGAAACGCCAAGCTGCTCGCAAAGGGTCCGCTCCACAAGGCGCGCGCCCGGTTCGAACAAGCCGTTGATGATCGCCCGTCGCATTCGATCAAGCGCAATTTCTCTCAAGGTTGCGGGTGGCGAATCGATGCGAAGGGCGGCGAGGTCGTTTGCGTTCTGGCTCATGACGGCTTTTTAGAACGAAAAGAAATTTCGCACAAGCTCTTGACACGTTGTATTATGGTATACCAACATACGAGCAGATAAATGGACTGGAGAGGCAGATGGCGTCACTTATTCGCAAGACTTTGTTGCAGGTCGAGACAACTCATATCGAAGGCGGAAAGGAAGCCGCCGTGCCGCTGAAGCTGATCGCCGCCATCGCCGTCCTGAAGAATCCCTGGGCCGGTCGCGGCTTCATCGAGGATCTAAAGCCCGAGATCCACGCGGTCGCCCCCGTTCTTGGCGAGCTGCTTACGAAGATGATCATCGACACCGCCGGTTCGGGGGAGATCGTCGAAGCCTATGGGAAATCGGCAATCGTCGGCCTCGATGGCGAAATCGAACACGCCTCGGCACTCATCCACACGCTGCGCTTTGGCAACCACTATCGGACCGCCGTTGGCGCCAAATCCTATCTCGCCTTCTGCAACACGCGCGGGCCGGCAAATGCCCCGATCATGATCCCGCTCATGGACAAGAATGATGAAGGGCGCCGCTCGCATTACCTGACGATCCAATGCGCAGTTCCAGACGCACCCGCCGCGGACGAGATTGTCGTGGCGCTGGGCGCCTCGATCGGCGGCCGCCCGCACCATCGCATCGGTGATCGCTATCAGGATCTCAAGGAGCTGGGTCACGATGTTGCAAACCCTGCAGCGGTCTAAGACGCCGTCCGGCGCGGCCTATATCGACCGCGGCGGCGGGGGCGAAATCCTCGTCCTCATTCACGGTGTTGGAATGAGGATCGAGGCCTGGGGACCGCAGATCGAGCAGTTGTCGATGCGCCACCGCATCATCGCGGTCGATCTTCCGGGTCACGGATTTTCGGCGCCGCTTAAGGGCAGGCCGGATCTTTCGAACTTCGTGACTTGGTTTGGCGCGGTCATCGATGAACTGGAGCTTGGCGCGGTCAATATTGCCGGCCACTCCATGGGCGCCCTGATCGCGACCGGGATGGCTGCAACGGCGCCGGAGCGGCTTTCCCGGATCGCCTTGCTGAACGGGATCTACAAGCGAACAACCGAAGCCCGGCAGGCCGTCGAAGCGCGTGCGGACGAAATAGTCACCGGTGCGTTCGATCGGGATGCGCCACTGGGGCGATGGTTTGCGCCAGATGAGGTGAATAGTGATGCCTACCGCCTAGTGCGCAACCTTCTCCAGCAGGTCGATGCGAGCGGATATGCTGCCGCTTACCGGGCCTTTGCGACGGGGGATACGTTTTATTGCGACTGCTGGCCGGCCGTCACCAGTCCCGCCTTGTTTCTGACCGGTGACGGCGACGCGAATTCGACGCCGGAGATGGCCCAGGATATGGCAAAGGCAACACAGAATGGCAGAGCGGCGATCATCAAGGGTCACCGTCACATGGTCAACCTGACGGCACCGGATGAGGTGACTGCAGCCTTAGCCAACTGGCTGACCTGGACAGCCTAACGAGGAGGACAAAATGCTTGAAGCAAGGGCTCTGAGAGACGCATTCGGCGCATTTCTCACTGGCGTGACCGTCGTGACGACGACGAATGAGGCAGGAGCGCCGATCGGCTTCACCGCAAATAGTTTCACGAGCGTATCGCTCGACCCGCCGTTGCTGCTCGTGTGTTTGGCCAAGACCTCGCGAAACTACCAGACACTGACCACCGCGCGCGGCTTTGCGGTTAACATTCTGTCCGAAGATCAAAAGGATGTGTCGAATACCTTTGCCCGCCCCGTGGAAGATCGCTTTGCATCTGTGGCATGGACGCCAGGACCATTCGGTTCACCCGTGTTTGCCGACGTTGCCGCGTGGTTCGACTGCTCCATGCATGAGCGCATTGATGCTGGCGACCACGTCATATTGATCGGCCGTGTCGAGGCTCTGGAGAATACGGGCAAAACCGGGCTGGGTTACGCCCGCGGCGGCTATTTCACACCGGCTGCGACGGAAAAGGATCTTCTCTCCAATGTTGAGGGAAGCCTGTCTGTCGGCGCAGTCGCAGAACGATCCGGCGAGATTCTTCTCGTTCCGGCGGTATCGGGCGGCTGGACGCTCCCCTTTGTCGACAAGGCCGAAAGCGAAGGGATGGACGTTCTCGAACGGCAATTCGCCGCCGAGATCGGCCTCAAGATCCAGACTGGCCTTCTATACTCCATCTACGAGGATACGAAGACCGGCTGCCAGCATATCGTCTATCGCGCAAGTCTGGGCGCCGGAAGAGCGAAGATCGGCCGGCTTTTCCCGCTTCAAGACCTTCCGCTTGCCGAAATTTCGGACAGCGCCGTGCGCGAGACCGTGAAGCGCTACGCGCAGGAAAGCATGCTGGGCAACTTCGGCATTTATTTTGGCAACCACGAAAAGGGCCGGGTTCACGCCGTGGCCAAAAAAGGTGACGCATGAAATTCTCGCTTTTCGTTCACATGGAACGGCTGAATGCCAGCCAGAACCATCCGGAACTGTACGAAGAGTTCATTCAGCTCTGCGAGATCGCCGACAAAGGCGGTATGCATGCAATCTGGACCGGCGAACACCATGGCATGGATTTCACCATCGCGCCGAACCCGTTCGTCAATCTTGCCGATCTTGCTCGCCGTACGAGAAACGTCCGCCTGGGCACCGGCACGGTCATCGCCCCATTCTGGCATCCGATCAAGCTTGCCGGTGAAGCCGCCATGACCGACATCATAAGTGGCGGTCGCCTGGATCTCGGCATTGCCCGTGGAGCCTATAGCTTCGAATATGAGCGGCTGCTGCCGGGGCTCGACGCCTGGGGCGCGGGACAGAGGATGCGCGAGCTGATCCCGGCGATCAAGGGTCTCTGGGCGGGCGACTATGCCCATGACGGCGAATTCTGGAAATTTCCCGCAACGACCTCAGCCCCCAAGCCGGTTCAGGCGCCGCATCCGCCGATCTGGGTCGCCGCGCGAGATCCAAACAGCCATGAATTTGCAGTGGCCAACGGCTGCAATGTGCAGTGCACCCCGCTGGCGAACGGCGAGGCTGAGATTGCAAGCCTGATGGATCGCTTCAATGCGGCCTGCGAAAAGGCTTCGAATGTAAAACGTCCCAAGATCATGCTGCTGCAGCATACTTACATCGGTTCCGACGAGGCCGATATCGCGCAGGCGGCCAAAGAAATCAGCATTTACTACAACTACTTCTTTGCCTGGTTCAAAAATGAGCGCCCCATTCAACAGGGGCTGATTCAGCCATTGAGCGAAGATGAACTTGTCGCGAATGCGAACCTGTCTCCGGACAGGATGATCGCGAACATGCCGATCGGTAACGCTGCAACGGTGATCGACCGCCTGAAGGTCTACGAGAAGCAGGGTTGGGACGAATACTCGTTCTGGATCGACACCGGCATGAGTTACGAGCGCAAGAAGGCATCGCTCGAGCGCTTCATCGCCGACGTCATGCCCGCGTTTCAGTGAGGCTCAAGATGCAGAGGTTCCAGCAATATATCGATGGCGTTTTTGATGACGGCTCGGCGCGTTTCGACAGCCTCGATCCGGCAACGGGCCATGTCTGGGCGTCCATGCCCGAGGCGCGCGAGGGCGATGTCGACCGCGCGGTCAAGGCTGCGGAACAGGCGCTCTGGTCAGGCGAATGGCCGGCCATGACGGCAAGTGCAAGGGGCAAGCTCCTGCTCAAGCTGGCCGATCTCGTCCAGGCGAATGCTGCGCGCCTTGCCGAACTCGAGACTCTCGATACCGGCAAGATCATCCGGGAGACCTCCGCGCAGATTGCCTATGTCGCCGACTATTATCGTTACTATGCCGGGCTCGCTGATAAGATCGAAGGATCGACCCTGCCGATCGACAAGGCTGACATGGAGGTCTGGACCCGCCGCGAACCGGTCGGCGTCGTCGCTGCCATCGTGCCATGGAACAGCCAGCTTTTCCTTTCCGCCGTCAAGATCGGCCCGGCGCTCGCCGCCGGTTGCACGCTGGTGGTCAAAGCATCCGAAGACGGACCGGCGCCCATGCTGGAATTCGCGCGCCTCGTGCATGAGGCCGGGTTTCCGAAAGGGGTTGTCAACATCATTACCGGCTTTGGGCCGTCCTGCGGCAGTGCGCTGACGCGTCATCCGGGCGTCGCACACATCGCCTTTACCGGCGGGCCTGCGACCGCGGCCCATGTCGTTCGCAACTCCGCTGAAAACCTTGCCAGCACCTCGCTGGAGCTCGGCGGCAAGTCTCCCTTCATCGTGTTTGCCGATGCCGACCTTGAAAGTGCCGCCAACGCCCAGGTCGCCGGCATCTTCGCAGCGACGGGCCAGAGCTGCGTTGCCGGTTCCCGGCTGCTGGTGGAAGCGTCCATCAAGGACAAATTCATTGCCCTCTTGAAGGCAAAGGCCGAAGCGATCCGCATCGGAGCGCCCCTCGATATGGCGACCGAGGTCGGGCCGCTTTGCACTGCGCGCCAGCGGGCGCATATCGAGAGCGTGGTGGCTGCGTCGCTCGATGCTGGCGCCAGGATCGTGACTGGCGGCAAGGCACGAGCCGGCGATGGCTTCTATTACCCGCCGACGATCATTGATTGCGACGGCGTCAAGGCGCCGTCGTTCGAAGCCGAACTTTTCGGTCCCGTCCTTTCGGTCGTCTCCTTTGCCAGCGAGGACGAGGCAGTCGCTATGGCAAACGACACTCCCTACGGCCTGGCTTCCGGCGTTTTCACCCGGAACCTAGCCCGAGCGCACCGTATGATCAGGAGGATCCGCGCCGGTATCGTCTGGGTCAACACCTATCGTGCCGTTTCGCCGATCGCTCCCTTCGGCGGATTTGGCGCGTCCGGCCATGGCCGGGAAGGAGGGCTCGTCGCCGCTCTCGATTTTACGCGAACCAAGACCGTCTGGCTCAGAACCTCGGACGATCCGTTCCCCGATCCCTTCGTCATGCGGTGAGCCCATGTATTACGAGATCAGGACTTATCGTCTGAAGAACGGCAGCATTCCCGAATATCTGAGGGTCGTCGGGGAAATCGGGATCGCAATCCAGAAGAGGCATCTCGGCAATCTCATTGGCTATTTCTCCTCGGAGATCGGCCCGATCAACGAGATCGTCCACATCTGGGGCTACGCGACACTGGATGACCGCCAGAGACGGCGCGCGCAGCTGGCGGCCGATCCCGAATGGCAGGCCTTCCTGCCGAAGATACGTGATCTCATCGTCACGGCAGAAAACAAGATCATGTCGCCGGCGTCGTTTTCGCCGCTCGGCGGAAAAGATCCGATCTGAAGCAAGCAACTATCCAACAGAAAAAGAAAGTGGGAACATGACTAAGACATTCGCAATTGCAGTTCTTACCGCCGGTCTCGGTTTTGCCGGAGCCGCTGCGGCGCAGGATATGGTGTTTACCAGCTGGGGTGGCACCACCCAGGATGCCCAAAAGGAATTTTGGGCCGAAACCTTCAGCAAAGCGGCGAAGGTGAACGTAACGCAGGATGGTCCGACCGACTACGGCAAGCTGAAAGCCATGGTTGAAGCGAAAGCGGTCGGCTGGGATGTCGTCGACGTCGAAGGCGACTACGCGGTTCAGGCGGGCAAGAAGGGCCTGTTGGAGAAGCTGGACTTCACCGTCATCGACAAGAGCAAGCTCGATCCGCGGTTCGTGACCGACTATTCCGTCGGCAGCTTCTATTATTCGTTCGTCATCGGCTGCAACAAGGATGCCGTCGATGCGTGCCCGAAAAGCTGGGCAGACCTGTTCGACAGCAAGAAGTTTCCCGGCAAGCGCACCTTCTACAAGTGGTCGGCGCCCGGCGTGATCGAGGCAGCGCTTCTGGCCGACGGCGTGCCGGCCGACAAGCTCTATCCGCTGGATCTCGACCGTGCCTTCAAGAAGCTCGACACGATCAAGTCGGATATCGTCTGGTGGGATAGCGGCGCACAGTCGCAGCAGTTGCTGGCGTCCGCGGAGGCGCCGTTTGGATCCTTCTGGAACGGCCGCCTGACCGCACTCGCCCAGACCGGAGTGAAGGTCGAAACGTCCTGGACGAACAATATCACGGCAGCAGATGCGCTCGTCGTTCCGAAGGGTGCGAAGAACAAGGAGGCGGCGATGAAGTTCATCGCCAATGCGACAAGCGCCGACGCACAGGCCAAGTTTGCCGCAAAAACCAGCTATGCGCCGATCAATCTCGGCTCGCCTGAACTGATGGATCCCGCCCTGCGCAAATCGCTGCCCGACCAGCAGGCGGCATCGCAGGTCAACGCGGACATGAACTACTGGGCGCAGCACCGAGATGAGATCGGTACGCGCTGGTATGCCTGGCAGGCGAAGTAAGTAGCTCATGGCTTGTCTGTCGACGGTCCGGCACCGCCGGGCCGTCGAGATCGCCAGAATCCCTGGAGGTGCAAATGGCTCTAACGGCAACGATCGGCAGCGCGATACGGAAATCGCCACGGCAAGGTAGCTTCGGATATCTTCTGCCGGCGCTTCTCATCATCGCGTTGTTCTTTATCGTCCCGGTCTGCATGCTCCTGATGCGGAGCGTATTCGAGCCGCAGCTCGGGCTGCAGAACTACGCCGCACTGCTCGGCTCGACAACATACCTGCGGGTTTTCCTCAATACCTTCCTGGTAGCGGGCCTAGTAACGATCGTGTCGATCGTTATTGGCTACCCGATCGCATGGCTGCTCGCCATCATGCCCGAGCGCTGGTCGCGGCTGGTTCTGGCGATCATCATTCTGTCCATGTGGACGAACCTTCTGGCCAGAACTTACGCCTGGATGGTGCTGCTGCAGCGGACGGGCGTCGTCAACAAGCTGCTGATGGGGCTTGGATTGATCGACAAGCCGCTTGCTCTCGTCAACAATCTCGTTGGTGTGACTATTGGCATGACTTACATCATGCTGCCCTTCGTCATCCTGCCGCTTATGGGCGTTCTGCGCTCGATCGATCCCGGCATATTGCGAGCGGCAGCACTGTGTGGGGCCAATAAGCGCCAATGTTTCACGCAGGTCTTGCTGCCGTTGTCTTTGCCGGGCGTTGCCGCCGGTGCGCTGATGGTCTTCGTGATGTCGCTTGGATACTACGTGACGCCGGCATTGCTGGGCGGAACCGCCAATATGATGCTCGCCGAGCTTGTTGCGCAGTTTGTTCAGTCACTTGTCGACTGGGGTATGGGCGGAGCTGCGGCCTTTGTCTTGCTGCTTGTCACTCTGGCGCTTTATGCGATCCAGCTTAAATTCTTCAACACCCATCGGGCGAGGTAGGTTATGTTGCTCGATTTCGAAAAGCTCGGCGCGCTCAAGTTTTTTCTAATCGGATTGACGGTTATCGTCTGTCTTTTTCTGATCCTCCCGATTGCGTTTATCGCTGCCCTCTCATTCGGCTCGTCGCAATGGCTGATTTTTCCGCCGCCGTCCTGGACTTTCAAATGGTATCAGGAATTGTTCGCGGATCCGCGCTGGCTCTATTCCGCGCTGACGAGTCTTGAGATCGCGGCCGTCGTTACGGTTCTCTCGGTCATCATTGGTTTCCTGGCCGCATTCGGCCTGAACCGCGGCACTTTCTTTGGACGTGAGGCGCTGCGAGCCCTTTTTCTGACACCGATGATCCTGCCTGTCGTGGTTCTTGCCGTTGCGCTTTATGCCTTGTTCCTGCAGCTCGGCCTGGCCGGGACGACGATCGCCTTCATTATCGCGCATCTGCTGATTGCGCTGCCGTTCTCGATCATTTCGATTGGAAACGCCTTGGAAGGCTTCGACAAGTCCATCGAGGATGCTGCGGTTCTGTGTGGTGCGAGCCCTTGGGAAGCGCGCCTTCGGGTCACCGTGCCGGCGATCAGCCACGGAATCTTTGCCGCCGCCATTTTTTCCTTCCTCGCCTCCTGGGATGAGGTGGTGCTGGCCATATTCATGGCGAGCCCGACGCTCCAGACGCTCCCGGTCAAGATCTGGTCGACCTTGCGTCAGGACCTGACGCCGGTGATCGCCGCAGCTTCCACCATACTCATTGCCTTTACCATCGTCCTCATGGTCCTGGCAGCCATCCTCCGCAAAGGACACAAAGCATGACCGAAGCGTTTCTCTCTATCCGCGGCATTCGCAAGATCTATGGCCAGGTGACAGCGGTCAAGAACGTGACGATGGACATCGCCGAAGGCGAGTTCATGACCTTCCTTGGCCCGTCCGGCTCGGGAAAGTCGACAACGCTTTATATTCTTGCTGGGTTTCAGGACCCGACGGAAGGGGACATTCTTTTGAAAGGCCGAAGCCTTCTTTCGACGCCGTCGCACAAGCGTAGCATCGGGATGGTGTTCCAGCGTTACACGCTTTTCCCGCATCTAACGGTCGGCGAGAATGTCGCCTTCCCATTGCGGGTGCGCCGTACCCCGCAAGCCGAGATAGCCGAACGTGTGAAGGCGGCTTTGCGGCTGGTACGCCTCGAAGGGTTTGAAGATCGGAAACCTGCTCTGATGTCGGGCGGGCAGCAACAGCGCGTCGCGCTTGCTCGGGCGCTTGTCTATAATCCGCCGGTCCTCTTGATGGACGAGCCGCTGTCTGCACTCGACAAGAAGCTGCGCGAGGAAATCCAGTTCGAAATCCGGCGCATTCATCAGGAGACAGGCGTCACGATCCTTTACGTCACCCACGACCAGGAGGAGGCCCTGCGCCTTTCAGATCGTATCGCGGTCTTCAGTCACGGCGAGATTGATCAGATCGGTTCCGGCCAGGAGCTCTATGCCAACCCCGCTACCCATTTCGTCGCCGGTTTCATCGGCGACAGCAACTTTATCGATGCGCAGGTGATTGGACGCAGGGAGGGCAAGGCGCGCCTGGCGCTACCGGGTGGCACCATTGTCGATGGCGTGCCGATGCATGCCGGCAGCGCGGGCGGTACGAAGGCATCGCTGTTGCTCCGGCCGGAGAGACTGTCTTTGTCGCGGGCTCAGATCGATGCCGGTCTCGCCGTTACGATCAGCGACATCACCTTTCTGGGTAACAACGTCGAGGTCAGCACGCGAACTGCGAGCGGCGACAGCTTATCCGTTCGCCTTCCATTCGGGCATGAGGCGATTTCGCACCTTGCCCGCGGCGATCAGGCATGGCTCGGCTTCGAAGCCAATTCGGCGCACGCTTTCGCCTGACCCCGCAATATCAGGAGGCCCGAACGGCCGCCTCCGTCGATCTTTCCCCTCTAAATCCATGAGGATGCACCAATGGCCCTTTCTGAATCCCTCCGTGGCCGGCTGAAGGACCCCGCTCTGCTCACCGACAAGCCGCTGATCGGGGGCAAGTGGGTCGCCGCAAGCGAGACAGCCAAGACCTTCGAGGTCTTTAACCCCTCGACCGGGGAGACGATCGCCGTTTTACCCGATATGAACAGGGTCGAGGTCGACCGCGCGGTCGAAGCCGCCTATGAAGCACAGAAGCTATGGGCGAAGAAGACCGGCAAGGAGCGCGCCGCCATCCTGCGCAATCTGTTCGATTTGATGGTTGCCAATGCCGACGATCTGGCGACGATCCTGACGACGGAAATGGGCAAGCCGCTCGCCGAGGCGAAAGGCGAGATTCTCTATGGTGCATCCTATGTCGAATGGTTCGGCGAGGAGGCGAAGCGCGTCTACGGCGATACCATTCCCGGCCATCAGGCCGACAAGCGCATCATCGTCATCAAGCAGCCGGTCGGTGTCGTTGCTGCCATTACGCCCTGGAATTTCCCGAACGCCATGTTGGCGCGCAAGTTTGCCCCGGCGATTGCCGCTGGCTGCGCGATGGTGGCGAAGCCAGCGGCAGAAACACCGCTTTCGGCCTTGTCATTCGCGCTGCTCGCCGAACGCGCCGGCATTCCCGCGGGCGTCTTCAACATCGTTACTTCGACGGAGTCCTCCGCGGTCGGCAAGGCGTTCACCGAGAATGACAAGGTGCGTAAGCTGACCTTTACCGGCTCGACCAACGTCGGCAAGATCCTCATGCGCCAAGGTGCCGAGCAGATCATGAAACTGGGCCTGGAGCTCGGTGGCAACGCCCCCTTTATCGTCTTCGATGACGCGGACCTTGATGCCGCCGTCGAAGGTGCCATGGTCTCGAAATACCGCAACAATGGCCAAACCTGTGTCTGCGCCAACCGGCTTTACGTTCAGAGGGGCGTCTACGATGCCTTCGCTACGAAGCTTGCCGAGAAGGTTCGCGCTCTCAAGATCGGCGACGGCTTCGAGGAGGGTGTCGCAGCCGGGCCGCTGATTTCGCAAAAGGCGCTCGCCAAGGTCGAGGAGCATATCGAAGATGCCGTGTCGAAGGGGGCCACCGTGATACTTGGCGGTAAACCAAGCGAACGCGGCGGCCTGTTCTTCCAGCCGACGATCCTGACCGGCGTCACGACCGAGATGAAGGTGGCAGGCGAGGAGACGTTCGGTCCCGTCGCACCGCTCTTCAGGTTCGAGACGGAGGAGGAGGTTATCGCCATGGCCAACAACACCGAGTTTGGCCTTGCCTCCTACTTTTATTCCCGGGATTTGTCGAAAGTATTCCGCGTTGCCGAAGCGCTCGAATACGGCATGGTCGGCATCAATACCGGTCTGATTTCCACAGAAGTCGCCCCATTCGGTGGGATCAAGCAGTCTGGTCAGGGTCGCGAAGGCTCCAGATACGGCATTGAAGATTACGTTGAGCTAAAATATCTCTGCCTCGACATAAGCGCATAAAACTCCTGGCAAGAATCCGCGGCGGATTGACTGCCTATTTGAGCACTCGGACAACGACGCGCTGCCCGATCGCCAATGGAGTGTCACGCGCGATGGTGATGATGCAGTTCGCTGCCCTGACATCATTTCGCTCGCCGGAATTCTCCGCCGATTTCGGACGCGACAGCACCTTGGAAATTCGAGTGATCTTGCCGGGAACGGATTGGGTCGTCCGTCCTTCGGCGGCGATCTCGACGGCCATGCCGGGACCCACAAGGTTAAGATATTCCTCGGGAATATCTGCGCGCACGATCTTCGGTCCATCCGGCAGCAGGACGAACATCTCGGTCATTGCCTGGGCGGAAACCGTTTCGCCTGCCTTGACGGACTGGCGGACGACAACGCCATCGGCAGGTGCCTTGATCGACCGCTGGGTCACCTCGCGCTTGGCGATTTCAAGACGTTCCCGTGCAACCGACACCACCGATGACGCGGAGTTGGTTTCGATCGCCTGCGTTTCATAAGCGTCCCGCGCATCGCTGAGCGCCTGATCGGAAACGGCCTTGCCGGCAGCGGCTCGCTGCATCCTCTCAAGCGTTTTCGCCAGGTTCTTCGATTTGAGCTGAAGGAGCTTGTAGCGGTCTTCGGCCTGAGAAAGCTCAGCATCGGCGATGCGGACAGCGGATTCTTCCTGCCGGCTGTCGAGGACGGCGAGAACGTCGCCCTTGCGGACATAGGCGCCTTCCGGGGCTTCAACCGAGGCGACGACTCCATCGCGCATCGCCGTTATGCGATACAGCCCGCCTTCGACGTCGACCGTGCCGCGTGCGGCGGCGGCGATCGCGGGTGTCGGCGATTGCGCCTCGACGGTGTCGGGATTTTCGCCGGCCCTTGGCATGCCGACGGTCAGCCATAGGACGCACAGGGTCACGGACGTGCCCAGTAATGCAGTCGCGAAAACGCGGTGGGAACGCTTCAGCCTATCCATGCCAGTCCTCTCGTACATCGATGCCGCGCCCGGAGACGGGCCGCTGGTCAGACAGCAGCCGTCCGTCCTCCATCTTGAGGACACGGTCTGCCTTTGAAAAGAGACGCGCGTCGTGGGAAACGCACAGCACCGCCGTTCCCAATTGCCTCGCCGTCTCGCGCAGGATCTCGACGATCCTAAATCCATTGCTGCTGTCCAGGGCGCTCGTCGGTTCGTCGGCAAACAGGATCGCCGGGTCCTTGACGATTGCTCTTGCTATCGCGACGCGCTGCTTTTCGCCACCGGACAGATGCGAGGGGCGCAGATGCCGTCGCTCGAGCAGGCCGACGCGCTCCAGCGCATCCCGCGCCCTGAGCCGGGCTTCTTCCTCCGGCACATTCAGATAATCGAGCGGCACTTGCACCTGTTCGAGAGCCGTAAGAGCTGGAAACAGGTTGAAGCCCTGGAAGATGAAGCCGCAGTTCTGGAGGCGAAACGCATCCCGTTCATTGCCGGTCGAGGATGACAGGTCGGTGTTTCCAGCCCGTATGCGGCCGCTATCCGGTTCAGTCATGCCGCCGAGCGTTGCCAGAAGCGTGCTTTTTCCGCATCCGGAGGGGCCGCTGAGCACGGTGAACTCGCCGCTGAAAATGTCGACGGAAACATCGATGAGCGCGTTCGTCCGCATGCCCTGCACGGTGAAAGACTTGTAGAGGTTCGAGGCTGATATAGCGGGAAGCATGATATCACCTCAACAAGGTTGCAGGATCGGCCTGGCGAAGCCGGTGTATGGCCAGAAGGCATGCCAGGATGGCCACGACAAGCACGACCAACGATGCCGACACCAGAACCGCGCCGTCAAGTTCGAAGGGAACCTTGTAGACCATGGCGATGACGCCAATGGCGACGCTCAGCACCCCGTTGATGATCAGCCCCGAAAATCCGACCCAGGCGGCTTGCTCTATGACGATTTTCCTCAGTCCGCTGAACGGCACGCCGAGAGCGCGAAGCGTCGCATATTGCGGGATGGTTCCGGCAACCGCGGCCATCAAGGTCTGGCTGGTAATGAGAGCGCCGATGGTGGCCGCAATCAGCGTCGCAAACACGAATGCGATGCCGGCGCCGGAATCGAACAGCATGTAGCTGGTCGACATGTCCGCGAGTTCCTTTGCCGGCCAGATCTCGAAACGTTCGATCGGGGCGCGCTTGTTCAGGCGGCTCAAAACGCGCGACTGCTCGCTTTCCTTGCCGATATTGAACAGGAAATAGGTGGCGGCGCCATCGGCCGGCAGCGTTTGGTCGAGGATGCGTGCCGTGTCGAGCGAGCCCACCACATTGACCCCTCCGAGACCACGCAGACCGTCGATGAAGCCGATGACATGCACCGTATGGCCGTTCACTTCGGCGAGGTCGCCGGCTCCGATCGAAAGCTTGTCGCTGTCTGCCGCGTCAACGACGACCGCGGACGGCTCGCGAAGCCGAGCGCGCAGGTTCGGCGGAACAACCCGGGCCAGCCCTATGCTGTCGGATTGCGCGTCGATGCCGACGACCGTGACGCTGACACCGCCGCCGCCATGAATGCCGCGCCAATCACCCGAGCCCAGAAGAAACGGCTCGATATGCGAGATAGCAGGCTCCGCATAGAGGTTCGTCAGCACGCTGGCCGGGACGGTGCGTCCAAGTTCGACGCTTTGCGTGCCGGGAAAGCCGAGCCAGTAGCTCGCAGCCGACTGGGTGACGTAGAGCGAGTTCGCGCTGACGATGCCGAGCAGCAGCGCTCCTTGCGCTGTCATCAGCAGTCCGGAAAACGCCACCGCGGCGACAGCCGGCAGGAACCGGCGCCATTCGTAGAGAAGCGTCTTGCGTGCGATCGCAACTGCCATGGTTACTTTCGCCCTTCCGCCTTGATGGGACGCTTCGTATCGTCGACAGCGGCGAGGGGCTGCACGCCACGCGTTGCCTTATAGAAGGCGATCGTGGCGCGTGCCTCGTTTTCGATGCTCTCGGTCAGAGACGAGCGCAGCTCCAGAAGATCGATGGCTCCGGCAATGGATTTCGATTTCTCCGCAAGTCCCTCCCGCACGAGGATGTCGGTGCTGGCTTTGAGTTTCGAGACGCGCTGCAACCGCGCCCGCAAAATAGCCGTACGCGCCCGCGCGGCGTTGACTTCGTGCAGCGCCCGAGAGGCTTCCTCATAGGCAACAAGCACGGCCTGCTTGTAGACGAGCACCGACTGGCGGAACTCGGCTTCGCGGGCGGCGACAACGTCCTTGCGTCGGCCGTAGTCGAAAACGGGCAGCTGTATTGAGGGTCCGGCGAAAGCTCCCAGGATAGAATTCGACACCGGGGTTCCGATCCCGATGGTGCCGTTCAGGCGCAGCTTCGGATAGAGATCGGCCTTGGCGATGCCGACTTGAGCGGCGGCTTGCCCCACGGCGTATTCGGCACGCAACACGTCGGGCCGCGCACGCAGGAGATCGGCCGGCTTGCCTTCCGCCATGCCTGCTGTCGCGACGGGCTGTGGTTCGTACTTGAAAAGGGCAGGGTCCGGAGTGGATGTACCCAAGAGAGTGGCGATCTGCTGACGGGTGCTGGCGATCTCGTTGTCCAGAAGCAGCAGCGTGGATTTGGCGGTATCGAGGCCCGCTCGCATGGGCTCGTTTTCGATTGATGTCGCAAGTCCCGCCTGTTCCTTCACGCCGGCGATCTTCGCGTTGTTCTCCAGAAGACCAGCCAGCTCCGCCGTGTCGAAGCGGCGCTTCTGAAGTGCGCGCAGGCGGACATAGTTGCTGGCGATCTCCGCTGTCACGGCCACCTTGGCCGCGGCAACATCTTCCGTTGCCATTGCTATGCTGAGATCGGCCATCTTCTGCGCTTGCTTGTCCTGGCCGAAGAGCGGGATTTCCCAACTCGCGTCCAGATTGAGCTGGACGGGCCGGCGGGTGAAGTCGTCCTTAATGCGCGAGCCGGTCGCGGCGTTGGCCATGCCGGATACGGAAGCGTCCAGCTGATAGGCCGACATCGCGGAATTCGCCAGGGCTCTTGCCGATGTCAGATTCTGATGCGCCATGGCGACGGTCAGATTCATGCTCTCGGCGCGGGAAACAAGCGACGACAACGTCCTGTCATGGAAGCCTTCCCACCAGGCCGATGTGTTCGACCTCGCTGTGGAGGTTCTATAGGGCGCTCCATCATAGGCCTTGGGCAGCGGCGGCGGCGTCACCTGCAGCGCGAGATCTGACGACTGGCAGCCCGACAGCACCATGACGAAACCCGCCATGGACATGAGAACCCGGCAAGTCTTTCGTCCGATGCCCGATCTTTCGATTCTGCTTGTGTGATCTATTCTGCGCGAGCGGCACTCAATACAATTTGCTTCATTCGTCATAGCGTCATCACTAAGCAATCCATCTCGCAACCGTCGGCGCGAACATGGGCAGGTTGTTGTCTTCGCACCACTGCCTGGCTCCATGCGTTCGACGGCTGCGGTCCTGCCCGGAAAAGCAGGGCGAGAAGCGGCGTAAATCTTCGATGCTATTCATCGTGACCCCAGTCGACATTGCGCCAGGCGCCGATCTCATCATAGAAGTAAAAATCTGAATAATTGCTGGACCAGTAGGAATCAATGTTGAAAGGCACAACTGCGATGTTCGGCCTTTGCATCATGTGGATATAGGTCGGAAGCAATACTGTTTTATCGTGATACGTCATGTTGACATAGCGGGAAGACATCCAGCCACGCCGGCCCGCCACGCTGACGTCGCACCACCTGTAGCCCTTCTCGCATCCGTAAAGATGAAGGCGAGAGCCGGCCAGCACCATTCCCACGGCCGGAACGTGAGCATTCGGTCCCGACCGAAGCACGACGTTGGTGCGCACATATCCTGCGGCAGCCGGTTCCACGAACGCAAGCGCGGCCATCGCAAGCGCGGCCGCGAAAAGTGCCCGTTGAATTCCGGATTTGACATTCATGTCTGGGCGAGGTCCTTCCCGACCGGTCGAAGATCAATTGTTTTCACACGCGCCGCGCCATGCACCAGGCGCTGCCGCCGGCGTTCCGGCCGATCCGCTGCAAAGATCGCGATTGCTTCGGTTATGGTGAAAGAACTGTCTTTGCAAATCGTCAGCCTCCGGCGGCGAGGCCCGAAACAATAAGGCGACCCTCTGCGGCCGGTTGCATAACCCATGATTGTGTGGATTTCATGGAGACTTTGCGCACGACCCGTGAAGGCGAACAGGTTCATGACCTTCGCCTCCGGTTGGGGAAGCGGCGATGGGTTCCGCTGGCGACAGAGGGACCGGCGAGGTGGGGCATTCCGGCCGCAGGCTTTCTTGCCAACCGACGACCTCTGGTGGAAATGGCCGAAAGAGAATGATCCATAAAATCTCTATGCCGCAATCCGCCCTGTCGCGCTTCCGACATCATGCCGGAAGGTCCCGATCTGCCGACGAACTGCGCGGAAGTCATCGTCATGAGCGATCCGTGGCCGCTTGAGGCGGCTGATTTCGGGCGCATTCGGGCATCGAAAACCTTCCAGAACATCATTTTCCAAATATACTCATAGCTGAACACCGCATGCCTTCGCAATCAGGCGTCCTTGCTTTTCGGCGATGCGCTGTTCACGGCTGTTCGCTTAACGCGAACCCTACGGCGACTACGGTTGCAACCAGAATGACAACCGGAACCGCCAGTCGGACCCAGCCTCCGGTTAGCGCCGCCGTTGCGCCGAGCAGCAAGAGCGCGGTCAGCAGCATCGCAGCCAGTAGCGCGAGCATCAGCAACCTGAACATTGAGGTGTCCTTTCCGCTTAGGTGGAGCCTTCGGGTCCCCATCGATAGAGCAGCGGCAGGGAATGAGCCGCAGAATCTTGGTCTATGCTCTCTATGGGCATCGAGGCATCCCGTTGGATTAGAGGCAGGAGGTCTTCGTTCAGCGCTCCCGCCGTCTCATATCTGAGCGTCCGTCCAAAAGATTGCGGTCGAAGCGCCAGGGTCGATAAGACACCCTAAGTGTTGCGGCCTGATCGATAGTATGTGGAGGTTTCGTGGAGGAGGAGAATGAATATTGAGGGGCGCAAGGCGAGTCATCTCGCAGGTTGAGTTCGATCGGATCTTGCCATTCGCTCTGTCCGTTTTTTGCCATCGCCCAATGTCGAAACATGCTTGAGCTGCGATAATGATTTTTATATAGGGAATGATAGATCGTCATAATTCTTAAATCGAGATCTTTTCATTGGACCTCTCATCAATCGAAATTTTCCTCGCTGTTGCCAATGACCGCAGCGTGACGAAGGCTGCAAAAACGATCGGGCGCGTGCCGTCGAACGTGACGACGCGGATCCAGCAGCTTGAGGACCATCTTGGCGTCTTGCTCTTCAGCCGTGACGGAAAGAAAATGACGCTGACGAAAGAAGGCGAGACCTTTCTATCCTACGCCAATCGGCTTGCGGCGCTTGCGCTCGAAGCGCGCCAGGCGGTGCGGCCCGAGCGCCCAACGGGCACATTGCGTTTGGGAACGATGGAGAGCACGGCGGCAAGCCGGCTGCCGGCAGCGCTTAGCCAATTCAATCAGATGTGGCCGGATGTGTCGCTGCAGCTGACCCTTGGCGCCTCCCGCGATCTTGCCCGCGATGTTCTGCGCGACGTCCTGGATTGCGCGCTGATCGCCCGGCCACCAGAGGCAATGCTGAATGAAGACGCAGCTTTGACGACGAACTCAAGCAGCTCGAGGCCGAGGCGGTGTTTGTCGAGGATCTATTGCTGGTGCTGCCGTCCGGCCATCCGGCGATCCGGTCGGCGGCCGACTTGCGGGTCGGATCGATCGCCGCCCTGGAGCCAGGATGCACCTATCGAAGGATAGCCGAAAGCTGGGCATGCAAGTCGAGCGCCTTGCAGACGACCGAGCTTGGCTCCTATCACGCCATTCTCGCAAGCGTGGCGACCGGCAACGCTGCAGGCGTCATGCCCAAGTCAGTCCTTGATCTCATGCATTGGCCGGTGACCGCGCCCACGCATCAGCTTGCCGCTGTCGATACGATCCTCGTCTATCGCAAAAATGACCGCCCGAGCGCATTCAACGCGTTTCGCGAAGTCCTCGGCACCGCCAAAGGCAGGGATTTGCGCTTGGCGACGCAATAGCCGACATTCCATCCTCCTTACGACGTATGCCCTCAAGACTGGTTTCATCATGCAGCATCCAGACCCCCATAAGGCGGGATCCAGCCGGTTCCGCTTATTTTCCCCGATCCTTGCCGGCGCGACTTTGCGCGAACGATTGATGGCTTGCCTTGGCGCCCTGATCGGCATCGGTCTGACCGGTGCCATCAGCGGCTATTTCTTCGGGCAGGGGCCGTATCTGCCGCTCATCGTCGCACCAATGGGTGCGTCTGCGGTGCTGCTTTTCGCCGTCCCCGCAAGTCCGCTCGCCCAACCCTGGTCGATCATTGGCGGCAATACGATCTCCGCCATGATGGGTATCATCGCCGCCTATTTCATCCACGATCCGATCGTTGCCATCGGCGTCGGCGTCTCGCTGGCGATCGGTGCCATGTCGTTTACGCGGTGCCTTCATCCGCCGGGCGGCGCTGCGGCCCTGACGGCCGTTCTCGGAGGTCCGGTTGTCGCGAGCTGGGGGTTTCTGTTCCCGTTTGTGCCGGTTGCGCTCAATTCCTGCATACTCGTTGGTCTTGGGTTGGTGTTCCACAAGCTCTCCAGGCGCAATTATCCGCATGTCGCAAAGCCTGTGCAGAATAGCCATCAGACCCGCGATTTGCCGCCGGCTTTGCGCGTGGGCTTCCGGGAGGAAGACGTCGATTCCGCTTTGGAAATGTTCGACGAGACGTTCGATATCGACCGTGCAGACCTCAGCCGCCTTTTGCGGCAGGTCGAACTGCAGGCCGCCGTGCGATCGCATGCAGACATCAGCTGTGCCGACATCATGTCGCGCGATGTCATCGCCATTAGCGAAGATGCCGATCCGGATCATGCCCGGTATCTTCTGCTGAAGCACAATATCCGCACCTTGCCGGTAAAAGACCGGGAGGGACGGTTGATCGGGACCGTTGGGCTGCGCGAGCTGTCGGAAGAGGTCGGCAGCATCGAGCGGGCACTGTCGAAACCCGCCACCACAGATGCGGGCGATCCTGCGCTATCGCTGCTGCCTGTCCTGACGGATGGGCGCACCCATGCCGTCATCGTTGTCGATGCCGATTGGCGAGTTCTCGGCTTGATATCGCAGACGGATCTATTGAGTGCCATGGCGCGACTTCTGCCGATCAAGGATGCTGCCGTTGCTTGAGATGAGCGCACAGGCGCCGAGCCGTTTTTTCACGAGATCGATCGGGATGGAGTGAAGATAGCAGGCGCCATCGTCGGCGGCGCTTTGAGCAATGAGTCACCCGGAATAATTAGCCAGACAAAGGCTTGAGCTTCCGCTTCGGCCTTTGTCGATTTTGGCGCCTCGCACGAAGAGGACTGTTCGAATGAAACAGGCCGGGCCAACCGAAGCGGGCCGGTACGAAAGTGTGAAACCCCAAGCCCCATAAACCTGTCATCGATGGTCAGTTTCATACAGCTTGTCCTTTTGCCGGGGATGTTTGTCGGGTAGAAGACCCTGCCCCGCAGCCGCGGGATGGCCGGAAGGTTGCCTGTCATTTTCCGCCGGAGACTTGAAGGAGATGGACTTGGATCTGATCGTGAAACGCGCCGGCGACGTCTGGCAGGCGAGCTATGGCGACAAGGTCTGGCGCGCGGCGGTGGGACGCAGCGGCATCCGCGCCGACAAGACAGAGGGCGACGGTGTGAGCCCCATCGGCTGCTGGCCGATCCGCCGTGTGCTCTATCGCGCCGACAAGCTGAAGGCGGCTCCCGTCTCCGTATTCGAAACTGCCGTTATCGATCCACAGGACGGCTGGTGCGATGCGGCCGATCATCCCGACTACAATCGTCCGGTGCGCCTGCCCTTTGCCGCCAGCCACGAAGAGATGTGGCGCAAGGACGATCTCTACGACATCGTCGTCGTGCTCGGTCAAAACGATGATCCGGTGGTGCCGGGGGCCGGGAGCGCCATCTTTCTGCACGTCGCCAGCGAGGGTTACAGTTCGACCGCCGGCTGCGCCGCGCTGACGCTCGAGCATCTGCAGGAATTTCTGACTATGGCCGAGCCCGGCACGCGGCTCTGCTTTCAGGGTTGAATCATGAGTGGAATTGATCATGCGGCGCTGGAGCAGGCGCTGAACGTGCTGCCGGATCGCTATCGCGGTCCCGCCGGTGTGGTGGGCGTGGTGAAGGATGGCGAGGTGATCGCCCGCCGCGCCTGGGGTTTTGCCGACATGGAGCGGCGCCTGCCGATGACTGCGGCGAGCCGCCTGCCGATCTGCTCGATTTCGAAGCATATGACCTGCGCGTTGCTGCTGAATATGTTTGGCGGTCCGGAAGCGCTCGATCCGTTGCTGCCGGAGCTTCTGCCGAATTTCCGCGGTCCGCTGCCGCGGGTAGCCGATCTCTGCCACAACCAGTCCGGCCTGCGCGATTATTGGGCCTTGACGGTGCTGCAAGGAGCTGTGCCCGAAGCTGTCTTCACCGAAGAGGACGGCATGCGACTGCTGTCGCAGGCAAAATCCGGACATTTTGCGCCGGGCGCGAACTATTCCTATAGCAACGGCAACTTCCGCCTGTTGGCGGAACTGATCCGCCGCGCCAGCGGCCGCGATTTCGGCGAATTGCTGCGCGAACGCATCTTCGGCCCGGCGGCGATGACCGGTGCGGTGCTGGCTTCCGATACGCGCCAGACGCTGGATGGCGTCATCGGCTATGAGGGCAATGACGCCGTGGGCTTCCTGCCCGCCAAAAGCGGCATCTTCTGGTTTGGCGATGCCGGCATCTCCGCCTCGCTTGACGATATGCTGGCATGGGAGCGCCATATCGACGCCACGCGCGACGATCCGGCGAGCCTTTACAATCGCATCAGCGTTCCCGTCAGCTTTGCCGATGGCAAGCCCGCCCCCTATGGCTATGGAATACGCCGTGACCGGATCGGCGGCTATGACATCACCGCTCACGGCGGCGCCTTGCGCGGCTTTTGCTCCTACCGGATGCATATTGCCTCCGAGCGGCTGTCGATCGTGGTGATCTTCAATCATGAGGCCAGCGCCATGCGGGCCGCCTGGTCGCTGATGGAGGCTGCGCTTGGCTGCCGCACCGGCGAGGACGCCGTTGCGGCCGAAGGCTGGACGGGTCTCTGGCTGGATGAGACGCAGGGGCTTTATCTGCGCACGGAAGACCAGAAGGAGGGCGTGCGGCTGCTTTACGCGACCGCCCCCGGCCTGTGCACGCCTGCGCCGGATGGAACCGCGCATGCGCGCGACATAGTGCTTCGGCGGGACGAGGGAAGGTTGCTCATGGAGCGGCCGGGCGAGAACCTCTGCGTCATTGCAAAGCCGGTCTCGCCGGTCGAATGGGCTGACGGTGCCGGGATTGCCGGTTTGTACCATTCGGAAGAGATCGGTGCGCGGCTTGAAATCGAAGCCCGCGATGGCGCCACCTATGTCGGTTTCGAAGGCATGCTGGGGCAAGGGCCGATGGAGCGCATGTATCCGCTGGCGGATGATCTATGGGTGATCACAACCCGTCGCTCGATGGATGCCGCCCCGCCGGGAGATTGGACCGTGCAGATCCGGCGCGATTCCTCCGGCAAGGTGTCCGGTCTGAGGCTCGGTTGCTGGCTTGCCCGCAATATCGACTATCGGCGAGTCTAAGGCCGCGCAGCCTTGGAACAAGCGGTAGCTTGGTTTGCGCATCGACAAAGGATCCAGATGCGTGAACAGCTCGTGCTTTGTGTACTCGGCCCAAACTGCTCAATCACAGTAGTTGACGGCTTCGCCGGTCGTCGGCTCATGCCGCTCGGCGATGCAAGGGAAGCTGAATGCGCACGTGAGCTCCCTTCCACGGGCCGTTCAGGATTGCAATGCTGCCGCCATGCAGCTGCGCTATCTGCAGCACGTTGACTTCGACATCGACCCTGCCTTGCGGCGGCTCGAAAGCGTGGTCGACGACCACATCCTGACGTTTCAATGCCGCCATGAGCACCGACGCCATTTCCGGTTCGTCCTCGACTGGCAGGATGTGCATGAGATTTTATCCGACCTCGGTTTGCGTACGTCCAAAAAGAGCGGCATCCCCACTCATGTTCCGGGCTTGGTTTGTGGAGTCTGGTCATCAGCCAAAGTTCGCCAATGGCGGGTACGTATAAGGAATAGAAGCATTTTCGCCCGCTTGATATAGCCTCCCGATGGCGTCGTTTCGGTGTTCGCGGCCTCGCGATCCCGCTCGACCTTACTGTTTTGCGAAAGCTTCAGAACATCGCCGGAAACCCGTTGCAGTTGCTGGATGCGCTCGCCGTGTTCGAGGTCGAGTATGCCGATCGGCGCTCCAAAATGCAGCATGGCCGCATGAGCCGGCCGGCCGATAGAATCCTTCATGACGACGAAAACCCACCCCATGAGCACCAAGGCACCGATGGCAAATAGAGCGGGGAGGGAGCGACGAAGGAGCATGGAGCAATCCAGTTTGGAGTGCAGGCTCTAGAGTCGGAAGATTACGTCGGCATTACACATGCCGGTTGGTCCCGCTTGGGCGAGCGCGGAGGTAGCCTGGACGGGGTCAGGGGTGGAGTTGCATCGCTGAAAATCCTTGACGACGCGCCTTTGTGCGACGAATTGGCAGCGCGCCGCGGAACGCCGCCATCACTCAGCCCTCGAAGCCGAACCGTTCGATATCGAAATCGTCGTCCACAATGGCAGCGCGGCCCTGAATATTGTCCGCATCCTGTTCGATAGGAATAGGAGCGCCGATCATGCCCGGGAGCTTCATGTCGATCGCAATGCCCGGAGGCTGCAAGGCCCAGGCGACCAGTGCCCCGGTAGTCATAGCGCCGACGCCGCGGGATACGTCCTGGGTGGCAGAGGCGGGCAGGGCGGCTACGGGCTGCATCTTCTCCATGGCATTGCCGATGGAATCCTTGGAGTTCTCGGCAACGAGCAGCTTGCCTGCGTCGCTCCGCCCGACCACCAAGCTTGCAAGGACAGAGCGGGCCGGTCTTTCAGGGGCTGCGATGGGGATTACTGCAATGCTCATCGGTCGCGATGCCGGGAGAGGGACGGCATAGGATGTCAGGTCGGTGAAGGGTTCAACCTTGCCTTCCTCGGCAATTCGCTTGCCGAGCTGACGTTCCAGCACGTTCGCCGCCCGGCTTTGCGGTATCGGCAACATGCTCGTCAGAAGGCTGGGACTCGAGGCCACGACCTGGGCCGGCGCCGGCGATGCCGTATCGTCGTCATCATCGTCCGCAACGGCTGCGATCCTGCTCGGACGCTTTTTCGATTGCGCAAGCGCCAGCTCATAGCCGGGAAGCGGCCGGCCGTCGGCCGGCATGTGCAGGGTCCGTCCGCTTGGGAACAGCCTTGCAAGCTCCTGGCGCGACATCCTTGGCCAGGCGCGGACACGGCCGACGTCCAGATGCACGAAGGGAGATCCGGAGTTGGGGTAGAAGCCAACCCCGCCGATCTGCATCTGCATGGCGATGCCGCGCAGGGTCGCAAGCTTCACACCCGGAATATAGAAATCCATCGCCTTGCCGAGCGTGTGCTGGCTGTGCTTTGCGACGCCTGAACTGCGCGAGCGATTGCGCAGCATGCTGTTGGTGGACGGCGAGCGATAGGCGGAGACGACGTGAATTGGCTCCCTCGCGCCGCTGCGGCCATAGACTTCCCAGACGAGATCGAGGAGACCCGGATCGATCCTGGTCGGTTCGTTCTTTCGCCAGTCGCGCAGGAAGCGGTTGATCTGCGCGAGGCCGCGCGGATCATATTGGCCGTTCCGCTTGAAGACGATGGTCGCCCTTTCTCCCGTGTGCGTGAAGAAGAGCTTGAGCGCCCGGTCCTCGGCCGCCGCGGAGCCGGCAAGGGCGCCAACCATCAGCATCGCGATCATAGCCAGCCGGCAAGCGGCGAACGAGACATGCATGGCGAGGGTTGCCGCCGGAATGGAAAGGATCGCTTGATGCACGGATACGACTTTCGCCCTTGCTAAGAGACACAGAGATCAGAGGCGCCGCGCGTGCGGCATCGATATACCTCGCATTATGGTCAATAAATTCCTAACGGACCGTTTATGGCCCAAAACGGGGCGGCACGAGGTGCTTGCATGCTGGTTTCACGCGGCAATTTTGCGGCAGTCTCCTGCTTGTTAAGCATCCGGTGAAGACGTTGCGGCCGTCTTCGCAAACATGCCCATGCCATGCTGTCAACAGAGCGACAAGAAACATAAAAAATAACGATTTACGAGCTTTGCAAACGTTTTCTCTTGGGTTGCCAACTGCCTGCCAAGTCAGCATCATCCTGCGCTATGAGCGGACAGAATCGATTTGCTCCCCCGTCCAGCGGGCAGCAAACCATTAGACGAAGCGACCTGTTGCGGCAGCTCCGGCGCGCCGGGCTGCGCCGTTTGACGGCCATCGTCGCACCCGCTGGTTATGGCAAGACCTCCCTTGCCGTCCAATGGTATGAGCTGCTGAAGGAAGACGGGGTCAACCTGTGCTGGGTATCGCTCGATGCGGAGCATACGAACCAGGAAACCTTTCTGCTCGCGCTCATCGATGCGCTGCAGACGCTTCTGGACGAGGATGGCGGCGATGCCGGCAACCTGCCGGCTGGCGCGCTTCTCTCCGTGCTCGCAACGCGGCTGCGCAGGATCCCAAGTCCCTTCGCCTTCTTCCTTGACGATTACCATTTCGCTCAGGCGGATGCGATCGAGGCCCTGATGGCGAAGATCCTCGCCGACCCTTCCCTCGAACATGTCAAACTGGTGCTGGTGAGCCGTAGCCCGCCGCGATTTCCATTGTCGGCATTGCGCCTTCGCGGCGAGTTCAAGCAGTTCGGCGTTGCCGAACTCGGCTTTTCCGATGCCGAAGCGCGCGAATTGTTCACCGGCAAGGGAGCGCATCTGACCGAGGAGCAGGTCGGCTCTTTCAATCGCCGGACCGAGGGCTGGGCCGTCGCTTTGCAGATGGTAAGCCTGCTTGTATCGGAATCGGAGGAAAGCGACGCCATTCTGGCCTCCTTCGATGGCGGCGGCGCTGACATGGGTGCCTATCTTTCCGAGCAGGTGTTTGAACATCTGCCCGGGGAGATTCGTCGTTTTTTGACGGAGACCGCTGCACTGCCCGCGTTCAACCACTCGCTTCTCGAGGCTGTTCTCGAAGATAGCGGGAGTGCAGGCTTGATCGAACGCCTCAACGACTATGCTCTTCCCGTCACGCTGCTTGCCGGCCCCGGCAACTGGATGCGCTACCACCCGGTCTTCAACGAGTTCCTCAAGCAGACCGCCAGCCGAAGAGGCGTCGATGCCAAACGCATTCTGAACCGGGCAGCGCACTGGTTTGAGGGGACGGGCGATATCGATAGGGCGGTTCACCACGCGCTATTGGCGGACGACGCCAATCTCGCGGCACGTATCGTCGAAACCGCCGGTGGCTGGCGACGCGTCTATGCCACGACGCGCGGCGGTACGACGCTCTTCCAGGCATTGAGCGGGCGGGCCGCGGAAATCGATCTTGGCCGCTTTCCGCTTGCCACTCTGGGGCTCTCGATCTTCAATGCCAAGGCGGCGCAACTTGCCGCCGCCAATCACTATCTGGTCATAGCCGAGCGCGCTGCCGGCGGTGACGAAATTCTGGCGAAAGACCTGCGCGTGGTGCGCATCCTTCTGGCGCTCTACACCGATCACTGGGCAAGCGCCGCTGATCTCTCCGCATTGGAGAATGATTTGCAGCAGCCCGACGGGATGGAGCTCATCCACCGGGCGCTGGCGCTCAATATGCTCTCCTATAACTTCCTGATCCGCAGCGAGCTTGATCGGGCATTGCATTATGGCCATCTCGCCCTGCGCGCCTTTCGCGACGGCGGCGCCGATTTCGGTGCGATGCACCTTTACACTCATATCGGCCAGGCATTCTTTTTTTCCGGCGATTGCGCAAGTGCGCTTGCGGCCTACGACGAACTGATCAGCGAGGCTCAGGCCAATATTGCTCCCGGTAGCGATCTGGATGCCGTCGGTCAGGTGCTGAAGGCGGAAATTCTCTCGATGCGCGGCGAGACGGAGGCGGCAGCCGAGATGCTCGGCTGGGCGTTGCCGCATCTCGAGCGCCACGATACCTGGTTTGATCTTCTCGCCGCCGGCTTCATGGCCGAGCAGCGGATTTTGCGGATGGGAGAGGATCCTGTCGCCGCTCACACGGCGATGGACCGCATCCGCGCGGTGGCGCGGCGCCGCGGCTTCGACCGGCTTACCCGGTTGATCGATCGAGAGCGGGCCATGCTTCTGATGGCGTCGGGAGATCTCGATCAGGCGATCCGCCATGCCGAAGCCAGCGGTTTCGGCGCGCAGGCGATCGGATCCGACCGTGCCAATATGCTATCGATTCACCTGCGTGGTGCGACGCCGGCCATTTTCTGGACCCGGGCCTATCTGGCGCTCGGCGAAATTCCAAAGGCGCGCGAGGTTTTCGATCAGCTTACCGCGCGTCAGACGCAACGTCCGCATATCCCGCGCAGGATCGAGCTGGCCCTCATCGAAATGCGGATCTTGATCGCCGAGGGCCGCAATGATCAGGCCGCGGCCCGCCTTTCCGATCTCGTGGTGACGCTGCCGCTCAGCGACTATCGCGCCCTGCTTCATCTCGAACATGCCGCAGGGCTCGACGAACTTCGCACGCTCGCTAACCACCCGGCCATCGCCAGCGTGACCCGCAAACGTCTCCAGCCCCTGCTGGGCAGCGCAGGCTCGGAGCAGCAGCCCGCCGGCAGCGACGACCTGTCTCTTTTTACCGGACGTGAGCGCATGGTCATGGAATTGCTGAGCGCCGGGCTTTCCAACAAGGAAATCGGCCGAACGCTCCAGCTTTCCGACAACACCATCAAGTTCCATCTGCGGAACATCTTTACCAAGCTCAATGTTTCGACACGGACGGCGGCGGTGACGGCAGCCCGGCAAAAGGGCATGCTCAATCGCTAACCTACCCGAACGGGTAGGGTTCGAATGTTCACCCACCCATTGTGAAGGCTATCGGGGTTTGAAAAAACGCCTAGTCTGCTTTGATGCGAATAGATGATGAGGAATGGATTCGTGATCATCGTCGATCCGGTCACTCAGGAGATTATCGAGGGCAAGCTCGCCGCCACCGTCGACGAGATGGGTGTGGTCATGGCCCGGACCTCGATGAGCCCGGTCATTTATGAAGTGCTGGATTTTGCCTGCGGTCTCCTGACGCGAGAGGGAGAGCTGGTGGCGCAGATGAACGGCATCACCCTGTTCACCGGCACCTTCGGCACGCAGGTCAAATCGCTGATCGCGCTCTATGGCGACGATCTCGAAGATGGCGACATCCTTCTGACGAACGATCCCTATTCGGGCGGCACGCATGCCTGCGATTTTGCCATCGTCAAGCCGATCTTCTTCGATGGCCGGATTTTGGCCTATGCCATCAATGTCGCGCACTATCTCGATGTCGGCGGCTCGGTTCCCGGCTCGCTCGCCCCCGATGCCATCTCGGTTTTCCAGGAGGGATTGCGGCTGCCGGGGGTCAAGGTGGTGCGCAACGACCGTTTTTCGGGCGAAGTCCTGCGTATTATCCGCGAGAATGTTCGTCTGCCCGATATCGCCATCGGCGATCTCACCGCCCAGGTGGCGACCGTTCGGGTAGCGGCGCGACGAATGGCGGAGCTCTCGCAGAAATATGGCGTTGACACCGTCGAGGCCGCCTTCGATCACTTGCTTGCGACCAGCGAGAGACAGGCGCGTGCCGCCATCGCCGCCCTGCCCGACGGGGTCTATGAGGCGCAGGACATCATCGACGGCGACGGCGTGAACACCGACCCGATCGAGGTCCGAGTGGCCATTACGATTGCAGGAGATCGGCTGACCGCCGACTTCACCGGCTGCCCGCCGGCAGTTGCCGGACCGATCAATTGCGCCGCAGGTGCCCTGCAATCGGCCGTGCGCACCATATTCAAGGCATTGGTGGCGCCGCAGGCACCCTCCAACGAGGGGTGGTTTCGGCCGCTTGCCGTCATCGCGCCGCAGGGGTCCGTCTTTACCGCGGAAAAGCCGTCCCCGACGGGTTGGTACTACGAGGGGTCCGTCCACGCCTCCGAGCTTGTCTGGAAGGCGCTTGCCGGGCTCATGCCGGAGCGGTTTTCCGCCGGTTCCTACACCAGCCTCTGCGTCGTCTATATTTCGGGCAAGGATGCGGCCGGTCAGCCGTTCATCCACATCGAGCCGCAGCATGGCGGCTGGGGAGCGAGCAGGGATGCGGACGGCGCGAATGCCTTGATCGCGCTGACCGACGGCGACACCTACAATTATTCCGTCGAGGTCATCGAGGCGCGGTTTCCGCTGATGGTGCGCCGTTATGCGCTCAACATCGAAGGCGGATCGGGCGCCGGCCGCCGTCGCGGCGGTTTCGGCGTCATCCGCGATTACGAGCTTCTCGAGGACGGAGCTTCCGCCTATTGCAGCTTCGGGCGGACGGAAACAGCTCCCTGGGGGATCGAGGGGGGCGCGTCCGGTTCCGCCAACCTCTTGCAGGTGGAAGATCCTGCCGGCGAAGTCAGCAATTTCGGCCGGGAGCCGCATATTGCGCTGAAACGCGGCGATCTCGTGCGCATCATTACCGGCGGCGGCGGCGGCTGGGGCGAGGCGTGCTCTCGCGAGGCCGAGCTTGTCCGCCGCGATATCGAAGACGGCTATCTGTCGAAGGAGGCGGCACGGGAGCTGTATGGATTTGACGAGAGGATGACCGGATGATCAGGCTGGCGACGGACGTGGGCGGCACCTTCACCGACCTCGTCGGCTATGACGAGCGCACCGGCGAGATTTTCACGGCCAAAAGTCTCACGACCGTTCATGACCAGTCTGAAGGCGTGCTTTCGGCCATCGACCTTGCTGAAAGGAAGGATGGGCTTTCCACGCGCGACGTCATTTTCTTCGCACATGGCGGAACGACCGTGATCAACGCGATCACCGAGCGCAAGGGCGTCAAGACGGCGCTCGTCACCACTGCCGGCTTTCGCGACGTGCTGGAAATCGGCCGCGGCAATCGCCCCGATCTTTATAATCTCCAGTTCAAAAGCCCGGAGCCCTTCGTGCCGCGCAGCCTTCGCTTCGAGGTGCGGGAACGCATGAATGCCAGAGGGCGGGTGCTGACGCCGATCGACCTTGGCGATATCGAACCGATCATCCGCGAATGCCGGGCGCGTAAGGTCGAGGCTGTGGCCGTCATCTTCCTTCACAGCTACGTCAATCCCGAACATGAGATCGCCTGCGCCAAGGCGCTTGCCGAGGCTCTTCCCGACGTGACGATCTGCGCCAGCCACGCGGTCTCCCGCCAGTGGCGCGAATATGAGCGCTCCAATACCGCCGTGCTCAATGCCTACGTGCAGCCGATCATCAAGCGCTATTTTGCGCGGCTTGAGCGCGCTTTGACCGAGCGCGATCTCTCCTGCCCCTATTACGCGATGCAATCCAACGGCGGTATTTCGACTTTCGATCAGGCGCAGATGAGCCCGCTGACGCTTGTTGAATCCGGCCCGGCCGGTGGCGTTGCGGGTGCCGCACGCATCGGCGCCGTGCTCGGCCAACGGCAAGTGCTTTCGCTCGATGTCGGCGGCACCACGGCGAAATGCTCCTTGATCCATGACAACAGTCCGACACTGGACAGCGAATACAAGCTCGAGCATAGCCGGATCGCTCCAGGCTACCCCGTCCAGGTGCCGGTGGTGGACATCGTCGAAATCGGTGCAGGTGGCGGATCCATTGCCCGCATCGATGAGCGCGGTGCGCTGCGAGTGGGGCCGGAAAGCGCCGGTTCGACGCCGGGACCGGCCTGCTACGGACGCGGCGGTGACAAACCGACGCTCTCAGACGCTTTGCTGACGCTCGGTATTTTCGATCCCGCAAGCTTTGCCGGCGGCCAGATGCAGCTCGACAAGGAAAAGGCGGCGGCGGCCATTGCGACGGTTACCAAGCCGCTTGGACTATCGGTCGAAGAAGCGGCGCTCGCCATCGTCGAGATCGCGCATGCCTCGATGATCAATGCGCTGAAGCTCGTGACCGTTCAGCGCGGACACGATCCGCGCGATGCCGCCTTCGTCATTTCCGGCGGCGCGGGGCCGGCGCTTGCCGCCCGCCTTGGGCGCGATCTCGGCGTGAGGATGACGGTCGTGCCGCCGCATCCCGGCATCTTTTCTGCCTGGGGCATGCTGGCGGCCGAACCGCGCGCCGATTTTCGCAGCACCTGGTTCTCGCCTCTCGAACCGGAGGCCATCAGCAATCTCAAGCGTCGTTTCGACGAATTGAAGCGGGAGGCGGTTGCCTATTTCGCCAAGGGCGATGCGGCAGAAATCCGTTACGTTTGCCGCGTCGAAGCCCGTTATCGCGGACAGGAGCACGGCGTCTTCGCCCTCTTCGACATGGAGGACGATGCCGAAAGCTTTGCGGAGCGTTTCCATGCCGCTCATGAGCGCGCCTACACGTTCCGCCTGCCCAATTCACCTGTCGAGATCACGATGATCCATCTGGAGGCCGTGCTTCACGGCCCGGTCATCGCCATCCCGAAACTCGATGATGCCGGCCGATCGCTGGAGGTGGCTTTCAAAGGGCATCGAGACGTTTATTTCGGCGGGACGACCGGTTGGGTGTCCTGCCCCGTCTACGAACGCGGGCGGCTGCCTTCTTTGGAGCGGATTGCTGGTCCGCTGATCGTCGAGGAGGCGACCGCGACATCGCTGGTGGTTGGCGGACAGGAGCTTGAAGTGAGCGAGGAAGGCTTGCTCCTCATCCGAGAATGCGACGGGAGAAGCGTCTGACATGGCGATAGCGATCGGTCTCGACCATATCGTCAGAAGCTACGGGCCGATGCGCGCGGTCGACGACGTGACGCTCGACATCCGGGCCGGGGAGTTTTTTACGCTGCTCGGCTCGTCCGGTTGCGGCAAGAGCTCGCTCCTGAAGCTGATCGGCGGTTTCGACAGGCCCACTTCGGGCGGTGTGCTTTTCGACGGAAGGGATATGGCTGGCATTCCCGCCAATCGCCGGCCGGTCAATACCGTTTTCCAGTCGCTCGGGCTCTTCCCGCATATGAATGTCGCCAAGAATGTCGGCTATGGACTGAAGTTGCGCGGGCTTTCGGGAGCGGCATTGAAGGCTAAGGTTCAGGATGCTCTTGAACTCGTCGAGCTTTCCGGCTTTGCCGATCGCGACGTTAATCTTCTTTCAGGCGGTCAGCGCCAGCGTGTGGCGCTGGCCCGCGCCCTCGTCATGGAGCCGGGCATCCTTCTGCTCGACGAGCCGCTGACCGGCTTGGACGAACGTCTGCGCCAGCAAATGCGCGACGAATTCGGACGGCTTCACAAGCGCACCGGCGCGACCTTCATTCTCGTCACCCACAATCAGGACGAGGCTCTCAGCCTTTCCGACCGCATGGCTGTCATGCACAAGGGGCGGATCGAGCAGACCGACGTGCCAGCGCGTTTCTTCGAGGCGCCGGCCAATGCCTTCGTTGCCCGTTTCATCGGTATCGATACGCTTCTGAAGCCTGAAAACATTTCGATTTCTGGCGGCAAGGCCATTGCTACGATCGCCGGCCAGCGGGTGAACGCGACCTTTTCCGGGGCCACTCCACCGTCCGGCGCCCTTGTCGCAATCCGCCCCGACCGAATCGAATTTGTCCCGGCTGTCGAAGAGTCGACGGAAACAATTGAACTTAAGGTTGTCGAAAACATCTATCGCGGATTGAGTCATGACGTTACGCTCGCTTTCGCCGACGGCCAGCGTGTGGTGTTAACGACAAGCGCGGACGCAACTCCACCCTTGCCGGGCGAGAGCGTGCGTGTGCGCCTGAAGCCGGGTGCCGCGCTCTTGATCGATCGTTCCGGAATACCGGCCTTGGCTGGGGGCGATGAGTAAAATCCGAATAGCCGACATAAGCGAAAAATGAGGGAAGGGAATGACACGATGAACAAACGCAATGATTTCGCCTCCTCTGCCTTGAGGAGCAACATGCAGCGCCGTGACATGCTCAAGCTGATGGGTGCGGGTGCGGCCGCGCTCTCCTTCGGCGGAATGGCTGCTACGCCCGCCATGGCTGCTGAAGCAACGGTTGCATTCTGGGCGACTGCCACGCTCGACATCGGCGACAAATGGCCGGAATTTGCCCGTCAGAGCGGTGTTTCGCCTGAATTCACCGATAATGGCAACGATGTCGGCCCGGTGGTCGCACGTCTTGCCGCAGGCAATGCCAATGATCTTTTCGATATCGGCGGCTTTCAGGGCGGCGCCGAACGCGAGCTTGCCAAGCAGGGGCTGATCGCTCCGTGGGATGTCTCCAAGATCCCGAATTTCGCCGGCATCTGGCAATGGGCCAAGGATATCCCGACCTTGACCTATGAAGGCAAGCAGTATGGCATTCCGACTGTCGTCAACGCCGACTCCATCATCTATCGCGCCGACAAGCTCGGCAAGGTCGACAGCTATGGCGTGATCTTCGATCCCAAGCTCAAGGGCCGGGTGGCGATGGAAGATGCCTGGATCAACAGCGCCATCTTCACGGCCATCTACCTCAAGGGAGCGGAAAACAAGCCGATCAAGGATCCCGGTAATCTTACCGAATCCGAGCTCGGCCTCGTCATGGAGTTCCTGATCAAGCACAAGAAGGACGGCCAGTTCCGCACCTTCTGGAACGGCTGGGAGCAGGGCGTTCAGCTCGTCGCCAACGAGGAAGTCGATGCCATGACCGGCTGGGAGCCGATCGTGTACGAGGGCCGCAAGCGCGGGCTTCAGGTGGAATACGCCGCTCCCGTCGAAGGCTATGAGGGCTGGGGCAACAACACGGTGCTGCTCAAGGGTGCGGCAGAGCGCGGCAAGGCGGACGTCGCCCACAAATTCGTCGATGGCTTGCTTGCCGGCCTCTATGGCTGCGAATTGGGCAAGGCGCGCGGCTATCTCGTGCCGACCGACAACAATCTCGCCTATGCCAAGGCTCACCCGGACGAATACAAGGCCGACGACGTTGCCAAGCTCGCCGACCATGTGAAGGCCAAGTTCTCCGGAAAAGTCTATTGGCAGAATTGCCGCCCGGACAATTTCCAACTTTACGAAGAGTGGTGGCAGAAGCTGCGCAACGCCTGATGTGATGCGATGGAGCGGGGCTGGCGCATCTGTCCACGGACAGGCCGGCCCCGAGCCGATGAGATCAACGCCGATAGAAGCGGAACCAGACCATGAAGACCTCAGTTCCATTGCTGGCTGCTCCGCTTGCGGCGATCCTGGTGCTCGGCCTGGCGCCGTTGGTTCTCGTCGTGGTCTGGAGTTTCTGCGCCTGGGATCCGGCAACCTATTGGATCAAGCCGGAATTCAGCCTCGCCGCCTATAGCGCCATTCTGGAGGCCGGGCGCTGGAGCGTATTCCTGTCCACGCTCGTCAAGGCGTTCTTGACGGCGGCCATTTGCCTCGTGATCGCCTATCCCACAGCCTACGCGATGCATTTCCTCGCCGGACGAACGCTGTCGGTCGTGCTTGCCGCTCTTCTTACCATCCCGTTCTTCACCTCCTACTTGATCCGCTCTTTCTCCTGGCGGCTGCTGTTGGGTCGCACCGGCGTCATCAACACGCTTCTCCAGCAGGCGGGCGTCACCGACGCCCCGCTCGACTGGCTGCTGTTCAGCGATTTCGCCGTGATCGTCGGGCTTGTCGCCTCCTACCTGCCGTTCGCGACCTTTCCCGTTCTGCTCTCCATGCGCCGCGTCGATCCCATCGCCCTTGCGGCATCGCGCGATCTCGGTGCCGGTTTCTGGACGATGGCGCGCACCGTGCTGCTGCCGCTGACCTATTCCGGCGTGTTTGCGGGCTTTCTGTTTGTTTTCGTCATGGTTGCCGGCTCCTCGACCGAGGTGCAGATGCTTGGCGGCGCCGGCGCGTCGATCGTGTCCGTGATGATCAATGATGTCATGCGCGTCGCCAATTTCCCGCTCGCCTTTGCGATTTCGACGCTCATGCTCGTCATCGTCTTCGGATTGGTGCTGATCGGAGATGCCGTATTCGGCCTCTCCTCTCTGTTCGAGGATCGCAGCCAATGATCGTCAGGGAAGGAACGAGCCCGCGTATCATCATCTGGACGGTGACCTTCATCGGCCTGGCAATGATCTATGCGCCGCCGCTCTATCTTCTCGGCGTCTCGTTCAATCCGTCCTTGCAGCCGGGATTACCGCATTTTTCCGATCTGACCTTGAAATGGTATGTGGCTTTAGGGGGAGAAAGCGCGCTCATTGCCGCGCTCGTCCAATCGCTCATCATTGCGTTTGCGACGGCTGTCATCGCGACGGTGCTGTCACTCGGCGCTGCTCTGGCATACCGCGAACTTCATCGTGGCCGAAGCCTATGGTTTTTGACCATGCTCTTGCCGATGTTCGTGCCGGGTGTCATCCAGGGGCTGGCGCTCTCGACCGTCATCAGCCGGGTTGGCGTCAAGGCATCGGCCTTGACCGTCATCGCCGGCCATCTGCTATGGGCAACGCCCTTCGCCTTCATCGTGATCCTAACGAGCTTTGCGGCCGTCAAGCGGACCTATCTGATGGCGGCGGACGACCTCGGCGCCAGCCGTTTCAGACAGTTCTGCGATATTACCCTGCCTCTCATCAGGCCGGGTCTCATCAGCGCTTTCATCTTTTCGTTCCTGCTGTCGCTCAACGAGTTTACGCGCGCCTTTTATCTGGCAGGCCGGCAGAACACGTTGCCGGTGGTGCTGTTCGGCAAGATGAATGCCGGCGCCTCGCCGACGATTTATGCGATGTCGGGCGCAATCCTTCTTGTTTCCAGCGTTTGCGTGGTGGCCGCGGCACTGCGCTCGCTGCTCATGCAACGCCGAGCGGAGTGATCGATATGCGAATAAGACTGCAGAACTGCACGTTTCGGCGACCCCCAATTCTCCATGAACGGGAGTATAAAGGATGAAGCGAGAGTCCAGATTGATGGTGCTGATCCGTGCGGGAAAACGGCAGGAGGCGTTTGATATGGTCGAACGCCTGAAGGCGGCGGCGCAATTGCTACCCACCGCGATCAAAGTGGATCGGACGGGTGCCGTCAGCTACTACAAGGGCAATCGTCGCTTTGCGAAGAATACGCAGGGCGGCTGGGATCTGGAGCCGAAGAAGAAATAGATCCTTCTCATCCCGACATCCGATCGCCCAGCCGATATGCCATCGGCATGCGATCGTCGCGGGGGCTATACCGTCGAGGTCTTATAGTGTCCTGACCATCCCTGTCAGGGCCAGTTACAACGAGAACGTCCAATCTCCAATCGAGTGGCAGGGCCGCTTTTCTCTCACTCTGCCTTTTGGTTTCGAGCATGCGCCCACCGCCCGGCTTTCAAACCATCTTTTGAGGGGTAAGCCGCATCATATCGATGTGGTCCAGCGTCCGTGCAACGGTCTATGGGCAGAGAAAGATTACCGGCTGCAAGGTCTCCGATCGCGGCGGCTTGTCGAGCGGGATAAGTAGATCGGCGGCTCTCGAAAAACACGGCCAAGTCATTGCTGTGACGACGTTTTTATCAATCAGACCAACATCTTTTAGATGTAAAAACATTAGAAAATAGTATATTTAGAAATATAAAATTAATATCCGCAATCTAAGGTTTCCTCGATCGTCATCATCGCGGATGAGCAGTCGGTTAGAGGAGACAGGATCATGGCTCGTGTTTCTGATTTCAATAGGGCAGAAGGGGGCGCGGCCGCGGTCGAATTCGCCCTTGTCGCACCGCTCTTCGTCCTCTTGCTCCTAACGCTCGTTGCCTTTGCCATCTATCTCACCGCCGCCCATTCCCTGCAGCAGCTTACAGCCGATGCTGCACGCACCGCGATTGCGGGCATTTCTTCGGCTGAGCGGACGCAACTCGTTCAGGATTACGTCAATCGCTCGACGATCAACGATGCGTTCCTGACGAAGGACAAGCTGACCGTCACCGTCGCGACCGATCCGACCAATGCGAACCAGTTTACCGTCAGCGCCAGCTACGATGCCTCCAACCTCCCGATCTGGAATCTCTATACCTTCGCTATGCCGGATCAGACCATCCGTCGCTATTCCACGATCAGGATCGGAGGAATGTAATGAAAGAATTTCTCAGGCGGTTCGCCTTCTGCCGCGACCGGAGGGGAAACGTTGCCATCACGACGGCGCTCGTCTCGCCCCTGATCCTTTATTGTCTTGGTCTCGGTATCGACTACGGCATGATGACGCTGCAGCAGCAGCGCCTGCAGCAGCTCAGCGACATCGGCGCAATCACGGCAGCTTCCGATATTGCGAATGCCAATACCGTGCTCCTTAACAATCTCCAGTCGAATGGAACGACTGCGGCGCTTGCTTCGGGCGCCGGTTATCTGACGTCCGGCGGGACCATCTCGGTGGCCACGGCCAATTCAGGTCAATATGAAACGCTCGCCAACATGGTCCTCGGGACCTACACGGCAGACGCATCTGTCGCGCCCCAGAACCGCTTTTCCTCATCGGGAAGCGCGCCCTATGATTCCGTGAGAGTGACGCTCACGCAACAGGCCGTGATGCCCTTCGCCTCCGCCTTTGCCACAGCGCCGACGCTGAGCGCCACAGGCACTGCTTCCAGCGAGCGTTTGGCAGCGTTTTCTATCGGATCGCGGCTTGCCAGTCTCAACGGCGGCATTCTGAACCAGCTGCTGGGCTCTCTTCTGGGGACGCAGATATCTCTGAACCTCGTCGATTATCAGTCGCTTGTCGGCGCGAACGTAAACCTCCTGAGCTACCTCAATCTTCTGGCGACCGATCTCAACCTTACGGCAGGCAGCTACAACGATCTTTTGGCGACGGATGTCCCCTATGACAAGCTTCTGGGAGCGCTCGGCAAGTCGACCAACCTGTCGCCTGCAGCCATCCGCATTATCAATAGCCTGAGCAAATCGCTCGGCACGACGAAGCTCACCGTCAAGCTTGAGGATATCCTGAACCTTGGCCCCGAGGGTAAAAACATCATCGGCTCCGGGCCTAACCTGACGTCCAGCATAAGCCTGATGAGCTTTCTGTCCCTGACCGCAATGGCGGCCAACCAGCAAAAGCAGGTTGCCGTCGATCTCGGGGTTGCGCTGCCCAGTCTTGCCTCGGCCAAATTGACGCTGGCGATCGGCGAGATGGCACAGCAGACGCCATCCGCGGCGGTCGGTGCGCCGGGCACCACCATCCGTACGCCGCAGGTGCGCGCCGCCATCGAGGTTTCGGTGACGGGACTGTCGGCGATCGCAGGGCTGAAGGTTCGGGTGCCGCTTTATGTCGAGGTTGCTCCCGCCGAGGCCAGGCTGGCCTCGATCACCTGCGTGGGCGGCAATATGCCCAATGCGGTCGTCGGAATTGATGCCGTGCCGGGCGTTGCCGAGATAGCGCTGGGGGACGTGGATACCACCGCCTTCGTCAATTTCGGCACCAAGCCGCGGGTCACACAGGCAGCCATCATCGATTCCCTGCTGCTGCGGGTTCTTGCAAGCGCCCAGATCGACATCGCCAATATGAGCCCCACGCGGCTGACCTACCAGCCCTCGGAAATCTCGGCCGGCACCATCAAAACGGTCTCGACCAGGGACGTCACGACATCCCTGGTCCAGTCCCTCCTGAAGAATGCCAATATCAGCATTCAGCTGCTCATTCTGACGATCGGGACGCCGAGCGGGGTACTCTCGGGAGTTGCCGACACGCTTTCCGCGGTCACCGCGCCCCTCGATCAACTTCTCTCCAACCTGCTGGGGCTTCTCGGTATCGGCATAGGGCAAGCCGATATCCAAGTCACCGATGCCCGCTGCATGCAGCCCGTCCTCGTACAATAATCGTCAAATCTCTGGGGATTCCAAGGCAGCGACTCGGGGCGGGGATACAATCGGCTGACCTTTAAACGGATCCGCCGTTCGTTGGGTTTTTAGTCTTCCAGACAAGCCGGCCAGGTTGACTGTTCCGTTGTTGGCAAATGCGGCCCTTTAGCCGGTTTTAAGGATGCCAGCGATATAGGAAGCAAGCCCTAAGATTGCCGATCTAGCCTCGCGCAAGGTCTGGTTGCGATTGTGCGATCGGGGCTAGTGTTGGTGAATTGCGCGCTGTGGGGGCGATCCATGATTTCAACGTATCTCGGCTACGTGACTGCGACAAAGGACATGGCGACAACGCTTGCGCGTGTCGCCAAGCAGGCCAGCGTCAAAAGCGACCAGCAGTATTACGATACTCATATCGGCAAGATCAAAAACGTCGACGAATTCCTCGCGGATCAAAAGCTATACAGCTATGCGATGAAGGCCTACGGCCTAGGGGACATGACCTACGCCAAAGCCTTCATGAAGAAGGTGCTGACGAGCGATCTCAGCAATAGCAGCAGCTTTGCAAACAAGCTGACGGACAATCGCTACCGGCAATTTGCGGCCGCCTTCAATTTCACCGCCAATTCCACCAAGCCGTCGGCTCAAAGCGATGCGCAGAAGAACGATACCATCGGCCTTTACGAGCGCTCTTTCGCCAACGAGGCGACGTTAGCAAAGCAAGAGAGCGCATTTTACAGCAAGTGGATCGACAAGGTGGCGAATGTCGATGACATCGTCAACAATACCAGGATGCGGGATTACGTGTTGACCGCCCATGGCCTTGACGCGACCCACATATCAAAGAGCTTCCTGAAGTCTGTTCTGACCAGCGACGTCAATGATCCCAACAGCTTCGTCAATACAGCGAGCAATTTCTCGTCGACTTCGGCCCAGGCAACATACAAGCTGATCGCCTCGGAATTCGGCTTCAAGCCGGACGGGACGCTTTCCGGCGCCACCGCCCAAACGGAACAACAGAAAGAGGCGCTGATATCCCGCTACGATAACACGGTGCCGACCCTGACCACCTTGGCTTCGGCGACCAGCAACGACCAGTATTATCACCAGCAGATTGGGAAGGTCCGATCGGCCGATGACATCACCGGCGATAACAGACTGTTCTCCTACGTAAAGAGCGCTTTCGGGGTGAGTTCGAAAGTCACGGCCAAGCAATTCAGCCTGGCTGTTTCCGACAAAAACTATGCGGCCGTGACCGGAATGACCGAAATGGTTTCCGCGTTCAATTTTTCGCCGGACGGATCGCTTCCCGCCGGCCAGCCGGCGCAGACGGACGCCAGCATCAAGACGACCTCCGATAAATACATGGCGCACTATGCGGATGCCCGGCAGACCTTGTTCAAGGACGCCGAAACCCACTACGCCGCGGTGGTCGGCAAGATAAAGACGATCAACGATTTCTTCGCCGCCAACGACTTTCAGTCCAGAGATCTTCCGACCGTGCAGGAGATGGCGCTTCGGGCCTACGGGATAGACAAGAACGAAGTATCGAGAGAGCAGCTGCGAAAAATACTGGAGAGCGATCCATACGACAGCAAGAGCTATGTCGGATCCCTCAATGACCAGAGATTTGTCGATCTCGCGAAGGCGTTCAACTTCGATAGCAAAGGCCATCTTCGCCCGGCTGTCGAGGCTCTGCCGCTCGCCTCGATGAACAGCTTCGTATCGGCCTATTCCAAGGCAAAAAACCTTCGGATTGACGGGCCAGATGCGAGAAAAGGCCGTCAAGGATGTGAAGGACGCGGCCAACAATTTCATCAAGTCGATCGGCAAGGTCAAGAGCGTTGACGATCTTCTGGCGGACAAGAAGCTGACGGATTTCATCCTCGTCGCCAACAACATCGATCCCAAGACGGTCGACAAGAACACGCTGAAGAAGGCTTTCACCTCCGATCCGGAGGATGCGAAGGGATTTCTGAACTCGCCGGCCGGTCAGAAGTTCAAGGCGATGGTCAGTGTCTTCAATTTCGACTCCAAGGGGAATCTGACCAACTCCAAGATATCGACGAGCCAAAACAAGGGCACGCGTCTTGCCACGGACGATCTTTATCTCCATCAAAGCCTGGAATCTCAGCAGGGTGCTTCCAACGACGGCGTCCGGTTGGCGCTCTACTTCCAGCGAAAGGCGCCGCAGGTCAATTCCGTCTACGATATCATGGCGGATCCAGCGCTCTATAATGTGATCAAGACCACGTTCTCCTTGCCGTCCGCCATGTCCAATATGGACGTGACCCGCCAGGCCAAGATGCTGGAAAAGCTATTTGCGGTGAAGGACCTGCATGATCCCGCCAAGGTCAATAATCTGCTCAAGCGCTTCTCCGCCGTTTACGATGCGGCAAATGGCGTGAACACGAATTCGCCGGGATCGGCGATCCTGGCAGGCGGGTCCAATATCGGTATGAGTGCGGACTTGCTGCTGTCGATCGCCCAACTCAGGTCGCGATAACGGCCTTGTCCGGACGCGGCGCAGCGGTGCCGCGGCTCCCGATTTCGAAAGGGAGCTAGCACACCGTCGCAAAGGTGATCAGCGCCGGGGGCAACCCAATGGCGCTGACGATCCGTCTGCGGATCCATTGGCCTACGAATATGCCTTTTCCGGCTCCATCCTTCCATATTGCCGTATCAGTTCGGCAAGCCGGTCGTGAGGAATGGCCTGGATTCGGAAGCGATCATGCGGCGTGCCGCCCATATCCTCGGCCGCCAGCATCGCGTTGACAACCGCCTCTTCGACGCTGTCGACGGCTGCCATATAGACGGGGTCGAGCGGTTCGTCGTTGACGATTTGCAGGGGAAGGTGCCCATTGGCCCTGTGCGCCATCGGATGCGCATTGGCGGTCGAGAATGCCAGGAAGATGTCGCCGGAATTGTTGCCGCCCGGCGTGCCGTTGCGGCCGATGCCGATGGCGGCGCGGCGAGCAAGGCGCTTGAGCTGGTGCGGTGCCAGCGGCAGATCGGTGGCGATGACGACGATGATCGAGCCGCGCTCCTGAAGCTGGCTCTGCGGGGTGCCGTCCCGCAGGTGCCGGCCAATCGGCACGCCCGCGATCGTCAGCCAGTCCCGCTGGCCGTGATTGGCCTGAACCAGCGTCCCGATCGTATAGGTCCGCCCGTCGAACTCGACGACGCGGGACGAGGTGCCCGTACCGCCCTTGAAGCCGTAGGTGATCATGCCGGTGCCGCCGCCGCAATTACCCTCCTGCACCGGGCCTGCCGCAACGCTGTCGAGAGCGGCGCGCACGTCGGCCTCGCTGACATGCATTCCGTTGATATCGTTCAGCGCGCCGTCATAGGTCTCTGCAATGACGGGCATGATCCAGAGGAAATCGTCGGTCTGATAGGTCGAGGCGTAATGGTCGATCATCCACTTGATGGTGGCGTGGTGCGCCATGCCGACACCATGCGTATTGGTGATGACGACAGGTCCGAGGAAGTAGCCGCCGTCTTCGATCCAGTGTGTGCCGGTCATTTCGCCATTGCCGTTGAAGCGATGTACGCCGGCATAGGCGGGAACCGGCGTTTCGGAGCCCATATGCGGCAGGATCGCCGTCACCCCGGTGCGCGTCGGCCGCTTGCGGCCGGGACGCGGCTCGTTCTCGATGATCGTCTGAAAGCCGACGCCGACGCCGGCCACGTCCGTGATGGCATTGTTTGCGCCGGTGCGGCCGGTAAACGGCAAGCCGAGCTGGCGGCCGCGCGGTTTGCGGGTGCTTGTTTTTATTGTCATGTCATTTCTGCCGGGAGCGAAGATAAAGGCCAAGAGAGGCCACGAGGAAGGAGAAGGTCAGCATCATCACCGCGATCGCATTGATCTCGGGTTTGATGCCGCGACGGAGCATGGCGAAGATGAACATCGGCAGCGTCGTGACGTCGACGCCGGCGATGAAATAGGTGATCACCAGGTCGTCCATCGAGATGATGAAGGCAAGCAGTGCCCCGCCGAGGATGCCCGGCATGAGCTGTGGCAGCACCACGCGGCGGAACGTCATCCACTCGTTGGCGCCGAGATCGGCCGAGGCATTCTCCAGCGTCCGGTCCATGCCGGCCAGCCGTGCTGAAACGACGATGAAGACATAGGAGGTCAGGAAAGTGCATTGGCCGATGATGATGGTCATCAGACCGAGCTTTATTCCGGCGCTGACGAAGAAGATCAAGAGCGCGATGCCGAGAACGATGTCGGGCATCAGCATCGGCATGAACATGGCGACCTGGTAGAAGCGCCTGCCGAGAAAGTTGAAACGGTGAAGCGCTATCGCCATGGCCGTGCCGAGCACGGTCGAGATCGCCGTGGTGGAAATGGCGATCTTCAGGCTGTTGAAGACGGCGGCGATCAGCTGGTCGGTCGATTCGATATAAAGCGCGCTTTCGGAAGACGCCGTCTTGAAGCCGAAGACCTTGGCGTACCAGTCCGTCGTGAAGCCGCTCCAGCTCATCATGTTGACCGGGTTCGAATTGAACGAATAGACCGCGATCAGGACGAGCGGGATATAGATGAAAGCGAAGAACAGGACGGTGTAAAGCGCCAGGCCGCCGTTGACGAGGGTGCGTGCAATTTTCATGATCCCCTCCTCATGCCGTCAGTGCTGCGGTCGCATTGCGGCGGCCGGAGACGATGACATAGGCGACGAGCAGCACCAGCATGACGGCCATGACCATCATTGCGAGCGCCGAGCCGAACGGCCAGTTGCGAGCGGAGAGGAACTGCGCCTCGATAAGATTGCCCAGCATCATCACCTTGGCCCCGCCAAGAACGGCCGGCACGACGAAATTGCCGAGCGCAGGGATGAAGACGATGATCGAGCCGCCGATGATTCCAGGGGTCGTGAGCGGCAGGATGATGCGGAAGAACGTGCGGACAGGGCCGGCGCCGAGATCCAGCGATGCCTGGATAAGCCGCCAGTCGAGCTTCTCGATGCTGGCATAGACAGGCATGAACATGAACGGCACGAAGACATAGACCATGCCGAGGATGATCGCGCCGTCCGTATAGATCATCTCCAATGGTATCGAGACCACGCCGGTCGCCATCAGTGCATTGTTGATCAGCCCCGTCGGGCGCAGGATCATCACCCAGACGAAGAGCCGCACGATCAGGCTTGAGAAGAACGGCAGGGTGATCAGAAAGAGGCAAAAATTCTTCCATTTATCCGGCAGCCGGCTGACGTAGAAGGCGGCCGGGTAGCAGACGATCAGCGTCGCCACCACCGTTATGGCGGCAATTCGGAGCGAACGCAGGAAGATGCCGATATAGACCGGGTCGTATTCCTCGAATTCCGGATTGGCGAAGCCGAGGATGCGGCCGAAATTATCGGGATAGAAGCTCCATTCGACGCCGCCGTAAAGGCCCGGCGTCAGGAAGCTCGTCACCACCATGATGCCAAGGGGGATGATGAAGAAGATCAGCAGGAAGAGCGTTACCGGCCCGAGCAGCAGCCCGAGCTGGAAACGCCGGCGCGCAGCAATCGTCATCAGGCTTCTCCCCTCGTAGCGATCAAGTGGACGCTCGCCGGATCGTAGTGCCAGCGTGCCGATTGGCCTGTGGCAAGCAGGCCGACCGCTGCGCGCTGGGCGGCCGGAACATGGGCCAGAAGCTTGCGGCCGCCTGCTGTCCTGCCGAAGACCTCGAAGGACGAGCCGACATAGACGATCTGCTCCACCGTAACGTCGATAGCCGGGCAAGTGCTGGTAGAGGTGGCCAGGAAGAAATTTTCAGGGCGGATCAGCGCGACCGCCGGCTCCTTACCCGCAATTGCCGCATTCGGCGTATGCCGGATCGCGGTGCCCTCGCCGGTGATGAAGTCCCGGCCGTCGCTGCGCCCTTCGAACAGGTTACTTGCACCGATGAAGCTGGCGACGAAGGTATTGGCCGGATGATCGTAGATCTGTCTTGGCGTACCGAGCTGCTGGATGCTTCCGCCATTCAGCACCGCGACGCGGTCGGACATGGTCAGCGCCTCCTGCTGGTCATGCGTCACGAAGATGAAGGTGATGCCAAGCTCGTGCTGCAGGTTTTTCAACTCCAGCTGCATGGCTTCGCGCAGATGGCGGTCGAGGGCCGAAAGCGGTTCGTCGAGCAGCAGTACCTTGGGCCGCGCCACGATGGCACGGGCAAGCGCCACGCGCTGCTGCTGGCCGCCTGACAATTGCCGCGGCAGACGACCTTCCATGTCTTCAAGGCCGACCATCTTCAGCACCGCGCGCACCCGCTCGATCCGTTCGGCTTTGCCGACGCCGGCGGCTTCAAGGGCATAGCCTGTATTCTCGCCGACGCTCATGTGCGGGAAGAGCGCGTAGTTCTGGAAGACGGTGTTGACCGGGCGGCGATACGGAGGCCGATCCGTGACGTCGTCTCCATCGATCACGATGCGGCCGGCATCAAGCTCGACGAAGCCGCTGATCGCCTGCAACAGCGTGGTTTTACCGCAGCCGGATGGTCCCAGAAGTGTGATGAACTCATTGCGGCCGATCTCAAGATCGATGCCGTCAAGCGCTTTGACCTGCCGACCCTCGGGAGTCGAAAAGGCCTTTGCGGCTGAAGCCAGCCGCACGATTGCATCTCGCATTCGTCGTTCCCCAAAATGTTATTAAATTAACTCTTGCGCGATTTGGATATGTTGATATCATTTTTTCGTCGAAGTCAACGCCCTCAGTGCGGTCGGTTACTGCTTCCGAGAAAGGCCGAGCCAAGCGTGCCGAAGGGACAATAATCCTACTAAGGGGAACAGAAATGACGATTTTGAAAGGCGCGTTCAGGCGCCTGGGACTTGTTGCGCTTACGGCGCTGCTGCCGACCGCAGTCCTTGCCGACGAGCTCAATATTTATAACTGGGGTGAATACATCAATCCGGCCGTCCTCCAGAAATTCGAGGAGGAAACCAAGATCAAGGTCAATCTGTCGACCTATTCTTCCAACGAGGAAATGCTTGCCAAGATCCAGGGCGGCGCGACAGGCTACGACATCGTCTTTCCGTCCGTGCACATGCAGGAGATCATGGCCAAGCTGAACCTCTTGGAAAAGACCGACATCAATACCTATGAGGGTTTCAAGAACATCGATCCCAAATTCCTGCGTGCCAAGAGCGATCCGAAAGGTGAATATTGCCTGCCTTACGCCTTCGGCACGGTCGGCATTCTCTATAACCGCCGGGTTCTCGGCAAGGATATCACCGGCTGGAAGGATCTCGTCGCAACCGTGAAGGCCAAGCGCCTCAAATTCACGCTGCTCGACGATATGCGTGAAGTGCTTGGGGTCGGCCTGATCCTCAACGGCCACTCGGTCAATTCGACCAAGTCGGAAGACCTCCAGCAGGCGGCCGATACGGTCATCGACATGAAGCCCTATGTGGCGGCTTTCACCTATGACTCACGCCCGATGGTGGAGTCCGGCGACATTGCTGCTGCCCACTTCTTCGTCGGCTCCATGATCAACGTCTTCGGCAACCCGAAGGACCTCGGCTACGTCATTCCGGAGGAGGGCGCGACCATGTATCAGGAAGATATGTGCGTGCTGAAAACGGCTCCCAACAAGGCGAACGCGATCAAGTTCCTGCAATTCTATACCCGTCCGGAAGTCCCCGCCCTTAATGTCGCGCAGCAGACGAACGGCACCCCCAATGTGCCGGCTCGCCAATTGACGCCGGAAAACATCAAGAATAGCAAGGAAATCAATCCGACTGACGAAACCATGAAGCGTCTGCAGATTTTCGAGAATCTCGGGCCGGGGCTCCGTCAATTCGATCGTGTATGGACCAAGGTCAAGACGGCGCAATAATGTCAGGAGTGACACTCCGCCCGGTTCCGGGCGGAGCTTCACCGGAGGGAAGATTGTCGAAGGATCTATTGAAGCTTGTGCAGAGCGCTGACATGCGCAAGTCGAAGTCCGACAAGCTGATCGCCAGCTATATCGAGCGAAACATTGCCGAACTTCCCTTCGAGACGGCGAAATCCATTGCCGCCCGACTAGAGATCTCGCAGATGACCGTCGGTCGCTATCTGAGGCGTCTCGGCTTCGATGGCCTCGATGAGCTCAAGGCGGCCCTGCGCCGCGGCAGCCGCTCCAATCCCGCCTGGCAGATCAAGGGCTCCCTGGATCGTTTCCAGGAGGACCTGCGTGACGGCAAATTTCTCGCCGGGTTGCTGCAGCAGCAGGTCGAAAATCTCGGCTTGATCTATGAGCTGACGACCGCGCCGCAATGGCAGCAGACCATCGATGCGCTGATCTCGGCAAGCGAAGTCTATGTCGCCGCCTACCAGAACGTCCGCGGCATCGCCCAGTATTTCGCAGCGCAGCTTTCCTATACGAGGTCGCGCGTCGCCTTCATGGACGGGCTGAACGGCACCTATGCCGAACTGCTCGACGGCGCCGTCGAGGGCCGTGTGCTCTTCCTTCACGACGTCCGCCGCTTCGCGGCCAAGGCAAAACCGCTCGCCGAGGAGGCACGTCGTGCCGGCGTAAAGGTCATCCTGCTGACGGATGAATTCTGCCCCTGGGCAGAAGAGGCGTCGGATATCTCGCTCGTCATCCCCGGCTCGCACGGTCCGCTCTGGGATGGAGCGGCGACCATGACTGCCGTGATGGATCTTCTTCTCGCCAACATCATCGTCGTCCTGAGCGGCAAGGTGGGCGAGCGTGTCGAACTGCTGACCCGGCTGCAGGATGTGTTCGGCGATTTCGAGAGCTGATTACGTTTTCATCGGAACGCCGAATCCAACCCCATTCATCACGCGATTTCGAGGGCCGCTGCCAGATCGGCGATCAGGTCGTCTGGATGCTCTATCCCGATCGACAGGCGGATCGTCGATTCCAGCACGCCGATGCGGTGGCGAACATCTATCGGTACGCCGGAATGCGTTGTCGTCGCGGGATGGGAGGCAAGCGATTCCGTACCGCCCAGGCTGACGGCCAGCTTGAAGATCTGCAGCGCGTTCAGGAACCGGAACGAAGCCGGCTGGCCGCCCTTGATGTCGAAGGAGAAGGTAGAGCCCGCCCCGCTGCACTGCTTGGCGAAGGTCCGTCCGGTCGCCGATGCCGGATCCGCATAGGCGAGATAGTGAATTTGCTCGACCTTCGGATGATCGCGCAGGAAGTCCGCAACGGCGCGGGCATTGCTGTTTGCCCGCTCCATGCGGATTTGCAGCGTTTCCAGCGAGCGGCCGAGCATCCAGCAGGAGTGCGGATCGAGCTGTGTGCCGATCGCTCCGCGTAGCGCCTTGACCTGTTTCATCACGGCTTTCGAGGCGAGGGCCGCGCCGGCGATCAGGTCGGAATGGCCGCCTACATATTTGGTGAGAGAATAGAGGGAAATATCGGCGCCATGCTCGATCGGCCGCTGGAATACAGGCCCCAGCAAAGTGTTGTCGCAGGCGACAACCGGCGTATGGCCCTGCTTTTCGCCGATGGCATCGGCGACGCGGCGGATCATGGCGATATCGACGAGGCTATTGGTCGGATTGGCGGGCGTTTCCACGAGAATGAGCGAGACACGGCCTTTTGCCATCGCCTCTTCCGCACTCGCCGTCACCGAAGCCTCGTTGACGCCATCTGCGAAACCGACCGCCGAAACGCCGAGATTGAGAAATGTCTTGGCAAGCAGCGTTTCCGTGCCGCCATAAAGCGGCTGCGAGTGCAGGATTGCATCACCGGGGCGAACGAAGGCAAGCAGGGTGGTGGCGATTGCCGACATGCCCGATGAGAACAGCGCGCAGCTCTCCGTTCGCTCGTAGACGGCAAGGCGGTCTTCGACGATTTCGCTGTTCGGTTGGTTGAAGCGTGAATAGACGAGACCGACGCCCGTGCCCTTCGGCGGTTCGTTTCGACCGGATATGTAGTTGAAGAAATCACGCCCATCCTCGGCGGATTTGAAGACGAAGGTAGAGGTCAGAAAAACGGGTGGCTTGACCGCACCCTCGGACAATTCGGGGTCGTAGCCATAGTTCAGCATCTGGGTTTCGGGGTGGAGGGGGTGGTTGCCGATATGCGTTTTGGAAGGATGCGGCGCAGTCATGACGGTCTCCTCAGCCGACGACACGAACATTAGATTCGCATCATATCATTAGTTGAGGTGGTTGCGCGCCATAGTCTTTGCGCCGGCGGCGAGCCGCCCGGGGCGGGCTCGCCTTGTCGGTTTCCTCAGTAGATTTCCGGTACGTGCATTTCCGGCGGCACCGGCGTGCGGTGGTAGTCGGCGTTGCGCATGCGCTCCGGCAGGATGATCTCCGGCTTCGGCACGGCTTCATAGGGGATCTGCTTCAGGAGATGGGCGATACAGTTAAGGCGCGCCCTCTTCTTGTCGACGGCGTGGACGACCCACCACGGCGCTTCGGGAATATGCGTGCGTTCCAGCATTTCTTCCTTGGCCTTGGTGTATTCTTCCCAATGCACGCGGCTCTGCAGGTCCATCGGTGACAGTTTCCACTGCTTCAGCGGATCCTGAATACGCATGTTGAAGCGGAATTCCTGCTCTTCGTCGGTGATCGAGAACCAGTATTTGAGCAGGATGATGCCGGAGCGCACGAGCATGCGTTCGAAATCGGGAACCGAGCGGAAGAACTCTTCCAGTTCTTCGGACGAGCAGAAGCCCATGACGCGTTCGACGCCGGCGCGATTGTACCAGCTGCGGTCGAACAGCACCATTTCGCCGGCGGTGGGCAAATGGGCGACATAGCGCTGGAAATACCATTGGTGCCGCTCGCGCTCGGTCGGTGCTGGTAGCGCGACCACGCGGCAGACCCGCGGATTGAGCCGCTGGGTGACGCGCTTGATGGCACCGCCCTTGCCGGCGGAATCGCGTCCCTCGAACAGCACCACGACCTTGAGCTTTTTGTACTGCACCCAGTCCTGCAGGCGCACCAGCTCATGCTGAAGGCGGAAGAGTTCACGGAAATAGACCCTGCGCTCCAGCGTCGCTTCGCCTTCGCTGATCAAGCCTTCGGCGACCAGTTCGTCCAGGCGATCTTCCTCGAGCTGCATCTCGAGCTCTTCGTCGAAGCTGTCTACGATCTCATCCTTGATGCGGTCGAGCGGGTCCTGGGTTTCGTTGGTCATTGCGCGCCTCCTACTTTCTTTTCACGTTGATGCTGCCGCGGCCTGCGGCCGCAAAGGCCGGCACTTTCAGCGAACATGTGCCGACTACGTCTCGGCCTTACTCCGCAGTCCAGCCGCCATCGACGGAAAGCGTCGTGCCGGTAATCTGCTTGGCGGCGTCGCCGCAGAGGAAGACGGCGATGGCGGCAACTTCGTCGACGGTCACGAATTCCTTCGTTGGCTGCGCGGCCAGCAGCACGTCGTGCTTGACCTGCTCTTCCGTCATGTTGCGTGCCTTCATGGTCTCGGGGATCTGCTTTTCGACGAGCGGCGTCCAGACATAGCCCGGCGCGATGGAATTGACGGTGACGCCGTCCCGCGCGGCTTCCAGAGCGACGGTCTTGGTAAGGCCGGTAATGCCGTGCTTGGCCGAAACATAGGCCGATTTGAACGGCGAGGCGACCAGGGCATGTGCCGAGGACGTGTTGATGATGCGGCCCCATTTGCGCGCCTTCATGCCGGGAATGGCGGCCTTGATGGCATAGAAGGCTGCAAGCAGGTTGATGCGGATGATCGCTTCCCACTTGTCGTCCGGGAATTCCTCGATCGGGGCGACGAATTGGATGCCGGCATTGTTGACGAGGATATCCAGGCTGCCGAAGGCTTCCTCGGCGTCGTGCACCATGGCGGTGACTTCCTCGCCGTTCATCATGTTGGCGCCGGAGTAGCGGCATTTCACGCCGAAATCGGCTTCGATGGCTGCGCGTTCCTTTTCGATCGCATCGGCGTCACCGAGGCCGTTGATCGTCACATTCGCGCCTTCGGCGGCAAAGGCGCGCGCAATCGCAAGCCCGATGCCGCTCGTCGAACCGGTGACCAGCGCATTCTTCGAAGTCAACGAACCCATGATGCAACTCCCGCAATCTCTATGACAAGGTTGAGCAAATTGAAAATGCCGAGGTGAGCGCACACTGCCAGTGTCGTATGTCGCTTTGATAACAGGTGCGGCCGCCCGCCCGCGGCAACCATCCGGCAACTGACACTTCACTGTCATGCAACCGTGCAAGCTTTCGCCGCGGCGCCCGGCTGTTTGCTCCAACGACGGAAAATACGATGAAGGTCGAAGACATTCTCAAGCATGCCTATGCGATGCCGCTGACCAATCCTTCCTATCCTCCGGGACCCTATCGGTTCTTCGACCGCGAATACATCATCATCACCTACCGCACGACACGCGAGGCGCTGGAGGCCGTGGTGCCGGCGCCGCTCGAAATCGACGAGCCGCTGGTGAAATACGAGTTCATCCGCATGCCCGATTCCACCGGCTTCGGCGACTACACGGAGACGGGGCAAGTCATTCCGGTAAGATATCGCGGACAGGCGGGCGGCTATGTCCATTCCATGTATCTCGATGACGACGCGCCGATCACCGGCGGCCGCGAGATCTGGGGCTTTCCGAAGAAGCTCGCCAATCCGAAGATCGTCAACGAAGGTGAAGTCATCGTCGGCACGCTGCATTACGGCAGCGTCCTCTGCGCGACGGGAACGATGGGTTACAAGCACAAGCCCGTCGATCAAGGGCCGCTTCTGGCCGCGCTGTCGGAGCCGAATTTCCTGATCAAGATCGTTCCGCATGTCGATGCCACGCCGCGGATCTGCGAGCTGGTGCGCTATTACCTCACCGATATCACCATCAAGGAAGCCTGGACTTCGCCGGCGGCGCTCGATCTCCGCCCGCATGTCATGGCCGACGTCGCGCGACTGCCGGTTCTCGAAGTGGTTTCCGCCGTTCATTTCATCGCGGATCTGACGCTCGGTCTTGGCGAAGTCGTTCACGACTACCTCGCCGAGCGCAGATAACACAGCCTTATTTTTGCCCTTTGCAGGAGACGGACCGTGCTCGAACGAAACACCAAGGCCGCAGCGCCGACAATCCCGGAAATTGCCATTCAATATGATCGTGTCGCCCTGGTATTTCAGGGCGGTGGCGCACTCGGCGCCTATCAGGCCGGTGTCTATCAGGCGCTGGCCGAAGCGGAATGCGAACCGACCTGGCTTTCCGGCGTCTCCATCGGCGCCGTCAACGCCGCAATCATCGCCGGCAACGAGCCGAGCCGCCGCCTGCAGCGCCTGGAGCAATTCTGGCAGATCATTTCCGGCCGCAAGATCTGGGCCTACACGCCGGAAGGCGATGTCTTTCGCGACATCCGCAATCGCACAAGCTCATGGATGACCATGACGATGGGCCAGCCCGGCTTCTTCAAGCCGCGCTTTCCCAATCCCTGGTTAGAGCTGCCCGGCGCGGAGGGAGCGACCAGCTTCTATGACTCGTCGGAACTGAAGAGGACATTGGAGATGCTGATCGATTTCGACGTGCTGAACGACGGCAAGAAGCGCTTCAGCGTCGGCGCGGTCAATGTCCGCACCGGCAACTTCGTCTATTTCGACACCGACAATATCCGCATCGGCCCCGAACACATCATGGCGAGCGGCGCCTTGCCGCCCGCCCTGCCGGCCATCCGCATTGAAGGCGAATATTATTGGGACGGCGGCATCGTTTCCAACACGCCGCTGCAATATCTGCTCGATCAGGAAGAGGACCGCAGCTCGCTGGTCTTCCAGGTTGATCTGTTCAGCGCACGCGGCGTGCTGCCGCGCAGCATGCCGGACGTATTGTCGCGCCACAAGGATATCATGTATTCGAGCCGCACCCGGCAAAATACGGACAATTTCAAGCGCATCCACGGGCTGAAGATGAAGCTGCTCGGTGCTCTTAAGCGAGTGCCGAAGGACCAGCTGACGCCGGACGAGGAAGAGCTGATTGCCGACTATTCCGATGCCGGCGTGGTCAACATCGTCCACCTGATCTATCAGCACAAGAACTATGAGGGTCACGCCAAGGACTACGAGTTCTCCGGCACCTCGATGCGCGAACATTGGGACATGGGTCTCGAGGACACCAAGCGCACGCTGCGCCATAGCGAATGGCTGCTGCCGCCACTCACCGACGACGCCGTCGCGATCCACGATCTGCATCGCGAAGACCCGGTCTGAGGGTAAGGCCGGCAATGTGGGGCGGTATCTGCTAACCCACGCCGTTTGCCGGTATAGCCTTTGAAGCCGCACGGATCGGCGCGCACAGGATGACCAGCTTCACCTCGCGCTGAATGGCAGCGAGGCGAAGCTGGTCTGGTCAACGGTCACGTTTGGTATCAGCGCGCTTTGTAGCTGACCGAAATTTTGGCACTCGCCAGGGCGGTTTGCGCCAGCTGTGTGGCGTCGAGACCGAGCGAACCGATCTGCAACGGCTTGGAAAAGGCGAGATCGAGGGTGAAGAAGCCGGTGGGATGGGGAAGATCCTGAAGGAAGCGGAGCAGGGCCTTCTTCGAGTCTGCGTCGATCTGGCTGTCCGGGAGGATCTGCAGCGCCGTCGAGGCATTGTCGCGCAGCTGGTTGATGCCCTGCGCTGGATCGTCCGAGCCCCCAGCCTGCTGCAGAAAAGAGGCCAGCGACGGCACGGCCATTCCTTCGAACAGTCCCTGATTGTCGAGCCGGAAGCGCAAATGCGTCAGGCCAGCGGAGCCGCCTTCGGCCAGTGCCTGCACATTGCTATTCTTGGGCAGGGTAAACTCAGCCGATAGCGATGCCTTGCCGAGGCGCAGATTGGTGAGCTGCATTTCCTGAATGTCGAGATAGCCGTCCTTGGGTTCGAAATGAAACGAGCCGGAAATATCCATCGGCCATTGCTGGACCGTGGCGATATAGTTCGCAAAAGCATTATCCAGCAACGGTGTGAAGCGTATGCCTTCGACGGAAAAGCGCCCCCAGCTGGGGATATTGTCGGGCTTGGTGTTGATGGCTTTCAGGAAGGCGACGAGATCGTCGCCCTTCATTTCCGCACGTTCGAACGTCCATCCCAATCTGCTGCCGGACTTGAAAAGCCCATTCGTCACGGCGCAGCCGTCATGTAGTTCGGACACGGCGAAACCATCCCTATGCTGAATGGCTTCGCTGCCATTGACGAGGTCGGCGCATGGCGTTTCGGCAGCTGCGGCGGAAAAAGGAGCGAGCAAAACCAGAAAGGGAAACAGGAGGAAGGGGCGCATTTTTCACACCTATCTGTTTGAGGCGATCGGCAAATACAAAACCGCGCCATGTTTCCGCCTGTGCTGCGCATGTCAAGTCACGATGCCTCTCGACGACCGGCAGCGAGGTCAAGGTGCTTTCCCTCCGTGCGCGTCTCAACCTGATCGGCTTCGCCCTGTCTGGGCTCTCCCCATGAAAGGCTGACCTTGTCTTGACGCTACCTTGACAATCCCAGCGCAGATGTTCCGGCGTAACAGGATGCGCCGGGTATTGGGATGAATCAGAACATATCGATCGCGACTGCGCCGGATGGCGGCATGTCCAGTGCTGCTCTTCGCGGACCGATGCCGCGGACGCCAGGCGAACCGCAGCGCTCCCGCCACCTCTTGCTCTTGAGAATATTGACCTTCAGTCTGCGGGTGCGCTTGAAGCGTGCGTTTCTCTTTTGGTTTCGCTTTGCTGCCAATCCGTTGCTGACGATCCGATGGTGGCATTTCCTCGCGACGTTTACGGCAACACGGGCATTTCCTGCTCCGCACGATGAATTGTTGCAGAAGCCGCTGTCGAAATTTCTCGTCTACGGCTTGAGCAGTTCCAAGCGGCTCGCACTTCTCATCGACCATTTTTCGATTGCCGAGCGGATCCTGTCCCGCGAAAGCATGATCGGCCTTTGGCGCGGCGAGTGGCTCGACATGGGCACTGTCCAGGGACGCAGCGAAACATATGCATGTCTTATCGCACTTGCCGATCGCAGCGGCGGACGCCATGAGGGTGCTTTTGCCATCAAGCTCGTTCGGCTGCGCGACAAGGCCGTTCTTTGCACGGCGCGCTTCATGTTTGTACATCACGGGGCGGAAGGCTGCTATACATTCGTCGTTGGCAGCATGCAGGGCCTGCGCAATGCCAAGCAGCGCATGGTCGAGGTGACCCGCGACCTCTACGGCTTGCGTCCGAAGGAGGCGATGCTGGTCGTACTGCAAGGTCTGACGGTCGAGGGCCGTGCGCAGCATTTCCTGGCCATCTCGCAAGCCAGGCACCCGATCCACTATCGGCGCGGCAGCAAGCAATCGATGATGATGTCGAATATCGATGCTTTCTGGGCGGAACGCTCCGGCGAACCGGAAAGCACGTTCGGCTTCCTTGTCCCGCATTCGAAAACCTACGGCGCTGACAAGCGCAGCCAGAGCAAGCTGTGGTTCTACAATGTTGGTGAGCTCTTCTATTGAGGGGTGAGCTCAGGTGCCGCGAATTCGGCTGGATTTGCCAGCCGTAACTTGGCCGCGAGCTGAAGAAGGAAGCACGCTCTCATTCCGCGGCGTTCGATTGGCGAACCATGAAGACCGAGCGCGTGAGGTGCCGGTCTTCTAGGCGTTCCGATCCGTCAGATGGATTGCGACCATTGCCCCGCCTTCCGGCCGGTTTCCAAACTCGAGACGCCCGCCATGGGCAATGGCGATGGCCTGCACGACGGAGAGCCCCAGTCCGGTGCCGCCGGTTGCACGCGAGCGGGAGGATTCGCCACGCCAGAAGGGATTGGTGTCGATCGCATCCATGTCCTGCGGAAATCCGGGGCCGCGGTCGAGAATGCGGATGATGACGCCTCCATCCCGCAGCCGCTCCGTCTCGCATCGCAGCCAGCCGCCCTCTGCAGCGTAGCGACAGGCATTCTGGAGGAGTGCCAGGACCGCCTGCCGGATCCTTGGCGAATCCGCCGAAATCCGGGCGGGCCGCAGATTGGTCTCGACCAGCAGCTTGCTGGCATCCAGCATCGGTTTGGCCGAGGCAAGGACTGTCTCGACGACATCGGAAACATCGATCCGCTGACGCTCGATGACGAGCTTTTGCCCGATGGCCAGAGAAAGGGTGCGCAGATCTTCGACGATACGCCCCAGTCCTTCGACCTGCAGCAGAAGATCCGATACTATCTTCCGGTCCATCGGAAAGACGCCGTCAAGCATGCTCTGCAGCGATCCCTGCAGGATCGTCAGCGGTGTCCGCAGTTCGTGCGCCACCGCCATGTTGTTGAAGCGTAATCTCTTTTCCATGGTTTCGAGGCTGGTCGCAAGCGCGTTGAAGGTCGTGACCAGGCTCGCGACCTCACGCGTGCTGCGATAGGGTTCGGCGACCCGAACCGAGAAGTCTCCGGATTTCAGGCCTTCGGCCGCCGAAGTGAGTTCTCCGAGAGGGCTGGCGAGCCGTCGCGCCAGATATATGCCGATCAGGGCGCAGACCAGGGCCGAAAGCAGGCCGCAGACCAGAACCGAAAGCTGAACCTTCAGATCCGTCGGTCCCGTCAGCGCATTGAGGTGCTCGAAAAGCAGCGTCAGAGACTCTCCGTCGGGAACCTTGCCTTCACTCAGCATCGTATAGGCGGCCGAGGCTTTCGGCGGCAGCGTCTGGGTAATGCTTTCCTCCAGATAGGAGGCATACCAGCTGACCCCCATATATGTCAGGCCGACGCTCAGAAGCAGCATGATGATTGTGACGATGGCGGTCAGCGTGGCGAGGGAGACGCAGGGAAATCTGAACTTCTTCATCTCGGGTCCGAAAAGCGGTAGCCAATGCCGCGTACAGCGGGAAAGAAACCGTCCTGCCCCATATCCTCCAGCTTGCGCCGAAGGTTTGAGATGTGCGTGTCGACGGTGCGCACCAGGGCATCGCTTTCGGGCAGGCAGGCATCGAGGATGTCGGTGCGCGCGAAAGCTTGTGTCGGGTGTCGGATCATATAGGCAAGAATCCGGAATTCGCTGAGGGTCAGGGGCAGCGGAACGCGACGCCCGTCGCTATTGATGAAGGCGGTGTAGCTGCCGAAATCGACTTCCAGAGCGCCGAAACGGCGAACCGTTTCAGCACGGTCCCCCTGCGTCCGGCGCAAGACTGCGCGGACGCGTGCGACAACCTCCTGCGGGTTGAACGGCTTGACGACATAGTCATCGGCTCCGAGCCGCAGTCCACTCAAGCGGTCTATGTCGTCGGCGACCGCGGTGACCATGATGATCGGCGTCGAGCCGGCCTGACGCAGACGGCCGAGCACCCCAAAGCCGTCGAGCTTCGGCAGGCGAACATCCAGGAGCACGATATCCGGTTTCAGAAGCGCATGATGCTGGAGTGCGGTCTCGCCATCGCCGGCGCGCACGGTGCGAAAGCCGTCCCGCGTCAGATAGGCTTCCAATATCTGCGCGATGGCCGGTTCATCCTCCACGATGAGAACGAGACTGTTGTCCACTCTAGTGCCTATGCCCCTGATTTTCCTCTCGGCCTTGCCGCCGTGGAGAAGCACTATTGCGGACAAAACCGGCTTCTGCAAATTCGAAACAGTCCTTCGACCGCCCAATGGCCAAGTCTGAACATGGCCTTCATGCAATCTTCGTCATTTCTTGACAATCGGAGGTCAGCTTGCCGCCGTCCAGCCTCAGGAGATTCGGCATGTGGAAATTTGCATCGCGTTCTTGGAGTTCCGTCTCCGGCGTAACGCGTCTGCGTCAACCGGAAATGCAATCGAACACTGACGGGGGGCTGGCCGTTCTCGGGATGCTGATCGTCTGGACCAGTTTCATCTTCGTGGTCTTCCCCAGGCTCGATCTTGCCGTGGCGCGTTTGTTCTTCCAGGGACATGCGTTCTGGCTGGCAGAGAACCCTTTCCTGAAGGCGGTGAGGGATGTTACGCGCGGCGGACAGGTTTATCTCCTCTCCGGCATGGTGCTGTTGATTGCATTGCATGTCTTCCTGCCGAAGCGGTTCAGGTTCTGCGCTCCGCACAAGCCCCTATTCGTGCTTCTGAGTTTTGCGGCAGGCCCGCTTGCCATCGTGCAAACGCTGAAGGTCGTGATCGGACGCGTGCGCCCCCGCGAACTCGTCGAGTTCGGCGGCAATGCGGATTTCACCCCTGTATGGCAGTTTTCCACGGCATGCAGCAGCAACTGCTCTTTTCCTTCGGGCGAAACCGCGGTTGCCGCCGCGGCGCTTTCCCTGCTGGTGTTCGTCCCCGGGAGGTATAGATGGGGTGCTGCGGCTGTCATCACGCCATGCCTGATGTTGGTTGCGTTCAATCGCGTCGTTTTCGGCGCTCATTTCCTGTCCGACGTGATGCTGGGCTGGCTGCTGACGGTTTTTGCCATGGCGTGGATTTGGCGCTGGGTCGACCTGAATGCGAAGGTGATCGATCGGTTCTTTTCGCGCCTGATAGTCAAGTGAGCACAGCTTGCAGCAGGCATTTGGCTATTTCCGCCGCTATAGCGGCAAGGCTTCATTCGCACGTGACATCACTTACGACGGCCGGCCGGAATGGCGTGATCATCGGCCAAAGCATTGCGCTCTGCGGAATGGAACGCCATCGGCCGAAGGCATGTTACAGGCCTTAACAGAACGTTTGTTCACCTTTCCTTTAATTAGGAGTTACCTATTTAGCATTGGCCGCGCCGTCGAATGCGGCACGGGCCTGTGCGGTGGACGACGCAAGGGCCTGCGGCAGGGGCTTTCGGGTGAGAGTGACGGGATGGTGTTGGTGGATTGGGCGCTACGCGGCTTGGCCGACATGGATAACCGATGTAGAGGGCGCGCGCGCAAGAGCCGTTACGAGCCGTGGATTGTGCACGCGATGGAGAGTTTTGAGCGGGAAATGGTGGTTTTTTACCGTCGTTCTCAGTTCAGGCTGGTCCGCACGAACGCCGGGTGAGCACAGACGCGAGAAATATCGCGGGTAGCGTCGATACGGTTGTCGTCAGACGCCATTATGCCCTCATGAAGTATGTGGCTTTATTCTAAATTAATGCTTGCGAACAACCTTGTCGGCTCTGGTCGTTGTGTTAGTCTGCCGTGACATTCCCCGTACGGAGAGCTTCAAATGGTTATGGTGCGCGAACCGGTTCTGAAACCTGTCCCGATCGAAGAACTGAGGCCCACCCAGATCACGGTTGGGATGCGCGAGGTCAAGGCCAAGCGAAAGGCATGGCGAGCGAAGGCGGAAGCCGACGGCGAGAAAGCCAGCGAATTCCTGGGAAACCATATGATCCCCGCCGTGCGTGGACCACGCGGTCGATACTATGTTGTCGATCATCATCATCTCTCCCTGGCGCTCCACGAGGAAGGCGTGAAGGATGTGCTGGTGACAACGGTCGCCGATCTCTCCCGGCTCGATCGTGAATCCTTCTGGTTCGTGATGGATTGCCATGACTGGATGCATCCATTCGATGCGGACGGAAAACGCCGCGACTATGACGACATTCCGAAAAGCATCAAGGATCTGATCGATGATCCCTATCGGTCGCTGGCGGGCGAATTGCGGCACGTTGGCGGCTATGCCAAGGATACGACGCCGTTCAGCGAGTTCCTCTGGGCGGATTTCCTGCGCCGCCGCGTCAAGCGCAAGGATCTCGACCGCGACTTCGAGGCTGCTCTGGCGAAAGCGCTCGATTATGCCAAGAGCAAGGATGCGGATTATCTGCCCGGCTGGTGTGGTCCGGTTGCCGAATAGGTCTCCCGTCGCGCAAGGCTTCGACGACGCTTGGTGCCGTGTGTAGCAGTTCTCGCGATTACCGCCTCCGAACATGATCGGTCTTGGTGCGATGGTGCCCGTCCGTTGACACCCGTTCCCACGCTTCCTAAGAAGCGGCGAAGACGACGCCATAGTGATAGGGCGGCAGCTCTATCGCAGCCAGCAATCTGAAACCATCGGCTTCGACGATAGCTGTGACATCTTCGGGAGCCATGCGCATGCCGGTCTTCGGCCCGCGCGGCTGGCCAAGTACGATCGTCTCTTCTCGCGGCCGGTTGACCCAATTGACGATGCCCAGCAGCCCTCCGGATTTCAGAACCGCGCGAATGACGCGCACAAGTGCCGGTTGGTCGGGCACGCCATGGAACGTGTTCGCCATCAGGACATAGTCGACCTTTTCGGGGAGATATGTGGCGACATCGCGTGCATCGGCACATATCCACTCTTTTACCGAGGCGCCTTGCCGCAGGCATTCCGCTTTTGCCATTTCAAGCATGGCTGCATCCAGATCGAGCGCGTAGACGTTCCCGGCGACCAGTTTTGCCAGGGGCGCGGTGAAATATCCATCGCCGCAGCAAAGGTCGAGGACCGTCATTTCCGGGGTAATGTGCAGCGCTCGAAGCGTGTCCTGCGGGTCGGGCCAAAGCGCCGACCACCAGTCGCGATCCGGCATCGATGTCGCTGGAAAAGCCTCATTCATTTTCGATCTCCGCCGATGGTTGAACCGGGCGCGCCCGCGGCGTCACCCTAGCAACGATCATCCCGATATTATAACCGAACGCAGCGCCATTGCGACGTCAGGCCGGCGCCTGCCGGAGGCGTTGCCGCTGACGATAATCGAGCCAGATCAGCGCGAGCGCAGCAAGGCCCATCCATGGCAGCAGCATGATGTTGAGGTTTTGCCATCCGAAATGCTGCAGCAGCGCTCCGGCGCTGAAGGAGCAGGCAAGGCCGACGGCGAAGATCGTCATGTCGTTTGTCGCCTGCGCGCGCCCTTTCTCTTCCGGTGCATATGTCGTGGTCAGTAAGGTGGTCCCGCCAATGTAAAGGAAGTTCCAGCCAATTCCGAGCATCACGAGCGCGCCGGCAAAGGAGCTGAAACCGGTGCCGGTCAGCGACATCGCGACATGACCGGCAAACAGGGCGAGCCCCGCCAGCATGATGCGCAGCACGCCGAAGCGGGCGATCAACGAGCCGGTGAAGAAGGACGGCAGGAACATGCCGAGCACATGGAATTGGATAACCGTGGCGGTGACTGAGAGGTCATGGTGGTGATGCGTCATGGCGATCGGCGTCGCCGTCATCGCCAGGATCATGATGCCATAGCCTGTTGCCGCGCCGAAAAGCGCGACAAGATAGGTGGGTTGCGTGACGATCGTGGCCCAAGACCGGCCTTTCTGGCGGCTATTTTGCGTGGCCTTTGTGTTCGGTATGTGCAGTCCGAGCAGTACGCCGGCAGCCATCATGGAGACGAGGGCCAGCAACAGGAAGGAGCCGACATATTCCGGATGAAGGAGCGGCCCGCCGAGACGGCCGAGCATCGGACCTGCCAGTGCCGCGACGACACCACCGCCAAGCACAAGTGAAATTGCCCGTGGTTTGAAGGCTTCGTCCGCGACCTCGCTGGCGGCAAATCGATAGAATTGTGCGAATGCCTGATACGCGCCGACGAGGAAGGTGCCGAAGGATAGCAGCGACAGCGAGCTGAGCCATATGCTGAACGCCGCACAGAGGCCGCCGGCAACGCCGGACAGTGCACCGATGACGAAACCGGTGCGCCGACCGACGCGCGTCATCCAGATGGATGCCGGAAAGGTCACCGCCGCGGTTCCGAGAAACATTGCCGCGATCGGCATGGTCGCGAGCTCCGGGCGTGGCGAGATCTGTCCGCCCGCAAGTCCTCCGACGGTCATGACGAGGACGGATGCGGTTTGAAACAGCGCCTGAGCGATTGCGAGCAGGAAGACCTGCCGGTGCGTGGTGTTGCCTGTCATATGCTGGTTCCTCTCGAAATGTTCGGCCGCCACTTAAACAATCAAAGACTTGTTTGAATGTTTAAGGAATGCTAGGTTCCGCGTCAATGACAAGCGCAAAAATTCTGATGTTCGAACAATTCGCCGCGCTGGCGCGCGTGCTGGGTCATGCGCACCGGCTGGAGCTTCTGGAGCATGTTTCGCAGGGCGAGCGGCCGGTTGAGCGGTTAGCGGAGCTTTCAGGCCTATCCGTCGCCAATACCTCGGCACATTTGCAGCAGCTGCGTAGAGGCGGCTTCGTCAAAACACGCCGCGATGGCAAGCATGTTCTTTATCGGCTTGCGGATGGGCCTGTCCTTGAGCTGCTTTCGGCGTTGCGCTGCTATGCCGAGCGCAACAGCGCGGAGGTGCGCGAGATCGCTGCGGACTATTTCGGCAAACTCGACACGCTGGAGCCGGTTACGCGTGATGAGCTGGTCGGTCGGTTAATGGATGGCGATGTCACCCTTCTCGATGTCCGGCCGGATGACGAGTTTGCCCTCGGTCATCTGCCGGGTGCGATCAATATCCCGATGGAAGAGTTGGAACGGCGGCTCGCCGACTTGCCAAAGGAACAGGAAATCGTCGCCTATTGCCGCGGTCCTTATTGCGTCCTGTCCTTTGAGGCGGTCGCAGCACTAAGGGCAAAGGGTTACCGTATTCGTCGGCTGGAGGACGGCTTTCCCGAGTGGAAGGCAGCCGGCCTCGATGTGGAAATGGCAGCCTGATACAAGGAGCATCGCTCTTTGCGACCTGGAGCAATTCCAGCAAAAGTGCGCAGCGGTTTTGCGTCCGGAATTGCGAGAAAACAAAGAGATAGAGCCTCCGTCTGAAACGGAGGCGCTTCTCAGGCAGGGGCGCTCTCCGACCACGTTGCCGCCGTATCCTGCACGAAATGTCCGGGCGATACTTCCTGATAGGTCCGCTTCGGCGGCACATAATCATGTGGCCGGATCGCGCTCTTGATCTCCTCGCGCTGGGCTTGCGGCTGCATACCGCGTCGCCTGGGGTCGGGGATCGGCACGGCTGAAATCAGGCGGCGAGTATAGGGATGCTGGGGATTGTCGAAGATGGCGGCGCGAGGGCCGATCTCGACGATTTCGCCGAGATACATCACGGCAACGCGGTGGCTCATGCGCTCGACGACGGCCATGTCGTGCGAGATGAAGAGATAGGCAAGCCCGTGCTTTTCCTGCAGGTCGAGCAGCAGGTTCGAGACCTGTGCCTTGACGGAAACGTCAAGCGCCGACACCGCCTCGTCGGCGATGATGAATTTCGGGTCAAGCGCCAGCGCCCTGGCAATGGAGATGCGCTGGCGCTGGCCGCCGGAAAATTCATGCGGATATCGGCTGGCGACGGCGGCCGACAGGCCGACCTGATCGAGCAGCTCGGCAACACGCTCCTTCGCCTCCCGCCGGCCCTTCAGCCCGTGCGACAGCATCGGCTCGGCAATGGCGGTGCCAACTGTCATGCGCGGATTGAGCGAGGCGAAAGGATCCTGGAAGATGATCTGGGCCATCCGGCGCATGGCCCGAAGCTCCCTGCTTCCGGCCTTGGTCACATCCTTGCCGTCGATGGCGACGGATCCGGCGGTCGCTTCAATCAGGCGCATGATCGTGCGTCCGGTCGTGGACTTGCCGCAGCCGGATTCGCCGACGAGCGAGAGCGTCTCGCCTGGGCGAAGATCGAAGGAGACGTCTTCGACGGCGTGGATGCGGCCGTTCGGCAGGTCGAAGCGCACGGCGAGATTGTCGACCTTGAGGATCGGCGCTGCGCTTTGCGCCACCGGCTTCATCTCGCGGCCTTCCGTGGCTTCGCCGGTTTTTGCGTCGACTTCCGGGAAGCGCCTCGGAGCTTCGGTTTCGCCCATGGTGCCGAGGCGCGGGATCGAGGCCAGTAGCGATTTCGTATAGACTTCCTTCGGCGCGGCAAAAATATCCGTTGTGACACCGGTCTCGATCATGTCGCCGCGGAACATGACGACCGTGCGGTCGGCCACTTCCGCCACCACACCCATGTCGTGGGTGATGAAGAGGACCGCCATGTTCTCTTCGCGCTGCAGTTCGCGGATGAGGTGAAGGATTTCGGCCTGGATGGTGACGTCGAGTGCCGTCGTCGGCTCGTCGGCAATCAGAAGCTTCGGGCGGCAGGCGAGTGCCATGGCAATCATGACGCGCTGGCGCATGCCGCCGGAGAATTTATGCGGATATTCGTTGAGCCGCGTCTTTGCCGCCGGAATGCGCACGCGCTCCATCAGCCGCAGCGCTTCTGCTTCGGCCGCCTTCCATGAGAGGTTCTGGTGCAATACCAGCGCCTCCGCAATCTGGTTGCCGATCGTGAACACCGGGTTGAGCGAGGTCATCGGCTCCTGAAAGATCATGCCGATGGAGCCGCCGCGGACGGAACGCATCTCCGCTTCCGAAACGGTGAGGAGATCCTTGCCCGCAAGCAGGATCTTGCCCTCGCATCGGGCTCTGCCCGGGGGCAGCAGGCGCATGGTTGAGAGCGCCGTCACGCTCTTTCCCGATCCCGACTCGCCGACGATGGCGACTGTCTCTCCCGCGGAGACCTTGAGGTTGATATTGCGGATGACCGCGCGCCAGCCTTCGGCCGTCTTGAACGAGGTCGTCAGGTTTTCGATCGAGAGAACCGGTTGGATCGTGTCGGCCATGATCAGCTCTCCTTTGCAAGGCGCGGATCGACCAGATCGCGCAGGCCGTCGCCCAGCAATTGCAGCGACAGGACCGAGAAGACGATGGCAAGGCCGGGGAAGACCATGAGCCAGGGTGCGTTGTTCATGAATTCCCGGCCGGAGGCGAGCATCGTTCCCCAGGTCGGCATGTCTGAGGATACGCCGACGCCGAGGAAGGAGAGGCTTGCTTCCGCCAGCATCGCCGAGGCAAAGACGAAGGTCGCCTGCACCAGAATGGGCGATGCCAGATTGAGCAGGACATGGCGGCCGAGAATTTGCCAGGTCGGCAGGCCCATCGAGATCGCCGCCTCGATATAGGGCAGTTCCCGCAGAACCAGCGTCGAGCCGCGAACGATGCGGGCAAGACGCGGCGCATAGGTAATGCCGAGCGCCAGGATGACCGTGACAAGCGACGGCCCGAGTGCAGCGACAAGCGCGATGGCGAGAAGAATATCGGGAAAGGACATCATCGCATCGAGCAGACGCGAGATCGGTGCGTCGAGCCGGCGGAAATATCCGGCAATGACGCCGAGAAACACGCCGAGCACGGTGGAGATACAGACGACACCGAGGCTGACCAGCAGCGAGATGCGGCCCGCGAAGATCGCGCGGGAGAAGATGTCACGCCCGAATTCGTCGGTGCCGAAGATATGGGCCGCCGATGGCCCCTTCAGCTTGTTGATGATCGAAAGCTTGTTGGGCGCATAGGGTGCGATCCAGGGCGCGAAGATGGCCGCAAGGATGACGATGAGCAGGATAATGGCGCCGAACAGCATGGCGCGATTGCCGAAGAGGCGCCGCAGGCTCGAAGCAAAGGGGAGGGTGAAGGAGCCGACGGTCATAGGCGCACCCGCGGATCGACGAGAATATAGAGCATGTCGACGGCGAAATTGATGAGCACATAGATGGCCGCGACCACCAGAAGCGCGCCCTGGATCACCGGATAGTCGCGCCTGAGAACGGCGGAGACGACGAGATTGCCGACACCGGGGAGGCCGAAGACGGTCTCGGTCACCACCGCGCCGGCGACAAGCATCGCGACCGAAAGGCCGATGACGGTGATGATCGGGATCATCGCGTTTTTCAGCGCATGTTTCAGGATCACACGGCGCTCGCTCGCCCCTTTGGCGCGGGCGGTGCGGACATAGTCGTCGCCGAGCACGTCGAGCATGGCGGCCCGAGTGAAGCGCGTGATCATCGCGGAATTGACGACGCCCAGCGTGATCGCCGGCAAAATGAGGTGGTGCAGCCTCTCCAGGAAATCCGTATCCGGGCCGCCATAGCCCGAAGCCGGAAACCAGCCCTGGCCGACGGCCAGGATCTGGATCAGCATCAGGCCGAGCCAGAAGCTCGGTACGCTCGCCGCCACCATGGTGAGGACGACGACGACCTGGTCGAACACCGTTCCCCGCTTGACCGCCGAAATGATCCCGACGGGAAGCGCGATCGCTGTGGCGATCAGGATGGAAAACAGCGTCAGGAAGAAGGTGGGCTCGGCGCGGGATGCCAGTGCATGCGTGACCGGCTCGTTGAGAAAGATCGATTGCCCGAGGTCGCCCTTCAACAGGCCCAGAACGAACTGAACGTATTGAACGAGCAGCGGCGCGTCGAGCCCCATCTTGGCTCGCAGCTGCGCAATGTCCTGCGGCGTGGCGTCGGCCCCGAGCATGACGGCCGCCGGATCGCCCGGGGTAACCCGGACGATGACGAAGACGACCGTCACGACGAGCGCGAGCACAATCACCATGCCTCCGAGACGTCTCAAAAGCGCCTGGGCGATCTTTGCCATGTGCGTTCAGCCTTATTTCTTCGGGGTGACGTTCCAGAAGTGCGGCCAATAGGTCGGCGTGTAGCCGGTGACCGAGCCTGATATGCCCGACAGAGCGTTGAAGTTGCCGACCTTATAGAGGGGAGCATCGTCGTAGATGACCGTCTGGATGCCTGCCCAAGCCTTCTGCTTGGCGTCGTCGGTGGTCGCGTCCATATAGGTGGAAACGGCCTTGGCTTTTTGGTCTGAAACGTACCAGCCGGGATAGGTGTCGGTGATGGTGTTGATCGTCGTCGGGTCGCCGGGGAAGTTGGAGTGGGTGATGAAGACATCCCATTCCTTCGGATCGGCGCGGCGGGTCGTCAGCGTGGCCCAATCGACGACCTGCATGTCGACCTTGAAGCCGGCGGCCTCGAGATAGGCCTTGGCGACTTCGCCGATCTTGTAATGGAATTCGTACTGGCGGCTGGTCAGGAGGCGCAGCGGCGTGCCGTCATATCCGGCGTCCTTCAGCAGCTTTGCCGCCGTCTCGGGATCGCCTTCGCCATAGCGCGCCACGCCGGCCTCGGTGTGCCAGAACGACCCCTTGGGGAAGATGGAGCCGTCGACGCTGAAGAAGCGCTGGTCGTTGAAGGCGGCAAGCATCATGTCGGAAGAATTCAGCGCTGCCTGCACGGCCTGGCGCAGCGGCTTCTTCACCAGCAGGCCCTGCTTCATGTTCATGTTGAGCGATACCCAGCCGGTGTTCTCGAAGATGACGGGCTTGGCATTGCCGCTCTTTTCGATGCGCTCATAAGCGCTGACGGGGAGCGAATCTGCGAAATCGAATTGTCCGGAGATCAGCCCTTCGACGCGGGTATTGGCATCCGGGACCGGTACAAAGCGGATCTCCTTGGCGACGGCTTCGCGCTTGCCGGCATAGTTGTTCGGTTCGCCATCAGGCGACTTGTAGCCGTCGAAACGCACGAGCTGCGTATACTGGTCCGGCTTGCGCTCTTTCAGCATGTAGGGGCCGGTGCCGATGAAGTCGGTAATCGTGTCGGCGACCTTGGCTGCCGGAAGGATGATCGAGGCTTGGGAGAGCGTCGCCAGCAGCGGCGCATAGCGCGACTTCAGCTTGAAGACCACGGCATGATCGCCATCGGCCGTCAGGCTGTCGACGATGGTGGCAACCTGCTTGCCCTTGGAATTGACGTTCATCCAGCGCTTCAGCGAGGCGACGACGTCTTTGGAGCCGAAATCGCTGCCGTCATGAAACTTGACGCCTTCGCGCAGCGGAATGCGATAGGTGAGGCCGTCAGCGGAAATCGTCGGCATGGCGGCTGCCAGCAGCGGAACGGACTTCCATTGAGCATCATAGGTGTAAAGCGTCTCGAAAATATGCTGATCGACCGTCAGCACAATATCGGTGGGCGTCTGCATGGCATCGAGGGTCGGCAATTCGCCGATGGTGGCGACGGTCAGGACTCCGTCCGATGTCTGGGCAATTGCCAGATTGCTGGTGCCTGCGAGCATGGCCAGCGTGAGCAGAACGAATGCGCTTTTCATCATCATCCCCTTTTTGTCAGCCGCCCTGTCAGGGCCGTCGCTTTTGTCAATCAGCATGCATGCAACCGGCTTTTGTCCGGTCGATGTCAGGTTCAAGGCATCGCGGTTCGCTCAAGCGCGGCCGCTGCTTGCATGGCACCGCGATCTTCCGCAGGCTCATAGTGATCGAATATGGACAGCCACCAAGCCAAGTTCATCTTAAGAAGGCCTGCCGCTGCGCTGTTCACCCATTGACATCTTGTCATGTAATTTTTTTTCTTAATAACGACATGAAATTCGTCATTGTCAACGTGTTTTTGTATATTCGTGCGTCTGTATGTAAATAATTTTCGCAATTCGACAGATTTGTCCGCGGATTTTCACGGCGCAATTGTCCGGTCATGGAGGCGTTGAGGCGCAGAGCAGGTTCTGGATATGGGCCGTCCGGGTTGCGATCCACCGGCGAGCCGCGTTTGCAATCATCTCGAAACCGTAAGGTTCCGGCAAAGTGGGCGGCAGGAATGGGCGATAGGGTAGCATCGGCTCCAGTGAGCCTAGGAACTCAGATCCATCTGAAAGGAGTGAAGCATGTTCGGAAAACTGGTTGCAATCGGGATCGTCTCCGTCGTCGGATTGGCAGCGGGCGCGGCTTTGGCCCGCGACGAGGTGGGAACGATCACCAATATCGATGCAAAGGCGGATCAGATTACCCTTTCCTCGGGCACAGTCATCAATCTGCCCGAAAGCATCGAGGTCGAATCCTTAAAGGTCGGCGAGCACGTCTCGGTAAAATACAGCGTGCAGAAATCCGGCCACGCCCTGGCTTCGCAAGTCAAACCGATGAAATAGGTTGAAACGACGACCGAGTTTCAGATCTTTGGAAAGGACAGGCAGACCTGGAGCCCAGGCCTGCCATCCTCAAGCGCGATCGGGGCCGAGTGCAGATCCGCTATTGCCTTGACAAGGCTCAACCCCAATCCGCTGCCGGGCGTTGTGCGGCTCTTGTCCAGACGGTAGAGCCGCCTGAATACCAGCTCGCGCTCCTCCATCGGGATGCCCGGCCCGTTGTCCGAGACGCAGGCAAGATAGGCTTGCTCCGTTGCCGCAAGCGTCATCAGGATGCTGGTCCCGGCCGGGCAATGGGTGATCGCATTCTCGATGAGATTGACGAAGAGCTGGGTTAGCAGCTCGCGGTCGCCATTGACGGTAGATGGCGCCAATACCTGAAGGCTTAGTTCCAGCTTTTGCGCATTGTCCTCGGCGACATGTTCATAGATTTCCGCCACCGAGGACATGACGTCGCGCAGGTCCAAACGCTTGAATCGGGCCTTGCCGGCGCCTGCCTCGATTTGCGATATCCGCAGAAGTGCGCCGAATGTCGCGTCGATCCTGTCGCATTCCTCGCGGGCGTCGAGAAGCAGGCCCTCGACGGTCTCGGTCTGCCCCTGCCGCTGCAAAGCTTGCTCGATCGTCATGCGCAGGCGATTGAGCGGCGTTTTCAGATCATGTGCGATATCGGCACTGACCTGGCGCATGCCCTCCACAAGGCTGGAGAGCCGGCCGAGCGCATGGTTCATATGGGTGGAAACGACATCGATATCATCTCCATTTCCATGGATCGGAATCCGGCATGTAAGATTGCCGCCCGAAATCTCTATCATGGTGTATTCGATGGATTCCAGCCGTCTCGTCGCCCGTCTGGCAAGCAGCGCGCCTCCGACAATCACGACAGCCACGATGAGGCCGGAAGCCCACAGGAAGCTTGCGAGGACGATATGTTCGATCGCGTCGGTCTCACGGTAACTTTGTCCGACGAAGAGAGAATTGCCGCCGACATTGCCAGCCATAATCCTTATCGGATCACTGCCGCCCAATCCGAGATTGGCCGCCGGCACCGTCGAAAGTCCAGGCTGGATTTGCGACACCCTGATATTGCCCGCAAGCTTCTCTCCTCTCGCGTTCAACAGCAGGAATACCTGATCCTCGGCGTTCTTGAGCGCGGAATATGTATTGACGGCGGCGATCAGGTCTTCGAGGTCATCGGCCGAATACGTCGATGCGACGACGGAATAAGTGTCGCCTACCGACCGATCGATGGCGCGCGCAAGTTCCCGCTCCATCAGCCCATAGGCGATCGCGCCCGCCACGAGAAGGGCGAGGATGAAGAAAAGCCCGAAGGATAAGGCCAGCCTGAAAGGCGTGCTGCGCAGCAGTCTAGCGCGGCGCATGCATGCAATATCCCGTATTTCGGACCGTATGGACCAGCTGGACGTCAAACGGCTTGTCGATCTTCGTTCGCAGCCGGCTGATATGCGTTTCCACAACGCTCGTCTTGGGATCGAAATGGAAATCCCAGACCCGCTCAAGCAGCATGGTTCGCGTCAGCACCCGGCCCTCGGCTCGCATCAGAACCTCCAAGAGCGTGAATTCCCGGGGCTGAAGATCAATCGGCGCGCCGCCCCGGCTGACTTGCCGCTTGATGACATCGAGCTCAAGGTCCGCGATCCGCAGCACCGTCTTGCGATCCTGTACGGGCGGCCGTCGCGCCAGCGCGTTCAGCCGCGCGAGCAATTCGGAAAAGGCAAAGGGCTTGGTCAGGTAGTCGTCGCCGCCTGCCTCGAGCCCTTCGACCCTGTCGTCGACGCCGCTCATGGAGGTCAGGAATATGGCCGGCGTCTCGACCTTGGCGGCCCTGGCGGCCTTGACCAGCGAAAGGCCATCCAGCCCGGGTATCATGCGATCGACGATGAGGACGTCGTAGTGTTCGCGCGTCGCCTGGAACAGCGCATCCGTGCCATCGCGGATCACATCGCAGACGTGCCCGGCTTCGCTCAGGCCGCGGGAGATGTAATCGGCAGTCTTCCGGTCGTCCTCGACGACAAGTATTTTCATGCTTCGGCTGCGCTCCGTTGACCGTGATACGCGCGGAAGTATGGCTCCAGAAGGTGTCGGCAGCCTGAACGGGCGCTTACAAATCCGTAAGGTCGCGCCCGTCGGGAGGGCGCGCGTTTCTTACGAAACAGTATGCTCTCGGCAAAGACCATGTATAGGCGGCTCCGTAGAAGGGACGGCGCCGACGCGCAGTCAATGCGGTCGGCGGATCAACCTGAGACCACAGGTCACAAACCGGAGCCATCTTCATGAACATGTCCAAAGCCGCTCAACGTATCACTCTCACCATCCTCGCGGGGCTCGTGATAGTGCCCGCCGCCGCCCATGCCGCGGCACCTCGTCCATGCGAAGACATGCTCAAGGAAATGCGCGCTGCAAAATCAACCGCAAAACTCAGCGCGGACGATAAAGCCAAGGTCGATGCGCTCGAGGCGAAGGCAGTCGAACGCTGCAATGCCGATGACGACAGGCGGGCCGACGGCTTTCTGGACGATGCGATGAAGCTGATGAAGAAGTGAGACCGGTCAACGAGGCAGAAGCAACATGACCCAGCAATTTCTAGCAAGTCCGGAGCCGCTCTTGAACAGGGTTCCGCGCGTCACGATCGATTTCTGGCTGATCAAGCTGTTGGCGGTAACGATGGGCGAAACCGCGGCGGATTATCTCGCCGTCAACATGGGGCTTGGCCTTACGCTGACGTCGCTCGCCATGGCCGTAGTGCTTGTCGGTGTGCTTGCGATCCAGTTTCTGCAGGAGCGCTACGTTCCTTGGGCTTATTGGATCGCCGTCGTCCTGATCAGCGTTGTCGGAACATTGCTGACCGATAATCTCTCGGACAATCTTGGCGTTCCGCTCGCTGTCTCGACGGTCGGGTTCAGCATTGCGCTGGGCCTCACCTTCTTCGTCTGGTGGAGAATGGAAGGGACTTTGTCTATCCACTCGATTTACTCGGCCAGGCGCGAGCAGTTCTATTGGTTGGCCATTCTCTTCACTTTCGCGCTCGGGACGGCGGTTGGCGATCTGATCGCTGAACAATTCGGCTTCGGCTATATAGCGACGGGTTTGATCTTTGCCGGCGTGATTGCTGCTGTCGCGATCGCTTATTTCGGCTTCAGGCTCAACGCCATCCTGGCATTCTGGGTGGCCTATATCTTCACGCGGCCACTCGGAGCCTCGTTCGGGGATTATCTTTCGCAGCCGGTGGAATACGGAGGTCTCGGTTTCGGCACCATCTATACGAGTTGTCTGTTCCTCATAGCCATTGCGGCAACCGTCATCTACATGACGGTAAACCATGAGCCCGAAGTGTCGGTCGAGGTGTAGAGCTACTCTCCGTGAGATCGGGCAACCAACCCGATCTCACGGCTCGGCAGATGCTCAATCATATCTCGCCAAAGCTGCGAGGATGCGCACCCAGGATCGGATCCCCTTATGAAAGCTCGAAAGATCGTATTTTTCATTCGGGCTGTGGACGCGATTGTCGAAGCGGGCAAAGCCGACCAATAGGGCATCCCAGCCAAGGCGACGCTTGAATTCGCCGATGATCGGGATAGAGCCGCCGGTTCCCGCCAGCGCCGCCTCGCGCTGCCACTCGGTAGTCAAGGCTTCCAATGTCTTACGCAGGAACGGGCTTGTCGAGCGGCATAATCGTTGCCGGCGAGAGGCCATGATCCTTGAAGCTGACCGAGCAGTCGGGCGTGCCGTCATAAAAGCCGGCAATGGCGACGACGCCATCCGGCGTGCGCAGACTGGAAACGATGTCGGCAAGGACCTGCAACAGATTGCGGGCTGCATTGCCGAACATGCCGGAATGCAGATCGCGATTGGTGCAGCTCAACTCGATCTCCTCACCGACCATGCCGCGCAGCATGGTCGTGACGGCTATCAGAATCAATGCATGATCGTGCAGCTGTGGTCCTGCACGTCTTCGCCGCCCATGCTGGGCCGGGCGACGTCCGTCAGCACGATGAAGCCAGGGCCATCGGCAAAGTTCGCGCCGACGACAACGAGGTTGTGGTCGCCCATTTCCTTGGCAGGGTCCTTCAGCGTCTTGGCGAGTGCCAGGAACGGATTGAAATCGCCCAATATCTCCCCCTTGACGCGCAGTGCGGTGAACTGATGGCCTGCAACGGTATCGGGTAGGGGCGCCCAATCCGTGCCGATACGATCGGCATCCGCCTTCAGCGCGGCCTGGGCCTCGGCGCTGAGGCAGTCGACGTGGATGTGCAGCTGATTCTGCGAGCGGGCCTGCTGGGCGTTCACGGCAAGGCTCAGACCATCCCGCGGGACGGCGCGCGGCAGGCGGGCATCGACATCGCCATGTTCGGACCAAGCATCGGCGAAGAAATTGTGTGTGGCAGGGTCGAGGAGGGCGGCGCTTTCAATCCCTGTGATCTTGTCGGTGGGGATCAGAAGAACCTGTGCGACACCCCTCAGGTCCTTGAGGATTGCATAGTGCTCGGCGGTGTTGACCGAGAGGCACGGCGCGGTCTGCACGACGCATTTGTCATGTACGATCTTCCACAGTACGTCGGAATCGGCAAAGGCCGGAGCAAAGAGGAGTGGAAGAAAGGAGGCGGTAAGGGCCGTGACGCGGCGCGAAATTGTCATGCACAAAGATTCCCTTGTTCGAACGGCTTGGCGTTCCTCGAAATTCTCTGGACCATAATCCGAGCCTGTAAGGCGGTTATGACGGTATGATGGAGAAGAGACCAGAGCGATGGTGATATCGGCATTGCTAACGATCGATATCATTCTCGCTTCATTCCGGCTTAAGGCCGTTTTCAGTTTGGTTGCCTGGATGGCAAGGGCCGGGGGAAACATGCCTCGCTCCAGGACGGAAAGGTTGCAGCCATGTCCAGTTCTGCGACCGTTCGGATGTCGAGGGCGGAGCGTTCATAACGCTCGAACGCCGCAATCCAGCAGCGGAGCGAAATAATCTGGAGCTTAAAATGGGTATCGGAAAGCTGATTGAAGAAGTAGCAGGCGCTGTCGCCGCCGAAGACGCGGTAGAGGCCGTCGATCCGAATGCAGGTATCCTGACAAAGGCAGCCGCCGCGGTCGCAGGTTTTGAGGGCGTGAACAAGCTGACGGACGTCCTGAAGGAAAAGGAAGAGCAGCCGGCCGCCGACAAAAGCGGCGATCAGAACGGCTGACCGGAAAGCGGCAGCCGCGCCTGCCGAAAAGATTTTAACTGTGAAGCTGGAAGCCGGGCATGTCCCGGCTTTCTGATTCTCTGGCGATAGCACCACTTGCCGCGGCTCTTGACATAGGTTTCATCGATGCGGACCGAACCACAATGGGGTCGGCGAAACTGGCGCAACCACTTCCCGATCATCGGTGCATAGGCGAGGGCCCAGTGGTCGATCGTGCTGTGGTCCACTTCGAAGCCGCGCTCTCGGAACATTTCCTCAACGTCTCGGTAGCTGAACGGATAGCGCAAGTGCCAACTCACCGCCTGTACGATCAGCCATGCCTCGAAAGGTCGATCCTTGAAAGCATTCTTCGATTGGCGCTTCAGCTTCTCGGCAATGGCATTCAAAATCATTGGTACGCTCTACAATATCGGAGCGCGGTTTGCTCGTGATATCGCCAACATACAGTTAAGGATCCGAATTTGCGACAGGCCCATCAATCTTCTATCCGTCTTCAGTCATCGGCCTCGACGGAGATAAAGGGGCGAAAGAATCCAGTCGGCTGCAGGATCGAACTGGCGATATTGGCAATAATCTGGCCCGGCATCTCGCTCTTTGCCTTAGCCTCCTTCCAGGCCGGATCAGCCAGGAATTCCGCCCATTTCCGCTCGCGCTCCTCCAGCGATTGCCATTCGAGGAAATAGATGAGGTCGTTGCTGTAAGGTCCGATCATCGTCGTCCAGAAACCGAGGGGGCGGATGCCGAGTCGATCCCAGATCGCCAGCGTCGCCGTTTCGAAACGCTCCTGGAGCGCTGGCAGCTTGCCGGGCAAGCAAGTATAGATACGCATTTCATGGATCATGGAAAATCCTCCTTGAGTGAATTCAGAACAGACCGAGCCTGTCCATGAGAGCCCGATTTAAATGTAGTTGAGCGATAACAGCAGGTTGTGATTCCTTTTTGTGCTGAATCAAAATGGGGTTTCCGATGACCTGGATTGCTAATACTCTATTTGAGCATAACTGAGACGCGCTTCATTTTTCAAGTGATTTGACGGACCGGGAATGGGCGTTGATCGATCCCCTAATCCCGCCGGCACGCAGTGAGGGCGACCGAGGACAAATAGCAGCGGCCCTTTCGGCCCCGCCTCTTGCCCATCCTCCATCTCGATCGGTTCAAAGCTAGACTAGCCTAAATGTCGGGGCTTGACGAAAACAAGCTAGGCATTAATTTAAACGGAGGCCCCTCCGTTTATCCGAGGCGCCCCTTGCTTCCTAATTCAGACGAGAGCCGACCATGACGCCAGAATTCCATCGTCCTCGTCTTTCCGAAAGAAACCCATAGCAATCGGTAGATCGAGGGATAGATCCCGCAGGTCTCATCTTCGTGACGATAGCAGGAGCTTATCATGACACGGACCATCCATATCGCACTCGATATCAACGGGCAGCGACACGAACTCGATCTTGAGCCACGCGTGACCCTGCTTGATGCCCTGCGCGAACATCTCTCGCTCACCGGCACCAAGAAGGGCTGCGATCAAGGCCAGTGCGGTGCCTGCACCTGTCATGTCGACGGCAAGCGCGTGCTCTCCTGTCTAACGCTTGCCGCTCAGGTCGAGGGGCGCGCAATCACGACGATCGAGGGTATCGCCGGTGACGGCGGCGATCTGCATCCCGTGCAGGCGGCCTTCATCGAGCAGGACGCCTTCCAGTGCGGCTATTGCACGCCGGGCCAGATCATGTCGGCGGTTGCCTGCATTCGCGAGGGACATGCCGGTTCGGATGCGGAGATCCGCGAATATATGTCCGGCAATCTCTGTCGGTGCGGGGCCTACAACAGCATCGTCGCGGCGGTGCGCCAGGCAGGGGAGGTGGCGTAATGCGGAACTTTTCGTATTTGCGGGCTAACTCCGCGACTGAGGCCAGCCAGGCGGCGCAACAGGCCGGTGCCATGCTGCTTGCCGGCGGCACGACTTTGCTGGACCTCGCCAAATGCGGGGTGACTGAGCCCGAGACGGTCATCGATATCATCAATCTTTCCGGCATGAGCGACATTACGGCCGAGGCAGCCGGTGTCCGGATCGGAGCGCTCGCCAGGATGAGCGAGGTTGCCGATCACAAGGATATTCGCGCGGCTTTTCCGGCGGTTTCGGAATCGCTGTCGCTTGCCGCCTCAGCCCAGCTTCGCAACATGGCAACAATCGGCGGCAATCTCCTGCAGCGGACGCGCTGTTCCTATTTCCGCGATCCCGGCGCCTTCCCGGTCTGCAACAAGCGTAACCCCGGTTCCGGCTGTTCGGCGATCGGCGGCATCACGCGCAATCATGCGGTGCTCGGAACGAGCGAGGCATGCATTGCTTCCTATCCCGGCGATCTGGCGGTCGCCCTGGTGGCGTTCGACGCAGTGGTCGAGACGGATGGCCGCAAGATTGCTGTCGACGATTTCTTCCTCATTCCCGGCGATACGCCGAATAAGGAAACGATCCTTCAGCGCGGCGAGATCATTACCGCCATCGCTATTCCTGCTTCCGCTGCTGCACGGAACTCGACATACATCAAGGTCCGCGACCGGCAATCCTATGAATTCGCCGCTGCGAGTGCTGCCGTTGGCCTGGAATTTGAAGCGGATGGCAGAACTGTGCGCGATATCCGCGTGGCGCTCGGCGGCGTCGCTACCAAGCCCTGGCGTGTGCGTGATGTCGAGCGGGCGCTCATCGGCAAGGCTCTTACTGCGGAAGCCGTGGAAAAAGCCAGCCGGCTCGCCATGGAGGGCGCCGTCGCGCATGGCGGCAACCGTTACAAGATCGAACTTGCGCCGCGCGTCATCGCCCGCGCCATTTTGAGGATGGGAGGCTTGGCATGACCATGATGGAACCACGTAAACATGGCGATGCTTCCGACGGTACGGTCGGCGGTCGCCAGTCGCGCTTCGAAGGCAATATGAAGGTGACAGGGAAGGCGACCTATGCGCTGGAATACCCTGTCGAAAACCTCGCTTACGCCGTTCTCGTGCAGAGCACGATCCCGGCCGGCCGTGTCGTGACCGTCGACGCGTCGGCGGCGCTTGCCATGCCGGGCGTGCTTCTGGTGCTGACCCCCGAGGATGATCTTGGTCTCAAGCTTTCTGCCGACTGGGGCGGTAACAAGCCGGTCGATGGCCCCTATTATCCGCTGCCGCGCGAGGTGCAGTTCAACGGTCAATCGATTGCTGCCGTGGTGGCGGAGAGCCGCGAGCAAGCGACGGAGGCCGCCAGGCTGGTGCGCGTCACCTATGAGGCGAGCAAGCACGTCGCCGATCTCAACGATCCGCATGCCGGCGAGGGCAAGCTCGTGGAGCCGCTTTCGGTTGCCTGGGGCGATGCCGAGGCGGCGCTTGCGGCATCCCCGGTTAAGGTCGAGGCCGAATATTCGACGCCGCGCGAATATCATGTGGCCATGGAGCCGCACGGACTGACGGCAAAATGGGATGACGACCAGCTGACGATCTGGGAACCGAGCCAATGGTCGCACGGCATGGCGCGCATGTATTCCGAATGGTTCGACATGCCCTATGAAAATGTCCGGATCATCTCGCCCTTCATCGGCGGCGGTTTCGGATCGAAGGGGCAGCCGCTCGCCTATGGCGCGGTCGCGATCGCGGCTGCAAGAAAGCTCGACCGGCCGGTCAAGCTTGCGGTCACACGCCCGCAGAACTTTACGAGCTACGGCGGCCGTGCGGGGACCAGACAGACGATCGCGCTTGGCGCGACGGAAGACGGCATTCTGCAGGCGATCGTTCATCGCGGCGCCAGCGAGACCTCGGTCTATGCCGACTGGCCGGAGCAGACGGGTGCGGCAACGTCCATCCTCTACAAGGTCGAGAATTTCTCCTCGCAGCATCGCATCGTGCCGGTCAATAGCGTCACGCCCGGGGCCTTGCGCGGTCCGGGCAAAAATCCGAGCGCCTACGGCATCGAATGCGCCATCGAGGAGCTTGCCTACAAGCTCGGCATGGACCCGCTGGAACTTCGTCTGAAGAATGATGCCGATCACGACTACCAGTCGGGCAAGCCGTGGTCGACACGCCGGTTGCGCGAGGCGCTGACCGGAGGGGCCGAAGCATTCGGCTGGTCGCGGCGCAGTCACGCGCCGCGCTCGATGCGCGACGGCAAGACCTTGATCGGCTGGGGCATCGGCTGCGGCACCTTCCCGGTTATCCGGGCGCCGAGCGAGGCCATGATCCGCATCCTGTCCAACGGCCGGGTCGAGGTCGTCAGCGGCGCCATCGACATGGGGCAGGGGACCTATACGATCCTCGCCCAGAGTGCGGCGGAAGTCTTCGGCATTCCGGTGGAGCAGGTCGAAGTGCATCTTGGCGATTCACGGCTGCCGGGTTCGGCGATTGCCGGCGGTTCGATGCTCGCCGGCTCGATCATGGGGGCCGTGCACAAGGCTGCGGTCGCCGCCCGCGACGAGCTTATCGGCCTTGCGCTCAGCGACGCCAACTCGCCATTCCGCGAGACGGGTGCGAATACGCTGAATTTCGCCGAGGGCCGCATCGGAGCGCCCCGCGGTGAGGCACCATCGCTCACGTTGGCGGAGCTCATGTCTGCGCTCAAGCGCGAGGAGATCGAGGTCCGGCGGAATACTTTGCCGGACGGCGCGAACGCCCAGGAGCAGCTCCAGGCCTGGACCACCATGGCTAGGGTTCAAGGGCCGACCATGGGCGATTATTCCATGCACAGCTGGTGCGCCCATTTCGCCGAAGTGCGGGTCGATGAGGATTTCGGCACGGTGCGGGTCTCCCGCATGGTTTCCGCCTTCGATTGCGGCCGCCTCTACAATCCCAAGCTGGTCGAAAGCCAGTGGCGCGGTGGCATCATCATGGGCATCGGTCAGGCTCTTCTCGAAGAGGGGTTGATCGATCCGCGTAACGGGCGAACCGTCAACAACAATGTGGGCGACTACCTCGTGCCGACGAATTCCGACGTTCCGGATATTCAGGTGATCTCCGTCGGCGTGCCGGATCACAATGCCTCGGCACTCGGCGGCAAGGGTGTCGGCGAAGTCGGCATCGTCGGCGTTGCGCCGGCCATTGCCAATGCCGTGTTCCATGCGACGGGCAAGCGCATCCGCGACTTGCCGATCACGCTGGAAAAGCTGCTCTAAGAGCAGGTTGGTTTGAGCCGTACTGCGTGAGCAGGCGGCTCAAACGTTTTGAGGCCGCGAAGGTTGATCTGTTCTATACCAAGCGTCGCGGTCAGTCGCTTGCGCAACTCGCCCTCGTCTGGGTTCTCTGGGATCCGCGCGTCACCTCTGCCTGGATCAGGCCTTGCCGCGGCTGACGCCATAGGTAAGTGCAAGAGCACCGACGAGAACGGCGCCCTTGATGAAATCCTGCGTGTAATAGGGAGCATTCAGCATCGTCAGGCCGTTGAGGAGAATGCCGACGAAGACTGCGCCGATCGTCGTACCAAGGACGTTTGGCCGACGCAGGCCGAGAACCGCAAAGCCGATGAGCGAGGCGGCCACGGAGTCCATCAGCAGCGAGGCGCCGGACGAAACATCGCCGCGTCCAACACGGGCGGCAACGATGATGCCGCCGAGCGAGGCTAGAACGCCGGACAACACATAGGCGAAGGTCTTCAAACGGGCGATATTGGCGCCGGCCAGTCGTGTCGCGGCTTCGTTGCCGCCGGTTGCATAGAGCAGGCGGCCAAGGCGTGTCCGCTCGGCCAGGATATGGAGCACCAGCGCGACAACCAGCATCAGAATGACAGGCAGAGGAATGGTTCCAAACAGGCTCGATCGGCCGATGGTCAGGAAAGCAGGGTCGACCTTGCCGGTGGCCTTCGTCCCATCGGGAAGAATCAAGCCCACCGAGATCGAACGCCCAGCCGTCGGGATGAGCTGGAGGCCGGTCAGCAGGAACATCGTGGCAAGGGTCGCAAGCAGGTCCGGCACTTTCAGACGAACGATCAACAAAGCATTCGCGAGCCCGACCAGCGCGCCGAAGGCAAGCACCAGAGGCACGGTCTGATAGGCATTGAGATCAAGCACGATCATGGCATAGCTGGCGGCCATGACACTGGAGGCAGCAACCGCGCCGACGGACAGATCGAAACCGCCGATGGCAAGCGTGATGGTGACGCCTGCGCCGATGACGGCGACGACAGAGACCGCCTGCAGGATGCTCATCAGATTGTTGATGTTGATGAAGGCCGGCTGCGCAAAGCCGAAGATGAGGATCAGGGCGAAGAGCAGGAAAAAGACCGCACCTCGGCGCACCAGTTCCTTGGGCGAGAGCGCTTCGCTTGCCGGCTTTCCCTTTTCCCCGATTTGGGCAGTGCCTTCACTCATCTGGCCTATTCCTTATTTTGCCGGTCGCCGGTGATCGCGGGAGCGAAGTCCTTCAGGCTGTGATGGTCCATGATCAGCACCCTGTCGGCGACTTCGAGCGCTTCTTCCGGATCGGATGTTGCAATCAGGGTGGCGCGGTCGGTATGGGCGCGTATGGCTGCGATAATGTCCTGGCGAGCCCCGACATCGACGCCCTGAAATGGCTCGTCGAGCAGCAATAGTCGGCTCGGCTCGGCCTCCCAGCGCGCCAGCACGGCCTTCTGCTGGTTGCCGCCCGAAAGCGACCATACCGATGCGCCCGCTCCAGATGCCTTTATGCCAAGGCGCCCGATTGCCTTCTCTCCTTCGCGGGTTTCCCGCCCGGAAAACAGGAAGCCGGATGGATACCATTGCTTCAGATGCGGCAGGCTTATCGTGGCTGCAATGCTCTCTCCCGGCCAGTCCGGCGGCATGAGCGAAGAGCGATGACGGTCCGCGGCGGCCATGACGCCGCCGCGTGCAATCGCCTCGGCCGGTGACGCCGGCTGATAGGGCACGCCATCCAACAATGCATCGCCAGCCGCGAGGTGCTGGATGCCGAAGAGCGCGGAGAGAAGCCGGCTCTTGCCCGCCCCTAGAACGCCGGTGATGGCCACGACTTCGCCGGCGTGAAGCGTAAGATCGAAAGGTGCGCTGTCGGAAAGAAGTCTTATGCCCCGAAGCTCAAGCACTATCCTGTCGAACTGCTCGCGCCGATGCGGGCGAGCGGCTTTCATCGATCGGCCGATCATGGTCTCGATGGCGGCGTCGAAATCGATCGGTCGCGCGAAGGCACCGACGTTACGGCCGCCGCGCAGGATGACGACGCGATCGGCAAGCGCATCGAGATCGGCGGTGCGGTGGGAAATATAGAGAATGCCCATCCCGCGGGCTTTCAGCTGACGGACGATTTCATAAAGCCGCCCTGCCTCGCGGGCGGAAAGGCTTGCCGTGGGTTCGTCGAGGATCAGCAGTTGCGCCTTGTTCGACAGGGCGCGGGCAATGGCGACCATCTGGCGGTCGGCCGTGCCTAGATCGCCGAAATCCCGATCCAGCGGCAGGTCGAATCCGGCCTCCTTCAGAATGGCCGCCGCTTTCCTTCGCACCGAACGTTTCGACAGGAAGAAAGGCTGACGGCCATCGACGAATTGATTGAGCAGAAGCGCGTCCGCCACCGAAAGGCCGGCGACGCCGACAACATCGGTCGACTGATGAACGGTAACGATACCCTGGGCGGCTGCCTCAGCGGGGCTATCGGCGCGATAATTTCTACCATTCCATAGAATGCTGCCTGAATCGGCCGGGTAAATGCCTGAAAGGATCTTCACCAGCGTCGATTTGCCGGCCCCGTTGGCTCCCATCAGCGCAACGATCTCGCCGCCGTCGATGATTAGCGATGCGCCTGCCAGGGCTTGTGTCGAGCCGAAAGCGCGGGACAGATTTTGTATGCTCAGCAAGGTCATAAGGATAGATTCGATGAAAGCCTGTCACACTCCTAGGCTTCTGCTATCCGATCACAAGGAGCGGTCTTCTTTTCATGACTTATTCTATAGAATAAATTTCTTTTCCCCGTCGGAGGCTGCTTGATCGATGGCATTTCGCCACGGCCCAAGGCGGAAAGGTGCCAACCGGTCACCAAAATCACTCGAAGGGGGAAGGATTACGACTTCGCCGCTTGCGCAGCGGAAAGCCCGGCGTGGATTGACACGCCGGGCCTTATTCTCGTCAGTCGATTGCGTCGAGATCGACGCCCTTGGTCTCACGGACAAAGATGATGCCGATGACCAGGGTCATGGCGGCAATCGCGATGGGATACCAGAGACCATAATAGATATCGCCCGTGGCAGCGCTCATGGCAAAGACCGTTGCCGGCAGCAGGCCGCCGAACCAGCCGTTGCCGATGTGATAGGGCAGCGACATGCCGGTATAACGGATGCGGGTCGGGAACATCTCCACCAGGATCGCGGCAATCGGACCGTAGACCATGGTGACGTAGATGACGAGGATCGTCAAAATGGCGATCGTCAGCGGCCAGTTGATGGCCGAAGGGTTGGCGACCATCTTGAAGGCGCCGCCGCTGGCGACGGTATAGACCGGCATGTCCGTTGCTCCGCCTGCCTGTTCCGCCGTCAGGAGCTTGGCCTTGACGAGGTCGGCGACCGGCGTGACGGTCTTTTCGCCTGCCCGCACCGTTGCCGCATTGAGCCCGAGCTCGGGGTTTGCGGCGATGAAGGCATCAAGCTTGGCATCTGGCACCTTGGCGGGATCGCGCGCCAGCGGGAAGCCGGCCTTTTGTAGCGCAAGGCTCATGTCGTGCGTAAACGCCGCACCCTTGGCCGTCGCGTCTTTGCCGGCGGCTGTGGCATCATAGGATGTTACCGTGGCGTCGCCGACCTTGACGATTGCCGGCTGGCCTGCGGGGCCTGCTGAAATCGTATAGGGAACGGAGGACTTCGCCAAGAAAGACGTGGCGATATCGCAGGAATTGTTGAACTTCGCCGTTCCCACCGGGTTGAACTGGAATGTGCAGTCGCCGGGAGCAGCCGTCACCGTGGCGCGGACGGTTTGCTCCGCCTGGGCGAGCGCCGGATTTGCCGCGCTCGTCAATGCTTTGAACAGCGGGAAGTAGGTCAGGATTGCGAGTAGGAGACCCGCCATGATGATCGGCTTGCGGCCGATCTTGTCCGAAAGCCAGCCGAAGAACACGAAAAAGCCGCTGCCGATCAGAAGCGCGATCGCGATCATGATGTTGACCGATTGGCCATCGACCTTCAGCACGTTCTGCAGGAAGAACAAGGAGTAGAACTGGCCGGCATACCAGACGACCGCCTGGCCGGCGGTGAGGCCGAGCAGCGCGATAAGGGCGATCTTGGCGTTCTTCCACTGGCCGAAGGCTTCCGAGAGCGGAGCCTTGGAACCCTTGCCCTCTTCCTTCATCCTCTTGAAAGCCGGCGATTCACTGAGCGACAGCCGGATCCAGACGGAGATGGCAAGCAAAACGCAAGACACAAGGAAAGGAATGCGCCAGCCCCAGGCGGCAAATGCGTCCTTGCCGAGGGCATTCTGAACGACCAGAATGACGATCAGCGACAGGAACAGTCCGAGCGTCGCCGTTGTCTGGATCCAGGACGTATAGTAGCCGCGCTTGTTGTCGGGTGCATGCTCGGCAACATAAGTGGCGGCGCCGCCATATTCACCGCCAAGCGCCAGGCCCTGCAGCAGGCGAAGGATGATCAGGATGACAGGGGCGGCGATGCCCCAGCTTGCCGACCCGGGGAGAACGCCGACCAGGAAGGTCGAAAGACCCATGATCAGGATCGTGACGAGGAAGGTATATTTGCGTCCGACAAGATCGCCAATCCGGCCGAAAACCAAGGCGCCGAAGGGCCGGACGAGGAAGCCCGCCGCAAAGGCGAGCAGGGCGAAAATGTTGCGGGTTGCCTCCGGATAGTCGCTGAAGAAGGTCGTGCCGATGAAGGCAGCCAGAGACCCGTAAAGATAGAAGTCGTACCATTCGAAAACTGTTCCGAGCGAAGAGGCGAAGATGACCTTCTTCTCTTCCCGGGTCATGCCTCCACCCGTCGTCTCGGTCGCGGACGTGATTGCCATTCCTCAATCCTCCCAATTGCGCCAGGGACATCGTCAACAAATCTGTCCCATGTCCTCCATGATGACATTATGCAGGGCCCCCGCGCCGAAGAGGCGCGGAAAGTCGTGCCAGCGGGTGCTCTCCCGATTCCCTCCGCGAGGAGATCACGCCCCTGATGCGTTGGTGAGTGTTGGCCAAAAATTGAAAATTGCAATGCCTGCAACTGCTGCCGCTTATGGAAAACTGTGTGTAAGCATCGAGAGACACGAATATATCGCGGTCCGGCGCCGCAGCGCCGTATTCAGTCCGGAAAGGCGGCGCCAGGCACGTCGAAATGCGACGCACCCGGCGAACCGCGGAGGTGCCGATCCGGACCGTTTTCGGCCTTTATCATGCGGCTTGCAGCCGCAGGCGCCGCATCGGCGGGAAGGCGAAGGCGATGGCCGCAGCACCCAGTCCCACCACGGACGATCCGATGAACAGCCAGGAGTAATTGGCGAAGGTATCGAATATCCAGCCGCCGATCAGGGGGCCAGCGGCCATTCCGATGCTCGACAGCATCGAAGCGGCGCCGAAGACCGTGCCGATGACGCGAGGTCCGAAATACTCCCTCGCCAGCACGGCATAGAGCGGCATGACGCCGCCATAGGCGCTGCCGAAGACGACGGCCAGCGCATAGAATTCCCCGAGTTCGCTCACCAGCAGATAGGTGGCAAGCGCGGCGGCCTGAACCAGAAGGCCGGCGATCAGCACCGGCTTGACGCCGACCCGATCTGCAAGCGTCCCGTAAAACAGGCGACCACCAAGGCCCGCCAGCCCCTCGACGCTATAGATGCTGACGGCGGCCATCGGCCCGACGCCGCAGATCGTCGCGTAGCTGACCATATGAAAGATCGGGCCGGAATGGGCTGCGCAGCAGGCAAAGAAGGTCGCCCCAAGAACGAGGAATTGCGGTGAGCGGAAAATCTGGCCAAGCGGCAGGCTTTGTTCCGTCGCCTGCCCGTCTGAACCGGCTTTATCGGCAAGAATAGGCGCCCGCCGCACCAGCAGCGCTGCCGGTATGAGAAGGACCCAGGCCATGATGCCGATGACAAGCATGGCGAAGCGCCAGTCATAGGCGGAAATAAGGTAACGGGCAAAGGGCGATACGGTCATCGGGGCGACGGCCATGCCTGCGGAAACCAGGGATACCGCAAGGCTCCTGCCTTTGTCGAACCATGCGGTCGTTGCCGCAATCATCGGCGCGAAAAAGGCGCTGGCGGCGACACCGACGAGGATGCCGTAGGTCAGCTGGAATTGCAGAAGCGATCCTGCCCTGCTCGCCAGGACAAGCGCCAGCCCAAGCAGCAATGCTCCGATGACGACGACGATGCGTATGCCGAAGCGATCGCTCGCAGCACCCCAGGCGAAGGCGCCCAGCCCCATGACGAGAAAGTTCAGCGTCATGGCCGCGGCAATACCGGCATGCGACCAACCCGTGTCGGCAGCGATCGGCACCTGAAAGATCGCCAAGGAAAACATTGCGCCGAGCGCGACGCAGGTCATCAGCGCCCCGGCACCGACGATTACCCAACGATATGATGAACTCATCTCCCAGTTCCTCTTTGACAATTCGACTTGTGGCAGGAAGGATCCGGTGTTCCTCTCTCGCGACCCGCCTCAATGAAGACGATTGCGTCTCGGCCATTTCGACATTGTCGTCCGAAAAAAACTCTGGCGGCCTGAAAACGTGCGTGACAGATTGCCAATATCGCCCGCAGTTTTTAATTTTGGGCTCATGCAGGGCTGCTAATGCTGCCTTCCTGTTGAAAGCCGCTTTGCTGCTCCAATGCCAGCGCAAGCGGCACGAATGACATGCAAGCTTGACATAGTACCGAACCAGATCTTCGCAGTCATGGAGCGGCATATTCAATGGCTCATATCGTCATTATCAATCCGCGTTTCGAAACCTCCTATTGGGGGATGGAACACGCACTGCCGCTGTTCGACGTGAAGGCTAATCTTCCGGTGGCCTGCCTGCCCTTGCTGGCGGCACTTACGCCTTCGGAACATACCGTCACCCTCGTCGACGAGAATGTCGAACCGCTGGACTTCGACCTGTGCGAGAAGGCCGATATCGTCGCGCTGACCGGGATGATCGTCCAGCGCTTCCGGATGACGGAAATCCTGACCGAACTCAAACGACGCAATTGCTTCACCGTCGTCGGCGGACCTTGGATTACGGTCAAGGAAGATTATTTCGGCAATCTCGTTGATGTCTCCTTCATCGGCGAGGCGGAGGAGACCTGGCCGAAATTCCTCCTTGAATGGGAGGAAGGCAACCACGCGCGGCGCTACGAACAATCCGACAAGACGGATATGAGCAAGGTTCCGGTGCCGCGCTTCGATCTCCTGAAGATGGATGAATATGCCGTTGGCAGCGTGCAGTTCTCGCGGGGCTGTCCCTTCACCTGCGATTTCTGCGATATTATCGTCGTCTTCGGGCGCAAGCCGCGCATCAAACAAAGCGCCCAGGTCATCGCCGAAATGGAGGCTCTGCTGGCCTCCGGCATGGATACGGCCTTCATCGTCGACGACAATTTGATCGGCAACAAAAAGGCGATCAAGGAGGTCTTGCGCGATGTCGTCGCCTGGCAGGAGAGCCGTCATTATCCGATGACCTTCCTGACGGAAGCGTCGATCGATCTGGCCGACGATGCCGAGCTGATGCAGTTGATGGTCGACGCCAATATCCGCGTCGTCTTCATCGGCATCGAGACGCCGAACGAGGAGGCGTTGCGAGAAACCAAGAAGCTGCAGAACCTGCGCAAGGGCGGGACGATGCTGGAGAAGATCCACAGCATCCAGCAGACCGGCATGGAAGTCTGGTGCGGCATGATCCTTGGCTTCGACAGCGACGATGCGACGATTTTCGATGCGCAGCGTGTGTTCATCAAGGATGCCCGCATCGTCAATGCCATGATCGGGATGCTGGCCGCTATCCCGAAGACGCCGCTCTATACGCGTCTCGCCAAGGAAGGGCGGCTCGATCACGACGATCCGCCAGCCTACGGCACGAATGTCATTCCCCTTAATCTTTCCCGCGAAACCTTGCGGGACGGATATCTCTCGGTCCTCAGCGACCTGCATCAGCCGGCCGCCTATTTCGATCGGCTGGACGCGCTCTATATCGATGGGAATATCAAACCGGAAAGCACGCGCTTACGGCATCTGCGCCGTCATCCACTACGGTTGCTCGCTCTCAACGCGACATGGGCGTTCGAAGCGTTCGGCATCTTCGTCAGGCTGATGAGCCGGGTGAAGGAAGCGGATTTGCGCGCCGTGTACCGCCAGCGGTTTCTGAAGCTGCTGCGGCATCGCCGGTCCCCGATCATTCTGCAGATCTACGCGATCAAGTGCGCCATGCATTATCATGCTCATATCATGGTTCAGCAGATGCGCACCGGCGGCGGGATCGTCAACTCGTTCTAGTCACGTCTCAACACCGGGCAGCCTTTCCGAGGGCGCGATTTTGCACCGCGCCGCGCTCTCATCATGCGGCGTCTGCTGTTGTATCAATGCAACACATTGCGCGAGATGGCTGCAATTCGAAATTGTGGGGTTGCCGATCCTCGGATCTCGCGTATTATACGCACGTCCGCAAATCAAACAGAGGAGGCGTGCAATGCAACATCCACGAATGCATAACAACGCCTCTGGCGGACTGATCTCGATGAATATGGTGTGTGCTGCACCGAATTCGCGACGTATCTTTAACTAAAGCTCCTAAACGCTTTATCTGCCGCCACTTAGGCACTTTTCCGTTAAACCCATAAGACTTGCTGCGGGAATAATTTGATGCGTCTTCGACGTATCAGCTCCTGAAGCCGGTCAAGCTTCAGAGGACCTGGCCGCTTGATGGCGCCAGGAAAAGATAATGACGTCTTCACAATTACTGGTTGCTGAGAGCTTAACGGCAACGGTCGATGAACTGTACCAGAAATTCGGTGCGTGGAGGACCGCGCGCGCCTTGCTGTTTGTCATCTGGAGGCAGCGGCAGACGCGCATGCGGGTCGCTGAGCTGTCGGACTACCAGCTTCGCGATATCGGTCTTCCCGAGCGGCAGAGCACCTCGCGCTTGCCCTATTTCACGCCGCCGCATCTGCGCCGCTTCGATTAGGATGGAACCGATGCGAATGAGCGCTTCATGGCATTCGGCCGGCTGGGAAGGCCGGTTTGGAAATGGCCTTTGGCCGACGGTTCGAGGGAGCCGAGAGCGTGAGCTGCTGCACGCAGCCAAGCGACTGCGTGTGCCGTGGCTTACGCTTGAAAATCATCCCGTCGCAACCCAGACAGGGGAGGGTAATCGCTGCCTTCCCCTGTTGCGCCGCCGGCCCTAGTTGTCATCGATATTGCCTGCCCGATCGTCACCGGCGTTCCTCGTCAGCGACGGCGGCATGGGTGGGGCAAAATCGGGGTCGCAATGTTCCCGCAATGAGCCTATGCAATTCGAACATTCTTTGCGCAAAGGGGTGACATTGCGAATTCTGCTGCTTGAGGACGAGCCGGAAATGGCTTCCGCACTTTGTAGTGCGTTGCGCACGCGCGATGCTCTTGTGGACCATATGACAACGCTTGCCGATGCCGAAGAGGCGGCAATGATCGTCGTCTACGATGTCATCCTGCTCGACCGGCAGGTTCCCGATGGTGACGGCCTCTCGCTCATTCCCAAGCTTCGATCGAATGGCGTGAGCGCACCCGTCATCATGTTGACCGCCCGCGGTGAACTCGACGACCGCATAGACGGCCTTGACTCCGGGGCCGATGATTATCTCGTCAAGCCTTTTGCCGTCGAGGAGCTTCTCGCGCGCCTGCGCGCCGTCATGCGCCGGCCGGGCGATGTCCGTGTCGACGTGGTCAATTTCGGCCGGGTATCCTACGATTTCGACGGCCGCGAAGCGCTAATCGACGGCTGCCGGCTCGATTTGCCGCGTCGGGAACTGCTGGTATTCGAAACGCTCGCCCGCCGGCTCGGCCGCACCGTTCAGCGGCATATGCTCGAAGAGGCCGTTTACGGCTTCGATGACGATATTCAATCGAATACGCTCGACGCCCATATCTCCCGCCTGCGCCGGAAGCTCATTTCCGTCGATGCCGGCCTCGAAATCCATCCGGTGCGCGGCATCGGCTACCTCATGAAGCCGACCTCATGAGTGCAAGCCAGCCTTCGTTGCGTTGGCGCCTGGTGCGGCAACTTGCCTCCCTGCAGGCGGTTTTTCTGAGCATATTGGCGCTCCTGATCGTTGCGGCCCTCTGGACGACTGGAAGCGTCATCTCGCTTCAGCCGGAAGACGAAACCATCGACGCGATCGCGCAATCGATCGAGCGAGACAAAGATGGCGCACTTGCCGTCAAGGTAACGCCTATGCTCGTGGCGCGGCGCGCCGAGCTGCCGGGTCTCTGGTTTGTGGTAAGGGACCGCAGCGGGGCGACGATTGCCGAGGGTGCCGTGCCGCAGGCCTATGCCAACATCGGCGGCACGCTCGACGGCATCGGCCAGGGTCGCTTCGGCGGCAATCTTGGCGGCAATGCCGTGCCTGCCGCGCGGCTTCGATGGGTTGGATCCCCGATCGGCGAGGTGCAGGTTCTGACCGGGATTGACGGTGGCGTTTCGCCGTCCCGGGTCATGGCCGCTACCAGCCTCATTTTTTTCAGTACCCTCTTGCCGCTGCTCGCCGTAACGGCGGTCGCGACCATGGTTGCGGCGCCGATGGTGGTTCGCCGTGCCTTTTCCTCGCTCGATTCCGCCGTCGCCCGCGCCGGGCAGATCGACATCGATCGACAGGGGACGCGGCTGCCCGTCGACAATGTCCCGCAGGAGATTTTGCCGCTCGTCGAAGCCGTCAATGACGCGCTCAGCCGGCTGGATGAAGGTCACGAGCGCCAGAAGCGCCTGTTTGCTCACCTTGCGCATGAGTGGCGTACGCCCGTCGCAATCCTGCAAGCCCGCCTTGACGGCCTTCCTTCCGGGCCGCTGAAGGAGAGGATCTTCGAGGACACCGTGCGGCTTGCGACGCTGGCGGAGCAGTTCCTCGATCTGCAGCGTCTCAACCATCGTTTCGAGCCCGCTCCGGTCAATCTCGTCGATGTCGCGCGCCACGTCGTTTCCGAATTGGCGCCGCTTGCCATCGCCGCCAATTACGAGCCCTGTTTCCTGGCGGATGAGGATGCGGTCGAAATTTTCGGCGATCGCGTCGCACTTGAGCGCGCCGTTACCAATCTGGTGCAGAACGCGATCCAGCATGGCGGGCGGCAAGGCAGCATTACGGTGCATGTCGGCCGGGCAACGGGCATCACGGTGACGGACGAGGGCAACGGCATTCCGGCCGAGCAGCGGGGGCGCGTCTTCGAGCCATTTCACCGGCTGTCCGGCCACGGCAAGGGGTTCGGTCTTGGTCTCAACCTCGTCCAGGAAATTGCCCGGCTTCATGGCGGACAGGTTCAGGTGCTGGAGGGGCCGACTGGCGGCGCGGCCTTCAGATTGAGTTTCCCTTTGGCGGGATAGAGCGACGTTCTCTCTGAGGATGCAATGTTCCCGCAATCGGCGCGACGGTAGGAGTGGCGAGTGAAATAGCCGAAACTCCAGGACCGCACGGACGGGAACTCATGTCCAATACGTCATTATTCATTCGAACTCTTCTTTCCAATCCGCGGATGGTGGGCGCAATAGCACCGTCCGGCGCGATGCTGGCGGATCTCATCACGAGCGAAGTGGACCCCGCCGCAGGGCCTGTTCTCGAACTTGGGCCGGGAACGGGCGTTTTCACCGAAGCGCTGCTTGCTCGCGGCGTTCGCGAAAGCGACCTGACGCTGGTGGAGTTCAGTACCGACTTCGCGGATATGCTGCAACGGCGCTTTCCCCATGCGCGCGTCCTATGTGCCAATGCCGCAAGGCTCGACATGCATATCTCGCCCGAAGATCTCCCATTCGGCTGCGCGATCAGCGGCCTGCCGCTCTTGAACATGTCGCCAAGAGTGGTGGTTGCGATTCTCGACGGCGCCTTGTCGCGGCTGCGCGAAGGGGGCGCGCTCTATCAGTTCACTTATGGGCTTCGCTGTCCGGTGCCGCATCGGCTGCTCGATCGTTTCGGCTTCAAGGCGACGCTGCATGGGCGCGTGCTGCGCAACTTTCCGCCCGCCCGGGTCTACAAGATCGTCAAGCGGAAGCCGCCGAAGCGGCTGGTGGCCAAGGCATGATCGATCAGTCCGATTTCCTCGACTTGTTGCCTGCCCTGGCTGCATGGGGGCTGTTCGGTTTTCTCCTCTGTGCCGCGGTGGAAAAGCTTATACCTATCATACCCTCGGGCGGCATGCTCATTGCGCTTGGGATGTTCGGCGTGTCGGATCCGAGCGATCTGCCATGGGTGGTCGCCATTACGGCCACGGGATCAACGGCAGGTTCGCTGTTTTGGTACGTGTTGGGCCGATGGTTCGGCGCTGAGCGCGGTGACCTTCTTGCCGTGCGGCTCGGCCGGCGTCTCGGCATCGGCGGCGAATGGTATTGGCGACTGAAAGACGGCTACCGTCATCGCGGGTTTGCCCTGACGTTCGTCAGCCAAATCATACCCTTTGCAAGGGCCTATATCGCCTTTCCCGCAGGGGTGCTTGCCGTACCTGCAAAAGGCTTTGCCACCGCGACCTTCTTCGGGGCGGTTCTCTGGAATACGCCATATCTGATATCGGGCTACATGCTGCGCAAGCACATGTTCGATCGGGATATAGCGCTGCCTGCGGCCTTTGCCGTCATCGTACTGGCTTATCCTCTATTGTTCACGGTGTTCCGACTCCGCCGGCCAAGCCGCTATGCGGCTCGGTCGGCAGTGACGATCCGATGCGCTACACGGTCAGCACGGCGTAGATGACGCCGCCGTTTTCGCCGCGCGTGACGGCGCTGTCGGTAATCGGGTGCTTGACCTTGTCGATGATCGATTGGACTTCCCTGTCCGTTCGCCATATCAGCGGCCAATTCATGAAGGTTTCCATGTAGCCTTCCACGCCGATATCCTGTGCAAAATTTGCCAGAAGGAACTTGCCGCCCGGTTTCAGCATCTGCAGGCAGCGCTCCGTCAGCTTCACCGCAACGCTTTCGGCCAAGTAGTCGTAAAGGCCGGCCGCATAGATGAAATCGAAGGTCCCAAGCTTCTGCGCGCGTCCGAGAATGGTACGAACGGAGCCGTTGACCGCTTCGATGCAGGTGCCGCGAAAGGCCGAACTGACCGTTCCAACGCTGATGGGATCCTGGTCGAGTGCGACCCAGCGCTTGAGCTTGTTGCTCTTGAGAGCGTTGGAACGCTCCGCCTCGCGAAGATGCCCGGCGGCGATCGCCAGAACTTCCGCGTTCTCCGTCCCATCGGCCACAGTGTCGACATGCGCGGCAAGGAGATCACGCCTTTCGCGCACGGCGACTGCGGATGCTGCCATGCGGGTGAAGTCGTAGATCTCGGCGCCGAGCGGCGACGCCGCCTTGACTTGAACGTCAACTGCCGGATGTTCGTAAATAAAATCCAGCAGTTGGGCGTCGCCGCTATAGCCGCGCGGCTTCTCGAAAGACCAGCGGGTCAGGGGGTCCTGAAGCAGGAAAGACGAGACCGGATGCACCTGTGCCAGGGAGGTGAGATGTGCCCAGGTCATGGGTGTCGTCTTGCTTTTCAGTGCCTGCAGCCGTTCGGTCAGGGCTTTCATCGTGTCTTGAACAGGGGCATTCGCTTCGAATGCCTGCTGCGCCAGGGAAAGAACGAGGGCGAGTTCGGCCTCGCCCTCCTTGATCTGATCGTTCGAAAATTTGCTAACCGCCGATCTCGTATGTTTCGAGATCGATTGCGCGGTCACAAGGCTGTAGCCGTCGAGAGCAGTTTGGAATTGTTTCAATTTTAAATGATTCCGTGAAGACTATAAAAACCATATCGCACATAAAATGTGAGCGCTATGGTTTTGTTAATGTCACTGCTGCAACGCTGTCGCTATCAAACGAACCAAAGTAGCAGCCCGGTAAAGCAAGCAATCTGTTCAATAGAGCGACGCAAAGCTAACTGCGGTGGACATGAAGTCTCGGCGAACTCGGGTAATGGTGAACATGCGTCGACTGTCGAGAGGAAGCGATCCTGGCCGGGAAAAGGCACGCCCGACAAGCGGCGCCATCGGACTTCGCGCTCTTTATAAGGACTATAGCAACGAGGCACGCCGCGCCGTAGCGCGCAGCGGTCTGTGGCTTGCTGTGCCCGTCTATATCCTTTTCCTGATAACGGACTTGGTTTTCATTCCCGACGTCTCGCAGGTGACGATTCCGGCGCGCTTCATGATCGGGCTCACCTCGCTTCTGGTTCTCGAAATCCAGTTTGCGCGCAAGCGTCCCGCAGGCGAGCTTGAAGCCACATGCGCCACCGCAGTGGTTTTGGGATATGTCGTGTGGCTGGTGCCGGCGCTGCAGACCAGCAATGCCGAGGCATTTTCCTATTATGCCGCCTTCGGCGCGATCTTCATGATGGGCGTCAATCTGTTCTTCAGTCTCGAATTCGGCCTGGCAATCGCCTCGTCCGGCCTGATCTTCGCCTCTTTCCTGCTGTCGCTTGCCGAGTTTCACTACAGCACCGCCTACTGCCTGGCTTTCACGACCTTCTATCTCTGCTGCTTTGTTTTCACGTCCTATGTGAACTGGAAACTGAACAAGGAGCGTTTCAACGTCTTTCTCAATGCCAGAGAAGCCGAGCTGCAGCAGCGCCAGGCGGCGGAGCGCGGTGAGGCCCTTCTGCGCCTGTCGATCACGGACTCCCTCACGGGGATGGAAAATAGAAGAGCTGCCGATATTCGTCTGAAGCAGTTCTGGGAGCGCTGGCGCCAGGACGCAGTGGCATTTGCCGTGCTGCTCGTCGACGTCGATTTCTTCAAAAAATACAATGACTACTATGGGCATCAGGAAGGCGACCATTGTCTCGTCACCGTCGCCAACGCCCTGTCCGATATCGTGGTTCCTTTAGGCGCGACGGTGGGGCGGTATGGCGGCGAAGAGTTCATCGTCATTCTCGATCTGGACCGCGGCGCGGATGCCCTTGCTCTGGCGGACGCCATCTGCCAGGGGATCGAAGCTCTCGATATCGTCCATGCGCAGCGGCTGGATGGTTTCCAGCACGTCACGGTCAGCGTCGGTGCGACCATTACCAGAGACGTGGCCGGCACCAAGCTCGAAAACGTCATCAACGAAGCCGACCGTGCCCTTTACTCCGCGAAGGCCAGCGGCCGGAATTGTGCAAGACTATTCGATCCGAACGAATTGCCCGGCGGCGATGCGAGCGAGAATATCGCGGCTATTTTGAAGATCGCCATTCAGCAGAACCTTGTTTCGCTGGTCTATCAGCCGATCCAATATCTCGACACCGGGGAAATCGGCGCCTACGAGGCCCTGATGCGTCTGCAATTGCTCGACGGGTCGAGTGCGTCGCCGGCAATGTTCATTCCGATAGCGGAGCGTACCGGCGCCATCATAGAGCTCGGCTACTGGGCGATCAGACGTGCGTGCTGCGAGCTGCTCTCTCGCAACATCGTCGAAACGGTCAGCGTCAATGTCTCGCCGATCCAGCTGCGGGCGCCCGGCTTTGCGGCGCAAGTTGCCGCCATCCTCGCCGAAACAGGCATTTCAGGGCACAGGATCGCCTTCGAGATCACCGAGGGCGTCGATATGGAGATCCGTCCGGACGTGCTCGACAGCATTCAGGATCTGAAGCGGCTGGGCATCAAATTCTGGCTGGACGATTTCGGAACAGGATTTGCGGGCCTCTCCTGGCTGCGCCTGATGGAATTCGAGACCGTCAAGATCGATAAGTCGTTCCTGCACGATGCGGCAAGCAGCGAGGGCGCCAAGATCCTTCTCGAGGACATTATCGGCCTGGTGCGCAATCGCGGCCATCGCATCCTGGTCGAGGGCGTTGAGAATGAGGAGCAACTGGACCTGGTCAAATCCTTTGGCATCGACGCTGTCCAAGGATACTTTATCGGCCGGCCGGCTCCGCCGCTCAAGCATCCGATTGCCGTCAGGCAGCCAGAACGGCGCCGGTGGCAGGCATCGGCTTGAACGTCAGCTCGGTACGACAAGACCGCAAAGGCAAGGAGCATAGCGAATTTCGTCCGTGACGATGCCGATGCTCAAGACAACGGTGATTAGACCGGGCGATCCGGTTATCGCGACATGCTCGAAGGCGATTTCCGCGCGATCCCGATCTTCATTTCAACACGCGTGTACGGTCTGCGAGCCGCCTGCATTTCGCTGTATGCCGAAGACCTCCACGCCAGCCCGGCATTTTAGAATCGTCAGCAAACATGGCCCGCCGCCCATGCGGCAGGCCGGGGCTGATCGGAGCGATCAGACCCGTTCGAGGGCGATGGCAATGCCCTGGCCGACGCCGATGCACATGGTCGACAGCGAATAGCGCCCGCCGGTTTCCTTGAGCTCCAGGGCGGCGGTGCCGGTAATGCGGGCGCCGGACATGCCGAGGGGATGGCCGAGCGCGATGGCGCCGCCGTTGCGATTGACGCGGGCGTCGTCATCGGCAATGCCGAGTTCGCGCAGTACGGCAAGCCCCTGCGAGGCGAAGGCTTCGTTGAGTTCGACGACGTCGAACTGTTCCTGGCGCATGCCGAGTCTAGCCATCAGCTTGCGCGAAGCCGGAACCGGGCCGATGCCCATGATGCGCGGAGGCACACCGGCGGCAGCGCCGCCGAGGATGCGGGCGATCGGCGTCAGACCGTATTTCCTTGCGGCGGCTTCGGAGGCGATGATGAGTGCGGCAGCACCATCATTGACGCCGGAGGCGTTGCCGGCCGTCACCGTGCCGCCTTCCTTCTTGAAAGGCGTGCCGAGCTTGGCAAGCGCTTCCATCGTCGTGGCGCGCGGATGCTCATCCTTGCCGACGACGACCGGATCGCCCTTGCGCTGCGGGATCGTGACGGAGGTGATTTCCTTGGCAAGCCGGCCATTTTCCTGTGCGGCTGCAGCCTTTGCCTGCGAGCGAACGGCAAAGGCGTCCTGATCTTCACGGGTGACCTTACAGTCCTCCGCGACGTTCTCGCCGGTTTCCGGCATGGAGTCGACGCCATACTGTTTCTTCATCATTGGATTGATGAAGCGCCAGCCGATGGTGGTGTCGTAGATCTCGGCGTTGCGCGAAAAGGCGCTTTCGGCCTTGGGGATGACGAAGGGGGCGCGCGACATGCTTTCGACGCCGCCCGCGATCATCAACTCGGCCTCGCCGGCGCGAATGGCGCGGGCTGCGGCAATGACGGCATCCATGCCCGAGCCGCAGAGCCGGTTGATCGTCGTGCCGGGTACTGAGATCGGCAGGCCGGCAAGCAGGGTTGCCATGCGAGCGACATTGCGGTTGTCCTCGCCGGCCTGGTTGGCGCAGCCATAGATCACGTCGTCGACGGCTTCCCAGTCGACCGAGCCGTTGCGCTCGATCAGCGCCTTCAGCGGCACGGCGCCGAGATCGTCGGCGCGAACGGAGGAGAGCGATCCGCCGAAGCGGCCGATCGGGGTGCGGATGTAGTCACAGATAAAAGCGTCGGTCATCAGGCTGCCTCATGGGCTTTCTTGGTGCGCGCGTTGATGTCGCGCAGGACGGATAGTTCGGTTTCGGTTGGCGGGGGCGTCTCGATGACCTCGTCGGCAAACTTGATCGCCCAGCCGCAATTCTCAATGATCTGTTCGCGGGCTACACCTTCGTGGATCGACACGACAGTCAATTCCTTGGTGACCGGATCAGGTTCGAGAATGCAGAGATCGGTAATAACGCGAGTCGGGCCTTTCGTCTTCATGCCCAGGCGCTCGCGATGATTGCCGCCCTCGCCGTGGCCCATCGAGGTGATGAAAGGCAGCTTTTCGACGAAGCCGCGCTTGGAGAGCGCCATGGTGATGAAAATCTGGCCGCAATTGCTGGCGATTTCCGGTGCGCCGCCGCCGCCAGGCAGGCGAACCTTGGGGTGATCGTAAGGGCCGACGACGGTCGTGTTCAGATTGGCGAACCTGTCGATCTGCGCGCCGCCGAGGAAGCCCGTGGTGATGCGGCCGCCCTGCAGCCAGTAACGGAACATCTCAGGCACGGAAACAGTGAAGAGTGCGGTGTCGCAAAGCTCGCCGTCGCCGATCGACAGCGGCAGCACATCGGGCTTGGTGCCGACCGTGCCGCTTTCATAGATCAAGGTGATGTCGGGCGCATGGGTCAGCCGGGCGACGTTACAGGCAGCTGACGGCGCACCGATGCCGACGAAGCAGACGTCGTCATTCGTCAGCGCGCGGGCGGCTGCAATCGTCATCATTTCGGTAGGCGTAAAATCGCTCATCTTGACCTCCTCACGCCGACTTGACCGGCTGCTTGCCGGCATATTTGGCAAAATCCTCCGGGCCGGCCTTCATCACATGCTCGTCGATCCATGCCTGGAAGCTGTCGCGATCGCGGGCGATTTCGTCCCAGGCGATATAGAAGGCGTTGGAGCGGGCATAATAGCCCTGCGCATAGGAGGGGAATGCGCCGCCCGGCACGACTGCGACCGCGGTTACCGCCCATGTCGGCAACACGACGGAGTTCGGCGAGGGCGGGTTCAATTCGTCGACGATTTCCTCGACCGTGACGATCGAGCGCTTGGCGGCGAGCACCGCCTCCTTCTGGACGCCGACGATGCCTTCGAGCAGCACATTGCCCTTCCGGTCGGCACGCAGCGCATGGATGATGGAAACGTCTGGCCGGATGGCAGGGACGGCGGCCAAGACTTCGCCGGTGAAGGGGCAGGTAACGCTCTTGATGTTCGGGTTGACCTTGGGCAGGTCGGCGCCGATATAGCCGCGCAGCATGGCAAAGGGCAGATTGGCCGCGCCGGCCTCATAGGCATTGGCCATGGCGGCGTGCGAATGCTCCTCGATCTCAAGCGGACGAGGCCACTGGTTCTCGACCGCGTCGCGGAAGCGATGGAGCGAGCCGACGCCCGGATTGCCGCCCCACGAAAATTTCATGCCTCGGGCTGCGCCGACGCCAATCAACTGGTCGTAGAGAATGTCCGGCGTCATGCGGATCAGGAACAGATCCTTTTTGCCCTGACGGATGATTTCGTGGCCGGCGGCGTAGGGAATGAGATGGGTAAACCCTTCCATCGCGACGGTGTCGCCGTCCCGCACATTCTCCGCCACCGCCTGCGAAAGCGATAGGATCTTCGCCATAGGGTCTCCTCAACAAATGCAGTCCTCTGTGCGCGTCAATAAGCGCCTTCGGTTCGGGATCGTCAACGAGTTTGTGCGATATTTGACATTTGTTCATATATCGCACAAAATGGCCAAGATTTGGGGATACGAGATGCGCGAAACAGATTTCGTCAGTGGCTTTGCCAGAGGATTGAAAGTCATCGAGGCCTTCGGCGAGACGCGGCAGCGCCTGACGATTGCCGAGGCATCGAAGCTGACCGGGCTCGACCGCGCCACCGTGCGCCGCTCGCTACTGACGCTCTCGGAGCTCGGCTATGCGGTCTTTGACGGGAAATTCTTCACGCTGACGCCGAAGATCCTCCGGCTCGGCCATGCCTATCTGGCCGCGACGCCGCTGCCGATCATCATTCAGCCTCATCTCGATCAGCTTGCCGAGCGCGCCGGGCAGAATGCTTCCGCTTCGGTGCTTGACGGAACGGAAGTCGTCTACATCGCCCGCGCCTCGCAGCGCCGGGTGATGTCGATCAACCTGACGCCGGGCAGTCGCCTTCCTGCCTTCTGCGCCTCGATGGGCCGCGTTCTGCTGGCGGCCCTGCCGGAAAGCGAGGCGCGTTCGGTGCTTGAGCGGACCGACCTCAAGGCGAATACACCAAATACCAAGACCGATCCCGAGGAACTGATGGCCGAGTTCCGCCGGGTGAGGGAGCAGGGTTATGCCGTTATCGACCAAGAGCTGGAAATCGGCCTCTGCTCGATTGCCGTCCCGGTCGAAAACGATCGTGGGCAGACCGTTGCGGCGATCAATATCGGCGCACCCGCCGCCTACGTCGCAGCCGCCGAGATGGCGGAGCGGTTCCTGCCGCTGCTGAAGGAGACACAGAAGGCGCTGCGGCTGGTGCTGCCGTAAGCTTCACATCCCAAGCCTCTCCCGCTCCTCGATACGCCAGGCGCGGGGCGTCTGGCCGGTCTGCTTGACGAAGAAGCGGGAGAAATAGGCTGGGTCGGCAAAGCCGAGGCGATAGCTGATTTCCTGCACGGTCGCGAAGGTGAAGACCAGCTCGCGTTTGGCCTCGTCCAATAATTTGCGCGTGATCAGCTCATGTACGCCGTGCCCCGTTCGGCCGCGCACGATGCGGCTGAGATGCGCTGGCGAGATGCCGAGGCTTTCGGCATAAAAGGCGGCAGGCTTGTGCGAACGGAAGTGGCGCTGGATGAGGCCTTGCAGCATCTCCATCCGGCGTTCGCCTTCATCATCAGGGTTCGACCCTTCATCGGCGTTCTGGGCGATGCGCGCCGTCAGCAGCAATGCGGTGGTCAGATAGGCTTCGAGCAGATCGGTACGGCCATTGCGGTGGCTGGCAAACTCCTTGCCCAGGCGCCTCAGCGTGCCGGCGACATGCGCTGCATCTTCGTTTTGCGTATCGAGTAAGGTCAGATGCGGATCGGCAAGCCAGGTGCCCAGCCGGCTGCGATCACCCGGTGAAGCCTTGAGATGCGAGATCAGCACCGTGATGACGAAACCATCGATATCACGCGAAAATCGGAAGCCGTGATTGAGGCGTGGCGGCACCGTAATGATCGCGGGTGGGGTGATGGCGTGAGGAGTTCCGTCAAAGATGGCGTCGCCGGATCCGGCGTCTATGTACAAGATCTGAAAGAAGCTCTCATGCCGATGCGGGCGGATTTCCCAGTGATGAAGGCTGCTGCGGGATGGGATAGTCTCGCAATGAAGCCAAAAATCCGGCTTTCGGCCGGTATTTTCGCCGTAGAGATCATAGATCGGCACGTTCTTCGTCATGGCTATTCTCCCTCGCCATGTTCGATTTGTGCAATTTCATGACCGAAATGTCCATTGCGGATCTGCGATGCGCCGAAGAGACTTGAAGCAAGTTTCGCATGGGAGGATATGATGCGTACTCAAGTCGCAATTATCGGTTCAGGACCGTCCGGGCTTTTGCTCGGCCAGTTGCTGACGGAGGCCGGGATCGATAACGTCATCCTCGATCGCGTCGGCAAGGATTACATTCTCGGCCGCGTGCGCGCCGGCGTGCTGGAGGAGGGCACCGTCCGGTTGCTGGACGAGGCGAAGTCCAGTGTCCGCCTGCATGCGGAGGGATTGCCGCATGACGGCTTCTCGCTCGCCTTCGACGGCCGCGATCATCGCATCGATCTTCATGGTCTCTCAGGCGGCAAGCGGGTCGTCATCTACGGCCAGACGGAGATGACCCGCGACCTGATGGCCCGCCGTGAAGAAAGCGGCGCTCCGACCATCTACAGCGCCACCAATGTTCAGCCACACGGTTTCGATGGCGATACGCCCTATCTGACCTACGAGAAGGACGGCATTTCGCATCGTATCGATTGCGATTTCATCGCCGGCTGCGACGGCTTTCATGGCGTCAGCCGCAAATCGGTGCCGGAAAGGGCGGTTCGCAGCTTCGAGAAAGTCTATCCTTTCGGCTGGCTCGGCGTGCTGGCCGAAGTGGCACCCGTCAATCACGAGCTGATCTATGCCAATCATCCCCGCGGCTTTGCATTGTGCTCCATGCGGTCAATGACGCGCAGCCGCTATTACATCCAATGTCCGCTCGACGAGAAGGTCGAGGACTGGAGCGACGACCGTTTCTGGGACGAATTGCGCCACCGCTTGCCCGCCCATCATGCCGAGGCGCTGATCACCGCGCCGTCCTTTGAGAAATCGATCGCGCCGCTGCGCTCATTCGTGGCCGAACCCATGCGCTTCGGCCGCCTCTTCCTCGTCGGCGATGCCGCCCATATCGTGCCGCCGACCGGTGCCAAGGGGCTCAATCTGGCGGCGAGCGACGTGCATTACCTGTTTTCAGGCCTTGTCGAGCATTATCAGGATCGCTCCAATGCCGGAGTGGATGCCTATTCAGCGCGGGCGCTCGCCCGGGTCTGGAAGGCGGTACGCTTCTCCTGGTGGATGACGACGATGATGCATCGCTTTCCCGATACCAGCGATTTCGACCAGAAGATCCAGGAAGCCGAACTCGATTATCTCACCCATTCGCGCGCCGCGTCGACCGCGCTTGCCGAAAACTATGTCGGCCTGCCGTTCTGAGCTGGCTTTACAGCTTCCTTGCAACCTCGCTTGCCGCTTCGCGGATCGTCTGCATCAGGATCGACAGGGGTAGGGTTGGGATCCCGTCGGTGCGCATGGTCAATCCCACCGGTCCCTTCGTCTCGCTGGTGTCGATCGGCAGGAGCGCCAGCAGCCCGTCATCGACGTCGCCGGCAACGACGCCGGCCGAGATGATCCAGATGGCATCGCTCGCGCGGACGAAGGCGCGGCCAAAGGAGTCGGAAACGGTTTCGATCTGGTTGGGCAGGCCGCCGGCGCCGTTGGCAATCAGGAAGCTCTCGACGAAGGGGCGGATGATCGAGCCCCGCGTCGGCATCAGGATCGTGTAGCGGCTGAGATCGGAAAACGGCGATTGCTTGTCGGATAGCAGCGGATGGCCGGCTCTTACGGCGAAGACGACTTGTTCGGAATAGAGGTGCTCGAAGGAAAAGCCTGCCATGTTTTCGGGGCTGGCAAGCCGTCCGACGACCAGGTCGAGATCGCCGACGCGCAGCTGTTCCAGAAGCACGGCGTTCTCGCCGGTCACGATTTTGATGCGGCTCCAGGTCTCCTCTTTGAGAAACAAGTCCATCGCGCGAGGCATAATCCGCGTCGAAACCGTCGGCAGCGCGCCGACGCGGATCGGCGGCGCTTCACCGGAACGCTCCTGCGAGACGGAATCCAATCCCTGGCGGAGTGCGGTCAGCGCAGCACCGGCATGGCGCAGGAAGACCTCACCGTAGCGGGTAATGCGGATGCCGCGCCCGTCGCGTTCAAAGACGGCGACACCGAGCGCCTCCTCCAGTTCGCGGATCGTCTTCGTCACCGCCGGCTGGCTGATATTCAGCAATCCCGCTGCCTTGATGACGCTTTTCTGGCGCGCAACCTCGACAAAGGTTTGTAGATGGCGGAACTTAATGCGCGCGTCGAGCATGTTTATTCATAACCGCTGAGTTATCGTAGGGCAAAGAAATATCATTTTACCTAACCAGATTATAGATCCAATCTCGTGTCCGAGGAGATTTCCAGTGCAGTTTGCCCGCATCAACGACGTCACGATCCACTATCAGATCATCGGTGGCCCTGCCGACAAGCCGGTGCTTGTCTTTGTCAATTCGCTCGGCACCGATTTCCGGATCTGGCGGGATGTCATCGTGCGTCTGGCCGGCGATTTTGCCATCGTGCTCTATGACAAGCGCGGCCATGGCCTCTCCGATCTCGGCCAGATGCCTTATTCCATCGAGGATCACGCGACCGATCTTGCCGGCCTGCTTGATTTCCTTTCGGTCAAGAACGCCATCATTTGCGGCCTGTCGGTCGGCGGGCTGGTTGCACAGTCGCTCTATCAGCGGCGTCCGGATCTGGTGAGGGCGCTGATCCTTTGCGATACCGCTGCGAAGATCGGCACCGCCGAGAGCTGGAATGCCCGCATTGCGCAGGTCGAGGCACATGGCATCGAATCCATCGTCTACGCGATCATGGAGCGCTGGTTCACGCCGACCTTCCGCCGTCCGGAAAACATCGCCTATGCCGGCTATTGCAATATGCTGATCCGCCAGCCGATTGCAGGTTATGTCGCCACCTGTGCGGCACTCCGTGATGCCGACCTGACTGAAGCCGCCGCCAAGATCGCGGTGCCCACCATCTGCATCGTCGGCGACCAGGACGGCTCTACCCCGCCGGAACTGGTGCTGTCGACGGCAAAGCTCATTCCGAATGCGCGCTATGAAGTGATCAAGGACGCCGGCCATATCCCCTGCGTCGAACAACCCGAGGCGTTGACCGAAGTCATCCGTGCCTTCATCGACGTCGTCCTGCGTGGAGAACAAGCCTGATGAATGACCCCACCGCGCCATCCGAGCGTTATTTGCAGGGCATGGCGACACGCCGCGCGGTGCTCGGCGACAGCCATGTCGATCGCGCTCAGCAGGGATCGACCGCGTTCGACCAGCCTTTCCAGGAGCTGATCACCGAGGCTGCCTGGGGGCACGTCTGGTCGCGCCCGACGCTTAGCCGGCGTGAGCGCTCCATCGTGACGATTGCGCTTCTGGCAGCCCTCGGTCAGGACGATGAGGTGGCCATGCATGTGCGGGCCACGCGCAACACCGGGGCGACACGCGATGATATTTGCGAGGCGCTTCTGCATGTGGCGATCTATGCCGGTGTGCCGGCCGCCAACCACGCGATCAAGATCGCCAAACAGGTTTTCGAACAGATGGACGCCGAACAGGCGGCATGAAGCGAGGCAGACCATGTCCGACAGAAGCAATAGCAAGCCCGAAACAGGCGCCTTTTTTGCGAGAGACCGCGCCTGGCATCCGCCGGCCTTTGCGCCGGGATACAAGACGTCCGTGCTGCGCTCGCCGCGGCGTGCGCTGCTGTCGCTCGACGGCACCATTTCCGAGATCACCGGACCGGTCTTCGGCCATTCCATATTGAACGAACTCGACAATGATCTGATCCATAATTTCGCCAAGCCCGGCGAAAGCGCCATCGGCGAGCGGATCATCGTGCATGGCCGCGTGCTCGACGAGCGCGGCCGGCCGGTACCCGGCGTCCTGGTCGAATTCTGGCAGGCCAATGCCGGCGGGCGTTATCGCCACAAGAAGGAAACCTATCTCGCCGCCATCGATCCGAACTTCGGCGGCTGTGGGCGTGCCATTACGGACGATGAAGGGCACTATGCCTTCCGTACCATCCGTCCCGGCGCTTATCCCTGGCCGAATGGCGTCAATGACTGGCGTCCGGCGCATATTCACTTCTCCGTCTTCGGCCATGGCTTTGCGCAGCGGCTGATCACGCAAATGTATTTCGAGGGCGACCCGATGATCTGGAAGTGTCCGATCGTCGGCACGATCCCCGACAAGCAGGCAATCGAGCAGCTGATTGCGCCGCTCGACTGGGGCAACACGATACCGATGGATGCCCGCGCCTATAAATTCGATATCGTGCTGCGCGGTCGCCGCTCGACCCTGTTCGAAAACCGGCTGGAGGGCAATTGATGGTACAGGAACTCGGCTATCTCAAGGAAACTCCGTCGCAGACGGCAGGGCCTTACGTTCACATCGGCCTTACGCCGAATTACAGCGAGATCGGCGGCGTCTATGAGGCCGATCTCGGCTCCGCCATGGTCAATGACAAGACGCTCGGCGAGCGCATCACGGTGACGGGCAGGGTTCTCGACGGTGCGGGCGCACCGGTCAAGGATGCGGTCCTCGAGATCTGGCAGGCCGATGGCGCCGGGCTTTATAACAGCCCCTCGGAACTGCGCGGCGCGGCCGATCCGAATTTTGCCGGCTGGGGGCGTTGCCCGACCAGCTCTACCGACGGCGTCTTCCGTTTCGAGACGATCAAGCCCGGCCGCGTTCCCTTCAAGGACGGCCGCAAGATGGCGCCGCACATCACCTTCTGGATCGTCGCACGCGGTATCAATATCGGCCTGCACACGCGGATGTATTTTCCGGAAGAGGCTGCAGCAAACGCAGAAGATCCCTTGCTTGCGCGCATCGAACACAGGGATCGCGTTGCGACGCTCGTTGCCGTCAAGGAGGGCTCCGTCTACACCTTCGATGTCCATTTGCAGGGCGACAAAGAGACGGTTTTCCTCGATATATAGGTCATGAGCGTTTCTCCTTTCGATCATCCGTTTCTCTCGGGTCTCCTCGGTGACGAGGAGATGGCGGAATATTTTTCCGCTAAGGCCGACATTCGTTCCATGCTCGTCTTCGAGGCCGCACTTGCCAAGGTCGAGGCGCAGCATGGGCTGATCCCGCCGGCCGCGGCTCAGCGGATCGCGGAGGTCTGCACGAATTTCGAGCCTGATCTGCCGAGCCTGAAGACGGCAACGGCGTCGGATGGCGTCGTCGTACCGGATCTTGTAAGGCAGCTGCGCCAGGCTGTCGGCGAAGAGGCGGGCAAGCATGTTCACTTCGGCGCCACCAGCCAGGACGTCATCGATACCAGCCTGATGATGCGGCTGAAGGCGGCGGCTTTTATCCTGAGCGGCCGTCTCTTTGCCGTATCATCCGCGCTCGCCAAGCTGGAGGAGCGTTTCGGAGCGAACAGGCTTATGGGCCACACGCGGATGCAGGCGGCGATTGCCATCACCGTGTCGGATCGGCTGCGGGCATGGCGCCATCCGCTCGATCAATATCGCGACCGGCTGACGCAGGAGACCTTCCCGCTGCAGTTCGGCGGTGCCGCCGGCACGCTGGAAAAATTCGGGCCGCTGGCGGCCGAAATCCGGAGCTCGCTGGCGCAGGCGCTCGGCCTGACGGACGAGCCGCAATGGCAGAGCCAAAGGGGGCGCATTGCCGAGCTTGCCGGGCTCTTGTCCATGATCTCCGGCAGCCTTGGCAAGATCGGTCAGGATGTTGCACTTCTGGCGCAGGCCGGCGACGAGATCGAGCTTGCCGGTGGCGGTGGCTCCTCGGCCATGCCGCACAAACAAAATCCGGTCTCGGCCGAAACGCTGGTTACGCTTGCCCGGTTCAATGCCGTCCAACTTTCGGGCATTCACCAGTCGCTGGTGCACGAGCAGGAGCGCTCGGGGGCTGCCTGGACATTGGAATGGCTGCTATTGCCGCCTATGGTGGTGGCGACGGCGGCATCGCTGCGCCATGGGCTGCAACTGATCGGCACCGTGAAGCGCCTGGGAACGATAACTGAGTAGAATACTCATCGCTATTCATAACCATATAAATATGGTTTGCGGCTTTTATTTCATTTTACATCACCATTTCCTATGAGAAATTGGTGGTGATCGGAATTTGAACGATCATGGGCGGCTCGAGAAACGGCTGCCGGGAGGAGAAAGAATGAAACGGTTTGTCTTGGCCGCTATTGCGGCCGTTGCCCTTGGCGGTGCTGCCTATGCCGATACCATCAAGGTCGGCGTCATCGGTCCTTTCTCGGGACCGTTCGCTCTGCAGGGGAAGAATTTCAAGGCCGGCATCGACGCCTATATGGCAATGAACGGCAAGAAGGTGGGCAAGGACGAGGTGGAAGTGATCTACCGCGACGTGCCGCAGGCCGATCCCGCCCAGTCAAAGGCGCTGGCCCAGGAACTCGTGGTCAAAGAGAAGGTTCAGTATCTCGCCGGTTTCTACTTTACCCCGGACGCGATGGCCGTGACGCCGATCCTCAAGCAGGCCAATGTGCCGATGGTGATCTTCAATGCCGCCACTTCGGCAATCGTCACCAAGAGCCCGCTGGTCGTGCGCACCTCGTTTACCACCTGGCAGACCTCGACGCCGATCGCCAAGGTCGCCTCTGACGCAGGCGTGAAGAAGGTCATCTCCGTCGTCAGCGATTACGGCCCGGGCGTCGATGCCGAAAATGCCTTCAAGGCCGGTTTCGAGAAACAGGGCGGCCAAGTGGTCCAGGCGATCCGCATGCCGCTTTCGACCAATGATTTCAGCCCGATCATGCAGCGCATCAAGGATTCCGGCGCGCAAGGCGTCTTCGCCTTCCTGCCGTCCGGTCCAACGACGCTCGGTTTCGTCAAGGCCTATAACGAAAACGGCCTGAAGAGCGCCGGCATCAAGCTGTTCGCGCCCGGCGACCTGACGCAGGAATCCGATCTGCCGGCGCTTGGCGACGCCGCCCTCGGCATGCAGACGACCTTCCATTATGCGATTTCGCATGACTCAGCCGAAAACAAGGCCTTCGTCGCTGCCGCCGGCAAGGCGATCGGCAATCCGGCCGAGCTGACCTTCCCGGCTGTCGGCGCCTTCGACGGCATGCACGTCATCTATAAGATGATCGAGGCGACCGGCGGCAAGCAGGATGCGCAGAAAGCGGTCGATGCCGTCAAGGGCCTGTCCTGGGTCAGCCCGCGCGGTCCGGTCGCCATCGATCCGGAAAGCCGGCATATCACGCAGAACATCTATCTGCGCGAAGTCGCCAAGGGCAGCGACGGCAAATACTACAACAAGGAAATCCAGACCTTCGAGAAGCAGGGCGATCCCGGCCTTGCTGCCGCGAAGTAAGTGCTCCAGAGCCTGATACCCCTGATCGGAAGCCTCCGTTCAGGGGTGTGACGACAGCGGTCGCGCAACAACAACCGGACCAGCGATATCAATGCAAACCGTGCTCAGCATAGCAGTCGATGCCCTCGCTTACGGCATGGTGCTGTTCGTCATCTCCATCGGCCTCTCGGTCACCATGGGCCTGATGCGCGTCGTCAATCTGGCCCATGGCGCTTTCGCCATGATCGGCGGCTATATCGCCTCTTATGCCGCACATGATCTTGGTCTTGGTTATGGCGCTGCCGTCTTGCTGGCCGTGGTGGGCACCGTCATCATCTCCATCCCGATCGAGCGGCTGCTCTATCGGCGCATCTATGGTGCGCCGGAGTTGACGCAGGTGCTGATGACGATCGGCATCACCTTCTGCATCATCGGCATCGCCAATTACGTCTTCGGCCCGACCTTGAAGACCATCCCCTTGCCGGGTAGCCTGCAAGGCTCCGTCGATCTCGGCTTTCGCACTATCGGCACCCATCGCATCTTCGCGATCGTTTGCGGCCTCATCGTCGCTTTGGCGCTGTGGTACACCATCGAGAAGACCTCCTTCGGCGTGAAGCTGCGCGCCTCCGTCGACAATGCCGCAATGGCGGCGGCTCTCGGCGTTCGGACGGAAGTGGTCTACGCGGTCAGTTTCGCCGTCGCCGTCGGGCTTGCCGCCTTCGGCGGCGTCGTCGGCGCCGAGCTGCTACCGGTCGAGCCCTATTATGCCCTGCGCTATATGGTGACCTTCCTCGTCGTCGTCTCCGTCGGCGGTGCTGGTTCGATCTCCGGCGCATTGCTCGCCTGCCTCATCCTCGGCTGCATCGACACGACCGGCCGTTACCTCATGCCGGAATATGGGGAATTCTTCTTCTATCTGGCCGTCATTGCCATTGTCTGCGTCTTCCCGCGCGGCTTTGCCGGGAGAATGAAGTAACATGGCTTTGACCCTTGAAAGAGAGACGGCTGTGACCGTGACCAGACATCGTACATTCGGGCTGGACCTGATCGCGGTCGCGGTCATCGTCGTCGCGGCTGCCGCCGGCTACCTGCTATTTCCCGATAACCTCGCGCTTCTCACCCGTCTGATCGCGATCGCGCTTCTCGTGCTGTCGCTCGATCTCGTCACAGGCTATTGCGGCGTAGCGACCCTCGGCCACGCAGCGCTGTTCGGCGCCGGCGCCTATGCCGCCGGCATAGCGTCTGCTCATTACGGCATCAACGATCCGCTGCTGATGACGCTTGCCGGCATTGTCGCCGGAGCCATCGCCGGCCTGGTCTGTGGCGTCGTTATCTTGAGAGCGCATGGATTGCCGCAACTCGTGCTGTCGATCGCCCTGGTCTATCTATTCCACGAATTCGCCAACAAAGCGTCGAGCTGGACGGGCGGCAGCGACGGATTGTCGGGCATTTCAGCCGATCCGCTGTTCGGCACTTTCGAATTCGATCTCTACGGGCATACGGCTTACCTCTATGGCGTTGCGCTGCTGTTGATCGCGCTTGTGCTGCTGCGCTTCCTCGTGCGTTCGCCCTTCGGGATGCTTTGCCGCGGCATCCGGCAGGATCCTTTGCGCATCCGCGCCATGGGTGCCTCGCCGACAGTGGCGCTGATCAAGATGTATATGATTTCCGGTGCGGTTGCAGGTATCGGTGGCGCGCTGAACGCGATCTCGACGCAGGTCGTCGGCCTCGACAGCCTCTCCTTCACGCAATCGGCCGAGGCGCTCGTCATGCTCGTGCTTGGCGGCACCGGGTCGCTGTTCGGCGCACTCGTCGGCACGCTGATATTCATGCTGTTCGAGGATTACGTCTCCGCCGCCAATCCCTTCCATTGGCTGACGATCGTCGGCGCTTTGTTGATCCTCGTCGTTCTCTTCGCGCCGAAGGGCATCTACGGCACGGCCGCCGCCTATGTGGCTCGCCGCAGCGAGGCGCGGACATGAGCGCGATCTTCGAAGTCAGCAATCTGAAGAAGGCATTCGGCGGTCTGACGGTGACGAACAATGTCAGCCTGTCGATGGCGCCGGGAGATCGCGTTGCCCTGATCGGCCCGAACGGCGCCGGCAAGACCAGCTTCGTCAATCTTGTAACAGGCAATCTGCCGGCGGATTCTGGCGAGGTGCGCATCGCGGGGCAGAACGTCAACAAAGTCGATGCCATCGGCCGGGTGAGGCGCGGTCTGGTGCGTTCGTTCCAGGTGACGCGGCTGTTTCAGGACATGACGCCGGCCGAACATGTCGGCATGGCTGTGCTGCAGCGGACGGGCCGCTCCGGCCGCATGTTCGGCAATTTCCTCGCCATGCGCGATGTCATGGCCGAGACGGAGGAACTGCTCGGCACGCTCGGTCTCGCAGCCCTCGCGCATCGCAAAGTCAGCGAGATTGCTTACGGCCAGCAGCGGCTGTTGGAAATTGCCGTTGCCATGGCCTTGAAGCCGAAAGTGCTTCTGCTCGACGAGCCTGCCGCGGGCGTGCCGCAGAGCGATACCGGCCGCATCGAGCAGGCACTGGCCGATCTGCCCGCCGATCTCGCCGTGCTGATAATCGAGCATGACATGGATCTCGTCTTCCGCTTCGCCAAGCGCGTGGGCGTGCTCGCCGCCGGTACGATCATATTCGATGGATCACCGAAAGACGTGACGCAGGATGCGCGTGTGCGCGAAGCCTACCTTGGGAGCTACGCCAATGCCGGCCACGCCGCTTGAAGTGGAAAATCTGTCGGCCGGCTACGGTCCGACGCGCGTGCTGGAAGGAGTTTCGTTTTCCGTGCCGGCCGGCGGCCGGCTCGCCGTGCTCGGCCGTAACGGCATGGGCAAGAGCACGCTGCTTGCCACGCTTGCCGGGCAGACCCGGCGCTATGATGGCCGTATCCGGTTGGGTTCGGCCGACATCGCCGGCCTGCCAAGTGCCAGGCGTGCCCATCAGGGCCTTGGCTATGTGCCGCAGACGCGCGACGTCTTTCCGACATTAACGGTCGAGGAAAATCTCTCCGTCGGGCTAAAGGGACGACCCAAAAGTGCTCTGCAGGAAGCCTTTGACATGTTCCCGCGCTTGAAGGAGCGCCGCCGGAACCTTGGCGGCCAGCTTTCCGGCGGCGAGCAGCAGATGCTGTCGACCGCGCGCACGATCCTCGGCCGTCCTTCCGTCCTGCTTCTCGACGAGCCGCTGGAGGGGCTTGCTCCCGTCATCTGCGAGGAGTTGATGGCCGCCTTCGCCAAGCTCGCCAAATCGGGCGACATGACGATCCTGCTCGTCGAACAGCGCATCCAGAGTGCGCTCGATTTTGCCAGCGATGTCATCATTCTGGAGCGCGGCCGGCTTGCCTGGAAGGGGACGCCCGAGGCGCTCGCCAAGGATCATCATGCGGTCGAACGCCTGCTCGGCGTCGGCGGGTTGCACTAGCGCTCCCGCCGCTTCCGGCTCGATAGCAGCAGTGCGGCTCGGCGATGGCGCGATGCGTGTGCAGGCGCAATTGCGGTGGCTGTTCCGTTTGTCGTAAGCATTACGCCTGCTTGGTTTCAGAGGAGATGAGACATGGACCGGTTCACCGGTGGCTGCCTGTGCGGCAAAGTAAGATTTGTGGCGTTGGGGCACCCCTACCGGGTCGGCATCTGCCATTGTCTCGATTGCCGCAAGTTTCATGGCGCGCTTTTTCACGCCTCCGCGATCTTTCCTGAGGATGCCGTGACGAGCGAGGGCGAGACGAGCAACTACGGCGGACGGTTTTTCTGCCCCCACTGCGGCTCGTCCGTCTTCTCGCGAAGCGCAGATGAAATTGAAATCAATCTCGGGTCACTCGATGCTCCTGATCAGCTGACGCCGACTTACGAACTCTGGACCATCCGCCGCGAATCCTGGTTGCCGCCGTTTCCGCTCGCAAGACGATACGAGCGCGATCGCGAGGCGGCGGGCCGCTCGGAGGATTAGGGCGCACTCGCACCGGGGATTATACTGATAAAACCAGTCGACGGCGCTCGCCTTCAGGAATTCATGTTGACGACAAAACGTTGACGATTTATCGATATATTATCATTGTTGGCGTCGTTCTGCTGGAGGCGGATTTGTCGGAGAACATTTCGGGTCGTTGGGATTTCTGGATCGATCGCGGCGGCACCTTTACCGACGTCGTCGGACGCGATCCGTCCGGCACGCTCCACGCCCGCAAGGTTCTCTCGGAAAATCCCGAGGCCTATCGCGATGCGGCCGTTCACGGCATCCGCCTGCATCTCGGTCTCGGCAAGGGCGAGCCGGTTCCCGAAGATGCGATCGGCGAGGTCCGCATGGGCACGACGGTTGCCACCAATGCGCTGCTCGAGCGCAAGGGCGAGCGCCTCGCTCTGGTGACGACGAAGGGGTTCCGGGACGCGCTGCGCATCGGCTATCAGGAGCGCAAGAAGATCTTCGCGACCGAGATCGTCAAGCCGGAAGCGCTCTATGAAGATGTCGTCGAGATCGAGGAGCGCGTGCTTGCCGACGGCACCGTCGAGCTTGCCCTGGACGAGAAAGCCGCCGAGGCGGCGCTGCTCAAGCTTCTCGCCAAGGGCTATCGCTCTGTCGCCATCGTCTTCATGCATGCTTACAAGTTTCCGGCACATGAGGCTGCTGTTGCTAAAATCGCGAGATCTATCGGCTTCGAACAGGTCTCGGTCAGCCACGAAGTCTCACCGCTGATCAAGCTCGTCGGCCGTGGCGATACCGCTGTCATCGACGCCTATCTCTCGCCGGTGCTGGGTCGTTATATCGGTCAGGTCTGCGATGAGCTCGATGTTGAGCGCACCGGCGCGCGCGTCATGTTCATGATGTCGTCGGGCGGGTTGACGGCCGCCGATATGTTCCAGGGCAAGGACGCCATCCTCTCGGGTCCGGCCGGCGGCGTGGTCGGGCTAGCAAAGACCGGCGAGCAGGCAGGCTTTGCCAATGTCATCGGCTTCGACATGGGCGGCACCTCGACCGACGTGGCGCATTTCGACGGCGAATACGAGCGTGCCTTTGAAACAGAAGTGGCCGGCGTGCGCGTGCGTGCGCCGATGATGCTGATCCATACGGTGGCGGCAGGCGGCGGCTCGATCCTGCATTTCGATGGCGATCGCTTTCGCGTCGGCCCGGATTCGGCAGGCGCTTTTCCAGGTCCGGCTTGCTATCGCAATGGCGGACCGCTTGCCGTCACCGATGCCAACGTCATGGCCGGCAAGCTCCTGCCGGAGTTCTTCCCCTCCATCTTCGGTCCCAACCAGGACCAGCCGCTGGATGTCGAAACGGTGCGAGCCAAGTTCGCGGTACTCGCAGCCGAAATCGGCGACGGCCGCAGCCCGGAAGATGTGGCCGACGGCTTCATCCGCATCGCCGTTGCCAACATGGTCGAGGCGATCAAGAAGATCTCGGTGCAGCGCGGCTATGACGTGACGCGTTATGCCCTGAACTGCTTTGGCGGCGCCGGCGGGCAGCACGCCTGCCTCGTGGCCGATGCGCTCGGCATGAAGAGCATTCTTCTGCATCCGATGTCCGGCCTTCTCTCGGCCTATGGCATGGGACTTGCCGACATCAGGGCAACGCGCCAAAAGGCGCTTGGCGTTCCGCTCGATGATGCCGCACCGGCGGCGATCGCGGCGCTTGGCAGCGAATTGCGCGGCGATTGCGTGCCCGAACTGGAAGCGCAGGGCGTCGCAACAGCTGAAATCAAGACAGTGCAGCGCGCCCATATCCGCTATGCCGGCACCGACACGCTGCTCGCGGTCGAGACGACCTTCCCCGAGATCGACGATCCCGCGCGGCTGCGCAGCCAGTTCGAGACGTTGCACAAGCGCCGCTTCGGCTTCGTTGCCGAGGACAAGCCGCTCGTCGTGGAAGCTGTCGAGATCGAAACCATCGGCGGCGCGGCTGCCGATATCGCGGTCGAGTTGGGGGCGCCTGCAGAGGGCGAGGCTGAAGCCGCAAGGCGCACTGTCTTCTATTCGAACGGCGAAAGCCACGGAGCGGCCGTTGTCCTGCGCCAGGCGATCAAGCCGGGCCAGACCGTGACCGGCCCGGCCATCGTCATCGAGCCGAACCAGACGATCGTCATCGAGGACGGCTGGCAGGCGCAGCTGACCGCCAAGGATCATATCGTCCTCAAGCGGATCAAGGCGCTGCCGGAACGCAACGCCATCGGCACCAAGGCCGATCCCGTCATGCTGGAGATCTTCAACAATCTCTTCATGTCGATCGCCGAGCAGATGGGCATGACGCTGCAGAACACGGCCTATTCGGTCAACATCAAGGAGCGGCTGGATTTCTCCTGCGCCGTCTTCGATGCGGAAGGCAATCTGGTTGCCAACGCGCCGCATATGCCGGTTCATCTCGGCTCGATGGACGCGTCCGTGGCAACCGCGATCCGCGAAAACGCGGTCATCCATCCGGGCGATGTTTTCCTGATCAATGCGCCTTACAATGGCGGCACGCATCTGCCCGATCTCACCGTCTGCACCCCGGTCTTTGACGATGCCGGCCAAATGATCCGCTTCTGGGTCGCCAGCCGTGGCCATCACGCCGATATTGGCGGCATTTCGCCGGGATCGATGTCGCCGCTCGCCACTCATATCGAGGAGGAAGGCGTCTATATCGACAATTTCAAGCTGCTCGATCGTGGTCGCTTCTGTGAGGCAGAGCTTACTAAGCTGCTGACCGGCGCGCGCTATCCGGTGCGCACGCTCGCGCAGAACATCAATGATCTGAAGGCCCAGGTCGCCGCCAACGAAAAAGGCGTGGCCGAACTGAAGAAGATGATTGCGCTCTTCGGCGAAGATGTGGTCGACGCCTATATGGGTCACGTTCAGGACAACGCCGCCGAAAGCGTGCGCCGCGTTCTCGACCGTCTATCGGATGGCGAATTCAGCTATGAGATGGATCAGGGCTGCAAGATCGTCGTCAAGATCTCGATCGACAAGGACAAGCGCGAGGCAACGGTCGATTTCGCCGGTACATCCGCACAGCGCCCGGACAATTTCAATGCGCCGCAGCCGGTAACGCGTGCCGCCGTGCTCTATGTCTTCCGTGTTCTCGTCGAGGCCGATATTCCGATGAATGCCGGCTGCCTGCGGCCGATCCGGATCATCATTCCCGAAGGCACCATGCTGACGCCGAAATATCCGGCAGCTGTCGTCGCCGGCAATGTCGAGGTCAGCCAGGCCGTGACCAACTGCCTGTTCGGCGCGGTCGAGGCGCTTGCCGCTGCGCAAGGGACGATGAACAATCTGACCTTCGGCAACGACGCCTATCAGTATTACGAGACGATCTGCTCCGGTGCGCCGGCAGGACCGGGCTTCAATGGTGCCGATGCCGTCCACACGCACATGACCAATTCGCGTCTCACCGATCCCGAAATTCTCGAGACGCGTTTTCCGGTCGTGCTGGAGGATTTCCACATTCGCCCGAATTCCGGCGGGCGCGGCAAATGGAATTCGGGCAACGGCACGCAGCGCACCATCCGCACCCGCGAAAAGCTGGAATTCGCGATCCTGTCGGGCCATCGGCGTGTGGCGCCCTTCGGCGTCAAGGGCGGTGAGGCGGGGCAGACCGGGCGCAATTATGTCCGCCGCAACGATGGCAAGATCGAGGAATTGATCGGCTCGGCCCATACCGTGCTTGAGGCCGGCGAAGCCTTTACCGTCGTGACCCCGACCGGCGGCGGTTACGGAAAGCGGGGCGAATAGGAATGTAATGCCGAGGCAGGGCGACAGTCGACGCCCGGCTTCGGCGATCTTGAAGGTGTCGTGATCCGGTTCGAAGGAGTTTTCAGGTGACGTCTGAGGAAAAGAGTAAGCGACGCGAATTGATCGTATCGTCGGCCCATCTTGCAGGTGGCAGTTCGCCGGCTCTCTCAGAGCTGGAATACGGGTCGATCCTCTTTTCCCATGCCTTCAATCGGTGGCTTGTCCGCTGCATGGCGGCGGCCGGCGTGCCCGGCCTTTCGCCGGTCGAGATCCTCATCATCCATTCGGTGCGGCATCGCGACAGGCCGAAAACGCTTGCCGATCTCTGCCTCGTCCTCGACATCGAGGATACGCATGTGGCCAATTACGCCATCAAGAAGCTGGAGGCGGCGGGCCTCGTCAAAAGCGGCAAGGCCGGCAAGGAAAAGACGATCCGGGTTACCGACAAGGGCCTGGACGCGCTGAAGCGCTACACCGAAATTCGCGAGCGGCTGCTGGTGGAGGCGACCAAGGTGTCAGGTCTCTCGCAGGACGGCCTCTCTGATATCGCCTCGCATCTCAGAGCACTGTCCGGCTATTACGAACAGGCCGCACGCTCGGCAGCTACGCTGTAAAGCAGCAATAGGGACGAATCTGTCTTGGCCCCGATCCTCCCAAGATCGGTCTCCCGTTCCGCGAGTAATTTCGCGCTGAACGATCGGGCCGCGACAGTTGATCCCGGCCCCTTATCTATTTTGTCATAGCATACCTATATTAGATCCGTGCGATCCGTTGGCGGTACTCGCCCAACGATCCTTATCGACAGAACGATGAGATCCAGTTTTTACCACCGCGCAACTTTTGGAAATTGCTGGCTTCGCACGATAGCAAAAGTGTGCTTTTTTTGACCGAAAGGGGAATGGTGTAAAAACTTCCATGAACAACGATAGTTTCGAGCTGAAATTTTGGGGCGTGCGGGGGAGCATCCCTGTATCGGGACCGGAATTTGAGCGGTACGGCGGCAATACGTCGTGCATTGAGTTAAGACATGCCGGCAGGCATATTCTATTCGACGCCGGGACCGGTTTGCGCGAGGCGGCCGCATCCCTTGCCAAGGAAGGGGTCCGTAACATTGATCTCTTCTTCACGCATTCGCATTACGACCACATCATCGGCCTGCCTTTCTTCAACGCCATCTATGATCCGCGCGTCAGCGTCGATCTCTGGTCGGGCCATCTTGCCGGCAAAACGACAACGCGGCAGCTGATCGGCCAGTTCATGCGCCCGCCATGGTTCCCGGTCGAACCGGATATCTGTCGCGCCGAGATGAATTTTCGCGATTTTGCTGCCGGTGACACGCTGAAACCGCATCCGGGCATCGTCATGCATACAACTCGTCTCAACCATCCAGGCGGTTGTATCGGCTATCGCATCGAATGGTCGGGCCGGGTGATCGCGATGGTTTACGATACCGAGCATGTGAACGGCCAGCTTGATGAAGCTGCCCTCGCGCTGATGGCCAATGCCGACCTTGTGGTATACGACGCGACCTATATCGAAGCGGAAATGCCGAAATATCTGGGCTTCGGCCACTCCACCTGGGTGGAAGGCATCAAGCTCGCCAAGAAGGCAGGCGCCAAGCGGCTTGCTCTGTTTCATCATGCGCCCGGCCGTACGGATCGCGAGCTGGACGAGATGCAGCGCGAAGCGCAGAAGAGCTTCCCCGAAGCGTTCTTCGCCTTCGACGGACAGTCGCTGCAGCTCTGAGCGCTCGCAGCGACAGACCGAACTTACAGCACGGCGCTAATGCACGAAATTGCCGACCGGCCGCCATTCGATGGCGGCATGGCCAGCGGTTTCCTCAAACAGCGTCTCGATGAAACTCCAGGCGACAGCATCATGCACCAGATGGTGCGTCATCACGCCGATCGGCTCGTCGTTACCGTCAAAGCGGTTCTGAAGTTCTTCCACCAGGCGGCCGATGATTTCGGCATGTGGTAGGCCTCCGCGTACGCCGTGCCATCTCATGATGTCGATATGTGTGTTGATCAGGCCGATGGGGGCCTGCTTTGCCAAGCCGAAAACCGAGACGGCGCGATAGCCAAAGGGTGCGAGATGCGGCAGCAGCGCATCGTCGATCCGGTTCCATGGCGGCACGAGCAGCGGGATAAACTGCTGGGGATAAAGGGCCTTGAGCTTGTCGAAGCCGCGGTGAAGCTCGTCGAGCACGACCTCTTGAGGCCGGTGCAGGCCAAGCTCCTGCTTCTTGGTGTCATCCGGAGCATGGTTCTGATGCGTCCAGCCATGCACCGTGGCGGTGATGCGGCTTTCACGCGCCAGTCGCTCCGCGAGCGGCTCTGCTGTCGGCCCCGGAATGATCGCAAGCGTCATCGGCACTTCGAAGCGATTGGAAAGCGCCAGCAGCCGGTCGAGGGCAGGGGTGGGCTCGATGGCGTCGTCGTCACGGAACCAGAATTTCACCTTCCGCCCTGCCTCGCTCCATCGCCGCAACTCGTCGCGCAATGGCTGCCATTCGGCCTTATCGCTCATAATAGGTGTCTCCCAGATATTTTCGAAGAATGGTTTCCAATCGCTTCGAGGCGGCGGTCAGGGATCGCTCCTGGTGGGCGAAGTCATAGGCTGCATCCGCTATGGCCTGCCGCCGGTTCCGATCGTTCAAAAGCTCTCCGACGGCGTCGGCATAGGCTTGGATATCGCCTTCCGGCGTCAGCAATCCCGTCCTGCCAGCCATCACCACTTCCGGCACGCCCGCCGTCGCCTGTGCGACAATGGGGAGGCCTGCGGCCTGCGCCTCCAGATAGGCAAGGCCATAGGCCTCGTTGCAGCCGGGCCAGACATAAAGGCCGGCTGCCGCGAGCTCCGCTGCGATCTCGGATGTGGAGCGCTCTCCGCGCCAGATGATCCGGCTTTCGCCAAATGCGGAAAACAGTGACCTGACCTCGGCCCGCATCGGCCCGTCGCCGATGATGGTCAGGGTCCAATCTTGATCGCGGATCAGATCGAGAGCGCTTGCCAGCATCGTATAGCTGTCGAATTTATCGCCTTTGCGCAGCATCGCCACCGCAATCAGCCGCCGCGGATCGGAGGCGGAGCGCGTAAAGGGCGTGGTGTCGATGAAGGGCAGGAAGCGCTCGTAACGGCCATCGGGGATGGCATCCAGCAGGCCGATCCGGTCCCGTTCCGTAAAGCATAGATTGACGGCGGCGAGCCGCACCGCATCGGCGATAAGGCGCTGGTTCTCGTCCCAGCCGTTGGCATCGTGGCGGCGGGAATAGGACGCTTCGGCGGTAACATAGGGAATGCCGATCCTGCGGGCGATCGGCGGGCCGAGGAGGTCGGGCGTCTTGTAATAGGGATGGTAGGTGAACCACAGGTCGGGGGCGGGCTCGCGCTGCCATCGGCCAAGCAGCCGGACCATTTCGCTTTCGGCCTGCCGGGCAATTTCCGCCCGCGGAGCGGCCTCCGGAGTTGGCGTGAAACTGCGCAATTCGGAAGCGACCTCGACCCGATGCCCTGCCATTTCCAGCGCCGCGATGATCTGCCGGGCCATCAGCCGGTCACCGGATGGGACCGGATGGCCGGGCGGTTTCAGCGGAGCGTAGAAAGCGATTTTCATGATGCCGGCACACGGTTGACGATTAAGTGATGATGGAAGCCTGAAACGTGAAGGGATTGCCCGAATTCCGACCGGTTGCGTGACAATAAGGTGCCTGCTTCAAAACGCCGCATGCTCGACAGTATGTGGCGTTGCGGCTAGATGAATAGGCGATAGCCGTTTTCGCTTCTGTTGTGAACGGACAATATACATTGGGTACGATGACCATCGAGGCAAGAAAGCCAATCATTTCCGATCGCCTTGTGCGAAAGCTGCGACTTGGCTCGGGTTTGGTCGTTTTTACCTTCGTGATCATGCATCTGGCCAATCACTCGCTCGGGCTGATCTCGCTCGGTGCAGCCGAATCTGCGCAGCATTGGTTCATGGCCGTCTGGCGCAATCCGGCCGGAACCGTGCTTCTTTATGGAGCGCTGATTCTCCACATCCTGCTCGTGCTGCGAATGCTCTATAGGCGCAGAACGCTGGTCATGCCCGCCGGCGAAGCTTTTCAGATCGTCACTGGTCTGCTGGTGCCCCTTCTCCTGATCGACCACATCGTTTCGACACGCATCGTCCATGACGTCTACGGTTATCACGATAGCTACAAGGCGATCGTGCGCACCCTATGGGTGACGACACCGTTCAACGGCGTGCGTCAGTCGCTCGTGCTCCTGATCGTTTGGCTGCATGGATGTATCGGCGTTCATTTCTGGCTGCGCTACCGCTCTTGGTATATGGCGATCGCTCCTGTGATCCTGTCGCTTGCCATCGTTCTGCCGGTTCTTGCCTTGCTCGGTTTTGCGGCTATGGGCAAGACCGTGGCACATGAAGTCGCTCATGAGGATGAGCGCGGCTATCGCGGTGGCTATTACAGCGACGTGCGGAGCTATGGCGAAACCGGTTCCGCGCCGGGCGGCCAGATGGCGCAAGCCTTGTGGCCATATAGGGCAGGGTTCTATGGCGCCTTCAGCCTGTCGATCGTCGCTCTTTTCGGTTTCCGCACGCATCGCAGATTGCGCGAGCGGCAACATCAGGTCGCCATCCGTTATGCCGGTGGAGAGGTCGTGCACGCCCCGCGCGGCTTCAGCGTCCTCGAAGCGAGCCGCCTCGGCGGCATCCCGCATTATTCCGTCTGTGGCGGCAAGGGCCAGTGCTCCACCTGCCGCGTGCAGATCATCGATGGCGCCGAAAATCTGCCGCAGCCGGAAGCCTTGGAACAGAAGACCCTGAACCGCATCGGCGCGACGCCGGATGTCCGGCTTGCCTGTCAGCTGCGGCCCACCGGGAACGTTACTGTCGTGCCACTCCTGACGCCGATGGCGGAAGCGACGATCCCGGTCTACACCCAGGCGGCCAGTCCCGGTCGCGAGCGCGAGATCGTCGTGTTCTTCTGCGATCTCCGCCATTTCACCGCGCTGACGGAAGCGCGCCTGCCTTTCGATATTGTTTTCCTGCTCAATCGCTATTTCGCTATCGTCGGGCGCATCATCGAGGAGAATGGCGGCCGGATAGACAAGTTCATCGGCGATGGCGCCATGGCTCTCTTCGGTCTTCGCACTACCCCCAAGGAGGCCAATCGTCAGGCGTTGAAAGCGGCCGCAGCGATCGTGCGGGAAATCGACAAGCTCAGCGCCGAACTCGCCGACGAATTGACCACACCACTCGAAATCGCCATCGGGCTGCACACCGGTTTGGCGGTGGTCGGTTCGATGGGCTACGGCAGCGTGAAGAACGTGACGGCGATCGGTGATACGGTCAATGTCGCCAGCCGCCTGGAGAGCGTCGCCAAGGAGTATAATAGCGCCCTGGTCTTTTCCGAGCCGGTGGCCCGGCTTTCGGAGATCGACGTCGCCGGCGTCGAAAGCCGCGAGATTGCCGTTCGAGGCCGGGGCGAGCCCTTGCGGGTCTATATCGTTTCGAAGGAAGCGAGCCGCCGCTTTGTCTGATGCAGCGTGCAATCCCGTGTCCCCCGTTTCCAACGGCAAGGCGCTGGTGTAGGGATGGCGCCCATGTTCGACGGCAAGATCCTCATGAGAAAATACTGGAAACGCGCCTTCCGCAGGAAGCGGGATGCGATCGCGACGCGCCTGTTCGATACGCGCCTCGGCCGGGATATCCTTGTCAGCGCGCTCGGCCCGCGCGTCAAGACGATGACGGTGGATTGCGGCGATCACGTCATGAGCTTTTCGCCGGCCGATTACATCGGCCGCAAGGTCTTTCGAAAGGGGCATTTCGAGCGCGACCATGTCGACCGGCTGCTGAGTGTGTTGCGCGAGCGCGGTCTGCTGCGCAAGGGTTCGGCGCTGCTGGAACTCGGCGGCAATATCGGCACGCAGACCTGCTATTTCGCTCTCAGCGGCGTCTATGGCCGTATCATCAGCGTCGAGCCGGATCCGCGCAATTTTCGGCTGCTATCGGCCAATATCGCCGATAACGGCTTTCAGGCGGTCGTAACTGCGGTCAATTGCGCCGCTGGCGATCGCGATGGGCAGCTCGATTTCTATCTGAACCGCAAGAACCATGGCAAAAGCAGCGCCCTGTGCCAGAGCGCAAGCGACGAGAAGATCTCCGTTCCCGTCCGGCCTGTCGCCGACATTCTGATGCAGGCTGGGGTCGATCCTGGAGATGTCGGCCTGATCTGGATGGATATCGAGGGTTACGAGCCGGTCGCCTGCCGGTCGATGCGGATGCTGATGGCCCGCAAAGTGCCGCTTTACATGGAATTCACGCCTGCCTTCTACGGCCAGGAGCAGGCCGAGGCCTTCGTCGGCGACCTTGCCAGCCACTACAGCGAATGTCTTGCCTTCTTCGAAGGCCGCGAGGAGACGATGAAAGTCGCCGACCTGCCGACAAAGGGTGAGCAGTTCGATGTGCTGTTTCTGGGCTGAAGCGAGACCGTTTCCGCTGTTCTTCGAATTGCGAAAACGCTCTATCTTCTTGTTTTTTAAGAATTCCGGACGAAAAGCCGCCGCGCGCTTTTCCTGGAAATGCTCTATCTGCGTCGATAGATGAAATAGCGTCCGGCTTTGACGGTATCCGGCAGCGGCAAAGTCTGGAGGTCGGCATGGTCGAGTGGCAGGCCGCTGACTGCAAGTCCTCCCGACGCCAGAACGCCGGCCATGATCCCGGGCAGCCAGGTGAGCGTGACCGCATCCTTGTCTTCGTAGCCGGTGCCGATATCGGCATGGGCAAGCGAGGCTCCCGCGCCGACGAAGCGCCCGACTGTGTCCTTGATTTCACCGAGAACGAGATTGTCGGCCGACGGCATGGAAGGGCCGTAGGCGTTGGCGGCCCGATCGAAGGCGATGATGCGACGATCGGGGAAGAGTTCGCGCAGATGGTCGAAGGTGCGGCCATTGCCCAGGCCGAGCTCCAGCACCGGGCCTTCGAGCATTCTGACCTGGTCGGCGACGGCATTGAGGATATCGCGCTGTGCGCTCAGGCGGCGAATGAAACTATCCAGGCGGCTCATCGTATCTGTTATATCCTTGGCGTTTTTGATGCCTCTGTCGCTCGCAGTAGCACGGCCGGCATTGTCGGTCGACCGCCCGCTGGTTTTTCAGCATGTTTGCTGTAGGGATAGAGTGTCGCAGCGCTCATAAAAGGGGGAGCAGTCATGGTAGAGGTATCCAATGACGATTTCTTCCATAAGCTGACGGCCTTTACCCGCTTCGAGGGGGTGACCGACAGTGCCAATTATCGGCCTCTTCCGGATGATTGGCTGATTGCGATCGCCGATATCGTCAGCTCGACAAAGGCGATCGCGGCAGGTCACTATAAATCCGTCAACATGGCCGGCGCCAGCGTGATCTCCGCCGTGCTCAACGCACTCGACAAGGGCGACTATCCCTTCGTTTTCGGTGGCGACGGCGCACTGGTTGCCATCCCGCCGACGGGAGAGGCACGGGTGCGCCCGGCCCTTGCGGCCGTGCGCAGCTGGGTCAAGGAGGAGTTGCAGCTCGATCTGCGTACCGCGCTCGTGCCGATGTCGGCCGTTCGCGGCGAGGGGCTGGATGTCATGGTCGCCCGCTTCAGCCCCAGCGAATATGTGTCCTACGCCATGTTTTTCGGTGGTGGCACAAGCTGGGCTGAAAAGCAGATGAAAGCGGGAAACTTCATCGTCGAGCCGGCGGCGCCGGAAGCAAGGCCCGACCTGACCGGCCTGTCGTGCCGCTGGAATCCGATCAAGGCCCATAATGGCGAAATCGTCTCCATCATCGCCGTTCCCGGCGATATCGGCAACAGCGCGAAATTCCAGCTGCTCGTTGCCGACATCATCGCCATTTCCAGAGAAGAGAGCCGCGACGGCCATCCGGTGCCGGCCGAGGGGCCGACACCGTCGCTGGTCTTCGACGGAGCTGACATGGAAGCGCGCGCTCAGGCGCCGGCTGCCGATCGCTGGTGGCGCAAGCTAGCCATCGACGCGCAGGTTGTTCTCGTCTACATCCTCGATAGGTTCGGGCTGCGCGTTGCGTCTTTCGACGCGAAGATCTACAGGCGTGACTTGGCCGCCAACTCCGATTTCCGCAAATTCGACGACGGCCTGAAGATGACGATAGATGTCGATGCCGACCACCTCTCACGCATCGAGGCGAGGCTGCGCCAGGCAGAGGCGGAAGGCGTCTGCCGCTATGGTCTGCATCGGCAGGACAGCGCGCTGATGACCTGCTTCGTGCCGACGCCGCTGATGCGCGACCATATGCATTTCATCGACGGAGCGAGCGGCGGCTATGCGATGGCCGCGATGGCAATGCGGGGCAAGAGACCGCCTGAGATTGCGGTCGGCGGCTGATGCCGTAGGTTCCGGGACAGCGATACATTTCGTCGGCTATTTTGCCGCGAACACAATTTTATCGAGTCAGCCCAGCTTTTCCCCATTGTTTCAGCGATATGTTCGCCTTATCTGAAGGAGAACAAAACGAGAGTCGGCGATTTTGGCCGATGGCTTTTGCTGCACTTTGGCGGCGCCGACCGCGGCGAAATGCAGCAAGATTTTTATGGCATCGGTGCGATCCTGGGCTTTCGGGGAGAAGTGCCGCTGCCTCACATGATTGTTTCATCCGACCCAACTAGGCCGGAGGCACTGCAGGGGCAGCTCGGGGATCGGCCGCCGATGCAGTGTTGGGCGACGCGTCGATAATTGCAAAGATAGGCCGCGGGGATAATGACTGCTCATTCGACTGTTTCCGATATTCTTCTCGACAAGGTGGCAGAGTGGTTGACGCAGGCGGCGTTGACCGGGGAGAACCTTGAGACCATCGTTCGGGGGTTCTGCGAGCGCATGGCAGCCACCGGTATGCCGATCAATCGGGTGCATCTGACCTTCTCGATGCTGCATCCGCTCTATGATGCGCTTGGCTTTACCTGGCGGCGTGCCGGCGGGCTGACGATCGAGGGCTACCGGCATGTGAACGAAAAGCCCGAGCGCTTCGTTCAGAGCCCCTATTATTATCTGCTGTCGAACAATCTCCAGCACTTGCGCCGCCGGATCGATCTTGACGGCGCCATCGAGTTTCCGATTTTCGAGGATTTGCGTAAGGAGAAGGTCACCGATTACCTCGCCTTCGTGCAGACCTTCGGCGCGGGGTCGGTGCAGGGCATGATGGGTTCCTGGTCCACCGACAGCATCGGCGGGTTCAGCGAGGATATGATCGCAGCGCTGATGCGCATCCAGAACCATCTGGCCATGGCTGCCAAGATGGCCGTTCTCGGCCGGCTCGCGAACAACATGCTGACGACCTATCTTGGCGGCGACGCCGGCAAGCGCGTGCTGAACGGGCAAATCCGCCGCGGCGACGGCGAGACGATCCGTGCCGCGCTGGTCATGGGCGACATGCGGCAATCCACCGTTTATGCCGAGAAGGAGGGGCGGCAGGCCTATATCGATACGCTCAACGAATTCTTCGACGCGATTGCTGCGCCCTTTAACCGCAATGGTGGCGAAATAATGAGCTTTCTCGGCGACGGATTTCTGGCCGTCTACCCTTGCGGCCGGCACAAGGATCCGTCGAAGGTGGCCTGCGAGGCGGCGCTGTCGGCCGTCTTCGAAGCGCAGCGTCGCGTCTCCGCCCTGAACGAGGAGCGCCAGTCCCGCAATCTGAGCGCCGTGCGCTACGGGATCGGTCTGCATGTCGGCAATGTCATGTTCGGCAATGTCGGCTTGAAGGACCGGCTGACGTTTTCGGCCTTCGGTGCTGCCGTCAACGAAGTGGAGCGATTGCAATCGCTGACCAAGAAATATGCGACCGAGGTCGTCGCCAGCCAGGCATTCTCCGGCTACACGGATTGCGAATGGGGAACGCTTGGGGAGGAGAAGCTGCGCGGCGTGCGTCAGCGCTTTACAGTCGTCTCTCCGAAGCCCGCAACGGCGGCCAGCCGCGTGGCGGATATCTTCAGCGACACGGAGACGGATGGGTTATCCGAGGCGGAGCAGGTCATTCTGTTACATAGGGATGCCAAGAAGTTCGAGAGCCGTCTTCAAGTCGATAGGTTCCGACCCTGACTGTTGCATTCGATCAGTTCAGCATAAGCCCATATACCACTGGAAAGACGACAGTTTTTTAACAGTCCCAGCACTGCTCAGATAAGCTAGACACCTGTTCTGGCCTACGTTAGTGTGCCGTATAAGGCCACAAAGGTCAGGTGAGCGGGAAGTAATATGTATGGCGTCAGGGACTGATCTGCTGCGTGTCGAGAACCTCGACGTCTCGTTCTCGCTTTATGGAGATAAGCTGAATGTCGTCAAGAATGCCGGCCTGAGGGTGCTTCCCGGCAAGGTTACGGCATTGGTGGGCGAATCCGGCTCGGGAAAATCGATTATCAGTCAGTCGATCATGGGCATTCTTCCCGCCGCGGCAAAGGCAACGGGACGCATTCTCTTTACCGATCCGCTCGATGGCCAGACGACGGACCTTCTCCAGTTGCCGCGTGATGGAGTTGAGATGCGCAGGCTGCGCGGCGCGCGCATGGCGAAGATCTTTCAGGAGCCGATGACCTCGCTGTCGCCGTTGCACACCGTCGGCAATCAGATCAGTGAGGCGCTGCGTATCCATCGTCCCGGCATCAGCAGGGCGGAGCAGCGCGAAATGACCGAGGAGATGCTGGGCCTTGTCGGCTTTCAGGATCCCTATCATACGTTCAACATGTATCCCTTCGAGCTTTCGGGGGGCATGCGGCAGCGTGCGATGATCGCCATGGCGCTGATTTGCAACCCGGCGCTGCTGATTGCCGATGAGCCGACGACGGCGCTCGACGTCACCATCCAGGCGCAGATCCTCGGCCTGTTGCGCAATCTGCAGCAGAGCTTCAACATGGCGATGCTGTTGATCACCCACGATCTCGGCGTCGTCGCCAACATGGCCGATGAGGTCGTTGTCATCTATCATGGCGAGATCATGGAGGCGGGGCCGGTCGATGCGATCTTCCGCAATCCGCAGCACCGCTATCTGAAGGCGCTGATGGCCGCGGTGCCGCATTTCGACATGAAGCCGGGCGAGCGGCTGAAGGCTCTACGCGAGGTTCCCGTCAATCTCGGCACGTTTTCCGGCAAGAAGAAGCTCATCGCCGGCAGTCCGGCGACATCGGGTACGACGCCGGAAATCCTGCTCAGCGTGCGCAACCTGACCAAGACCTATACTTCGAAAGCCGGCGGGCTGTTCGGCAAGCGGGACGGCACGAAATTCCGCGCCGTGGATGATGTCGGCTTCGATATCCGTCGCGGTGAATGTCTTGGTCTTGTCGGCGAAAGCGGCTGCGGCAAGACGACGGTGAGCAAGATCCTCATGCGGGCGATCAGGGCCGACAGCGGCTCCGTCAGCTTCGACGACGGCAGCGGCAAGATCGATTTGCTCGCCGTCAAAGGCAGGGATTTGATGGATCTGCGCACGAAGATACAGATGGTCTTCCAGGACCCTGTCTCGTCGCTCTCGCCGCGCATGACGGTCCGTAATATCCTAAGCGAGCCCCTGGAGATCCATGGGCATGGCGATAGCGACGAACGCAGGGAGAAGGTCAAGGCGCTGATGCAGGCGATCGGGCTCGATAAGCACTATCTGAGCCGCTATCCCCACAGCTTCTCGGGCGGCCAGCGCCAGCGCATCGGCATTGCGCGCGCATTGGCGCTGGGGCCGAAGCTTTTGATCCTCGATGAGCCCGTCTCAGCGCTCGACGTCTCGGTCCAGGCGCAGATCCTCAATCTTCTCAAGGATCTGCAGAAGGAGCTCGGCCTGACCTATCTGTTCATCTCGCATAACCTTGCCGTGGTCGACTATATGGCCGACCGGATTGCCGTCATGGCGCGGGGTCGGATCGTCGAAATCGCGCCGCGTGAGATCATCTTGCGCGAGCCCGTCCATCCCTACACCCGCTCGCTGCTTGCAGCCGTGCCGTTCCCCGATCTCGACCGGCCGCTGGATTTCTCGGCATTGAACAGCGAGGGGCCAGCAGCACGGCAGAAATGGGGGCCGCAGTTCTCGGAAAGCGGAGACGCAGCCCTCGCCTATACCGATTTGGGCGGTGGTCATTTCGTTCGCGCACGCAGGGGTGTCGATGCCCAGGAGCTGCGCAAATGGTAACTCGCAGAACCTTTCTCGGCCTACTGGCCTCCGCGGTGCTTCCTTCGCCTCTTGCCGCAGCCGATGTCGACAACGAGCCCGAATATCTCGCCGATTGGCTGAGAGCCGGCCAGTTGCCGCATCTCGCCAAGCGCCTGCCGAAATTCCCGCGCGTCGTCAACGTCGCCGCCATGGGACGCACACCGGGCCACTATGGCGGTTCGGTGCGAACTATCATCGGCAGCCAGAACGATATCCGTTTCATGACGATCTACGGCTATGCCCGTCTCGTCGGCTACGACCGCAGCCTGACGCTACAGCCGGATATTCTGGAGTCTTTTTCCTCCGTCAACGATATGGTTTTCACCTTCAAGTTGCGCGAAGGGCATAAATGGTCGGACGGGCAGCCCTTCACTGCCAATGACTTCCGCTACTGGTGGGAAGACGTCATTCTCGACAAGCAGCTCACACCCGGCGGCGGGGCCTTGGAGCTGCGTCCGCACGGCAGCCTGCCGCGTTTTGAGATGCTCGACGAATTGACGGTGCGTTATTCCTGGGACGATCCCAATCCGGGTTTCCTGTCGACCCTTGCCGCCCCGCAGCCGCTGATCATCGCCGGCCCGGCGCATTACCTCAAGCAGTTCCACAAGAAATACCAGGACAGCATTCGCCTTGCTTCGCTGATGCAGGAAAACCGGGCGAAGAAGTGGCAGGACCTTCATATCAAGATGGGCCGCTCGTACCGGCCTGAAAATCCCAATCTGCCGGTCCTCGATCCCTGGAAAAACACGACGGCACCGCCAGCCGAGCAGTTCATATTCGAACGCAACCCCTATTTTCATCGCGTTGACGAGAATGGGCGGCAGCTGCCCTACATCGACCGCATGATCCTGAACATCAGTTCGTCGTCGATCATCGCCGCCAAGACCGGTGCGGGAGAGAGTGATCTGCAGGCAACCGGCATAGACTTCAGCGACTATACTTTCCTGAAAGAGGCGGAGAAGCGCTATCCGGTCAAGGTCAATCTTTGGAAAATGGTGCGCGGCTCGCGCGTCGCGCTGTTTCCAAATATGAACAGCGCCGATGCTGTCTGGCGGGATGTCCTGCGCGATGTCAGGGTGCGTAGAGCCATGTCGCTGGCGATCGACCGCCATGAGATCAACATGGCCGTCTTCTACGGCCTTGGCACGGAAAGCGCCAATACCGTCCTGCCGGACAGCCCGCTCTTCAAGCCTGAATATGCGTCGGCCTGGATCGCGCACGATCCGGATCAGGCCAATGCTCTCCTCGATACCGCCGGCCTTGCCAAGCGCGACGATGACGGCATCCGTCTGTTGCCGGATGGGCGGCGGATGGAGATCACCGTGGAAACGCCGGGTGAAAGCACGCTTGATTCCGACGTCCTGGAACTGGTGACCGATCACTGGCGCAAGATCGGCATTGCGCTTTTCACGCGTGTGTCACAACGCGATGTCTTTCGCAGCCGTGCCATGGGCGGGCGCATTCAGATGTCGTTGTGGTACGGCCTCGACAACGGCGTGCCGACGGCGGACATGAATCCGGCGGAGCTGGCACCCACGACCGACGACCAGATGCAATGGCCGCTCTGGGGCATGTATTACCTCTCGCGCGAGACGAAAGGGGTTGCGCCCGACGTTCCGGAGGCGGCCAAACTCGTCAAGCTGCTTCATGAGTGGGAGGAGGCCGCATCCTCCTTCGAGCGTGCCGAGATCTGGCACAATATGCTGGCGATCTATGCGGACCAGGTTTTCTCCATCGGGCTCGTCAACGGCACGCTGCAGCCGATCGTTCACTCGTCGCGCATGCAGAACGTGCCCGATAAGGCGCTCTACGGCTTCGATCCGACCTGCTATCTCGGGGTTTACATGCCAGACACCTTCTGGATGAAGGAGGATCGTCCCAATGCTTAGATATATCTTCTGGCGCATTGCGGTGATGATCCCGACGTTGATCGTCATCTCCATGCTGGTCTTCACCATCATCCAGCTCCCGCCTGGCGATTTCTTCGAAAGCCAGATCGCCGAACTGCGCGCTCAGGGCGAGACCGCAAACCTCCAGCAGATAGAAGAGCTTCGCCACGAATATGGGCTCGACCGGCCGCTTCCGATTCAATATCTCCGCTGGGTCGCCGGCATGCTGCATGGCGATTTCGGCTACTCCTTCGAATATCAGCTGCCGGTATCGGATGTGGTCGGCGACCGCCTGTGGCTGACCATTCTGGTGTCGATGACGACGATCCTCGTGACGTGGCTGATCGCCTTCCCGATCGGTATCTATTCGGCCACGCATCAATACAGCTGGGGCGACTACGGCCTCACCTTTCTCGGATTGCTTGGCATCGCCATCCCGAACTTCATGCTGGCGCTGATCCTGATGTATTTCGCCAATGTCTGGTTCGGAGTGTCGGTCGGCCATCTGATGGATCAAAAATACCTGTCGCAGCCGATGAGCTGGGAAAAGGCGCGTTCGATCCTGGCGCATCTGTGGATCCCCGTCATCATCGTCGGCACGGCGGGGACGGCCGGGATGATCCGCCGCCTCCGCGCCAACCTGCTCGATGAAATGCCGAAGCAATATGTCATCACCGCGCACGCCAAGGGCCTGCATCCGCTGAGGGCGCTGGTCAAATATCCGTTGCGCATGGCGTTGAACTTCTTCGTCGCCGATATCGGTTCCATCCTGCCGTCGATCATTTCCGGCGCCGAAATCACCGCCATTGTGCTGTCGCTTGAGACGACAGGCCCGATGCTGATCCGTGCCTTGCAGAGCCAGGACATGTATCTTGCCGGCTCGTTCCTGATGTTCCTGGCCTTCCTCAACGTCATCGGCGTGTTGATTTCCGATATCGCTCTCGGCTTTCTCGATCCCCGCATCCGCTTGCAAGGCAGGAGTACAAAGTGACCGCACCCCTGCCAAGCCCCGGCGCCCCACTGGAGCATTATGTCTCGAGCGCGGATTTCGATCCGGATCAGTTCGAGGCCATGTCCGCTGGCCAGCAACGCTACTACATGGCCTCTCAAAAGAAGCTGATGTGGTGGAAGTTCAAGAAACACAAGCTCGCGCTCGCATCCGGCATCTTCCTGGCGCTGATGTATGGGATGATCCTGATTGTGGAGTTCGTGGCGCCTTATGGGCTGCACAGCCGCAACGTCGACTATATTCATTCGCCACCGCAGGCGATTCACTTTTTCGATAAGGGCAACTTCGTCGGGCCGTTCGTCTATGGCCGCAAGATGACGCTCGATATTGACACGTTGCGCCGGAGCTACACCGACAACACATCGGACGTGCAGCCCATCCGCTTCTTCTGTCGCGGCGATGCCTATCGCTTCTGGGGGCTGGTGGAGTCAAACGTCCATCTGGTTTGCCCGGCCGTCGGCGGTCAGATGTATCTGCTGGGAACCGACCGGCTCGGCCGTGACGTGCTGTCGCGGATCATCTACGGCGCACGCATATCCCTGACGATCGGGTTGATCGGCATTGCCATCAGCTTCGTGCTCGGGATCGTCATCGGCGGTCTTGCGGGATATCACGGCGGCCTGTTCGACCTGCTTGTCCAGCGCGTGATCGAAATCCTTCAATCGATACCAAGCCTGCCGCTATGGATGGCGCTAGCAGCGATCATGCCGGTAAGCTGGAGCCCGATTATCGTGTATTTCGGCATTACCATCATTCTCGGCATTCTGGACTGGACGGGTCTTGCGCGCGCAGTTCGCTCCAAGCTTCTATCGTTGCGCGAGGAAGACTATGTGCTTGCCGCGCAGCTGATGGGCGCCCCCACGAGGCGCATCATCGGCCGTCATCTTGTGCCGGGGTTCATGTCGTATCTGATCGCTGCGGCGACGACCGCTGTTCCTCGCATGATTCTCGGCGAGACGGCGCTGAGCTTCCTCGGATTAGGCCTGCGCCCGCCGATCACGAGCTGGGGTATTCTGCTGACCGAGGCCAAGGACGTCAGCGTGATCGCCTTCTATCCATGGCTTCTTTTCCCGATGATCCCGGTGATTTTGGTCATTCTGGCGTTCAACTTTTTAGGAGACGGCTTGCGCGATGCAGCCGATCCCTACAAATAGCAGGGTGAATGGCGAAGACAGGATTGCAATTCGACGAGCGGACGCGGATGTCGTTTGCCGACAAATCGCGTACATGACTTTCATCCCCCAGAGGTTTTGCCCATGAAGCGGCGCTTAGAAGATGCTCGAATCCTCATGTATAGCCACGACACGTTCGGTCTCGGCCATCTCAGACGATGCCGTACGATCGCACATTCTCTCGTGGAGGATTATCGCGGGCTGAACGTGTTGATCATTTCCGGCGCAACGATCGCCGGTGCTTTCGACTATCGATCGCGCGTCGATTTCGTCAAAGTGCCGAGCGTCATCAAGCTGCGCGATGGCGAATATACGTCGATGGCGAGCCACGTCGCCCTCCAGGAAACGCTGAAGATGCGGCAATCGATCATTCGCCATACCGCAGAAACATTTCAGCCCGACGTATTCATCGTCGATAAGGAGCCGATGGGGCTAAAGGGCGAAATCGAGGAAACGCTGACCTATCTCAAGGCTCGTGGCACGACGCTCGTCCTCGGCATGCGCGACGTCATGGACGCACCGCATCTGCTGGATGCGGAGTGGAAGAAGAACAACGTTCTGCACAAGATCGACCAGTTCTACGATCGCGTCTGGGTCTACGGCCCACCGGATTTTCACGATCCGCTCGTCGGCCTTGATGTTCCCGCGGGCGTGCGCCGGAAGATGGAGTTCGTCGGCTTCCTCCAGCGCAGCGTTTCCACCCTCGGCACGAAGTCGGAACATGTTCCCGACGAGGACTATATCCTGGTGACCACCGGCGGCGGCGGCGATGGTGCGGATCTGGTCAGCGATGTCATCGGCGCCTTCGAGCATGACGAAACCCTGACGCACAAGACGCTCATCGTTCTCGGCCCCTATATGCCGGCTAAGGAGCGAAGCCAGCTCCTGGAACGCGCAAGCAAGATTGCCTGTCTGCAGGTGATCGAGTTCGACAACAAGATGGAGGAGCTGATCGCCGGCGCAAAGGGCGTCGTCGCCATGGGCGGCTACAACACCTATTGCGAGATCCTCTCCTTCGACAAGCCGGCGCTGATCATTCCGCGCACGCGGCCGCGCGAGGAGCAGCTGATCCGGGCGCAGCGGGCAAGCGAGCTCGGTCTCGTCGATATGCTGCTGCCGGAGGAATCCGTCGATCCGAAGCAGCTTGCCGCCGCCTTGAAGCGACTGCCCAATCGTGCACCGCCTTCGGCGAGCAGCAATGACATGCGTCTGGAAGGGCTGGTGCGCATTTCGCGCACCATCGGCGAGTGGTTCGATGATCGCGAGCGCTATACGCCGCTATCGATCGTTGCCGAGTAGATCATCGGGACTCGTCGATGCGAAAGAAAATACTGGTAGTCCTCAAGGGCTACCCCCGCCTGTCGGAAACCTTCATCGCACAGGAACTTCTCGGCCTGGAAAGGGCCGGGTTCGACCTGACGCTGATTTCGATGCGAAAGCCGACGGACAAGAAGCGCCATCCCGTCCATGACGAGATCAAGGCGCGCGTGGTTTATCTGCCTGAATACCTGCACAACGAGCCGGTGAGAGTTCTGCGCGCCTTCTTCGCCGGCATCGCCAAACCCGGGTTCAAGCCGCTGCTGAAGCAATTCTGGGCCGATCTCAAGCGCGATATCACGCCAAATCGCGTGCGCCGCTTCGGTCAGGCCTTGGTGCTGGCGCATGAATGGCCTGAAGGGGGCGAGTGGCTGCACGCGCATTTCATTCACACTCCGGCGTCGGTAACCGCTTATGCCAGCATCATGACCGGCATTCCCTGGACCTGCTCGGCACATGCCAAGGATATCTGGACCTCGCCGGACTGGGAGCTTTCGGAGAAGCTTGGCCGGGCTCGCTGGACGGTGACCTGTACACACAACGGCTTCGAGCACATGCGCGACCTGATCAAGGTGGATGACAAGGTCTATCTGAGCTATCACGGCCTCGATCTCGACCGTTTCGGACCCTTTGTCGGCGGACATTCCAATCGTGATGGCGCCGACATTTCCGATCCCGCCTTCATCCTCAGCGTCGGGCGCGCGGTGGAGAAGAAGGGGTATGACGTGCTGCTTCGGGCACTGGCACTGTTGCCGGGCGATCTCAACTGGCGTTTCACCCATATCGGCGGCGGCGACGGCCTGTCCAAATTGAAGGCATTGGCCGAGACGCTCGGCATTGTCGATCGCCTCACCTGGAAGGGCGCCTTGGCACAGGAAGAGGTGCTGGCACATTACCGGCAGGCGGATATTTTCGCGCTCGCCTGCCGCGTGGCTGCCGATGGCGATCGCGACGGTCTGCCGAATGTGCTTGTCGAGGCGTCCAGTCAGCGCCTTGTCTGCATCTCAACCGATGTCTCCGGCGTTCCCGAGCTGCTCGACGATCGCGAAAACGGCCTTGTAGTTCCCACGGAAGATCCCCAGGCGCTTGCGGCGGCGCTGGAGCTTGCGATCCGCAATCCGGCGCTGCGCCACCGGCTCGGGGATGCCGCTGAGCGTCGGGTGCGCGAACATTTCGACCATCATGCCAGCATTCGGCAATTGACGCGGCTGTTCGAGGAGCAGTGGCAAAAGGAAGATCAATGGCGGAAATCCGCATGACGGTCACACGTGCCAACCCCTTGCGCATATTCTTCTACGTTCAGCATCTGCTCGGCATCGGCCATCTGGCGCGGGCCAGCCGCATCGCCAGCGCCATGGCGAAGGACGGCTGCCAGGTGACGGTCGTCACCGGTGGCATTCCCGTGAATGGCTTTCCTGGCAGCGACGTGACCTCCGTCACGTTGCCGCCTGTGGTCGCCAGCAGCGCCGGCTTTTCCGGACTTGCCGACCAATCCGGCAACCCGGTCGACGAGGCGTTTCTGGCGCGCCGCTGCGAGCTTTTGCTCGAAGCGTTTCGGCAAGCCGAGCCGGACGTCGTCATCATTGAAGCCTTTCCCTTCGGGCGGCGGCAGATGCGCTTTGAGCTGCTGCCCCTGCTCGATGCCATTGCCAAGGCCGATCGCAAGCCGCGGCTCTATACGTCGGTACGCGATATTCTGCAGCAGCAGAAGAAGCCGGGCCGGGACGAGGAGACCGTGGGGCTGCTTCGCGATCACTTCGATGGTGTTCTCGTTCACGGCGATCCTCATTTCATCCGGTTGGAAGAGACTTTTCCCCTGACCGCATCCATCGCCGACAAGATCGTCTACACCGGGCTTGTCGCGCCGGCGCTGCCGCCGGAGCCTGAGGAGGCCTTCGATATCGTCGTCTCGGCCGGCGGTGGCGCCGTCGGCCGCGATCTCATCCGCGCGTCGCTCGAGGCGGCACGCCGCGTGGCGATCGACCGCCGCTGGCTGCTGGTGACCGGGCCGAACCTGCCGGAGCAGGATTTTGCCGATCTCGCCGCGGATGCGCCTGGCAATGTCGAGCTCGTCCGATTCCGCAAGGATTTCCCGTCCCTGCTGAGAGGGGCGGAGCTGTCGATTTCCCAAGCGGGCTACAATACCGTCGGCGACCTCCTCGTTGCCGGCTGCCGCGCCATTCTGGTGCCGTTCACGGCTGGCGGCGAAACGGAACAATCGGTCCGGGCCGAGCGACTGGAGAGGCTGGGTCTGGCGCTCGCTTTGCCGGAGGCGGGGCTGACGACGGACCTGCTTGTCGCGGCGGTGGAGACTGCCCTGTCTCGGCCCAAGCCGCATAGCCCCGACATCGATCTTGGCGGAGCGGCAAGAACCTCGTCCGTCATTCGCGGAGCCGCGTGACGGCCGGGGCAAGATGACGATCGAGTTGTCCCGTCGATTTATGCTCCTGGATTCCTGCAATCTTGTGATATAAATCAGGAAATCGATGAATCGGGAGGAGCGTGGACGAAAGATCGGTCGGAGTCCGTTTTCATAATGGGGCCACGCATCCGCAACAAACTCACCCTGCATTTATGCAACTACGGTGCCGGCATTCAGTCGGCGCTGGGCGCTTTAATCTGAAAGCCTGCAATAAGCGATGGAAAAAAGCCTAGCGCGTTACATTTGGTCGAACACCCGGCTGGAGCAGGTTTGGATCCTGCTGGTCGTTGCGGCTTCGATGATCCCGTATTTCCTGTCCTTCGACCTGCCGAAGCAGATCGTCAACGGGCCGATCCAGGGCAAGGGTTTCGAGCATCCGGGCGACACACAGACGTTCATGCATATTGCTTTCGATGTGCCGTTGATCGGCCATTTGGAAGTGTTTCAAGGCATACATCTCACCCGCATGTGGATGCTGATCGCGTTGAGCCTGGTGTTCCTTGCGCTCGTCGTGCTCAACGGTCTCTTCAAGCTCTATATCAACACCTATAAGGGTCGGCTCGGCGAGCGTATGCTGCGTCGCATCCGTTTCGAGCTGATCGACCGCGTATTGCGCTTTCCGCCGGCGCATTTCAAGCGGGTGAAGCCCGCTGAGATTGCCACCATGATCAAGGACGAGGTGGAGCCGATGGGCGGCTTCACGGGCGATGCCTTCGTGCAGCCGGCGCTGCTGGGCGGTCAGGCGGTCACCGCTCTCATCTTCATCATCATGCAGAATTTCTGGCTGGGCATGATCGCAGCCGGCATCGTCGCCGTGCAGGCGATCGTCATTCCCCGCATGCGCAAGCGGCTGCTCGAGCTCGGCCGCCAGCGGCAGCTGACGGCACGCGAGCTTTCCGGCCGCGTCGGCGAGATTGTCGATGGTATCGGCACCATTCATGCCAACGACACGACGAACCTGGAGCGTGCCGACATCGCCCACCGCCTCGGGCTGATCTTCTCGATCCGCTACGATCTCTATCAATGGAAGTTCCTGGTGAAATTCATCAACAACTTCCTCGCACAGGTCACGCCCTTCCTGTTCTATCTGGTTGGCGGCTTCCTCGCCTTGCAGGGGCGTTTGGACATCGGTCAGCTCGTCGCCGTCATCAATGCCTACAAGGATCTGCCCGGCCCCCTCAAGGAGCTGATCGACTGGGACCAGTCGCGCCAGGACGTTCAGGTCAAGTACAATCAGGTGGTCGAGCAGTTCAGTGTCGACCACCTGATCGATCCGAAAATTCAGGTCGTTTCGCACGCACCCGCAGGCCGCATCACCCACTCCCTGGTTGCGACCAACGTGACCGTCATGGACGACAGCGGCGCTCGCGTGCTCGATCACATCTCGGTCGAGATCCAGCCTGGAGAACGGGTCGCCGTTGTCGGCGACAGCGGCGCCGGTGGCGAATACCTGGCCGAAGCGTTCGGCAGGCTGGTCTGGCCCGATAGCGGCCGTATCTCGATTGACGGGCGTGACCTATTGGAATTGCCGGAGTCTCTGACCGGAAGGCGCATCGCCTACGCGTCCTCCGAAACCTTCTTCTTCCATGGTACGTTGCGCAGCAATCTTCTCTATGGCCTCAAGCACGCACCACTCATTCCTCCCGTCTATGACGAGGAAGAGGCGACCAAGGCCAAGTGGCGCGCGAACGAGGCACGGCGCGCGGCCAATCCCGAACTGGAACTCGACAGCGATTGGGTCGATTACGCCGCGGCAGGCGCCACCGGCCCGGACGATATCTATTCCGTTATCCGCCCGGTCCTGGATGCCGTTGCCATGTCGCAGGATATTTTCGACATGGCGTTGCGTTCGAATGTCGATACGGCGACGCATCAGGACCTGACGTCGCGCATCGTCGAACTGCGTCAGGCGTTGCGGCTGAGGCTGCAGGAGGAGAAACTCGAGGATCTCGTCGTTCCCTTCCAGTTCGATGTCTATAATCTGCAGGCGACCGTTGGCGAAAATCTGCTGTTCGGCACGCTGAAGCGGCCGCAGATGACCAACCGCAAGCTTGCAGCGCATCCGTATTTCCGGCAATTGTTCGCAGAAACGGGATTGATTTCCGACCTATACGATATGGGTCTGGAGATTGCTGAAAACGCCGTCGAACTCTTCACGGACTTGCCGCCTGATCATCCCTTCTTCCAGCAGCTGACCTTCATGACGGCGGAGGATATTCCGACCTACGAGGCGCTGCTGCAGAAGCTGAACGGCAAGGGCTACGAGGCTGCGACCGACGACGAACGCTCCGCGATTATCCGCCTAAGCTTTTCCTACATCGAGCCTCGTCACCGTTTCGGCCTTCTGACGCAGATGCTCATGGAAAAGATCGTCCAGGCGCGCGCCAAGTTCTATGAAAACATTCCGGCGGATCTTGCCAGCGTCATCGAGCGCTATGATCCGGAACGCTTCACCGCGTCCGCGACCTTGATGGACAATGTGCTGTTCGGTCGTATCGCGCATCAGCAGGCCAATGCTCCGGAGCGCATTCACCAGATCATGTATGATGTCTTCGGGCGTCTTGGCATGCATGACGGCGTGCTGTCGATCGGCCTGGATTTCGATGTCGGTTCGGGCGGCAAGCGTCTGACGAACGTGCAGCGCCAGAAGCTCAATCTCGGCCGCGCGCTTTTGAAACGGGCGGATTACATCATCTGCAATCGTCCTCTGCCGGCGCTCGACCATCGCATCCAGGATCAGATCGCAAGAGCGATCCTGGGGGATCTCGACAACGGCGATCATGCGCCGGCGATTGTCTGGGTCCTGTCCAATCCGAGTTTTGCCGAGCTGTTCGACCGTGTGCTGGTCTTCGACCACGGCAGCCTTGTCGAAAGCGGATCGACCACCGATCTTTTAGAGAAAAACGGTATGTTCAAAGAACTGTTATCGTAATATTCTATCTGCACAGTGGCGTCTGGGGCCGAACACTGGGGGTTTGAAGCTCATGCTTCTGAAAGATGAAGTCGAAATGCTGAAGCGGGTGCCGATTTTTTCGCGCATTGCGCCCGCGAAGTTGAAACTTTTGGCGTTTACGTCAGATCGCGTTAGTTACAATGCTGGCCAGATCCTGTTTCATCAGGGCGATCAAGGCGATGCGGCCTATGTTGTTCTTTCCGGAACTGCTGATATTCTCGTCGATAGCCCAGCCGGCGAGATCAAAGTTGCCGAAGTCGACCTCAACTCCATCGTCGGCGAAATTGCCATCCTTTGTGATGTCTCCCGTACCGCGACCGTGAAGGCCACCTCAAAGCTGGAGGCGCTGAAGATCAGCAAGGAGCATTTCCTGAAGCTGCTCAGCGATTTCCCGGAAATGGCCGTCGAGATCATGCGCGTTCTTGCGGATCGTCTGAACCATACGACCTCCGAACTCACGGCCGTTCGCAGCCGTTTGAGCCAACCGCAGCCGATGTCCACGCACTGAGGTAGCTCTGCCTAGTCCGGCTAAAATTCCTTGCGAAGCGCGCTACGCAATCCAACCCAGATGGGATTGCAGGCATCTTTCGCCTGCTAGAGCGTATCCGCTCTTCTTTGAATCGCGGAAACGCTCTATCTTCTTGTTTTCTTATGCATTCCGGACGAAAAACCGCTTCGCGCTTTTCCTGGAAATGCTCTAGCGGGCGATAAAGAAGGTCGAGATCAGAAGCGCGATCCCGATCCAGCCGATGAGAAGCAGGCGCCAGGTCGCCTTCATCTTCTCGCGAATAAAAGCTCTTCTCGCCGCCTTGTCATTCTTGAAAGCCGGATTGCCGGCGGCCTGCACATTCGTCGCGATGATGCGACGCCATCCGCCGCCGATCCCGATGATGGCGAGGATGAGGCATGCGATGCGAACAATATCGATCATTCCGAACTCGTTGAAAAAGACGATTGCCGGGCGCTGGCCGTCCGGCCTCTCAAATCAATCCGCGCCGCGCCAGATTGCGCATCAGGTGGGAGACACCGAAGGTCCATGGCGGGCATTCCGTCGATAGAAGCACGCGGTTGCGCAAGGCACCCAGCTTGTCGTTGGAGATGGTGACGACGTCGCCGACCTTATGCGTGAAACCCTGCCCGGGTGTGTCGCGGTCTTCGACGGGCGCGAAGAGCGTTCCCATGAACAGCACCAGGCCATCCGGATATTGATGATGGCGGCCGATGGTCTGAGAGACGAGGTCAAGCGGATCGCGGCTGATTTCTTTCATCGACGAGCGGCCGTGCAGCACATAGCTGTCCTCGCCCTCGACCTTGAGGTCGAGATCGGCGTTGCGGACATCGTCGAGACTGTAAGTCTCGTCGAACAGACGGATGAAGGGGCCGATCGAGCAAGAAGCATTGTTGTCCTTGGCTTTGCCGAGCAAAAGCGCCGACCGTCCTTCGACATCGCGCAGATTGACGTCGTTGCCGAGCGTAGCGCCTCTGACCCGGCCCTGGCTGTCGACTGCAAGGACGATCTCCGGTTCCGGATTGTTCCATTTGGAGATCGGATGCAGGCCCACATCCGCGCCGAGCCCTACCGAGGACATCACCTGCGATTTCGAAAAGACTTCCGCGTCCGGCCCGATGCCGACTTCGAGATATTGCGACCAGACGCCTTCTTCGATCAGTGCCGCTTTGACCTTGGCGGCTTCGGGAGAGCCGGCCTTGAGGTTGCGCAGGCTGTCGCCGATGAGCGCGGTGACCTTACCACGGATCGCTTCGGCGAGATCCGGATTACCGGCCGCGCGTTCCTCGATGACACGCTCAAGCATCGAGCGGGCGAAGGTGACGCCGCAGGCCTTGATCGCCTGCAGATCGATGGGGGCGAGAAGATGGATGGACGAGCGATCGGCTCTGCCCGCGAGCAGGGTGTCCAGCTCACAGATGGCTTCGCCCGTCTGCGTGCGAACGAAAGCAACCGGATCGTCCATTTCCAGGAGGTCGCGCATGGTCGGCGCTTCCTTCGACGTGATGTCGTAAAGCGTGCCATCGCGGACGGTGACCAGGGCAGGGCCCTCCACATCCGGGCGCCAGATGCGACCGACAAATGTTCCGGTGGTGAATGTTTCCGAGCTGGCCATGTCGTTCGTCTCCTCCAAACTGCGAGCGTTTCTAGCGCAGTCGATCCCGCTTTGCCATCTGTTGTCCCGCCATCATTCGCTGCATTTTGGATTTTCATCTTTTCCCAGCAGCTGAAAATGTAAGGCCTCGCGGCAGCGCCGCGAGGCCCTTTGGGCCGCAAGCCGGGAGAGAGTAGCTTTAGGCGGCCTGAACCTTGCGATTGCCGCGCGCCCATTCAGGCAGCCATTCGCCATGCGCGGCCAACAACTCGTCGACAAGCGACCAGATCTGGTCGAGATCGAGCTCGGCTGCCGTGTGCGGATCCATCATCGCGGCGTGGTAGATGTGCTCGCGATTTTCCGTCAACAGCGCCTTTACCGTCAGCTCCTGCACGTTGATGTTCGTGCGGATGAGGGCGGTCAGCTGCGGCGGCAGATCGCCGACATAGGTCGGCTGGATGCCGGAGGCATCGACCAGGCAGGCGACTTCCGCGGCGCAGTTGTTAGGCAGCGAGGTGATGCAGCCATTGTTGCGGACGTTGCCGTAGATGACGGAGGGTTCGCCGGTCCAGACCGAATTGATGATCGAGGAGGCATATTCCTTCGATTGCTTGACCTCGATCTTCTCGGCGGTGCGATATTCCTCGGCCTGGTTCTTCCAGCGCGCCACCTGCTCGATGCAGCGCTTCGGATATTCGTCGAGCGGGATGCCGAACTTCTCGATCAGATCCTCGCGGCCTTCCTTGATGAAGTAGGGCGTGTATTCGGCAAAATGCTCCGAGCTTTCGGTGACGAAATAGCCGAGGCGGGTCAGCATCTCGTAGCGCACCTTGTTCGGGCAGCGCGGGTTCCAGCCGGGCTTTGGCGCACGTCCTTCGCGATAGGCGCGGACGAGATCCGGATAGAGGTTGCGATAGGAACCATCCGGCTGGCGATGCTCGAATTCGAGATAGAAGGCCATGTGGTTGATGCCGGCCGAGCGGTAGCGGATCTCGTCATAGGGGATGTCGAGATCGTGCGCCAGTTCCATGGCCGTACCCTGCACCGAATGGCAAAGCCCGACCTGCTTGATCGTCGGGTATTTCTCACCGATCGCCCAGGTGTTGATGGCCATCGGGTTCACATATTGCAGCATGATTGCGTTCGGGCAGACGGCGAGCATGTCCTCGCAGATCTTCCACAGATGCGGAACCGTGCGCAGGCCGCGCATGATGCCACCGACGCCGAGGGTGTCGGCGATCGTCTGACGGAGGCCATATTTCTTCGGCACCTCGAAATCGGTGACCGTGCAGGGCTCATAGCCGCCGATCTGGAAGGCGACGACGACGAAGTGAGCGCCGTCCAGCGCCTTGCGCTGGTCGGTGAAGGTTTCGACGGTCGCTGAGGCGCCGAGGGTCGAGGCGAGCTTGCGCGCGACGATGGCGCTTTCTTCCAGCCGTTGCGGATTGATGTCCATCAGCGCGATCCTTGCGCCCGCAAGCGCCGGACGCTGCAAGACGTCGCCGATGATGTTCTTCATGAACACGGTCGAGCCGGCGCCGATGAAGGTGATCTTGGGAGTGCTTGTCATTTCAAAATCTCCTGGATGCTATGAAGCTACCTCGAACGCCGCTCTGACGAGGCGTTCGGTGTAAGCGGTCTTGGGATGGGATAGAACCTCATCGACCGGCCCTTCTTCCATGATCTTGCCGTGCTGCATGACGATCACGCGATGGCAAAGGGCGCGGACGACCTTGAGGTCGTGTGAAATGAAAAGATAGCTCAGGCCCCGCTCGTCCTGCAGCTTGCGCAGGAGGTCGATGATCTGGGCCTGAACGGAGAGATCGAGCGCCGAGGTCGGCTCGTCGAGCAGGATGAACTCCGGTTCGAGCGCGATGGCGCGTGCGATCGCGATGCGCTGACGCTGCCCGCCGGAAAATTCATGCGGGAAGCGCGAGAGGATATTGGCGGGCATACCGGCGCTGACAAGCGCTTCCTTGACGCGCTCCGACCGCTCGGTTTTGCCGGTGCCGATATTGTTGACCACCAGTCCCTCGGAAATGATCTGGCCGACGGTCATGCGCGGATTGAGCGACGAGAACGGGTCCTGAAAGACGATCTGCATGCGGGAGCGCAAAGGCCGCATCTCGGCGCGAGACCGGCCGTGAATTGCCTGCCCGTCGAAGAAGATCTCACCGCTATCGGCATCGATGAGGCGCAGTAGCGCCTGCCCGAAGGTGGTCTTGCCGGAGCCGGACTCGCCCACCAGCCCGAGCGTTTCATGGCGTCGCAGTTCCAGATTCAGGCCATTGACGGCGACAAGCTCGCGCATGTCGGGCTTGAAGAAGCTCCCATGCCGCAGCATGAACGCGACCTTGACGGATTTGCCCTCAAGTACTGTGTCGCAATTCGGCGGCAGCGGCTTTGCCCGCCCGCGCGGCTCCGACGTCAGCAGATGCTGGGTGTAGGGGTGCTGCGGGTTCGCGAACAGCGCCTCCGTCGTGTTGTGCTCGCGCATTTCCCCATGCTGCATCACATAGACGTAGTCGGAAAACTGGCGCACGACGGTCAAGTCGTGGGTGATCAGGATCACCGCCATGCCGAGTTGCTTCTGCAGGTCGCGGATGAGGTTCAGGATTTGCGCCTGCACCGTCACGTCGAGTGCCGTCGTCGGCTCATCGGCAATCAGCACGTCCGGATCATTGGCGAGCGCCATGGCGATCATGACGCGTTGGCGCTGCCCGCCGGAAAGCTGATGCGGATATTGCTTGAGTCGTGCCTCGGGATCGGGAATCTGCACCTGCTTCAAGAGATCGAGTGCTCTTTTCTCGGCGTCACGGCGGTTGACCTTGCGATGAACCCGGATGGCTTCCACGATCTGGCTGCCGATGGTGTAGATCGGATTGAGCGAGCTCATCGGCTCCTGGAAAATCATCGAGATGCGGTCGCCGCGCAGCTGCCGGCGCGCGCGCTCGGAGAATTTCAGGACATTCTTGCCGTCATAATGAACGGCGGACTTGTCCGAAACCACGGCGCGTTTGGTCAAAAGCCCCATGACCGTGCGGGCCGTCACCGATTTTCCCGAGCCGGATTCGCCGACGATCGCAATGGTTTCGCCGCGATGGAGCTGGAAGGAAATATCCTTGACGGCATCGACCACGCCGTCTTCCACCTTGAATTTGACGGCGATGTTGCGGGCATCGATAACGGGCGCGACAGCCCTTTCGCCGGCGTCGAAGCGAATATCGGGAGCGAAGGGATTGACGAGTGCGAGAGCCATATCCGTTCTCCTCTCAATAGGGATCGATCGCGTCGCGCAGCCCGTCGCCGAGCGCGTTGAAGGCGAAGACGGTGACGAGAACGAAAGCGACGGGCGAGAGAATCCAGGGGTAGGAGCCGATGACCGAATAGGTCGACGTATCCTGCAGCATCAGCCCCCATGAAATCAGCGGCGGCTTGACGGCAAAGCCGAGGAAACCCAGGAAGGATTCGAGCAGAACCACGCTCGGGATCGCAAGTGTCACGGCGACGATGACGTGGCTCATGACGTTGGGGAAGATGTGCTGCAGGATGATGCGCCGGTCGGTGGCTCCGATGGCCATCGCCGCCCGCACATAGTCGATCCTTGCCAGTGCCAGCGTCTTGCCGCGCACTTCGCGTGACATCTGCGCCCAGCCGAGTGCCGACATGACGATGATGACGAAGGCCAGGAAGACATTGGTCGGCGCCGTCACAGGGATCAGCGAGGTCAAAGCCAGATAGAGCGGCAATTGCGGGAACGCCAGTACCACCTCGACGAAGCGCTGGATCCAGGCGTCGATCGCGCCGCCGAAATAGCCCGATATCATGCCGACTGTCGTTCCAACGATGGTAACGATGGCGACCACGGTCAACGCAATCATCAGCGATATCCGCGAACCGTAGATCGCCCGCGACAGCACGTCCCGGCCAAACTTGTCGGTGCCGAGGAAATGCACGGGGCCGCCGTCGGTCGTGCCGAAGAGATGCCGGTCACTGGGGATCAGGCCGAAGAGATGATAGGGAGCGCCCTTGACGAATAGGCCGAGCAAACGCGGGTTGTCGTAGTCCGGTCCGACGATCGGCTGGAAGGTGACGGGATCCAGGTCGCTGGTTTCGACCAGCGCGTAAACCCGCGGCTGGAAGACGAAATTGCCGTCCTTGTCATGGAAGCTGATGAGCTGCGGCGGCGCAAAACCGGTATCGGTTGCTTTTGGGTCGATCGGCGCGACGAATTCCGCGAAGATCGCCATCATCAGCAGCAGGACGACGAGGATGAGGCCGCTCATGCCCGTCCAGGAGCGCTTCAGGCGCCGCCAGACCAGTGCGATGTAGCTTTCGCTGCCGCTCTTGTGCTTGATCTTTTCTTCCGGTGGGGGCGGGGAGTTGCTGAAAGCGAGCATTAGTGGATCCCTCCCTGTTGACGCACGCGCGGATCGAGCAGGGCAAGCAGCATGTCGGCGATGATGTTGCCGACGATGAGGGTTGCCGAAAGCACCATCATGAAGGTTGCTGTGACATAGACGTCGCCGACCGCCATCGAGCCGACGATGGCCGGCCCGACGGTCGGCAGCGTGAAGATGATTGCGGTTTCGATCTCGCCGGTCAGCATGTAGGGCAGAACCACACCCTGATACATGACCAGCGGGTGCAGCGCGTTCGGCACGGCATGACGCATGACGACGGCACCGCCGGAAAGCCCCTTGGCGCGCGCGGTCTCGACATATTGGGCATTCAGCGTGTCGAGCAGATTGCCGCGCATGACGCGCATATTGTAAGCGAGGCCGCCGAACGTGGCGATGGCGACGACCGGCCACACATGTTTGACGAGGTCGACGAACTTGCCCCAGGACCAGGGTGCTCCGCCATATTGCGGCGAAAAGAAACTGCCGATTTCCGAGACGTTGAGCTGGAAGACGAGGAGATAGACGATGATCAGCGCCATCAGGAAGCGCGGCACCGTCATGCCGAGGAAGGAGATGCCGGACAGCAGGCTGTCGATCCAGCTATATTGCCGCGTCGCCGCCCATATGCCGAAACCGATGCCGAGAATGGATGCGAATATATGGCATACGAGCGCCAGCGCCAGCGTTCGCGGCAGACGCTCGCCGACGACATCGGCAACGGGCTTGTTGTAGAACATGCTGTAGCCGAAATCGCCTCTGGTGACGATGCCGCCGATCCAGTTGACGTATTGAACGACCATTGGCTTATCGAGCCCATGCTCTCGGCGATAGGCCTGTGCTTGGGCATCGGCTTGCTCGAAGGACGCGCCGCCCTGGTTCATCAATTGCGAGCGGATGTAATCGGCATAATCGCCCGGTGGTGCCTGGATGATGGCAAAAGTCACCACGCTCAGGATGAAGAGCACGGGGATGGCGGAGGCTATTCTCACGAGCAGGAATCGTAACATGGAACGGTTCGCTTCTCTTTGATGCTGTCGGCAGTCTCGTTCCTTGAGGACGATATGCGCCAGCGGTTCATTTTACCCGGCGATAGCTGATCGCTGGATGTTTCAGGTTCCGTGGCAGCCGGCATTTTCGTCGCCTGCCACGGGTTACGTCATTCGACCTTATTTGATCGGACCGGCGCCGCCCGGTGCACCCGGCAGCTGCTCGGCGAACAGCTCGTATTTGCCCTGCTTGTCGGCAGGCACCCAAAGCCGCTCGCGGACGATGGAGTCCTCAGCCCAGTTGAACAGGAAGATCGGCGTGCCCGCAGGGACGTTGGAGAAACGCTTGTTGATGATCAGCGCGCCCGGATATTCCGTCAGGCCGATATTGTAGAGATGCCCGGTGGAGATCTTCTGGAACTGCTTCATCAAGGCCACGCGCTCGCCGTTGTCCTGCGATTTCGTGAACTTGCCGACGATGTCGACCATGTCCTTTTCGAAAGGCATCAGGTCCACCATGCCGTCCGAGGCGGCACGGTGGTTCCAGCTCGTGCGCGGGCCGACCGGTGCAAGCTGCTCGGTATTCTGCACGACGGAGGCCAGCTCCGTGCTGTTGCGCCGGACCATCCAGTCGAAGCGGCCGCTATAGTTCGCATCGTCTCGCTGATTGCCGTCGAGTGCATTGATAATGACGCGCAGTCCGAGCTTTTCCATCTGGGCGACGACGCCCTCGGCAAGGCTCTTGTCGGTGGCGTAGCCGCTGTTGACCAGAAGCGTGATCTCGACATCCTTGCCGCCATTGACGCCCGCCGGGAAGTTGACGATGCCGTCGCCGTCGGTGTCTTTCAGGCCGGCCTTCGCAAGCTCTGCCTTGGCGGCGGCGAGATCGAACGGATAATAGACCGTGGAACTGCGATCATAGAAGGCGCTGCCGGAGGAGAGTCCGCCCGGATAGATTGCCGTGAACGGTCCCTTGACCAGCGACTCGCCGAGCGCCTTGCGGTCGAGCGCCATGGTAACGGCCTTGCGGAAGCTCTCATTGCGGTTCAGATCTCGAACCGCCTGAGCACGCGCGTCCGGATTGCCCCAGCCATTGGCGGAGAAATTCATCTGCAGGTTATAGCCGATGAGACGTGGACCGAAGGCAAGGCGAGCCGGAGCTTCGGACTGCGCGGCGCGCTTCAGCGAGGCGACGAAGTTTTCCGGCTGTTCGAGGTTCGAAAAGTCGCCGGAGCCGGCAACCGCCTGCACGTCGCGGTCAGCCCAGGTCGAGAGCTTATAGTGCAGCTCGTTGAGGTAGGGCAGCTGATTGCCCTTCTCGTCGACCTTCCAGTAATAGGGGTTGCGGCGCATGACGATGATATCGTCGGACCGATATTCCACAGGCACCCAGGCGCCCATGACGGGCATGTTCATGAATTCCGGCGGGAAGGCATTCTTGAACTGATCGTAAGTATTCTTGGAATATTTCGGATGCTGCGGCTTCAGAATGTGCGACGGGCCGGGGCAGAATGTGCCGTAGGCCATGGCATAGAGATATTGCTTCGGAAATGCTTCCTTGAAGGTCCATTCGACGGTGTAGTCGTCGATCTTCTTCAGCGTCGTGCCGGCTCCGAACGTATCCGGGCTCGCGCCGTTCAAAGGCGAGACGTTCCGATCGTTGACCTCGTCTTCCCAGTAGAACATCAAGTCGTCGGCGTTGAAGGGTGCGCCGTCGGACCATTTTGCGCCTTCGATCAGGTGCATGGTGAGCTTATGGCCGTCCGTCGACCAGTCCCAGCTCTTGGCAAGGTTCGGTAGCGGCTCGGTATCCTTGGCTTCGACCTGGAAGAGCGGAGCGGTGCGCGTCAGGCATTCGGACAGGCCGATATCGATGCCGCCCCAACCCTGGCTCTGGCCGCCTGTATAGTTCCAGCCTTCCGGCCGGCCGCCGATGACGTGGCGTAGCGTGTCGCCATAGACGCCGACGCCGTCAGGCATGTTGCCGCTCTTGTAGACCAGCGGCTCTTTCGGGAGGCGATCCTTGACGGGCGGCAGCTTGCCGGTCTTGACGAACTTGTCGGTGACCCAGGAAGGCTCGTGATAGTCCGGCAGCGCCTTGAACTCCAGGATGGAGCTGCGCTCGACATATTTGATCTTGCCTTCCGCCGGGAAGACCGGTGGAACGGGCGGTACAGTCGGCTCGGCTGCATAGGCGCTGATCGCGATTGCGGATGTGGCAATCGTCAGCGCGGCGAGAAGGCCGATCGGTCGAAAATGTCTCATCTTGTTCTCTCTCCCAAAATCGCGAGCGTTCCGTTCGAGGCCTCGCGTTCCTCCTTTGAAACGAAAGATGACCGGTTGGGGCGGGATATCCCCTTGAAATCCCGCCTCATCCCTTATCTTCCGGCCTGCATGTTCATCAGCCCGCCTGCTTCAGAGCGGCTTTCTCCGCGCGCAACTCCTCGATCGTACGGACGTTGCGGCTGGCGGCACCCTTCCAGTCGCGCGTCTTGACCTTGCTGCGCGACAGCCGGTCCTTGGCACCTTCCACCGCATGCGCATATTGCGGCAGCCAACGCGCCTCGGCGACGACCATTTCGTCGACCATCTGCCAGACCTCCTCCGGCGTGGCGATGGCGCCGACCAGCGGGTCGTGCAGGACGGCAAGTTTCAGCAGGTCGATATCGCCGCTGATGGCGGCATGGACCGACATGCGCTGAACGTTGATCGAAGAAATGCAGGTGGCCGCGCAGGCCTCCGGCAAAGTTACGCCCGCCACCATATTGACGCCGAAGCGATCGATGAAGCCGGGGGATTCGATGATAGCGTCGCTTGGCAGATTGGTGATGACGCCATTGTTCTTGACGTTGAAATGGCCGCGATAGACGCGGTTGGTTTCGAGCGCCTCCAGAATGTGGCTCGCATGTTCGTTGGAGCGGCGTGCCGGGTCGATCGGCTGCGAAGCGCTGTCGAGGATCTGCTGGAATTCCGTCTCAAACCAGTTGCGCGTCTCGGTGGAGTGACGCAGATAGCCGCCGGTTTCGCCGTGAATCCAGTCCGACATGTCGATCCATTTGTTGATCTCGTCGGGACGCTTGCGATACCAGGGCAGGTATTCGGACAGGTGGCCGTTGCTCTCCGTCGAATAGACGCCGAACCGCTTCAGCACGTCGATGCGCAGCTTTTCCTGCTGCGAAAAGACCGGATGCGCCTCGAAGGCGGCGATCAATTCGTCCTTGCCGATCTTGCGGCCGTTGAGGCGCAGATCGACGAACCAGGTCTGATGGTTGATGCCCGAGCAGATATAATCGAGCTCGCTCTTGTCCTTGGCGCCGAGCACTTCAGCGATTTGTTCGGCACCATGCTGGACGCCATGGCAGAGACCGATCGTGTCGACCTTGCCGTATTCGATCGCCGCCCAGGTGTTCATCGCCATCGGGTTGGCATAGTTCAGGAATTTGGCGCCGCTCTCGGCGACCTCGCGGATATCCTTGCAGAAATCGAGGATGACCGGAATGTTGCGCTGACCGTAGAGAATGCCACCGGCGCAGATCGTATCGCCGACGCACTGGTCGATGCCGTATTTCAGCGGAATGCGGATATCCTCGGCATAGGCTTCCAGGCCGCCGACGCGGACGCAGCTGATGATATAGCGCGCGCCCGTGAGCGCCTTGCGGCGATCCGTCGTGGCCGTCACGCGCGTCGGCAGCTTGTTTGCTTCGACGATCCGGTCGAGGATCGCCTTGATCATCGTCAGATTGTGCTCGCTCATGTCCGTCAGCGCGAATTCGACGTCGCGGAATTCCGGCACGCAGAGAATGTCGGTGAACAGCTTTTTCGTGAAGCCGACGCTGCCCGCGCCGATAATAGCGATTTTGAAACTCATGATCCTCACCTTCAAGTCGGTCGAACGAGCAGCGGCAGGGGAGATAGCAGCATCTCCGCCCTATGATCGCATCGATTGCGAAACGGGCAGAAATTATGTTTTTTTCTCCAATCGCCGGTCCTCGTCGGCGGTCAAGCGCTGTTTTCTGGCGGAATTATGCCTATAATCGCCGGAGCGAACAGAGAACTATTATGCTTTCAAGGGTAATTTTGTGCTGCAGGAATTGATCGATAACGGACAGGTCATGCGGACGGTTTCGCTGCCGCGCGGCCGCCACCGGCTGCATGCCATGCCGACCAGCGCCGGCTATGAAATCAGATATAACGAACCCTATGATTGGGACGGGCGCCGGCGCGGCCAGACACCGTTTACCGTGCTTCAGCATACGATCAGCGGCTCCGGCCGGTTGCGCTATGAGGGTCGCAGCTATCGTGTGAACACCGGGGAGACGCTGCTCGTTCTCGTGCCGCACAATCACCGCTACTGGCTGGAGAAGGGGGAGCGCTGGGAATATTTCTGGATCTCGATGAACGGCGAGGAAGCGTTGCGCATCCATCGCCTGATCCTGTCCGCGGCCGGCCCCGTGCTGAAGCTGCAGCAGGCGACCATCGATCACCTTGCCGATTGCGGCCTGCGGCTTATCAGGGGTGCCCAGACGCCCGCCTCTGCCTCGGCCGTCGCCTATGAGGTGGCGATGGCGCTCTATGACGATGTCTTCGGCTCGCATGCCTTTGCCGCCGATCGCTCCGCCATGCAGATCGTCATCGACCACATCAACGCCAATCTGGATAAGCCGCTTCCCGTCGATGAACTCGCCACGGTGAGCGGTCTCAGCCGTGCGCATTTCTCGCGTGTCTTTGCCGAGAGCGAGGGTGTGCCGCCGGCGGAATTCGTGCTGCAGCAGCGCATGCAGCGCGCGGCGAAACTGCTGACGAAGGCGGCCTTCATTCCGGTCAAGGAAGTCGCGATCATGTCGGGCTTCGATGATGCCAATTATTTTTCCAAGGTGTTTCGCCGCATCTACGGTATCAATCCAACGGAGTTCCGCACGACCGGCATGTATGCCGCGGTGCGCAGCCCTGTCGAAGAGGGAAAGGGCAGCCGCAACCGGTAGGCTGCCGCAGGGCGACACGCGCCGCTGTCGTTCAAAGTCGGAGAACTGAAATCCGCCAACCGGTCGCATTGCGCGTCTGCGGCGAGCCTGTATAGATATCGCCCCGCGGCACCATGTCCGCCGCACCCTACGCCTGATTTTCCATGCAATATGTGTTCTTCCCCCGATGTGACGGGCTTAATCGATAGGACTGAATATGCGCTCAGTTGTTGCCTTCAACCAATCCTGGACGTTTCGCGAAGGGTTTTCCCGGGCCGATGCAGGCCGTTTGCAGGAGGGCCAACCCGTCACGCTACCGCATACCGCCATCGAACTGCCGTTCAACTATTTCGACGAGAAATCCTATCAGCGTGCCTTCACCTATCAGAAGACAATCGTCTGGGACGAGGCATATAGGGGTCGCGAGATATCGCTGGTTTTCGATGCCGCGATGGCTGACGCTGTTGTCTATCTGAACGGCGAGGAGATCGTTGCGCACAAGGACGGCTACACGCCGTTCGAGGCGCGCCTGACCGGACGTCTGCGAGAGGGCGAGAACCTTATCACCGTCAAGATCGACGGGAGCGAGAATCCCGAAATCCCGCCCTTCGGCGGCCGGATCGATTATCTGACCTATGCCGGCATCTACCGCGATGTCTGGCTAAAACTCACCGATCCCGTCTTTATTGCCAATATCAAGGTCGAGACCGCGGATGTCCTTTCCGACAGTAAATCCGCGGCCATCCGCTGCGATATCTCCAATCCGCAAAACCTCGTCTTCAAAGGCAATGTGAAAGTGACCTTGCGGTCCGTCGATGGCAAGGCCATTGCTTCGGGCGAGGCGGGCACGTCGGGCGAAAGCGTGACGCTCGGCTTCAATGGTCTCTCGGGCCTATCGCTTTGGGATCTCGACAATCCCGTCCTCTATTCGGCAGAAGTGGAGCTTGCGACCGGTCACGGCACGGATCGTCATGCCGCGACCTTCGGTTTCCGCACCGCGAGCTTTACCGCCGAGGGCTTTCTGCTGAACGGCAAGGTGTTGAAGCTGCGTGGGCTCAACCGCCATCAGGCCTTCCCCTATGTCGGCTATGCGATGGGCCGTTCGGCCCAGGAGCGCGATGCCGAGCTGATGAAGCATACTCTCAAATGCAACATCGTGCGCACATCGCATTATCCTCAGTCAAAATGGTTCCTCGATCATTGCGACCGTATCGGCCTGCTCGTCTTCGAGGAAATCCCCGGCTGGCAGCATATCGGCGATGAGGAATGGCAGCAGGAATCGATCCGCAATGTGCGTCGCATGATCGAACGCGACTGGAACCACCCCTCGATCATCATCTGGGGCGTGCGCATCAACGAATCGCAGGATTCTCACGATTTCTACGCCGAGACGAACCGGCTGGCGCGCGAACTCGATCCGACGCGCCAGACAGGCGGCGTCCGCTACATCACCGAGAGCGAAATGCTCGAGGACGTCTACACGATGAATGATTTTATACTCGGCAATGAGGAACTGCCGGGCGCCAACCGGCCGCGTACGCCGCTGAGGCCACAGCAGGAAAACACCGGCCTTTCCAAGGACGTGCCCTATCTGATCACCGAGTTCGGCGGCCATATGTATCCGACGAAAATCTACGATCAGGAACAGCGGCAGGCCGAGCATGTGCGCCGGCATCTGGAAGTTCTGAATGCCGCCTATGGCGACCCATCGATTTCGGGCGCGATCGGATGGTGCATGTTCGACTATAACACCCACAGCGATTTCGGCTCGGGCGACCGCATCTGCTATCACGGCGTCATGGACATGTTCCGTGAGCCGAAATTCGCCGCCTACGTCTACGCCAGCCAATGCGAACCATCCGAAGAGGTGGTCATGAAGCCGGTGACGATCTGGGCGCGCGGCGAGCGCAACATCGGCGGCGCTCTGCCGCTGATCGTTCTGACGAACTGCGATGAGGTCGAGCTGCGTTATGGTTCGCTTACCAAGCGTCTAGGCCCGGACCGGGAAACGTTCCCGCATTTGCCGTATGCGCCTGTCGTCTTCGATCACCGTTCCTTTACGCCGGACGAGCTCGGAGTATGGGGAATGGAGTGGGAGGATGTGCATTTCACCGGCTATATCGGCGGCAAGCCGGTGGCGGAGCAGCATATGGTCGCCAATCCGCTGCCGACGTTGCTTCAGGTGGAGGCAGATGCGGATACCTTGAGGGCAGAAGAGCGCGATACGGTGCGTGTCATCGTGCGCGCACTCGATCAGGCCGGATCGCGGCTGGCTTTCCTCAATGAGGCCATCACCATCAAGATCGACGGGCCGGCCAGGGTTGTCGGGTCGGAAACCGTGGCATTTCAGGGCGGAACCACGGGCTTCTGGTTGCAGGCAACTGGCAAGATTGGCGCCATCAGGCTCGAAGTCTCATCTCCGCGCTTTGCCACTCAAAGCGTAAGTTTCACTGCAAAATAGGGGATAGCCGGCTCTGTCCATCAAGCGGCTGAGCCGGCAGCGTCCCCTTGGCTTTGCGGAATGGACTGCAGCAGCGTCTGTCTCGCGGAAGCAAGATGCGTGCGGCAGGCGGCGTCGATCCGTTGCGGGTCGCGCGATTGCAGCGCTGCGATATAATCGAGATGTTCGGCGATGGCGCGGGCATTGCGCTCGCGAGCGAAGGCCTTGTTCCACTGGAAGTGATAGTGGAAGACGATGGCAATGACATCGTAGAAATCGGCAATGAAGCGATTGCTCGAGGCGCGATGGATGAGCAGGTGAAACTTTTCGTCGAGGCGTGAAAAGTCACGGTAATGCGCATCGAAATCCTTCAATAGCGCGTGATGTTCGCGCTCGATCGCCTTCAAATCCTCCCAAGCGCGATGGTTTAGAGGCAGGCGGCCAAATTCTGCGGCAGAATGCAGCTCGAACATCTCGCGCACATCGGCGAGTTCAAGCGCGAATTCGCTGGTGAAACCCTTCAGGATCCAATGGCTGTTCGGTCGTTTCTCGATCAGACCGAAGCGGCTGAAGCGGATGAGGAATTCGCGCACGACGGAGGTGCCGGTGCCGATTTCGCGTGCGAGTTCCAGTTCGTTGATCTGCATGCCGGGCTGTGCTTCGTCGGACATGATGCGCATCATGAAGCTGCGCTCGATGATATCGTGCAGTGAATCGGTTTCCTCCTTGGGGAAGAAATCCGCCTGGTTCGGCAGGCGCAGCACGGTCTTTTGCCGCTTGTTCCAGAGAATGATGCCGGCGTCGCTGAGACGCATGAGGATTGCCCGCGCCGTACTGCGGCTGACGCCGAGTTCGGCTGCGATTTCGGGCTCGCTCGGCAGTTCCGTATCGAGCTTCAGCCGCGCCGCGTAGCGATTGTACGCTTCCTTGAAGAGCGTGTTTTGCCTTGCCATTTCCCCCCTCGCGTATCGTCGCCGCTCTTTACCGGCGGCGCTGTCTGAACCATGATCGAATGGCAGTCAATTGCAGGAGTGTTTGCCGGAACCGTTCAGGCCGCCTTCCTCCGTGGCGGGTGGCGATTTCCTCGTTGACACCAAAATGTTTATTGTAGATAAAAAACAAAATCAATTGGCGATGGATGTTGGGAGCTTCCGATAACGCCGATGAGCAGGGAGGGCTTAGGAATGACAAGGCTCGAATCCTGCCGCCGGAGTGCAATTGTCAGCTCGGGATGCGGCCTCGTTGCCTCGTTGCCTCGCGCCGGCGCAGATATTACGCAACATGGTGATGGCCACTCCGTCGGGCCGTATGCGACGGGAATTGGAATGACAGTCATCACAAGGGAGAGGTGATGAAGACGAGAACAATCGGTAGGACGGGGCTTGAGGTCACCGAAATCAGCTTCGGCGCCGCGGCGCTGGGCGGCCTCTATCGCACCTGCCCCCGCGACCAGGCGATGGAGACCTTGCAGGCGGCCTGGGACAGCGGCATCCGCTATTTCGATGTCGCCCCCTGGTATGGCTTCGGCCTTGGCGAGCGCCGCGTCGGCGATTTCCTGCGCGATCAGCCCGAAGACAGCTATGTATTGTCGACCAAGGTCGGCCGCCTGATGCGCCCGGTGCCGACGGATAAGGTGCCCAATTACGGCTATGTCGATCCGCTGCCTTTCGATGCCGATTACGATTACTCCTATGACGGCATCATGCGCTCGGTCGAATTCAGCTACGCCCGCCTTGGGCTCAATCGCATCGATATTCTCTATGTCCACGACATTGGCGGCTATACTCACGGCAAGGCGCTGAACGAACGTTATCTCGGACAGCTCTTGGGATCAGGGTTGAAGGCTCTGGAGGAGCTGAAATCATCGGGTGCGATCAAGGCCTATGGCCTCGGCGTCAACGAAGTGCCGGTCTGTCTGGACGTGATGCATGCGGCCGATATTGACTGCATTCTCATGGCGGGACGTTATACTCTGCTCGACCGTTCCGCCGTTGCCGAGTTGCTGCCGCTCTGTGAGAAGAAGGGAACGTCGCTGGTGGTAGGCGGCGTCTTCAATTCCGGTATTCTGGCGACGGGGCCGGTGCCCGGTGCACATTTCGACTATCTGCCGGCAACGCCGGATATCTTGGCCAAGGTGGGGGCGATGGAGGAGCTCGCCCGCAAGCATGCCGTGCCGCTCGCCCAGCCGGCGCTTCAGTTCCCGCTGCGCAGTTCTTGCGTAGCCTCGGTCCTGATCGGCACGGCGAAGCCGGAAAGTCTTATCCGCAATATGCGGCTCGTGGAGCCTCGGCTTCCCGACAGCCTTTATGCGGAATTCGAAGGATTGACCCTGGTTGCGCCTCCGTTGGGAGACGAGGCGGTTCGGGTCTAGAGCAATTCCAGGAAAAGTGCGCAGCGGTTTTCCGTTCGGAATTGCGTGGAATAGCAGATGGAGCGGTTTTGCGATTCCGTGAGACGTTAAACCGCTCCGATAGACAGAGAGCTATCGAGCCGTCAGGAGAGGCGGCTTCGAGGAGGAGGAAAGCCTGTTTTGGCGTCGGCGGCCTTTCCGCCGCGCGATGCGTGACGCCTAAAGGCGTTGCGGTACCGAGCCGTAAGCGTTCAGCGGCCGGTGTGCAGGAAGCAGAGCGCGTTGAGAGGAGAAGCAGATGAAAATTGCCAAGTCACTTCTGTCCCGCCGCAGCTTCGCCGGCCTTGCCGGCGCTGCCATCATCGCAATGGCGATGCCTGTGCAGTCCTTTGCGGCCGACGTGACCATCCCGATCATCGTCAAGGATACGACATCCTTCTATTGGCAGATCGTTCTCGCCGGCGCTCGCCAGGCGGGCAAGGATCTCGGCGTGAAGGTGCCGGAGCTTGGCGCGCAGTCGGAATCCGACATCAACGGCCAGATCAGCATTCTCGAAAACGCCGTTGCCGGCAAGCCGGCCGCCGTCGTGATCGCGCCGACCGAACGCAAAGCACTCGGCAAGCCGGTGGATGAAGCCGCCAAGTCCGTGCCCGTGGTCGGCATCGACTCGGCCGCCGATTCCAAAGCCTTCGTGTCGTTCCTGACGACCGACAACACGCAGGGCGGCCGCATTGCTGCTGATGGCCTTGCTGCGGCGATCAAGGGCATGACCGGCAAGGAAGAAGGTGAAGTCGCCATCATCACCAGCCTGCCGGGCGTCGGCTCTCTCGACCAGCGCCGTCAGGGCTTCCTGGAAGAGGTCAAGAGCAAGTATCCGGGCCTCAAGGTCGTTGCCGATAAATATGCCGATGGCCAGGCGACCACCGGCCTCAACATCATGACCGACCTGATCACCGCCAATCCGAAGCTCGTAGGCGTCTTCGCTTCCAACCTGATCATGGCGCAGGGCGTCGGCCAGGCGATTGCCGAAAACAAGCTCGGCGACAAGATCAAGGTCATCGGCTTCGACAATGACGACAAGACCGTCGGCTTCCTGAAATCAGGCGTTCTTGCCGGCCTCGTCGTTCAGGATCCCTATCGCATGGGTTATGACGGCATCAAGACGGCGCTTGCCGCCTCAAAGAAGGAAAAGGTCGAGGCTAATGTCGATACCGGCGCCAACCTCGTCACCAAGGCGAATATGAGCGATCCGAAGATCGATGCCCTGATCAATCCGAAGGTCAAGTAAGGCCTGAGACCGCGCCCGAAAGGATCGGGCGCGGTCTTTTCGTCTGGCTGCTTCCCCGAAGCGGCTGCGCGACGATGCGAATGGAGGAGACCTCATGACGAGCCTTGAAGAAATCAGCCATCGGCACGACGACACCGTCAAGACGGAAGCAAACCGCATTCCGGCTGGCTCGCCCATCCTCGAGCTCAAGGGACTGCAGAAGCGCTACGGCTATGTCGAGGCGCTGAAGCCGGCGACGGTTACCTTTCTGGCCGGAGAGATCCATGCGATCGTCGGCGAAAACGGTGCCGGCAAGTCGACGCTCATCAAGCTCCTGACCGGCGTCATCACGAGGACGGCTGGCGAGATCTTCTGGTGCGGCCATCCTGTGGCGCTCGCAACACCCAATGAGGCGATCGCCCGCGGCATCAATGCCGTGCATCAGGAAGTCGTGCTCTGTCCGCATCTGACGGTTGCGGCCAATCTCTTCCTTGGCGATGAAGTCAATCGTTTCGGCCTGATGCGCAAGAAGCAGATGGTGGCGATGGCGCAGGCGGTGCTCGACGATCTCGGCTTCGGCTTGCCGGCCGGCGAACTCCTGAGTTCTCTCACCATCGGCCAGCAGCAGCTGGTCGCAACTGCAAGAGCCGCGATGCGCGGCACGCAGTTTCTGATTTTCGACGAGCCGACCGCCTATCTCACCCGTCAGGAATCGGCGCAATTGTTCAAGCTGATCCGCCGCCTGCAGGGCGAGGGTGTGACGATCGTCTATATCAGTCATCGCATGGAAGAAGTGTTCGAGCTGGCCGATCGCGTCTCCGTGTTGCGCGACGGCACACATGTCGGCACCCGCACCATCGCCGAAACCAACGACGACGAGCTGATCAAGCTGATGATCAATCGTTCCATCGAGCAGATCTACCATAAGGAGGAGATTCCGCTCGGCGACACCATCCTCGAGGCGCGCGGCCTTTCCGGCCCTGGCTTCGAGAATGTTTCGATGAGCGTTCGTGCCGGCGAAATTGTCGGCCTTTATGGCCTGATCGGCGCCGGCCGCAGCGAATTCGCTCTCGGTCTTTATGGGCGCCAGCCGCTCTCCACCGGCGAAATCTACTGGCAGGGACGCAAGGTCGACATCCGCAACGAGCGTGATGCGATGGAACTGGGCATTGCGCTCGCGCCGGAAAGTCGGCGCGATCAGGGGCTCTGCCTCAACCTGCCGATCGGGCTGAACATCAATCTGCCCGTCTTCAAACGGTTGAGCCGCGGCCCAATCATCAACAACAAGGGCGAGGCGGACAATGCCGACAAGCAAATCCGCGATCTCAGCATCAAGACGCCCAGCCGGCGGGTTCTGGTCTCCGCCATGTCCGGCGGCAATCAGCAGAAGGTGGTCATTGGCAAGTGGCTGAGCCACGGTGCCAAGCTTTTCATCTTCGACGAGCCGACCGTCGGTGTCGATGTCGGGACGAAGGCCGAAATCTATCGGCTGTTTGCCAAGCTGCTTCGCGGTGGCGCCGGCATCATCGTCATCTCGTCCTATCTGCCGGAGGTCTACGAGCTCGCCGATCGTCTGCACGTCTTCCGCCACGGCCAGCTGGTCGCCAGCCATGATTTCCATGCTGCAACGCATGAGGAAGTCCTTGGCGAAGCGATCGGCGTCTGAACAACAAACAAGTCGAAAGAGGGAGAACAAAAATGGCCGCGAATACGACAGAGGGCCCGACCGTTGCGCCGAGGCGCAAGATGAATATCCTCTTCAGCTTGACGCTGATCTTGCTGCTTCTCGCACTCTGGATCGTTCTCGGCTTCTGGACCGACAAGTTCTGGACGCCGCTCAACATCACCAACCTGATGCGCCAGGGCTCGATGACGGCGATTCTTGCGCTCGGCCAGACCTTCGTCATCATTACCGCGGGTATCGATCTTTCCGTCGGCGCGATTGTCGGCTTCTGCACCGTCATTATCGCCTGGTTGCTTCATGCCGGGTTTCCGGTGTGGGCCGCGATCCTCATCACTTTGCTGTTCGGGGTCCTGATCGGCGCGTTCCATGGTTTCGGCATCGTGCGCATGGGCCTGCCGCCCTTCATCATCACGCTGGCGACGCTGACCTCCCTGCGCGGCATCGGGCTGCTGATTACCAATGGTTCGACGATCAACATCGTCAATGACGATTTCACCAATTTCTCCGTCTCGGATTTCCTGGGGATTCCAAGCCTGTTCTGGATGGTGATCCTGGTGGCGATCCCGGCTGTCGTCTTTCTGCATTTGAGCCGCTGGGGCCGCTATCTTTTCGCCGTCGGCTCCAATCGCGAGGCTGCCCGCCTTTCCGGCGTCAACGTCAACTGGATGATCTATCTCGCCTATATTCTGTCGGGAACCTGCGCTGCCTTCGTCGGCGTTCTGCTTGCCTCGCGCATCGCCATCGGCAATGCGACCCAGGCGGACGGTTGGGAATTGCAGGCGATCGCCTCGTCGGTTATCGGCGGAACCAGCCTGTTCGGCGCGGTCGGCTCCGTCTATGGACCGCTGATCGGCGCCTTCATCCTGGCGACCATCAACAACGGCGCCAACCTGCTGAACCTGAATTCCTTCTGGCAGCGCATCATCACCGGCGTCCTGATCATCGTGATCGTCTATTTCGATCAGCTGCGGCGCCGGCGGCTCTAACCGGTCCGCTTTTACGCTGGCGAGGGGCGAGCCCTTCGCCAGCTGACGTTCCGCAACAGATTGCGCAGCGGCTTTTCGACCAGCTCATAGGCAAAGACGCCGAGCAAGGTTCCAAGTATCACGCCGATAAAGGCGACGGCATCGGAAGGGATCGGCGTCGACGCCACGAGCTTTACGATCACCGAGATTGCCAGCGTATGCCATAGATAGATGGAATAGGAGGCGTTGCCGAGATAGGTGAGCGGCGGAATCTGCAGCAGCCTGCCGCTGCGTTCGACCGAAACCATGCCGAGCACCAGCGCTATGGCGAGCGGCCCGCAGGTTAGCTCGTTAAATTCGAGGCCGAGAAGCTCGATGGCAGCGAAACCGGCAACCGAGGCGACCATGAGGGCAACACCCAGTCCAAATCCGGGAGTGGTCCCTTTCAGCCAGAGCTGCCCGAGAACCGCGCCAGCGACAAATTCGAGAATGATCGGCCTGGTATAGGTGACAGGCAGCGGCGATTGCGGATGGATGATGGCGCCGGCGATCACGAAGGCGACAAAGACGCCGATCAGGCTGCCAAGACGCAGGCGCTGCGGCAGGAACAGGCAGGCGGCAAAGACGACGTAGAAGAACATCTCGAAGTTCAGCGTCCATCCCTGCACCAGAACCGGCCATATTTCGCCATTGCCCGTGCTTGGCGAGCGAACGGGGATGAACAGCAGCGAGCCGAGGATATGGCTTGCCGTCAGCTTCATGCTCGGAAACAGTCCGACAATTGCGCCACCGATCATGATGGCGGTGACGATCCAGTAGGACGGTGCGATGCGCTGCAGCCGGTCGAGCACGAACTGAAGCGGTGTCACCGGGCGCCGCTCGCTCATGGTCCACATGATGAAGCCGCTGATGACGAAGAAGACGTCGACGCCGGCGGCTCCGATACGGAAATGGTTGCCGCTGCGCTCGGCTGCATGAAACAGCACCACGGCAAGCGCTGCGAAGGCGCGAAGATATTGGATGCCATGAAGCGTTTTCATCGGCTCGTCTGTGTCCCCCAATTTGCGGGCGGAGCAAATTCCATCCGCTGGTCGACCGGCAGAGGTGCGCTTACTGGCGCACGCATCCGCATGGAGAGCTTTCCTGCCGTGAAATAGAACAGGAAGGAGCCGACATGATACGGATTGAGAATATCGATCTCCACGAAGGACCGGATCAGCAGCAGGGTGGCGACGCCCAGAAGGACGTAGGATTCATCATTTCTGATGTCGCTGAGGAAGCGGTTGATATGGCCGACGAAGGCCGTCAACAGGATCGAGGCGAGCAGGAGGACGCCGATGAGGCCGGTCTCTACAGTCGTTTCGATATAGGTATTGTGGAAATGGAAGCCGGCGCGCGAGGTGATGTAAAACTCCTCCCACAGTCGCTCGGGCTCAGAAAAGCCCTGGACCCAGTAAGCCTGATAGCCGACGCCAAAGAAAGGATTCTGCAGCGCGGTCGCGATGCCCTGCTGCCAGAGATAGGTGCGTCCGGTGAGCGTGGAATCCTTGCCGAAGGCGCCGAGGACGAGATCCACCGCGCCGAGATAGACGCCGGCAACGGCGAGCACGACGCCTGATATCGCGACGGTCGCAAACAGCGTTTTGCGCTGTCTCGGCGACAGAAACAGGATGACGCGCAGGCTGATGCACAATACCACGACCAATCCCGTCGTCAGTACGGATGTCGCCGATGCCGATGCGAGCAGGCAATAGGCCGACAGCAGGCCGGCAAGACCCGCACCCAGCATCCAGATTCGCCGCTCGCCCAGGACAAAAACGGCGGCAAAGGCGAAATAGATGCCGAGCGAGGCATAGAAGCCGAGCTGGTTCTTGGAATCGAAGGCGCCGACGAAGCTGTAGGTTCCATCGATGGGGTCGTAGGCATAGTAGCCGAACAATATCGAATAGATGAGCACGATGCCGGTGCCTGCGATCGCGCCGCGCGTAAGCGTGCGGATGTCGAGCGTTCGCATGGCAATCAAGGCGCAGAAGATGTGCGTCGTATACTGGATCGCGGCTCGCGCCGTCACGGAGGGAACGACCGACCAGAAAATCGACAGGCAGGTGAAGACGCCGAAGGCGAACAGCCAGAGCTGCCTATGATAGCTGCCGAGCACATTGCGATAGTCGATCAGCACCAGCGGAAACCAGAGCGCGTAGTAGAGCAGGATCGAAGGCTGACCGAAGCGGGAAGAATAGGCGAAGACGAAGAAAGACAGAGCAGTCGCCACCATGCCATAGGTGGCGTTGCTGCCTGGTCGGACAAAGATCGATTTGGCAATCCGCATCGACTGTCCTTATCGCATGGCAACACCGGTGCTGACCTTGATGAGGTCGCCCGGCAGTACCTGCGTGTTTTCCTGGGCCTGGATTTCCTTCATCTGGCCGTTGTCGCCGCGAATGATCGTATAGACGACATTCACGCCTTGCCCGCTGGGATCGAGGTTGCTGGCATCGGCAGATTGAGCGACGGCTTCCTGCATCAGGGACTGGCTGGTGGAAAGCTTCAGCTGCAGCGTTTCCAGCTTCGAATCCGTATCCTGCATGTCCTGTGCCAGAGAGCTCTGCCAGTCGTTATGCAGGGTAATCTCGTCCTGGTTGGCCTTGTTGATGTCCTGCTTGGCCTTCAGCGCGGTCGTCTCGGTGTCCAGAAGGGTGGCCTCCAGATCCGAAGCGCGCTGCTCGGACGAGATGCGGCGGGAGGCGAGCTCCAGCCCTCTCTCGGCAAGGCTTTCAACCTTGTCGCGGTCGGCTTTGGCGAGCTCCAGCTGGCGGCTCTGGGTTTCATTCTTCTTCCCCAGAGCCTCGACCTCGTTCTGCAGAAGCGTCTTCAGGTCGTCCAGCGACTGCATCTGGGTTTTCATGCGCTGGCTGCGCGTCTCCATCAGCGCTTTTTCGCTGGCGAGCAGGCTTGCCGCTTGCGGCAATTGCTTGAGCTCCGCCGGGGTCTCGATCTCGTCCTTGCCGGTCAACTCGGCCAGAAGGCGGGCCTTGCGCATCAGCAGGCGTCCGCGCTCGGCCATGTAGACCACGGCGTCGCCCTTGGCGGTGATGAAATCGCGCGCGAAACGCTGGCCGGCGTCGCCGCGGCGCATGCCGCCGCCAAGGCTCACGGCCTTGAGCACGGTCAGATTGGGAGCAAAGGGATATTCGCCCGGATTTTGAACCTCTCCGGAAAGGTAGATCGGCCGGAACTGCGACATTTCGACGGAAGCCGATGGCCGATCGCGCAGGCCGAACTGCTTCTGCAGCCCGAGGCCGATCGCCTGGGCAACCTCATCCGTCGTTTTGCCCATCGCGGGCATATCGCCAATGAAGGGGACGGAAATCGAGCCTGAAGGGCCGACCGTATAATCGCCCGAGATCACCGACCAATCGCGGATGGTGCCCTCGGCAGTCTGCCATTCGGCAACGCGCACATGCAGCTTATCCATGATGCCCAGATGATATCCGGGCAGATTTTCGGCGTGGGCTGCACCCGATATGGCGCAAGTGCCGAGGACAAGGAGAGCCGAATATCGGACCGACTTGTATATGCGGGCAAGCCTCTTGGAAGGCTGAAATTCAATCATGCAGGATCTTCCCTGTTAATGGATCGCAGTCCCGTCAGTACGGGAAACCGCAGGACACATCCTGCGGTCGCTGCAGGTCGTCATCAGTAGCTGCCGCGTGACAGGCAGACGGCCGGGATCGTTTTGGCGATAATCATCATGTCGCTGCTGAGCGACCAGTTCTTGACGTAATGCGTGTCGAAGGCGACGCGGCTTTCATAGGAGACATCGTTGCGGCCGCTGACCTGCCAGAGCCCGGTCAGGCCGGGACGGGACTGCAGATAGTAGATCGCCGAAGTCTCATAGCGCTCAAGCTCGTCTTCCACGACGGGACGCGGACCGACGACGCTCATTTCGCCGCGGATGATGTTGACGAGCTGCGGCAGTTCATCGAGGCTGAGCTTGCGCAGTACCGCACCGACGAGGGTCACTCGCGGGTCGTTCTGCAGCTTGCGCGTGGCACGCCACTCTTCCATAGCCCTTGGGTTGGCTTGCAAGTGCGCATGGAGAACCTTGTCTCCATCAACCACCATTGTCCTGAACTTCAGGCAGCGGAAGCTTTTGCCGTTGTGGCCGATACGGCGGTGGCCATAAAAGGCCGGTCCCCGGTCGGAAAGTTTCACCAGCAACATCAGCATCAGGAAGAGAGGGCTGATGAAAACCAGTGCAGTCATTGCGGCGGAGACGTCGAAAACGCGCTTTAGTACTCCACCTGTGGGCGGAAAGACGTCGCTTTCCGTAGCGCTGAAAAAAGCCGATGTGGCCGATCTCGTCGCAGACTTCATAGAGAAAACTCCATTCATGTTGGCGAATTGGTCGGAAATTCTCGGACGCGTAATTAGAGCTGTTATGGCTGGAGTGTAGGCGGCGATTTTGACTTTTTAAGCCAAATTTTTGTAGCGATATGGAATGGAGGTATGAAGCTACCTCATCATTGGTGAGCCGATTTAAATCAGGGATTTTCTATATATGAGCTCTACTGTATCGAGCTGCGTATAAAGTCCGCGTCGATAGCTCATTCGCGTTGCCGAAGATGCTTTTCAAGGATTTTATAGGTGCCGAAGGGCAAGCTATTCATTCTCTTTGGCTTCTCTAGCCTTCTCGTCGTTTTCGGTCCCGCGTGTGCACACCTGCTTCATTGTTTGGATATATTGCGCCGCAACAATATATTGCAATGCACATTACTGACGGCTCCCGCTCCCGCACTTTGTAATAAAAGTTGATTGAATTGCGGCGAAAGCCGCATCCTCGATGTGGCCCATCCATATCCGGGAGATTGTGTGATTTCGGGGGAGCACTCCATGGGTGAATGCGGGAAAACGAACAAATTCAATTGTAACTATAATCGACGCGTAGTTTTAACGAGCTCGGCGCTAGGATCGTATCAATTCGTAACGGATCATCGTGACTTGGTTGAATCTCAATGACTCATAAAATATATTTGACCTACAGGTCTGATAATGGAGGAAAGACCTTGATCGCATTTTTTCCAATGGCTAAGCGGGCGAGGTAACATTATGTATGCACCTCGCGTTTTCATCAGCATGTTGGGCACGCTGGTGGTTTTTGCCGTCGCGACTTACTTTCTGACGAACTCTCTGTCGACGACCCTGATCGAAACGGTCATTTGCGCCGTGCTTCTGCAGATCGGGTATTTTCTCGGTGTGCTCTATCTCGTTTGGAAAGAGCGCAAGGCCAAACTTGCGTTATCGAACGAAGACAAGACCGCCGCGCCCATTGGCGAAGACACGGGCGTCGGCGGGATGCCGGCACCCGGCCTCAAACGTTCCGAACCGTTCAACCCCTGACGGACACATCCTGCCATATCTTTTGCCTGCCGGCAGGTTGCCGGATTTGAGCCACGTCCTAAGTCTCCGGCAGAACCATTGGAGGCTGACGTGACCGACAGTGCAGAAACGAGTGTTTGCGTAATCATCGCAGCAAAGAATGCTGGCGACACCATCGGGCTTGCCATTCAATCGGCTCTTCGAGAGCCGGAAGTGGCCGAAGTCGTCGTCATCGACGACGGTTCGACCGATGGCACCGCAGCGATCGCCGCCCGGGCAGATGATGGCAGCGGCAGGCTCATAATCCGCGAATTCGAAAAGAACCGCGGCCCCGCCGCAGCGCGCAATCATGCCATAGAAATATCCGCGGCGCCGCTGATCGGTATTCTCGACGCCGATGATTTCTTCTTTCCCGGGCGCTTCAAGTTGCTGCTTGCCAATGACGATTGGGACTTCGTTGCCGACAACATCGCTTTCGTGAACGCCGATACCGTACCGGACGCTCACAGCAGGCTCGACCACTTCGATGCGAAGCCGCGATTTCTCGATCTCGTCGCCTTTGTCGAAGGCAATATTTCCAAGCGGGGCGTCCGTCGTGGCGAGATCGGCTTCCTGAAGCCGCTCATGCGCCGTTCTTTCCTGGAGGCACATGGCCTGCGCTACAACGAAACGCTACGCCTGGGCGAGGATTACGATCTCTATGCCCGTGCGCTCGCCAAGGCAGCACGCTACAAGATCATCCACAGCTGCGGCTATGGCGCGGTGGTCCGCGGCGATTCCCTCAGCGGCCGGCACAGAACCGAGGATCTGCGGCGGCTTTACGAGGCAGACCGGGCAATCCTGGCGAAAGGTGGACTGCCAGCGCCCGATGCCGCAGCGATCCGCCGCCATGAACGGCATGTTCGCGATCGCTACGAGCTACGGCATTTCCTGGATATCAAATCGCAATCGGGTCTCGCTGCGGCTGCGAGCTACGCGCTTCGCCACCCCTTTGCCATACCGGCCATAGCTGGCGGAATCTTTGCCGACAAAACCGAACGCTTCCGCAAGGTCGGCTCGCCGATCGCGCATTCGGGAGCAAACGGCCTGCGTTATCTTCTGCAGGCCGCTCCGGAATAGGGCTATCTTAATTTACAGGTAATCGCGGCGCACGCCTTCGATCACGTTCAGAAGGCGCTCCTTGCAGGCAGCAAGTGTGCCGTCCTTGCTCAATTGCGGCTTCGCCTTGCTCGCCTGCCAGAGGGCAAGCGCTGAAGGCATGGCGAGCGCCTGCTTGGCCATCACACGAAGCGTCGTCTGTTCGGGGTCGGCAAGCAGGACGGTTCCCCCGTGCCGCCGCTTTTCGAGATCGGTTGCCGCCTGCTGATTGCGCTCGAAACCGACACCCCAGAATTTGGCGCCTTTGGCGATCGCTTCCGCACGGGTGGAGACTGGAATGTGCTTCGGCGCATAAGTGACGCCGAGCGAACGCGCCCAGTCGTTCCATTTGAAGCTGTTGATCGAACGCGAGGAGCTGACCGCGATCCACGGAACGCGGAAGGCGTCGGCAAGAATAGCACCATGCATGGATTCCGCCACGATCAGCTCGGATGTCGCAATCTCGCGGATTACGGCTTTCGCCTCGCCGCGCGGGTCCAGATAGGAAAGCCCGACGGTTTTGCAGATCTCGGGCCAGATACCAGCGGCAGCGGATTCCCAATGCGGTATGAAGGTGCGCCGGCCTGATTTCGACAGGTTCTGGAATTCAGGCATCTCCGTCACGAGCACGGCCGGGTCGACAATGCCCATTTCGACCGGCAGGCCGGCTTTTTGCGCCGTCATCGGGCCACGGACGCAGCGGACGTCCCACTGAGAACTGTCGCCCATGTCGGGAAGTGAGCCGTAGCCGAAGCCGCTGCCGATGACGAGCTTGCGCCCATCGGCCGGCAGGATCTCCGTGTTGAGGACCGTGCCGACGCCGACCAGCAAGGTCTCTTCATGGGCATTGCGAAGGCCGGGAAGCAGGAAGTCCCAGAGCCAGAGATTGAGGTCGTCACCGAAATTGCCATGGGTGGATTCCCAGTGGAACGGCTTCATGCAGGACTCCTTGCTGATCCAAACGATAGCGGGGCATGCCGTAATTATCTTCGATGCGGCATGAGCAGCCTATGCTGCGCTGCAAAATCTAGGGCGCGAGTTTGCCGACGGCAAGCTGCATGGCGCTTTGTAAAATTCCAGGGTCGCGCAAGGCCCATTTCGCCAGAAGTCCGAGCTGAGGCATGCGCCGGCTTTTTACCTGCCGAGCCTGGCTCCAGAGCGCCTGGCGGCGAGCACGGTTCTTGTAGAGTCTGATGGCGGCGACATCCTGCGGCCGCCGCGAAAATCTCTGCTCCAGCGTATTGAGTGCCGTCCACGTGTTGAACTGCTGGCGCAGGAATTGCGGCGAGTCATTATCGATGCTGTGAAAGATATTCACGCCTTCGCCGCGCCGCGCACCGGCATCTTCGCACAGCAGCACACGCTTGGCTGCAAGGACGCAGTCGCAGAAGAAAAGCACGTCTTCTGCGGCCAGCCGCAACGCCGGCTCGAAGCGGATTTTTTCGAAAAGCGGGCGCCCGATCACCATGCAGGACATGTGCAGGAAGCTCCAGTCCTGCAGCATGACGCTGGCGATATTGGGGATTTCGACCACGGCAGGCCTGTCCGACAACCGTATCGTATCTGCCGATTTCCCGAGTTCCGCGATGCTGAAATGATAATAGAACTCCGTGCCGCCATCGATGGAGTCCCAATAGCAATCGGCGTTGTGGTGGGTCAGGGTGCCGAATGCATTGCTGAGGTGCTCCGGTGCCCATTCGTCATCGGAATCGAGGAACGCCACGAACCTGCTTTCGGCCGGCACGTTGTTGAGACCGGTGTTGCGTGCGCCTCCCGGTCCCGCATTGGTCTGGCGGATCACCCGGATGTGTTTTCGCTCCTTGCTGCTCAGCGATTGCAGCTCGCTTTCTGCCGGAAGGGGAGATTCATCGTCGACGATGAGAATATCGAAATCCTGAAATGTCTGCCGGGATATCGATCTCAGGGCGCGTTGCAGAACGCCGGTTTGCTTCTGATAGAAGGGAATAACAATCGTGATTGACGCCATTTTCCCGCCTTTACGGTTTCGATTCAGGGGCTTGTGGTGTCGTCTCTTGCGGACGTAACCAGCGGCTCTTCGGCTGCATCAACCGCCATTCTCCGGTTGCCTGACCGGCCGTGAATGCCGCCGTGACGCCAAGAGGTAGCGCCCATTCGATGCGGAGCAATGTCGAAGAGCGAGATTTTCTGGAACTTTATTCACGCAAGGCGGAGATCGCCGAACTACGCGTCGCTGAACCATTTTGAGATATTGCGCGCCGGGATCGAACGTTGCTGCATCTACAGGGGGAGCCATGCCAAGCCACTTTCCCACAAGGATTGCAGGTTTGTCGCATTTTGGTCACTCTTCACACGCTCAAATCTGCTGCGCTGCAAAAAATCTTCACTCTCCGGCAAAAAAATCGAAGTGGGCTGGTCGCTTCCCTCAAAAGCCGACGCCCGGATATCGAGTGGCGGCTAAATGCCTCTCACAGCTAGGTTTTTCTTCGATCTAAATCGATTGTTTCCTCCTTGAGGCGGCGCAAAACGGTGTTTCCGGCGCCTGCGTGCACACCATTTTCCGCTCATTTTTGCTGCGCCGCCATATTCCCTTTCCAGAGAGCGCCCTAGGTTATCGTCTGCGAGCCTTGCTCTGCTCTCATTGAAACGGCTGCGAGGGGGATGCGGCCCGAAGAAGGGGTGACAGACATCGTGAATGTGACTGCCAGTGTGTCTTCGCGGATAAACCTCATGCGTATCGTGCTTATCTCGGGCATCCTCTTTGTCCATATACCGTTCGATATGCAAAGCAGCCCGTTCAGTGGTGCTTACGGCCTTTTCGATTGGCTGCGAGTATTTCTGCGTGACAGTTTGTTTCGAGTTGGAGTTCCCTGCTTGAGTGCGATCTCGGGTTATCTGTTGTTTCGTAATGGATCGGCATCGATAGAATATGGAAAGACGATCCAGCGAAAGACGAAGACGGTCATGTTGCCGTTTCTTCTCTGGAATTGTACTTTCTTTCTATTCGTCCTGATCCTCCAATATTACGGAATCGGAGATGGATATATGCCGGATCTATCGGAAGCCAGCCCGCATACACTATCGACTCTCCTGTTTGCGATCGACGGTACGCCGATTAATCTGCCGCTCTATTTCCTGCGCGATCTGTTCGTCTGCATCATTATATCGCCTCTTCTGGCGTTTCTCATTCTGCGCGCACCGTTGCTGACCTTGGCATTTCTGCTTCTACTTGCAGCTTGGCCGATATCGCTCGGTATCGTGTTGCGGAATTCTATTCTGTTCAGTTTCAGCTTTGGCATCTATCTCAGCCTCTATCGTGTCGACGTCACGATCATGGATCGCTATGCCGCCTTGATCGTACCTACCTTCATCGCGCTTGCCGCTCTTCTGGCAACTGCTGCGTACATGAACGGTCCTGATTTGCCGTTGTGGCTCGAGGTCTGCCGCAATCTGATGGTGTTGGTCGGTATTCCGGGCTTCTGGGCGCTGTCGGCGATCCTGATCCGCAGTCGCGTCGGGCAGGGCCTTGCGGCAACCGGTAGTCTCAGCTTCTGGATCTTCTGCGCCCATTATCCGCTGCTTTTCTGCCTCTGGGTTCTTTGGAACCGCGGTGGCAGCGAAGTTTATCCGATCTTCTATCTTCTGGCGGTAGCACTCGCCTTGCTGCTGCTGCCCCTGACCAATGGCATGGCGCGCAATGCCCTGCCAAGCTTCTACAACCTGCTGACAGGCAGCCGGGTGCGCCCGCAAACTGGCGCCCTCGCAGTCCAGAGCCGCACCGCCGAGGATCGGCGTGTGCGTTCCAAGCAAAGGTGATGCCATGACGACATCGAAGAAAAACTACGTGCAAGGACTTGGTCTTGCTGCAATCGCTCTCGTGAGCGCTTGCTTTCTGCCGCAGGCAGCATCCGCAGAGGATGCGCAGCAGTCGGGCGCGTCCTTCGTCGACAATTTCGAGCGCATCGATACCGGCCGCTGGTACATCTCCGATGGCTGGAACAATGGGCCGCACCAGAACTGCACCTGGTCGCGAAAGCAGGTGACCATCAAGGACGGCATGCTGCAATTGCAGTTCGTCCAGTCCAAGACAGGCGAGCGCAACTATGCCTGCGGCGAGATCCAGACGACCAAGCGTTACGGTTACGGCACCTATGAGGCGCGTTATCGCACGGCCACCGGGCCTGGCCTGAACTCCGCCTTCTTCACCTATATCGGCCCGACCGACAAGAAACCGCATGACGAGATCGATTTCGAAGTGCTCGGCAAGAACGCCGGTCAGGTTCAGGTCAACCAATATATCTCCGCCAAGGGCGGTAACGAGAAGCTGGCACCGGTTTCCGGCGGCGCCGATCAGGGCTTCAACGACTACGCCTTCATCTGGGAGAAGGATCGCCTGCGCTATTACGTGAACGGCAAGCTTGTCCAGGACGTAACGGATCCCTCGAAGATACCGTCAAATGCCCAGAAGATCTTCTTCAGCCTGTGGGGCACCGACACCTTGAGTGGCTGGATGGGCAAGTTCGCCTATAGCGGTGAGCCCGCAACCATGCAGATCAAGCGGGTTGCCTTCACTGCTCCGGGCGAGAAGTGCCTATTCCCGGAATCGATCACCTGCAAGATCAACTGAACCTGACCGGTCGCGGGGCGCCGTCCGCGACCGATCGCAATGTCGCCGTGCAACACCGACCACACGAGGCGCCTGGTTTAAGCCGGGCGTGGAAGCGGAAATTTTGATGCTGCATATTCTATATTTCGTCCATGATCTCGCCGATCCTGCCGTGCGCAGGCGCGTCCTCATGCTGCAGGCCGGCGGAGCGCTGGTGACGTTGGCGGGCTTCCGCCGCGACGACAATGCGCTTGCTTCCGTCCACGGCGTCGAGCCGATCGAGCTTGGCAGGACGAAGGATGCGCAGTTTGCGCAGCGCGTCACCGCAGTCGCCAGATCGGCGGCGAAATTGCGCAGTGCGCTGAGCTCGATCGCAAGACCTGACCTCATCATCGGCCGCAATCTCGAAATGCTGGCGCTGGCCAATCGTGCCAAGTCCGTCTTCGGCGGCGACATGCCGATCGTCTATGAATGCCTCGATATCCATCGGCTGCTGCTGCGCGACGATGTAGTGGGCAGCGCGCTTCGCGGCGCGGAACGCCATTTCGGTTCCCAGGCGGCGTTGCTGATCACCAGCTCTCCCGCCTTCGTCGAGCGCTATTTCCGTCCGCGCTCCGGCCTGGATCTGCCGATCATGCTGCTCGAAAACAAGGTGCTGGCGCTTGAGCCCGCAGCGCGCGCCGTTGCACCGAGCGCAAGACCTCCGGCTGCGGACAAGCCATGGAAGATCGGCTGGTTCGGGGCGCTTCGCTGCCGCAAGTCTCTGGCATTGCTCGATGATTTCTCGCGGCTGATGGGAGGTCGCTTCGAGATCGTCCTTAGAGGCCGGCCCGCCTATTCCGAATTCGAAGATTTCGATCGCCTCGTGCGCGATGCGCCCTTCATGCATTTTGCCGGTGCCTACAAGAACCCCGAGGATCTTTCGAGGATCTACAACGACGTTCAGTTCTCCTGGGCGATCGATTTCTTCGAGGAAGGGTTGAACTCGAGCTGGCTGCTGCCGAACCGCCTCTATGAAGGCGGCCTTTATGGCGCCGTGCCGATCGCATTCCATGGCACCGAGACGGCAAGATTTCTCGCAGGCCGGAAGATCGGGCTTACGCTTGATGCTGCCGACGCCGCACATCTGGCCTCGCTTTTGGGCAAGATGGATGAGCAGCGCTATCTCGCAGCCTTCGAGGCCGTGGCATCTCAGGATCGCAAACAGTGGATGACCGATCGCGCCGATTGCCAGGGACTGGTGCAGCGGCTGGCATCCTTGACGTGCGCCAACCAGCAGCTTGCCGAAATACAGACCCTCCCACAACTGCATCGCAATAGAGGTGGATTGCAATGACGACCGGAAGTTCAGGAGATATGCGCTGCATAATCGTTATTCCTTGCCTCAACGAGGAAAAGCATATCGAGCCGCTGATCGGTAAACTCGGTCAGGCGCTGGATGATCTTGACGCCCGCATCGTCGTCGCCGATGGCGGCAGCACCGATCGCACGCGCGAGATCGTCCGTGACATCGCCGAGAGAGATCCGCGTATCCTGCTGCTCGACAATCCGAAGCGGCTGCAGAGCGCTGCGATCAATCTCGCCATGGAAGTCTTCGGCGAAGACTATGAATACTTCATCCGCATCGACGCTCATGGCGACTATCCGGCCGATTATTGCCAGACGCTGGTTGAGGAAGCTGGCGCGACCGGTGCGGATTCCGTCGTCGTTGCCATGCGCACGATGGGCTTCAGCGCCTTCCAGAAGGCAACCGCCGTGGCGCAGAATTCGAAGCTCGGCAATGGCGGCTCGAAGCATCGCGAGGGCGCCAAGGGGCATTGGGCCGAGCATGGGCACCATGCGCTGATGCGGGTCTCGGCCTTCCGCTCGGTCGGCGGCTATGACGAGACCTTCAGCCACAATGAGGATGCCGAGCTCGATTACCGGCTGCACAAGGCCGGCTATCGGATCTGGCTCACGGACAAGACGGCCATGACCTATTATCCGCGCTCCAGCATCCCGACGCTTTTCAAGCAATATCTCGGCTACGGCCGCGGCCGCGCGCGCAATATCCTCAAGCACCGCAGCATGCCGAGCCTGCGCCAGATGCTGCCGCTTGCGGTCGTGCCGATCTTCATCGGCGCCTTCCTGGCCGTCCTCAGCTGGATTGCGGTCATCCCGGTCGGTCTCTGGGCTGTGGCTTGCATCGCCTACGGCTTCTGGATCGCGCTCGGCCAGGGGAACCCCTATGGGCCGCTCGCCGCCATCTCCGCCATGGTCATGCATTTCGCCTGGTCGATGGGCTTCTGGATGGAGGTCTTCAGTTTCCGCAATCGCGGGGTTGCGTCATGACACAGGTCCATCGGCGTCCGATAAAGATCGACATCGCTGTTTGCACCTATCGGCGGGCAGAGCTCGATCAGACGTTGCTGTCGCTTGCCGTGCTCAGCATTCCCGCCGGCGCGATCATCCGGATCATCGTTGCCGACAATGATGTCACGCCAAGCGCGCGGGACCGTGTCGAAGCCATGCGTTCGGCTGTGCCGTTTGAGATCGTCTATGTCCATTGCCCGGCATCGAATATCTCCATTGCCCGCAATGCCTGTCTCGATCATGCAAGCGGTGACTTCCTCGCCTTCATCGACGACGACGAGACCGCTTCGCAGGACTGGCTCACGGAAATGCTCGTCATGGCCGATACGACCGGCGCCGACGCCGTTCTTGGTCCCGTCCAGGCGGTCTACGCCAACGTCGCTCCCGCCTGGATGCAGCGCGGCGATTTCCATTCGACCTTGCCCGTCTGGGTCGCGGGAGAAATTCTGACCGGCTACACCTGCAATGTGCTGCTGCGCCGCGGCGCGCTCTCGCTTGCCGGCCGGCGCTTCAACATCGCGCTTGGGCGCAGCGGCGGCGAGGACACCGAGTTCTTCAGCCATATGCACAAGGCCGGCGGCCGGATCGCCTATGCCGAAGACGCTCTGGTCCATGAGCCCGTTCCCAACGGACGAGCGACGGTGTCCTGGCTGTCGAAACGCCGCTATCGCATGGGGCAGACGCATGGTCGCATGCTGCTGGAGGGCAAAGGCGGTTTCGGACGTTGGCGCGCGATCGCGCTTGCCGGCACGAAATCCGCCTATTGCTTTGCTGCGGCTGCGCTGCTCTCCGCATCCCCCATCAAGCGGCATCGCTATGGCCTGCGCGGTATCATGCATGCCGGCGTCGTCAGCGGCCTCTTCGGAGTTCGCGAAATCGAACAATACGGAAGTCTGGAGAAAGCACCGCAATGACGGATTTCATCCCCGATGTCAGCTTCGTCATCGCTGCCTACAATGCCGAGGACACGCTCGAGCGTGCCATCGACAGCGCACTTGCCCAAGGTGCCGTCAGCATGGAAGTCATCGTCGTCGACGATTGCTCGACGGACGGTACGCGCGAAATTGTCGGCAATCACCCGGATCCGCGCGTTCGCCTCGTCGCTATGCCCCGCAACGGCGGTCCTGGCGCTGCCCGCAATGCCGGGCTCGATGCAGCCCGTGGCCGCTGGGTGGCCGTGCTCGATTCCGACGACGCCCTGCGCCCGGATCGCATGGTGCGGCTGATCGCCCAGGCGGAAAGGGCCGAGGCGCAGATCGCGGTCGACAATCTCGACGTCATTCGCGAGGACGTCGGAACGACGGCGACCATGTTCCCCGAGCCGATGCTGGCGCGTATGCCGCTGCTGACGCTGGCAAAATTCATCGCCTCCAACATGATTTTTCAGTCGGAGCACAATTTCGGCTACATGAAGCCGATCTTCGAGCGTGCCTTCGTCGAGAAGTACCACCTGCGCTTCGACGAGACGCTGCGGATCGGCGAAGACTATATTTTCCTGGCGTCGGCTCTGGCGAGGGGCGGCGTCTGCGTCGTCGAACCGACCGCAGGCTACCTCTACTACATTCGCGAGGGATCGATCTCGAGGGTGCTCAAGCAGGAACACGTCGAGGCGATGCTCGCAGCCGATACCAGGTTCTTTGCCGAGCATCCCTTTGGTGCCGCCGCCCTTGCGGCGCAGCGGCGGCGCACGCGCAACCTGAAGGAGGTCATTGCCTTTTTGAAGCTGGTCGACAGCATCAAGGGACGCGAATTGCAAGCCGCGTTCAAGATCGCATGCCTCAATCCCCGCGCGGTGCGTCATCTCAGCATGCCGGTTTTTGCCCGTTTTCGCCGGCTGGCCACATCGCTGCGGAGCCACCATCAGCCGGCGCCTACCCCTCAACTTTCCTCCCCCCTGCCCAATCTGGGCGCAGGCCCTCACTCTAACAAAGGATAGAGCCATGGACCCCAAAACTCGCGTGAGAAAAGCAGTCATCCCGGTTGCCGGCAACGGAACGCGCTTCCTGCCCGCCACCAAGGCGATGCCCAAGGAGATGCTGACGATCGTCGATCGTCCGGTCGTGCAATATGCTGTCGACGAAGCCATCGAGGCCGGCATCGAGCACATCGTCTTCGTCACCAGCCGCAACAAGTCGGCGATCGAAGATCATTTCGACGACACGCCGGAGCTGATTTCCTCGTTGCAGAGAGCAGGCAAGAGCCATCAGGTCAGCGAGCTGGAACGCCTCCTGCCGCGGCCGGGCTCGGTGAGCTTCACCCGCCAGCAGGCTCCGCTCGGCCTCGGTCACGCCGTCTGGTGCGCTCGCGACCTGATCGGCAACGAACCCTTCGCGCTGCTGCTGCCCGACATGCTGTGCTACGGCATGCGCGGCTGCATGGCCGGCCTGATGGATCTCTACAATGAGACCGGCGGCAACATCGTCGCCGTCGAGGAGTGCGCTCCGGAAGAGACGTCGAAATACGGCATCATCGGCAAGGGCTCGGCGGTCCGTCACGGCTTTGCCGTGACCAAGATGGTCGAAAAACCGCATCCGTCGGAAGCGCCTTCAAACTTTTACCTCAATGGTCGTTATATCCTGCAGCCCGAGATTTTCGACATTCTGGCCCGTCAGGAGCGCGGTGCCGGCAATGAGATCCAGCTGACCGACGGCATGCTGCGTCTCTCCGAGACACAATCCTTCCATGCCCAGGTTTACGGCGGACGCACGTTCGACTGTGGGTCCAAGCATGGCTTCATCGAAGCAAACGTCGCCTTTGCGCTCGCTCGCGCCGACATCGGCGGCTTGGTCTATGACTCGATCCGCAACCTGGTCGTCTCGCATGAAGCGCAGATGACCGCCGCTTAAGCCTGTTCACATCTGGCCTGCGGCCGGAAGGGCCGCAGGCCATGGCTATTGTTCATTCAGGCTTCTCCGACAAGGTGGTCGCCATGCATCAGAAGAATTTCACTTTCCACAGCGCTGTTCCCCAAGGAGGGTCGCAGGATAGCTTCATCGACCTCGACAAGCTGATGGCGGTCGTGACGCGTCGCTTCCGTACCATCCTCCTTGCTGCGGCCGCCTGCGTCATTCTGGCCGTGGCCTATTTGCTGACTGCCACCTCGAGCTACACGTCGATGACGCAGATATTGCTCGACGAAAGCATGACGAAATATGCTGAGGATCAGCCGCCGGCCGCCAGCGGCCAGCAGGCGGACATGGAAATCGCCAGCGCCGTCGAAATCCTCAAATCGAACGAGATGGCTTTGCGCGTCGTCGATACCGGTGGTCTTGCTGACAACAACAGGCTGCTCAATCCGCCGCTATCGCCGGCAGCCTTGATGAAATCCGGTGTCGATCTCATCGTCAGCATCTTTACGCCGCGTCGTCCACCGATGACGCCGGAAGAGCAGCGAGAAGCCCAGCGTCAGAAGGTTGCTGCCGTTCTGCAGGACAATCTCAAGGTCGAGCGGGTTACGCGAAGCTCGGTTGTCGCGGTTTCCTACAGCTCGACCGACAAGCAGTTGGCCGCCAAGGTCACGCGCGCCTATGCCGATGCCTATCTCACCGATCAGTTGAACGCCAATTTCGACGCGACCGAACGTGCCTCCGTCTGGCTGCAGGAACGCCTGAACGATCTGCGTCAGCGCGCGCAGGAGGCTTCGCTCGAAGTCGAGAAATACAAGGCCGACAATGGTTTGACCTCGACCGGCGGCGAGCTGATGTCGGAACAGCAGATTTCCGATTTAAACAAGCAGCTGATCATCGCTCAGGCCGATACGGCCAGCGCTTCCGCTCGCTATAATCAGTACAAGTCGATCATCGACCAGGGTCCCGACAACGCCGTCAAGAACGCGACCATCTCATCAAGCTCGACCGACAACTCGGTGCTGCAGGATCTGAAGACCCGCTATCTCGCCGTCCAAAAGCGCGAGCAGGACGTCACGCAGAATTTCGGCGCCAACCATCCGCAAGCCGTGGCGCTCCGCGCCGAGCGGCAGGATATTACCCGTCAGATCTATCAGGAACTCCAGCAGCTTACTGCCAGCTACAAGAATGAGTATGACGTGGCGCAATCGCGTGCGTCGTCGCTGCGTGAAAGCATCGAAAACGTTGTCGGCAAGAATTCCGAAGCCAACAAGTCGCTGGTTCATCTGAACGAGCTGAACCAGAAGGCGACGGCGCTGAAGAGCCTTTACGAATCCTATCTGGGCCGTTTCGAACAGGCGACGCAGCAGCGTTCCTTCCCGATCGCCAAGGCGCGTGTCATTTCGGTTGCCGGTGTGCCGACGGCACCCTCCAGCCCGAAGAAGACGCTTGTCATGGCACTCGCGGTCATCCTCGGCCTGATGGCCGGCTGCGGATTGGCTGCCCTTCAGGAGTTCCGCGATCGCTTCTTCCGTGTCGAAGCGGACGTGCGCTCGGCTCTCGGGTTGAAGTTCCTCGGCTATCTGCCGCTGCTCGGCCAGCAGAGCAGGAGCAGGAGGCAGCTGCGCAAACCCAACGCCGGACCCGAGCCGGCAACGGCGGAAGAGCCGGAAAACGGCGTCGCCTTTGAGCGTATGATGCGCATCTCGGTCGAAGCGCCGCGCTCGATCTTTGCCGAGACCTTGAGGAACGCCAAGCTCGCCAGCGACGTCATGCTGCAAGGCCGTGCCGATCGCGTGATCGGCGTCGTCTCGGCACTGCCCGGCGAGGGCAAGTCGACGACGGCCGCCAATTTCGCCGCCCTGCTCGCCAGCAGCGGCAAGCGTACGCTGCTCATCGACGCCGACTTGCGCAATCCGGGTCTCAGCCGGACATTGAAGTCGCAGCCGCAGGCCGGCTTGATCGAGGCCGTGCTCGGCGAGGTTCCGTGGACCAATGCCGTGAAGGTCGATCCGCGCACCAAGCTTGCCATTCTACCCGTTGTCGTACGCGATCATCTGCTGCACACCAGCGAGCTTCTGTCCTCGCAGGGCATGCATCATCTGATGGAAAATGCGCGCAAGTTGTTCGACTACATCGTCGTCGATCTCGCGCCTCTCGGCCCGGTCATCGATGCAAAGGCCTTTGCGCCGCAGGTCGACGCCTTCCTGCTGGTTGCCGAATGGGGCGCGACGCCGACCAATCTGGTCCGTGACATCCTCGAGCAGGAGCCGCAGATCAATTCGCGCATCCTCGGCGTCATCCTCAACAAGACCGATATGTCGGAATTGCCGCGCTACAGCGATTTCGGCGGAACGGAGCGCTACCGGCAGAAATATGTGAGCTACTACACCGAGGTGCAGCCGCGCGCCCAGGTGGATGCTTAGAGCAATTCCCGCAAAAATGCGAAGCCGGTATTGCGTCCGGAATTGTGTGAAAACAAAGAGATAGAGTATTTCCGTGACTCCGTTTAAAACGGAAATGCTCTAATCTGCCGATGCCTTGCCGGCCTTGGGCCGGGTCCTCGCCAGGGCATGTTCGCGCCAGATCGTGAATATGCCCGCCGCAACGACGATGAGCGCGCCCAAAATCATGGGCGCGCTCAGCTTTTCGCCGAATATGCTGACACCGATGATGGCGGAGAGCACAAGCTGCAGATAGGTCAGCGGCTGGATCACCACCGCGTCGAGCAGGTCGTAGGCGCGTATGAGGAAATAGTGGCTCGACACGCCCGTCAGGCAGAGAATGCCCATGAAGATCCAGTCATGCGGCGCAAGCGTCGTCCAGAAGAATGGGCCGATGCAGCTCATGGCGACCGCGCCGACAACCCCTGTGTAGAAAAAACTGGTCATCGCACTGTCCTCCCGGCTGACATAGCGGGTAAGGACGACGTAGAACGAGAATAGCAGCGCGCCGGAAAGCGGCACCAGGAAACGCACGTCGAAGACGCCGCTCTCCGGCTTCAGGATCAGGAGGACGCCGACGAAGCCGAAGCAGATCGCCAGCCATCGCCGCCAGCCCACTTTTTCCCCGAGGATCGGTATGGACAGCATGGCCACCATCAGCGGGCCGGATGAAAAGATCGCCTGCGAATGGGCCAGTCCGACGATGACGAAGGACGAGATGGCAACGACGATCTGTGCGGCAAGCAGCAGGCCGCGGGCAATCTGCAGGGCAGGGTGCTTGGTCCTGACATTGCGTCGCAGGCCGCCCGGTGCACGCGAGGCCATCGCAATGGCAAAAAGCATGAATGCCCAATAGCGGATCATCGCCACCAGAAGCGGCGGATAGGCGCTGACGAGATGCTTGGATATGCCGTCCTGTATGGCGAATATGCTGATGGCCAACAGCGTGAAGACGTAACCGGTACTATTGGATTTCATTGTTTTCGACGGAAGAAGATGTGCGGGGCAAGAAGCGCCGGAACCCGGCGCCACAGTCAGATTAGGTTGTTCATCGGCTTGGTCATAGGCTTCATATCTGCCTTGCGGATTAGCCGAACAGCGGCGCGTCAGCCTTTTTTACGAGCCTCAACGAAAGCACTGAAACCTTCGATGAAAGCCGCGAGATTGTGTTTCACCTTCTCGTCGACGATCGCGCCGTCGGCATCGAAGACGCTGCCGGCCCGCGACACCATCAGCCGGCCGCCGAACCATGCTTCGGCGCCGAGCGTGCGCAACACCGTCAGCCAGGCGTTCTGGCTGAGAATGGTGCCGAAATTGCCGGGCGAGGCGCCAAGAATGGCGATCGGCTTGCCGCCGAAGACTTGAGCGATGTCGGTCGAGGGGCGGCTCATCCAGTCGATGGCGTTCTTGAACACGCCGGGAAGCGAATTGTTGTATTCCGGCGTGAACAGGATCAAGCCATCGGCTGCGATAGCCAGATCTTTGAGCTCGCGGACTTTTTCCGGAATGCCGTCCGCTGCTTCGAGATCGGCGTCATAGAGCGGTACGCCATGGATGGTGCGGGCGATCAGTTCGACGCCGCTTGGTGCCAGTTCGACCGCGGCGTTAAGCAAGGCTGTATTGAAGGAGCCTTTGCGCAGGCTGCCAGAAATGCCGAGTATCTTCATCGTTTCCCCCGTTTGCCGTTACAGGAAGACATTTATGCTTCGGCGTCCTGCGTCAAGGTCTAAGGGCGATCTTATGCGGCAAGCAGCGACTTCAGTTTGACAGTGCTTGCCGCTAGAGCATTGTGATCCGGATGGGCACGGGCGGCAATCAGCATTTCGGCGAGACGGATATCGCGCGCGACGGCATTGCCGCGGCCTATGCCGCTGGCGGCGAGCAATCGCCCTTGCCCATCCAGATGAAACAGGATGAACGCACCATCATCGAGGTCTCGCCTTACATGAACGGTCGCCTCATCCGCCAGACCGGCGATCTGCAGCGTCAGATCATATTGATCGGACCAGAACCATGGCACGGCGGATATTTCCGCACCTTCTCCCAGCATGTTGGCAGCGGCCAGATTTGCCTGCTCCTGCGCATTGCGCCAGGATTCGAGCCGAACGCGCCGACCGCCATAAAGTGCCAGTGGGAAGGAGCAGCAATCCCCCGCTGCATAGATCTCGGCAACCGAGGTCTCCAGCCGCTCGTTGACGGCGATGCCATTCTCGATCGCAAGCCCCGCTTGCGCGGCGAGCGCGACATTCGGCAAGGCGCCGATGCCGACGAGCAGCAGGTCGGCGGAAATTGCTTCGCTTTCGCTATCCGCCAGGCGAACGATCACCTTGTCGGCCTCTTCCTGCAAGGCTTCGATGACTTGGCCACAACGGATATCGGCGCCTTCCTGGCGATGGCGTTCCGTGATCGCTTCGGCGATTTCCTCCGGCACGCCGCGCTTTAACACCCGAGGCAGGCCTTCGATGACGGTGACGTCGGCACCGCGCATGCGTGCCGTTGCCGCCAGTTCAAGGCCGATGAAGCCGCCGCCGATAATGGCAATGTGCCGCCCGGGTTGAAGGGCGGCATGCAAAGCCACAGCATCCGCATGGGTCCGCAGCATGCGGATGCGGCAGGAGGTGCCATCGGCGCCGGGAAAGTTGCGCGCCGAGGCCCCGGTCGTGAGCAGAAGTTTGTCGTAACCGAGTGTTTGTCCGTCGGCGAGACTGATCGTCTTCGTAGCGGGATTGATCGCCGTCACCGTCGCGTCGAGTCTCAGGTGGATCGATTGCTCCTGATACCGTTCTAATGCGGCGACGAACTTGGGTTCCGGCGCGTCACCTGAGCTGCCTTTCGAAAGCGGCGGACGTTCGTATGGGGCGAGCGGCTCGGCGCCGATCAGGGTGATGTCGCCCTCAAATCCCTTTTCCCGAAGCGCGAAGGCGGCGCGCGCACCGCATTCTCCTGCTCCGACGATGACGAAATGAGCCATGATTGCCTCCTCACAGCCCGATGAAGACGGTGCCGTTCTCGACCTTGACCGGATAGGTCGGCAGGTTGACGCAGACCGGCGCACCCTTGGCTTCGCCCGTGCGATAGTCGAAACGGCCGTTATGCTTCGGACATTCGATGATGTTGTCCATGACCAGGCCGTCGGCGAGGTGGATCTTCTCGTGCGTGCATAGGCCGTCGGTGGCGAAATAGTCGTCCTCCGGGCTGCGATAGACGGCGAAGGTTCGTCCGTCATGGTCGAAGCGGATGACATCCTCTTCGTCGATCGCCTCGGCAGCACAGACTTCGATCCAGTTGCTCATGTTTTCCTCCCTTTGCATGTCCGGTTTAGTTTACTGGGCGGCCGTGGCCGGAAGTTCGCCGTGGAACTCCTCGCGATAGGGCCGTGCCGTCGGCGGCAGCTCCCGCTTCAGGAAATAGTCCTCGTTGCGCAATTGCCGCAGGAATGCCGGTATCATCTCGCGATAGCCGGACCACATGGATGGGTTCGGCGCCGGCAGATCGTGCTTGATCATCGCATGCAGCTTCGGCAGCGCGTGATAGGGCACCATTGGGAACATGTGATGTTCGACGTGATAGTTCATGTTCCAGTAGATGAAGCGGCTGATTGGATTCATCATCACGGTACGGCTGTTGAGCCTGTGGTCGATGACGTTGTCGGCAAGGCCGCCATGCTGCAGGAGGCCGGTCAGGACGTGATGCCAGGCACCATAGAGCCGGGGAAGCCCGATCAGCATCAGCGGCAGGATCGAGCCCATGGCGATCGCCGTTGCGATAGTTGCGACATAGATGGCGAGCCAGATGCGGGCGATACGAATGGCTTTCGGCTGCTCCATCTCCGGGATGAAGGTCTTTTCCGCGGCGCTGACGACGCCGCATGCATTGCGCAGCATGTCGACGACGGCGTGCCAGACGTCGAGGATCCCGAAGAAATTCAGAACGAGACGGAAGAGGTCCGGCGGCCGCATGACGGCAATTTCCGGGTCACGGCCGACAATGACGGTGTCGGTGTGGTGGCGTGCATGGCTCCAGCGCCAGGTCACGGGGTTGCGCATGATCATGAAGCAGGCGACCTGATAGACCGCGTCGTTCATCCAGCGCGTCTTGAAGGCTGTGCCGTGGCCGCATTCATGCCAGCGGCTGTCGGAAGCCGAGCCGTAAAGCACGCCATAAGCCAGGAAGAACGGGATGCAGATCCACGATCCCCAGAAATAGACACCCAGAGCGGCGAAGACCGCCATGCTGCCGAGCCAGATGACGGTATCGCGGATCGCTGGCGCATCCGATCGCTGCATCAGCGCCTTCATGTCCTTGCGCGGCACATCCGTATGATACCATTCGGCGGCCGCAAGCCCGGCTTCCACCGCCAGCCTGCCGCTTGCGCCAAGCAGATCGTAGTCACGCTTGATTATCGTCGTCATCCCTGCCTCCCGCGATGCTCAACAGCGCCTCGCCCTCGATGCCGGAAACGATAGATCGACTTTTTGCTTGCCTCAATGCGGGAATGATGGAATCTATCAAAACATATCAAATTTTGATGTCATCGATGATGGCATATCTCAGGAGCAATCATGCGTCGCCCCACCATATCCGATCTTGCCAAGGCTTCCGGCGTCAGCGTCGCCACGATCGATCGCGTCCTGAACGGACGTCATCGCGTCAGAGAGGAGACGGCAAGGAGGGTTTACGAGGCGGCCCAGGAAATCGGCTACCATGCTGTCGGCCTGCTGCGTCAGCGCGTCTTCGAGGACCTGCCGCAGTATCGATTGGGTTTCGTGCTGCAGAAGCCGGTTCAGGCCTTCTACCAGGCTTTCGCCAAGGAGATTGCCATGGCTGCACAGGCGGTCACAACAGCTCGGATCAATGCCCATGTGGACTTCGTGCCGGCCTCGACGCCAACGGCTATCGTCGAGAGACTGAAGGCGATGGCGGCCCGCAGCCAGGCGATCGCGCTCGTTGCGCCGGACTATCCGGCCGTCACGGCCGCGATCGAGGAATTGAAGGAAAAGGGTATTCCTGTCTTTTCCCTGCTGTCGGACTTCTCTACCGGCGCCCGTCGGGGCTATATCGGTGTTGATAACCGCAAGGTCGGGCGCACGGCGGCCTGGCTCATCGCGCGCTCGGCGCGGGGTCCCGGCAAGGTCGCCTGCTTTGTCGCCAGCCATCGCTTCCTTGGACATGAGCTGCGCGAAATCGGCTTTCGTTCCTATTTCCGCGAAAACGCGCCGGAATTCGAGGTCTTGGATACGCTCATCAATCTGGACACGCCGGAGATCACGCATGAGGCAACGCTCGATCTCCTGAAAAAGCATCCTGATTTGATCGGCTTCTATGTCTGCGGCGGCGGCATGGAGGGAGCTATTTCAGCCATTCGCGAGGAGCGGCTGGCCGGCAAGCTGATCGCTGTCGTCAATGAGCTGACGCCGGAATCGCGGGCTGCTCTCGCCGACGATGTCGTCGCCATGGCGATCGGCACGCCGTTGCCGGCGCTCTGCAAGGAACTGATGAGCCTCATGATTGCGGCGATCGAGAATGGCGAGGCGGCCGTACCCGGCCAGAGCTTCCTGCCGTTCGAAATATTCGTCTCCGAGAACATCTAGCACGAATGATGTAATTCCATCATTATCGGAATAAATCTATCAGGAATGATAGCGAAAGCCGATGGAACAAGGCAATGAATCTCGCTAGTCCTTCGCACAGCGGCGCGGCAAATCGAGATGTCTTTTGCGGCCGGACGCCCTGAGGAGGAGTGCCCATTATGAGTTCCATTCGTTTCGCGCTCAATCATATGTGCGCCCCATCCATGAGCCTGGAATCGTTTTTCGCCGCTGCAAAGGAGCTCGGCATCGATAGCGTCGAGATCCGAAACGATCTTGCCGGCAACGCAATACTGGACGGCACGCCGGCAAACGGCGTCAAGGAATTGGCCGAGCGTCAAGGGCTCACGATCATCTCCATCAATGCCCTTCAGCGCTTCAATGAATGGAATGACGAGCGCGCCCTGGAGGCAGCGGAGCTGATCGATTATGCGCGCGATTGCGGCGCCAAGGCGCTGGTCCTCGTGCCGGTCAATGACGGCAGCGGCCGCGAGCCGGAAGCACGCCGGGCCAATCTTCGCAAGGCGCTTTCGGCTTTGACGCCGATGTTGGAAGCTGCCGGCATCGTCGGGCTGGTCGAGCCGCTTGGCTTCGAAATCTGCTCGCTGCGCCTGAAGAGCGAAGCGGCCGGCGCCATCGAAGAACTCGGCGCGAAATCCACCTTCCGCCTGGTTCACGACACCTTCCATCACCACCTCGCCGGCGAGGCTGCGACTTTTCCGGAGCTGACTGGCCTGGTGCATATTTCCGGCGTCAGCGATCCCGACGTCTCGGTTGCCGACATGCGCGATCCGCATCGCGTTCTGGTCGATGCCAGCGACCGTCTCGACAATGTCGGGCAGCTGCGGGCTCTGCTATCGGCAGGCTACGTGGGACCGGCTTCGTTCGAACCCTTCGCCCCGGCGGTACATGCTTTGAAGGAGCCGGTCGCGGCCATCAAGGAGAGCATGACCTATATGACGGGCAAGCTCTGACGGCTGCCGTTGTCCGCGGGCAACTCGCGCATTCAGTCGTGCGAATGAGGCTCCGCGTGATGCGGGCCAAGCTCCGAAGGAATGAGGTGCAGGTCTCCGAAGCGGACGCCGCGCTGGGTAACCACGCTGTCGGCAAAGGTCTGTATCTCGCCAGCCTTGCCCTTCAGCACCGAGACCTCGAGGCAATCGTGTCCGTCGATATGGACATGAAGGGTCGAGACCGAAAGGTCATGATGATCGTGTTTGGCCATCGTCAGGCGGCGCGACAGATCCCGAGTTTCGTGTTGGTAGACATAGGTACGTGCTGTGTAACATTTCGCATCGCCATCTATGGTCGGTTGTGCATGCGTAACGGCATCGCGAACCAGGTCGCGCAGCGTTTCCGAGCGGCTGGCATAGCCGCGTTGCGCGCTGATCTTGTCGATCGTCTCGAGAAGATCATCATCGATGGCGATGGTAATGCGCTGTATCCACTGATCCTCTTGGTGCCGGGAGTTCTCGGAGCAGGCTAAAGCAATTCCAGGAAGAGTGCGCAGCGGTTTTCCGTCCGGAATGCGTAAAAAAACAGGAAGATAGATCATTTTCGCGGTTCGAGGAAAAGCGAAAATGATCTAAAGGAAATTTCAGCCAGTTTTGCAACAGCGTCCTGGATTATTGCCGATCGCGGAAACGACGTTGATAGGCCGGATCGTAGAGCGAACTTTCGCGGAAATCGCTGGCGGCGAGCGATGGGCCGACGAAGATCAGGGCGGTACGCTCGATCGGTTCGGCCGCCACTTTCTCCTCGATCGTGGCAAGCGTGCCCCGAACGATCCGCTCGTCGGGCCATGAGGCCTTGACGACGATCGCGACCGGGCAATCGGCGCCGTAAAGCGGCGTCAGCTCCTCGACCACCTTTCCGAGCGCATGGATTGCCAGATGAATGGCGAGCGTCGCGCCGGTCGCGCCGAATTTCTCCAGCGTCTCGTTGTTCGGCATCGGCGAGGCACGGCCGGAGACCCGCGTCAGCACCAGGCTCTGGGCGACGGCCGGGATGGTCAGCTCGCGTCCGAGCGCTGAGGCTGCGGCTGCGAAAGCGGGGACGCCAGGCGTCATCGTATAGTCGATGCCATGCTGATCGAGCCTGCGGATTTGCTCGGCAACGGCACTCCAGACGGAGAGATCGCCGGAGTGAAGGCGTGCGACATCCTCGCCGGCGGCGGCCGCTTTCAGATATTCCGCCTCAATCTCGTCGAGCGACATCGGAGCCGTGTCGATGATACGGGCGCCGGGCGGGCAATATTGCAGCAGGTCCGGCGAGACGATCGAGCCGGCATAGAGGCAGACGGGGCATTTGCCGATCAGGTCGCGGCCGCGCACCGTGATCAGGTCGGCTGCGCCGGGGCCTGCGCCAATGAAATGCACTGTCATCGCTCTACCTCATACTCATTCATGGCTTGGTCCAAGACCATTGCGTCACTGGCATGGCCGGCCGCCAGCCGGTCATGCGGCCGACGGGTGCGGCGCGGGCAATGTCGATGCGGATCAGCGAGCCACCCCTGCGTGCGTGTTCTGCGAGCAGAAGAGCTTCCATTTCGGTCGTGACGGCATTGGCAACCAGCCTGCCGCCGCTTTTCAATTGGCCGATGGCGGCATCGAGAACGCCGGCGTCGCTGCCGCCGCCGCCGATGAAGACCGCATCCGGCGTCGGCAGTCCCGCAAGCGCATTCGGCGCCTCACCCTCGACAATGGATAGGCCCGGCACGCCGAAATTCGTCGCGTTGCGGCGGATCCGCGCCACGCGCTCGCCGGAAGCCTCGATGGCGATGGCGCGTAGTGAGATATCGGCTAGCATCCATTCTATGCCGATCGACCCGGAGCCGGCGCCGATATCCCAGAGCAGCTCGCCATGGCGGGGCGCCAGTGCCGACAGCGTCATCGCGCGGATCTCGCGCTTGGTGATCTGGCCATCATGATCGAAAAGCTCATCGGCTAAGCCGGCGCTCAGCGACAAAATCCGGGCGCCGGCTTCGGCCTTGACCTCGATGCCGCAGATGTTCAGATCATTGATACCGAAAAGGGTGAACCCAGCTGCCCTCTGGCGGGAGACCTTCTCATGCGGGCCGCCCAGCGCTTCCAGAACCGTAAGCTCAGACTGACCGAACCCAGAGCTTTGCAGCAGGGCGGCCAACGCGGCAGGGCCATTGCCATCGGATGTCAGCGCCAGGATCTTTCGGCCGGGGTGGAGGTGAGGCCGGATGAGGTCGATGGGTCGTCCGTGCAGCGAGAGGACCGTCGTCTCCTGCAAAGGCCAGCCCAGGCGGGAGGCGGCCAGGCTGAACGAAGATGCTGCTGGAATGACAGACATCTCATCGGCTGGAATGCTCCGCAAAAGCGTCGCGCCGACGCCGTAGAAGAACGGGTCGCCGGAGGCGAGAACCACGGTCGGCTTGCCGCGCCGGGCAAGGACCGCTTCGATGGATTTTTCGAATGGCGAAAGCCATTGCCGTGTCTCGCCGGTAATAACGGCGCTCATCAACTCGATATGGCGCGCTCCGCCGAAGACGACCGGTGCCGATGTGATCAGCTGTTTGGCCGCGTCGCCGAGGCCGGCTGGACCGTCTTCGCCGATGCCGATAAGAGTGAGCCAGCGTTGAATTGAAGGTGTCTCAGCCATGGACAAGGCCCGTATTCTGATCCTGGGCGGTACAACGGAGGCCCGTGCTCTGGCGGCGTCGCTCGCCTCCCGCGCTGATCTTGACGTTGTCTTGTCGCTCGCAGGCAGGACTGCCGATCCCGCCCTGCAGCCCGTGCCGGTGCGCAGAGGCGGCTTCGGCGGTGCGGAAGGGCTTGCCCGCTATCTTCGCGAGGAAGCGATCGATCTGCTGATCGATGCCACCCACCCTTTCGCAGCGCGTATTTCCACAAACGCCAGCCAGGCGGCCGCTCAATGCGATGTATCGGCTTTTGCGTTGCGCCGCCCCGCCTGGGTGCCGGTCGAAGGCGATGAATGGCTCTCGGTGCATAGTATTGCGCAGGCCGTGGCCGCGCTCGGGGCCAGACCCTTGCGGGTTTTCCTGGCGACCGGTCGGCAGGAGGCGCATCAGGCGAATGCGGCGCCGCAGCACCATTACTGGGTCCGCAGCGTCGATCCCGTCGAGCCGCCGCTGACTGTGCCCAATGTCAGCTACATCATCAGCAGAGGCCCGTTCCGACTGGCCGACGAGCTCGACATGTTGCAGCGGCATGGGATCGACGTGGTCGTCGCCAAGAATAGCGGCGGCGGCGCGACCTACGGAAAGATCGAAGCGGCAAGGCACCTCGGCATCAAGGTGATCATGATCGAGCGCACGGAGGCTGCCGGCCTGCCGGTGGCCGAAACAGTGGACGCTGCGCTCGATCGCATCGATCATTTCGTCTCTTCCCTGATGAAACGCGGCGTATAGACCAGATCCGGACGCCCTTCACGGGCAATGACGCGCGTCTCGGCCGAGCCGATGATGACGCAGGTCGCCATATCCGCTTGCGAGACCTCGGCATCGCCAAGCCGCGCCACGATCATACGCTCGTCGGGCCGGCCGGCGGCGCGGCCGAAGATGACGGGCGTATCGCCGGGCAATATGGCGCGCAGGATTTCGAAGGCCTTGCCGAGCTGCCAGGGCCGCGCTTTGCTAATCGGATTGTAGAGCGCGATCACAAAGCCGGCCTCTGCGACGGCACGAAGCCGGCTTTCGATAAGAGGCCAGGGCTTCAGATTGTCAGACAGCGAGATCGCACAGAAATCGTGGCCGAGAGGCGCACCGATGCGGGCAGCGACCGCAAGCATGGCGGTGATGCCCGGCACGACGACGAGGTCGATTGCGCGCCATTCCGCCGGACCATGATCGATCGCCTCACAGACTGCCGCCGCCATGGCAAAAACGCCGGGATCGCCGCCGGAGACGACGCAGACATTGACGCCGGCCGCGGCTCGCTGCAGCGCCGCCTTGGCGCGATCCAGCTCCTCGCGATTGTCGGATGCTTGACGGATCTGGTCGCCGCGCAGCGTCAGGCGGTCGAGGTAAGGACCGTAACCGTAGAATTCATGGGCATCCGCGACGGCAGCCAAGGCTTCCGGCGTCGTCTGCGAGGGATTGCCGGGGCCGGTGCCGATGACATAGAGACGCCCGCTCATGGCCTTCCTTCCCAGCCCGGAACCAGAACCAGAGAGAAATACGGCGCCTCGGCATCGTCACGGCCGGCGAGCGGCGTCATGGCGCCATTTGCCATCGTGCCGCGCTCGACATAGATGGCGTCGTTCAGCCGGCCGGCGGCATCAAGCGCGCGGCGGATCTTCGGCAGATTGCGGCCGACCTTCATGATGACCGCTGCCTGCGTGTCGCCCAGGCGGCGGGCAAGTTCGGCTTCAGCCATGGTCCCCGGCAGCACGGACAACACGTCGTCACCTTGCACCATCGGCAACCCGGCCAAAGACCAGCAGCCGGACATGGCCGTCACGCCAGGTATGACCTCGGTCGGGAAGCGATTGGCGAGGCGGACATGCAGGTGCATGTAGGAGCCGTAAAAGAGCGGGTCGCCCTCGCTGAGCACCGCAACAGTCTTTCCTTCGCGCAGCCGCGCCGCCACCAATTCGGCCGAGGCGTCATAGAAGGCGGTGATCTGGCTGATATAGCCCGGGGCGTCTTTATCGATCTCGGTCGTGACCGGATAGTAGAGCGGCAGGAGCGTCACGTCCGCTCTCAGCAGGTCGCCGACGATTGTGCGTCCGTTGCCGTTCTTGCCCTGCTTGGCAAAATAAGCGACGACATCGGCGCGCTCCAAGGCTCTGACGGCCTTGATCGTCAGCAGTTCCGGATCGCCGGGACCGGTGCCGACGCCAATCAACTGGCCAGAGGAAGAGGTGCTCATAGGCCCGGCCTCGCCAGTGCATTGAGGGCCGCTGCCGTCATGGCGCTGCCGCCGAGGCGACCGCGCACGATGGCGAAGGGAACGCCGTAGGAATTCTCCGCTAGCGCATCCTTGGATTCGGCCGCGCCGACGAAGCCGACAGGCATGCCGATGATGGTGGCAGGCTTCGGCGCGCCATCGCGCAGCATTTCGAGAAGATGGAAGAGGGCGGTTGGCGCATTGCCGATGGCGACGACTGAGCCGGCTAGGTGCTCGGTCCACAGATGCATGGCAGCGGCAGAACGCGTGTTGCCGATGGCCTTGGCGATCTCAGCCGTGCGCGGGTCCTGCAATGTGCAGATCACTTCGTTGGCTGCCGGCAGACGGGCACGCGTGACACCGCGGGCGACCATCTCGGCATCGCAAAGAATCGGTGCGCCGTCAGACAGCGCCTTGCGGGCAGCGGCGACGAAGTCGGGCGAGAAATGGAAATGCTGGGCTGCTTCCACCTGTCCGCAGGCATGGATCATGCGGATCGCAACATCGGCCTCGGCATCGGAAAAGCGCTTGAGATCGGCTTCGCCGCGGATGATCGCGAAGGAGCGTTCATAGATCGCTTGTCCCTCGCGGATATAGTCATAGTCAGGCATTTCTATCCCTGTCGTAAAGCCGTCGCGATTGCGTCCCGGCCGAGCCGTTTAAGACACTGGCGCGCCGATTCGCCAGCAACTTTGTTGTTTCGCACCAGCTCCCCCAGCCGAGCCAGCACCGATTTCAGATTCTCTTTGCCGATATGGACGGCGGGTTCGGCCGATGCCGATCCATCCAGGACGATCGCATGGCCGGTCGGAATGCCGACGATGGCGAGCGCTGTCGGAGCAGGATGGGCGCATCCCTTCGAGCAGCCGGACAGGTGCAGTTCGAACGAACCGTCGAGCAGCTCGGGAGCGACAGCAACACAATCTAAGGCGGCCTGCTTAGTGGCGTAGTGTGCGGATGCGCAGGCTCCAGCGCCCGAGCAAGGAACGATGTGATTTGCCGGATCGCCGTCGCGCGTTTGAAAACCGCAGGAAGCAGCTACCGTGCGAACGCGCTCGAGTTCGTCGGCCGCAAGGCCCAGCAACAGCATGCTGTGTTGCGGCCCGGTGCGGATTTCGGAGACGCTGTTCTCTTCGGCAACGGCGAGAAAGCGTGCGAGGTCCTTTGCGTGGATCTGGCCGAAGGATGGGCGCAATCCGAGCGCATAACCGTTTATCCCCAGTGAGATGATCCCGATGGGGGAGGTGGGTGGCTTGACTGTCGTCTGAGCATGGGCGGTTACGCCCGGAAATTGTCCTCGCAGCTCCGCCGGATCAAGGTCGCGACCGCGGGCGCGAGGTCCGAGGAGGCTCAATCTTTTCAACAACGCGACCACGCCGGCAATCGCCTCGTCGCTAGGCAATGTGGCAAGCGGCGTTGCCGTTGCATTCGTTCCTGCGATCGCGAGCGTCCATAAACGGCCTGCGCCATCATCGGGTTTGGTCGCCTTCAGCCGGATATCCGCCGAAAGTCCGTCCAGAGCGAGCTGACCGCCGCCATCGATGATGATCGCGAGCTTCGCCGCCAGAAGCGGTTTTGGATCTAGTGAATCGATGGCGTACCGCAGGCGTTCGGCAAGGGATCGTGCGTCGGCGACTTCCGCCGGATCGACGCCGCTGAGCGGCGGGACTTCGATCGCAACGCCGATCTCCGGCACAATGCCAGCGCGATCGACATCGGCGGCCAATCCGGCCATGCTTTGCGAGGTCATGCCGCGCAGTTGCAGATTGCCGCGCGCAGTGATCTCGATCAGACCGTTGCCATGTTTTTCGGCCGTAGCGGCGAGTGCGCGAAACTGGGCAACCGTCAATCCCGTGGTCACCGGCCGCAGCCGCACCAGGAGACCATCGCCGGTCTGCATCGGCTCGCTGAGCGACGGGCAGGCGCCGCGAACCATGGCCGGCGAAGGCGAGGCGTCGACGAGGCCTTCGGCTGGCTCTTGCGAGACGCACGCGAGTTCATCCATCATCTGTCCGTTGGCCGCAACCAGGAGATTGCCCTTCATAAGGGACACTTCCTTGCATAAACCGGATCGGCGGGCAAATGATTTGGCTTAGCGACGGTTCATGTCCGATCGTCGAAGTCCTGGCCCTTGCGCAGCAGGTAGATGTCCATGATCCACCCGTGTCTCGCGCGGGCTTCTTCCCGTGTCGAAACAATGCGCTCGGAAACATCAGCCAGCCTGCCGGATATGATAATCTCGTCCTTTGTGCCGAGATAGGCTCCCCAATAGATATAGGCGTCCGGATCGTCGATCTTGCTGAAGGCCTGCTGGCCGTCGAGCATGACGACGGCCGTTTCCGCTATGCCGGGAAAACTCTCGGCCAGCCGGCGTCCCGTGGTGATCTGCACCGGCTTGCCGACGAGATTGAGGGGAATGCGGTGGCTTGCGGTCAGCGCCTGAATGCTGGTGATGCCGGGAATGATACCGTAGTCGAGTGGGACATTGCCGCGCGCTGCGACACGCTCGATGATGCGTAACGTGCTGTCGTACAGGCCGGGATCGCCCCACACCAGGAAGGCCGCGCGTTCCTTTTCCGCCAGATGCTCAAGGAAAAGCCGTTCGTAAATGGCTGAAATCTCTTCATGCCATTCATCGACGCCCTGTACATAGCTGCGATCGGCCGTGCGTCGCGATGGCACCTCATAGCCGATGAAGCGGATGGTTTTGTTGGTGACGTAGCGCTCGCAGATATCTTTGCGGACATCGGCGAGTTCTGCCTTTGCCGCGCCCTTGCTGGGAATGAAGATGACATCGGCGGCATTCAGGGTGTTGATCGCCTGCACCGTCATATGCTCGGGATTTCCGGTGCCGATACCGACGATCTGAATGTGCCGCATATGCTTGTCCCTGTTTCCAGCGCTGTTTGCCGCAAGCAACGGGCCGTTTCAAGAGGGGTGGGGCCAGATCGGCTTCCCAGGTTCAAGATTGCCGATCGAAGGCTCAGCGGTTGACTGTGTAGGCGCGTGGCGACGAGCCGAGCATGCGCCGGAACATGGTGGTAAATGCCGCCACGCTCTCATAGCCCGCTTCGAGCGCGACGTTGGTCACGGGTTGCCCCCCGGCCAGCCGTGGCAGGCAGGCGAAAACGCTTGCCTGCTGGCGCCAGGTCGTGAAGCTGATGCCGGTCTCCTTGCGGAACTGGCGCGTGAAGGTTCGCCGGCTCATGGCAAGCTTTTCGGCCCAGTCATCCAGCCTGGCGTTGGGTGAAGGGTTGGCGAGGTATTCGCGGCAGAGCGCTGCCAGCCGACGATCGGAAGGGAAGGGGAGGCCGAGCGGGCGTTCCGGCAGCGTGGCGATCTCTTCGACGAGCAGCGACAGGACCAGCTTGGCCTTGCGATGGCCGACAGGCGCCTCCCGTAACCGTATGGCTTCCAGCAACAGGCTGCGGGCGAGATCCGTGACCTCGACGACGCGCGGAACCTCATCCTTCGGGGGCTGATTGCGCGGCGCGACATAGACGGATTTCATGCTGACGTCGCTTAGAATCTCGATCGAATGCTCAAGCCCCACGGGGATGAACAGAGCGTGCCCCGGAGGCACCATCCAGCGCCCCCGCGCCGTCATGATCAGGGCGACGCCGGCAAAGATGCAGAGCAATTGCGTGCGGCGGTGATGGTGCCATGGAACGGTGTAACCCTGTGGCGGCTCGGCGCTGTGGACGAGTACATCCGCATCGGATTCCTCCATCCAGCGCATGCTCTGGACATGCAGGTCGTCGAGGGTGGCCAGCAATTGTTTCGGCAGTTTTTCCATAATGGCCCAATCGAGAAACTATTGGACCAAAACACGAAAGAAGGTCACCCACAAGCCGTGTAAAAGGCGGATCGAACAATTTGGTCGGTGGGAATCGCCGGCGCTGGAAGGAATCCCCATGGTTGCGGCGTTTTCGGGTGCGCAAACCCGATTTGAGAAGACGACGATCTCGGTCGTTATTGCGGTCAGCACCTGCCACCTGCTGAACGACATCATGCAATCGCTGCTGTCGTCGCTCTATCCGATGTTCCGAGAGAATTACGCGCTCGATTTCGTGCAGATCGGGCTGCTGACGATGATGTTCCAGATTACCGCCTCGCTGCTGCAGCCTGTTGTCGGCATCGTCACCGATAAATGGCCGATGCCCTATTCGCTGCCTGTGGGCATGGTCAGCACATTCTCGGGCCTCCTGCTGCTCGGCTATGCCGGAAGCTTCAGCATGTTGCTAGGCGCCGCCTGCCTGATCGGTTTCGGTTCTGCCGTCTTCCATCCGGAAGCCTCGCGCGTCGCGCGTCTGGCCTCCGGCGGCCGTCATGGCCTCGCCCAATCGCTGTTCCAGCTCGGCGGCAACGCCGGTTCGGCAATCGGGCCGCTGATTGCCGCATTCTTCGTTCTTCAGCATGGCCAGAAGAGCGTGGCATGGCTTTCGGTGCTCGCCGTCATCGGCTTCATCGTTCTGAGCTGGGTCGGCACCTGGTACGTCAACCATCGCCGCCAGCAGGCCAGCCGTCCTGTGCCCAACCGCACCTTGCCGATTGCGCGCAGCAAGGCGATGTGGGCGCTTGCGATCCTCATCCTGCTGACGGCGACGAAGAACGTCTACATGGCGAGCATTTCGAGCTATTTCACCTTCTATGTCATCGACAAGTTCCACCTCGACGTCCGCGATGCGCAGCTTATGCTCTTCCTCTTCCTGGGGTCGGTCGCCGCCGGAACGATCATGGGTGGGCCGGTCGGCGACCGTCTCGGTGCACGCTTCGTGATCTGGTTCTCGATCCTCGGCGTCATTCCCTTCGCGCTCTTGATGCCCTATGCGGACCTGTTCTGGACCTGCGTCCTGACCGTCATAATCGGGCTGGTATTCGCCTCGGCATTCCCGGCGATCGTGGTGTTCGCACAGGAGCTGATCCCGGGTCGCGTCGGATTGATCGGCGGCATTTTCTTCGGTTTCGCCTTTGGAGCAGGCGGACTTGGCGCGGCAGCGCTCGGGGATTTTGCCGATACGCACGGCATCTCCTTCGTCTACACGATCTGCTCTTACCTGCCGCTGCTCGGTCTGTTCACGATCTTCCTGCCGCGCATTTCCAGGCATTGATTGGTATCGGCGGGCGATGAACTCGACTCTCATGCGGATATAAGAGCCCCCTCTCCCCGCTTGCGGGGAGAGGGGGCCATTCCCATAGCCGTAGAAAGGGATGGCGGATGAGGCGTGCCTGATCAGGCATAGCGGCTGACGGCAAGATCCGTCGCGTCGATATCAGGCTTGCGGCCGCTGACGAGATCGCCGATGACGCGTGCAGAGCCGGAGCTCATCGTCCATCCAAGCGTGCCGTGTCCGGTGTTGAGGAACAGCCCCTTGATCTTCGTCGGTCCGATCACCGGCGTTCCGTCCGGCGTCATCGGCCGCAGGCCAGACCAGAAGGACGCCTTGGCCACGTCCCCACCGGGGAATAGGTCGGTGACGGAATGCTCGAGCGTCTTGCGCCGGGCAAGGCCGAGATCGTTGGTATAGCCGGAGATTTCGGCCATGCCGCCGACGCGGATGCGATCGCCAAGGCGCGTGATGGCGATCTTGTAGGTTTCGTCCATCACCGTCGATTCCGGCGAACGCGAGGGATCGGTGATCGGGATCGTGAGCGAGTAGCCCTTAACCGGATAGACCGGAAGCTTGATGCCGAGCGGCTTGAGCATGATCGGCGAGTAGCTGCCAAGCGCGACGACGACGGCATCGGCATCCACACGACTATGGTCGGTAACAACGCCGCGCACCTGGCCGCCCTGGACGTCGAGCCCCTTGATCGTGGTGCCGTATTGGAAGCGCACGCCGAGCTCGACTGCCTTGGCGGCCAGCGCATTGGTGAATTTGAAGCAATCGCCGGTCTCGTCCTTCGGCGTCAGCAGGCCGCCGACGATCTTTTCGCGAACATGCCGCAGAGCCGGTTCGACGCGGATGCAACCCTGGGGATCGAGCACTTCATAGGGAATGCCGTCGGCTGCCAGAGCCTTGACGTCCTTGGCGGAGGCGTCGAGCTGCTGCTGCGTGCGGAAGAGCTGCAGCGTGCCCTGCATGCGCTCGTCATAGGCAATGCCGGTTTCCTCGCGTACTTGAGCGAGAGAGATGCGGCTATAATCGGCAAGGCGCAGCATCCGGCTCTTGTTGATCGCGTAGCGCTCCGAGGTGCAGTTCGACAGCATCTTCACGAGCCAGGACAGCATCGCGCCATCGACCTTGGGGCGCAGGATGAGCGGCGCGTGGTGCATGAAAAGCCACTTGATCGCCTTCATCGGAATGCCGGGCGCGGCCCATGGCGAGCAATAGCCGAAGGAGACTTCACCCGCATTGGCAAAACTCGTTTCCAGCGCCGGCCCGTGCTGCCGGTCGATGACCGTCACCTCGTGGCCCGCCTTGGCGAGTTGATAGGCGGATGTGACGCCGACGATGCCGGCCCCCAGAACGACGACTTTCATGATGTCCTCAGTAAATTGAGCAATGGGAAGGTCAGCGGTATTGCCGGTGGAAGCGATGGCCGAGACTGGTCAGGATTTCATAGGAAATCAAGCCGGCGTCCCGGGCGATATCGTCGATGGTCTGATGATCTCCCAGGACTTCCACGAGGCTCCCGAATGACAGGGTTCCTTCGGGCAAGGCGCTGATGTCAATTGTCGTGCTGTCCATCGACACGCGGCCGACGATCGGCAGCCGTACGCCGTTGTAATAGACCGAGCCTCGGTCACTGAGGCTGCGGGGAAGGCCATCGGCGTAGCCGGCAGCGATCGTCGCAAGCCGGGTCTCCGTCTTCGTCACGTGCACGCCGCCATAGCCGACGCGCGCGCCGGTGGGCACGGTGCGCGTCTGCACTACGGCGACCTCGAGCCTGACGACGGGTTCCATCGGATTGCGCACGCCGCCGGTCGGCGCGCCGCCATAAAGCGCGATACCGGGTCGTGCCAGTACGCCGTGAAAATCGCCGCCGAGGAAAATGCCGCCGGAATTGGCAAAAGAGAGATCGTAACCGGGGAATTCTTCGGCGACGCGACGCATCTCCGCAAGCTGATCGGCATTCTGTATGCTCTCGGCTTCATCAGCGGAAGCCAGATGGCTCATAACGAACAGGATGTCGAGATGGTCGGCGGCTGTCAAATGGGCCGCGACGGCGCCTCTTTCTTCCGGAGGGATGCCGAGGCGTGACATGCCGGTATCGAACTGCAGGGCGGCGGGAAGCCTTCGCTTCAGGGAACGAGCGGTCTCCGACCACTGCTGCAGCTGATCGAGCGAATTGATAACGGGCACGAAGCCGCCTTCCGCGCAAGCCGTTTCGTTGCCCGGCAACAGGCCGTTCAGCACGAAGATCGATGCATCGCGCGGCAAGTGCGGACGCAGCCGCAGCGCTTCCACGAAATGGGCAACGAAGAAGTGCCGGCTACCCCGGCCGTAGAGGGCCTTCGATACCTGGTTCGCGCCAAGCCCATAGGCGTCCGCCTTGACGACAGCTGCTGCGCGCGCGGGCGCAACAATGGAGCAGAGCTTGTCGTAATTCCGGCACAAGGCGGTCAGATCGATCGTCAGATAACCGCAAGCCCCTCTGTCGATCGTCAGTTTTGACGTCCGCGAATCCACTATGCCGCCATCCATGTCCGCCCCTCGCTTTCCGCCGCGAGATTATTGAAATGATCGTGAAATTACCCATCAAATAGTGATTGATTATTGTGTAGTTGCGTCGATATTGAAACGATCGACGAATTTTTGAAAGAATCCACATGTCCGCCCTCGACGCGATCGACCGCAATATTCTTCGGCTGCTGCGCCTCGATGCCCGGGTCAGCAATGCATGGCTGGCAAACGAAGTCGGGCTGTCGCCGTCGGCATGCTTGCGGCGCATCAAATTGATGGAGCAGGCAGGCGTGATCCGGGGCTATACAGCGCTCGTAGACACGTCGCAGGCCGAAGCGGCGATTGCGGTCATCATCAACATCACGCTCGAGCGGCAGACGGAAGATCACCTGGATCGTTTCGAGGCGGCCGTCCGCAAGCATCCGGAAATCCGCGAGTGTTTTCTGATGACGGGCGGTTCCGATTACTTGCTCCGCGTTGAGGTCGCCACCGCTGGCGACTTCGAGCGCATCCACAAAGAAATCCTCTCGGCATTGCCGGGGGTGCTGCGCATCCATTCAAGCTTCTCGATCCGCAACGTGCTCGCGACACGGCCGAAGAATTCCCGCTGAAAGCGGCGAGCCGCGGCGGCTGGTGTTGCGCCAAAACAGGCGGCTGGCCGCGGCGCTTCCTTACTCCGCCCGGAGCAGCATGCCGAACAGATCGCGCGGATCGTCCGGGTCGGCAATGATATCCAGTTTCTGAAAGTAATCCGTACCGGCCAGCTTTTCGCGCACATAGCGCAAGGCGGAGAAATCCTCGATGGCGAAGCCGACGCTGTCGAACAGGGTGATCTGTGCGTCGCTGCGTCGGCCCTGCGCGCGGCCGTTCACGACCTGCCAGAGCTCGGTTACCGGATAGTCCGCGTCCATCTGCTGGATTTCGCCCTCGATGCGGGTTTGCGGCGGATATTCGACAAAGGTATCGGCACGCAGCAGGATATCGCGATGCAGCTCGGTCTTGCCGGGGCAGTCGCCGCCGATGGCGTTGATGTGGACGCCGGCGCCGACCATGTTGTCGGTCAGGATCGTGGCAAACTGCTTATCGGCGGTGCAGGTCGTAATGATGTGGGCGCCTTCGATGGCCGCCTGCGCCGTTGTGCAGGGAACCAATCGCAGGCCTTTTCCGCCAAGGTTGCGCACGGTCTTTTCCGTGGCTCTCGGATCGATGTCGTAGAGACGAACCTCTTCGATCCCGAGGACCGCTTTCATCGCCAGCGCCTGGAACTCCGCCTGTGCGCCATTGCCGATCAGCGCCAGGACGCGGGCTCCCGCCGGCGCGAGATGGCGCGCGGCCATGGCCGAGGTGGCGGCAGTGCGCAGCGCCGTCAGCAGCGTCATCTCCGTGAGCAACACCGGGTAGCCGGTCGACACTTCCGCCAGCAGGCCGAAGGCAGTCACGGTCTGCAGCCCCTGTGACATGTTCTTCGGGTGCCCGTTCACATATTTGAAGCTGTAGACCGCGCCGTCGGAGGTCGGCATCAGTTCGATCACGCCATCATGGGAATGGGAGGCGACGCGTGGCGTCTTGTCGAAAAGATCCCAGCGACGAAAATCCTCTTCGACAGCTTCGGTCAGCCCGACGAGCATGGCTTCGATGCCGACGTGGTGCACGAGCCGCATCATGTTCTCGACGCTGACGAAGGGGATGAAAGCTTTTTCCGACGGAAGCAGTGCGGGCATTTTGGTGTCCTCGATCAGATTATTCCCAGCAGGGTAACAAGCAGGCCGATTGACTGAAATCTCAAAACTGTGCCAGTTTTGGTATCGTGCTGTGCAGATTGTATAGCTGCTACTGTAAAAATGACAGAGTCTGGATTCTAGAATGTCCGTTGCCAAATATATTCCCGATGATCTCGACCGCCGTATCATCGGTCATCTGCGCGCCGATGGCCGCGCCTCGCTCTCCAAGTTGTCGGATGTTTTGGGCGTGGCGCGCGGCACGGTGCAGAACCGGCTGGATCGTCTTATCGAGACCGGGACGCTGATGGGTTTCACCGTGCGGGTGCGGGAGGATTATGACGAGCAGACCGTCCATGCCGTCATGATGATCGAGGTGGTGGGAAAATCGACCACGCAGGTCATCCGCAAGCTCAGAGGCTTGCCCGAAATCTATTCGCTTCACACCACGAACGGCAACTGGGATCTCGTTGCCAATATCCGGGCAATCAGCCTTTCGGATTTTGACCGCGTGCTGCGCGAGGTCCGCATGATCGATGGCGTGGCCAACAGCGAGACCAGTCTGTTGCTGAGCAGCCTCTGAGGATTCTCATCCCGAAAGTCGTCGATCACGATGGCCCGGTCGGCTCGGCGCCGCTTTATTGGCGGCGGGCGCGGAATATGCGTTTCCAGATGGTGCCGCCCAGATATCGGTTGAACACGATGAAATAGGCGACGATGAGTGCGAACAGCAGAAGGGCCGGCAGGCCGTGAAGCTGGAAGCCGTCCTCGGTCTTGCCGCCGAAGATCGACGCAATGATGTAGCCAAGAACAAAAAAGGCGGTCAGAAAGTCGAAGATGGCGGCAAGCACGATGCGCCACGTGGCTGGCTGCGTCTCGGCATTTGCGTCAGGCATGATCGGGTCCCATCGTGTCTGTGAAATTTGTCGGCGAGAACGTACGGACGATTGGCTGGCAGATTGCAGCAACGATACATCCGATGCCGCAGGTCGTTGTCAACCGCACGAGCTGCCATTTCCATCGATGCGGAGCGGCCGCGGCGGGCCAATATTGGGTTCTTTCAGCGGGTGACGGTCGTCATGCCGTTGGCTTGAGCTTCGGCTCGCAAGGCCGAAGCCCTCGGCTTGAAAACCTGTGGCTTGTTGTTATGATTTCTGAATGGAACTTACTTTGCTCGCTCACGCACTTGCCTGGACCGTGCTCGGTCTGGTCGTATTGACCACCGTCGTCCCGGTCGGGACGAAATATCCATTCATGGCGATGGCGAGCATAGACAGCGTCATTCCCTTTGGGCTTTTGGGGTTCCTGTTCGTCATGGCCTATCCTGAAGACCGCCGTGTTACCGCGCTCGTCTGCATAGCGGTGGCCGCGGTAAGCGAGGGGATGATGTCGGTCCTGCCGGAAAAATGTCTGCGGATCGAGCGTGCGATCCTGAAAGTGCTCGCCACGGTAGCGGGTTTGCTATCGGGGGCGCTGCTCGTGGAATGCGTGCTGCAGATTTAGAAGCTTTGACGGCCTGATATAGAGCACTGCGAAACGCAGGCGCCTAAGCCTTGCTCTCCTGCAGTGAACAGGTGATCCGACCTTCCATATACAACTAACGATCCGAAGGCTTGCCGCTTTGGCTCTCCAGCCGATAGCGATGCCCGGGGTACACGAGGCGCGCCAGGGAGACGACGCCGCGCGCCGACCATGTACGCCGACGGATGGTCAGGCAGGGTTCGGTCTTGAGGATCGTCAATAGCTTGCATTCCCAGGCCTGCGGCATGACCGCTTCGACCACATGTTCGGAGCCGCTGAGCGGGGCAACGTCCGAAAGATAGGCATTCGGCGTCATGACCGTGAAGTCCTGCTGCAGGTAGTCAGGCGCGGCTTCGGGATGGACGTGGCGGTCTTCGATCTGCACCGGCACGCCATTCTCGCTGTGCACGATCAGCGAATGGAAAACGAACGATCCTATGTCCAGTTCCAGCGCGTCGGCGACGTCTGGCGACGCTGCTTCTCGGGCAAGCACGATCACGGTTGCCTGGTGCGAATGCCCGCGTTCGGCGATTTCTTCGGCAATATTGCGCACTTCGAACAGGGCGGATGCGCCCTTGCGCTCGGCAACGAAGGAGCCGACGCCCTGGATGCGGACCAGTTCGCCTTCGTTGGCTAGCTCACGCAGGGCGCGGTTCGCCGTCATCTTGCTGACGCCGAGTTCGGTGACGAGCTCGTTTTCGGAAGGTACGCGATGCTTGGGCGGCCACTCGCCGCTGTGGATGCGATCGAGTATCATTTGCTTGACCCCGACGTAGAGCGGCGATGCGTCGTTTTCCGCCAGTTCGCGTTTCATCTCGCCGGAGTGCTTCATTGACTAATCCCTTTGCACGACCTGAATCTGCCTCGAAAACAACTTTCCCACTTGCATATCATAAATTATCTCATATGGTACCCTATACAACCTCGCAATCAATCCAAAAATAAATTGGAAAAAAGCGGGCAAGCCGGCGAAGATCGGTAGGAAGTGCTGCAAGGCCTGTTTCAACCTCAGAGGAGCTCTATACGATGAAATTCAGTGCAATTCTCTTGTCAGGCGTCGTAGCTGCCGTCGCCTTCACGGCGCCCGCAGTCGCCAAGGACTGGAAGACGGCGACGATCACCCTGGAAGGCGCTTATGCCCCCTGGAACATGACGAATGCCGACGGTACGCTCGGCGGCTTCGAGCCTGAACTCGCCAAGATCCTGTGCGAGCGCGCCAAGATCGACTGCAAGCTGGTCGCTTCCGATTGGGACGGCATGATCCCGGCTCTCAACGCCGGCAAGTTTGACGTCATCATGGATGCGCTGTCGATCACCGACGAGCGCAAGCAGGTGATCGGCTTTACCGTTCCTTATGCTGCCACCCCGGCCGCCTTCGCAACCGCCAAGGACAGCCCGCTTGCCAAGGCTGCCGGCACCGGCGCCACGATCAAGATGACCCCCGGCCAGACCGGCGTCAAAGAAATCGACGTGCTGAAGGAGGCCTTCAAGGGCAAGACGATCGGCATCCAGGCCGCCACGGTCTATGCCAAGTTCGTCTATGACAATTTCGGCTCGATCGCCACGATCCGCGAATACAAGACCGGTGCTGACCGCGACCTCGATCTGCAGAACGGCCGCATCGATCTCGGTTTCGACGACGCGGTCTACTTCGCGAACGCTTTTGCCAGCGCCAATGATTCGCTCGCCTTCACTGGTCCGGAAATCGCCGGCTCCATCTGGGGCGAGGGCGAAGGCCTTGGCATCCGCAAGGCCGATACCGACCTGCGCGACAAGCTCAACGAGGCGATCAAGTCGGCCCTTGCCGATGGCACCATCAAGACTCTGTCGATGAAGTGGTTCAAGGTCGACGTCAGCCCGAATTGATCGGTGCGACCTCCGGGTCGCGGCCACGGTCTCCGGCTTTGCCGCCGGAGACCGTATGATATCCTGACGCTTGAAACTGCCACGGACGGGGAATGGACGCTATGGCAACCTTGCAACTGCTGGGCTTCGGCTCGAACGGGTGGGGCGCGCTGCTGCTCGTCGCGGCCTTGATGACGCTCGCCGTCACGGCGACGGCGTTGGCGATCGGGGCGGTGCTGGGCGCAATCGTCGCCTCTGCGAAGCTCTCCGGCAGCCTGCTTCTGAAAACGCTCGGCAATGTCTACACAACGGTTTTCCGTGGCGTGCCGGAGCTTCTGATCATCTATCTCATCTATTTCGGCGGTTCGTCGGCGGTCACTTCGGTCGGCAAATGGCTGGGCTATGACGGCTTTCTCGGCCTGCCGTCCTTTGCAGCCGGTGCGCTTGCCGTCGGCATCATTTCGGGCGCCTATCAGGCCGAGGTGTTTCGCGGCGCCTATCTCGCCATTGCCAAGGGTGAATTAGAGGCGGCGTCCGCGATTGGCATGCATGGCGGTCTGCGCCTGCGCCGCATCATCATTCCGCAGGTGATACGCTACGCCATTCCCGGTCTTGGCAATGTCTGGCAGCTCAGCCTGAAGGATTCCGCCTTGATCTCCGTGACCGGCCTTGCGGAACTGATGCGCGCCAGCCAGGTCGCTGCCGGCTCTACCCGCCAGTATTTCCTGTTCTTCATCGTCGGCGGCATTCTCTATTTGATCCTGACCAGCCTGTCGGATCGTATCTTCAACAAGGCAGAACGCCGCGCCAACCGCAGCATGCCGTCTGCGACCATCGGCCAGGCCTGAGGAGGAAGACATGGATTTCGACTTCCTTTCGAGCACGATGATCACGCTCTTACAGGCCGTGCCGATGACGCTGCTGCTGTTCTCCCTGTCGGTCGTATCGGGCGGCCTTTTGGCGCTCGTTATCGTCGCCATGCGCGTCAGCGGCAATCCGGTCCTGTCTGGTTTCGCCAAGGGCTATATCTTCGTCTTTCGCGGTTCGCCGCTGCTGATCCAGATGTTCCTCATCTTTTACGGCTTGGCGCAGTTCTCCTTCATCCGCTATTCGTTCCTCTGGCCTTTCCTGCGTGAGCCCGTGGTCTGCGCGATCCTTTCGCTGGCGCTTTGCACGGCTGGCTACACGGCCGAGATCTTCCGCGGCGGCATCCGCGCGGTTTCGCCGAAGGAAATCGAGGCGGCGCGCTCGATCGGCATGTCGCGCCTGCTGCTCGTACGCCGCATCATCGCGCCGATCGCTTTCCGTCACGCCCTGCCGGCCTACTCGACAGAGATCGTGCTGATGATGAAATCGACAGCACTCGCCAGTCTCGTCACCGTTTGGGAAGTGACGGGCGTTGCCCAGCGTCTCATCTCGCACACCTATCGCACCATGGAGGTCTTTCTCTGTGCGGCGATCATCTATCTCGTGCTGAATTTCGTCATTCTGCAGGCCACAGCCTTGCTGGAATATTCGCTGTCCCGCCATCGCCGCGCCGTTCCGCCGGCGATGAAGGCCTAAAGACTTCATTGGAGCAGGCAAATCATGCCAGGTGTCACCCGACTTTCAGTTCGCAACATCCGCAAGAGTTTCGGCAATCATGAGGTTCTGCGCGGCATTTCCCTCGATGCCCAGGATGGCGACGTCATCTCCTTGCTCGGTGCCTCGGGTTCCGGCAAGTCCACCTTCCTTCGCTGCATCAACCTGCTGGAGATCGCCAGCGACGGCGAGATCTGGGTGGATGGCGAACAGATCCGCATGATTCACAAGAATGGCAAAAGCTACCCGGCAAGCCACAAGCAGGTGGATCATATCCGTTCCGAGCTCGGCATGGTCTTTCAGAGCTTCAATCTCTGGTCCCACATGACGATCCTGCAGAACGTGATCGAGGGACCGGTTCATGTGCTGAAGCGCTCGCGTTCCGAATGCATCGCCGAAGCCGAAGCGCTTCTGGAGAAGGTCGGCATTGCCGACAAGCGTCATGCCTATCCAGCCCACCTGTCCGGCGGCCAGCAGCAGCGTGCGGCGATTGCCCGTGCGCTTGCCATGAAGCCCAAGGTCATGCTGTTCGACGAACCGACATCGGCGCTCGATCCCGAGCTCGTCGGCGAAGTGCTGCGCGTCATGCGCGCCCTTGCCGAGGAAGGCATGACGATGCTCGTCGTGACCCATGAGATGAGCTTTGCCCGCAACGTCTCCAACCGCGTCGTCTTCATGAAGGAAGGGCTCGTCGAGAGCACCGGCACGCCGGACGAGATGTTCGGCGGCGGCGCATCGCCGGCCTTCCGCCAGTTCATCGGTCATTTCGGAAACGGACAATGACGGTCACCATCGACAAGCCACTATCCTGGCGCGAGGTCGCACGCGTCGGCGTCGGCGAGCCGCTCGGCCTGTCCGAAACTGCCTGGGAGCGTGTCGGCGAGGCGAGCCGAATCGTCGAGCGCATCGTCGAGACGGGCGTGCGTGCCTATGGCGTCAACACAGGCGTCGGCGCCCTGTCCGATACCGTTGTTGACCGCGCCTCGCAAAGCCGTCTTTCGCGCAATATCATCATGAGCCACGCCTGCGGCGTTGGTCCCCTGCTGCCGGCGTGCGAAGTGCGCTCCATCATCGCGGCGCAGATTGCCAATTTCGCCCATGGTCATTCCGGCGTGCGGCCTGAGATTATCCGGCATCTTGCGGCGTTTCTCGAGCATGATTGCATCCCCGAAGTGCCCTCCAAGGGCTCGGCCGGCTATTTGACCCACAACGCCCATACCGCGCTCGTTCTGATCGGCGAGGGACGGGCTGTTGTGAAGGGGAAGGCGATGACCGGCGCGCAGGCTCTTGCCGCGATCGGCCTTAGCCCCCTGGTGCTTGGCGCCAAGGAGGGGCTCAGCCTCGTCAACGGCACGGCTTGCGCCACGGGATTGTCGGCGCTTGCCGTCTACCGCGCCGAGCGCCTGCTCGATTGGGCCGACGCCATCGCCGCGTTGACGCTGGAAGCCGCCGGTTGCCAGATGGCGGCCTTCGATGAGGCCGTGCTCGCACTCCGCCCCTCGGCGGGTATCGCCAAGGTCGGTGCCAGGCTGCGCAGCCGTCTCCGGGGTAGCGGCCTCATTGCCGCAGCCCTTGGCCGGCGGACGCAGGATGCATTGAGCCTGCGGTCGGTGCCGCACGCCCATGGCGCTGCCTGGGACGTCCTCGAGCAGACCGCCCGCATCGTCGACCAGGAACTGGCGTCGGTAACGGACAATCCGGCGGTTTCGGGCACGCCCGAGCAGCCTGTAGTCTCCTCGGAAGCCCATGCCGTTGCGCCGGCGCTTGGTCAGGCGGCCGATAGTTTGGCGGTCGCGATCGCGCAGATAGCCGCGATGAGCGAGCGGCGGATGGATCGTCTTGTCAATCCGCTGGTGAGCGGGTTGCCGCCGTTCCTGGCGAGCGATGCCGGCAGCCATTCGGGCTTCATGATTGCGCAATATACCGCTGCTGCACTCAGCAACGACAACCGGAGGCTTGCCGCTCCGGCATCGCTCGATGGCGGCCTGACATCGGGTCTGCAGGAAGATTTTCTTGCGCATCCGACGGCAGCCGCCAGCAAACTGCTCGCGATCCTCGACAATGCCGAATATATCCTCGCGATTGAACTCATGGCGGGGGCACAGGCGCACGATCTCCTTGTTTCGAAGGGCGGAAGAGCACCAGGAACGGATCGCGTCTACGCTGCCGTTCGTTCGCGTATTCCTCTTTACGGCGACGATCGGCCGTTGAATGCCGATATGGAAAACTTGCGGGATATGATCGTAAAGGTCGCGCCGCCTGCTGAAAGTGAAACGGGAGCCTAGGGTGTCTGGGGAATTCGACGTTGCCGTCATCGGCGTCGGCGCGATGGGAAGTGCCGCATTGGCGTCTGCCGCCGCCCGAGGCGCAAAGGCGATCGGCATAGAAGCGCATTTCCCGGCGCATGCGCTCAGTTCCTCGCATGGCGACAGCCGCCTGATCCGCCTCGGCTACTTCGAGGATCCGTCCTATGTCCCGCTGCTGCAGCGCGCCTATCAAAACTGGCGCTCACTCGATGCGCGGCTGCGCGCCGAGATCCTGACCGTGACGGGCGTCCTGCAGATCGGCGCGCCCGACAGCAAGATCGTCAGCGGCACGCGCGCATCCTGCGACATGCATGGATTGCCGCATGAGATACTCGACAGGGATGCCATGAAGCGGCGCTTCCCGGCATTCGCGCTTGAGGAGGGCGAAATCGGGTTGCTCGATCCGCAGGGCGGCTATGTCAGGCCTGAAGCCGCGATCATGGGCTATCTGAAGCTTGCTGCCGAAGACGGCGCCGTCTTGCATTTCGGCGAACGTGTCGTTGCCATCGAGCCCGACGATGCGGGCGTCACCATCGTTTCGACGACCGGGCGATATCGGGCGCGCAAGGTGATCGTCGCGACCGGCGCATGGATTGCCGAGCTCGTGCCGCAGCTGAAGCCCCATGCGCAGCCGATCCGGCAGGTCGTCGCCTGGTATCAGCCGAAGGATGGCTTCGTCGCGGAGCCGCAGCGCATGCCCTGCTTTCTGCGGGACGAAGGGGCCGAAGGCTCCTATTTCGGCTTTCCGGCAATTGGCGTCGATGGCGTGAAAATTGGCCGTCACGCGCATTTCAGGGAGCTGATCGATCCGAAGGCACCCAATCCGCCGGTCAACGACGCCGATACCGCGCTGCTTGACGGATTCGCCCGCAAGCGACTGCCGGACGCGGCCTCGTATCGCGTGCGGGCGACGACCTGCCGCTACACCATGCTGCCGAGCGAGGATTTTCTGATCGACACATTGCCGGGGCAGCCGAACGTGGTCGTTTCATCGGCATGCTCCGGCCACGGATTCAAGTTTACCAGCGTGGTCGGCGAAATTCTCGCGGATCTGGCGCTTCAGGGTGGAAGCGCATTGCCGACTGCTCTGTTCTCTTTCGAGAAGCACTTTGGTGGCCAATCGGCATAGCCGCCGATCGCGCTAGGCGTATCGGAGCATTTCCGCTTCCCTCGTCTCGCGGAAACGCTCTATCCCATTGTTTCTTTAGGAATTTCCGGGAAACCGCTGCGAGCATTTCCCGGAAACTCTAGCCGATCGTCATACGTCGCAGCACGTTCGACTTGAAATAGAAGTGCTGCACGAGCGCACCGAATATATGCAGGACCACGACGGCCCAGAGCAGGGATTTGATCGGGCCGCCATGAACGAAGGCGGCCGTGTCGATGCCGAAATAGTAGGCGGCTATTCCCGTCAGAGGCATTGCGAAGATCAGCGCATAGAGCAGGAAATGTGTCACGCTGGCGATATAGTGCAGGAACGCAGGCTGATCGTCCGGCGGCGTTGGGACATCGGACACCAGCCTCAAGCCAAGGCGCACGACGGCCAAAAGCAGGATAGCGATTCCGGCATAGGCGTGGATATTGGCACTGGCGATATCGGCAGGCGTCGGCGTCTGGCCGTGGCGAATAAGGCGTCGCCAGGCATTCATGCCATCGGGAAACAAGAGATTGAAGAAGATGAGTATGGCCATAAGCCAGTGAAGGATGCGTTGTGGAACGGAGTAGGCGGATCTGGCTAGCATCGGACCTCCTTAGATTGGAATTGTTCTAAGGCTAGAACATGATTCTAACGAGAACCTGAATGTCGTGGCAATCCGCTTGTTTTACTCAGGATCGATATCATTGGTCGGGATGGCCAAAGAAGCCTCTGGTCGCCAGCTTTGGGTTGGCGGCGGAAGGGTTGCCCCGGAAAGCCATCAAGGTTCTCCAGGGCTCTGGCATATCAGCTCAGCACGGCGCGGGGCTCGAGAAACGATTCCAGGCCGTAGGTGCCGAATTCGCGACCCATACCGGATTGCTTGAAACCGCCGAAGGGCGCCAGCGGCTCGTGCGGCGCGCCGTTGATGACGACGCGGCCCGCCTCGATCTGCTCCGCCACCCGCTTTGCCCTGTTGATATCGGCGGAGAAGACATAGGCCTGCAGGCCGTAGACCGTGTCGTTTGCGATTTCGACAGCGTGGGCTTCATCGCGATAGGGGATGACGCACAGCACAGGTCCGAAGATCTCTTCGCGCGCAATCCGCATATCGTTGTTGACGCCGGAAAAGACCGTCGGGCGAACGAACCAGCCTCGATCGAGCCCTTCGGGTCGTCCCTCTCCGCCGACGACCAGCTGGGCGCCTTCTTCCTGGCCGAGGTGAATATGGGACTGAACGCGATCCCACTGCTTTTGGCTGACCATGGGACCGATGCTGACGGCCGGGTCCTTGGCGTCGCCCACCTTGAGCGCCGAAACGGCATCAGCCAGTCGTTGCTGGATTTCGTCGAGACGGCTCTGGGGAGCGAGAATGCGGGTGCCGGCAATGCAGGCTTGGCCGCTATTGGCAAGGCCTGCCGCCAGGACTTGCGGAATGACGAGATCGAGATCGGCGTCATCGAGAATGATGTTCGGGCTCTTGCCGCCGAGCTCAAGCGTCACCCGCTTCATGGTCATCGAAGCGGCCTGGAAGATGGCGCGTCCGGTCGCCGTCGAACCGGTGAAGCTGATCTTTGCGATGTCGCGATGGGCGCTAAGGGCAGCGCCGACGACATGGCCATAGCCGTTGACGATGTTGAACACGCCATCCGGTAAGCCCGCCGTATGAAGGCATTCGGTGATGAGCTGGGTCTGGATCGCGCTCATTTCCGAGGGTTTGATGACCATCGTCGCGCCGGCGGCGATCGCTGTCGCGAGCTTGCTGCAGATGAAGCCGTAATTGCTGTTCCAGGGCGTAATGGCGGCGGCGACGCCGGCGGGTCTCATTTCCACTTCGGCATGGCCGATGCGGCGTCGAAACTGGTAATTTTCGAGCGTCTCGGCCATGTGGAGAAATGCCGTCGCCGCGTGGGGTACGGAAAAGCCGATGAACGAAGCCGGAGCGCCGTATTCCTCGCGCATGGCCTCCGTAAGGTCCGCAGCGCGGGCGGAGACGGCCTCATGCAAGCTGTGCAGCATTGCAATGCGTTCGGCCTTGGAGCTTTGCGACAGGCTCGGAAATGCGGCCTTCGCGGCGCTCACGGCATCATCGACGTCCTGCTCGTTTCCGAGGCGTACCGTGCCGATCTGCTTTTCGGTCGTCGGGTTGAAAAGAGGGGCGAGCTCCGTGCCGTGAGGCTGAACGAAGCGGCCGTTGACGTAAATCGTATCTATCGTGCGCATAAGCGTCTCCTTCATCTTTCCGATAAAGGTAAAGCGCGCTATTTGATTGGGGTAGTAGGACAAAGATGGACAGCCTGATAAGGAAAATAGCGCAATGAAGGCAAGCCTGGCGGAGCTTGAGGCGATTGCGGCCGTTGCGCGGCATGGTGGCTTTCGTGCCGCCGCACGCGAGCTCGGTATGTCCTCATCGGCGCTCAGCCATGCGGTCGCGGCGCTGGAGGAGCGTCTATCTCTGCGGATCTTCAACAGAACGACGCGCAGCGTGACACTGTCGGATGCGGGTGAACGTTTTATCGCGGATATAGCGCCGGCTCTCGCCGCGATCGACAGGGCGATCGAGAACGCCGGCATATCGTCCGGATCCGTATCAGGCACGCTGCGGCTGAACATGGCGCCCGGCGCAGCGCGTATGCTTTTGGTTCCCCTTATCCTCGAATATGGGCGGCGTTACCCGAATGTGGAAGTCGAGATCGTTACCGACAACGCTCTGGTCGATGTCATTGGCAAGGGTTTCGATGCCGGTGTGCGCCTCGCTGAAGCTGTCCCGACGGACATGGTCGCGATACCGATCGTTCCGACTATTCGCTCGCTCGTTGTCGGATCACCCGGCTATTTCAGCAACCGGCCGAAGCCTCTTGCCCCGGGCGATCTCCTGCAACATCGCTGCATTCGTGCCCGCATGGCGAGCGGCAAACTCTATCGCTGGGAGTTCGAAAAGCACGGGCAATCGATCCTGATCGATGCCCCGGGCAGCCTGACCCTCGACGCGTCCGACCTGATGTTGACGGCCGTTCTCGAAGGCGCAGGCCTTGCCTATATCGCTGAAGCATCCATGTCCGATCATATTGCGACCGGCCATTTGATCCCCGTATTGGAGGATTGGAGCCCGCCCTATCCGGGGCTCAGCCTCTATTTCGCGCAGCGACGTCAAATGCCTGCAAGGCTTCGCGCCTTCATCGATCTCATTCGTGAGCAGAATGCGTCCGGTGGAGTGCTGCCGAAGGGGTAAATTTCGGACATTCGTTCTCGTCGATATGTGGAAGGATCTCTACATTCCCTGCCTTGAAGCCTTCTACCCAAAGCTCAATCCCGGCGCGCTCATCGTTGCCGACAACATCTTCATGCCTGCAAACGAAGATGTGAAACGCTATGGCGAGGCCGTTCGCGCCAAGCCGGGGATCACCTCCGTTTTATTGCCGGTCGGCTCCGGCATCGAAGTCAGCCGTTACGATCCTGTGTAAAGCACAGAAATCGGCGGCAGCCTCGTTCAGGAGGCCGCCGCAGGTTTGTTGCTACTTGCCAGCGTCCTTGGCTGCCTTTTCGATGACGGCCGCAACCTTTTCCGGCTGCGATGCGAAGACGGCATGGCTTGCCTTGATTTCGGTCACTTCACTGCCGGCGCGCTTGGCCATGTCGCGTTCGAGGTCGGGATTGATAGCGCGATCGTCACTGGCGACGACCGCCCAGCTCTTCTTCGCCTTCCAGGCGGGATCGCCAACCTTGGCCGTAAAGGCTGCCTTGGAAGCGAAAACCTGCGATTTCCCCAGGAAATCGGCCTCGTCCTTCGGCAAGTCCGCGGCAAAGTCCGCTGCGAAGGTCGCCGGATCGATGTAGAGATACTGTCCGTCCTTCGTTTCGCGGATATTCATGCTGCCTACGGGCTTGGAGCTTGCAAGCCCGATCAGGCTTTCGCCCTTGTCCGGCTGGAATGCGGCGACATAAACGAGACCGGCGACATCCGGGCGATTGCCCGCTTCGGTAATGACCATGCCGCCATAGCTGTGGCCGACGAGCAGGCTCGGGCCGTTCTGAAGGTCGAGCACGCGATTGGTGGCGGCGACATCGTCGGCAAGTGAGGTGATCGGCTCCTGGACGACCGTGACCTTGAAGCCATCCTTGTCAAGGATATCGGCCGTCTTGCGCCATCCCGAGCCGTCGGCAAGAGCGCCGTGGACGATAACGATGTTCTTGATCTCGGCTGCCTGTGCCGCAAAGGCAAAAGTGCTTGCGGCAAGGCCAAGGGCGGCGATGGAGAGAAAACGGGTATTCATGGTATGACTCCTGTCAGTTGAGGTTCATGCTTGAGGTGAAGAGGGAATTTCAGCCGAAGGTGAAGGCGTAGGCCTGAACCCCGGGGTCGAGGAAGCGGATCTCGAAGTTGCGCGCGGTGACATCGCCGGACTGGCGGACGAGTTGGTAGAGCTTGGTCGCAGTGACAGTCCCATTTCCGGCGGCGTCGGTATCGGAGCCGTGGTCGGCGTCAGGCGCTTTCCCATCCACGGTCACCTGGAAGCGGATCGGCTTCCCGTCGGCCGAGGGACCGAGGACGAGGTGCAGGTCGCGGGCGCTGAAGCGATAGCTGATGCCGCCGCCTGCCTTGTTCAGCGATGCCTGCTCCGCACCGACGGTCCAGCTGCCTGCCAAACCCCATTGGTTGAGGCCGGGATTGGCGACCGAATAGTCGGCGGCGGTATCCGCCTTAACTCCTTCCGGGGAGACGAAGCCGGTCGCTTGTTTGTAGCCGACATAGGTCTCGCCGGAGCGGATATGACCGAGATCGGGGCTCGCTTCCGCGCCCTTTGCATCCGGAACGACGGCGCCGCTTTGGGCCATGTCGCTGCCCGCTTCGCGTAAGAGATCCTGGATCGCCTGTTCGGTCTGGCGATAATTGCCTTCGCCGAAGTGCTGGTAGCGGACCTGTCCCTTGGCATCGATCAGGTAATGGGCAGGCCAGTAGTTGTTCTCGAAGGCGCGCCAGATGCGATAGTCGTTGTCGATTGCGACCGGATAGCCGATCTTGAAGTCAGCGATTGCCTTCTTGACGTTGTCGACATTCTTTTCGAAGGCGAATTCGGGAGCATGGACGCCGATTACGACGAGGCCCTGATCCTTATACTTTTCCGCCCAGGCACGAACATAGGGGATGGTGCGGATGCAATTGATGCAGGAATAGGTCCAGAAATCGACGAGCACGACCTTGCCGCGAAGCTCGGCTGACGTTAGCGGCGGAGAGTTCAGCCAGGTCACGGCACCGTCGAGCGAAGGGGCGGGGCCTTCGATGGGGAGGTCGCTATGGAACGGCCGCGTCGCGTCGGTGGCAACCTTCATGGCGCCGTTGCTGGCGACTTCGGGGTCAGGGCCTGAAGCCTTGGTGTGCAGCTTCTCCAGCAAGGCCTGCTCGAAGGAGCCGGTGCTTGCGTAGGAGAGGCGGGCGAGCAGGCCGGTATCGAGGCCAAGCGCGATGGCTGCAACGCCGGCCAGAACGGCGGCTCCGGCGAACTGGCGGATGCGTTCGCTGACGCCGAGAGATCGCTTCATGCCCGCAAAGATCTTGCCACCGGCAAAGAGGGCAACGGCAAGCGAGGTCGCGGCACCGGCGCCATAGGCCAGCAGCAGGAATGTCGTCTGCAGATTGGCGCCCTTCAAGGCGGCGCCAGTGAGCACGAGCCCGAGGATCGGGCCGGCGCAGGGCGCCCAGAGCAGGCCGGTTGCAATGCCGAGCACGAAGGAGCTTCTGACGCTCGCAGTTGTGCGCTGAGCGCCGGCGGCATTCAGGAGATTGTTGCCGAGATCGACAACCGGCCGCGACAGGGTGCTTGCTATACGTGGCGAAATCAGGCTCAGGCCGAAGAGTCCGAGCAGGACGATTGCTGCAAGGCGACCATATTCATTGGCGCGGATGGCCCAGGCGCCGCCGACCGCAGCAAGGGTTGCGACGAATGCAAAGGTGAGCGCCATGCCCGCAAGCATGGGCAAGGTGCTCCGAACGAAGGGCTGTCCGGCGCGGGCGAAGACGAAGGGGAGGATGGGCAGGATGCATGGACTTAGGATCGTCAGCGCACCGCCGAGATAGGCAATGATGAGAAGCGTCATCGTCTTGTTCCTTTAGAAGCGATTGACCGGCTGGCGGCGGCAATGTGCCGTCCCCAGCAGTGACGCTATCTGCCGTCGGCGACGTATCTCGAATGTGTCTGATTGGACGGGAGAATGTACCGAAACGTCGATCTCTTCGGCTTCGATACATTGCGATACAAACTGGGTGTTGCCGGCTTGATTTTGCAACGAGCCGGGCCGCTTGCCGAGGCACTGCCGCCAGGAGCGACGGATTGTATCAGACTGTATCTTGGCGGCCCGAAACTACAAAGGCATTCAAAAGGCCGTCGCCAGCGACACATCGGCGATACATGCGGCTGGCTTTCTCAAGCTCACGATCCAATCCACAGGAGAGACAGATGTCCGAGGAAATCAACCACAACCGCCGCCGCTTTTTCGGTATTGCCGCAATCGCCGTCGCCGCCGCCGAATTTGGTCTGCCCGCCATCGCCGGCGCCGAGGAAGCGAAGTCTTCCGCTTCGACCTTGCCCGCCGTCAAGGCCGGCAGCCACACCTCCTTCGAAGCGCTGAAGCAGATCGATGCGGGCGTGCTCAATGTCGGTTATGCCGAAGCCGGTCCGGCCGATGGACCGGTCGTATTGCTGCTGCATGGCTGGCCCTACGATATCTACAGCTTCGTCGATGTCGCGCCGCTTTTGGCCGGTGCCGGCTACCGTGTCATCATTCCCTATCTCCGCGGCTATGGGACCACCCATTTTCTTTCGAAGGAAACCCCGCGCAACGGTCAGCAGGCAGCACTTGCCGCCGACATGATCGCGCTTCTCGATGCGCTGAAGATCGAAAAGGTCGTCGTTGCCGGTTACGACTGGGGCGGCCGTACCGCCGACATCATGGCGGCACTCTGGCCCGAGCGTTGCAAGGCGCTGGTCTCGGTCAGCGGCTATCTCATCGGCAGCCAGGAAATCAACCGCAAACCGCTGCCGCCGAAGGCTGAGCTTGCCTGGTGGTATCAGTTCTATTTCGCTACCGAGCGCGGCCGCCTCGGCTATCAGGAAAACCGGCACGATTTCGCTAAGCTGATCTGGCATACCGCCTCGCCGCAATGGGCCTTCGACGACGCCACCTACGATCGCTCGGCCGCTGCCTTCGACAATCCCGACCATGTCGATATCGTCATTCACAATTACCGTTGGCGCCTTGGTCTCGTCGAAGGCGAGGAGAAGTTCGATGCCTATGAGAAGAAGCTGGCCGCAGGCCCGGTGATTTCGATCCCGACGATCACCATGGAAGGCGACGCCAACGGGGCGCCTCACCCCGAGCCCTCAGCCTATCGTGGCAAGTTCTCCGGCAAATATGAGCATCGCACCATCACCGGCGGCATCGGGCACAATCTTCCCCAGGAAGCGCCGCAAGCCTTTGCACAGGCTGTGATAGATGTTGATCGTTCATAGTTCGGCGATAGTGTGCGGGAGGCGCTGGCGTAAGCTGGCGCCCTCCGCCGTTGGCACGCCAAAGGGATGAATGTTCGTAGCTTGATGCTTACGATGATGAGTGGGAAATCGAAATGGACCATGTCGACCATATCCTGATCGTGGATGACGATCGGGAAATCCGCGAGCTGGTGTCGAGCTATCTGAAGAAGAACGGCCTGCGGGCGACGGTGGCTGCCGACGGCCGGCAGATGCGCAGTTTTCTCGAGGCCAATTCGGTCGATCTGATCGTGCTCGACGTGATGATGCCGGGCGACGACGGCCTTGTGCTTTGCCGCGAGCTTCGCGCCGGAAAGCACAAGGCGACGCCCATCCTGATGCTGACGGCGCGCAGCGACGAAATGGACCGGATCCTCGGCCTGGAGATGGGGGCCGACGATTATCTGGCCAAGCCGTTCGCCGCCCGCGAACTTCTCGCCCGCATCAAAGCCGTCCTTCGGCGCACGCGCATGCTGCCGCCCAATCTGCAGATCAGCGAAGCCGGTCAATTGCTTGTCTTCGGGGATTGGCGGCTCGACACGGTCGGCCGCCATCTGCTCGACAAGGATGGAACTGAAATTACGCTGAGCGGAGCCGAATACCGTCTGCTGCGCGTTTTCATCGACCACCCGCAGCGGGTGCTCAATCGCGATCAGCTGCTGAACCTGACGCAGGGCCGCGATGCCGATCTCTTCGATCGCTCGATCGACCTGCTTGTCAGCCGCTTGCGTCAGCGCTTGGGCGACGATGCGCGCGAGCCGACCTATATCAAGACGGTGCGCAGCGAAGGTTATGTCTTCTCGGTTCCGGTGGAGATCGCGGAGCTGCGTCCATGAGCACGGCGACCTTGCAACCTCGAAGGCTGTCATGGCCCGGCACCTTGCGCTCGCGCATCTTCCTCATCCTGCTGCTCGGACTTGCGATCGCCTATGGGCTCTCCTTCAGCGTTTTGTACCTGGAGCGTTATATGTCGGCGAAGGCCGTCATGCTCGGTACTCTGGAGAGCGATGTCGCGACCTCGATCGCCGTGCTCGACCGCCTGCCGGCGGGAGAAAGGGCGAATTTTGTCGATTGGCTGAGCCGCGGCAACTATAATTTCGAGCTGGGGACGGGGCTGCCGGGCGTGCCCGATAGCTCTGCCCGCAGCGCGGAGATCGCCGCCAAGATAGAGGATGCGGTGGGCCATCGCTTTCCCATCCATGTCGAATCGATACCCGGTCCGATCATGCGTCTGCAGGCGCATCTGAACCTGAGCGACGGCAGCCCGTTGACCATCGACATCGTGCCGAAGGGCATCATGCCCATCGCCAGCTGGCTGCCTTACGTCTTCGTGGTGCAGATGCTGGTGATCGTCCTTTGTACCTGGTTCGCCGTCCGTCTGGCGATCCGTCCGCTCGCCGCGCTTGCAGCAGCGGCCGATGCGCTCGATCCTGACAAGAAGGGACCGGATTTAAGCGATGGCGGACCGAGCGAGGTGGCTCACGCCGCCAAAGCCTTCAACGCGATGCGCGACCGTATCGCGCATTACCTTGAGGAGCGCGTGCAGATTCTCGCGGCGATCTCGCACGATCTGCAGACGCCGATCACGCGCATGCGCCTGCGCGCCGATATTGCCGATGATTCGCCTGAAAAAGCCAAGCTGCTGCAGGATCTCGGCGAGATCGAGCGCCTCGTGCAGGATGGTATAGCCTATGCGCGCAGCGCCCATGGCAACGGCGAGAAGAGCTCCCGCATCGATCTTGCCTCCTTCGTCGAAAGCATCTGCTACGACTATCAGGACACCGGCAAATCCGTCGAGATTCTCGGCCTCATTCACGGGACGATGACGACGAAACCACATGCCCTGCGTCGCATCCTTACCAATTTCATCGATAATGCCATAAAGTTCGCAGGCGCCGCGGAGATTGCCGTGGAACGCAGGGACAAGGGCGAGATTGTCATAACGGTGCTGGACCGCGGTCCGGGCATTCCGCAGGACCAGATAGAAGCGGCTATGCAGCCCTTCTTCCGGCTGGAACAATCGCGCAACCGCAACACGGGCGGCACCGGGCTCGGCCTTGCGATCGCCCAGCAACTGGCCCGGACGCTTGGCGGCTCGGTCAGGCTCTACAACCGTGAAGGCGGCGGTCTCGCGGCCGAAGTCGTCATTTCCTGATCGCTCGCGGAGAGGATTTTTTGGAAGTGGCTTCTGTTCGTCCGGACAGCGGCTAAATCCATCCAAACAGCCAGGCTAGTAGCGAGATTATCGCGGCTAATGCCAGCCAAAGCAGGAGTCGGTCCCTGGATACCCGCTTGGCATCCTCTTTGGAAACAACTCGATATGTTTCCATCCGAATCTTCTCCGCGTCCCCGTCGAGATCGCGTGTCCCGAAATGTTGTTTGGTCTCGTTTTGCCCCAAGCGTGTCTCCGATTTCGCCGTTACCGTTTTCCGCCTAATTTACGATTTTCAGGCTCTTTGTAAGCGATTGTATCCGGCCTGTAACGGCCTACGTTTTGTAACACTTCCGGCGATTCCGGAAACATGCCGGATACGTCGATCCGTCAAAAACAACTCCGTCAACGGACGTCGCCCCAGACGACACAACAGACCGGGCGACGCAACAAAGGAGTGTTCCATGACCAAGATCGACAAGGTTCTCTACACGGCAAGAACGCATACCATCGGCGGCCGCGACGGCTCCGCGCGCAGCGATGACGGCCAGCTGGAGGTCAAGCTTTCGCCTCCCGGCAGCGCCCATGCCGGCACCAATCCCGAGCAGCTTTTCGCAGCCGGCTGGTCGGCCTGCTTCATCGGCGCAATGGGCCTTGCTGCGGGTAAGCGCAAGATCAAGCTACCGGCCGATCTCGCCGTCGATGCCGAGGTGGATCTCGGCACCACGGAAGGCGCCTATTTCCTGCAGGCGCGTCTGACCATCAGCATGCCCGGCATCGAGCCGGAGCTGGCGCGGGCGCTCGTTGAAGAAGCGCATCAGACCTGCCCTTATTCGAAGGCCACTCGCGGCAACATCGATGTCGAGCTGAAGCTCGCCTGAGAATCGCTTGTACGCTGATATTGCGCGCCGTTCCGGAAGGGGCGGCGCGCCGAATCGTTAATTTTTCCGCATCGAATAATCAGTAAGGCAGCGCCTGCTTTGCGCCTGGAGGATCTCATGAGACCGATTATTCTTCTCCTTGCGGGAGCTGCGATTTTCGCCGCTCCATGCGTCTATGACCCCAGCTCCAACGAGCCTTCCGCGCTTGCGAGCATTGCCGTTTTGTGGGGCGGTTCGGGCTCGAATGGAGCGTCGCGTTAACCACTTGTTAACCATATCAGCGGTACACAAGGTCAACGATTTATTTACATAGATGACCAAAGTGCTAACAGACGCTCGCTCGATCCGTATCAAGGGCCGCTCCTTTCTGGCGGTCATGCTTTCGCCGGACCTTCCGCTGGACCAGTGGTTGATCAGGCTTGACGACCTCGCAGCTCGTTCGGCCGGCTTCTTTCTTGGGCGGCCGGTCGTACTCGACATCACCGATCTGCCGATCGACAAGGCGCAGCTCAAGGAGCTGATATCAGAGCTTTCGGCGCGCAATGTCAGCATCATGGGTATCGAGGGCGGTCGTCCGTCGATCGCCGGGCCTGGCATGCCGCCGATACTGAAGGGCGGGCGTCCGGCCGCCGATTTTGAAGTCTCGGAAGCAGAGCCGGTGGTGGAGCGCCGCAACAGCGAACCCAAGGCACCGCCGCCGGAAATCCGGCCGGTCACGCAGTCGCTGATCATCCGCGAGCCGGTACGTTCGGGCCAGTCGGTGATCTTTCCGGAAGGCGATGTCACGATCATCGGTTCGGTGGCATCCGGTGCGGAAGTCATCGCGGGCGGATCCATCCACATCTATGGCGCTCTGCGCGGCCGCGCCATGGCGGGCTCGATCGGCAATGCCTCGGCGCGAATCTTTTGCCGCAAGCTCGAGGCCGAGCTTTTGGCGATCGATGGAATTTACAAAATGGCGGAAGACGTATCACCCAGCCTCAGAGGGCAGCCTGTTCAGCTCTGGCTGGATGGTGAAACGATCATGGCTGAAAAACTAATCTGAGCCGAAGCCGGCGAAAACAGGAGAGCGAGATGGGCAAGGTAATCGTCGTCACATCGGGCAAGGGCGGAGTTGGAAAGACCACTTCGACTGCCGCATTGGGGGCGGCTCTGGCACAGAGGGGCGATAAGGTCGTCGTGGTCGATTTCGACGTTGGGCTGCGAAATCTCGATCTGGTCATGGGTGCGGAACGGCGCGTCGTCTACGATCTGGTCAACGTCATTCATGGCGATGCCAAGCTGCCGCAGGCGCTGATCCGCGACAAGCGGCTGGAGACGCTCTTCCTGCTGCCGGCTTCGCAGACCCGCGACAAGGACAATCTTACCCCCGAGGGCGTCGAACGCGTCATCAACGAGCTCAAGAACTATTTCGACTGGGTCATCTGCGACAGCCCGGCCGGTATCGAGCGCGGTGCAACGCTTGCCATGCGTCATGCCGACGTCGCCGTCGTCGTCACCAATCCGGAAGTCTCCTCGGTACGCGATTCCGATCGCATCATCGGCCTGCTGGACTCCAAGACGCTGAAGGCCGAGCGCGGCGAGCGCATGGAAAAGCATCTGCTGCTGACCCGCTTCGATGCCGGTCGCGCCGAGCGCGGCGACATGCTGAAGGTCGACGATGTGCTGGAAATTCTCTCCATTCCGTTGCTCGGCATCATTCCTGAAAGCACGGACGTTCTGCGCGCCTCCAACCTCGGCTCGCCCGTGACGCTCGCCGACGCGCGCTGCGCGCCAGCGCTTGCCTATTTCGAAGCCGCACGCCGTCTTGCCGGCGAGCAGCTGCCGGTCACCATCCCCGGCGAAAAGCGGGGTATCTTCGGCAAGTTCTTCGCAAGGAGGGCCGCATGAGCATTTTCAAACTGTTTCGCAAGCAGAGATCTGCACCGATGGCGCGCGAGCGTCTGCAGATCCTCCTTGCCCATGAGCGTGCCTCTGTGGGTTCGGATCTCGTATCCGTGCTGAGAGAGGAAATCCTCGCCGTCATCGCCAAGCACGTCCAGGTCGACCGCGACAAGGTGCAGGTGAAGATGGATCGCGACAAGGATGTCTCCATGCTGGAGATCGACGTCGAGATTCCGCGCGACGCCGCCTTGAAGGCCGCCTGACGGAAGCTCAGGCTGGGTGCATATGTGCGAATTCCGCCACTTGGGATCCCAAGCGGCGGAATTCCGAACTTTTTCGAAGTTTACCCTTGCAAAGGGTGCGATTCGCGATTATCTCACGGCCATCACCTGTATCGATGGCCTGCCGTGCTGACATTTCTGTGTCGAGCCGGTGTTCGCTGTCCGGGTCAAAAAAGCAAGGGCGCTCCCCAGAAATGGGTAGAGCGCCCTTTGCTTTTGTCGCATTCGTTGCACTTTTCTTGTCCAGCGCGATATGCCAGTCTGCAAAGATGATGCGGGGGGCGACGGCTTGGGCGAAGTGCGTGATCCGGTAAGTGCGTTGTTCAGGTGGATGCTTGCCGGCATTTTTCTCATGGCATGCGCGGTCGGTGCCCAGGCTGCGGACCAGACGATCTTTCTGACATTTGACGACGGGCCGCTGCCCGGAACGAAGAACATTCTCTCGGTACTGAGCCAGGAAAATGTGCCCGCCGCCATGTTTATGGTTGGCCAGCATGTCGAGACCATTCCAGCCGGGCGAGATTTGTTGGCGCAAGCCAAGGCGATGTCGCTGGTGACGGTCGGCAACCATAGCTACAGCCACGCCAACAATCGCTACAGGAAATATTACTCCAATACCCAGGCCGTCGTTGCGGACATGCTCCATGCCAACGACGTTCTTGGCCTGAAGCCGGTCGTCCATGCGCGGTTGCCGGGCAGGGACGTCTTTCGGCTGCCGACCGTGTCGAGAGAGGATCTCTCCATCAATGTCGCCCAATGGGAGCGCGAGTGGCTGGACTATGAGTTCGTCGCCGAAGCGGGCTTCTATCTCTACGGCTGGGATTTCGAATGGGTCCACAGCGACGACGGCAAGCCGGTTCAATCGGTGGACCGTCTGGTCAACGAGATCGGCCACCTCTTTCAGTACGGACGCTTCACGCAACGCGGCAAGATGATCCTGCTGATGCACGACGAAATGTTTCAGGACCAGTTCAACGGCCAGGAAAACCTGAAGTCGCTCATCCGCAAGCTTCGTGAGCGCGGCTATGCTTTCGGCGATATCAGGGACTACGCGCCGTCGAATCCCTGAGCCGCAGAGCTTACTTAGACCTGTCGCGCCGCAGCTCCGGCTGCCACGGTCAGGATGAAGTCGTCGAGTTCCTGTTCCAGGCTTTCGATCGGCAGGCCGACGAACCGTCCCTCAAGGCTGATGCTGACGACCCCATGAACCGCGCCGAACAGGGTCCTGGCGCGGATGGCGCGCGCCGTCTCCGACATGGTCGGCTGTAGTTCGGCGAGTGGTTCGGCAATGACGCCCATCAGGAACATGTGCTCCTCCAGATGCCATTCCGGGCTCGGGCGGTTGTCCGGTGGTCGATGGTCGAAGAGCGCCTTCCATAGATTGCGGTGCGCGACGGCAAACCGCAGATAGCCGCGCGCGAGGTTGCGCAGCCGGTCGGTCGGCGTGTGATCTTTGACCTCCGCCAGCGCCAGAGAGGCTTCGAGCCCCTTCAGAGTCGCCGAATTGACGTGGATAACCAGATCGTCGAGATCGGCAAAGACCGTATAGAGGCCGCCGAGAGCGCAGCCGACATCCTGGGTGACATCGCGCGCCCGCAGGTTGGAAAGCCCGTCGGCCGCGATGCGATTGCGCGCCGCCTCGATCAGCCGCTGCTTCAGATCCTCGCGCTTTTCCTGGGTTTTTCTCGCCATTATCAATTCCAATCCGATTTTCTGAACGTTGTTCAAAATTTTTCTTGAACGTCGTTCATGATTCTGGCATACATCTGTTCATGAACATCGTTCATAAACGGGAGACGACAAATGTTCAATTCAATTCTGACGCTCATCCGCGGTAGAGCTTACGATGCGGAGCAGGCATTCATCGATCGCAATGCCGTGCCTCTGCTCGCGCAGCAGATCCGCGACGCGGCCGCCGCCATTCAGTCGGCACGGCGGGCGGTGGCAATTGCCGTTGCGCAGAATGAGCAGGAAAAGAGCCGTTACTCAGCGATTATTGACCGCATCGCCGATCTCGAAACCCGCGCTGTCGCCGCTCTTCAGAAGGGCAGCGACGAACTTGCCAGGGAAGGGGCCGAGGCAATCGCCCAGCTCGAAGCCGAGCGTGATGCTTCCGAAAAGGCGCAGGCGCAATTCACCCAGACGATCGGCAAGCTGAAGGCAACGGTTCGCGCATCGGAAGCGCGGCTGCAGGAATTGCAGCGCGGCGAACGTTTGGCGCGCGCCACGGCGCAGACTCAGAAGCTTAGCGTTGCCTGCGATGACAATTCCGGGCTCGCAACCCTGGACGATGCCGAGGAAACGCTTGCTCGTCTTCAGGCCTATCAGAACCGCTGCGAGGTCGCCGCCTCCGTCATGAAGGAAATGGACGCTGCGAGCCGGCAGGCGACCATCGTCGAAAAGCTCGCCAATGCCGGTTTCGGCGCACCGCTCGGGCCTTCGGCCGACGACGTGCTTGCCCGACTTCGCGACCGCATGAATTCAGCAGCCTGAAACCGAACACACCAAACATATGAGAGAGGGTACGATCATGAACGACAGCTTCCAGAAACATTCCCAGGCTTGGGTCAGCTTCTCCTACATCTCCTTTGCTGCCGCTGCCTTCATGCTATTCGTCGGTCTCTACATGATGCCGATCGACCTCTGGGGCAAAGGCTATCTCGCCATGGGCATCCTGATGCTGGTGCAGACGACGGTCAACGTCACCAAGACGGTTCGCGACAACACAGAGGCTGACAAGCTGATCCGCAAGGTAGAGGATGCCCGCACGGAAAAGCTTTTGGTTAAGTTCAATCGGGACGGTCAGGACTAAACTTTATTAACGACGCCGCAGGGTTGTATTTGCGCTCAACCTTTGCGTAACAACTGTGTGGCGTCTTGTTGGCTAAACGAGGGATATGCCATGCAAAAGCACCTGATGAGATCGAGGAAGTTCGCGCCGCTATTCTGGACGCAGTTCCTCACCGCCTTCAACGATAATTTCCTCAAGCAAACACTGGTTTTCGTCATTCTCGCGCAGATGGCGACCGAGGGCGCGTCGCTGGTGACGCTCGCCGGCGGCATCTTCATCGTGCCGTTCCTGTTCTTGTCGGCGATAGCCGGCGAGCTTGCCGACAAATACGACAAGGCCAAGATGGCGGAGCTTCTGAAGCGCTGCGAGCTTGGCGTGGCGGCGATCTCCGTCGTCGGCATCGCCTTCTCCGCCATCTGGATCCTGATGCTTGCCCTTTTCGGCTTCGGCGTCATCTCCTCCCTCTTCGGGCCGATCAAATACGGCATCCTGCCGGATCATCTGGCGAACCGGGACCTCCCGAAGGCCAATGCCTGGATCGAAGGCGGCACCTTCATCGCCATCTTGACCGGCACCATGGTTGCCGCGGTCGCCTTCCGGCAAGGTGAGAATGTCTGGATCTTCGGCCCGATGATGATGGGACTTTCCATCCTCTGCTGGTTTGCCGCCCGCATGATCCCGTCCACCGGTTCCAAGGCGCCTGATCTTGCCGTCGACACCAATGTCGTGCGTTCCAGCTACAGGCTGGTCAACGAACTTCGCGCCGATAGCCGCATCTGGCGTGCCTCGTTGATGAACTGCTGGTTCTGGTTCGTTGGTGCCTTCACCATGTCGATGCTGCCTGTGATGGTCACCGATATTCTCGGTGGTTCGGAAATCGTCGTTCCGGCCTATCTGGCGATCTTTGCGATCTCCGTTGCCATCGGCTCGGCCATTGCCGGATGGATGGCTGCCGGCCGCATCGTGCTTCTGCCCGCGCCTGTCGGCATGCTGATCGTCGCGCTCTTCGGCGTCGATCTCGCCTGGAACCTGTGGGGCCTGCAGTCGACCGATCACGCGCAAACCATTCTCGCCTTCTTCGCCGGGCCGAAAACTATCCGCGTCGCCATCGATCTTGCCGGCATGGCGATCGGCGGCGCCTTCCTCGCCGTTCCGACCTTTGCAGCCATGCAGAGCTGGGCGAACGAGGATCGTCGCGCCCGCGTCATCGGCGCAGCCAACGTCCTGTCGGCTCTCTTTATTGCAGTGGGCTTGGCGCTTGTGGCCGTGCTGCAGGCCGTTGGCCTCTCGATTCCGGTCATCATTCTCAGCATCTCCGTGCTCAACATCGCGATCGCCTGGGTCATGCTGGAAATGTTGCCGACCAATGCCTTCCGCGACCTCATCTCGATCATCTTCCGCGCTTTCATGCGGCTGGAAGTCGAGGGTCTGGAAAACATCCGCAAGGCCGGCCCGGCGCCGATCATCGCGCTCAACCATGTCAGCCTGCTCGACGGTGCGCTTGCACTTGCCATCACCGAGGAAGAGCCCGTCTTTGCCATCGACTATGCCTTCGCCAAGAAATGGTGGGTGCGGCCGCTCCTGAAGAAGTGCAAGTTCCTGCCGCTCGACCCGACGAAGCCGATGGCGACGCGCTCTCTGATCAAGGTGATCCAGGACGGCAGCCCGGTCGGCATCTTTCCCGAGGGTCGTCTGACCGTGACGGGCACGCTGATGAAGGTCTATGACGGCGCCGCCATGGTTGCCGACAAGACCGGCACAATGATCGTGCCCGTTCGTATCGATGGTCTGGAAAAGAGCTACGCCTCCTACCTGACGTCGAGCCATGTCCGCCGCCGTCTCTTTCCCAAGGTCAAGGTGACGATCCTTGAGCCGGTGAAGCTGGACGTTCCGGCGGAACTGAAGGGCCGCAAGCGGCGCATTGCGGCCGGTGCCGCCCTCTACCAGATCATGTCGACGCTGATGTTCCGCACCGCCGACACCGACAACACGGTCCTCGGCCGTGTCATCGAGACCGCCCATGAACACGGCGGCAAGAAACTCGCCGTCGAGGATCCGATTGCCGGAAAGCTGTCCTATGCCAAACTTCTGACCGGCGCTGCGGTGCTCGGTGCGAAGTTCAAGAAGATGTTCCCCAAAGAGAAGACGCTCGGCGTCATGCTGCCGAACGCAAACGGCACAGCCGCGACCGTCCTCGGTGTCATGTCGGCGGGCAAAGTCCCTGCCATGCTGAATTTCACGGCTGGCGCTGCCAATATCCTGTCGGCCTGCCGGACCGCTGAAGTCAAGCACGTCCTGTCCTCGCGCGCCTTCATCACGCAGGCCAAGCTCGGCCCGGTGGTCGAGGAGCTCGAAAAGCAGGTGACCTTCGTCTGGCTGGATGAGCTGCGCACGCAAGTCACTTTCCTGAATAAGATCGTCGGGTTGCTTCGCAAATATCGGCCGCTGGTGAAGCGCAATGCCGATGATCCGGCTGTCATCCTCTTCACCTCCGGCTCCGAAGGCGCGCCGAAGGGCGTGGTGCTGAGCCACCGCAATATCCTCTCGAACGCGGCTCAGGCGGCCTCGCGTATCGATTTCCACCACGGCGACAAGGTGTTCAACATCCTGCCGATGTTCCACTCCTTCGGTCTGACCGCGGGCACGATCCTGCCGCTGGTTTCGGGCGTGCCGATCTTCCTCTATCCGTCGCCGCTGCACTATCGCATCGTGCCGGAGCTGATCTACGTCTCGAACGCCACCATCGTCTTCGGCACGGACACGTTCCTGAACGGCTATGCGCGCAGTGCCCATCCCTACGACCTGAGATCGATCCGCTACATCTTCTCGGGCGCCGAACCAGTGAAGGCATCGACCCGCGAGGTCTATATGGAAAAATTCGGCCTGCGCATTCTGGAAGGCTACGGTGTGACCGAGGCAGCCCCGGTGATCTCGCTGAATACGCCGATGTACAACCGCTCTGGAACGGTCGGCAAGATCATGCCGGGCATGGAGTGGAAGCTCGAGCCGGTTCCCGGCATCGAGGAGGGTGGTCGGCTTCTCATCCGCGGCGCCAACGTCATGGCCGGCTACCTGCGCGCCGACAATCCCGGCGTCCTCGAACCGCTGCCGGAAGGCTGGCACGATACCGGCGACATCGTTACCATCGACGAGGACGGTTTCGTCAAGATCCGCGGCCGCGCCAAGCGCTTTGCCAAGATCGGCGGCGAGATGGTGTCGCTCGCAGCTGTGGAGGCGCTTGCCGCGCAGCTTTGGCCGGGTGCGCTGAGCGTCGTCTCGGCGGTGCCTGACGCGAAGAAGGGTGAGCGTCTCATTCTCCTCACCGATGCCCCGAACGCCACGCGAAGCGATTTCCTCGCCTTCGCCAAATCGAAAGGCGCCACGGAAATGATGGTCCCCGCGGAAGTGGGCGTCGGCAAGGTGCCGGTCCTCGGCTCGGGCAAAGTCGATTTCGTGACGGCGCGCGCGATGGCACTCCAAGGTCTTTCGGAACAGCAAGCAGCCTGAGCGTCACGCTTGAACAGATGGGCGATCGATGGCTCATGCCACCGACCGCCCTTTGCTGTCGACGCTGGCCCGCATGTCACCTAGTGGGCGGCTGCGTAATCTGGAAAGTGGTGCCGTCCTCGTCGCTTTCCAGCAACTCGATGATGCCCCCATGCGAGGCGAGCATGGCCGAGGAGCTATTCAGGAAAGTTGCCGGGCGATTTCTCAAGTTGGAAGCTGGTTCGCAACCTGCGGTATCGGGAGTGCCGGCAATGACCGCAACCGGCAGATTCCATCGAAGCGAGGATGAACTGCAGGATTCTGCGCCTGATGTTTCGAAATGAAGCAATCCATTGTGGAACTTAAGCCTGTGTTTGCCAACTTGCCGTCCACTTATGGATTGCCAATCTGAAAATCGGTTTGTTGACCGCGCTGTCGTACGCACCCCTGACGACAGCCGGGAGTCCCGGTGCCTGCCTTTCAGGCAGGCTCGGGATTCTCGTCAATGAAAAGCGATCGGGATGCCTCGCCCTTTCGGATCACGCTGACGGGCGTCACGAAGGGTGTTCCCATGTCAGCATGCAGCGCCGGCATCAGATCAGCACAGGGAGATTCACGCCCGATAGCCTCGCGGCTTTCCCCTCGGCGTATTCGCGCTTTATCCTGATGAACGGATGCCATAACTGGGGTGATCGGCAAAGCAGGCATTCTGGGCATGCATGAGCCAGGCGAAGAGGAAGTCGGCAGATGAGAATTACGACAATTACGAATTGGGCCTACGGTATCACCATGGTCCTGACCGTGCTGTCTGCTACGGCTTTCATTCTGTCCGCTCAAAGCGCTATCCAGGAAAGACGGGCGGTGGAGCAGCACCTTTTGCTCAATAGCATGGCCGAGGAGCTTGCGCTTGGTGCGGAGGAGACGACGGATGAAGCCCGTCTCTATGTCATGCGCGGCGAGGCGCGGCATCTCGATGCCTTCACCATCGACGAAGGTGAAGAGCGCCGCCGCGATACCGCGATCAATGCCCTGCGCGGCCTCGGCATTCCTGATGGTGAACTTCAGCTCGTCGAGCAGGCCGCCACCGATGCGGAAGCACTGGACAAAGTGGAGGAAGCGGCGGTCGCGGCCTATCGCAACGGCAATCAGACGGGTGCGCGCGACACCCTGTTCGGCCCGGAACACGAGCGCATCCAGACCGCTCTTCTCAATGACGTGACCCAATTTCGCTCTTTGGCCGCGGCGCGCACCCAGGCCGCGGTCCGCAGCGCACAGGCGCGGAGCGATCTTTGGGGCGATGTCGCCAAGGTCATGCTCGCTCTGACCGCGGTGATATTTCTTGCCGTGCTTTATTTCATTCTTCGGCGCAGGGTTGCCTTGCCGCTGGTTCGCATGACGGGAATCGTCAATCGGCTCGCAAAGCAGGACTATGCCGTCGAGGTGCCCAACGACAGCCGACGCGACGAGATCGGCGAGATGAACGACGCGATCCAGGTCTTCCGGGAGAACGGATTGGAGCGTAATCGGCTGGATGCCGAGCGCAAGCAGGATCTGCAGACCAAGGATCTTATCCTGCAGATGATGCATCGCCTCCAGGCTTGCTATGCCCAAAAAGAGCTGGCCGAAGTCGTGGCGCTTTTCGTGCCGCAGATCTTCCCGGGAATTGCCGGCTGTCTCTATACGATGAATGAGAGCCGGTCGGCGCTAACCGAGGTCAGCCGATGGCTCGAGCCCGCGAACACGCAGCCGTCCTTTCCGGCATCGGCCTGCTGGGGCTTGCGCCGCGGACGGCTGCATGTGAGCCATGTTGCGGATAATGATATTGCGTGCCAGCATCTGGATGAAACCGCCGTTCCGGGGCTTTGCGTTCCCTTGACCGCGCTTGGCGAGGCGATCGGCCTGCTCTATTTCGAAGACCGTACGAAGGATGCGACCGCCGTGGACGCACCGCAGCTCTATCTCGAGCTGATCGCCGAAAATATCGGCCTGGCCATCGCGAATCTGCAATTGCGGGACAAGCTCGTCCACCTCGCCGTGCGGGATGCGCTGACGGGCCTGTTCAATCGGCGCTCACTGGACGAGGCGCTGAACAATCTCCACCGGGATCAGTCTGCCCGCACGGTCGTCTGCATGATGATCGACATCGATCACTTCAAGCGTTTCAACGACGAGTTCGGTCATGATGCGGGGGACGAGGTGTTGCGCCATGTCGCACAGATCGTTTCGGACACGGTGGGCGATGTTGGCACCGTCTACCGGTTCGGAGGGGAGGAGCTGACGGTGATCGCAACCGACATTGCCGATGGGATGGGCTTCGAAATTGCCGAGAAACTCCGCACGATAGTCTTCACCACGCCCTTCTCCTATCGCGGCCGCATCGTGGGACCGCTTTCCATTTCCGTCGGCGTAGCCTCGGCCCCGATCTCGGGGCCGACGACGACGTTGATCAATCGCGCGGATGGGGCCTTGCTCCGGGCGAAGTTGAGCGGGCGCAACAAAACGGTAGCGGCTTTTGCCCTGAAGGCAGAGGAAGAGTTGGAAAGAGGATAGCTCCCTTCCGGCGTTCGCAGCCTGCAGCATCCGCCATCGGGATCACGAGATTGCCGTGGCAGGCCCCGGTTACGGACGACCAAGCCAATGTGAGGCAAGGCGATCGAGACGTCGAACAAGCCGCGATATCCGACGAGAACGAGGACTTTCGTCAAAGGATGCGGCGCGCCTGCTCCGGTGTCGGTAGCCAGCATGTCTCGCGCTTGCCGAAGAAGCGGTATCGATTGCGGGCCAGCCAATGGTAGACGGGATTGCGTACCATTCTCGGTACAAGCGTCAGAAGCGCCAGCGCTTTCCAAGGCCAGCCGAGGCCGGCATAGATGGCAAGCACCGCGTCGCTGTCACGCAGCACTTCCGCGCCATCCACGATGATCAGACTATCCGGATTGGCGGGATCGATACCGCAGCGCCGATAGAGCCGAGCGCCCGTTTCGTCCTGCATGGAGGCGAGGCGAAAGCGCCCGATATGGTCGTGGCGCAGCACGAACTGCGCATTGGCGGAACATAGGACGCACATGGCGTCGAAAACGATGACGGGGCCGTGATAGTCGATGTTGTTACTGTCGCTCATATGCGAGGCCGATGCTCGTTGCGGCTTGTTTTCGCGACAGCTTTGCCTGGTTGTGAAGCGCGCGTCAATTGCAGGTTGACGCGCGCAGATTGCATTCGATCCAATCGCGCTGATCGGGTCGAATGTCACGTCTCAGCGATAACGCCACCCACCATACCACCGCTCGCGATGCACCCAGTAACGGTGCCCATCCCAATAGCCGCGCCCCGGATAGAAGGTGCCATAGACCGGACCGACGGGCACGACGACAATAGGCCGTCCGTTCGGGCGGCAATAGCCATAGGGGTTGCGATGGAAACCCATGCCGCAGCCATCGCGGGCCTCGGCCGGTGAAATGGCGGCAAAGCAGGCGGCGGCGGCCAAGGCAAGCAAAGTGAGCTTTCTCATAATGTACTCTCTTCCAAATGAACCTGATGTTATCCCTTCATTGCTTGAACGGTGGGAACCAGCAAATCCGTCGCTGCTCAAGCGCGAAATTTGCAGGCGATTGCATGGGAGTTACGCGGATCGGAGCCAGGTTGATGTTGGGTAGCGGGGAAGAGGCCGCAGCCTGGTCCGCACAGCTGCTCCAGACGGCGTATGCGACTGTCTTTGCCGGATGACCGGCGCGGCATCAGAGGAATTGGCCGTTCAGCGCCGGGCTTGCAGCCAGGTCAGGGTTGCGTTTCCAAAGCCGAGGAAGGATGGCTGGATTTCAGGGCGCACGCCTTCCCGGCCTTCTTACTACCCGCCAGCCTGCGTCGCAGCAAAGCGCGCAGGATCATCGGAACCTTCTTGTAGTGCTCTCCCGGGCACAAATGACCGTCGGCGCGATAGGCGAACAGCAGGCGACGACGGGCAAAGGTATGGGCCAGCGACAGAGTGAATGCCACTCCGACGCCCCAACCCATCAAGGTATCGCTCGCCCAATGGGCGCCCACCCACTGCCGCGACAGACAGATCAATACGCCGGCCGGTATGAAAAACGGCCGCAGGCGGGGGAAAACGAGCGCCAGCGACATGGCCATCGCGCCTGCCGTTGCCGAATGTCCGGATGGAAATGACGCGAAATCCGCATGGAAGGCGAAAGGCCGGAAGTAAAACGCGCCATTTGTCTCAAGGAGCTCGGGACGGGCGCGACCGATAATATTCTTCAGAAGCGAGTCGACGATGCCGCCACCGGCCACCGACAGGAAGATGAATGCGGCGGCAGTCGCAACGAGCTCGGCGCCGGCCCGCACCGATTTCCGCAACTTATGCGCGGGTATGAGGACGGCGAGTATCAGCAAAACGCCGCTGAACGACAGCACGAGAAGGCCGGTGCCGAAACTGCTGATCCACTTCGCCGTTCCGCGCAGCTGCTCGGGGAATGATTTCATCCAGACCCCGAGCGGGTAGTCAGCCGTCTTCATGACGAGCAGGGACAGGATGAGGAAGATGACGATGATCGCGATCGGGCGCTCGAGGAGTGGGCGATTTGCAGGGGGCGCAAGAGCTGGTGTTTCGAAGAAACGTCTGACGCCGCTGACCAGGCGGGCGCGGCAGGTATTGGCGGTTCCGATCAAGGTTTCCTTCATGAAGTCAGAATCCCATGAGCGGACAGAGGTCCGCTTTCCCACCGCGGGCAAAACGCTCACCGATGAACCTGGCATTCATGAAACTGGGCCTCGAACTCCGTCTTTTCGCTTCGCTGCTGTTATAATAACACGCTGACAACCGCCTGAAAGGGGTGCGCCATCGGAAGCCTGGCACGGGCCGGCCCGAGAGGATGCATGCGCCCGAAATCTGCTGGGGATGTGGGACAACGAAAGGATCGGTGGGGAGGATTGCGCTCGCCGGCTTTTTTAGCGACAATTGCAGATGCGTTCGGTGGGAGGAGCCAGATGCACGAATATTCCGCGCATGCGGATCAGGTCTATGCATCCGCGAAGTCAGCCGCGGCCAGTTCGTCTGTCGCTGCCTCCTGGCGGCGCTGCATGGTCATGCATCGCCTTGCACCGGAAGAAACGCGTTTGCCTATGCGGCTGGCGGAACAGGAGTTCGCCGCGGCCATGGAACGTTCGGGGCGGCTGATCGCCGAAGCCTCCAATGAACTGGATCGTCTCTTTCTCTCGGTCGGCAAAGCTGGCTGCTGCCTGCTGCTGACGGACCGGGATGGCATTGCGCTCGAGCGCCGAGGCGCTGTCGGCGATGACAAGGACTTTCGTGATCTCGGTCTCTGGACCGGCTCGGTCTGGACGGAGGCAAGCGTCGGCACGAACGGTATCGGCACTGCGTTGGCGGATGAGCGAGCAGTCGCGATCTTCCGTGACCAACATTTCCTTTGCGCCAACATCGACCTGAGCTGCACGACCGCGCCAATCCGGGATCATCGCGGGCAGCTGGCCGGAGCGCTCGACATTTCCACCCGCCGCGATGACGTCAACGATGCCACATTGGCGATCCTGTCGCAGACCGTTCGCGATGCGGCACTGCGTATCGAACTCAACCTGTTTAAGAGCGCCTATGCCGGTGCCCGCTTCGTCATGGTTCCGACCGATACGGCCTCTACCTCAGCGCTTCTCGCTGTCGACCGCAACGATCTCGTGCTCGGGGCGACGAGGGCTGCCCGCCTTGCGCTGAAGCTCGATGATCATCGTATCGAGGCCGGCATTCCCGCTTCCGACCTGTTGAGCGAGCAGCAAGGGGAGGCTGGCGAGGATCTGCTGGCAGCCGAGCGCGCAGCTTTGATGCGCGCGCTTTCCCGCGCTAACGGCAATGTGTCGCAAGCCGCTGCGGCGCTCGGGATGAGCCGCTCGACGCTGCATCGGAAGATGAATCGGCTCAATCTGCACTGAATTACCGATAGGGGCACGATCGCCTGGGCAGATGTCGCAGAGTTGCGACACTGTGCGCTGCAGCATGAAACGGTGGCCCTACCGCTCGAATGCATATGCACGCAGACTTCCTCCATTGGGTTCGCTGACCGGACCCGCGACCAAGGGAGGATTACATGCTGCATCAGAAGATCGTCGAATCTCCGTTCAAGCTGAGATATGGCAACTATATCGGCGGCGAGTGGCGCGAGCCGATCGCCGGCAAGTATTTCGACAATCTCACGCCGATCACCGGCGGCAAGATCTGCGAAATCCCGCGCTCGGACGAGAAGGACATCAACGCCGCGCTCGACGCCGCCCATGCCGCGAAGGACAAATGGGGCCGGACCTCGACCACCGAGCGTTCCAATATCCTGATGAAGATCGCCCAGCGCATGGAAGACAAGCTGGAAGTGCTGGCGCAGGCGGAAAGCTGGGATAACGGCAAGCCGATCCGCGAGACCATGGCGGCAGACATTCCGCTTGCCATCGATCACTTCCGTTACTTCGCTTCCTGCATTCGCGCGCAGGAAGGTTCGATCGGCGAGATCGACCATGATACAGTCGCCTATCACTTCCATGAGCCGCTCGGCGTCGTCGGGCAGATCATTCCCTGGAACTTCCCGATCCTGATGGCCGCCTGGAAGCTTGCGCCGGCGCTTGCCGCCGGCAATTGCGTCATCATCAAGCCGGCCGAGCAGACGCCGGCCTCGCTGCTGGTCTGGGCCGAGCTCATCGGCGATCTCCTGCCGCCCGGTGTGCTCAACATCGTCAATGGTTTCGGCCTGGAAGCCGGCAAGCCGCTCGCCACCAGCCCGCGTATTGCCAAGATCGCCTTTACCGGCGAGACGACGACAGGCCGGCTGATCATGCAATATGCCAGCCAGAACCTGATCCCCGTCACGCTGGAGCTCGGCGGCAAGTCACCGAACATCTTCTTTGCCGATGTCGCGGCCGAGGACGATGACTTCTTCGACAAGGCGCTCGAAGGCTTTGCGATGTTCGCTCTCAACCAAGGCGAAGTCTGCACATGCCCCAGCCGCGCGTTGATCCAGGAATCGGTCTACGACCGCTTCATGGAGCGAGCCGTCAAGCGCGTGGAAGCCATCAAGCAGGGCAACCCGCTCGATTCCGCAACCATGATCGGCGCTCAGGCATCGAGCGAGCAGATGGAGAAGATCCTCTCCTACCTCGATATCGGCAGGCAGGAAGGTGCCGAGGTGCTGACGGGCGGCGCACGCGCCGATCTCGGCGGCGAACTGTCGAGCGGCTACTACATCAAGCCGACCATCTTCAAAGGCCACAACAAGATGCGGGTCTTCCAGGAGGAAATCTTCGGGCCGGTGGTGTCGGTCACGACCTTCAAGGATGAGAAGGAAGCGCTCGAAATCGCCAATGACACGCTCTACGGCCTCGGCGCCGGCGTGTGGACCCGCGACGGCAATCGCGCCTACCGTTTCGGCCGCGAGATCCAGGCCGGCCGCGTGTGGACGAATTGCTACCACGCCTATCCGGCCCATGCGGCCTTCGGCGGCTACAAGCAATCCGGCATCGGGCGCGAAACGCACAAGATGATGCTCGATCACTACCAGCAGACCAAGAACATGCTGGTAAGCTACAGCCCGAAGGCACTGGGCTTCTTCTGAGCCCTCCCAACGAAGCCAAAAGGCTCCCGGCCGCGGCCGGGGGCCTTCTAGCATCTGCCCTTTGGTGATGGAGGATCATCATGGACGAGAGTGAATCCCAGCCGCGGGTGCTCGCGACCGACAAGGCGCTCGAGCTTATCCGAGAGATACAGAAGGATCATCCCGATATCCTGTTTCACCAATCGGGCGGTTGCTGCGACGGCTCCTCGCCGATGTGCTATCCGGCAAACGAATTCATGATCGGCGACAATGACGTCAAGCTCGGCGAGATCGGCGGCGTGCCTGTCTATATCAGCGGCGGCCAGTTCGAAGCCTGGAAACACACGCAGCTCATCATCGACGTCGTGCCGGGGCGCGGCGGCATGTTCTCTCTCGACAATGGGCGGGAGAAGCGGTTTCTGACCCGTTCGCGTCTGTTCGGTGGCGGCGAGGCATGCGCGATCCCGGCCATTCGCCGTCCGTCGATGTGATAAGTCCCGTCAAAACGGCGTGTAGTATTCGCCTAATACCCGCCATCCCAGGTGCTTTGCTACAGTGCGAAGGTTGGTTTTCAGGGAGGAAGACGATGCCAGCAGCAAAGATTTTGATGATCACCGGTGACTTCACCGAGGACTACGAGACCATGGTGCCATTCCAGACGCTGCTTGCCTGCGACTATACGGTCCATGCCGTGTGCCCCGGCAAGAATGCCGGCGAGACGGTGGCAACGGCCATTCACGATTTCGAAGGCGACCAGACCTATTCGGAAAAGCGCGGTCATAATTTTGCATTGAATGCCACTTTCGCCAGCATCCGTGCCGAAGACTATGATGCGCTTGTCATTCCCGGCGGCCGCGCGCCGGAATATCTTCGCCTCAATCCCGATGTGATCAAGGCTGTGCAGCACTTCTTCGAGGCGGGCAAGCCTGTTGCCGCCATCTGCCATGGCGCGCAATTGCTGGCAGCCGCAGGCGTTCTCAAGGGACGCACCTGCTCGGCCTATCCCGCTTGCCGTCCCGAGGTGGAACTTGCCGGCGGCATCTATGCCGATATCGCTATCAATGACGCCGTCGCTGACGGTAATCTTGTCACGGCACCGGCCTGGCCGGCGCATCCGTCGTGGTTGCGGCAATTCATGGCGTTGCTCGATGCCGCCGCCTTGTCGGAGGCAAACGCCGCCTGAGGCTAGAGCCGGATGATTTTAGGTCTGTTCGACCTAAAATCTGAATCCGCTCTAGAAACAAAGAAGTAGAGCGTGATGTCGTCCGAAAACCGCCTACACTTTTCGGCGTCACGCTCTAAAAGAGGAGGCATGCATGTGCGAATTGTTCATCAAGGCCGATGCCAGGCTCTGGGAAAGCACGACGCGGTCGCTCCGCATCGACGGCATGGTGACCAGCGTCAGACTGGAAAACTTCTTCTGGTCGAAGCTGGAGGAAATCGCACGGCGTGACGGCATGAACGTGGTGCAGCTGATTACCAAGCTGCACCATGAATCGATCGATGCCGGCCACGATCTCGGCAATTTCACATCGTTCCTGCGGGTTTGCTGCGCGCGCTATCTCGACCTGCAGCTTGCAGGCGACATTTCGAGCGATCTCTCCCAGCCTATCGCTGGCGTCGACGCTCCTGCCATCCTCGGGCGGGAACGTCTGAAATATCATTGATCAGCCGACCGATGCCGCTCCCGGGAGGTCGCTGCCATTCCCTCTTGCGCCCGATAGGCTGTCGGCAATGAGTTGCGCCGCCGCATCTGCCGCGGTTTCCATGTAGCTCGGATCTCGATGCAGCAGTACGACTGCAAACGAGCCGTCGAGAAGCAGCATGATCCGGCGTGCGAGCGGCAATGCGTCGTCGCCGGCTCCCGCTTCCGCGAAAAGAGAGCTTAGCCAATCCTCGATACGTTTCTTATGGGCGCGTGCCGCAACCAGCGCCGGATGGCCCGGAAGATTGATCAGTTCCACCGACGTGCGCAGGAAACCGCACCCTTTCCATTTGGCGTCACGAGCAGACTGGGCCAGATGGCGAAAGATGCCGGCAACTTTCGCGGCAATATCGCCTTCCGCCTCATCGAACCAGCGTTTGAAGAGCGTGAGGTTCGGTTCGTCGCGCGCCTGCAGATGGGCGGCGATCAGGTCGTCCTTGCTGCGGAAATGATAATAGAGGGTGCGCTTGGTGACTCCGGCCTTTTCGGCAATGGCGTCGACGCTGATCGCGCGGATGCCATCCCGATGGAAGAGCTTTCCGGCGGCCTGAAGAATGCGTTCGCGTGTCGGTTGGGCGCCGTCTTTCATGGCCCAATGTATACCGGGTAGTGAATATACACAACGCGACGATCGTCCCATCTTGCCGGCCATGAGCCCGCAACCATTGACATCCCCTAGCGCAAGCAGCCTGCCGATTTCCATTCGCTGCCAGGATGGCGTCGTTCTCGGCGGGCATCTTTGGCTGGCGGAGGCGAAGAAGCTGGAAGGCAGCGTCATCATCAATCCGGCGACGGGCGTCCTTGCGCGCTACTATCATCGTTACGCGCAATTTCTGGCGCGACATGGATTTGATGTCCTGACCTTCGACTATCGCGGCATCGGTCAGTCGCGTCCGCCAAAATTGCGCGGCTCCGGATACCGCTGGCGGGAATGGGGCGAGCAGGATTTCGATGCAGCACTTCGCTGGATGACGGCCGACCGCCGCAATGGCCCCCTCATGGTGGTCGGCCATAGTATCGGCGGCTTCCTGCCGGGGCTCGCCGAAAACGCCGGGAAAATCGATAGAATGCTCACGGTCGGGGCTCAATATGCCTGGTGGGGCGATTACATGCCGCGCCGCCGTTTAGGCCTCTTCGTCAAATGGCATATCGCCATGCCCGTGATGACGGCTCTCTATGGCTATTTTCCAGGCCGCCGCCTTGGCTGGCTAGAGGATCTGCCGGCCGGCGTGGCAAACGAGTGGAGTTTCCGCAGGCGTCGGTTCGAGCTTAGCCATCCAAGAGCCGAGAGAAACGAGGTGTTGCGTCGGATGGCTGCGGTCAAGGCGCCGATCCTGGCGGTTGCGGTTTCGGATGACGAACTCGGCACCGTGCCCGCTGTACATCGCACGCTGAATTATTATACCGGCGCGGAGCGTGCGGCGGTGCTGCTGAAGCCTGAGCATTATGGCCGCGACGCGATCGGTCATTTCGCCCTGTTTCACGACAGTCATTCGGCCGGCTTCTGGACCGATACGCTGTCATGGCTGCGCGAGGGCAGCAATCCCTGGCCGGCAGCCGTGCTGAAACCGCAAAACTGATGGCTCGCTTCGCATATTCATGAAATTTGAATATAGCTCCATGCCGATTATGTCGTCTAATCGTTAGACGCTGCTTCGCCTATCTTCGCCGCATCGAACCCGGAACGCTCGCGAGAGCAGGAGAAATGCGATGAAGAAACGTATGCTTGGAAATAGCGGCCTTGAGGTCTCGGCTCTGGGCTTCGGCTGCATGGGACTGAATTTCAGCTATGGCCATGCCCTGAGCAAGGATGAGGGTGTCAAGCTCGTGCGCGATGCCGTCGAGCGCGGCGTCACCTTTTTCGATACCGCAGAGGTCTATGGTCCCTATACCAACGAGGAAATCGTTGGCGAGGCTCTGCGGCCCGTTCGCGAGCAGGTAGTAATCGCCACGAAATTCGGCTTCAATATCGAGAATGGCAAGATGAACGGCTTCGACAGCCGCCCCGAGCATATTCGCGAGGTGGCGGACGCCTCGCTGAAGCGGCTGGGCATCGAGGTCATCGATCTCTTCTATCAGCATCGCGTCGACCCGGAAGTGCCGATCGAGGACGTTGCCGGTGCCGTCAAGGATCTGATCGCTGCCGGCAAGGTGAGGCATTTCGGTCTTTCCGAGCCCGGTGCGCAGACGGTGCGCCGGGCGCATGCCGTTCAGCCGGTCACCGCCCTGCAGAACGAATATTCGCTCTGGACGCGCGGACCGGAAAGCAATGGCATCCTGCAGGCCTGCGAAGAGCTGGGCATCGGCCTCGTTGCCTATAGCCCCCTCGGCAAGGGCTTCCTGACCGGCGCCATAGGCAAGGATACGAAGATCAGCGAGAACGATTTCCGCAAGATCCTGCCGCGCTTCACGCCCGAGGCGATGGAAAAGAACCAGGCGCTCGTCGATCTCCTGAAACAGATCGCCGATCGGAAGAAGGCGACGCCTGCCCAGATCGCGCTGGCTTGGCTGTTGGCGCAGAAGCCCTGGATCGTCCCGATCCCCGGCACGACGAAGCTGCATCGTCTGGAGGAAAACCTGGCGTCCGCAGATGTCGAGTTGAGCACCTCCGATTTGGCAGAAATACAGCGCGCTGCGGCGGAGATTGCCATCGAGGGCGAACGCTATCCCGAACAGCTGATGAAGACCACCGGTCGCTGAGGCGGATGCCGATCCCGAGGCCGCCAGCCGGCGGCCTCATTTCACCGTGAAAGGATCACGGCGCTGGAACATCGCCGGCATATGCGACGCCGAGGCGACGTTCCCGTGGCCGAAACTATGGAAACAACTATGTCGATATTGGACGAAGCGGCAAATGTGACGGAGCAGCAGCCTGCGCGGCGCGGCTGGCGCGTCCTTGCCGTGCTCAGCGCATTGATGGGCTTCGCATCGATTTCCACCGATCTCTATCTGCCGGCTATGCCTGATATGGGGCGGGAGCTCGGTGCCGATGCCGGCTCGATCGAACTGACCGTCTCCGGCTTCCTCATCGGCTTCAGTCTCGGGCAATTGTTCTGGGGGCCGATCGGTGACCGCTACGGACGAAGACTGCCGATCGCCATCGGCCTCCTCCTGTTCGTTCTCGGCTCGGCCGGATGCGCAATATCCACGACTGCCGGGATGATGGTGGTGTGGCGTGTCGTGCAAGCCGCCGGAGCCTGCGCAGGCGTGGTCCTTTCCCGTGCGATGGTTCGCGATCTCTACGCGGGTGAGCGGGCCGCGCAGATGCTCTCCACCCTGATCACGGTGATGGCGCTTGCGCCGCTGCTCGGTCCCATCGCCGGTGGCCAGATTTTGGCCTATGCCGGCTGGCGGGCGATCTTCTGGGTGCTTGTCGGTGTCGGGCTCCTGACGCTGGCGGCTCTGTTCACCTTGCCTGAGACGCTTTCGCCTGAACGGCGAAACCGCGAGCCTCTTATCCGTGCGCTCGCTGGCTATCGCAGCCTTCTTGCCGACCGGCGGCTGCTTGCCTACGCCGGAGCGGGCGGTTTCTTCTATGCAGGCATCTATGCCTATATCGCCGGCACGCCGTTTGCTTACATTTCCTATCATCATGTGCCGGCAGGGCTCTACGGATTGCTGTTTGCGGCGGGCATTCTCGGTATCATGGCGACCAATGTCTTGAATTCCCGCCTTGTGATGCGATCGGGAAGCGCGCGGCTGCTGAAATGGGGCGCTTTCGGCGCGGCGCTATCGGGAGCGGTCTCGGCATTGGCGGCTTTGACCGATATCGGCGGCCTATGGGGTCTCACCATTCCGTTGTTCGTCTTCGTATCCTGGTCGGGACTGATCGTTGCAAATTCAATCGCGGGCGCATTGAACGATTTTCCCGAACGCGCCGGCGCCGTCTCGGCCCTTGTCGGCGCCCTGCATTATGGAAGCGGCATCCTGGGGTCCGCGCTGGTCGGTACGTTCGCCAATGGCACGCCCTGGCCGATGGGGCTTGTCATCGGCGTTGCAGGCATAGGCAGTTTCGCCTGCGCGTGCATGGTAACACCCGTTCAAAGCCGCCGCTAAAGCCTGCTTTGGGACATCGGAAAGAAGTCGTCATGACCAATGTTCTCATTCTCGATGCCAATGGCCAGCTTGCGCGCAACACAACCGGCGCATTCCTCCGCGATCCGGATATTCGTTACCGGATCACGCAGAAAGGCGAGCCATTCAAAGGTCATGACGTCTCCCTGAACAGCCTGTCGGATCTTATCGTGAAGCTGGCCGCCGATCCGGCCTTGCATCTGCGCAAGAGTATTGGTGTCAGCGCGGCATGACGGCGTAACGCAAATAGATTGTTCCGTGCTCCAACATTTCGCAGCTCTTGAGCGAAAGTTGGACCTTGCCGGCCAGACCTTCCTTGCCGAACTCGACGATACTCTGACTTCCAGCACCTCCGTCGAGGGCCGGCGCGACAATCAGGCTGATCTCATCCACCAGACCGGCCGCGAGCAGGGAGCCGTTGATGCCGGCGCCGCCTTCCAGCAGCAGACGCCTGATGCCGAGTTCGCGTTCAAGAACGTCAAGCATATCGGCTAGGTTGGGTTGGGCTTGCGCGGAAACGACGTATGAAATGCCGTCGGCCGCCAGTTCGGCCAGGTGGCTGTCGGGCACATCGCCGCCGAGAAGGACGACGATGTGGTCGCCATCGATTTCGTTCCTGGCGAAATGCAGCTTGGCGGAAGTGTCGACGGCAATTGCATAGTTGCCGGCTTGCCGATTGGCGAAGTGGAAAGGGCGGTCGATCTTGCCGTGCTCGCGCGGCGGATGCGGGACGCCCTTGCTCAATTCGGCCATGGTAACGCGGCCGACCATCCACGCATCGCCCGCCAGTTTTTCGTGGCATGATTGATAGAGCGCCGTCCAATCGCCGAGCGTGCCGTCGGGGCTCGCCGTCCAGCGGCCCGGATGCAATCCGCCGTCGAGCGAGGAGATCATATGGCAGATGACATAGGGCTTCATAGCTGCGTTTTCCCGAGGTAGTCGGCGTCGCTCACCTTCTCCATCCAGATCACGGCCGAGCCGTTTTCCTTCTCGGCAATTGCGATATGGCTCATGGCGCAATCGGGTGCCGCGCCATGCCAGTGTTTTTCGCCGGGCTCGAACCAGACGATATCGCCGGGTCGAATTTCCTGAATCGGACCGCCCTCACGCTGTACGCGTCCCAGTCCCGAGACGACGAGAAGGGTCTGGCCGAAGGGATGGGTATGCCGGGCGGTGCGGGCGCCCGGTTCAAAGGTCACCGTTCCGCCACTCAGATTGCCTCGGCCATTGAAGGGCGCATCGATGCGCACCGTACCGGTAAAGTAGTTTTCCGGTCCCTGGGCCGAAGGTTGCGAGCCGCTTTGCTTGATATCCATGTCTCTCGAACTCCCTGGTGAAAAAGACGGCGCGAGAGCCGTTCTTCAAGGCAGCTTAGACTTGCCTGATTGTTGGGACCATACAATATAAACGGCATATAATTATAGCTGAGGTTCATAAATGCAGCGCGAGGAGTTGGTCGATCTGAACGCCTTTACCGTCGTTGCCGAAGAGAAAAGCTTCACGCGCGCCGCCGCCAAGCTCGGAACGTCGCAATCGTCTCTCAGTCATACGATCCGGCGTCTGGAGGCGCGGCTCGGCGTGCGTCTGTTGACACGGACGACACGCAACGTCGCGCCGACCGAAGCCGGAGAGCGGCTGCTGGCGACGCTCCGGCCGGCACTGGAAAGCATTGGCGCCGAACTTGCCTCCCTAAGTGAACTGCGTGAGAAGCCGGCCGGCACCATTCGCATCACCACGTCGGAACACGCCGCCGTCACCGTCCTGTGGCCGGCGCTCGAAAGGCTCTTGCCGCAATATCCCGACATCCATGTCGAACTCAGTATCGATTCCGGCTTGCGGGATATCGTTGCCGATCGTTTCGATGCCGGCGTGCGGCTTGGAGAGGCACTTGCCAAGGACATGATTGCCGTGAGGATCAGTCCCGACATGCGAATGGCCATCGTCGGCTCTCCCACCTATCTTGACAGGCGTCCTGCTCCGAAAACGCCGAGCGATCTTGCAGAGCACAGCTGCATCAATCTGCGCTTGCTCAGTTCCGGCGGTCTCTATGCCTGGGAGTTGGAGAAGGACGGGCGCGAAGTGCGCGTCCGGGTGGATGGCCAGCTTGCGTTCAACAATGTCGGCATGATCGTGCGCGCTGCGAAGGCTGGATTGGGCCTCGGCTTCGTCATGGAAGATCACGTTGCCGAGGATCTGGCGAGCGGCCGGCTGGTGCGGGTTCTCGGCGATTGGTGCGCGCCGTTTTCCGGCTATCACCTCTATTATCCGAGTCGCCGCCAACCTTCGGCCGCCTTCTCGCTTTTGGTCGATGCATTGCGCTATCGCGGCTGATGGCGAACATCGATGCTATCTCGATCATGAAGCAGCGGGGAATGTTGGCGCTCTATGGCTCGCGAGAGCCTCGATGACTCGTTCGGGCAAAAAAATCGGCAATCGGGAAGAATGCCGCCTGCCGGTGCGGAGATCGATTACCTCGCAGGCATCGAGTATGCGAAAACCGCCCGAAAAAGAGGCGATTTTCCGCCTCCCGAATAGGCTGTTGTCGACATCAGGCTGATTGTCCGGATTGTCGAAAACTAAAATCATAAATTTCGGTCTAATTCGCTTTTTTTGCCGATATTATCTATGGACAGGACTTACATACCCATGGAATCCAGGCCGGCCGGGGGACACGGAATGCTGCTTGATGATCTTACCGCGCTTGGCCGATCCGGCTTGCGTGTCAGTCCGCTTGCCCTCGGAACGATGACTTTCAGCGGCGGCCTCACCTGGCAGGCGGGTGCAAACGGGCCTGCGGCCATCCTGGATCGATATCTCGCTCTCGGCGGCAACTATCTCGACACCGGCCGAGGAGATGCCAAAGCGGGGGCTCAGACCATTGTCGGCAACTACCTCGGGCGGACATCGCCCAGTCGCGACCGGCTCGTCATCGGCGCCAAGTTCGGCGTCGATCAGCAGGGTGCCGGCCCCGGCCGCAAATCCATCATAGCAGCCTGCGAAGCGACGCTACGGCGGTTGCACACGGACTATCTCGATCTCTTTTGGCTCGATAATTGGGACATGCAGGTCCCGCTCGACGAAATACTGGCGGGATTGAACGATCTCATTCAGTCGGGAAAACTGCGCTATTTCGGCATTTCCGATGCTCCGGCCTGGAAGGTCGCACATGCGCAGCTGATTGCGCAATTTCACGGCTGGGAGCCGTTCATCGGCCTGCAGATCGAATATTCGCTGGCCGCACGGCTGTTCGAAAGCGAGCTCATTCCGATGGCGCGTGGAATGGGGCTCGGCGTCGTCTCGCACTCGCCGCTGAATGGCGGTCTCATCAGCGGAAAATATACGCGCAAGAATATTGCAAATCTCGAGTCCGATCGTACGTCGCCGTTTGCGCGGTATCCCGACGAGCAGCGTCTTGAAATCGTCGACGCCCTGATCCGCATCGCTGCCGAACTCGGCACCACCACCGCCCGTGTCGCCCTTGCCTGGGTCCTGGCGCGGCCGGCCGTGTCGTCGACCATCATCGGTGTCCATACTGTTGAGCAGCTTGACGATGACCTGGGTGCGCTCGATGTTCGGCTGTCGCCGGAGCAGACGGCAACGCTCGATGTGCTGACGATTCCGGTTCATTCGCTCGATTTGCCGCAGATCTTGAAAGATGCGGCGCCATCCTTCTGTGTCGATTATGCCACGATGAGGCGCAGGCTCTCCTGATTTCTTTCAGGCCTGCTCTTGGCCGCTCGCGTTTCGTCTTCTCGCATCGGCTGAGCGTCCTATCTAAGCCCGCAATGGCAAGAGAAGGAATGCGACCCGCCATCATCTTGCCCTGCTTTGCGGGAAGATCGAGCTGAATACGGCGCCTGACCGGTTCTATTCGCGCGACCGGCGGAAGAATCTGCATCCTCGGCGTCAAAAAAGCTACTTTATACTAAGGCAATTGTACTTTCTGCTCTGTAAGCCCGGGCATTGCTGCCCTACTTCCCTGTCCACGGCCCTGGTCGAAGGCCGGCGCCGGTTCTTTTTCAGCAAGCCGAGGAGACAAGACAATGGATAGAAACCGTGTCGTAGGTGCTGCCAAGGAAGTGCGCGGCTCGATCAAGGAGGCCGCAGGAAAGCTGATCGGCAACGATCGGCTCCGGTTTAGAGGCGCTGTCGAAAAGGTCGAGGGAAAAATCCTGGTCAAAGTCGGCAAGACCAAGGATGCCGTCAAGAAAGCGCTTCGCTGATGCCGACAGGCTCGTGAATTCCCATTCCCGCGATCCTATCGAGGCTTCCCGATGCTCTTCCCGCGCAAGCTTTCATCACTGACGACATTGTCGGATAGCCGTGCGACCTGTGCGGCCATCCGCAGCCTGATTGCCTATGCCGATGGGCTCGAGGACTCGCGCATCGACGTTGCTGCCATTGAGGATGCGATCGTCCTGTCCGGCGTGGCATCCTCCGATCGGGCGCGCGAACGGGCGCTTTGGATTGCCGGCGAATATGCCGGAGGTCGCATCATCAACAATATCGCCCTTCGCGCCGATCAAGAACCTTCAGGCCAATCCGAGATCGGCGTCTAGCCGCGCAAATGCGGGCCGGACTGGTCATGGTGCTCAAACTGTCGAAGGAGAAGTCATGAGAAAGATCGTTATTGTGGCCGCGGCCGTTTCCGTTGCCTTTGGTTCGGCGGCTTCCGCTGCCAGCACCGGTCATCATCCCAAGAAGCCATCGGAGCCGGTTGCGTCCGAGCCGAAACAACGACTTGGAACGCTCTCCTGTGAAGTCGCAGGCGGCGTCGGCATGATCATCGGCTCCAACAAGCAGGTGAGCTGCACTTTCAAGCAGCGTACGGGCCGGGTCGAGCGCTATACCGGTACGATCGGCAAGCTCGGCATCGATATCGGCGTCACCCGCAAGACCTATCTGAGCTGGGTCGTCATCAATACCGCACCCACGCGGGTCGGCGAAGGGGCCTTGGCCGGCACTTATGTCGGCGCCTCGGCGGGCGCTTCCGTGGGACTCGGCCTTGGAGCCAACGCTCTGGTGGGCGGCAACTCGAAGAACTTCGCCCTGCAGCCCTTGAGCGCGGAAGCAGGCACCGGGCTGAATGTTGCAGCCGGCGTTTCACGCTTGCAATTGCAGCCCGGCCGCTGACGGGCGACCGGCAACGGCGCGATTTCCCGCAAGCGCGCCGTTGTCAACTTGCGGACAAGTCGGAATTATCCTACCGCTGGTTGGAAGACGGCGCCGACACCAGTGCGGAGAATAATGCGAGTGTCAAAGGGCCGATTCGCAATCGAGTTTGCCGATTGCTGCTTCACCGCCATTCAGTTCCGATGAGGTAAATCAGGATTTGCTTTGTTGGATGAAATTCCCCTGTCGCGGGTATTTCGCCTGCCATTGATGGTATTTTATATCTATTTTTTAATGTGCGTATCCTAGTGTGGCTACTCGGCAGGGCAATCCGATGGTCTCCGATGTCTGAAGCAGGAAGACAACCCTATATTCCAGCCCTTGATGGATGGCGTGGACTTGCCATTCTATTGGTGTTGATGGGGCATTTCGGCGGGGATGAGCACATCCCGAATCTCGGGTCGGCGGGCGTTGATTTGTTCTTTGTTCTCTCCGGACGCCTTATGGCTGAGATCCTCTTCGTGAGGAAAATGCCCCTGGGGACTTTCTTGTTCCGACGTTTCAGTCGCGTCTATCCGGCCCTGTTGACATTCGTCTTGGTCAGTGCGGCCATCTTTTCGCTAACGCCGCTGGCACCCGGCGTCGCGGGAGTGCTCTCCGCACTCTCCTTCACGACGAACTACGTCATAATCGAGAGCCGTACCTTCATCCCGATATTTGATCACATTTGGTCGTTATGCGTGGAGGAGCACAGCTACGTCCTGCTTGGCCTGTTCGCTCTTTTGTTTCGTGGTGCGAGTAGCAGGTTCATTGGGCCTTTGATCCTGGCATTTGGTCTTGCTGCGCTCGCCAACGGTACTCTGCAATACGACATTTATGGGCGGGATCCATTCATCGTCTTCTGGCCGACGCATGTAGCAGCGGCGCCGATACTGATTTCGGCTGCGTTCTTGCTGTTATTCAGCCAATATCGCTCTCGACAGGCTATGGAATGGTTGGTGCCTTTGGCATTTTTCTGCGGCCTGACCATGCGCCTGTTTGCTGACGCCGCTTGGTTGTTTTTCGGCCTCAAGACCCTGCTGCTGGCAATTGCCGTCTGCATGATCGAAAGGGCTAGGCACTTCTCGAGAATATTGTTTGAACAGGATATCATCCGACAAATCGGACGGATGTCGTTTTCGATCTATCTGTGGCAGCAGCCATTTTACATTCTTGCCCAGCAACGTCACTTGACCCAACTTCCTGCGCTGGTTCTAGCAATATGCTTCGGTCTACTGAGCTACCATCTGGTCGAGCAGCCGACCCGCACGAGATTGAACGCGTGGCTGGAAAGAGGCAAACACGAACGCTCCGTTTTGAAAATGGGCTGAACAGGGCGCGACCAACGCTGGTCGCGCCCCATGCCTTTTGCCGTCAAGCGATGTCGAAGCGGTCGGCGTTCATGACCTTCGTCCAGGCAGCCACGAAGTCGTGGACGAACTTCTGCCCGGCGTCGGCCTGGCCGTAAACTTCGGCGATCGCACGCAGCTGCGAGTTGGAGCCGAAGACGAGATCGGCGCGGGTGGCGGTCCACTTGACGTCGCCCGTTGCGCGGTCACGTCCCTCGAACACGTCCTTGGCGTCGGAAACGGCCTTCCATTCCGTGCTCATGTCGAGCAGGTTCACGAAGAAGTCGTTGGTCAGCGTTTCCGGACGCTTGGTGAAGACGCCATGCTGGGTCTGGCCGGCATTGGCATTCAGCGCGCGCAGGCCGCCAATGAGGACGGTCATCTCAGGAGCGCTCAACGTCAACAGCTGCGCCTTGTCGATCAGCAGCTCTTCGGAAGAGACCGTGTAGGCCCGCCGCTGATAGTTGCGGAAGCCGTCGACGATCGGCTCGAGAACGGCGAATGCCTCGGCATCGGTCTGTTCCTGCGACGCATCCGTACGGCCCGGTGCGAAGGGGACGACCACGTCGTGGCCGGCCTTCTTGGCAGCCTGTTCGACGGCAACCGAGCCGCCGAGAACGATGAGATCGGCAAGCGATACTTCCTTGCCGCCGGTCTGGGCATCGTTGAACGTCTTCTGGATGCCTTCGAGCGTCTGCAGGACGGAGGCGAGCTGAGCAGGCTGGTTGGCCTCCCAGTCCTTCTGCGGTGCAAGACGGATACGCGCACCGTTTGCGCCACCACGCTTGTCGGAGCCGCGGAAGGTCGATGCCGAAGCCCAGGCGGTGGAGACGAGCTGCGGGATGGTCAGGCCGGAGGCTGCGATCTGAGCCTTGAGCGCAGCGACGTCATTGGCGTCGATCTGCGCGTAATCAGCGTCGGGGACCGGATCCTGCCAGATGAGCTCTTCGCTCGGTACTTCCGGGCCGAGATAGCGGGCGCGCGGGCCCATGTCGCGATGCGTCAGCTTGAACCAGGCGCGGGCAAAAGCGTCGGCGAATTCATCCGGGTTTTCGAAGAAGTGCCGCGAGATCTTCTCGTAAGCTGGGTCGAAGCGCAGGGCGAGGTCGGTCGTCAGCATGGCGGGAGCGTGACGCTTGGACTTGTCGTGCGCGTCCGGGATCGAGCCGGCACCGGCGCCATGCTTCGGGGTCCACTGATGTGCGCCGGCCGGGCTCTTCGTCAGTTCCCATTCATAGCCGAACAGGTTCCAGAAGAAGTTGTTGCTCCACTTGGTCGGCGTCGAGGTCCATGTAACTTCCAGGCCGCTGCCGATCGCATCGCCGCCCTTGCCGCTGCGGAAGCTGTTCTTCCAGCCGAGGCCCTGTTCTTCGATGCCGGCTGCTTCCGGCTCAGGGCCGACATGGGCGGCATCGCCGGCGCCGTGGGTCTTGCCGAAGGTATGGCCGCCGGCGATGAGCGCAACGGTTTCCTCGTCGTTCATCGCCATGCGGGCGAAGGTTTCGCGAATGTCGCGCGCAGCTGCGAGCGGGTCAGGATTGCCGTTCGGGCCTTCCGGATTGACATAAATAAGGCCCATTTGCACCGCTGCGAGCGGGTTTTCCAGATTGCGGTCACCGGTATAGCGCTTGTCGTCGAGCCAGGTGTCTTCCGTGCCCCAGTAGATGTCTTCTTCCGGTTCCCAGACGTCCTCGCGACCGCCGCCGAAGCCGAAGGTTTTGAAGCCCATGGATTCCAGCGCGACGTTACCGGTGAGGATCAGGAGGTCGGCCCAGGAGATGCTGTTGCCGTATTTCTGCTTGATCGGCCAGAGCAGGCGGCGTGCCTTGTCGAGGTTGACGTTATCCGGCCAGCTGTTGAGCGGAGCGAAGCGCTGCGTGCCGGAGGATGCGCCGCCACGGCCATCGCCCGTACGATAGGTGCCGGCGCTGTGCCAGGCCATGCGGATGAAGAGCGGGCCATAATGGCCGAAGTCGGCCGGCCACCAATCCTGCGAATCCGTCATGAGCGCGAAGAGGTCCTTTTTCAAGGCTTCAAGATCGAGCTTTTTGAATTCTTCGGCATAGTTGAAGCCCTTGTCGAGCGGGCTGGATAAGGAAGAACCCTGGTGGAGAATTTTGAGGTTCAGCTGGTTCGGCCACCAGTCGCGATTCGATCTGGCCGAGACGCTCGTGTTTCCGTGCGGAAACGGACACTTGCCCGCATTTTCAACCTTTGTATCCATGACTTTCTCCCTTGGATGCCTTGAATTGCACCACCTCGAAGAGGACATCGATGCCCTCTTGGAAGCAATGTGGATTCTGTTGTCTTTGGACTTCCCGCGACGCGGATCGTCCCTCAGCAAAACACAATTCCGTGCCCGGACAGATATGAAGTCCAGGCATCGATGAATTCTCTCAGTCAATGCTCGCAATGTGAGCTACGTATGACGATACGACGGCATCTCGCCGCTGCTGAAAGCACTGTAGCCAAGCTATTCGATTAATTTAAGTTGGATTTCCTGATTGGTGCGATAAGGTGAGGTTATGATAAATCTTACTCTGAAGCAGCTGCGCTATTTCGAGGCCCTGGCAAAGCATGGTCATTTCGGACGTGCGGCCGATGTTTGCGCCATTTCTCAGCCTGCCCTCTCGATGCAGATCAAGGAGCTGGAGGAGCAGCTCGGCACCGACCTCTTCGAAAGAGGCGCCCGGCAGGTCCGGCTCACCAATTTCGGCGAGGCGTTCGCCGAGCGCGTCCGCGAGATTTTGCGGTCTGTGGACGAGCTGGGAGATCTTGCGCGCGCTTCCCGCACCCAGCCGGTCGGCCGCCTGAGAATCGGCATCATTCCGACGGTCGCGCCCTATCTGCTGCCGACGATCATCGGCAATCTCACCAGCATGTATGACGGTCTGGATATTCATGTGCGGGAGACGCTGACATCGAAGCTGGTCGAGGAGCTGGCCGAAGGCCGGCTCGACACGGCCATCGTCGCTCTGCCGGTATCCGAGCCGTCTCTGACGGAGGTGGCGCTTTTTGCCGAGAACTTCGTGCTGGTGCGGCCAAGCGAGGACGAGGGCAAACCGGTGCCCAATCGTGAGGCGCTGCGCGAGATGCGCCTGCTGCTGCTCGAGGAGGGGCATTGTTTTCGCGATCAGGCCCTGTCCTTCTGCAACATACAGTCGGCGCTGCCGCGCGAGCTTATGGACGGCAGCTCGCTATCGACATTGGTGCAAATGGTCAGCGCCGGCATTGGCGTCACCCTGATCCCGGAGATGGCCGTTGCCGTGGAGACGCGTTCGGCTTCGGTGTCGGCGGTGCGCTTCCAGAGCCCGCAGCCTTCACGGACGATCGGCATGATCTGGCGCAGGACGAGCCCGCTGGCCAAGCAGCTCATGCGGATTTCGGAGGTCGTCCGCCAATCGGCCGAGACGATGCGCGAGCAGCATGATTCGATCTGGCGCGCGCAGGATTTCGATCTTGGCGGTTTAACCCAGCCGTTGGCGGAAGGTGGTCCTGACGATGACTTATCGCCGAGAGATCAATGATTGCGCCTCGAAATAGCTGCCTTCGCCGACGTGGCGCGGGAGAAAATCCGAAGGAAGACATTTTCTTTTCCACAAGCGCAGAGGTTTCAAACGATTAAAGTGATTTTAATCGTTTAAATTTTTTAATACCTTGATTTACAAAGAAACTCTTCCATGTCATCCCACTATCGCATGACAATGGAGGTCGTGATGCAAGAGTTCGAAAACGTACGAAATGAGATTCCTACGTATGTGATTGATCGCCTGGAAGGCGAATGGCGGCTGATGCAGGCTCAGGATTCGCAGCTGAAGACCGGGCTGCGGACGCAGACCCGAGAAAACACCGCACCTGTCACGACCGATAATTTCGGGTCCTTGAATAAGTAACGGGTTTCCAGAGACCGGCTCACACCGCTTTCTGAGAGCCGGGGCTTCCAACGGCACTCGGCACCTGACTTTTCCCCAATACATCGCAGTGAAATTCGGATCAGCCCTGATCATCGGTCAGGGCTGTCGCTCAGCTGTGGCGGTTTGGGCTGGCACGGGATGTCGATGTCTCAGAGCGGCTCAGCTCTTCATGGAATCGCTGAACCGCTCAAATGCGTTATTTTTACACAAGTCCGGACGCAAAGCCGCTCGGCACTTTGTCGGAATGGCTCTAGGCGTCGAGATAACGCTCGGTCAGGCGTGCCCACATGGCAGCGCCGGCCGTCAGACTTTCATCGGCGAAATCATACTTTGCGCTGTGCAGAACCGGCGAGTTGACGCCATTGCCGAGGCGCAGGAAGCTGCCCGGCTTCTGCTCCAGGAAGTAGGCGAAGTCTTCGCTACCGGGGATGAGGCTGCACGTTGTGACCTTGTCGGCACCGACGAGCTCTTCCACCACCAAGCGTGCAAATTCGGTTTCCTTCTCCGAATTGACGACGACCGGATAGCCGTGCGTGTAGTCGATCTCCGCGCTTGCGCCATAGCCTTCGGCCACCGATTGCGTGAGCTTGCGGATTCTTGCTTCAAGAAGTTCGCGGATTTTGGGATCGAAGGAGCGGATGCTGAGCAGCATCCTCGCGCTTTCGGGGATGACGTTCGAAGCTTCGCCGGCATGGATGGAGCCGACGGTGACGACAGCCGTCTGCGTGGGATCGATGCTGCGGGAGACGACGGACTGCAGGCTGACCACGAGATTGCAGGCGACGAGGATGGGGTCGATGGTCAGATGCGGGCGGGAGGCGTGGCCGCCCTTGCCCGTGATGGTGATTTCGGCCGTATCGGCAGAGGCCATCATCGGGCCTGAGCGCATCAGCCAGCTGCCCTCCGGAGCGCCAGGATGATTATGCAGCCCGAAAATCGCGTCGAAGGGAAAGCGTTCGAACAGGCCGTCCTTGATCATGGCCTGGGCGCCGCTGATCACTCCGGCCTCCTCGGCGGGCTGGAAGATCAGGTTCACGGTGCCGTTGAATCGGCGGGTGCGGGCGAGATATTCGGCAGCCCCCAAAAGCATCGTCGTGTGGCCGTCATGGCCGCAGGCATGCATCTTTCCAGCTGTTTTGCTGGCGTAGGGACGGCCGGTCTGCTCGAGGATCGGCAGCGCGTCCATGTCGGCACGGATGGCGACGCTCTTCTTGCCGGCTCCAGCCGTCAGTCGCGCGACGACGCCATGGCCGCCGACATTGCGCGTCACCTCATAACCCCAGGCTTCCAGTTTTTCGGCGACGAAACGCGCGGTTTCCGCCTCTTCGAAGGAGAGCTCGGGATTGGCGTGCAGATGCTGGCGGATGCCGGTCAATTCGGCTTTCATCGGTTCGAAATCCGAGAGGCGGGCGAAATCGTTGTCGAGGGTCATGGCTATTCCAATGGTTCGCTTGAGCCGCCATCCGCATAGTGCGGGAGGCCTCACTGATGATGGTGCTGCCGCGCTAGATGAAGCGCGACAGGAAGCTTCGGGTGCGGGGGTGCTGCGGATTGCCGATCACGTCCTCCGGCTTGCCCTGTTCAACGACTTTGCCGCCGTCCATGAAGACGACGCGGTCGGCCGCTTCGCGGGCAAAGCCGATCTCATGGGTGACGACGATCATCGTCAGGCCCTGTTTGGCGAGGTCGCGCATGGTGGCGAGCACCTCGCCGACCAGCTCCGGGTCGAGCGCGGAGGTCGGCTCGTCGAACAGCATCAGCTTCGGCTTGATCGCCAGGGCTCTCGCAATCGCCACGCGCTGTTGCTGGCCGCCGGAGAGCTGCCGCGGATAATTGTCCGCTTTGGCCGACAGCCCGACGCGGTCGAGCAGTGCCATGGCGTTCTCGGTCGCCTGCCTGCGGCTTTCGCCATGGATGCCGATCGGCGCCTCGATGACATTCTGCAGTGCCGTCATATGAGGATAGAGATTGAACTGCTGGAATACCATGCCGATCTTGCGCCGCTGCAGTGCAATCGCATGGTTGGACAGTCTGACCAGCCGCCCCTTGTTCAGCCGGTAGCCGATCTGCTCGCCGTCGACTTCGATCGAGCCGCGATTGATCGATTCCAGATGGTTGATGCAGCGCAGGAAGGTGGACTTGCCAGAACCGGAAGGGCCTAGGATGACGACCACTTCGCCCGGGGCGACATCGAGGTCGATGCCTTTCAGGACTTCGAGGCTCTCGAAGGACTTGTGGACGTTGCGTGCCTGCACGAGCGGCGGCATGTTGATGGGGGCGTTCATTGTCCCGCCTCCTGTGCCGGCACGAGCGCCGGCGTGCTGTCCTTTGCGGGCTTCGCCGCGCCGGAGCGCCGGTCGGCGCGACTATAATGGCGCTCGATATAGCTCTGGCCGATGTTCAGCACCGAGGTGATCAGCAGATACCAGATGACGGCGACGAGCAGCATCGGGATGACTTCGAAGGTGCGGTTGTAGATCGATTGCACGGAATAGAGCAGATCGGCCATGGCGATGACGCTGACCAGCGAAGTGGCCTTGATCATGCTGATCAGCTGGTTGCCTGTCGGGGGCACGATCGAGCGCATGGCCTGCGGGATGATGATGCGGCGCAGTGCGCGGATGCGCGTCATGCCGAAGGCCTCGGCGGTCTCGAACTGGCCCCTGTCGACAGAAAGCAGGCCGCCGCGGATGATTTCGGCCATATAGGCGGCTTCGTTGAGCGCCAGGCCGGCGATCGCTGCCGTCATCGGGCTGATGACCGAATTGGTATCCCAGCTGACAAAGGTCGGGCCGAAGGGAATGCCGATCGACAGCCTGGGGAAAAGCGTCGAAAGATTGTACCAGAAGATCAGCTGCACGAGCAGCGGCGTGCCGCGGAAGAACCAGATGTAGAGCGAGGCAAGCGAGCTTGCCAGCGTATCCTTCGACAGCCGGGCGATCGCAAGCAGCAGGCCGAGCACGATGCCGAAGGCCATGGCGACGACGGTCAGGCCAAGCGAGACATAGAGGCCGTCGATGACGACGGGATCGAAGAAATACTGGGCGACGACATGCCAGCCGAAGTTTTGGTTATGGGCGATCGACCAGGCGCAGTAGGCCGCGATCAAGAGTGTCACGACCCAGGCCGCGACACGGCCCTTCGGGAACGGCGTATGGGCGTTCGCCACATCCCGTTCCGACGCATCGCCGGATGGCGATGCGATGTTTCCGGCATTCGTGCTCATTTCGGCAATGTCCCGCCAAGATTGATACCCGGTTCCTTGATCATGTTGTTCTCAAGGCCCCATTTCTTCATGATGGCGGCATAGGTGCCGTTGTCCATAAGAACCTTGACGACATCCTTCAGGACCGGACCGAGCGGCGAGCCTTTGGGCACGACCGCGCCCTGATAGAGATCCTCGAAACCGTTCTTCTGGCCGACGCCGGTCAGTTCCAGCTGGCCGTTTGCCTGCGACACGAAATAGGTGAGCGGAGCCTGCGAGGAGAAGAAGGCGTCGGAGCGTTTGGAGCGGACGGCGAGGATCGAGCTCGGCTGGTCGGTGAAGGACTGTACCTCGATCGCGCCCTTGCCATCGGCCTTGCATTTCTCGGCCTGCACCTGAATGACCTTTTCGGCCGAGCCGCCGGCCATGACGGCGATGCGCTGGCCGCAGGCTGTATCGAGCGAGGTGATGCCCTTCGGATTGCCTTTCTGGACCGCGAAGACGACGAATTCCTGCACCCAGTCGACGAAGTCATTCGCTTCTTCGCGGCTCTTGAAATCGCCGATCGGGCCGAAGGCGAACTGATAGCGGCCGGAATTGATGCCGGCGAGGATGGCCGGCAGGCCGCTGACGCTCTCATGCTCGATCTTCACGCCGAGCACTTGGCCGATCGCGTCGGTCAGATCGGCGCTGGCGCCGGTCAGCTTGGTGCCGGTGACGATTTCATAGGGAGGGAACGAGCCGTTGTTGACCGAAATCATCTTGCCCGATGTGCGGATCGCTTCCGGCAGCTTGGCCTGCAGGTCCTTGTTGACCGAGAGTTTCGGCAGGCTGGCATCCTCAGCGAAGGCGGTGCCCGACATCATCAGGCTTGCCACGGCGACGTAGGTCATTTTCTTCAGCGACATGTTCATTCCCCTTTTGCTTTGTGTCTCTGATGTTCAGTCGATGATCAGGCTGCACTCGTGTGGCTGCCGTCGACGTCGAACGGAAAAAGTTCCTCCGGCGTCATCAGGCGCGGCAGGATACCCTGCACGTGCAATTCCCCAGCGAAGTCGGCGATCATCTTGCGGTTGGCAGCAAAGCCGCTCGCATCCCAACCCTCGGGCAGCTCGACTGCCGATTTCAACAGCTCGTCGAGCATGAAGGGCGTGGTGTCGGCATATTTGCGCCGCTTGCTCAGCCAGACGCGCTGCGATTCATCGATCAACGCACTCAGCTCGGCGATGACCCAGGGATGCTCGGCGACGATGTCAGCCTTAAATCCGATCAGGTGCATACCCGGCACATAGCCCACATCGGCAAAATAGCGATGTTCGGCGGCACGGAAATCCGGCAGCAGCTGGCGGAAGCCGGAATTGCCGGCGAAATAGCCGTCCGGCATGAACGGCGTGAAGATCGCGTCGAGCTGGCCTTCCTTCAGCAGGTCCACCATCGGCCTTTCGCCGGGGGCTGCTTCGATCCGGCCAGGTCGGCCGAAGCCGTCGAGGCGATCGGTGATCGGATGGGCTTCGGTCAGGCGGCCCGCATACCACATGGCATCTTCGACGCCGACACCTTCGCGGCGAAGGGCGGCGCGTGTCCAGGTATTGCCGGAATCGCGCCAGCCGGTGACGCCGATACGCTTGCCGGAAAGCTGAGCGAAGCTCGTGATCGGGCTGTCCTTCGTGGTGATGACGCAGCGGTGGCGGAACCCGCGCATGATGAAGTTCGGAATGCCGACCACGCTCTCGTCGCCGTCGATGCGCATTTGCGTGTAGCGACTGAACGAGGTTTCGGCTGCGTCATAGGCGTCGCTCTTGCCGACATGCGAGACCAGCGTGCCGACTCGATCGACCTTGAGGTCGAGTTTCGGGGAGGAGACGTCGCCGAGGACCAGAGGCGTTATGTAGTCCCAGTCGCGGAGGGCAAGGCGGAGAGTAAGGGGCATGAAATTCACTCGCGGAAAAACTTGTTTTCCAAGTGAGTAAATGTTCAATATGAGCCGATCAAATGTTATTACGTTATTGAACATTAAAAATGGCGCAGGAATGAGCGGAAATCGAGACGCGGCGTGGTTTGCCGAAAAATTGAACGATCGGACAATCCGCGGCATCGCATTGGAGACGAGCGCGCTTATTCGCGCCGGCGCACTGCCCGTTGGTACGAAGTTGCCGCCGATCCGCGATCTCGCATTCGCGCTCGGCATAAGCCCGGCCACTCTATCCGAAGCATGGAGCGAGCTCAGGCGTCAGAAGATCATCAGCGGACGCGGCCGAAACGGCACTTGGGTCAGCGGCGATCGCTTCGTTGCCAAGCCGGCGCGGCTTGCGAGCGTCGGTGACTATGGCCACGACGCCCTGAACCTGACGGCCGCAGTTCCCGACATCCGGCTGCTGCCGAAGCTGGAGGCGGCGATGGCGTATGGCGCGTCGGCCGAAAATCTCAACAGCTATGAGCGCAGCCGTATCCTCCCGGAACTGGAAGAGCAGGTCAGGAAAACCTGGCCCTACGAGCCGGAGGCGTTCCTGGCGACCAATGGCGGCTACAATGCCGTCTATACCCTGATCAACGCTCTGGTCATGCCCGGCGCCACCGTGGCGATCGAAGACCCCACAGGCATGCGCCTTCTCGATATTCTCGAGGATCGTGGTGCACGCATCATTCCGGTCAAATGCGACGAGGAGGGGCCGCTGCCGCCTTCGCTGGAAGAGGCGCTGAAATACCGCCCGGTCGCTTTCATCTTCCAGCCGCGCATCCATTCCGTCACCGGCCAGAGCGTGAGTGCGGCGCGCATGGCAGCGATCGCCGCGATCCTTCGCGACAAAGACACATTGATCGTGGAGGATGATGGTATCGCCGATATTTCGACGGCGCCCCGCCATTCGATGGGACATCTCTATCCCGATCGCGTCATCCATATCCTCTCTTACTCGAAGACGCATGGGCCGGATCTGCGGCTGGCGGTATTGTCGAGTTCGCGCGCGATCGTCGACCAGATCCAGTCCTATCGCAGCTTCAGTTCCGGCTGGACGAGCCGAATTCTGCAGGCGGCCGTTGCCTGGTTGCTGCGGGATGAGGCAACGGCGGCATGTCTCGATCGTGCCCGGCAGATCTACCTGGAGCGCCGGGCCGGCCTGATCGACGCTCTCGGCGAGCGTGGCGTGGAAGCGCGACATGGGGGCGGACTATGTGCGTGGATACCCGTATCGTCAGAGCCTTTCGCAATGGTAACGCTGGCGGCGCGGGGTATTGCCGTGCATCCCGGCGCCAAGTTTTCGATCCTGCCCAGCAGCCATTTGCGCGTCGCGACGGCCAATCTCTCGGAACGGCGCAAAGAGGTTGCGGACGCAATCGCACTGGCCGCAGTTCATACCTGAGCGACGGTGCTATCGGCTCGACGCCGCGCCCGCACCTTTAGGCGCCTCCTTCCCGGGTGAGGCATATTTGACCAGGACGGTCGCGAGCTTTGCCGAGATGAGAGCGATGATGGAAATCGCAACGAGATAGATCGCGATATAGACGGGATGCGGCAGTTGCACATCGCGCATCAGGTGCCCGTAGATCTCGGTAAAGCCGCGATGGCACATATAGATCGGGTAGGAGAGATAGCCGAGAAAAATGCCGAGCCGCTGCAGCCTGGCCGGCAATTCGAGCATCGTGCCGGCAAGGACGACGAGCGGCGAGATCAGGATGCAGAACACCAGCGCATATTTCAGCGAGTAGGTGGGCAGAAATAGCAGGATGCAGATCGCAGCGATGGGCAGCAGGGCGGCATAGCTGGTCACCGTCCGGCCGAGCGTGTTGACGTTTCGAAGGCGGTAGATGATCATGCCAAGGGTGAAGGAGAAGAAGACGCGGGCAAGGCCGCCATCGACCGAGCGCCATTCCCAGCCGAGATCGAGCGATTTGTGAACGAAAACCGAGCCGATCAGCATTGCCAGGGATGCGGCGGCGATGAGGATGAGGCTTCGCGTTTTCAGCCTGAACAGCACGAGCGCGAATACAAGATTGGCCAGCAGCTCCCAAAACAGCGACCAGGCCGGCCCGTTCAGTGGATAGAGCGGCCAGATATCGCCGGCCGATCGGGTCAGAAAGCTCGGCGACGGCAGCATGAAGACGGTCGACAAAATGCTCGCCCCAAGATCCGCCCGTCCGACACCGGCTGCCTGCCAATGCAGCAGCAATTGCACGAGGCCGAAGACGCTGCCGATCAGGAAGAGCGGATAGAGGCGCGCATAGCGCGCTTTCATGAAGGCCACTACGGTCATGCCGCCGGCGAGCTTTTCGCCATAAGCCCTGGCGATCACGAAGCCGCTCAGCACGAAGAAGAAATCGACGGCGATATAGGCCGACGGCGCATAGGGCCTGTCGAGGTGGTAGACGACGACGGCGAATGCCGCGAGGCCGCGCATCGCATCCAGGGCGGCATATCTATGTCTTGCATTGTCAGCCGGCATGGGTTGAGACCTTGTTTTGTAACAGCGCCGTCTGTGTTCTATCCGACCGTGCGGGCACCGAAGAATTCCCGTCGCAGGCTTTGATCCAACGGGCGGACACGGGAGAGATTGGACAGGAGCTGGCGGGGGCGGCGCAGCACCGATGCATTCAAAAAATGTGTCCGGATGAGGTTGGAGGATTTGCTATGCGCGCCGGCATGCCCGACCCGGTAGATGGCGCCGCGGAAGGGGAGCGACCCGAGCGGATGACCGGCATCCGCGAGTATCTTGCCGATGCGCACATGGCTGCCGAGCATCGACTTGATGTAGTCGACATCGGCGTCCTCGAACGTTGCCGGCAACCCGTAGAGGTCGGAGCGGATGATCAGCGACGTGCCGCAGAAATTGGCGAAATCATTGTGATGCAGCAGCAGCCGGCCGCCCTCGTTCCAGAGATAGCCGCGGTCGATCTTCCAGCCATTGGCGTCACTGTTCCTCGCCGCAAACTCGACGATATTGGCGCTGACGAAATCGTCGTCGTCGACGATCATGAAGAACCGGGTGTCGCGGGCGGAAAGCATGCCACTCAGCACCCGCCGCCCCTTGTCCAGACGGAAGGCGTCATAGACCTTTTCGCGGTCGGCGCCGTTGATGTCGTGCAGCTGGTTTGGTGGAAATGTGACCCGCTCGACGGAGAATTTCGGCGGCAGGTCCGGCAGGTCGGCACCTTCATTGGCGACGATCACGCCGCGCCAGTCGCCGTTGGATTGCCCGGAAATGGAGGCGATCGTTTGGGATAGCCGGCTTTTCAGCGAAGGCCAGTCATTGGAATTGGCCTGGTGGCGAACGGGGATGATGAAGGTAACCAGTGTCATGACGCGCCCTTTTGACAGGAGGTACGGCTATTACGGGAACTAAAGAGGTGTTGCGGATCCATGACTTGCTTCGCTCCGGCGTCGCCAACGGCAGTTATTGGGTTCTTGCGCGACGGCTCTGCAGGGTCGTGCGCACCAGGAAGAGGATTCTCTCTCTGCACAGAAGAAAGATCAGGGCCGAATAGGTGATGCCGCCAACCAGGATCTCACAGATGAGGCGCGCGGCCACAGACCAGTCGCTCAAGGCCGACGACGTTGCCAGGACGGCGACCAGCATGCCGAGATAGGCGGCGATCGGCCTCAGGAACTGGCCGAAATATTCGGGGATGCTCAGCCCGATCAAACGCGAGACCATCCACAGCGTCGCCGGCCACAGCATCAGCACTTCGAGCATCAGCGCAAAGACGATGGTCGAGACGCCATATGGGTAGAGAACAAGCACGGTCAGAATGGTGACGATGTTGCGCACGAGCTGGTAGTAGAACCACCAATTGGATTTTCCCTGGCTGGTGATCAAGGATGCCTGGATCACGCCGATGCCGCCCATGAGGCCGATCACGCAGAAGAAGCGAACCGGCCAGATGGCCGCCGTCCAGTGCGCGCCGAAGATCAGCGGAATGGCGTCGTCGGCGACGGCCGCAAGCCCCATGAAGGCGGGAAATGATACCAGCGAGCAGCCGAAGGTCGCCATGAGGAAGGCTTCTCGGACCTTGTTCTGATCGTGCTGCAGCGATGACAGCAGAACGTGGCTCACCGAGGTCAGGCCGCCGGCGACCACATTGTTGAGCATCTCGTAGAGCCGCCGGGCAAAATTATAGATACCGAGGGCAGCCGGGCTCACCAGCGTGCCAATGATCAGCTGATCGAGGTTCATGGTCTGCAGGAAGCGGTTGCCGGAGGCGAAAATGCCGTAATGCAGCAGCTCTTTCAGGCTCGAGAGCTTGATGCGGACGCCCGGCAGCCATTTCGCGCCCCAGAAGGCTGCGATGCACGCTGCGGCGGGCGCGGCGATCTGTGCGATCGCGAGCGCCCACAGGCCGAAGCCGGCAAGGATCAGCGACAGGCAGATGATTGCCGAGACGAAGGTGGCGATCGCGGTGCGCACGGCCGCCAGATGAAAGGACATCGTCCTGCCGATCAAGGCATTGGGAACGATGATCATCATGTCGAAGAAGATCTTCAATCCGATGATCGTCAGAAGGCTGACGATCTCGTCATGGCCGACCCAGTGGGCAACGGTCGGAGACAACACAAACAGCGCGGCGTAGAGAATGGCGGCCGAGAAGAAGGAGAGCCAGAAGACGGTATCGAGATGGCTGCGCCGGATCGACTTCTGCTGAATCAGCGCCTCGCCGAAGGCGGTAGGGCCAAAGCCGGCGGTGAAGCTGACGATGGCAAAGGCGAGCGCGACGAGGCCGAAATCCTGCGGCAAAAGAAACCGTGACGTGACGACGAAGACGAGGCTGTTGAGCGCTGTCGGGATCAGCGTGTCCAGCGCCGACCAGAATGCGCCTCTCAGGGCTGCCCGCGATCGGTTTTCACTCAGATGTTCAAAGACGATATCATCTGCTTCGGAAGCCAGCAATCGCATACCTCGCCTTCTAGATCCCAAACCGACGCCAGCTTTGCCGCATCGGCCAATTGCCGCTTCTTCATCCTTCCATGGATTGGGAGACGGCGTTCTGGAGGCTTGATCTAGGCCAGCTCTTCGATTTGTCTAGGGACGGTTGTTGCATTGCAACATTACGTTGCCAAAAAGATTTCGCGATCGAGATAGATGCGAATGCTCACCGCATCTTCACTGGGCAGCGGAGCGAACCTTGGGCGCATCATCCCATTCGATGTCGGGCGCAGGCTCGGCCTCGTCGCCGGGCTCGTCCATGACATAGAGGTAGCCGTCGAGCATGTCGCAGGCACGCTCGCTGGCACCGATTTTTGCTTCCGTTTCGCTGATCGCGGTGGCAATCGCTTTGATGCGCGCGCGCAGCATATGGCCGACAACATCCTTGCCAGGGCGCTTTCCAAGACGGTCGAGATGAAGGCCTATACGATTGGAGTGACGCTCCAGCTCGCTCTTGCTGAAATGCGCCTTGCGGATTTCCTCGAGCAAGGCAGCCCGCATCTTGGCAACAGGATCGAATGTGCCGGGTTCGCGCTCGTCGAGGACCATTTCGGTGATAAGCTTTTCGATGGCAACCAGCGCCTGCAGGTCGACAGCGTCCGTCAACTCCACGTCATAGCCGGTATCGTCAAAGACTTTCCGGCGCACGGGGTCGAGAAGCAGCTCGTAGGCCTTCTGCAAGCGCGAGAAGGCATCGGTGTCGCCGCCAGAATCCGGATGCGCGGCCTTTGCACGCTTGCGATAAGCCGCTTTGATCTGCTCTTCGCCCGCATCGCGCGCAACGCCGAGAATATCGTATGGATCAGTCACTCCAGCTCCTGCCGCCGCTTAGTCCTATGTCTGGGGCCGAACCCCTCATGGTTGGTTTCTCTGGCAGGCAAATAAGTCCGCCATCAGGCCGTTCCCGCCCGCCCGCGGAAATCTTTGTATCATCACCACGGCGGAGTTTGGACAAAAACCGCTTCATGTCAAAGCCAATGCGGAGTCTTCTGTGGAGGATGGCCGCGATTGTCAAGCAACCCGCCAGCGTTTCGTTTCCCGAGCGCGCCGAGGCAGTCAAGGGCCGGGTGGCCTCTGCCAGGGCGCAAGGTGCGGGCGCCATTTCTTGAAGTCGCGACACGAAAAACCCCGCTTCCGAAACCGGAAGCGGGGCTTTGGCTCTTATGAGCTTCAATGTCAGGCGGCCGAGAACGGCACGGCAACGAAGGTCTTGGCGCCGTCGCGCTCGATCAGCAGCAGGACGGATTTGCGGCCATCCTTGCCGGCCTTGGCGACGGCGGTCTGAACCTCATGAGCGTTGCGCACCGGCTGATCGTTGACCGAGACGATGATGTCGCCGGTCTGGATACCGGCCGTAGCTGCTGGCTTGTCCGGGTTGACGCTCGCAACGACGGCGCCCTCGACGCCACGCGGCAGGTTCAACTGCTGGCGGACATCGGGCGTGAGATTGGCAAGGCCGACACCGATGCTCGGCTGGCTGGACGGCTGGATCTTGCCATCGCCATTGTCGTTGGCAGCCTGCTTGCCGTCGTCATTGCCGCCGATGGTGACGCTGACATCCACGCTCTTGCCGTCGCGCCATAGCGTGACCGAGCGCTTGTCGCCGGGAGAGAGATCGGCCACGAGCCGCGACAGGTCCTTCGGCGTCTTGACGGTTTCATTGCCGATAGCGGTAACGATATCGCCGCTCTTGATGCCGGCACGGGCAGCCGGCGTGTCGTCGGTGACATTGGCGACCAGCGCGCCCTCCGTCTTCGACAGGCCCATGGCGTTCGCGACGTCGGATGTCACCGGTTGGATCGCGACGCCGAGATAGCCGTGATCGATCGAACCGCTCTTTTCCAGTTTGGCAACGATCGCCTTGGCTTCGTCGGAAGGAATGGCAAAGCCGACGCCGACGCTGCCGCCATTCGGCGAGTAGATGGCCGTGTTGATGCCGACGACGTTGCCTTCGCGGTCGACCAGCGGGCCGCCGGAATTACCGTGGTTGATGGGGGCGTCGATCTGGATGAAGTCGTCATAGGGGCCGCTATGCAGGTCGCGGCCGCGAGCCGAAACGATGCCGGCGGTGACGGTCGTGCCGATACCGAAGGGATTGCCGATCGCCAGGATCTGGTCGCCGAGCTTCAGTCTGTCGGAATCGCCCCAGGCAATGGTCGCCAGAGGCTTCGGCGCCTTGATCTTCAGGACGGCAAGGTCCGACTTAGCATCGGCGCCCAGCAGCTTGGCCGGCAGCTCGGTGCCGTCATCGAGCGTGACCTTGATGTCAACCGCGTTCTGGATGACGTGGTTGTTGGTGACGATGATGCCGTCGGGGCTGATGATGAAGCCCGAGCCGAGCGCCATGGCACGCTGGTTCTGCCGCTGATGTGGCGCCTGCTTCGGGAAGGGGATGCCCTGATTTTCGAAGAATTGGCGGAATTGCTCGTCCATCGGCGAATTGCTGTCGGCGCTCGTGTCGGTCGCCTTCATGGTCGTCGTGACGGTCACGACAGCGGGCTTGTCGGCATCGACGATGGGCGCGAAAGAGCCACCGGGCGCGATGATGCTGGCAGGTTCGGCTGCGGCGGCAACGGTGGCGGAAGTGCTGAAGGCGAAAGGCAATGCGCCAGCGCCGGCGATGATGGCGGCTCCGACGATGGCGGCGGTACGATGTTTGCGGAGAAGAGATGACATGGCAAAAGTCCCTTGCGAGATTGTTGGCGAATTGGCGTCTTGTCCATGTCCGGGACAGGCGTCGAATGGGGCCGCGTCAATTCGTTCGGGGAACCTTGGTTTCCCGCCTTTACTCCAGGGAAGTGAAGTATAAAACCGAACTGGCGCTGATGAACAATATGATCCGCCAATCGACTTTTACAAATTAAATATTGATCATGTTTTTATTGCAAAAATTTAAGATATTACATAAATTTAATTTTCGGTAGCCGGAATTTTTCCATATTTAGCTTTGCGGCGCCGGCCATCTCTTGAGCGCCTCCACTCCAAGCGCCGTCAGCGCGTAAATGCCGCGATCGACGCGCTCGAACCAGCCATAGACATTATCCCTCAGAATTTGCGGGGCCTTCGGTGCAGCTTCGCGCATGTCCTTGGGCCGCTGCGCACCATTTTCGATCGCAGCTGCGCAGACTAGCGCCTGTTGCCGATAGGCCGTCATGATCGGCTTGCGCGTGCTGCCGCCGAGGGCTGGATCGCCCTTGCGCCGGCGATGCTCTTCAACAAGGCGTGATCTGCGCCGCGCATTCTTGCGCGGCATCGGGGCGACTGGGCTGACGATGATATCGACGACATCGCTGTCCGATACCGTCAGCATGCCGAAGCCTAGCTTTCGGCAAAGATCGCGGAAGCGGCGATCACTCTCCCGCCCTTTGCCCTTTGCCGAGACGCGGGCGGCGATCCAGACCTCGTCGCTCGCCGCCGCCCGATCCACGGCCTGCAGGATCAGCTCAAGATTGAAACTCATCTTCAACTCGCAGATGACGACGATGGGCGGTTCGCCATCGCTCAGCCCGACGAGATCGCAGCCGCCGATCTCGCCCTTTACCGCGTAGCCGGCGGCTTCGAGAAATGACTTGATCGGGAGATAGAGCGCCGTTTCCAAATCCGCCTCCGGGCTTTGCACATCCGGATGAGGTTTAGCCGATTCGGTTAACCAGAAGGTCGATAGAGGTGAGAAGTCGGTTTTGCTGTGCAGCCGATTATAGCGAGCGAATGAAAAGAGGCCGATAGTGCGGCCCCCTTTCCATTCACGATTGGCTCAGGCCTTGAAATCCAGCTCGACGTCGCAAGCGCCGATCGAGGCTGGCAGGAGCGGCTTGCGGATACGCTGGCCGAACTGCCGCTTGAAGCCGAAGATGTTGCCGATCAGGCTCTTGGTATAGAGGCCGGGACCGCTGGAATAAATGCGCCAGCCACCATCGACGGCGATATCGCCCGCCTTGACGCGTGCCCATTCCGACGAAGCCTGATAGCGGTCGTCGAAGGCCGCGTCGCTGCTGCTGAAATAAGTGTTGCGCTGGCGCAGCGACGCATGTTCCACGCGTCCGCTGACGGCAATCGGATTGGCAAGCGCAAGGGCCGCCCATACCGCCTCCGCATCGTCGTCGAGCGCCAGCGCTTCGCAGTAGCGCAGATGCGCATGCACATACATCAGCCCGATCTCGCGACCGAAGAAGGACGAGGATTCGGCACGACGGAACAGCTTTTCCCGCCCGCCGGAATAGGTGGCCGGCTTCTCCATCAGCCGCACGCCGTCCGGAAACAGCAGGTTCTCGCGAATGATCTTCATGTGCGCGTGGCGCTGATCGGACGTGAACAGGCCGCCGATCATCGGCTGGGTCATCGCGATCAGCGAATAATGCAGGCCCGTCCTCGTATCTTCGGGATGCAGCAGCAGTTCGACGCCGTCATGACTCGGATCGAAGACGCCGTAGCCGGCGACGATGCCGTCGCGCATCAGCAGCCGGTTGAAATCAGCGCGCATGGCGACGGCGGTCGCTTGAAGCGACTGCGCCTCCTCATTGCGGCTGGCAAGGGTCAAGATGTTGGCGTAGCGCACCAGCTGTTCGTAAAGCAGGGATACCGTCCAGCTGCTCACCATCCAGTCACGCAAATGCGGATCGGCCGGCTGCAGGCTGTCGTTCCAGTCGCCTTCGCCGTAGCGGATCAGGCTCGTGCCGGGCACGAAGCGGCTGCGTACGGTGTCCAGCAGCTTTTCGATATGATCGGAGATCGTTGCGCGCTCTGAAGTGAGCTGCATGCTGTCGTCGGCGCGCCATGGCACTGTTTCGGCAAGGAAAGCGATGTCGCCGGTCGCCTCGATGTAATCGCAGAGCGCCTTTAGCGGCCAGACGACGATATCGCCATGCGCTTCGCCGGCGCGGATATTGGCGTAGGGCTCCAGCATGAACCATTGCGGCCAGTCGCCGCGGTCCCGATACTGCTCGGAAAAGAGCGTGCTGAGGATCTGCCGGGCCTCTTCATCATGCTCATAGGCGAGCAGGAACTCGATCGGTCCCTGGCAGACGTCGCGCGTTCCCCAGGCCGCACCCGTATATTGCTCCAGCCCATGCGGCACGCTCAAGTGCACGATCGCATCATGTGCGATCCAGGGCAGCATGACGGCCTGTGCCGCCACATCGCGGCCATCGCCTTCGATGCGCGCGCCTCGCGTCACATGGCTCCAGAAGCGATGCGCGGGCGCCAGCATCTCTTCGCTTTCGACACCGGCACTGTAGCGGATAGCGAGCGCTTCCGCAGCTTCCGGATCGGTCATCGATCCCGTGACGGCAAAGCGCAATTCCTGGGTCTGGTGCGATTTCAGCGCGACGAACGGGCCATTGCGGGTTGCGCCATCGCTATAGAGCAGCTCATCACCGCCGACTGCCTCGAAAGCATCCGGTGTCGAGGTCACTAGGTGATAGCCAGCCTTCGGATAGCGATCCCAGAGCCAGGATGGCTGCGGGCGGAAGGAAATGCGCTTGGCCGTCGTATCGACCGCGATATTGGCAACGGCTTCATAATCACGTTCGCCGAGCACGATATGGCCGAACACGAGGAAGCGGCAGGCGGCGCCTTCGACCGATACGCTCCACTGCATGGCCGGGTCGTCGCCCGCAGCAATGGCCGACACGGTGATGGCTCGGCCGGACAGCCGGTAGATCCAGCGCGTATCGCTCAAGCCCATTTCAAAAGCGGCGGGTACGCCGAGCAGGCGCCAGCCGTCCCCGAGATCGACGAGGATGCGCAGGCCGCTCGATCGCGTCAGGTTGTACGGATCGCGGGAAACCGAGAACAGCTTGTGGAAGGAGGTGTTGCCGATAGTCAGCTGCGCGGCAAAAATGCCCTGCATCCAGCAGGTGGCGGCAAGCGTCTGGTCGTCGAGCAGCATATTCTGGCCGCTGCGGACGATGGCGCCGTGACGGCGAGCCGCCAGACGCTCTTTTTCGCGCAGTACGACATGCCGGTTATGCGACCCGTCCGGGACGAAGAAGGAGATCAGCTTTCCGTCGGCATGCTCTTCCAGCATGCGCTTGGGGTAGAGTGCATCGATGGCCGCCTGATCGAGGCTATCGCTCTCGGCAAGGGGCGCGTCCTGCACGAGGCTGCGCGCCGGCTGCGCTGCGGCAATCGCGTCGGTTGCCAATTCGCCCTGAAGCTTCGGCAAGCTGTCGAGATAAGCAAGATCGGCATCGCTGGAGGCGGCCGGATGATCGGCGATGAAGAGGCCGAAGAAGGTTGTCGTGCCCGATGCGCCCGCCGCGAGCGCAAGCGGCTTCGACTGGATTGCAGGGCAGGCGACTTCGTGCTGGCGGCGCGTGCTTGCCAGGCTGGTGCCGAAGTCCGGCACCATGACGCCGTCATTGCCCTTGGAGGGCACAAGGAGCTGAATTGCGTCTGTCGCGTAAGCCGCAGTCCCTTCGAGGCAGCCCTGTGCGAGCCACGGATTTCGTCCGCCACCTTGCTTGAGGTTCTGCCGGTTCATGATGACAGGGCCGAAGGCGGCATGATTGCCAATGTGATGATCGATATATTGCGAGGCATAGGCTTCGCTGTTCATCAGGAAGCCGCGGTCGCCGAGGCCGACATCCTGAACGAGGACCAGATCGGCCGAAAGCGTCGCATTGGTGCCGTTTTCCAGCGAGACGTGCCAGAACCATGCGGTCTGGCCCGGATGCAGCCGCAGGCTGACGGTGTGCCTTACGCCGGCCGTCTCGCCGCTCCAGGAAAAGCCGCTGCTACCATGGCCGAACTGCACCGCAGCCTTCGGACCGACGATTTCAGCCGTTGCCGGCTGCGCGCCGGCGATGCGCAGGTAGAGCCGGCCGATGCCGCCGTAGACAGGCGAACCGAGCACCTGATTGATCATGATCCCGCCCTGCTGGTCGGCGAAATCCAAGGAGAACAGCGTACCGTTCGGCAAAGCCGAAGCGGAAAGACCGGCACTGTTGCCAAGCGTGATAAGACCGAGTTCTTCGCGACGGGGCGTTTGAAAGCTGCGATTGGCGTCGGAGGACATAGGCGGTGTCTCGCTGATTCATGGATCGGATGAGGTGCACTAGATCACAAGGCGACGTACGATCATAGGAGGCAATTCGCCATTCACCGGCGCAATCTTTCGTGACGATTTACATGCAAGCATACCGCGATCCGGCGCGATGCGCCGGATATCTCGAGCAAAGCGTGCTTCAAGTTCAGTGATGCTGAGGCTCGGCGACCTGATTGGCCGTGCGAAGGACGGTCGACAGATCGGCGTCGTCGAAAGCTTCCCTGGAGATGCCTTTCACCTTGAACCTCCTGCTTTCGCCGGGGGCGAGATTGATCAGCATGTCGTCGACTTCGGCATTCGGGCTGATGCGATCGACGAACAGGCAGACATCGCGCAAAAGCGACTGTGCGGTGACGGTGACAGTGATCCCGTCCGGCGTATCAGCGCTCTCAATGTCGAAGCGGGGCTTCGGATACTGCAGCTTCATATCTTTCTCGAAGAACCACCAGGCTTCGGCGTCGCCGAGGCGGGCGCGCAGGAATTCCCGGCTGGGATCACCGGGCGTCGCAACATCGCTCGGGATATCGATATCGGTATTTTCGAAGCGATCGCAGAGGATCCGCCAGACGTGGTGACGGGCAAGCAACGTGCCGTTGAAGTCGAAGCGCTCGGCCGTGAAGGGCACGCGCCAGAACAGGGTTGCGTCGTTGACGGCAACCGCAGCCAGGCCATCACCGCGCGGCTGGATGGTCAGGAGATGGGGAGCGTAGCTATGCTTCAAGGCATACCAGAGCGGCTTCTTCCTGCCGGCGCCATCGACCGCTGCCCAGGAGGTGACAGGCCAGCAGTCGTTGATCTGCCAGACGATGGTGCCCATGCAGGTTGGCCGATGCGAGCGCATATGGTCGATGCCGTAGCTGATAGCGCGCGCCTGGTTGAGCTGGGTGACGAAAAGCCAGTCATCGAAATTTTGGGGATGCGGGAACCAGTCTTCCAACCCCATCAGCAGCTTGTCGTTGCCGGTGGTTGCCTTTTGATGATGCAGTACGCCCGGCGAGGCCGGCGCGCGGTCTTTCTCGCGAACGGATTGGGCAAGCGTCGCAAAGGTCGGTGGCGCCTGCCAGCCGAATTCGGAGCAGAAGCGCGGGATATAGTTGCGGTAGGTCTCGTAGCCCACCTCGTTCCAGACATCCCAGATGTGCTTGCAGCCATGCTCGTCTGCGTTCGGCGCGATTTCCATGGAGCCGGAATAGGGGCTGCCCGCCCAATAGGGACGCGTCGGATCGATTTCCGCGACCAGCTTCGGCAGGAGATCGAGATAGTAGCCGGCGCCCCAGGGGCGATTGCCGAGCACATCCTGCCAGCCCCAGTCGAAATAGCCCCAGATATTTTCGTTATTGCCGTTCCAGATGACCAACGAGGCGTAGGGCATGAGCCGTGTGATCGCCTCGCGCGCTTCCGCCTCGATCTCGCTGTAAACAGGCTCCTCTTCGGGATAGGTGGCGCAGGCAAACAGAAAGTCCTGCCAGACCATGATGCCGGCAGCATCGCATTCCTCGTAGAAGGTATCGGTCTCGTAAATGCCGCCGCCCCAGACCCGCAGCATATTCATGTTGGCATCGCGGGCCTGGGTGATCCTCTCGCGATAGCGCTCGCGGGTCACGCGCGGCAGGAAGCAATCATCGGGGATCCAGTTGGCGCCGCGGGCAAAGACCGGCACGTCATTGACGACGAGCGTGAAGGCGGAGCCGATCTCATCCGGTGTCGTATCCAGCCGTACGGAACGGAAGCCGACGCGCCGCTTCCAGTGGTCAAGCGTCGCGCCGTCCGAGCCGAGCAGCTGCAGGTCGAGATCGTAAAGCGGCTGACCGCCCATCCCATGCGGCCACCAGACCCGGGGATTGTCGATGCGGCATTCGATCAGCGCATGGGTCTCGCCTTGCGCCACGCGAACTTCCGCGCGCTTGCCGCCGACGGACAGGACGAGTGCGGCGCTATCCGTGCCCTTTTCCGCCCATTCGATCTCGACATGCAGGCGCGCAACGCCCTGGCTGCCCTGCAGCGTGATTTCCGGGCGGATGCTGCCGAGGCGAGCCTTCGACCAGCTCTCGATGGCAATCGGCTTCCAGATCCCCGAGGTGACGACGGTCGGACCCCAGTCCCAGCCGAAATTGCAGGCCATCTTGCGGATGAGGTTGCTCGGGCCGGGATAGTTTTGAGGGATATCGGCGGCGCTGCCAAGCTGCTTGCGCACATCTTCCCCGTGCTCGTAGGCCGATTGGAAGTCGACGATCAGTTCGTTGCGGCCGCTTTTGAGGTGGTCGCCGATATCGAAGCGATAGCTGCGGTGCATGTTGCGGGTTTCGCCGAGCGCCGTTCCGTTCAGCTCCAGGCGTGCCGCCGTATCGAGACCGAGGCATGAGAGATCGATGCGCTCGGCGTCTTCGCCATCCCAGTCGAAGGCGAGGCGATAGCGCCAAGCCGAGCGGCCAATCCAATCCTGCGATATCTCGTTGACATCGAGATAGGGATCGGTGATCAGCTGCGCCGCCATCAGGTCGAGATGCACATTACCGGGGACTGCCGCGGGGATGGTATTGGGCAGGGTCGGCGCGGTCGAGGGGCCGCGAAGGCGCGAGATGGTCCAGCCGGTGTCGAGCATCTGTCTTTTCATGTCATGTGTCCGTGATGAAATGGATGCCTCAAACAGCCTTTGGCGCAATGAAATATAGGCCGGCCCGTAGATGGCACTGGCGCATCCGCCACGACCTCGCTGCCTAGTCGATGACCGATCGCTGAGCGCTTCTCCTCAATGTCAGCGATCCCCACCACCACCTATCCTCCGCTGCTCGAAGACATATTGTTGGTCAACAAAAGCTGTCAAGCCGAGTGGCCGACAATATCGGAGCGAAAGGTCGCAGTGCCGCTCGCGGCTTGACCGATACGAAAGCTGGCGCGTGCCCCTCAATCTGTAAATGTCTGCATATATGGCCTCCAGATTGCAGACGGCTTCTCGCCTTCGAAAAATAATAAAAAAAGATCTGCCTGTCGGAATGTCGTCTATGCCAACGTCCTTGGGGTAGCTCATCGCAAGGGTGGGATGGACAAGCCCGTTGGCAAGGAGACGAACATGACTGATGCAGCAGAACAGAAGCAATCCCCTCAGCCACGCGTGCCGGTTCGCGGCGGGTTAGTGCCCTATCTGACCGTGGACGGCGCCGTGAAGGCGGCTGAATTCTACAAGCGTGCCTTTGGCGCGGAGGAGGCCCTTATGTTTCCGGTCGATGAAAAGGGCCGGACGATGCACATCCATCTCTACATCAATGGCAGCTCGGTCATGCTTGGAGATGCCTATCCCGAATATGGCCACGCATTGGAGAAGCCGCAGTCCTTCGTGATGCAGCTGGTGGTCCAAGACTTCGATACATGGTGGAAGCGCGCCGTCGACGCGGGGCTGGAAGTCATGGTCGAGCCGCAGGTGATGTTCTGGGGCGATCGCTGGGGCCAGATGCGCGATCCCTTCGGCGTCACCTGGGCCATGAACGCGCCCGTCGACGAATGATGATGGAATGCCCTCGATACAACCAAGTATCGAGGGTATGTTCCCGCTATGGTGGCGATATTTCTATGCGGCGAGCAGGGTCCGCGTCAGCGGATGATCGGCGTCCATGAGACCATCCAGCACTGAGAAATGATGCTTGTCTGGCTCGACCACCGCGTTCGTCGCGGCACCAAGGCCGGTCCAGATATTGGCGAGCAGCGCATTCTGGCGGATGAATTCTGCCCGCTCCGCCCCGCCGACCCAGCAGGTCAGGCGAACGGTGTCGACGGGCTCCAGCAGCGCCGGGCTCTCGGCCCTTGCTTCGGCGTCATCGATACGAAGCTCTCCGTTCATTTTGCGCCTCATGATCGGACGCAGATCGTGAACGCCGGAAATGGCTAGGACATGGCGGGTGCGCTTGACGACCATCTCGCTAAGAGGCGATGTCGTCGTCATCATGCGGGCGACCAGCTGACCGCCGGCCGAATGCCCCGTCAGAATGATGGGGCCGTCGACCAGTTCGGCCGCTGCCGTGATTGCGGCTGCGATCTCCTTGCCGATGCCGCCGATGCGATTTTGCGGGCAAAGCGTGTAGGACGGGATTGCGACCGCATAGCCGGCGGCAACCGAACCTGCCGCCAGATGCGACCAATAGCTCTTGTCCAGCTGCAGCCAGTAGCCGCCGTGAACGAAGACGACCAATCCCTTCGGCTGGCCTTCGGGCAGAAAGAGGTCGAAGCGATTGCGCTCGGCGGGACCATAGGCGATGTCGAGTTTCGCCCGTCCCGCTGCGGTCAGGCGGTCGCGAAGAGATCGGGCGGGCTCGACCCAGGCGTCCGGCCATTGGTCGCCGTCGACGATATAATCGCTATTGGTATAGGCGCTGTCCCAATCGGTCAGTTTGAAATAGCTCATCTGCAGCTCCTCCGGCCGGCGACTGGCAAAAATGGATCAGGTTACGGCCGAGCGCACGGCAAAGCGTTGATCCCGCCAGGATCCGCTGCTCAGAATCTCCTCCAGCACCGAGGCGGCGAGCCACACATCGCGATAGCTGACGTAAAGCGGCGTAAAGCCGAAACGCAACGTCGAGGGAGCACGGAAATCGCCGATGACGCCGCGCTCGATCAGCGCCTGCATGATCTCGTAGCCGTTGCTGTGGGTGAAGGAGACCTGGCTTCCGCGCTTTTCGCCGTCGCGGGTGGTGTCTAGAACCACGCCATACTGACCGCACTTCGCTTCGACCAGCCGGATGAAGAGATCGGTCAGCGCTATGCTCTTCTGGCGCAGCGCCTTCATGTCGACTTCGTCCCAGATGGAGAGCGCACCCTTCAGTGCTCTTAAGGACAGAATGGGTTGCGTGCCGCAGAGAAAACGCTTGATCCCGGCATCGCCGTCAAAGTTTCGCTCGAAAGCAAAGGGACGGGCATGGCCCCACCAGCCGCTGAGCGGCTGGGCGATCGATGCGTGATGGCGCCGGGCCGCATAGATGAAGGCCGGAGCACCAGGCCCTCCGTTCAGATATTTATAGGAGCAACCGACGGCGAAATCGGCGCCTGCGCCGTCGAGATCCACGGTAATCGCGCCGGCACTGTGGCAAAGATCCCAAATGACGAGCGCTCCTGACGCCTGGATGCGCTTTGTGAGCGCCGCCATGTCGCGCAGCTCGCCGCTCTTGTAGTTGACGTGATTGACGAGCACGACGGCGACACTCTCGTCGATCAACTCCTCGATGGTATTGGCATCGCGGCCCTCGAGCCGCAGCGTGACGCCGGGACGGGTCGAAGCGACGCCCTCGGCCATATAGAGATCGGTCGGAAAGCTATCGCCTTCGGCAACAATGACGTTGCGGCCCGGCCTCATCGCCAAGGCCGCATGCAGCGTCTTGTAGATGTTGATCGACGTCGAGTCGGTCACCACGGTCTGGCCTTCGGCGGCGCCGATCAGCCGGCCGATGCGGTCGCCGAGTTCAAGCGGCAGATGAAACCATCCGGCGCTGTTCCAGCTGCGGATCAGGCCGTTGCCCCATTCCTCCATGGCCGCCTGTCGCACCTCGGCAAAGACTTCATGCGATGCGGCGCCGAGTGAGTTGCCGTCGAGGTAGATAACGCCTGCCGGCAGGGCAAAGCGGTTGCGGAAGGGGCGCAACGGGTCGGCCTCGTCCATAGCCTCGATGGCTGCGAGATCGGGAAGGCTGTCCATGATGCTGTTGCCTCTAGATTTATTCGCGAATGGTTTCCCGGGTGGCCGCCCCGCCGCGGCCGCGGCGGATGCTGGGCAGCGCCAGCATGATGAGCACGAAAAGGCCGGTTGCGAGTTTCAGGTTCGGTGGCGGCATGCCGGCGGCAAGGCAGAGCGATACGAGCTGGTAATAGATGATCGAACCGACGAAGGGCGCCAGCAGTTGCCTGAGTACGGTCTGCTTGCCGGTGAAGGCTTCGCCGATCATGAGCGCCGCCAGGCCGTTGATCAGGATGCCGATGCCCATGTTGACGTCGGCAAAGCCCTGCGACTGCACCATCAGCGCGCCGCTGGCGGCGGAAAAGGCGCTGGCGATGCCGACGCCGCTGATGGTGGCGGCCCAGACATTGATGCCCTGTGCCTCCGCCATGTCGGGATTGGAGCCGACGGCCCGCATGGCCGTGCCCTTTTCCGTCTTGAAATAGAGATTGAGGGCGATCAGCACGATGACGGCGAGCAAGCCTGCAATGACAATCTTGCTTGCAGGAAAGCCGGGCTCCGTGAACGGTACGACATCGAATACGGTTGGCGAGCCGAAGACGGACAGGTTGGATTTGCCCATGATGCCGAGATTGACGCTGTAGAGCATGGTCGACATCAGAATGCCGGCAAGCAGCGTATGAATGCGGAAGCGCAGATGGATGAAGGCCGTGCAGCAGCCGGCAGCAAGGCCGACGACGAAGGCGACGGCGATCGCGAGCGGCGGCGCGACGCCGGCAGCCAGCAATATCCCGCAGACGCAGCCACCGAGCGGAAACGCGCCTTCACTGGTCAAATCCGGAAAGCTCAGCATGCGGAAGGGAATCATGATGCCGAGGACGACGAAGCTCAGAATGAAGCTCTGCGCCAGCGTGACAGGGATGAGCGAGACGAAGCTCGAAACGGTAGTCTGAATGAAATCCATCATGATGTCAGCTCACCAGCAGCATGCGGTCGGTCTTGACGGCGAAGTGACCGACGAGTTCGGGCACGGTGATGCGCCGCTTGCCTTCGCCGGTGATTTCCAGATGAACGCGCCCGGCATCGAGCATGATGATGCTGTCGCCAAAATCGACGGCGTGCTGCATGTTGTGCGTCACCATCAAGGTCGTGAGTTTTAGTGCCTCGACGGTGCGAACGGTTGCCTGCATGACGATGTCGGCGGTGCGCGGGTCGAGCGCTGCCGTATGCTCATCGAGCAGCAGCACGTCGGGCGAGCCGCCGACCGCCATGATGAGGGACAGCGACTGGCGTTGACCGCCCGAGAGCAATTCCACCTTGGTATCGAGCCGGTTCTCCAGGCCAAGGCCGAGAACAGCGAGGCGTTCCTTGTAAGCGGCGAGACGGGCGGCGTTCAAGCCGGGCCGAAATCCTCTGCTCTTGCCGCGCAGCTCCGCCAGGAGCATGTTCTCGCCGACCGTCATGCTGGCGGCGGTTCCCTTCATCGGATCCTGGAACACGCGGGCAAGGCGCGCGGCGCGCTTATACACCGGGATGTTCGTAACGTCATTGCCGTTGATGAGGATCTGACCGGAATCGAGGCTGAGCGCGCCGGAAATCGCGTTGAGCATGCTGCTCTTGCCCGCGCCGTTCGAGCCGATGACGACGCCGAATTCTCCGGGCTTGAGGGCGAGTGTCAGGCCGTTGAGCGCGACCTTTTCGTCGGGCTGGCCTTTGTAGAAAACCTTGCGCGCGGATTTGATATCCAGCATCCGTGCCTCCCCTGCAGTGTAGGGTTATAAAATGGCGGCGTCTTTGACGCCGCCATGGATCGAGTTGATCCTTCGAAAATGCCGCCTATTACTTCGTGAAGCAATTGCAATCGGCAAGCGAGGCAGGCACTTCGGCGCCAAATGCCTTCAGCACGGCCTTGTTGATCAGCGGCGCATGGTCCGCGTAGGCAGGACGCGCGGGCTTGATCGTCTTGGGATCGGCGCCCTTCAGGATCTGCGCGGCGATCTTGCCGGCATTCTCGCCTACCTGCGTGTAGTTGACGGCGAAGCTTGCCGGCACGACGCCACTGCGAACTGCTGCGTCGTCGGAATTGACGATCGGGATCTGCGCCTGGCGGGCGGCGGCGGCAACGGCGGGAATTGCCGGCTGCAGCAGGTTGGAGGCAGGCGTGTAGATCACGTCGGCCTTGCCGGCGAGCGATGCGATGCGCTGCTGGATGTCGTTGACGTTGTCGACACCGACGGGCACGACTTCGAAGCCGGCGGCCGGAGCGGCTGCCTTGACCTTGTCGATCAGGGCGACGTCGTTAGCCTCGCCTGGATTGTAAGGCACGCCAAGGCGCTTGGCATTCGGCAGCAGCTTCTTGGTGAAGGTCAGAATGGCGGAAATGTCCTGCAGGTCGCTCGAACCGGTAATGCCGTCACCACCGGCGTCCCACGAGGGAACAAGCTTGGCAGCGACCGGATCGGTCACAGCGGTAAAGACGATCGGAATGCCGGAGCCGGCAAGCGCCTTCTTGGCGATCTGCGATACGGGTGTCGTAACGGTATACATCAGCTTCGGATGTTCGGCCTGCAGCTTGGCGATCATCTGCGGCACGAGCGACGCATCGAAGCTGGTGTTGCTTTCGGAATAGACGACATCCTTGCCCTCGACGAAGCCATTAGCGGCAAGAGCCTTCTTGAAGCCGGCGATCGAGGCGTTCAGCTGCGGATGCTCGCCGAAATTGGCGATTGCGATCTTGATGGGCTCGGCCGACGCCGTAGCGATGCTTGCCATAAATGCGCCGGCAATCAGGACGCCGGACAGCCATTTGGACGTAGAATTGCGCATGTTTTCCTCCCGGATGTGTCAAGGAGCCGCGTTCCCTCCGGCTCTCTTGGCGCGGATCATAGCGACTGCAGCAAGCCTGTCAATTTGCGATATATGATATGCACTGCGCCAATCTTTAATATATATTTCCCCGCTGCGGCGGTTTTATATATAATCTTAGCCTGAAGATGACGGGGATGAGGATCATGCAGGACAAGGATACGTTGAGCAAGACGGAGGCAGCTTATTTGCTGTTGCGACGCGATATCCTCAATACGAGGCTGAGGCCTGGCGCATCATTGCGGCTCGGCGCTCTGCGGGACAGCTACGGCCTCGGCTGGACGCCGCTTCGCGAGGCGCTGTCGCGGCTCGAAGCCGAGAAGCTGGTGACGGCCGTAAGCAACCGCGGCTTTGCCGTTGCTCCTGTCTCGCGTGCGGAACTGGAAGACCTGATGCGGGCGCGCATGATCGTCGAAATGCCGCTGCTCCTGGAATCGATCGAAAAGGGTGGCCCGGATTGGGAATCGGCTGTCGTAACAGCGCATTATCGCCTCTCTCGCTGCAAGATCACACCCGATGACGCTTCGGATGAAGTGGCCGACGAATGGGACGAGAAGCACACGGCTTTTCATGCGGCACTGCTGAGTGCGGCGACCTCGCATTGGCTTTTTCGTTTCCAGTCCACCATCAGCGACCAGCTTCGCCGCCATCACCGCTTTCTCGGCTTAACACCGACGCAACGCGCCGCCGCCGGCATGAGTCTCGGCTATGAGAAGGCGGCTGCCGCCCTGCAGGATGCGATGGCGATCGAGCATCACACGGCGCTGATGGATGCGGCGCTCGACCGCGATCTCGATCGGGCCAAGGCGCTGATGACCGAGCATATTGGCTATTCATTGCAGGTCTATATCCGCTCGGAGGATGAGTTGGAGATGCAGGAAGGGCCGAAACAGCTCATCGGTACGCGATCATAGGAATTCCGACGCCTGCGTCCATCGCAGGCCGACGAACAAGGCGGCCATGCTCATGGCGTGTGATGTTTGAGCCAGGCGTCGATACCCTTGGCTGCCGCCCGTCCCGTGGCAAAGCAGGCTGTTAGGAGATAGCCGCCCGTCGGCGCTTCCCAGTCAATCATTTCTCCGGCGACAAACATGCCGGGGAGCTTTTTCAGCATGTAGCTGTCGTCGATTTCGCTCCAGCGGATGCCGCCGGCCGAAGAGATGGCTTCTGCAATAGGCCTTGGTCGCAGCAGCGGAATCGGCAGGGCTTTGATCAGGCGAGCCAGACGTTCCGGCTGCGACAGGACAGACGGCTCGGCAAGTTCTCGGACGAGGCCGGCCTTCACGCCCTCGATCCCCGCACCCTTGCGTAAACGGTTGGAAAGGCTGGCCTTCGGATCCTGTCGGGCCAGATCGCTGGCCAACCGCTCGCCCGTGCGTCCGGGCACAAGATCGATAACGAGCGTTGCGCTATTTCCATCCGCCAGCCGGTCGCGCAAGGCAGCCGCGTGCGCATAGACGAGGCTGCCTTCGATGCCGGCTTGCGAGATGACGAATTCGCCGGGAAAGGTTCCAGCTTCCGAGGTTGCCGTCACCGCCTTTAGCGGTGCGCCGGCAAAGCGGTCTTTGAACGGCGCGCTCCAGGCGACGTCGAAACCGCAATTGGCGGGTTGGAAGGCGGCGACATCGATCCCCTTGTCCCGCAGCCGCTCGACCCAAGCCGCATCCGAACCCAAGCGCGGGTAGCTGGCGCCGCCAAGTGCAAGGAGGACAGCATCACAATCGACGACGCTCTGTCCCTGCGGCGTTTCAAACGTCAGGCGATCGTCGGCGAAGCCTGACCAGCGGTGCCGGGTCATGATGCTCACGCCCTGTGCCTCCAGCCGGGCGAGCCAGGCGCGCAGCAGCGGCGATGCCTTCATCGCCTTCGGAAAGACGCGGCCTGACGAACCGATGAAGGTCTGCGTTCCCAATCCGTCGGCCCAGGCCCTGATGTCGTTCGGCATGAAATCATCCAGAGCGGCGCGCAGACGAGGCGACGCCGCGCCGAAGCGATTGGCGAACAGCTCGAATTCTTCCGAATGGGTAATGTTCAGTCCGGATTTTCCGGCGAGAAGGAACTTACGCGCGACCGTCGGCATACTGTCGTAGACGGTCACGCGGTAGCCTGACGCGGACAAGACTTCTGCCGCCATCAGCCCTGCAGGGCCGCCGCCGATGATTGCGATATGCTTCTCAGCCATGAGCCGTCCGGTGTCCGTTCCTCTTCGCTCTCTTGAGCCTGACCGACCGCGAAAGCAAGGTGGCCGCCCTCATTTGTCAGGGAAATCCACGCCGCGTCCGATCGTGTAGCCGGGCATATATCCACATTTCAATCGATATAACCGTCTGGTTACTACCAGCAGGAAATCGCAAGGGACTGTCAACTTATGCGATGATCGGTTACTTATCGGCGAGAAGAAAGGCGTCGCAGCCTTGAGAGATGCCGCCAGGAGCCATGATGCCGGAAGCCAGAACCGTAAAGCACCGCACGAAGAGCGAAGACCCTGCAAATGCGGATCAGGCATCCCCGCGCGCGTCAGCGGAACGGCCACGTCTCAGGGACGCGGAACGCACCAGCAAGGCGATCCTCGCAGCTGCAACCAAGGAGTTTGCCGAGCGCGGCTACGGCGGCGCCCGCGTCGATGCCATTGCCGAGCGCGCCAAGATCAACAAGCGGATGCTCTATCACTATTTCGGCGGCAAGGACGCGCTCTATGTCGCCGTTCTCGAAGGCAGCTACATCGCCATCCGCTCGGCTGAGGCAAGGCTCGATCTTTCCCATCGCTCGCCTGCCGACGGCATGCGGGAGCTGGTTGTTTTCACCTGGCAATATTTTCTGGATCACCCTGAATTCCTTGGTATTCTCAGCACGGAAAACATGCACAAGGCACGCTTCCTGAAGCGGTCGGCGCGCATTTTCGAGCTGCATTCGCCGCTGGTTTCCGAGATCTCCGGCCTGCTTGAGCGCGGGACCGCTGCGGGCGACTTCCGTGCCGACTGCGATCCCGTTAAAATTTATATGAGCATTGCGGCACTCGGCTCGTTCTTCTTGACGAACCGCTGGACGCTCTCGACGATCTTCCGGCGCAACCTTTCCGACAAGGCGGAGATCGACGCCTGGGGCGAGCATATCGTCGACGTCATTTTTGCCTATCTACGCCCCTAGGCGCCCTCTCCACACAAGTTCGGCAATCTCCGATGATCTGCACCGCGGCTATTGACGTTGGCCGTTGACAGCATCGCTTTGCCATGTCAGTTATGTAACTATATAGTTATTTACGGGAGGAATGACTTATGGCAACGAAGCCGATCGGTATCATCATGCACGGCATCACCGGCCGCATGGGCTACAATCAGCATCTGGTGCGTTCGATCCTGGCGATCCGTGAGCAGGGTGGGGTCCTGTTGGCAAATGGCGACCGGCTGATGCCTGAGCCGGTGCTCGTCGGCCGCAATGCGGAAAAGATCGAGGCGATCGCCCGGAAGCATGGTCTTTCCAAGACGACGACCGATCTCGATGCCGCGCTTGCCGATCCGAACAACACGATCTTCTTCGATGCCGGCTCGACGCAGATGCGCGTCGAACTGCTCGAGCGGGCGATCGCCGCCGGCAAGCATGTTTATTGTGAAAAGCCGATCTCCGAGACGCTGGAGGAGGCGCTATCGGTCGCCGCTTCGGCGGAACGTGCCGGCGTCAAGAACGGCGTGGTCCAGGACAAGCTTTACCTGCCGGGCCTGCGCAAGATCGCCATGCTGCGCGACAGCGGCTTCTTCGGCAAGATCCTCTCCGTGCGCGGCGAGTTCGGCTACTGGGTGTTCGAAGGCGATTGGGGCGTCAAGGCGCAGCGTCCTTCCTGGAATTACCGCAGACAAGAGGGCGGCGGCATGATCCTCGATATGCTCCCGCATTGGCGCTACGTGCTCGACAATCTGTTCGGCGAGGTCAAGTCCGTCAGCTGCCTCGGCGCCACCCATATTCCGAGCCGCGTCGATGAGAACGGCAAGACCTACGTCGCCGATGCCGACGATGCCGCCTATGCCACCTTCGAGCTCGAAGGCGGCGTTATCGCCCATATCAATTCCTCCTGGGCGGTGCGCGTCCGTCGCGACGATCTCGTCACCTTCCAGGTTGACGGCACGCATGGTTCCGCCGTCTGCGGCCTGATGCGCTGCTGGACGCAGCATCGGGTCAATACGCCGAAGCCGGTCTGGAACCCCGACCAGCCGCAGCCGATCAACTTCTTCGACACTTGGGACGAGGTGCCGGACACGCAGGTCTTCGACAATGGTTTCAAGGCGCAATGGGAAGACTATCTGCGCCATATCGCCGAGGATGCGCCGTGGAAATTCACGCTTCGCGAAGGCGCCAAGGGCGTACAGCTGGCGGAACTGGCGCAGCAGAGCTGGGCCGAGCGTCGCTGGGTCGATGTTCCCGCGCTTTCTGCTCTCTGAGGAGCCGGTATCATGACGAGAAGCCTTCGCTTGCCAGTGGCTGGCGGCACGCTTGCCGACTTCACGCCGATCAACGCGCCGGTGAGCGCTCCCTTAAAGCCGGCCGGCGGTCATCGGTTCAATCGCGTCGCCTATGCCGCCGCTCATGTCGTCGTAGATCCCTTCGCCGACAACGATCCGTGGCTTGACCGCAATATCGACTGGGAGCGCACGATCGCCTTCCGCGAATATCTCTGGGATCTCGGTCTCGGCGTCGCGGAGGCGATGGATACGGCGCAGCGTGGCATGGGTCTCGACTGGGCCGGTGCCAGGGAGCTGATCGCGCATGCCCAATCGGCGGCGCGTGGCCGGCCGGATGCCATGATCGCCTATGGTGCCGGCACCGACCATTTGCCGCCAGGCCCGGATGTCACGATCGACGATGTCATTCGTGCCTATGAAGAGCAGGTTGCCTATGTCGAAGGGCAGGGCGGACGCATCATCATGATGGCAAGCCGTGCGCTTGCTGCGGCTGCCAAGGGCCCCGACGATTACGCCCGCGTCTACGACCGCATTCTCGGGCAGGTCAGGGAGCCGGTGATGATCCACTGGCTCGGCTCGATGTTCGATCCGGCGCTCGCCGGCTATTGGGGATCGACTGACGATATGCAGGCGATGGAAACGGCCGTCGCGATCATCAACCAGAACGCCGCCAAGGTCGATGGCGTCAAGATCTCCTTGCTTTCGGCCGAGAAGGAAATCGTCATGCGCCGGCGGCTGGATCCGTCGGTGAAGATGTATACCGGCGACGATTTCAACTATGCCGAACTGATCGCCGGCGACGAACAGGGCTATTCGCATGCGCTGCTCGGCATCTTTGATGCCATCGCCCCTGCCGCAAGTGCCGCCCTCGCGAAGCTTGCCGAGAACGATCTCGATGCCTTTCATCAGATACTGGCGCCGACCGTTCCGCTGTCGCGTCATATCTTCAAGGCGCCGACACGCTTCTACAAGACCGGCGTCGTCTTCCTTGCCTATCTCAACGGCTTCCAGGATCATTTCCAGATGCTTGGCGGCCAGCAGAGCACGCGCTCCATCCTGCATCTCTCGGAGCTTTTCCGATTGGCGGATGCGGCGCGCGTACTGCGCGATCCGGATCAGGCGGTGCGTCGGATGAAGGCCATCCTAGCCACAGTCGGCATCGAATAGAGCATTTCCAGGAAAAGTGCGTAGCGGTTTTCCGTCCGGAATGTGCTGGGAAATAGGGAAATAGAGCGTTTTCGCGATTCGAAGAAAAGCGGAAGGGCTCTGGCGGAAAAGCGATTGGGGAGGAGCAGCGCAATGGCCGTAGAAGGTCTATCCATCAATCTGGCGACGGTGCGCCAGCAATATGACATGCGCCAGGCGGTCGAAGCCTGCCTGAAGCAGGATATCGTCGCGATCGCTCCCTGGCGCGATCAGGTTCACAAGATCGGTCTTGCCGAAGCCGCCAGGATCGTTGCCGACAACAAGCTCAGGGTGACGGGCCTTTGCCGCGGCGGCATGTTTCCGGCTGTTGATGCTGAGGGCCGGGCCGCGGCGATCGATGACAACAAGCGGGCGATCGATGAGGCGGCGGCGTTGAATGCCGACTGCCTTGTCCTTGTCGTCGGCGGATTGCCTGCTGGATCGAAGAATATCGCCCATGCTCGCGAGATGGTGGCCGATGGTATCGCCGCGATCCTGCCGCATGCCCGCAGCGCCGGCATCCCGTTGGCGATCGAGCCGCTGCATCCGATGTATGCCGCCGACCGTGCCTGTGTGAACACGCTGGAGCAGGCACTCGACATCTGCGATTTGCTCGGCGCTGGCATCGGTGTCGCTATCGACGTCTATCATGTCTGGTGGGATCCGAAGCTTCACCAACAGATTGCCCGCGCCGGTGCCGGCGGACGAATCCTCGCACATCATATCTGCGATTGGCTTGTGCCGACCACGGACCTGCTTCTTGATCGCGGCATGATGGGCGACGGCGTCATCGACCTCAAGCGCATTCGCGCCGAGATCGAGAAGGCGGGCTTCTTCGGTCTGCAGGAAGTCGAGATCTTCTCCGAGAACAATTGGTGGAAGCGACCGGGCGAAGAGGTTTTATCCACCTGCGTCGAGCGTTTCCGCAGTGTTTGCTGAGCCGTAGTGGCTACAATGAATCGCCAACAAAAAAGCCGGACCAACAAGTGGCCCGGCTCCATCGCAAAGCGTTGATGTAATGGCTTATTCGGCCGAAACGATCTTGCCGTCCTGCCACTTGTAGAGCGAGAAGCTCTGCGAGGTGAGGTCGCCGGTTTCGCCATAGGTCACCTTGCCGATGGCGGTATCGACGGGCTCGCCCTTCTTGAGTGCGGTGGCGACGGCATCGGCGTTGTCAGCCTTGCCGGCCTTCTCGATACCGGCCTTCAGCACCTGTACGGCGGCATAGGCGTTGAGCGTGAAGGCTTCCGCTGGAATGTTGCGTGCCTTGAGGGCGGCAACGGCCGTCTGCGAATCCGGGTTCTTCAGAGCGTCGGACGCGTTGGTGAAGAGGGTGCCGGCAGCCGAGTTGTTGGCGATCGCCCAATATTCGGTGTTGGACAGACCGTCGCCGCCGATGATCTGCGCCTTGACGGAAATGTCATGCAGCTGGCGGGCCAGAAGGCCGGCTTCCGGATGATAGCCGCCGAAGTAGATAACTTCGACGCCGGCCTGCTTCAGTTTTGCCGTCAGGGCGCTGTAGTCCTTTTCGCCGGGGGTCAGGGAGTCGGCGAGCACTTCGGTCACGCCGCCCTTGTTGAGCGTCGTCTTGAAGGCTTTTGCCAGGCCCTTGCCGTAGGCGCCCTTGTCGTCAAGGATGGCGATCTTCTTGTCCTTGAAGTTCTTCACAACGTAGTTGGCAGCGACAGTGGCCTGCTGGTCGTCGCGGCCGCAGGTGCGCAGGATATTGGTCAGTCCGCGATTGGTCAGGTCCGGAGCGGTTGCGGTCGGCGTAACCATCAGGATGCCGTTTTCGGCAAGCGCATCGGAAACCGGGATGGCAACGCCCGAGGTGACCGGGCCGACGACGAAGCGGATGTTGTCGCCAACAAAGCCGTTGGCGACGGATACGCCCTGCTTCGGGTCGCCGGCATCGTCGCCGAGCTTCAGGACGAGCTTCTGGCCGAGAACGCCGCCGCTTTTGTTGATCTCGTCGACGGCGGTCTGCGCGCCGTTCTTGACCTGGTCGCCGTAGGCGGCGACCGGACCGGTCAGCGGCGCGATGAGGCCGATTGTGATGTCCGCATGTGCGAGAGGTGCGAAGGCCAGCGAAGCGACGAAGGTCGCGGCCGTCAGTGTCTTCAGACTCATGTTATCTCTCCTTGGATGGGCGCGGCATCGCCCTTTGAACCTCCCTGCCTGTCTCGAAGCGCAACTGCCGTAAGCGCCTCCCTAAGGAGACAGGATTGGCATTGAAGCCGATGATCGCTTTCGGACATTTTTGACCTCAAAAGCGTTCATGAGAGTATTTCCTGTAGGAATGTTGCGACGATTCCGCAAGAAAATAACCGTCGCGAAGACAATTTCGACGATTTTTCGGGAATTTTCATCGAGTGATGGTTGCCGCAACCTTACAGGCAGGGGTTGCGATCCATGTCGCCACACCTATCCGATGGGCTGCCCGCTATGGCTCAGCGCCTCGCGCCATGCTTTTCGATAGTCGCCGAGCCCTGGCAGCTCGGCGCGAACAGGTGCGTTTTCAATCGTCGAGTGGGAGTGAATACCGGTCAGCAGGGCGGCGCCCTGGCTGGTTCCCGTCGAGTCGGGCAGAGCGATGACCTGGGCGCCCGTCAGCGCGGCCATGGCGATCAGATAGGCGCGATTGGTGGCAAATGGTCCCTCGACGAAGACCGGCCCCTTGGCTCCGATCAGGCCGAGGCAGGCTTCCGTCATCAGAGCGAGATAGAGGCTGACGGCCGAAAGGCGTTCGGCAGTGTGTGCCGAGGCCTCACCGATCCAGCGCATCTTGCTGCCCGGAAAGGGCCCGGAGCCCGCGACGACATTGGGGAGCAGCATAAGCTTCTTTTCGATCACCCGTTCGAGCGCAGCTACAATGGCGTCCGACGGCGCCGTGCCGATCTCCGCCGCCAGGATTTCGAATTCGCGACCGCCCATGAAGCGGGACGAGGGCACGGCGCTGCCATAAGCATCGACATTGGCAAGAACATCACGCTCGGGATCGAGGTGGCCGAGATCGCCGCCGACGGCAAAGCTGATCACCCATGTTCCCGTCGATACGACGGCGAAGGGTGCTTCGTTCTCGATGAGGTGCGGCAGCAGCGAGGCGTTGGAATCATGGATGCCGCAATAGACAGGGACCGACGCAGCCAGGCCGATCTGCGCGGCAAGCGCAGGCAGCACCGGCCCGAGAGCGTCGAATGCCGAGCGCACGGGTGCCATCAGCTCGCGAATGCCAAGCGTATCGACGAGCGAGGAATAGGCACCCGTTGTCGGATTCCAGAGATCGGTATGGCAGCCGAGCGAGGTAACCTCATTCGCGGCAACGCCCGTCAGGCGATACGCCCAATATTGCGGGTAAGTCAGAATTGCCGCGACGCGAGCGAAATCCTCGGGGAAGGCGCTCTTCTGATAGTGGAGTTGCGCACCGACATTCAGGCCACCCGAGAGCCCTGGTGAGAAGGTTTCGGCAAAAGCCGGGCGCAATTGCCCGTAAGCCTGTTGAATGGGCAGCGGGTAGGTGTGTTCATAATCGAGCACAGGCAAGGCAAGATCGCCATCTGCGTCGAGCAGAACAGCGGAGGCGCCATGCGTGGTGATCGATATTGCGTCGAAACCGGGAACCGCCGCAAAGCTCTTCAGAGCCTCGATGATGAAGGACCACAGCCGTTCGATATCGTAGTGCGGGTAGGGGGCGGTTTTGAGCACACCGTTGTTGGTTTTGACGGCAGCGATTTCCGCGCCGGTCCGGGCATCGAGCACAACGACTTTGGCATTTGTCTTGCCGATGTCGATGACGGCGATATGGCGATAGGTTGATACGGCGGTCATGGCAGATGAAAGACCGCAACGAGATCGCTCTGAACGGGCGAGTTATCGGGATTGGTCGCCATGATATCGGCCATGTGTGCCCACCATTTCTTCATGACGGGATGTTCGGGCAGGCTCGCCATGGTGTGATCCTTCGGTCGCGTCAGCACGCCGAAAAGCGTGTTCGTCTCGCGGTCGAGGTGGATGGAATAGTCGCTCACTCCTGCCTGATGCAGCAAGTCCACAAGTTCAGGCCAGATTTCATCGTGGCGCTTCCTGTATTCCGCCTCCATGCCGCGATTGAGCGTCATCTTGAAGGCGTGGCGTTCGAAGGCTGCGGTCATTTGGAGCTCATGGTCTTGATGCGCTTGGCGACGATCGGTAGCGCGATGGTGATGATGAGGAGGAGGCCGATGAAGATCGACATGACGATGCCGGGAACGTTGAGCAGGCCGAGGCCGAAGGTGACGAGGCCCATCACGAAAGCGGCGATGACGACGCCGCCGATCGTCCCCGAGCCGCCCAGGATCGATATGCCGCCGAGCACGACCATGGTGACCACTTCCAGTTCCCAGCCGAGCGCGATCGAGGGGCGCGTGGAGCCGAGGCGCGAGGTGAGGCAGACGGCGGCAATACCGCTCATGATGCCGGTCAGGAGAAAGAGGATGAATTTGACCCGCTCGACCGGAATGCCGGAGAAGCGTGCGGCGAAATCATTATTGCCGATGGTGTAGACTTGGCGGCCGAAATTCGTCGCATGCAGCAGGATTGCGAAGGCGATTGCGAGAACGATGAAGAGCACGAATTCGAAGGAGAAGACCCAGAGGACATAGCCCTGGCCGAAATAGGCGAAACTATCCGGATAGTTGCCATAGGCCTTATCGCCAAGCACGATATAGGAAATGCCGCGAAACAGGCTCATCGTGCCGATGGTGACGACGATCGACGGCAGTTTCAGTGCGGAAACGAGGAAGCCGTTGAAAATGCCGCAGACGAGACCGACGCTAAGGCCGATGGCCACAAGGCCGGGCGTGCCGACACCTAATTGCGCTGCAGCGCCCATCGCCGTCGAGGCGAGCGCGATGATGGCTGCGACCGAGAGATCGATTTCGCCAGCGATGACAAGCAGCGCCATGGCAAAGGCGATCATTGCCTTTTCGGTGAAATTGAAGGTCGCGTCCGAGAGATTGTAGGGATCGAGGAAATAGGGCGAGGCCAGCGAATTGAAGATGAAGATGGCGACCGCGACGCCAAGGAGCAGCGTTTCCCAGCTTGCCAGAATGCGTTTGAACGGCGTGCCGAGGCGATCCGGAATGGCGCGCTTTTCCGCCGTTGCCGCTTGCGAACCGTTGCTCATGCGATTGCTCCCTCACTGGCAGTGTCTTTTGCGGCCTGATCCCTGAGGATGATGCGGCCGCGGTTGCGTTCGCGCCTGGCGTTGAAGACGACGGCAAGGATGATGACTGTGCCTGATATCGCCATCTGCGTGAACGGCGAGATGCCGATGACCGGAAGCGCATTCTTGATGACGCCGAGGAAGAGAGCACCCAGTACCGCACCGGCGACCGAACCGACGCCGCCTGCGATCGAGATGCCGCCAATGACGCAGGCCGCCACGCTGTCGAGCTCGAAGCCGCTGGCGATATCGACATAGGCGACCGCATAGCGCGACACCCAGAGATAGCTGCTGAGGCCCGCCAGCGCGCCGGACAGTACGAAAGCGAGGAAGCGCGTCCAGCCAACGTCGATGCCGGCATAAACGGCGGCAACCGGATTGCCGCCGCTGGCATAGGCCGAGCGGCCGAACTGGGTATAGCGCAGCAAGAGATACATCATGAGCACGATTGCGATGCCGATCCAGGCAAGCACCGGCAGGCCGAGAAGCGACGTGCGCGGCACGTTCAGGAAGATCGGCGTGAACTGATGGGCATTGACCCAGGCGCCGCCCGACAGCACGAAGGCCATGCCGCGATAGATCGTCAAGGTGCCAAGGGTGACGACGATCGGCGGGATTTCCAAAGCCCAGACGAGATAGCCGTTGATGGCGCCGAGAACCGCGCCCATCGCGATTGCCATCACGACCAGTGCGACCAGCGGAATATCGGGATAGGCCGCGTTCAGCATCGCAATCGCCATTCCCGTCAGCGCCAGGTTGGCGGCGACGGACAGGTCGATCGATTTCGTCAGGATCACCGTCATCTGGGCAAGGGCCAGGATGATGAGGATCGACGTGTCGTTGAAGATATTGGCGAGATTGGCGGGCTCGGCAAAGCCAGCGGCGCGCGTTGCGAAACCGGCGATCATCACGACGATGATGATGGCGAGCAGTGTTTCGCGCTTTTTGAGGATGCGTGGCATCCCGTCCTCCCTAGAGCATCTTGCAGCCAGGCGTCCTTACCTGGCGTCGCACAAATGCGGCAAAAACAAACAGAGCGAGCGTTGCGGCTGATCGAAGAAAAGCCCTAACGCTCTATGCGTTGCCGGTGGCGGCGCGCACCAGCGTTTCCGGCGTCAACCCTTCGCGCTCGAACAGGCCCGCGGACAGGCCTTCCTTCATGACCAGCACACGATCCGACATGCCGAGGATTTCGGGCAGTTCGGAGGAGATCATGATGATGCTGAGGCCCTCGGCCGCCAGCTCGCTGATGAAGCCGTGGACGGCGGCCTTGGAGCCGATATCGATACCCTTGGTGGGTTCGTCGAGAATGATGATCTTCGGCTGCGTCGCCAGCCACTTGCCGATGACCACCTTCTGCTGATTGCCGCCGGAGAGCGTGCCGACCGGCACGGAAAGGGCGGCGGCGCGCAGATCGAGCCTTTCGGCATATTTCCGGGCGAGGGCGAATTCATTGGCAGCCTTCAGGAAGCCCTTGCGCGACGTGCGCCCGAGCGACGGCAGCGACATGTTCTGATAGATCGGCATCGGAAGCGCCAGACCGTGGCGGCCGCGTTCTTCCGGCACATAGACGATGCCGGCGCCGATGGCGTCCTGCGGCGAGCGGACCTGGATTTCCTGCCCGTCGAGGGTCAAGCGCCCGGAGAGCGGCTTGGTGATGCCGAAGAGCGATTGGCAAAGCTCGGAGCGCCCGGCGCCGATCAGCCCGTAGACGCCGAGGATCTCGCCGCGCCTGAGCTTGAAGGAGATGTCGCGGAACTCGGTGCGGTGACAGTATTTCTCCACTTCGAGAACGGTATCGCCGATGGTGACGGGCACTTTCGGGAAAGCGTCCTTGACGTCGCGTCCGACCATCATGCGGACGATTTCGTCCTGCGGCGTCATTTTCAGATCGCCGTGGCCGACGTCGCGGCCGTCGCGGAAGACGACGAAATTATCGGCAATTTCATAAAGCTCGTCGAACTTGTGGCTGATGAACAGGATGGCCTTGCCCCTTGCCTTCAAGCCTTCGACGATGCGGAAAAGATCGTCGATCTCCTTGCGGGAAAGGGCGGCGGTGGGCTCGTCCATGATGACGATGCGGGCCTCGATCGACAAGGCGCGTGCAATCGCCACGAGATGGCGCTGCGCAATGGAGAGGTCTTTCAATCGGATTGTCGGATCGATGGCGCTTTCAAGCGATTGAAGAAGTTCCTTCGACCGGCCGTTCATCCTCTTCCAGTCGATGGTGCGCCAGGATGTGCGCGGCGCATGGCCGAGGAAGATGTTTTCGGCGACGGTCAGCTCGTCGAAGAGCACTGTCTCCTGATGAATGGCCGTCACGCCAGCATCGATGGCGGCTTGTGCACTGGCGAAAGCCATCGGCTTGCCGTCGACGAGGATTTCGCCCTCGTTCGGACGGTAGATGCCGGTCAAAATCTTGACGAGGGTCGATTTGCCCGCGCCGTTTTCGCCGATCAGGGCGGTCACCTTGCCGGGGTAAAGCGAAATGCTGACGCCATCCAGCGCCTTGACGCCGGGAAAGATCTGGGAAATGCCGCGCATTTCCAGAATGGCCTGACTGTTCGCGGCTGGTGTATCCGCTAGGGAACGTTGAAGGACTGTGGTCATCAGCAATGTACCGGATCAGTGGAACCAGGTCCGGCGGCTGGCGCCGCCGGAGAGCTGCGGATGCTTGTTTCGATCAGAAAACCTTGGAGAACTGATCGATGTTCGAAGCGTTGTAGACGAACGGATCGGCCATGGCGGCTTCGCCGTTTTCGCCAACCTTGATCTTGCCCATGCGACCGGCATTGATCTCGCTGCCCGGCTTGCCGTCGGTCTCGCCCTTGACGAGGCGATAGGCGATCTGCGTTGCAGAGTAGCCAAGGTCGATCGGGTTCCAGATCGCAAATTCTTTCGTCGCGCCGGATTTGATCGCGCCGGCCATTTCGGACGGCAGGCCGAGGCCGGTCACGTAGACCTGGCCGATCTTGCCGGCATCCTTGACGGCCTGCGAAGCGGCTAGCACGCCGACCGTCGTCGGGGCGACGATGACCTTGACTTCCGGATGCGAGGTCAGGAGGCCCTGGGCTTCACGATAGCTTTTGTCAGAGAGATCGTCACCATAAACGGTCGTGACCAGGTTGAGGCCCGGGAAGTCCTTGAGCTGCTTCTTCATCTCGCCGATCCAGATATTCTGGTTCGTCGACGTCGTCGTGGCCGACAGGATGGCGAAGTTACCCTTGCCGCCATCGAGATGATCCTTGGCAAGCGTCAGGCACATCTTGCCGATCAGCTCATTGGACGAAGGGTTCAGCTGCAGGATGCGGCCGGCCTTTGCGACGCCGGAATCCCAGGAAATCACTTTGATGCCGCGCTGCGTCGCCTTCTTGAGGGCCGGGACGACTGCATCGGGATCGTTTGCCGAAATCGCGATGGCATCGACGCCCTGTGCGATCAGCGAATTGATCACTTCGATCTGGCCTTCGGCCGTGGTCGAGGTCGGGCCGGTGTAGATCACCTGCACGCCGCCGAGATCTTTGGCGGCTTCCTGAGCGCCCTTGTTGGCGGCCTCGAAGAAGCCGTTGCCCAGCGACTTCACTACGAGACCGATCTTGACGTCCTTGGCGCTTGCCGCGCCGGCGAAAAGCGTGGCGGCAAGCGCAACGCCGAGCGTCAGTTTCTTTGCTATATTCATGTCACTTCCTCCCAAAGTTAATAGGCATGCTCACCCCATCTCAGCCGCGCGTTTCATGCGACCGATGGGGAATCTTCCTCCTCGGCCTGAGCCGAAACATTTGCGACAACAAGCGAAATGCCCGCATCCTCGATCATGCGGACGGTGTCGGCCGAAATGCCGTCGTCGGTAATGATGGTTGAGACCTGTTCGAGCGGGCAGAGGATCAGGCTGGAGCGCTGACGGAATTTGCTCGAATCCACCATCACGACGAGCTCGTCGGCCTGGCGCATCAGCTTCTGCTCGCTCTGGATGACCAGCGCGTCGGCTTCCATGACGCCGAGCGGGCCGACGCCCTGCGCGCCGATGAACATGCGCCGCGCATAGAAATTCCGGATGGTATCATTGTCGAAGGGCGAAAGGATCAAGCTCTGTTCGCGATAGATCGCGCCGCCCGGCAATGTCACCGTGTTCTTCGAATGCTTGACCAGATGTTCGGCAATGGCGAAGGAATTGGTCATAACCTGCAGCCGGAAGGCCGAGATATAGTGCACGAGCTGGAACGTGGTCGTGCCGCCGTTGATGATGATGGCGTCGCCGGGACTGCAAAGTTCGGCCGCCTTGCGCGCAATTGCGCGTTTCCTATCGATATTGACGGCTTCGGATACGCGGAACGGCCGCGCCGCCAGATTGCCAAGCTGCGGAGGATGGATCGATTCCGCGCCGCCGCGCACGCGCCGGATCTTTCCCTGCACATGCAGGGCAGCGATATCACGACGTATCGTCGCCTCCGAAGCCTCGGTCAGCTCGGAAATATCCTGAATCGTCACGACAGACTTTTCCTGTACGGCGCTCAGAATAATGCGATGGCGTTCACGTTCGTGCATTGGTTCCTCCGTGTTGGCGGTTATTTCGCAAATATGACAATGTGTCAATCATAAACGATCATAATCTTTCATATCGCATCGCAGCATTATCGATTTTGATCGTTTTCGATTGACAAGATGATGAAGTGTGAGCGATACCCTGCACACAAAGGGCGGCTCTATCACGATCCGATCCGCCCGAAGGCTTGATCTACAAGACTTGATTTCAAGGGAGGATGACATGGCGGCTGGCGTTCAGCTTCTGAAGAACCGTTGGGATGATGCATATGCGGCCGGCCTCGATGAGCCGGGCAAGCTGCTTTATCGGTCGAATCTGCTCGGTGCCGACAAGCGTATCACCAACTATGGCGGCGGCAACACCTCGGCCAAGGTCATGGAAACCGATCCGCTCTCCGGCGAAAAGGTTAGGGTACTCTGGGTCAAGGGCTCCGGCGGCGATGTCGGCACCATTAAGCTCGATGGCTTCGCGACGCTCTACCAGGACAAGCTCGACAGCCTGAAGAACATCTATCAGGGTGTTGCAGACGAGGATCGCATGGTCGGCTTCCTGCCGCATTGCACCTTCAATCTGAATGCGCGCGCAGCGTCCATCGATACGCCGCTCCACGGCTTCGTGCCGTTCACCCATGTCGATCACATGCATCCCGATGCCATCATCGCCATTGCGGCTGCGAAGAATTCGCGCGAGTTGACGCGCGAAATTTTTGGCGACGAGATCGGCTGGCTGCCCTGGCGCCGTCCCGGTTTCCAGCTTGGGCTCGATCTCGAAGCCTTCGTCAAGGCGCATCCGAATGCCAAGGGCGTTGTGCTCGAAAGCCATGGCCTCTTCACCTGGGCCAATGATGCCAAGGAATGCTACGAGCTGACGCTTCAGATCATCAACAAGGCGATCGAGTGGTTTGCCGCCAAGACGGAAGGCAAGACCATTTTTGGCGGCGCGGTCGTCGAAAGCCTGCCGCAGGCGGAACGCCGTGCCATCGCCGCCCGGCTGATGCCGGAAATCCGAGGCCGCATCGGCAAGGCCGAACGCAAGCTCGGCGATTTCGACGATCAGGGCGCCGTACTCGAATTCGTCAATTCGAAGAATCTTCGCCCGCTCGGCGCGCTCGGCACGAGCTGCCCGGATCACTTCCTGCGCACCAAGATCCGCCCGCTGATCGTCGATTTCGATCCCGCCAAGCCCGACGTCGATGCCGTCATCGCCGGTCTCGACAAGGCACTGGAAGACTATCGCGCCGATTACGCGCGCTACTACAATGATTGCAAGCATGACAATTCGCCTGCCATGCGCGACCCGAACCCGGTGATCTTCCTCGTTCCCGGCGTCGGCATGCTTTCCTTTGCCCGCGACAAGGCGACCGCCCGTATCGCCGGCGAGTTCTATGTCAATGCCATCAACGTCATGCGTGGCTCCTCCACGGTTTCCGAGTATCAGGGCTTGCCGGAGCAGGAAGCCTTCGATATCGAATATTGGCTGCTGGAAGAGGCCAAGCTGCAGCGCATGCCGAAGCCGAAGAGCCTTGCCGGCCGCGTCGCTTTCGTGACCGGCGGTGCCGGCGGCATCGGCCGCGCCACGGCCGCTCGCCTGGTGGGCGAAGGCGCCTGCGTCGTTCTGGCGGATATCGACCAGGCGGCGCTTGAAGGCACGCAGGCAGATTTCGCCAAGATGTACGGTGCCGATGCGGTGCGCAGTGTCAAGCTTGACGTGACGAAGGAAGATGCTGTCATTTCCTCCTTTGCGGAGGCGTGCGTCGAGTTCGGTGGTGTCGATATCCTGGTCTCGAATGCTGGGATCGCATCATCTGCGCCGATCGAAAGCACGGAGCTTTCGATGTGGAACCGCAACATGGATATCCTCGCGACGGGTTACTTCCTCGTTTCGCGGGAAGCCTTCCGGCTGTTCCGCCGTCAGAACCTCGGCGGCAACGTCGTCTTCGTCGCGTCGAAGAACGGCCTTGCATCCTCGCCGAATGCCGCCGCCTATTGCACGGCGAAAGCGGCCGAAATTCATCTGGCCCGCTGCCTGGCGCTGGAGGGCGCAGAAGCCGGCATCCGCGTGAACACGGTCAATCCCGACGCCGTCCTGCGCGGTTCGAAGATCTGGAACGGTGAATGGCGTGAACAGCGCGCTGCCTCCTCGAAGATCGAGGTGGACGAGCTGGAGGAACATTACCGCAAGCGCTCGATGCTGAAGCTGAATGTCCTGCCCGAGGACATTGCCGAGGCGATCTATTTCCTGGCTTCGGACCTGTCCGCCAAGTCGACCGGCAATATCATCAACGTCGACGCCGGCAACGCGCAGAGCTTCACGCGCTGATATCAAGCGGCCCGCGCCGCAGCTATGCTTGCCGGCGCGGGCCTTCATCGTTTGGGAGGAAAGAATGGCCGAGTTTAGAATTGCGCCCGATCTGGTTGCTGCAGAAAACGACAAGCGCGCCGCCGCGCTGAAATCCGATTATGAGGCGCTTGGCGCCTCGCTCGCCCGACGTGGCGTCGATATCGAGGCCGTGACCAAGAAGGTTTCCGAATTTTTCGTTGCGGTCCCGTCCTGGGGGGTCGGCACTGGCGGCACGCGGTTCGCCCGCTTCCCCGGCACCGGCGAGCCGCGCGGCATTTTCGACAAACTCGACGATTGCGCCGTTATTCAGCAGCTGACCCGCGCGACGCCCAAGGTCTCGCTGCATATTCCCTGGGACAAGGCGGACCCGCGGGAACTCAAGGTCAAGGGCGAGGCGCTTGGCCTCGGCTTCGACGCCATGAACTCCAATACATTCTCGGATGCGCCCGGCCAGGCGCATTCCTACAAGTTCGGTTCGCTCAGCCATGTCGATGCGGCGACCCGCGCCCAGGCTGTCGAGCACAACATCGAATGTATCGAGATCGGCAAGGCGCTCGGCTCGAAGGCGCTGACCGTGTGGGTCGGCGACGGCTCGAACTTCCCCGGGCAGACCAATTTCACCAAAGCGTTCGAGCGCTACCTCGCCGCCATGGCCGACATCTACAAGGCGCTGCCGGATGACTGGCGGCTGTTCTCCGAGCATAAGATGTACGAGCCGGCCTTCTATTCGACGGTGGTTCAGGACTGGGGCACCAATTACCTGATCGCGCAGACGCTTGGCCCGAAAGCGCAGTGCCTGGTCGACCTCGGCCATCATGCGCCGAATACCAATATCGAGATGATCGTGGCGCGCCTCATTCAGTTCGGCAAACTCGGCGGCTTCCACTTCAACGACTCGAAGTATGGCGACGACGATCTCGATGCCGGTGCGATCGAGCCCTATCGCCTGTTCCTTGTCTTCAATGAACTGGTCGATGCGGAACGGCGCGGGGTCAACGACTTCAATCCGGCCCACATGATCGACCAGTCGCACAATGTCACGGACCCGATCGAAAGCCTGATCTCCAGCGCCAACGAAATCCGCCGCGCCTATGCGCAGGCGCTGATCGTCGATCGCAACGCACTCGGCGACTATCAGGATGCCAACGACGCGCTGATGGCATCGGAAACGCTGAAGCGCGCCTATCGCGCCGATGTCGAGCCTATCCTTGCCGAAGCACGCCGCCGGGCCGGCGGTGCCATCGATCCGGTCGCGACCTATCGAGCAAGCGGCTATCGCGGCAAGGTTGCCGCCGAACGTCCGGCATCCGTTGCCGGCGGCGGCGGGATCATCTGAGGTTATCGGGTGCCGGCGGACAATAGCGTCGGCACCCGAGACTTAGTTTTGCCGAGGAGATCGCTGAAGTTCGGCCTCTCGCCAGTCGGACCAGCGACGACGCAGTTCACCTGGCCGCAGGCCATGACCTTCTCCGAGCATGTCAGCCGCGAGAATCCGATCTGTGCGGAAATGCCGGAAGCCCTGGCGTAGCTCGCACCAGGCCACCAGAATTCGGCTGGTGTCGGAGTAACCAAGGATAACGGGCCAGACAGTCCTTGCCGTTTCCGCGCCTGCGTCGGAGCGATAGCGCAGTCGAAGTTTCCGCCCTTCGCGAACCGCTGCCCGCAGCATCGAGGGGTCGATGTTCTCCTCTGCCGCTCCCTGGATGACCGGTCTCGCGCCGACGCTCGGCTCGACGATGAACGGGCGCAAGTGTGCAGGCACAATTGCAGTGATCTTCGCAACGACATCGCGGGCAGCATTGGCGAGGCTCTTGTCGGAGCGACCGGCAACCCATTGCGCTCCGAGGACGACTGCCTCGATTTCCTCGGGGGTCAGCATCAGCGGCGGCATGTCATAGTCGGGCGAGAGGAGATATCCGAACCCTGCCTCGCCCGCGATGGGAATTCGCTGGCTCATCAGGTCGGCAACGTCCCGATAGACCGTGCGCTTGGAGACTTCGAGTTCATCTGCCAGCACGGCAGCGGTTACCGGTCGGCTCGACCGGCGCAATATCTGTATGATCTGAAACAAACGGTCGGCGCGACGCATTCCTGCTGACTCCTGCTGCCAGTATGGTGGCAACAGGACTGTGCGACAAGAGCCTTCGAACCGCCAACGATATGTTTGGCCGGCCTTTTGAAGGAGTATCCGATGAAACTAGCATCCACGCGTCTGATCGCTTCAGACATCAAGAAAATGGTTGGCTTCTATGAGATGGTCACGGGTCAGGCGGCCGAGTGGCTGGCGCCGGTCTTTGCCGAGATCGTCACCCCCGCGGCAACGCTTGCGATCGGAAGCGCCGAGACCGTCGCCCTGTTCAAGGAAGGCAGCGCCGAACCCCGCGCCAATCGCTCGATCATCATCGAATTCCAGGTCGATGATGTCGACGCGGAGTTCTCCCGGCTGAAGGACACTGCAGAGGTGGTGCACGAGCCGAAACTGATGCCATGGGGCAACCGGGCGGCGCAGCTTCGCGATCCCGAGGGCACGCTCATCAGTCTGTACACGCCTGTCACTGACTTTGCGAAACAGCGCTTCGCGGGGCGTTGAGCGTTCAGGGGGCCGTCGAAACCTTGTGGTCGGGTGGACGAACGATGTCGTCCGGTTGGCGGCATCGTTCGTCTTCGGTCATATCCTGGTCATCTTGTGAGCGCAGCCAGCCAACAAAAATAGCTGCATATTTGTCATGGTCGTCTGGCAGATTTGAAATCCATTTCACGCACGTTAGGTGAGGCCGTCGGAGTCGTGCTACGTCGATTTGCGTCTATCCGATGCGCACTTTCGAGTGGCTCGACAATGGGAATTGAGTATTGTCGATTGCAACGGCTCGCCGTGATTTGGCGGTTGAGGCTGGCTCCAAAAAATTGGGGCTGATGTTGATAGGTGAGGAAAGACGATGACGACTGACATGAACGGTTTTGCCGGACGCCTGAAGCGCCGCGAGAATGGCGGCATGATCTCCGGCTGGGTCGGCATACCCGATCCGATGCTCGTCAACCATCTGGCGCAGGAGGGTTTCGATACCATCGTGCTGGATATGCAGCACGGCATGTGGGACATGACATCGGCTGCAAGCGGCATCGCCCATGTCAGACTTGCCGGCAAGCCGGCGATTGCCCGCATTCCCGTCGGCGATTTCGCCGCCGCCTCCAGGCTGCTGGATGCCGGCGCTTCCGCCATCATCGCGCCGATGATCAATTCCGCCGATGACGCCCGCGCTTTGGTGAAGGCCACCAAGTATCCGCCGCTCGGCGAGCGCAGCTGGGGGCCGTCGCTTGCTCTCAATCACTTCGGCCTTCCCGCCGAAGACTATCTGCAGACCGCCAACAGCCTGACCGTCACCATCGCCATGGTGGAAACGCGAACCGCGCTGGACGCGATCGACGAGATTCTTGCCGTTGACGGTATCGACGGCATCTTCGTCGGCCCGTCCGATCTTTCCATCGCGCTTTCGAATGGCGCGCGGCTTGCGCCCGATAGCGCCGCCATCGATCAGGCGCTTGCAACAGCGCTTGCACGCTGCCGTGCCCACGGCAAGGTGATCTGCGCCTTCGGCGGCGATGGCGCCCGCGCCGGAGAATATCTGAAGCTCGGTCTCGATCTGGTCATCGCTGGTACGGAAACGGCGCAGTTGCGCGCCGGTGCACGCACGGCCATTCAGGCTGCACGCAAGATCGCTGATTCATAATCGGCTGGAATAAGAGCTGCCCGAGGTATCCCACGGGCAGCGGTGGTTGCGCTAATTCACCAGCTTTACATAGCAGGGCCGGTAGGTTTCTGTGCCGCAGCCACCACCGATGGCTTGCGCCGGCGTAATTGTGTTTTGGATGGCGATTGCAGCGAGCGCGACGGCGATGATTGTCAAAATAGTTTTGGTATATTTGTCCATGAGCTTGCCCCTAATGGTGGAGTGATCAACGAAATACACTTTGAGATTGCTTTTCTGAACGCGACCTGAATATCGGCACTTAAGGTTGTATCCCGATGTTGCGCGACACCATTGGATCGGCGATTCAAACACGCACCCCTCTTCGATTTTGATCACAGCCCGCGCTTGCATCGTCACACGCCTGCGGGCATGCTCGCGCCAACATGGCGGAGCGGAATGATTTGTCGAAAGTGCAGGGATTGGCGGTAGGGCGCGGTTTGCGGCGCGAGGCGGGGCAGCGGGTCACCTTGCGGACAGTTGCGGCAGCTCTTGGCCTTTCCGTCACGACAGTCAGCCGGGCCCTGAAGGAAGGCCCCGAGGTCAATCGGGAGACCATCGAGCTCGTCAAGCGCACGGCAGGCGAGCTCGGCTATCGCCCCAATCTCGGCGGCATCAATCTTCGCACCGGCAAGACCCATGCCATCGGCATCGAAGCCGTTGCGCTCGATGAGATGCTTTCCGATCCGCAGATCGGCCTCATCGTCAACCTGGCGACGCCTGTCTCGCATTACGCCATCAGCAAGAAGGCGCTGCTTGCCGGCAAGCATGTCTATTCGGAAAAGCCGCTTCATCGTTTTGCTAGGCCCGTCCGGCTGCGGCAAGTCGACCTTGCTCAACACCATTGCGGGCCTCACCGATATCAGCGACTGGCAGATCTGGATCGGCGACAAGAACGTTACCTGGGAGGAGCCGAAGGATCGCGGCATCGGCATGGTCTTCCAGTCCTATGCGCTCTATCCGACGATGACGGTCAAGGGAAATCTCTCCTTCGGGCTTCGCATCGCCGGCATGGCTAAGGACGAGCTCGCTAAGCGCGTCGACCGCGCCGTGCGGATCCTGCAGATCGATCCCTTGCGCAAGCGGCGGCCGGGCGAACTTTCCTGCGGTCAGCGCCAGCGCGTCGCCATCGGCCGCGCTCTCGTACGTGATGTCGATGTCTTCCTGTTCGACGAGCCGCTCTCCAATCTCGATGCCAAGCTTAGAACCGAGTTGCGCGTCGAGTTGAAGCGGCTTCATAGCGGCCTTGGTTCGACCATGATCTATGTCACGCATGATCAGATCGAGGCACTGATCTTGGCGGATCGCATTGCCGTCATGAGCGGCGGCGTGATCCAGCAATTCGCCTCGCCGAACGCTGTCGGTGCGCATCGATGCCGACGAGGATGTCGCGCTCGACCGCGAGCAGCCGGTCTATTTTCAGCCGGCGCTCGCCTCGCTGTTCGGTGAAGACGGACAACGCCTGTAGAGCATCATGTGTGCCGCGCGTTCGCCGGAGCGATCGGCACGATTTTCATACCTTGACTTCGAAGATCATGTTGAACGGCGTTTCGGTCGCTTTGCGGAAATGCGAGTAGCCGGCATCCATGGCAACTTTGCGCAGTTTCAGCTCGCCGGCTTGCGCGCCCAAGCCCAGCCCGACCTCCTGCGATAGCGAGGCCGGCGTGCAGATCATCGTCGAAGCGCCGTAGTAGACGCGGCCCACCGGGTTGAGATTATCCTTCAGGCAATCACGCGCGAAGGGTTCGACGATCATCCAGGTGCCGTCGTCGGCGAGGCTCTCCTTGACATGTTTGCCGGCACCGACCGGATCACCCATGTCGTGCAGGCAATCGAACATCGCCACGAGATCGTAGCCGGCGGCCGGGAAATCCTTGGCAGTCGCCTGCTCGAAGGTGATACGGGTGTCGACACCCGCTTGCTTTGCGGCCGCTTTCGCTCGCTCGATCGACGGCAGATGATAGTCGAAGCCGAAGAAGGTCGAGTTCGGATAGGCTTGCGCCATCAGGATGGTCGAGGCGCCGTGCCCGCAGCCGACATCGGCAACGGCGGCACCGGCTTGAAGCTTCTCATGCATGCCGTTGAGCGCAGGTATCCATTCCGCGACGAGATGGCTGTTGTAGCCCGTCCGGAAAAACCGCTCCGTGCCGCGGAACAGGCAGGCGCTGTGCTCATGCCAGCCAAGGCCGGTGCCGGCCTTGAAGGCGCTAGCGACCTTCGGCTCGTCGATCCACATGGATTGAACGACATCGAAAGCGCCGGCGAAGAACGCAGGGCTGTTTTCCTCCGCGAACACCATGGCCTGTTCCGGCGTCAGATAGAAACGCTCGGTCTCGTCGTCATAGGTGACATAATCGGCCGCGGCCTGAGCCGACAGCCATTCGCGCACATAACGCTCTTTCACGCCGATCTTGTCGGCCAATTCCGCCGACGTCATCGGCGTTCCGTCAGCCATGGCCTTGAACAGGCCCAGATGGTCCCCGAGTGTCACCAACACACCCGAGACCGCTGCGCCGAGATCGCCGACCAGGCGTCCGACTAGATTATCGAGTTTCTGCATATCAGGTTCGCGCATGACATCCTCCCATCAGAATTGATGCAGCGTTCCGTCCGGACATATTCGGATACGGAAACTTACTCCTGGGCGGAAGGGCAGGCAACTACGCCATCCGGCTGAGCATGCTTCGCCCTGTCTTGAGAGAGGCGCAACCCATTGATGTCATGCGCTATCTTGGAAATTTACAGGGCGACGACGTGCCTCAGTCAGCGCGGGCGAGCTCTCGTTCCAGAGCGGAGAGAAGTCGGGGATCGTCGGCTGTCACATCGGGAGCGAAGCGAGCGGCGACCTTGCCGTCGCGGCCGATGAGGAATTTCTCAAAATTCCAGACGATGCCGCCGTCCTGCCCGGTTTCGAGGCCATGTTTCGCCAGGCGTTCACGCATCGGACCGTCGCCGGTCGTCTCGACGCCCGAGGCGATCAGGCTGTTGTAGAGCGGATGACGCTCTTCGCCGGTGACCGCGATCTTCGAAAACATCGGGAACTGGACGTCATAGGTGAGCGTGCAGAAGCTCAGAATGTCTTCGTTCGAGCCCGGTTCCTGCCCCTTGAAGTCGTTGGCCGGGAAACCGGCGATGACGAGACCCGCGTCGCGATTGGTCTCATAGAGCTTTTCCAATCCTTCGTACTGCACCGTCAGCCCGCATTTGGAGGCGACGTTGACGACCATGATGACCTTGCCGCGGTAGTCGGCGAGCGTCGTATCGCTGCCATCGATCCTCTTTACCGGAATATCGAGCACGCTATCGGTCATTAGGTTCACTCCAGATAAGATGAAAACACGCCATGGATATTTGCGTGGATTTGACGGACGTCAAGGCCAGAAACGGGCTTGGGTGGCGTCTTCGGCTCGTTGACGTGCGGATTGCACTTTATACCGCAGCGCGAGCGCAACGGCCGGACAGGCCGTCAGCGCTTATCTCCCGACGGCGTAGGCCTGCATCAGGCGTGGCGTTGCTGCGGCACGCAGAAGGCCATCATTATCGCGTCTTGCTGCCGTCAGCCGGCCCACGGTCCATTCCGGTGCGACGGTCAGCCTGTGGCCTTTTCCCTTAAGCGTATCGAGCACTGCGGCGCTGAAATTCGCCTCCGCCGTCAGGCCGCCCGGCTCGCGCGTGCGCGGATAGAAGGAACTCGGGAAATGCGTGCTGTGGAATAGCGGCTTGTCGATCGCTTCCTGCAGGTTCAAGCCGTGATGGACATAGCGCAGGAAGAAGGAGAGCTGCCATTGCTCCTGCTGGTCGCCGCCGGGCGTGCCAAAAGCAAGCGTCGGACGCCCTTCATACGAGGCTATCGTCGGGGTCAGTGTCGTGCGCGGTCGCTTGCCCGGAGCAAGCGAAGAGGGCAGGCCGGGTTGCAGCCAGAACATCTGGGCGCGCGAGTTCAGGCAGAAGCCGAGGCCGGGGATAATCGGAGAGGATTGCAGCCAGCCGCCAGAAGGCGTCACCGACACCATATTGCCTTCGCGATCGATGACGTCGATATGCACCGTGTCGCCACGCTTCTCGGTGAGGTGCGACATCGTCGGCTCGTAGACCGCGCCGCTCTTGGTTTCCGGCACCTCGAGCATCTTCATGGTAAGATCGTATTGATCCTCGAAGCCCGCCAGCTTGCCCGGGCTAAGGGCAAGCGAGGCTTCCGGCGTGATCAATTTGCGGCGCTCGTCGGCATAGGCATCCGACAGCAGGGTTTCGAGCGGTACGGTCGCGAAATTCGGATCGCCGTAATAGACTTCCCGATCGGCGAAGGCGAGCTTCATGGCCTCGGTAACGGTGTGGACGAAATCGGCGCCGGCAGGCTCCATGCCGGCAATATCGAAGCCCTTGAGCAGCGACAGCGCCTGCAGGAAGACAGGCCCCTGGCCCCACGGGCCGATCTTGGCGACCGTCCAGCCATGATAATCGTAGGTTTGCGGCGCCTCGATCGCGGCACGCCAGTTGGCCATGTCATCGGCCGTCAGCACGCCCTTGTGGCGCTCGCCGCTCGCATCCATGACCTCGGTCTTGCGGAGGTAGCCGTCGATCGCTTCCGCCACGAAGCCGCGGTAATACGCGTCGCGCGCGGCCTCGATCTGCGCCTCACGGTCGCTCTTGCTTTCCGCCTCGGCGACGACGCGCTTCCAGGTTTCGGCGAGGACCGGGTTCTTGAAATTGGACCAGGGTTCCGGGGCAGCTCCGCCCGGAAGCCAGGTCTCGTAAGAGGTCGGCCATTCCTTGCGATAGAAATCGGCAAGACCCGCGATGGTGGCGCAGACGCGCGGCAGGACGGGATGACCCCGCTCTGCATAATGGATCGCCGGTTCGAGAACGTCGCGAACAGACAGTCTGCCATAATCGCGCAGCATCAGCATCCAGCCGTCGAAGGCGCCGGGAATGACTGATGCAAGCAGGCCGTCACCGGGAATAAGATTCAGCCCTTCGCGCGTATAATGCTCGATCGTTGCGCCCGTCGGTGCCGGCCCCTGAGCGCAGATGACCTCGACCTTGTTCTTCTTCTTCGAATAGAGAATGGCCGGCATATCGCCGCCTGGGCCACAAAGATGCGGCTCGACAATCTGCAGCACGAAGCCGGTCGCAACCGCGGCGTCAAAGGCGTTGCCGCCTTTTTCAAGAATGCTCATGCCGACAGCCGACGCGATCCAGTGTGTGGACGTGACGACGCCGAAGGTGCCGAGGATTTCGGGGCGTGTGGTGAAGGCGGTCATCGAGGGCATCCTTTCGGTTTGTTCACGCTTCGCGCGGGTCAGGCGCACCGTGCCGACCAGAACTTCGCCGCAAAGTTCCTTTTGCGCAATTCCGGCGATGCAGAATGCCTGTGCGCAATGTGATCAGGCGGTCGCGAAACAGAGCGCCTGACCGTCGTCCCAAAGGATCTATGCTCGGTCGCTGAACGCTCCGAAGCGTCAGCGACCAACCGTACGCGCCGAAAGCGTCGTCTCTGGCATGAAGTCGAAATCCTTGTCGAAGGGATAGGTCGGCTTGGTCTTGCGTAGCCGCGGCAGGCGTTCGACGAACTGATCGACGACGCCGGGCGACAGCGCCATCAGGTTCGGATTGGCGATCGGCGCCAGTTCCGGCGAGAGGTAGCCGGACTTGACGACGATGGTCTTCGCCTTGTGCGGATCAAGGCCGAGGCGTGTGAAGTCGACGATATTGTGATAGGGGCGGCGCTTGGCCGACAGTACGAGATCGATGCCGCCGATGGAAACCACGGCCTGTGCGTCGCTTGCCTCCTTGGTATCGAGCAGGAACTTGACGGTGAAGCTGCCTTTCACCGGCCTACTTCCCTTCGTGTCGAGCGATGCGCCGACGGAGAGCTCAAGGGTAGCGCCGATGCCGGCCGCGTAGCAGGCTTCCGTCGCCGCCTTGTCGGCAATGCCGGCGAAGATGACGCCCTTGGCACCCTTGGCGATGAGTTCGGCAAGCACGTCCGCGCGGTCGCCGACGCCGCCGCCTGTGGGGTTGTCGCCGGACTCCGCCAGAACCACAGGTGCTGTCGTGCTGGCGATTGCCCTGGTGACGCATTCCTCGATCGAGCCGGTTTCGCAGCCGAACACGAAGTCCCTGCGTACGTCCCAATAGGCCTGTGCCATGCGCTTTGCTTCACGCTCCAGGACAGCGCGATCCGTGCCCGTCATGATGGCGGCTGCGGTGGTGCGTGGCTCGTCGGCCCAGACATAGCCGACCATCAGCGATGCATCCCAGACGCCATCGATGGCGTCGATCCCGGGCAGCATGTCGTAGAGGCCCTTGGCTGGTTCATCGACCGTGCTGGTGCGTTCGCCCGGCAGCACCACGGGGATCGGCGCCCAGAGCAGGATCGGCTTCACGCCGGTCTTCAGGCTTTCCGTCAGCATCTTGACGGCGCGGCGCATGGTCTCTTCGACATCGATATGCGGCGCCGTGCGGTAGGTGGAGTACATGTCGAGCGCATCGATGATGCACTGCGTGACGTTGCCATGCAGATCATAGCTGGCCGAGACCATGCAGTCGTCGCCGACGAGAGCACGGGCAGCGCTGATCCAATCGCCCTCGGCATCTTCCATGCCCTCGACATACATGGCGCCATGCATGGCGAGATAGAGCCCGTCGAGCGGCAGCAAGGGCTTCAGACGCTCCAGGAATTCCGCCTTGAAGGCCTCATAAGTGCGGCGGGCGACCGGCCCACCGGCGATGGCCCTTGCGTGAATGGTCGGCAGGAATTCGCCGTCATAATCCTTGAGGAAGGCGAAGTAGGGTGCGGCAGTGAGCTCTTCGCCACGAAGAACGCGAAAGTCCTTCTCCTCGTTCAGGACGGGATTGTAGGTGCTGCATTCGATATGAATGCCTCCGACGGCAATGCGCATGGGAACCTCAATTCGGTGTGGGACCAATCAGAAAATTATGGGCGGCAATGCTGGCAGCGCCCCGCGCCCAGATGTCGCCATCGACGCGCCGCGTGCGGATCGGCGTCTGGCCGGCATAGCGCGGCAACACATTCGCCTCGACGGCCTGTCGCATGACGGTGCCGAAAAGGCCGTCGAAACGGCCTTCGACATGGGTAATCAGGATCATGCCGGGATCGTTGAACTGGATCAGATGAGCGATCGCCAGGCCAAGGGCATTGCCGGCCCGATGCAGGATGCGGATCGCCGCCGCGTTTCCGAGCGACGCTTCGGTTTCGAGATCGTTCATGGAACGGCAGGAAAGACCTTCCGCCTTCGCCATTTCCTTGATCGCCTTCAGCGAGGCTACGGTGTCGAGGCAGCCGCGCTTGCCGCAGCGGCAGGGCGAGCCGCCGGGCTCGATGGTGCAATGGGCAATCTCGCCGGCGCCGCCGTGATTGCCGCGATAAAGCTGGCCGCCGATGAAATGGGCGCAGCCGATACCGTCATCGAAGGAGACGACGCTGAAGTTCCGGATATCGCGGGCGCTGCCGAACAGCTTCTCGCTGACCGCGACCGCCTTCGCATCGTTCTCGATAAATGTGTCGATGCCGCTTTTTCGACGAATGATATTTGCAAGCGGCACATCCTGCCAGCCAAGCAGGGTGGACTGGACGCAGTTCGCCTGCTTTTCGTCGACGAAGCCGGAAAGGGCGACGCCGAGCCCGTAGAGCTTTTGGGCGGCATCCTTACGTCTTGCGAGCAGCTTCGGCAGCGCCTCGGAGATCAGATCGGCGATAACGTCCGGATCGCGCGAGAGCGGCATGGCCCGGCGCGCAACGATATTGCCGTTGAAGTCGCTGAGGACCATCGGTGCCGGATCTTCGAGCAAGGATATGCCGACAAAGAAGGCGCCTTCCGGATGCAGATCCAGCAGGATAGACGGGCGACCCTGGCCATGGACCGTCTCCGTTTCGTGCAATACGCCAAGGGAAATCAGATCGCGGGCAATTCCGCTCATGGCCGCCTTGCTCAGACCCATGGACGCAGCCAGAACCGTACGGCTCGATGGACCGGATTGGCCGATGACCCGCAAAAGCTGCTGCTGCGAAGAGGTTAGCAATTCGAAGTTCCGTCTGGATTTGGCATCGTTTTCTCGACACTAAGTTCAGAAACTAAACAAATCAATGGGAATAAATTTTCCGTGCGCCCAATTTGGGCTGCCGTGGCGGAGAGTTGCCGAACGGCGTCCTTTGGGAAGGGAGGTATGAAGCCGGGTTTCTCGGAGCCACCTCAATCGGCCGGATCGGTTTCCCAGGCCCTGGTCTCCAAGGTGAATGGTCGCGTTTAAACGGTTGACATCCGCCAGCATCGGTATGCAATGCTTACTATAACGATTCAGCAGGCAAAAGCCCCTCCCGTCGCCTCGTCCCCTGACGTCGATTCCAAAAACACACGCTCGATCATGGCTGTCTCGACCGCCTGCGCGCGTTCGATGCGGGGGCAGCAGTCAGAAAGGAATGTCATGTCCAGCACGGTCGATCGTTCGAGACGCCCGTTGGTCATCGTCTCGATCATGCTCGCGACCTTCATGGTCGCCGTCGAAGCAACCATCGTCGCAACCGCCATGCCGCGCATCGTCGGTCAGCTCGGCGGCTTTACCTATTACAGCTGGGTGTTTTCCGCCTTTCTCCTGGCGCAGTCCACGACCACGGTCATCTACGGCAAGCTCTCCGACACTTTCGGACGCAAGCCCATACTGATCTGCGGCATCCTCATTTTTCTGGTGGGGTCGACGCTTGCGGGCATTGCCTGGTCGATGGCCTCGCTGATCGTTTTCCGGCTGCTGCAGGGCCTTGGCGCCGGTGCTATTCAGCCGGTGACGATGACCGTCGTCGGCGATCTCTACAAGCTGGAAGAGCGGGCCAAGGTGCAGGGCGCGCTTGCCAGTGTCTGGGCGGTTTCCGCCGTCATCGGCCCGCTCGCCGGCGGCATCATCGTCGACAATCTCTCCTGGGCCTGGATTTTCTGGATCAACCTGCCTATCGGCGTGCTCTCCATCGCCGGTTTCATGGTCTTTCTGCACGAGTCCGTTACCCCGCGCGAGGCGAAGATCGACTATCTCGGCACGATCCTGTTTTCGATATCGATCGTATCGCTGCTCATCATCCTGACCGAGACCGATGCGGGTTTTGCGATTCTCTGTCCGCTCGCGATCGTCTTCGTCGTCACTGGTATTCTGTTCCTGTTACAGGAGCGGCGGGCGCCGGAGCCGATCATCTCCATCGCACTCTGGAGCCGCAGGCTGATCGCGACCAGCAATGCCGCCACCCTGCTTGCCGGCATGGCCCTCATCGGCCTGACCACGGTTCTGCCGATCTATGTTCAGGGCGTGCTTGGTCGTTCGCCGCTTCAGGCCGGCTTCACCCTGACGATGCTGATCGTCGGCTGGCCGCTCGCCGTGATGCTGTCGAGCCGGTTCTTCCGCACCTTCGGCATCCGCAGGACATTGCGTGTCGGCAGCTTCATGTTTCCCTTCGGTGCGGTCTTTCTCCTGTTGCTGACGCCTGAGAGCAGCCCTGTCATTGCCGGCATCGGTTCGTTCCTCATGGGCTTCGGCATGGGGTTGATCAGCCTCACCAGCGTCGTGCTCGTTCAGGAAAGCGTCGAGTGGTCGATGCGTGGCAGCGCCACGGCATCGATCATATTCTCGCGCAGTCTCGGCAATACTCTCGGCGCGACCGCGCTCGGTGCGATCATGAACATCGGTATTGCGCATTATGGCAGTGGCGAACTGGCAAACCGGCTTCATGATATCCTCAATCAGCCGACGGGCCTTTCCGACCTCGTCGGCGATCCGGCGATCAGAAATGTTTTCGACGCGGCGCTGCATTGGAGCTTCTTGGGTGTCGTCGTCGTGGCTGCCACGACCTTCGCAACCGTCTGGCTCATTCCGATTGCCGACGATGCCGGCCGCCGGTCTCAGCTCAAGACGGAAGCGCAAGATGCGATAACGCATTGATGCGACGATGCCGGCGCGGCCATCTTTTCCGGCGCCGGCATTCGTTTCGTGCCGCTGCGATCAGAAGTCGCGATAGTTGACCAGCCAGGAATCCAGTAGGCGCCGCGAGGCCAGAAGCGCGGCATCGGCGTCGCGCGCGGCGATCGCATCGAGAATGGCTTTGTGAAAGGGCAGGGCGCGTTTCTGGCCTTCCGCGACGTCTTCATGGCCTGACAGCGTCCGGTTGGCGTAGATTCCGACGGCGATCAGGTCGATCAGCTGCGAATAGATCATATTGTGCGTGGCGCCGAAAATGGCCGTATGAAAACGCAGATCGGCATCGGCGTTGGTGTTGATGTCGCCGATCGTGGAAACCATCTCCTCGTAGGCGGAGCGAATGGCGGCAATATCTTCATCCGTGCAGCGTGCGGCTGCGCGCGCCGTCGCTTCCGGCTCGAGCGCCAGCCGCAGGTCCTTGATCGAGCGCATGATCTCCACCGAGGGGCCGGTCTCGTAGTACCAGACCATGACATCCGTATCGAGGTGATGCCAGTTGGAGCGTTCCTTGACGCGCGTGCCGACGCGGGTTTTGATCTCCACCAGCCCCTTGCCGGCAAGGCATTTCATCGCTTCGCGGATAACGGTGCGGCTGATGCCGAATTGTTCGACCAGATCCGGCTCGTTCGGCAACGTCGTGCCGACCGGGTAGCGCCCGCCGACGATGCGGCGACCGAGTTCGTGCACGAAATAGCCGAAGACGCCACGGCGAGGGATCGTGCCGTATTTTCGCACAAAAGCATCGAATGGTGACTGCGTTATAATCAGTTTCGACTCCGGAGCAGGCACTGCGTCAAGGCCATGTTTCATTATGCGGGGCTCTCATTCCTGTTGATGCGCCATTGCGAGACCAATCATCAACCCATGCCGGTTCGGGAGGCTTCATGTTGGTATCTCGGCTTCATTGAGGCTGTTCCATAGGGTTCTTGTATCAATGCTGCCGTTCTTCATGCGGCATGTTTCGACGGAAAACCCTAACATGTCTTCCGCATGACTGCCTACTGGCACAGACTGACCAGTCTGTTCATTGATGTGATCCGCAGACGCGCTGCGTTTCGGCCCGTTCGCATGGTGACAGGTGATCGCATGACGATCAAATTGCTCACCGTCTCCCAATCGAAACGTGATCGGTCAAATGGTCGTATTGGCCGATTTCGGCCTTTCGGAAACGTTGCAGAACCATTTAAATGCGCAAAAATGCGAGGCGGATTCGGAGTGGTAGACGTATGAATGACATGTCCACGCGCGGGCAAAAGGAGGAAGCGCAGGCAACGGGCTCCCGGTCGCTGCGGATTGCACTGCTCGTCGCCGGTGCCTTCTTCATGGAAAATCTGGACGGAACGGTCATCGCGACCGCTCTGCCGCAGATGGCCGTTTCCTTCGCTGCCCGCCCCGTCGATCTCAATATCGGCATGAGCGCCTATCTCCTGACCCTCGGGGTCTTCATTCCGATCAGCGGCTGGATCAGCGATCGCTTCGGGGCGCGGCTGGTGTTCACGACCGCAGTCGTCATCTTCACGCTTGCCTCGGTTCTGTGCGGCTTCGCCAATGGCGTCCCCTCCTTCGTCGCCATGCGCATCCTGCAGGGTATCGGCGGAGCGATGATGGTGCCCGTGGGCAGGCTGGTCGTTTTGAACAACACGCCCAAGGACAAGCTGATCTCGGCGATTGCGACGATCACCTGGCCGGCGCTGGTGGCGCCGATCCTCGGGCCGCCGCTCGGCGGCTTCATCACCGATCATGCGAGCTGGCGCTGGATCTTCTTCCTCAATCTGCCGCTCGGGGTTCTGGCATTCGTCTTCGCGCTCATGCTTATTCCGAAAACCAAGAGCACGGCGCGCCCACCCTTCGATTGGGTCGGCTTCGCCGTCAGTGGCATCGGTCTTGCAAGCCTGATGTATGGGATGGAGCTGATCGGGCGCCCGGATCCCGCGTGGCTGGAAGCCTGGTCCTATGTGATCGTCGGCTTCATTCTGCTTGCCGTCGCCGTCTTTCATTTTCTCCGGACGGAGCATCCGCTCATCGATCTTTCCGGGCTGAAGCGTGTGACCTTCGCAATTACCATCGCCGGCGGATCGCTGTTCCGGATCGCCATCGGGGCCGTGCCCTTCCTGCTGCCGTTGATGTTCCAGGTCGGCTTCGGGCTCAGCGCCTTTCACGCGGGGATGCTGACGCTGGCGGTCTTTGCCGGCAATCTGGCGATGAAGCCGGCAACGACGCCGATCTTGCGACGTTTCGGCTTCAAGCCGGTGCTGATCGTCAACGGCATTTTGAATGCCGTCTTCATCGTGGCCTGTGCCTTGTTCTCGCCTGATACGCCGCTCTGGTTCATCGTGCCGGTGCTGTTCATCGGCGGCATGTGCCGGTCGATGCATTTCACGGCCTTGAACACGATTGCGTTTGCCGACATTCCGCCGCAGCAGATGACGGGCGCCAATACACTGTTCAGCACCATCTTTCAGCTGACCATGGGCATGGGCATTGCCGTCGGCGCCATCGGCATCCGTATCGGCCAGGCGATCAGCGCGCCACTTGGCGCGGGCGGCATCGTCGCCATCGAGTTTCGTCTCGCCTTTATTCTGCTTGGAATTATCGCGCTTCTCGCCGTGCTGGATTGCCTGCCGCTCGATCGCAAGGCTGGCGACAATGTTTCGCGCAAGCCGAAAGCTAGCGCGAAGAAAGCGGCGTGACGCTGTTACTTACTCGGATGCTCAATGGGGGTACTGGATAAGATTGTAGTGCAGCAATAGTGCGGGTATCGCCATCAGGATGATCAGAACCATTGCAAAGCTTGCTGTGCGCACCATTTTCATCCGGCGGGTACGCTGCCCGGTCCAATCGTATACTGCCATAATGAGCCCCTCCTTTCCTCGATTATTAGAAAGACAAGAAATGGAACGCCAGTCAATATTGGCAATAGGGCTGTTAAATAATGAGCTTTCTCTAAAATTCCCGGATTCCAGGTTGGTGTATTACGCCGATTGAATGCGATTTAGCCTGCTGTCGTGCAAAGATCGTTTCGCGGCATCCATTCGGACGAGTATAACCGACATGAAACTCGGCTCTGCGGCAGCGGGGTCGGTGGCGGCTTTGAAAGAGGAAAAATGTGATGAGCAAGGTGCGTGCCCTGGTGTTGGAACGTCAGCATGAGCTGGCGATCCGCGATATCGAACTGCCGCAGGAGGTCGGGCGGGGAGAGGTCAAGATCAAGATCCATACCGTCGGTGTCTGCGGGTCTGACGTTCACTATTACACGCATGGCAAGATCGGCCCGTTCATCGTCAACGAGCCGATGGTGCTCGGCCACGAAGCGGCTGGCACTGTGGTCGAAGTCGGCGCCGGAGTGACGCATCTGAAGGTCGGTGATCGCGTTTGCATGGAGCCGGGCATTCCGGATGCCAATTCCAAGGCAAGCCGCCTCGGCATGTACAATGTCGATCCCGCCGTCACCTTCTGGGCGACGCCGCCGATCCATGGCGTGTTGACGCCCTTTGTCGTTCATCCGGCCAATTATACCTTCAAGCTGCCCGACAATGTCAGCTTTGCAGAGGGCGCGATGGTCGAGCCTTTCGCTGTCGGCATGCAGGCGGCGACCAAGGCGCGCATTACGCCCGGCGACACGGCCGTGGTGCTTGGCGCCGGTCCGATCGGCATCATGGTGGCGGTTGCGGCACTTGCCGGCGGTTGCGCGCGGGCGATCGTTGCCGATCTCGCGCAGCCGAAGCTCGATATCGCTACCCAGTATCAGGGCGTCATCCCCGTCAATATCCGCGAAAAGAACCTGATCGAGGAGGTCAACCGCCTGACGGACGGCTGGGGTGCCGATGTCATCTTCGAATGCTCGGGTTCGCCCAAGGCCTGGGAAACCGTGATGGAGCTGCCGCGTCCCGGCGGCGTCATCGTCGCCGTCGGCCTGCCGGTCAATCCGGTCGGCTTCGATGTTTCCACCGCTTCGACCAAGGAAATCCGTATCGAGACGGTCTTCCGCTATGCGCATCAGTATGAACGTTCCATCGCGCTGATCGCTTCCGGCCGCGTCGACTTGAAGCCGCTGATCTCGGAGACCTTCGCCTTCGAACAATCGATCGAGGCCTTCGACCGCGCTGTCGAGGCCCGGCCGACGGATGTCAAGTTGCAGATCGTTCTTGACCAATAAGCTTGAGCTGCCACATCGCCTTGTCTTCGGCCTGATAGCGGGCCGTCTATCGGCAAGGCGGTGTTTTCTCTCAGTTTCATATCACCGGTAGACGGCCCGGCAGAAGCGATGCTAGAGCACTTCCAGGAAAAGTGCGAAGCGGTTTTCCGTCTGGAATGCGAAAAAACAAGAACATAGAGCACTTTAGCGATTCGAAGAAAAGCGGAAGCGCTCTAGGTAGCCTGAAACAAAGAGGAACGGGCTTTAACGCCGTGAAACGGGAAGGACCGCCGTGCCGCACGACGTTGCATTGATCGCATTGATTGCCGCCGGCTTCGTATTCGCGGCCGTTTTCGGCTATATGGCCGACAGGCTGCGTCTGCCGCCGCTCGTCGGTTATCTGGTAGCTGGCGTCATCATCGGCTCGTCCACTCCGGGCTTTGTCGCCGATGTCTCGCTGGCCTCGCAACTGGCGGAGATCGGCGTCATTCTCCTGATGTTCGGTGTCGGCCTGCATTTCTCCGCCGCCGACCTTTTGGCTGTGCGCGGCGTCGCCATTCCCGGCGCCATCGGCCAGATCATGATCGCCACAGTCCTGGGGATTGGTTTGACCTCCCTCTGGGGATGGAGCATCGGCGCCGGCGTGGTCTTCGGCTTGAGCCTGGCGGTTGCCAGTACGGTCGTACTCTTGAAGGCGCTCGAGGAACGCAATCTGGTGAGCTCGACGAATGGCCGCGTGGCTGTCGGCTGGCTGATCGTCGAGGATCTGGCCATGGTGCTCGCCCTCGTCCTGCTGCCGGCCTTTGCCGGTGTCATGGGTGGCCATGTGACTGCTGGGGATCATACGGCTTCGGGTTCGATCTGGCTGACGATCGGCATGACGCTCGTCAAGGTGGCGGCCTTCGCTGCCGTCGCGATCTTCCTCGGCCCGCGCATCGTGCCCTGGCTTCTGACGTCGGTGGCACGCACCGGCTCGCGCGAACTGTTCACGCTGTCGGTTCTGGCGATCGCGCTCGGCATTGCTTTTGGCGCTGCGGAGATATTCGGGGTTTCTTTCGCGCTCGGCGCGTTCTTTGCCGGCCTCGTGATGAGTGAATCGCATCTCAGCCACAGGGCGGCTGCCGACTCCCTGCCATTGCAGAACGCCTTCTCGGTGCTGTTCTTCGTTTCGGTCGGCATGCTTTTCGATCCGATGGTCCTGATCCGCGAACCGCTGATGATCATCGGCGTGCTGGCGCTGATCATGCTGGGCAAGTCCCTGATCGCTTTCGGCGTCGTGCTGTTGCTGCGCTATCCCGCCAGCATGGGCTTTGCAGTGGCGGCCGGTCTGGCGCAGATCGGGGAATTCTCCTTCATCCTGGCCGGGCTCGGCGTTTCGCTGGGCCTGTTGTCCCGTGAAGGACAGGATCTCATTCTCGCAGGCGCGATCCTGTCGATTACGCTCAATCCGCTCGCCTTCTTCGCCATCGAAAAGCTGGAGAAATGGACGTTTTCCCGCTGGCCGTCGCTGGCGAACAAATACGGCATGGCAAAGCAGGATGGGCTTCGCCGCGAACTGGCCGTCATCAACAAGCAGCGCGAGGAGCGCGATCGCCAGCATCATCTCGAGATCGAGCAGCTGATCGAAACATTCCCGATGTTTGCCGAGCTGGACGACAATGCGCATGAGGAGCTTCTTCTGCTCTTCCGGCCGAGATCGGCCTCGCCGGGCGACCGTGTCATCCGCACGGGCGATCGTGGCGACAGCATGTTCTTCATTGCCTCCGGTGCAGTGGAGGTGCAGCTGGAAGACGACGAAATTCCGCTCGGCGCCGGGTCCTTCTTCGGCGAAATGGCGCTGCTGACCGGCGCGCGCCGCACCGCCGATGTCGTTGCCGTGGATTTCTGTCAGCTTTTTGTGCTGGAGCGCCGCGATTTCAATCTGTTCATGTCGCGGCATCCACAGCTGCGCGCTGCCGTCAGCCACATGGCGCGGGAGCGGCAGGAGAGCAACGTGTCGCGCCAGCGGCGCGACCAGTCGCTGGATGCCGGCTGACGCCTTACGCCTTACGCTTTACCGGCGCTTCAGCCAGGATTTCGAAACGCGGCAGGCCATGGTGTAGGCCGGGTCGAAAACATTGCCGACATCGTAACGCACGACCTGACCGAGAAGATGGCTGGCGGCCGTCTTGTCCAGCCCGTAGTCGGAGCCGAGCCAGCGCAGCATTTCGCTGGTGGCATGTTGCAGGGCCTGATCGAGCGGGCGGGCATTGCCGATGGTGAAAATATCGTCCGCCGTTTCGCCGCGCGGCCAGATGATCGTCTTTTTCTTTTCCACGCTGAGCCGCACCGTCACCTCGAAGGTCGTTTCGATCCCCGTGCCGACGATCTCGCCGTCTCCCTGGACGGCGTGACAATCGCCGAGGAAGAAAAGCGCGCCGGGAGCCGATACCGGGAACCAGATGGTCGTGCCCGGCCCAAGCAGCCGATAGTCCATATTGCCGCCGAATTCGCCGCTGGTGGCGGTCGAGATGGCCTGCCCGAGCGCGGGCGCGACCCCGAAGCAGCCGATCATCGGCGAGAGCGGCAACGTGAAGGCCTCAAGGCCGGCGACTGGTTCGGCGAGCCTCGTCGTCCGGGCTTCGCGATCGATCTGCCAGATGACTTTCTCGCTTGCGGGCAGCGCGCGGACATCCTGGGGATCGACGACATTGCTGGCGACGACGCTGCGGGTGAAGCCCTTATCGCGCGTCGGCACCATGCTCAGGATTTCGACCTTGAGGGAATCGCCCGGCTCCGCACCCTCGACGAAGATCGGGCCGTTCATCGGATTGGGGCCCGAGATGCGGTGAACGCCATGCTTGTCGTAACCGGCGGCATCCAGCGTTTCGGTAATCACGGTATCGCCATCGGCGACATGCAGGGCCGGCGGCAGCGAGCCGATGACATTGTGATAGAGAGCGGGGGTGAAACGGTGCGTCGCCATGATACGGAGCCTTGTTAGCAATTTCGTTCGGCAAGACCCTATGACAGCTTTATCGTGTCGGGAAAGACCGTGTTCTCACCTATTTACAGAACCCTAAATCGAAGTCTGGAGAGCGATGGCAAGCTCTGATCCGGATGCAAGCCCGGTCTGGAATCGAATGTAGGATACACGGCTTGTGGCCGCTACGTTAGAGCATCCTCGGCGGTCTCTCCTATGGCGGCAGATTGCCGGCGCAATGGGCAGTCAGGCAGATCGAATTCAAGCTCATATCGCCTGCGATACTTGACACAAATCGCATTTCTGCGACCGTGGCATCACGATATCGTGTGCAGCCTTGCGGGAAAAAAGGCTATTTGTATGAATGAGTTCCGGTCATTTCGTTTCATCCTTCGTTTTGCCGTGGCGATGAGTGTCCTGATCGCCGCAGGCCTGTCGACAAAGCTGATGACATCGGACGCCTGGGCCTCCGATGTCGAGCAGCAGACAAAGGCATCGAGCGAGCAGGTCGAGAAGCTGATCGGAGCCATTCGTCAGAATGGCGCCATGTCCGACAAGGATCTCGTGCAACGGCGCACAGACTTCGAAAAGCTGATGGCATCGACGCCGGATCCGACACGCGTGCAGATTCGTCATGTCGATGCCAACGGGGTCGATGCCAATCTGATATGGCCGGCCCGGCTGCATCATCCGATCGGCCGGCGGGCAATTCTCTATCTGCATGGCGGTGGCTTCTATAGCGGCTCGCTGAGAACGCACCGCAACATTGCCGCTCTATTTGCCAAGGCAGCATCGGCCGATGTGCTGCTGATCGACTATCGTCTTGCGCCCGACTATGGCTTTCCGGCACAGATCAACGATGCCATGGCCGCTTATCGCTGGCTTCTGTCTTCCGGATACAAGCCGGGAAACATCGTAATTGCCGGCGACTCGGTCGGGGCGACTCTTGCCATGGAAGTCGTCCTGAACCAGATCCGCTTCAGCGGAGCGCTTCCCGCTGCCGTCATCGCCATGAGCCCGGTGACCGATTTTGCCGGAACCGGAGCATCGCTGGCCGCCAACGCTGCCCAGGATCCGTTCATGAGCAAAGCCGAGCTCGCAGTCATCCACGATGCTTTTGCGCGCGACCACTCGACCACCGATCCCGATCTGTCGCCGCTCTATGCCAGTTTCGCCCGCTTTCCGCCGCTGCTGATTCAGGTTGGATCGCGCGAGGCGCTGCTCGATGACAGCAAGCGGCTGGCGGACAAGGTGCAGCAGGCAGGTGGGAATGTGAGCCTGGAAGTCTGGCCCGGCATGATCCACCAATGGCAGATTTTTCCCTTCTGGCTCGACGATGCCAGGAAGGCGGGAGGCAAAGCCGCCGAGTTCGCGAGCTCACATTTTGCCGACAAGCCTGGGCCATAGATCCGGGCGGCAAAAAGGCGGTCATCAAAATTAGGTAAGGGACGGAGCCGGCGGGGCGGATTATCCGCCGTTTTGCTGTGGCATCATTCCGATTTTGAGAAATTATTTATCGTGATAAATTATAGTGAGATAAATTTATGATGGACAGCGCGGCGCAACCGGTTTATGAGTTTCTGCAGCGCGATAATAAATCGCGTGATAAATTTATGGAGATTGAAATGAGCCAGTCGATCCATCAAGCTACGCGCCGGAGTGTCATGGCAGCTGGGCTAGGCCTCGCCGCCGCAGCCGCCACACCCTTCGCTCAACCTGCACAAGCCTCTAAAAAGCAATCTTCGAAAGGTAAGGACACCATGAGCAGCAGCACGATCACCACCCAGGACGGAACTCAGATCTTCTACAAGGATTGGGGAACGGGCCAGCCGATCGTCTTCCATCACGGATGGCCTTTGAGCTCCGATGACTGGGATGCCCAGATGCTGTTCTTCCTCAATCAGGGATATCGCGTCATCGCCCATGATCGCCGCGGCCACGGCCGCTCCAGCCAGACGGCAACCGGCAACGAGATGGATACCTATGCAGCCGACGTTGCGGCGCTTGCCGAGCATCTGGATCTCAAGGGCGCCATTCATGTCGGCCATTCGACCGGTGGCGGCGAAGTTGCCCGCTATGTGGCTCAGTATGGCGGTCATGGCCGCGTTTCGAAGGCAGTGCTGATCGGCGCCGTGCCGCCGATCATGGTCAAGTCCGAGAAGAACCCCGGCGGCCTGCCGCTGGAAGTCTTCGACGGCTTCCGCGCTGCACTTGTTGCCAACCGCGCTCAATTCTTCCGCGATATCCCCGCAGGCCCGTTCTACGGCTTCAACCGTCCGGGCGCTGCGGTCTCGCAGGGCGTGATCGATAATTGGTGGCGCCAGGGCATGATGGGCGGCGCCAAGGCGCATTACGACTGCATCAAGGCCTTCTCGGAGACGGATTTTACCGAAGACCTGAAGAAGATCGACGTGCCGACGCTCGTCATGCATGGCGATGACGATCAGATCGTGCCGATCGCAGACTCGGCAGAGCTTTCCATCAAACTCCTAAAGAATGGCACGCTGAAGGTCTACAAGGGCTTGCCGCACGGCATGGCGACGACGCATGCAGACGTCATCAATGCGGACCTGCTCGCCTTCTTCAAGGCCTGATGTCACCAAAGAGCAGTGCGCCCGCCGAAAGGCGGGCGCTTCTCAGCCTGCCGGGTGCTGTCACCACCCAGGCCGCTTCAGCTATCGAGTTTCAACGAAAGCTGAACGGCGCGCGGCAGGGGCGGTAGCGGCCGGCTGATTTCGACACGGCGCGTCCAGTTGGCGCGCCGTTCCTGTTCGCGCTCCCGAAGGGCCTTCGAGACAGCGACAAAGGTCATGGCACGTTCGATGACTTGTTCGGCTTTCGTCATGGATGCCTCCATTTGTTCACTTTATGTTCTCATAGGAAGTCAGCAGAGTCAAGCCGGCAGGCCGCGGGCTCTCTCGCATGCGCTGCTATTGGCATTGGACAGCCTCGTTGGCGCTGATACGCGGTGTCTCGCGGGCCTTTCGAAGCGGGAAATGCTGGAGTTTCCTTACCGCTGGAACTATCCAGAACTGAAGATCACCTCTTTGATCTGACGGAACCCGAAGGGCCGATAAAGTGTCGGCGTACCGGTAGCCAGAATAACCAGTTCGGGAAACTGACCTGAGTTACGTTAGCAAGGCTTGCAGAGTTACTGCCACAAAAAACACGATGATAACGGCTGCGGCCATCAGGATGACTTGGCGATTGGCTCTCTGAAAGACTCGAGATTGCCGCCCCTTTTTCGTGCGGATGTGATGCCCTTGGATGGGGGCGATATTAGAACGAGCTGGCTCTTTTCTCCCGGACATAGCTGCCTCCCAGCACAAGATGCCGCTTTGAATATAGCAGGCGACGTCACATTTTTCATCGCTTGAATCAGCATTTTAGGCTGGGCTTCCATATCATCATTTGATCATGAATCGTACAGCGTGCGTCCTCGGCGAGTACCGCCAATGCTCTAGCCTGAACAGCGTGTTCTGAGCTTCGAAGCGCCGCATCGCGCCTCTTAACTTCAGAATCTTGACATCATCGAGCTGTTGAACAGCAAAAATTGACAATTTCGTCGGCGCCAAGTTGTTATTCCCGGCATGGTAAGCTGAACAAATCACGTTCTCGATGGAGGGAGTTTCCCTAAGCTCGGGGTTCCCGGGATACGAGGGCCAAGTGCTCAGACGTATGTGGCGAGCTTTACTTGGACGTGTCAGCGAATTGGCACGGCCTGCATCATCAATTGAACCCGCCGGATTATGGTTCGCGCAGACGGGTTTGCGGCAATCGCAGTCCGTTCCTGCCGGACAGGAGCGCCTTCGGTTGACTGTCGAAAGGCGATAATGTTGCCTCCCGGAATTGCAGGCAACAAAAAAGGCCGGAGCGAAACGCGCCGACCTTCCTGATTGTCGCTCCCACACCAATGCCAGTACATCCGTGGTCAGAAGAGCAAAGCGACCGAAACATTGCGAGCATCCAGTTTTGTTGGCGCTCACCAGCAACGTTACCGCAGCATATATAGTTCACTATCACGGCCAATGCAAGTGATGCGAGGTTTATACTGTTCGACTGCCGCCGCTATCCAATGACCGAAAGCCCGAGATGACGTACAATCGGCATCTGCTGGCGAGGCGGTTTCGTCAGTGGCTGGAATGAACCTGCATAGGGCTGCGAATCTCATGACGGTCGTTGAGATACCATGCCGCACTGATGCCAATCCTGCATGATAGGCTCAAATGGAGGAACCGCTGGGAGAGTGATTTTGCCTACGAAGCAAAGCCTACCCGCCAGTTTTGAGCTTGGCGTGACAACGCCCGCTTGAAATTTCTCTCGTCATCCGCCACCTGTTCGGCGCGACTTTCAACATTCCCAGGAGACTAGACGCATATGACGACCACCACCGCAGAAATGACCGCCGAGAGCCACGTCTTCGAGGCCGACGTTGCCCGCCTTCTGCATATGATGGTTCACTCGGTTTATTCGGATAAGGATGTGTTCCTGCGCGAGCTGATCTCGAATGCGGCCGATGCCTGCGAGAAGCTGCGCTACGAGGCGATTGCCCATCCCGGCCTGCTGGCCAACGATCCCGACAGCCGCATTCTGCTGACGCTCGACGCCGATGGCGGCAAGCTCGTCGTCGAAGATAACGGCATCGGCATGAGCCGTGACGAGATGATCGAGGCCCTCGGCACGATTGCCCGCTCCGGTACGCGCGCCTTCATGGAGCGCATCGAGGCCAACAAGCAGGGCGAGGGCGCCCAGCTCATCGGCCAGTTCGGCGTCGGCTTCTATTCCTGTTTCATGGTCGCCGATCGCGTCGATGTCATCTCCCGCCGCGCCGGTGCGGAAGACGCATGGCTCTGGTCTTCCGATGGCAAGGGCGGCTATAGCGTCTCCCCCGTCGATGTGAGCGAGGCTCCGGCCCGCGGCACCCGCATCACGCTGCACCTGATGGAAGATGCCAAGAGCTATGCCTCGCGCTGGACCGTCGAGCGCATCGTCAAGGAACAGTCCGGTCATGTGCCGGTGCCGATCAAGATCGCCGAGAAGCCCGGCGAGGAAGCCACGCAGCTCACCGACGGCACCGCGCTCTGGACCAAGTCGAAGAACGATATCACGGCCGAGGAATATACCGATTTCTATCGCGGCGTTTCGGGCCAGTATGACGAGCCGGCGCTGACGGTGCATTTCCGCGCGGAGGGGCGCCATGAATATTCGGCACTCGCCTTCGTGCCCGGCTCGCAGCCCTTCGATCTCTTTGACCCGGATCGCAAGGGCCGCATGAAGCTCTATGTAAAGCGCGTCTTCATCACCGACGAGGCGGATCTGCTGCCGCGCTATCTGCGTTTTGTGCGCGGTCTTGTCGATACGGCAGACCTGCCGCTCAACGTTTCGCGCGAGATGATCCAGGAAAGCCCGATCCTGTCGGCGATCCGCAAGGGGGTCACCAATCGCATCATCACCGCGATCGAGAAGCAGGCCGAGAGCGACCACGATGCTTTCCTGAAGATCTGGGAAAACTTCGGTAGCCTGATCAAGGAAGGGATCTACGAGGATTTCGAGCGCCGCGCACAATTGCTGGCGCTGTCGCGCTTCCGCACGACGGCCTCTGCGGACGGCTACCGATCGCTTGCCGATTACGTCAAGGATGTGAAAGAAGGCCAGCAGGCGATCTACTATCTGGTCGGCGGCAGCCTGGAACAGCTGAAGGCTTCGCCGCAGCTCGAAGGCTTCCGCGCCCGCGGCATCGAGGTTCTGTTGCTGACTGATTCCGTCGACAGCTTCTGGGTGACCAATGCTCCGGAATTCGAGGGCAAGAGCTTCAAGTCGATCACTCAAGGGTCGGCTGATCTCGCGCAGTTCAAGAAGCAGGATGAAGACAAGCCGGAAAGCTCGACGGCTCCGGCTGAGGTACAGGCCTTCATCGATTTTGCCAAGGAAAAGCTTGCCGACGAGGTCTCCGACGTCCGCGCGTCTGATCGCCTGATCGAAAGCGCCGTCTGCCTGGTCGCTTCCGAGCGGGGCTACGATCGGCAGCTCGAAAAGATCCTGCAAGGGGCTGGGCGCCTGCAGTCCGGCGCCAAGCCGATCTTGGAAATCAACATGGAGCACCCGGTCGTCAAGGCGATTGCGGCCAAGATCGATGCGCCCTCGCTGCGCGACGATGCGGCGTTCCTGCTGCTCGACCAGGCGCGTGTGCTCGACGGCGACAAGCCGGCTGATCCGCGTGCCTTTGCCGAGCGGCTGGCGCGGATCATGGAAAAGGCGCTCCAGTAATCAGGGTTGCCGGCGCACTTGAAAGGGTGCGCCGGTCTCCTCGGCAAAGGATCGCAGCATGGCTTCGTCACTTGTGATCAAAATCTTGTCTAAAATAATCATCTTTTCGTTGCGAAATGAGCGCTCCTCTTCTATAGAGAAATGCGAATTGGCCGGGTGTTGCCCCGCCACGTAAGCGTTAACGTCACTCAACGCGTATGATCGAACGGCTCTGCGGCTTCGGTCTGCGCGACTGTGTCCTGCAGATCGAGACCAAAGAGCCTCGAAAGGATGCAGATGGATAACTCCCATATCTCAAATCTGAATGGCTCCGCTCCAAAGATCGAGCGCGTGCGCCATGAGCTGAAGCGGCGTTTGCTGACCGTCGCCAGCGTCGAAAACACCACGCCCGGCATGCTGCGCATAGAATTTGCAGGCGAAGATCTCGCGGATTTCGTCAGCTTGGCACCCGACGATCACATCAAGGTCTTCGTTCCGGGGCCGGGCGGGGAAATGGAACGGCGTGATTATACGCCTCGTCGTTACGATAATGATGCGCGCACGCTCGTCATCGATTTCGCCATTCATGAAGCTGGCCCCGTTACCCAATGGGCGCTTGCAGCCAACGTTGGCGACAGGCTGGAGATCGGCGGCCCCCGCGGTTCCGCAGTTATCTCCAACGACATCAAGAATTGGCTGCTCATCGGCGACGAGACGGCCTTGCCGGCAATCGGCCGCCGCATCGAGGAGGCCGGCGGCGACGCACATATCACGGCCATCGTCGCAGTTGCTGACGATGCCGAGCATCAGGTCCTTCGAAGTCAAGCGCGGGTGACGATGCATTGGGCGCATCGGCCCCTGTCGCAGGCAACCGATGCGTCGGCGCTGATGAGCATTCTCCGTTCGGTCGAGCTTGCGGCCGGCACCTTTGTCTGGATTGCCGCCGAAGCCTCGGTGACACGCGCGCTGCGAACCTATCTCGTCGAAGAGCGCGGCTATCCGCTGAGCTGGATCAAGGCATCCGGCTACTGGGTGAAAGGCAAGGCGGATACAACCGAGAAGTTCGAATAAGGCTGGATATGGCAGGCGCTTATGAAAAAAAACGCCTGCCTATCCCGATCTAAGTGTCGGCAGATCTTGCCGATGAATATTCCTGCTCCATCTGATGGCGCAATTGTCCCATGACCCGACGCCCAGATTGGCTTCACGGGGATTGGAATCAGGGAAGATTTCGGCCTCCTGAACTGCGTGGGATGGCCGAAGGTTAGGTGCAAAATGGAAACGGCGGCGACGTCGTCACCGATCCTTTTTGCAGGTTCCAAGCGCCGAATAGGAGGCGGCGCGGACGAACGTTGTGCAAACTCCTGTCGCTCGCGACGGCCAATATTGAGGATCGAAGCGAGGTGCTTGCCGTCCCGAAAGAACCGCCGCAGACCTTCGTCGCGCTGATGCTCTCATCATTGCGCAAGGCCTTCTTCAGCATCGCTCTTGCGAGCGCGGCCATCAACATGCTGGCGCTGACCGGCTCCTTCTTCATGCTGCAGGTCTATGACCGCGTCATTCCGAGCCGCAGCCTGCCGACGCTTTCCGGACTTGTCGTCATCGTTGCGACGCTGTTTCTTTTCCAGGGAGCGTTGGAGCTGCTGCGCTCCATGCTGCTTGCGCGGATCGGCATGTCGCTCGACGAGCGATTGAACGGAAGGATCTTCCGCTCGCTCCTGTTCCTGCCGACCCAAAAGCAGACCTCGGATGACGGATTGCAATCGATCCGTGATCTCGAGCAGATCCGTTCTTTCCTGTCGGGCAGCGGTTCCACCGCGTTTTTCGACCTGCCCTGGGTGCCATTCTACCTGATACTCTGCTTTCTGTTTCACGTCTGGATCGGCGTTACCGCCCTCTGCGGCGCCGTGCTGCTCGTCGGCATCACCCTGCTTGCCGAAACGCTGTCGCGGCGGCCGGCGCTTGAGGCGGCAAAATCTTCGGCCGCGCGTCTCGGCTTCGCGCAGGCCGCACGGCGAAACTGGGAAGCCGCAATCTCGATGGGATTTGCCGGCCGGCTGACCGAAAAATGGACTGCCATGAACGATGACTACCTGAGACATCAGTCTGCCGCGGGTGCCATCGTCGGCGCACTGACCATCGCGGCAAAGATGGCGCGCATGATGCTTCAATCCGCCGTGTTGGCGGTCGGTGCGATCCTCGTCATTCGTCAGGAAGCGACCGGTGGCATCATCATAGCAAGCTCGATCCTGGTAACGCGGGCGCTGGCGCCGGTGGAGCTTGCAATTGCTCAGTGGAAGGGTTTCGTTGCGGCCCGTCAGGGCTGGGCGCGGCTTGCAGCTCTCCTCGATGTCGCGCCGGCCGGGCAGCATGTTCTTACTCTGCCGGCACCCGTGAACGAACTCGGCGTCGAAAATATCAGCGTGATATCTCCCGGCGGCCGAGATTTCATCCTGCGCAATATCTCGTTCAAAATATCGGCGGGCACGGTGCTTGGCATCATCGGCCCGAGTGCATCGGGCAAATCGTCGCTTGCCCGGGCGCTGACGGGCCTTTGGCCGGTAACGATCGGCACGGTGCGGCTCGACAAGGCGGCCTTGTCCCAATGGGATGTGAACGAACTGGGCCGTCATATCGGCTATCTGCCGCAGGATGTCGGTCTCATCGAGGGCTCGATCGCGGACAATATTTCCCGCTTCGCCAAGGATGCGACGCCCGAGCCGGTCATAAGAGCGGCAAAGGCTGCCGGCGTCTATGACATGATTGTCAAGCTCCCCGATGGTTTCGATACGATGATCGGGGAGGCAGGATCACGGCTCTCAGCCGGCCAGAGGCAGCGCATCGCGCTGGCGCGCTCGCTTTATGGGGATCCGTTCCTGGTGGTGCTGGACGAGCCCAATTCGAACCTCGATGCGGACGGGGAGGCGTGCCTGACCGCGGCGCTTTCGGGCGTGCGGGAGCGCGGCGGTATCGCCATTGTCATTGCTCACAGGCCAAGCGCGCTTGCGGCTGCCGACACGGTAATGATCGTTGCCGGTGGTCAGGTGCAGGCATTCGGCCCGAAGAAGGATGTTCTCGGATTGCCGCCCAAGCCTGCCGGACCGGCAACTCTAGTGATCGCGGGCGGGGAAGCACGATGAGCGACAGGCCTTCATCATCGACCGAACGCGCCATTCGCCGCCTGTCGCTGTTTGTGGTGGTCGCGATACTGCTGCTATTCGGCGTCATGGGAGGGCTTGCGGCCGCCACCAAAATTTCCGGGGCGGTGATCGCCTCCGGCAGCCTGGTCGTCGACAGCTATGTGAAACCGGTGAAGCATCTGAAGGGCGGCATTGCCAGCACGATCTTCGTCAGGAACGGTGATCATGTCGATGCGGGCCAGGTGCTTGTGCGATTGGACGACACGCAGACCAGGGCAAATCTCGCCATCATCCGCAAGCGCCTCAACGAACTGTCCGCGCGCACGGCGCGCCTGGTGGCCGAGCGCGACGGCAAGGACGACATTGTCTTTCCGGCCGATCTGCTTTCTGCCGCCGGCACCGAGGATGTCAGGGCCATTCTGGCCGGCGAGCGGCAGCTTTTTCGAGACCGCTTGGCGTCACGCGACGGTCAGAAATCGCAGCTGCGCGAGCGAATTCAGCAGTTGAACCAGGAGATCGAAGGTCTCGTGGCGCAGGAGCAGGGCAAGCGAAGGGAGATTGCTTTGATCGCTAAGGAGCTTGGCAGTCTCGAAGGTCTGCTCAACCAAGGCATTATTTCGGCCACCAAGGTCTTTTCGCTCCAGCGTGAAAGCGCGTCGTTGAACGGCGATCTCGGCAATCTCGTCTCATCGATCGCCCGCACCCGCGGCAAGATCGCGGAAACCGAATTGCAGATCCTGCAGATCGATGCCGACCGCGGCTCGCAGGTCTCCGAGCAGCTGCGTCAGGCGGAGAGCGACATCGGGCAATTTTCGGAGCGTCTGGTCGCGGCCGAGGATGATCTCAAACGGATCGATCTTAGATCGCCGCAGGCCGGCATCGTGGATCAATTGGGCGTCCATGCTGAGGGCGCCGTGATCTCGCCGGCCGAGACGATCATGCAGATCGTTCCTGACCGGGATGCGCTGGTGGCCGAGCTGAAGCTCGCACCGCAGGATATCGATCAGGTCGCCGTCGGACAGCCGGTATCATTGCGGTTTCCCGCCTTCAATCAACGGATCACACCGGAGCTGAACGGGCATGTGGAGACCGTCTCTGCGGATTTGGTGACCGACCAGCGGTCGGGCCAGAGCCATTATGTCGTACGGGCAAGGGTGGCAAAGCAGGAATGGGTCCGCCTCGGGCAATTGACGCCCTTGCCAGGCATGCCTGTGGAGGCTTTCATGCAGACGGGGCGGAGAAGCGTCCTGGCCTATCTGACGAAACCGATGACCGATCAGATCAAGCGCGCATTCAAGGAGGACTAGGATCGGATCTCACTGATCGGACGATGTCGGATTCTCGTTTAGCCGATCGTCTTTAAGACGGACAAGCTATGGAGAGCATCATGACGATTACGATTACCGCGTTCGAACGTTCGCCCGATGGCGGCAGAGGTCTGGCCCGCGACATGCGCGTTCGCTGGGCGCTTGAAGAAGTCGGCCAGTCATACGAGGTCCGCCTTGTTTCATTCAAGGCGATGAAGGAACCCGCGCATCTCGCGCTTCAGCCTTTCGGGCAGATTCCGACCTATGAGGAAAACGATCTCGCCTTGTTTGAGTCGGGAGCGATTGTGTTCCACATCGCGGATTGCCACGAAGGCCTCTTCCCAAACGATGCGAATGCACGGGCGCGTGCGATCACATGGATGTTTGCGGCAGTCTCTACAATGGAGCCACCGATCAACGAGCGTGCAGTCGCTAGACTGCTGGAGCGCGGCGAGAGCTGGTGCGAGCAGCGCCTGCCTATCGTCGAGGAGCGCATTCGCAAACGGCTGAGCGAACTTTCCGGTCGCCTTGGCGATGCCGAATGGCTCGACGGCAATTTCAGCGCCGGTGACCTTTTGATGGTGTCGGTGCTGCTCAGGCTGAAAGGTTCGGAACTATTGAACGAGTATCCGAACCTCTCGGCCTATGTCGCCCGCGGCGAAGCACGGCCAGCATATAGGCGTGCTTTCGATGCTCAGTTAGCGGTTTTCGCGGCCTCATCAGCAAACTGACAACCGCCACGCCACGCACCAAGCGCGCTAGATGTGCCAATCGGTCGTATGCGCTGTTTGGGCCGAGGCGGCGAGCTGGGCGGCATGATCGTCCAGGGAATAGGCTTTGATATAGTCGATCTTCATCTCGGATCCGTTCGGCAGCCCGTCCGTTGGCGTACCCGCGACGCCGCCGACGGCGAGGTCGACCAGCATATACATCGGGCTGTGCATATCGGCAGGCGTAGCGGCATGGGCGACCGCAACATCGTCGAAATACCAGACGATCTGATCCTTGCCCCAGAGCACGCCGTAATTGTGGAAACCATCGGTGCTTGGCACCTCGACCGGGATCGAGGTCATCGTGTGCTGACCGGTGGCATTCGAATGAACCGTCACGTTGACCGTATCGGGATTTTGCCCGCGCATTTCCACCACGTCGAGTTCCGGCGGCCAGGATCCGTCCTCTGGCAGCAGCCAGAAGGCAGGCCAGACGCCCTGGTTATGCGGCATCTCTGCCCGCATTTCGAAATAGCCGTAGGTCTGCGAGAAGGTGGAATGGGTGGTCAGAATGCCCGATGTATAGTCATGGTTTTCGACGATCGATTTTAGTGCATCCGGCGTTTGTTTTGCCGTGATCGTCAGAATGCCGTCGGAGATGGAAAACGGGTTTGCCGATGCCGTCGGCGCGTAGGATGGGTTGATGTACCATTGCAGTTCGCTGTTCAGGCTGCTGCCCTTGTCTGGCGCCCAGGAATATTTGGCATCCCAGGTACCTTGCGTACCCTCATGCAGCGAAAGCGCATTGAAGTCGTCCGAAAAGGTCTGTGTCAGCGAGGATCTGTCGAGCCCGAGCTGGAACTGGTCTGCGTGAAGATCGGAGACGGTCTTGTTCGCAAAGACCAGGCTTTCGCCGTTGCCGAGATCGAGCCGGACATTGGCTCCCTCCTGGGCGGAATGGCTGACGACCTGATCGAATGAGGTCAGGCCATATTGGTTGAGCCTGACCTTGTCGTCATCGCTGAAGTCGGTGATGAGGTCGCTGCCATTGCCCTTGCTAATGATGAACGTATCAGCCCCGCCGCCGCCGGTGAGCACGTCGTTGCCGGCGCCGCCATCGATGGTCTGGCTGCCGCTGCCGCCGGTGATGATATTGTCGCCGTCGTTGCCATAGGCATGGCGGTTGTTGCCCGTCACCGTGAGATTTTCGAAATTGGCGGGCAGCGTGTAATCCATCCAGGTATTAATGGTGTCGATGCCGGCATTGGGCGCTTCATAGGCGCGGTTGATGCTGGAATAGAGATAGTAGATATCGTCACCGGTGCCGCCCATCATCGTCACGTTGACGGAGCCATCACCCCACATGGAGTCGTTGCCTGCCGTACCGTTGAGCACCGGACCTGAGCCGGTAGCGGAAAAGAAACCAGTCGACGTGTCGCTGTAGTAAAGCGGTTGTCCAAGAGCATTCAAGACTGAATTACGCATGAGAAGCCTCTTCCATGTGCCGGATTACCTCCTCCATCGATCTAATATGTCTCCCCACTCATATGCGTCAGATAGCGTGCTTTGCTTTTCTGCCCACCCCCAGGAGCGAGTTTTTTTGTCGCAATTCCAGGTCGGCTCATGGGATCGTATGTGAGCACGGCATATGAATCGGCGACGCGATAGCACCTCGCGTCGCCAGGGTTGTTCTCCTAGAGCGAAGCCTTCACCTTCTGGGCGATTTCCGGGCTTACCCATGTCGTCCAGATGTCCTCGTGGCTCTTCAGAAAATATCTCGCAGTATCTTCATTGGTGCCCTGATTGTCCGTCTGCCAGGCAAGTACGCTGTTTACCAGGCCGTTCGTCCATTTCCGCTTCTTCAGATAGTCCATAGCAACCCCGGCCTTGTCGGCGAATTGCTTGGTGACGACGGTGAAGACCTCCGAAACGGGGTAGGAGTTGACCTTCGGATTGGCGCAATCGATCACCGATGTGCAGGCGTCCCATTCGGCCTTGTCATGCGGGACGCCGAACGACAAACGCACCATCGGGTACTTGCCGAGGATGGCGGTCGGCGACCAGTAATAACCGAGCCAGCCGGTCTTCTTCTCGAAGGCATTGGCGATCGTGCCGTCGAGGGCGGCGGCAGAGCCAGTTTCGACGATTTCAAATCCCTTTTTCTCGCCATCGAGCGCCCGGAAGAGGTTGCCGAGCGAGGCCTGGCATTGCCAGCCGGGCGGGCAATTGTAGATGACGCCCTTCTTCGGATCATTCGGCGAGGGGAAGAATTCCGGATGTTCCAATGCCTGCTGGACCGTCTTGATCTCGGGATGGGCGTCGGCCAGGAATTTGGGAATCCACCAGCCGTCCTGACCGCCTTCGGAAAGAATGCCGGCCGCAATGACAAGCCTGCCCTCAGAAACCGCCTGATCGAGCGGGGTGCGCACGGCGTTGATCCAGAGCTCGGGCGCGACGTCCGGCTGGCCCTTCTCGTTCATGGCGGTGAAGGTCGGCAGCGTATCGCCGGTGACAAGCTCGACCGAGCAGCCATAACCTTCCTGGAGGATGATCTTGTCGACATTTGCCGCGACGCCGGCCGATGCCCAATTCATTTCGGCGATCGACACCGAGCCGCAATCGGCATGGGCGGCGCCGGCGAAGGTGTAGAGTGCTGCAGCAAAGACGGCGGCAGCGATATGCTTTCTCATTTAAGACCCCAGGTCCTGATGTTGCTGTTGTGGAAGGGCCTCGCGCAGAACTTGCCGACCGTTTCCCTTCGCTCTTGCGCTGTCCCAGCTGTGCGAGGCTAAGCTGGGGCCAATCCCGATCAATCATCACGGTCGGGATGCGCGGGGATTACTGCCATATGCGTGTCCCGGTCATGTGTTGGCGGCATGAAGTTTTTTGTTTTCCCACAGGAAATGACCTCGATCGATCGGCAGCTAACGCGCCTAGACCCTGATAGGAAAGCCTGATCCACGCGGCCCGATGCAGGAAACAGATTTTCCCTTTCCGGGTAACTCAGAGATGGCTGTTCCTTTTAATCTACAAAATTTGTGGACAATATTCGCACTATCGAACACGCGTCTGACGTTCTGAAAGGGATGAAAATGAGTGCGCCTAAACTGGTCGGTATTGCCGGCAGCTTCAACCGTCCGTCCAAGACCCATGCACTGGTCCAGACCATCGCCGATCTGGCAGGCAACCGCTACGGATTTACCAGCAAGGTTTACGATCTGCACGATGTCGGTCCTTCGCTTGGCGTGGCCCAATGGCGCAGGGATCTCGACGATCAGGCGAAGAGCGTGATCGACGATATCGTCTCGTCGGATGCGCTGATCATCGGCTCCCCCACCTTCAAGGGATCCTATCCGGGGCTCTTCAAGCATCTTATCGACCTCATCGATCCGCATGAGCTGCGCGCCAAGCCGATCATCATCACCGCGACCGGCGGCGGCGACCGGCATGCATTGATGGTGGAGCACCAGCTGCGGCCGCTCTTCGGCTTCTTCATGGCCCACACGCTGCCGACCGCAGTCTATGCTTCGGATCGCGATTTCACCGGCTACAAGGTTTCCTCCGAACAGCTTTCCAATCGGATCAACGAGGTCGTCGGCGAGCTGGCCGCCTTCTTTCCGCATCCGGTGACGGTGCTGGCGGCTGCGGAATAACGAGGCAACGCCGGTTCGACCGGCAAGCATGCGGTTTTTAAGTTCAACGAGATGGAGGGTTGCATGACATCGAATATCATCAGTCGTCTGAAGGCGATCTTCGGTTTGTCTCCGTTGAATAAGCGGAAGGGCGGGCCTGCACCCACGCACGAGATGTTTGTCGCAAGCTACGACCGGGAGCCTTCGGCCCGCGACTACGAACTCTATTATTGGTGCGCCACGCCGGCGCCCTGGTATTGAACGAAGGCGCCACTTGCTTCGTCTTGCGGGTCTCGCTGAAATCGGCTGCGAGGATATCATGAGCAGAGTACTCATCGTGCCCGGATTGTTCGGATCGGGCGACGGGCATTGGCAGCGCTACTGGTTGCAGGATCAACCCGACGTTCGGCTCGTCGAGCAGGCCGATTGGGATTTTCCCAATCTCGATCGCTGGATGGAAAACCTGGAGGCGGCGCTCGAAGATGCCGGTGAAGCCTATCTTGTCGCCCACAGCCTGGGCTGCCTGCTGGCGGCCAAACTGGCGGGGCGTCCGGCTGCACGCAGGGTAAAGGGCGCGCTTCTCGTTGCGCCCTGCGATATTCCGGTGACCGAGAGGCTGCATGCCGGTCATCTCTCCTTTGGTACGATGCCGACTGAGGCGTTGCCCTTTCCCAGCATCACGGTCGGAAGCCTGAACGATATCTATATGACGCTCGATCGGCTGACCATGTTCGGGCGGCTCTGGAATTCCGATGTGCGCAATATCGGCCTTGCCGGACATATCAACATTGCGAGCGGATTTGGACGGTGGCCAAGCGGTTATGGCTTTCTCGAAGCGTTGAAGGTGCGTGCGAGGCATCGCAGGCCCCAAGGTATTTCGGCGACAGTTGCCGCCTCGGTTTGAAAGGGGGCTTTTCACACCGTGCATTCAGCGCCATTGTACTGCCGCGGCTCTTTTGACCATGTCCTCTGCCCGCTGTCCAAGGCACGCGGTGAGGCTTTTATTTGGGAGGTAATGTGATGAGTTTGCGTATCAATGACATCGCTCCGGATTTCACCGCTGAGACGACGCAGGGCGAGCTTCAGTTCCACGATTGGATTGGCAACGGCTGGGCTGTTCTGTTTTCCCATCCGAAGAACTTCACGCCCGTCTGCACGACCGAACTGGGTGCAATGGCAGGCCTGGAGCAGGAATTCGCCAAGCGTGGCGTCAAGGTCATCGGTATTTCGGTCGACCCGGTCGAAAGCCATGTCAAATGGAAGAGCGATATCAGGACGGCGACCGGTTTCGACGTCGAATATCCGCTGATCGGCGACAAGGATCTCAAGGTCGCCAAGCTCTATGACATGCTGCCGGCAGGCGCGGGCGAAAGCTCGGAAGGACGCACGCCGGCCGATAACGCCACCGTTCGCTCCGTTTTCGTCATCGGTCCGGACAAGAAGATCAAGCTGATCCTCACCTATCCGATGACCACGGGCCGCAACTTCGGCGAAATTCTCCGTGCCATCGACTCGATCCAGCTCACGGCCAAGCACCAGGTCGCAACACCGGCGAACTGGCAGCAGGGCGAAGACGTCATCATCACTGCCGCCGTTTCCAACGAGGACGCAATTGCGCGTTTCGGCTCGTTCGATACGGTGCTGCCCTATCTGCGCAAGACCCGCCAGCCGACCGCCTAACCGGGCCGAGCGGCAAAGCACTCATCAATGCGGTGCGGCCCAATGGGCCGCACCGCTCCTTCACAGGCTGACATTTTCGCGCAGGAACTCCAGAAGCGTCCGTACACGCGCCGGCAGCGGGCCGCCCTGGCCGATATAGACCGCATAGAATTCCTCGACATCGCCGGGATTGAACCCTTCCAGGACAGGCAGGAGCCGTCCGGCGTCGAGATCGGATCTGACAGTAAAGACGGGAAGGCGTGCAAGACCCGCGCCCGCTAGCGCCAGGTGGCGCATGGCCTCGCCGTCACCGACCTGCAGGCCGCGTGCCGCGGGAAGTGTCGTTGTTTGGTCGCCGAGCTTAAGCGGCCAGCCTTCCATCGCTCGGGAATAGGAAAGGCCGATGCGGCAATGCCTTTCAAGCTCCGCCGGCATGCTGGGAACGCCGTATCGCCGCAGATAGTCCGGCGATGCAACGATCATTCTGCGCGCCGCGCCAAGCTTGCGAGCTGTAAGGCTCGAACTCTTGAGCGGTCCGGTGCGAATGGCCACGTCCGCCCGCTCTCCCAGCAAATCCACGACCCGATCGGTGTGAATGAGCTCGAGCGAGACATCCGGATAGAGCGCCATGAAGGTCGGAATAAGCGGAGCGAGCGCATGATTGCCGAAGGAACCGCTGGTATTGATGCGGATATGCCCGGCAACCTGCTCGCCTGCCGAGGCGTGGCGTTCAGCCTCGGCCATATCGGCGAGGATTGCGACGCTACGCTCGTAGAAGCCGCAGCCTTCCGGCGTCAATTGTAGGCGTCTGGTCGAACGGTTGATAAGGCGTGCGCCGAGGCGCTTCTCCAGCCTCGTAACGAGCTTGCTGACGGCCGAGGGCGTCATGCGGCAGGCCCTTGCGGCCGCGGTAAAGCCGCCGAGCTCCACGGCGCGGACGAAGACCTCCATTTCCCCGGATCGATTGATATCCTGTCGGCTCATGATGAATTCAAGTCATAAATCAATTTCTTTCCGGCAATCTATATCAGCCAAGCCGCGGCGTCTATCTACTCAGGACAGCAAAGGAGATCGACGATGGACTACAGAAATCTTGGTGCCTCCGGTTTGAAAGTACCCGTGCTCAGCTTCGGAGCCGGTACGTTCGGCGGCAGCGGCCCGCTATTCAGCGCCTGGGGAACGACGGATGCGACGGAGGCCCGCCGCCTCATCGACATCTGTTTCGAGGCCGGCCTCAATCTTTTCGACACTGCCGATGTCTATTCGGCCGGCGCCTCCGAAGAGGTGCTCGGCCAAGCGATCCGCGGCAGGCGAGACGCCGTGCTGATTTCGACCAAAACCGCGTTGCCGATGGGAGATGGACCTGCCGACTGGGGTGCTTCGCGCTCGCGGCTGATCAAGTCGGTCGATGCAGCTTTGCATCGTCTCGGCACCGATTACATCGACCTGCTGCAGCTTCATGCCTTCGATGCCTCGACACCCATCGAAGAGACGCTGTCCACCCTCGACGGCTTGGTGAAGGCAGGCAAGGTCCGCTATGTCGGCGCCTCGAATTTCGCCGGCTGGGAGCTGATGAAATCGCTCGCCGTTTCAGAACGGCATTCCTACGCCCGCCCCGTCGCGCATCAGGTCTATTATTCGCTCGCGGGCCGCGATTACGAATGGGAGCTGATGCCGCTCGGCGCGGATCAGAATGTCGGCGCGCTGGTATGGAGTCCTCTGGCCTGGGGCAGGTTGACGGGCAAGATCCGCCGCGGTCATCCGCTGCCGGAAACCAGCCGCCTGCACGAGACGGCATCCTTCGGGCCGCCGGTCGATGACGAGAAACTGTTCGATATTGTCGACGTACTCGACGAGATTGCCGCCGAAACCGGTAAAGGCGTGCCGCAAATCGCGATCAACTGGCTGCTGAGCCGACCGACGGTGGCAAGCGTCATCATCGGCGCGCGCAACGAAGCGCAGTTGCGGCAGAATCTTGGTGCGGTCGGCTGGATGCTCTCCAAGGAACAGATCGAGAAACTGGATAAGGTTAGCGCCGTCGCTGCACCCTATCCCTATTTTCCGTATCGGCGGCAGGAGGGATTTGCCAGGCTCAATCCGCCGCTGGTCTGACCGCAGAGCTTGCAGCTCTCCAATACCGGCGCGATAGGAAGTTGGCGGCAGAGGCGGTGTCGCTCCGCCGCCAAATCCGTCTTACCGGCCGCCCCCGATCTTGCGATGGCGCTGGTTTCTGCCGCTCTCGCCGTAGGGATAGGCGGCGGGTTGCGGTGCGCTGATTTCATTCAGCTGACCCATCTCCGCTTCGGACAGCTTCAGTTCGGCGGCGCCGAGATTGTCGGCAAGCTGCTCCGGCGTACGCGCCCCAAGGATGACCGACGTGACGGCTGGCCGCGCGGCCGTCCAGGCGAGGGCGACTTGTGCCATGGTGACGCCGCGTGCCTTGGCGATTTCTTCCACGGCCGCAATGATTGCCCAGGTCCGTTCCTGCGCATTGCGCGGCGCAAAGGATTCGCTGCCGCGATTGGGGTTTTCGCCAAGCCTTGTGGCGACGGCCGGCATCTCGTCGCGCTTGTATTTGCCGGTCAGCCAGCCGCCGCCGAGCGGCGACCAGGGGAGCAGGCCCATGCCTGCGTCCAGGCAGGCATCGACGATCTCGAGCTCGATGTCGCGGACGAGCAGATTATATTGCGGCTGCAGCGTGACAGGCCGCGTGTAGCCGCGCGCCTTGGCGATCTCGACGGCCTTGGCGATATGCCAGCCGACATAGTTGGAAAAGCCGTAATAGCCGATCTTGCCGGCGCTGACCGCGTCGTCGAGAAAGCGCAGCGTTTCCTCGATCGGCGTCAGCGCATCCCAGGCATGCATCTGATAGAGATCAATGTGCTCGATGCCCAGGCGACGCAGGGAATCGTCCAGCGCCTGGCCGAGATGGCGCCGCGACAGGCCATGGTCGTTCGGGCCATTGCCCATCGGGAAGCGGCCCTTCGTGGCGATGACGGCCTGGCGCGCCTCGGTCGGACGCGCCTTCAGCCAGCGGCCGATGATCTCCTCCGACTTGCCGGCGCTGTAGACGTCGGCGGTGTCGATGAAGTTGCCGCCCCATGCGAAATAATCGTCGAGAAGCCCATGCGACGCGGCCTCGTCCGCTTCCGCGCCGAAAGTCATGGTGCCAAGGCAATAGGCCGTGACGACGGCCCCGCTTGGGCCGAGCTTGCGATAATCCATTCCTGCCTCCTCTGAACGGAGCGCTGCTGGCCGATCGGCAAAGCTCTCAGGCGAGCCGCAGGCTCCGTGATCCATAGCAATGTGGTGCTTGAGACGGCCTCCACCGTCGAAGGGAGTTCGACGCTCGGCGTATTATTGCCGCGGCCGCACTATCACCATAGCCAATCATCCCATGATTACCAAGCGAATTTGGACCGAAAACCGCATTCGTTGCCTGGGGCGCTTGGCCCGCGCTAAAATCCCCGTTGCTATGATTCTCCTTTTGCCGAATGCCCTCCCTCATGGATGAAACGCCGACAAGCCGCATGCTCTCTTGGGCGCGCAATTCCACGATCTATCGTCTCGAGCGCCGGATGATGACCGAGAAGCAGCTGTTCGACGCGATCGCCAAGAAAGCGAAGCAGAAGTTCGAAGACATCAGCGAGGCGCAGATCAAGGCGCTTGCCGATTTCGCGGTCAAATTCGCCTATGAGCTGAAGGTGCTCGACGATGTCGCCTTCGCCGAAATCAGCACGCGTTCGGCGGTTCGTTCCGGCAAATCGAAGAAGGCCATTGCCTTCAAGCTCGCATCCAAGGGCATTGACGGCGAAACCGTCGTTGCCGCGGTCGAGGAGGTCGACGACCTCCACTCCGCCGTCATCTTTGCCCGGAAACGCGGTTTCGGGCCTTTCCGGCGCGGCGATCTTGATGAGAAGCGCAAGGCAAAGGAACTGTCTGCTTTCGCCCGCAATGGTTTCAGCTTCGCCGTCGGCAGGAGGGTCTTCGAGATGGAGCGGGAGGATGCCGAGGAGGTGCTTAATACGAACTCGGCATTTTGAAGCCAGGTGCTCGTTGAAATAACCGGGGTCACCGGCTAGCTTCGCCGCGCGTGACGCGGTGGATATGGGGACGTTCGTGACAGCAGATATTCGATTGCTCGCAATGGCGATGTGCATTGCTTCCTTGCCGATGGCGGCCCATGCCGATTGGCAGGCGGTCGAGACGACGAAGACCTACGCGATTACCGGCACATCAGGGCGCGAGCTCTACGATTCGATCGGCGAACGCGGCCCGTTGCTCGGACCGAAGGTCAGGGCGATTGCTCATACGGATTTCAAGCTGACCTGGACGCGGAAATATGAGCCGCAGCCGGATGGCGCTTGCAAGATCACCGTCAACATACCGAAGCTGATCATCACCTACACATTGCCGAAACCTTCGGCGCAATTGTCGGCGTCGACCCACAAGAGCTGGCAGAAGTTCATCGCCGGGGTCGAAGTGCATGAGCGGGTGCATGGTGGTTACATCAAGGACATGGTCAAGGAAATCGAGGCCATGAGCGTCGGCTTCTCCGTGCCCAATGATCCGAAGTGCAGCACGATTCGTGTGGAATTGACGAAGCGGCTCGGCGAGATTTCCAACAAAGAGCGGCAGAAGAACAGCGACTTCGACAAGGTCGAATTCAGCGATGGCGGCAATCTCCAGCAGCTCGTTCTGAAGCTGGTCAAGGAAGAATAGTCTTGAGAATCGCAGCCGGCCGTACCCGCCGGCTGCGTGACTTGATCGGCCCCTATCGGCCCTTCTTCTTCCGCCATTCTGCGAATTTGAGTTTCGGCGCGTCACTGGTCGCGGGGTAGAGGCCGATGATGGTTGCACCATTCATGACCTCTTCGGTGACGAAGTCCTCATAGGCCGTCATCTCCACCGTCTCAGCAGCGATTTCGTCGGCAAGATGCGCCGGAATGACGATAACGCCCTCATTGTCGCCGACGAGAACGTCGCCGGGGAAGACAGCCACATCGCCGCAGCCGATCGGGCCGTTGATTTCGATGGCTTGATGCAGCGTCAGGTTTGTCGGGGCGGATGGGCGGTGATGATAGGAGGGGATATCGAGAGCCGCGATTTCCGGGCTGTCGCGGAAACCGCCATCGGTAACGACGCCGGCAACACCACGCACCTGCAGCCGCGAGATAAGGATAGAACCCGCCGAGGCGGCGCGCGCATCCTTGCGACTATCCATAACCAGCACGAAGCCAGGCGGGCACTGCTCGACGGCAGCGCGTTGAGGATGCTCGGGGTTGCGGAAGACTTCGAGCGTGTTCAGGTCCTCGCGTGCGGGAATGTAGCGAAGCGTAAAGGCTTGGCCGACCATGTTCGCCTTCTTTGGCGAGAGTGGCCGCACATCCTGGATGAACTGATTGCGCAAACCCCGCCGGAAAAGCGCGGTGGCGATCGTCGGTGTGGCGACGCCCATCAGCTTGTCGCGCGTCTCGCTGCTCAGCACATAATTGCTCATGCGATATATCCTTTGAGATCAATAGATGTCGGGTTCGCCCGGCGTCGGGCCGAAGCTGGTTTCCAGGAAGTCGAAATCGCAGCCGGTATCGGCCTGCGCCACATGGCGTGAAAACATCCAGCCATAGCCGCGGCCGAATTTTTCCGCAGGCTTGACCCAGGCCTCGCGCCGGCGCTGCAGCTCGTCCTCGTCTACCAGCATGTCGATGCGACGCGCCTCGAGATCGAGCCGGATGATATCGCCATTGCGCAGCAGCGCCAGCGGACCACCGACATGGGATTCCGGCGAGACGTGCAGGATGCAGGCGCCGTAGCTCGTGCCGCTCATGCGCGCGTCGGAAAGGCGGAGCATATCCCTGTGGCCCTTCTTCAGGAGCGCCTTCGGGATCGGCAGCATGCCCCATTCGGGCATGCCGGGGCCGCCTTGCGGGCCGGCGCCGCGCAGCACCATGACGTGATCCGGCGTGATATCGAGATCTTCGTTGTCGACCGCCGCCTTCATCTCCGGATAGCTGTCGAAGACGAGGGCCGGTCCCTGATGTTTGTGGAAGCGTGGGTCGCAGGCAGCGGGCTTGATGACGGCACCGGTCGGCGCAAGGTTGCCCTTCAGCACCGCAAGCGACCCCTCGTGATAGACGGGATTGTCGAGCGAGCGGATCACGTCGTCATTGTAGCATTTGGCACCCTCCAGCGTTTCGCCAAGGGTGACACCGGATACGGTGAGCGTGGTGAGGTCTAGTTTGGAGGAGAGTTTTGCCATCAGCGCCCTAAGACCGCCGGCATAGTAGAAATCCTCCATCAGGTAGGCCTTGCCGGTCGGCCTGATATTGGCGAGCACTGGCGTCGTGCGCCCGGCCGCGTCGAGATCGTCGAGCGTGAGATCGACGCCGGCGCGTCGTGCCATCGCGATCAGGTGCACGACGGCATTGGTGGAACAGCCGGTCGCCATTGCTACCGTGACGGCATTGTTGACGGCGGCTTGCGTGACGATCTTGGAGGGAACCAGATCCTCCCAGACCATCTCGACGATGCGGCGGCCAACGGCCGAGGACATGCGGATATGGTTGGAATCCGCCGCCGGAATGGAACTTGCGCCCGGCAAAATGAGGCCGAGCGCCTCGGCGATCGCCGTCATGGTGCTGGCCGTGCCCATGGTCATGCAGTGGCCATAGGAACGAGCGATGCCGGCCTCGACATCGACCCATTCCTTCTCCGAGATAGTGCCGGCGCGGCGCTCGTCCCAGAATTTCCAGGCATCGGAGCCCGAGCCCAGGTACTCGCCGCGATAGTTGCCGCGCAGCATCGGGCCGGCGGGCAGGTAGATAATCGGCAGGCCCATGGAAAGCGCACCCATGACGAGGCCAGGAGTGGTCTTGTCGCAGCCGCCCATCAGCACCGCGCCGTCGACCGGATGCGAGCGCAAAAGTTCCTCCGCTTCCATCGCCAGCATGTTGCGATAGAGCATGGTCGTCGGCTTTACGTAGCTTTCCGAGAGTGACAGCGCAGGCAGCTCCAGCGGAAAGCCGCCGGCTTGCAGGATGCCGCGTTTCACGTCCTCGACCCGGTGTTTGAAGTGGGCGTGACAAGGATTGGCGTCGGACCAGGTGTTGAGGATGGCGATGACCGGCTTGTCGGTCCACTCTTCCGGACCGTAGCCCATCTGCATGGTGCGCGAGCGATGTCCGGAGCTTCTGAGGTCGTCCGGGGCGAACCATCTGGCGCTGCGCAGCTCCGAGGGCTTCTTCCTGCTGTTCATTATATTTGCGCCTTGTATCCGAATGTTGATCGAAGAGATAAGTCCGTGTGCCTTTTCACTCTTTCATACCCCATTTTTGCAGGGTCCGGCGCTCGATCGTCTGGAAAACCAGGTTTTCGACAATAAGCCCGATGACGATCACAGTCAGCAGGCCGGCAAAGACCGAGGGGATGTCAAGAAGATTGCGGTTCTCGAATATGAACCAGCCGAGGCCGCCCTGACCGGAGGAGACGCCGAAGACAAGCTCGGCGGCGATCAGCGTGCGCCAGGAGAAGGCCCAGCCGATTTTCAGGCCGGTGAGGATCGATGGAAAGGCCGCTGGGATCAGAATGCGGAAAACGTAGGATAGTCCGGTCAGTCCATAGTTAGCGCCTACCATGCGCAAGGTGCGGGAGACGCCGAGGAAGCCCGCGTGCGTATTGAGGGCGACCGCCCAGAGCACGGAATGGATAAGCACGAAGATGAGGCTTGCCGGGCCGAGGCCGAACCAGATGAGGGCGAGCGGCAAGAGCGAGATCGCCGGCAGCGGATTGAACATCGCCGTCATGGTTTCGAGGAAATCGGTACCGATGCGCGTATTGATGGCAACGACCGTCAGCGCGGCGGCCAGCACCGTTCCCGACACATAGCCTGTCACCAATATCTTCAACGTAGTCCAGATGCGAGCCGGCAGCACACCGTCGGCGAAATGGTCGTAAAGAGCTGTCAGCGTGTCGCTCAGTGTCGGGAACAGCAGCGGATTGTCGAGATGCCGGGCATAGGCCTCCCAGATGATGGCAAGGACGACAATCAGCAATGACTTGCGAAACAGGCCGGACTGCCAGAGGAGCTCCATCGTGCCGAGCTTCTGCTCGACGGCTGCGATATGGCCAGCGGTTTCCGCCGTCTGGGGAGCAAAGATAATCTGCGGCGTGCTCATGGTCTACTCCCTATGTCCCTGCTCGGCAAACAGCATGTGATGGATCTCCTGCTCCAGCTTGGCGGCGGCCGCAGGGTCGTCACGGACGGCTTCCACATTGCGCACTTCGGCCTTGACGCGGCCGGGATGTGGCGACAGCAACAGGATGCGGTTGGAGATCTTGATCGCCTCGGCGATCGAGTGCGTCACGAAGATGACGGTAAAGTGGGTATCCTCCCAGAGCTGTAGGAGCTCATCCTGCATCTGGCGGCGGGTAAGGGCATCAAGGGCCGCGAAGGGCTCGTCCATCAAGAGGATATCGGGCTGCATCGCCATGCCACGGGCAATAGCAACGCGCTGCTTCATGCCGCCGGAAAGCATATGCGGATAGGTGTCCACAGCGCGTGTCAGTTTCACCTTCTCGATATAGTCGCGGGCAATGGCCTCCGCCTCCTTGCGCGGCAAGCGGCGGGCCGTCGTCAGCGGAAACATGACGTTTTCGAGTACGGTCTTCCAGGGAAGCAGCTGGTCAAATTCCTGAAAGACCATCATGCGGTCGGCGCCGGGCTTCCTGACCTGTTGCCCCTTGATCTCGATCCGGCCGGCGGTCGGTGTCATATAGCCGCCGATGGCCTTCAGCAGGGTCGATTTTCCGCAGCCGGAAGGGCCGAGGAGGACGAAGCGGTCCGATTGGGCAACCGAGAAGCTCACGTTTTCCGTAGCAGTGATGAGCAGGTTCGGCGTCTTATAGCGAAGCGTCACCTTGTCGACATTCAGAAGCGGTGTTGCGGTCATTGTTTCCGTCATCGGCATGTCGGCGCGAGTTTTTGCCTGAAGCATGAGCCTTCTCCGAGGGGTGGCTTGAAGGCGGCATTCGCGCCGCCCGCAGGCATCAGTTGCCATTGAGGTCGGCTGCTTCCGGCAGGTAATAGTCGGTCCAAGCCTTCGGCATCGTTTTCAGCGTGCCGATCTTGTAGAGATGCGCCGCAAACTTCATGGTTCCCTGCGGGTCCGTGCGGAACTCCATCATGTGCGGCTCGTTGAGGATCGCCAAAAGATCGTCGACGCTTGTCTTGTCGCCGCTGACGGTCTTGTAGGCTTCCGCCGCCGACTTCGGGTCCTTCTTGATGAGATCGATAGCCTCGGCCGTTGCCTCGCGCACCGCCCTGATGATAGTCGGGTTGGCGCTTGCGAATTGGGTCGTGGTGAAAAAGGTGCCTTGGGTCAGCTCGCCGCCGATAATGTCACGGGAATCGATGACCTTGTGAACGCCTTGCTGTTTCAGTTCCAGATACTGAAAGGGCGGGGCGGAGAAGTGGTTCTTGACCTCATGGGTCTGGTTGGCAAGCGCGGCCATCGCGTCGGGGTGACCAAGCTGCACCGTATTGGCATCGAACTTGTGCACCTGGTCGTCGCCATACATTTGCGCGGCGGCCATCTGCAAGAGGATCGCCTGCGTCGAAACGCCGACGGTCGGCACGGCGATCTTATCGCCGGCCTGGATATCCTTTAACGACTGGATGCGCGGATCGCGCGACACCATGATGACCGGCTGGGCCGAATTTGTGACGATGCCCTTCACCTTGCCCCTGGTGCGGTCCCAAAGTAGCAGGAGATTGCCGGTGCCGGTGTTGACGATGTCGACATTGCCGGACAGCAGGGCATCGGTCTGGGCGCCGCCGCCGCTAAAGGTACGCCATTCCACCTTGACGTCCTGAAGACCATCGGCTGCCGCATGTTTCTCGATCAGCTTCTGCGTCTCCATGACGTGGCTCGCGAGATAAAGAATGCCCGGCTGACGCGTGATCGAAATCTCGGTCTTCTCAGCCGCGCTGGCGGAAAACGCGCCGGCGAGCGTGATGCCGACCGCGGTCAGACAGCGAAGAAATCCTCTCATTTACTCCTCCCGATTGATCCAACCCTGAGAAATGAAGTTGGCATAGGTCAACTAAAGCACTAATGTATCAGTGCATCAAGACCTCATTTGTGTTTAATGAGCGAGTGCTCTCGATCAGAAAGGACGCCAGTGAAGCTCAACCCGAAAGAATTTACCCTCGATCGCTCCCGCCAAGTTGGACCTCAGATTCTGGAAATCCTGCGATCACGCATTCTTTCGATGAGTTTGCCGCCGACGACGGTCTTGTCGCGCATCTCGCTGCAAAGCGAATTCAATGTCAGCCAGACCCCCGTGCGTGACGCCTTGATCCGGTTGGAGGAAGAGGGGCTGGTGGAGGTCTATCCGCAATATGCGACCGTCGTCTCGCGGATCGATGTCCGCAACGCGATCGAGGCGCACTTTCTACGGTTGTCGATCGAGCTTGAGGCTGTCCGCCGGCTAACGCTGGAATCGCCCGATGAGACGGCAGCAGCTCTGGAAACAGTTCTGGCCCGTCAGAAACATGTGGTGTCGCCAGAAACCTACGATCTCTTCGACATGCTCGACAAGGATTTTCATCGGGTGCTTTACGAGCGGGCGGACATTTTGGGTCTGTGGTCGACGGTGCGGCGCCAGGGCGTGCACATCGATCGGCTGCGCATGCTCAATCTGCCGATGCCGGGCAAGCTGGAGCAGATCATCGTCGACCATCAGGCCGTCGTCGATGCGGTTCGCTCCGCCGATGCCGAGGCGGCCGTTGCAGCTTTGCGTAGACATCTGTCCGGGACCTTGTCGATCATCGATCTGATTTGCGAGCAATACCCCGATTATGTGGTCCGCTAAGCTTGGTCCGCTCATCCCCATTGATCATCCGCAGTCTTGAAGTCACTGGCAAGCTGTCGGAGCGCATTATGACAGGTGTGGCCTCAGGGTGTATTCTTCTATTTCCCTACTCAGGGAGGTGATATTGCAAGCGCCCAATACTCTTGTCATCGATCTCCTGGTTTTCTTGAAGGCCGGCCCGCGGCCTTACCATGAAGTGATGGACGCCTGACGAACGAGTTGTCCTCGCCTGCCCGTTTGGGAGGATGCGGTGGATCTTGGTCTCGTGGAGCGGGAACATGGGTTTGTCGTGCTGACCGAGGCAGGAAAGGACCTGCTGGCATCGTGGCAGTAAAGATCGCTATTCCCGACGATCGATTTGATACACTTCATCTTACCGGGAGATGTGGAGCGCGCCTGCGCCCGCATTGGCTTGCGCGCCGCTTCGTGCGAGAAAGCTGTGATGAACAAGGTGAGGGAGTTCGCTTGACCATCGGGCTTGCGCATGCCGAATTGATCGCGGTTCTGACAGCCGTCACGGGCAGCGACCCCAAGGTGATGACGTTGCGGTCGGGCGATGCTTTGCCATCGGGACCGTTCGAACTTGGGCATCGAACACTGCAAAGCGGATTGCGCGAATGGGTTCAGGAGCAGACCGCCCACCCCGTCGGCTATCTGGAGCAGCTCTATACGTTTGCGGATCGCGATCGCAACAACGAAATTCTCGGCGGGCGCACGATTTCCATCAGCTATCTGGGGCTGGTGCGCGAGCAGGCGGCGCCCGGTGGCGGGATGCCGGGCTGGCACGGATGGTACGAATATCTTCCCTGGGAGGATCATCGAAGCGGCCGGCCGCCGATCCTTGACGACGTTGCCGCCCGTCTCGTGCCGTGGATCGATGAGGATGCGATGCGCCGCGATCAGCGTCGCCGGCGCGCCGATTTCACCTTTGCGTTGAATGGCGCCATATGGAACGAAGATCTCGTCCTGCAGCGCTATGAACTGCTCTACGAGGCGCGTCTCGTCGCCGAGGCGGGCTGCGATATCAAGCACAATTTCGGCAGATCGATGTTTGCCGATCACCGCCGCATCCTTGCAACCGGCATGGCGCGACTAAGAGCCAAGATCAAATATCGCCCCGTCGTCTTCGAACTCATGCCTGAGAATTTCACGCTTCTGCAATTGCAAAAAAACGTGGAGGCCTTGGCGGGGCTCACTTTGCATAAGCAGAATTTCCGCCGGCTGATCGAACAGCAGGAGCTGGTCGAGGAGACCGGCGGCACCGAGAGCGAGACCGGTGGCCGGCCCGCCAAACTCTTCCGCTTCCGCCGCGCGGTTCTCGAAGAACGCGAATTCGCCGGAACGAAATTGCCACTCTCCCGCAATTGACATGTACTCACATTGAGAATATCTATTTGCGCACAATATGCTCAAAGTGAGTATAATAAGGAGACGGCCATGAACAAACCCACATCCGCATCCTCCCTGTATGACCGTGTCAGCCGCGTTATCCCGAAAGCCGAATGGCTGACGTTCCAGGATGACGTCGAAGCGATCCTCGAATTGAAGCGACGACACAACGCCGTCATCCTGGCGCATAATTACCAGACGCCGGAAATCTTTCATGGCGTTGCCGATATCGTCGGCGACAGTCTCGCGCTTGCCCGCAAGGCTACGGAAGTGAAGGCCGACATCATCGTCCTTGCCGGCGTGCATTTCATGGCAGAGACCGCCAAGCTGCTGAATCCGGAAAAGACGGTCCTGATCCCGGATTTGGAGGCCGGCTGCTCGCTGGCAGAATCGATCACGCCCGAAGATATCGCCTTGCTGCGCCAGGCCCATCCCGGTGTTCCGGTCGTCACTTATGTCAACACATCGGCAGCGGTGAAGGCGGCATCCGATATTTGCTGTACCTCCGGCAACGCCCGTCAGGTAGTGGAATCGCTCGGCGTGCCGAAGGTGCTGATGCTCCCGGACGAATATCTTGCGCGCAACGTGGCGCGTGAAACCAATGTCGAACTCATCGCGTGGCATGGACACTGCGAAGTTCACGAGCTTTTCACCGCCGATGATATCCGCCAGCTTCGCGAGAATTATCCCGGCGTGACCGTCCTTGCCCATCCGGAATGCCCGCCCGACGTCGTCGAGGCGGCAGACTTCGCAGGCTCGACGGCGGTGATGTCCGTTTATGTCGGCAGGAAGCGCCCGTCCCGTGTCGTGCTTCTGACCGAATGTTCGATGAGCGACAACGTCGCCGTCCATCATCCGGATGTGGAATTCGTCCGGCCCTGTAATCTCTGCCCGCACATGAAGCGCATCACCCTCGGCAACATCCGCAAGGCATTGGAAGAGGGGCGGCACGAAGTGACGGTCGATCCGGCGATCGCGGCCGACGCCCGTCGCGCGGTGGAAAGGATGCTGGCGATATGAGCGAGGTTCTCGAAGAACTGAACGGTCGAGTCGTCATCGTCGGCAGCGGTCTTGCCGGGTTGATGACGGCTCTGACCCTAGCGCCGGAACCGTCCGTGATCGTGACGCGCGCGACGCTTGGCGGCGAGACGTCGAGTGCCTGGGCGCAGGGCGGCATCGCCGCCAGTGTGGGTAAGGGCGACAGTGCCTCCTTGCATCTTGCCGATACGCTTGCCGCCGGCGACGGGCTCTGCGATGCGAAAGTGGCGGCGAGAATCCTTGCGGAAGCGCCCGCTGCCATCGCCGCACTGGAGCAGGCTGGCGTTGAGTTCGATCGCGATAGCGAGGGGGAACTGTCTCTGGGGCTTGAAGCGGCTCACTCGCTGCGCCGCATAGTGCACGCCAAGGGTGATGGCTCCGGAGCGACCATCGTCCGCGCGCTCGTGGAAGCGGCTGTCCGCACGCCATCGATCACGATCCTTGAGGGCTATGAAGCAAGACGCCTGTTGCTCGACGGCGATCGCATCGCCGGCTTGTTGTGCGCAACCGAGAAGGGGATGGTCATTCTCCCGTCTTCCCGCGTCGTGCTCGCGACGGGCGGCATAGGCGGTCTCTACGATGCGACGACCAATCCAGCCGGCAATTTCGGGCAGGGCATCGCGCTTGCCGCCCGGGCAGGCGCACTTCTGGCCGACATGGAGTTCGTGCAGTTTCATCCGACCGCACTCGACAGTCGACGATGGCCGTTGGCGCTTGTCAGCGAGGCTGTTCGTGGCGAAGGCGCCATGCTTTTGAACGAAAAGAGCGAACGTTTCATGGCTGCGGTCGAGGGGGCTGAGCTTGCTCCTCGCGATGTCGTCGCGCGCGCCATCAGCGCTGAAATTGCTCGCGGCGGCCGCGTTTTCCTCGATGCCCGTCAGGTGCTCGGCGATCGCTTCACGGCGCGTTTTCCGGTTATCGACGCGCTTTGCCGGGAGGCCGGCGTCGATCCGTCGCGCAATCTCATTCCGGTGCGCCCGGCTGTCCATTATCACATGGGCGGCGTGGCCACGGACGAACAGGGCCGCAGTTCCGTATCTGGCCTGTGGGTGGTTGGCGAGGCGGCGTCGACCGGCCTGCATGGGGCCAACCGGCTTGCCAGCAACTCCCTGCTCGAGGCTGCCGTCATGGGCATGCGTGCCGGACTAGATATCGCCGGCCTCGACGCGGGCCGGACGGCGCTGCCGCAGGAGCGGATAAATGTTGCGACGCCCGATCCTTCACTTGTTCGGTCGATCGTCTCCAGCCATCTCGGAGTATTGCGCAATGCCGGAGCCATTCATGGCGCGATCGCCGCATTGCTGCCGCTGGTTGATGGCGATGGCCCCGCCTCCGATCCGGCTCTCGTCGCGCTGCTGCTCTCGGTTTTTGCCAGCTTACGGACGGAATCGCGCGGGGCACATGCCCGCACGGATTTTCCTCTGAAGTTGCCGGATGCACAGCGCCGCAGCATGCGCCTGTCGGATGCGCTTGATATCGCATCCTCCATTACCTCCAATTCCCTTGCAAGGAGCGCCTGACATGACCCTCGTTCCCCTTCCGCGCCTCATCATCGAGCCGCTGGTGCGCAACGCGCTGGTGGAGGATCTCGGCCTTGCCGGGGATGTTACGACGGCGGCGGTCGTTCCGGCGACGCATCGGTCCCGCGTGGCGATGGTGACCCGCCAGCCGGGCGTGGTCGCCGGTCTCGATGCGTCGGAACTCGCCTTCCAGCTGGTCGATCCCGGTATCGCAATGACCCGTCATCTACCAGATGGTACGAAGGTCAAGGCAGGCGACGTGATCGCAACGATCGAAGGGCCGTCGCGCGGTTTGTTGACGGCTGAGCGCACCGCCCTGAACTTCCTCGGCCACCTCTCGGGCATCGCGTCCGTGACCGGCGGTATCGTCGAGGCGATCGCGGGCACGAAGGCATCGATCGTCTGCACGCGCAAGACGACGCCGGGTCTGAGAGCACTGGAAAAATATGCCGTGCGCGCCGGCGGCGGCATAAACCATCGCTTCGCGCTCTATGATGCGGTTCTGATCAAGGATAATCATGTCGCCATTGCCGGCGGCGTTGCTGAAGCGATCCACCGCGCCAAGGCGGGCGTCGGCCATATGGTCAAGATCGAAGTCGAGGTGGACACGCTGGAGCAGCTGCGCGAAGCGATGCGCGAGGGCGTCGATGCCGTGTTGCTCGACAACATGACTTCCGCTCAACTGCGCGAGGCGGTCGATATCGTCGCCGGGCGGGCGATCACCGAAGCGTCTGGCCGCATCACGCCGGAGACTGCCGTCGCGATCGCGGCAGCCGGCGTTGATCTCATATCCGCCGGCTGGCTGACACATAGCGCGCCGACGCTCGATATCGGGCTGGATTGGAAGTCGACGGCTTGAAGCCGCCGAATTTGAACTCAGAGGATGAACTCAAACGATGACGGGCACCTGTGCACCGTCCATGCTGATCACGACGCCTGTCACATAACTTGCCTTGGCGGAGCTCAGGAAAGCGACGACGTTGGCGATGTCGGTGGGATCGGCCATGCGGCCGATCGGGATGCGCTTCAACGCTTCGGCAAGTGCTTCTTTCTCGGTCGAACCGGAAGCCTTTGCCGCCGCCTTCAGGCCTTCGGAGACGCGATCCGTTTCGGTCATTCCCGGATTGAGGCCGAGGACGCGTACGCCCCGGCCGGCATAGGCGTTGGCAAGCCCAACGCTGGCGAGCATCAAGGCGGCATTGGCAGATCCGCCGGCGAGATGCACTGGAGAGGCGATCTTGCCGCCATTGCCGATGATGTTGATTACCGCGCCCGAACCGCGCGCGCCCATGCGCTTGATGACGGGATCGATCACGTTGATGTAGGAGAAATACTTTGCATCCATCGCCGCCCGCCAGATGGCCGGGGTCAGCTCGTCGGCCGGCGTGCGCGCCGCCGCACCGGCACTGTTGACGAGGATATCGATCGGACCAATTTCCGCCTCGACCTTGTTCACGACTGCAAGTGCTTGCTCATCGGATATCAGGTCGGCGGCATAGCCGCGTACTCCGCGAAGCCTGGAAAGCGCCGCATCGATATTGGCCTGCGAGCGCGAGCAGATTGCGACCCGTGCACCCTCCTGCACGAAGAGCTCGGCGCAGGCATAGCCGATGCCTTTCGAGCCGCCCGTGATCAGAACGACTTTATCCTTGAGGCCAAGGTCCATGACATGTCTCCGGGTGTGTTGCGAAAGGCTCGCAGGCTACGTCCGTAAACCCGTGCCGTACAGACGCGCAGCCGTCACAGCTTGTTTACCGCGAACCGGTGCGGCAAACGCTGCTTAGGAAAGCCGCTTCGCCTTCAATACCGAAACGGCCGTCTCGCTATTATGGACATAGTCGTTGGCATCGGGCTGGCGCTGGACCAATAGAATGAACAGCAGGTCGGTCAGCATCAGTTGCGCATCGCGCGCGGTAATCGCCGAAGAGCGGACGCGATCTTCATCGCCGACGGTGTGGAGGCAGATATCGGCGACGCGGGCAAGCGGGTTGTCCTGGAGGCCGGTGACGGCGATGACGGTCGCCTTGCGCTGGCTCGCCAGCTCGGCGATCCGCAGCGTCTCGATGCTGGCGCCGGAATAGGAAAGGGCAAAGAGCAGGTCGTCGGGGCCAAGCGTCGATGCGTTCGCCATCTGCACGTGGCTGTCGCTATCATGCAGGACATTGCGGCCGAGTTTCATCAGCTTGTAGGAAAAATCCCGGGCGACCAGCGAGGAGGCGCCAACACCGGCCAGATGGATGCGCCTGGCATCGTGAAGCGCCTCGAGCGCCTTGTCGATATCGCCTTCGTTGTTGACCGAGATCGTCTGTTGCATGGCCTGCAGCTTGCTGCCCAGCAGCTTCTGCAGGATGGTCAGATAGCCGTCACCGACTTCGATCGTGCCGTGGATCATGCCGGCCGGCGCCGGCCACTCCTGGGCCTTCGCCTCGCTGACGGCGAGCTTCAGCTCCTGATAGCCGGCATAGCCGAGCTTCTGGCTGAACTTGACGACACTCGACTGGCTGCGCCCGGTTTCGCTAGCCAGAGCCGCCGATGAGAGGCGCAGCATCTGGTCGGGATTTTCGACGATGAATTGCCCGATCTGGCGATCTGCGGGCGCCATGGTTTCGAGCTGCGCGCTGATTTTCTTCAAGATAGACATTTGGTCCTTTGGGGTCCCCCCGAGCCATCGCGGCCGATTCACGCATCGTCGCGTGCTCACCGAAAATAGCATTCGGGCGACGCTCGGCAACCGCGCTTCGAGCAACGAGACTATCACAGAGAATTGGAATAAAAAATTCCAATCCAGATTGACAGGGTGGAATGATCGAATAATCTTCCGCGGGAAACGGATGGCGAAATCTCCGGCATTTCGCATCCCGCCTCAACGGGTTTCTGATCATGGACAGACTTCGCATCTCCGGCGGCAAAAGGTTGCAGGGTGCCGTGACGATTTCCGGTGCAAAGAACGCCGCCCTGCCGCAGATCGCGGCGGCGCTTTTGAGCCCGCATCCGCTGGAGCTCACCAACCTGCCTTTGGTGAGCGATGTCGAGAACATGCTCGGTGTCATTGCTCTCCATGGCGCACAGATCACACGCACGGCGCATTCCACAACGATCGATCCGAGCGCCATCGTCTCGAAGGAAACCTCCTACGATACGGTGCGGCGCATGCGGGCGACGGTTCTGGTGCTGGCGCCGCTGCTTGCTCGCTTCGGTCATGCGCGCGTTTCTCTTCCGGGCGGCTGCGCCATCGGCGCCAGGCCGGTGGACATGCATATCAAGGCGCTCGCGGCCCTTGGTGCTGATATCGCCATCGAAAACGGTTTGATCGTCGCACAGACCCCAAATGGGCTGAAGGGCACCCGCATCGTGCTCAGCTCCCCATCGGTCGGCGCAACGGAAACGGTGATGATGGCGGCCTGCGCCGCGAAGGGCGAGACGGAGATCTTGAACGCGGCGCGCGAGCCGGAGGTCGCGGATCTCGCCGCCTGCCTCAGCGCCATGGGTGCCAGGATCGAAGGGGCGGGCACGCACCGCATCCTGATCGATGGCGACACCCAATGGCGGCCGGCCAAACACCACGGCATTCCCGATCGCATCGAGGCCGGCACCTACGCGGTGGCGGCCGCCATCACCGGCGGCCAGCTCGAGCTTATTCACGCCCGGTTGGAAAATCTTGCCTCGGTCGTGCAGGCGCTGGAAGCCATGGGTGTCAGCGTCTGGCCGAGCGACCGCGGCCTTGTCGTTTCGAGAGATGGACCGCTCAAGGGCGCGGATATTACCACCGAGCCCTATCCGGGCTTCCCGACGGACCTGCAGGCACAATTCATGGCGCTTGCCTGCTGTGCGGAGGGCGCGTCTCTCGTCCGAGAGACGGTCTTTGAAAACCGCTTCATGCATGTGCCGGAGCTGATACGGCTGGGCGCCAACATCACCCTGCAGGGCACGACGGCTCTGGTGCGGGGCGGGGCACCGCTCAAAGGGGCGCAGGTGATGGCGACGGATCTCCGCGCCTCGGTGTCGCTCGTGCTGGCGGCGCTGGTTTCGCAGGGCGAGACCATCGTCAATCGCGTCTATCATCTCGATCGCGGCTACGAGCAGCTCGACCGCAAGCTGCGCCTCTGCGGCGCCGATATCGAACGGCTGACGTCATGATCGCTGCGGCAAAAGGCCCCCCTTATTTCCTCGGTATCGATGGTGGTGGCACCGGCTGCCGCGCCCGCATCGAGGATGCCGCCGGCACGGTGCTGGGGCAGGGACTATCCGGTCCGGCAACGACGCGGCTCGGCATAGATCAGGCATGGGCTTCCATCACCAGGGCCTTCGATGCTGCTATCGAAGAGGCGGGTCTGAGCGCATCCGATATCGTCCGCATTCACGCCGGCGTCGGCTTGGCGGGCATTGGCCGCAAGGGTGCGCTTGCTGCCCTCAAGGCCATAGAGCATCCCTTCGCCAGTATCGATTTCGTCAGCGATGGTGAGGGCGCCTGTCTCGGTGCCCATTCCGGTCGTGACGGCGCGATCGTCATCGCCGGCACCGGGTCGATCGGGCTCGGTCTCGTAGAGGGGCGGCAATTGCGGGTCGGCGGCTACGGCTTTCCGATCTCCGACGAGGGCAGCGGCGCCTATCTCGGGCTGAAGGCGGTGCAGCTTGCGCTGCGCGCCCATGATGGCCGCGAGCAGAAGACGGCATTGCTGAGCGAGATCATGCAGCGGTTCCAGAACGATCCGATGGAGGCCGTCGCCTGGATGGATCGCGCATCGGCGACGGACTACGCGACATTTGCACCGATGGTTCTGCGTCATGCCGATCAGGGCGATGCCGTGGCGCGGCGCATCGTCCAGAGTGCCGCCGGACATATCGATACTTTGATCCGTACTCTTTTCGAAAAAGGCGCGCCGCGCGTCTGCCTGCTTGGTGGACTTGCAAGCCCGCTTGAGCCGTGGCTTGCGCCGGATGTGCGCCGCAGCCTCAAGCCGATTGACGGCGATGCTGTGTCCGGTGCGATCATCCTGGCCAGAAGGGCGATTTGTCAGCATTGAGTGATGGATTTTGCGGCTGCGGTTTTGAACGGCTAGCATGGAATATTTTATTCCTTTATAGATTGACGAAAGGAATAAATGGACATAATGTTAATGAAGGTAAACAGGGAATGGACGGGGAACGAAGCCGAAAAGGCCATCCTGCGTCTCGGCCGACTTCGGTCGTCGGTCTTGCTGAAAGCCGATCTTTGCTGCGGTGTGTCCGATTCCCGGGGGATCGGGCGCATCACCCTGACCTATCGATATCGAAGCCTCATTTCGAGAACAGGCCCATGACAGAGCAGAAGTTGATATCCGAGCTGGAGCAGTTGGTTTCCGAAGGCCGCAATCCGAATACGATGCATATCGATCTGCTGCCGACTTTCGATCTGCTGCGCGAGATCAATTATGAGGATCAGACGGTGCCGATCGCCGTCGAGAAGGTCATTCCGGCCATCGCCGCTGCCGTCAATCAGATCGTCGCCGCCTTCCAGAAGGGTGGCAGACTGATTTACATGGGGGCAGGCACGAGCGGCCGTCTCGGCGTTCTCGATGCTTCCGAGTGCCCGCCTACCTTCAGCGTGCCATCGAACATGGTGGTTGGTCTGATCGCGGGCGGCCCGGATGCGCTGCGGCGTTCGATCGAAGGTGCAGAAGACGATCCGGAGCAGGGACGCCAGGCGCTGGAAGAGATCAACCTGACCAAGGTCGATGTCGTCGTCGGCATCGCCGTCAGCGGCCGCACGCCTTATGTCATTGGCGGCTTGAACTATGCCAAGAGCATAGGTGCCTTCACCGTTGCGTTGTCATGCAATCCCAATTCCATCATTGCCGGTATCGCCGATCTGGCGATCTCACCGGTCGTCGGCCCGGAAATCCTGACCGGCTCGACCCGCCTGAAATCCGGTACGGCCCAGAAGCTCATTCTCAACATGCTGACGACGGCGAGCATGATCCGCATCGGTAAAAGCTATCAGAATCTGATGGTTGACGTCAGCGCCAGCAACAAGAAGCTGGTGGCGCGCGCCGCGCGCATCGTCATGCAGGCGACCGGTTGCTCGCAGCAGGAAGCGCGCCGCGTGCTCGACCTGACCGGCAACGACGTCAAGCTCGCCATTCTCATGGAAATAACCGGAATGGGCATTGAAGAAGCCCGCGTGGCATTGCAAAACGCTGATGGATTCCTGCGCAAGGCCATCAATGCGAAGAGTGCTTAAAAGGACGTCGCGGCGAGCCGCAACGGCAATCAATTGGCCAAAATCGGCCGGGGACATTTGAAAAAAGTCGGAGGGATAGGAATGCAAGCGCATTTTGTAAGGAAGTTGATTTCGGGGGTGGTGCTGGCGGCAGGCTTCGGCATGGCCGCGGTCGCAATGCCAGCGCAGGCAGCAACGCTGCGCATGGCATGGTCGCAGGACGCGACCGGCCTCGATCCACATAAGCAGACTGCCTTCTCCTCCATCCGCTTGCTGGAATTGATTTACGAGCCGCTCGTTCGCCTCGACGGCAATCTGCAGATCGTGCCCGGCGTCGCCGAGAGCTGGCAGTTCTCGCCCGATGGCAAGCAGCTGACCTTCAAACTTAAAGCCAAGGGCAAGTTCCAGAACGGGGCGCCCGTCACTTCGGCTGACGTGAAGGCTTCCTTCCAGCGTATTCTCGACCAGGCGACCGGTGCGGTCGCCCGCGCCAACTTCCTGTCCATCGCCAGCATAGACACGCCGGACGCCACGACCGTGGTCTTCAACCTGTCGCAGCCCGACGTTCCGCTTCTGACGGCCATGACCAGCCTCAACGCCGCCGTCGTTCCGGCAAGCGAAATTGCCGCCGGCACCATTGGCACGAAGGCGATCGGCTCCGGCCCCTTCAAGCTCGACAGCTGGGTTCCGAATTCCAAGGAAGTGCTGAGCGCCAACAAGGACTGGGCCGGCGGGACTATCGGCGTCGACGGCATCAATATCAGCGTATTGCCCGACGAAACGGCGATCCTTGCATCGCTGCGCACCGGCCAGACCGATTTTGCCTTGCTGAATGATCCGCTCGTCGCGACCTTGGTGCCGAAGGAGCCGAAGCTGCAGCTGACCCGCACGCCGGTGCTGTCATACAATGTCCTTCAGCTCAATCCTTCCCGCAAGCCGATGGACCAGCTTGCCGTGCGCCAGGCGATTTCCTGTGCCATCGACCGCAAGGACGTGATGGATACGGCAGCGCTCGGCGAGGGCAAGGTGACCGGGCCGTTGACGATGCCGCTTTATGCGACCGACCCGAGCCAGCTCTTCTGCTATAAGCGCGACGTTGCCAAGGCGAAGAAGCTGATGGCCGACGCCGGCTTTGCCAATGGCTTTTCGGCGACCGTGATCGCCGCGACCGGCGAGCCGCCGACCGCGACCGCCGAAGCGCAGGTCATCCAGTCGCAGCTCGCCGAAATCGGCATCAAGCTCGACATCAAGGTGATGGAACTCAACGTCTATGTCGACACCTGGCTCAAGGGCAACTTTGACATGGCAGTCGCGCTCAATGGCGGCAGCGCCGACCCCTATTCGATGTACAATCGCTACTGGACGAAGACCGGCAACCTGCAGAAGGTCGCCAACTATATCGACGATACGCTCGACGGCCTGATGCAGAAGGGCCGCGCCGAAACCGATCCGGCCAAGCGCAAGGCGATCTTTGCCGATTTCGAAAAGCACATCGCCGAAGTTTCGCCCTGGATCTGGCTCTACACGGCCTATGGCTATACGGCCGAGCAGAAGAACGTCGAAGGCTTTGTCCCGACGCCGACCGGTTCGCTGTTCGGCCTGAGCAAAGTCTCGATCAAGTAACGACGACCGAGACCTAGGGCATTTCCGTTTCAAACGGACTGACGGAAATGCTCTATCTCTTTGTTTTCATGCAATCCAGCCGCAAAGCCGCTTCGCGCTTTTGCTGGAATTGCTCTAGAGGAATTGCAATGTCATATCTGACGCGTCGGCTGATGACATTCCCGCTGATCATGCTGGGCGTGTCCATCTTCGTCTTCGTCGCCATCCGGCTGGTGCCGGGCGATGCGATCACGGCGATGCTCGGAACGAACGCAGGTCTTTTGACGCCGGAGCAGCGGCAGGCCCTTGCTGCCTATTTCGGCATCGATCAGTCCTGGCCTATCCAATACTGGCACTGGTTGCTGGGGGTATTCCAAGGCAATCTCGGCATATCCGTTACCTATGGCAAGCCGGTGCTCGACATGATCCTCGAGCGCTTTCCACTGACGCTTGAACTTGCATTGCTCTCCATGGTGATCGCGCTCGCCATCGGCTTGCCGGCGGGCGTCTTTGCCGCCACGCGAAACGAAAAACTGTCCGATCTTGCCGTGCGCATCGTCGCCATGATCGGGCAATCCACGCCGAATTTCGTGCTCGGTCTTCTGCTGATCTACGCTCTGTCGGCCGGTTTCGGCGTGTTGCCGACCATGGGTGCTTTCACGCCCATCTGGCAGAATCCGCTCGAAAATCTCGGCCAGATGATCCTGCCGGCACTGACGCTTGGCTTTGCCTTTGCCGCCTCCGTGACGCGTGTCGTCCGCTCCGCCATGCTCGATGTCCTGAGCGATGACTATGTCCGCACCGCCCGCAGTCGCGGTGTGCCGGCACGCGGCGTCATCTGGCGGCATGCCTTGCCAAATGCATTGATCCCGGTGGTGACGCTGAGTGGCGTCGAATTCGGCTATCTGCTCGGCGGTGCGGTGCTGGTCGAGCAGATCTATGCGCTGCCGGGGCTCGGGCGCATGGTGCTCGATGCCATCCTGCAGCGCGATTATGCGCTGGTGCAGGGCAGCGTCCTGTTCATTGCCTTCAACTTCATGATCGTCAACCTGCTCGTCGATCTCGCTTATGTCGCGCTCGATCCGCGCGTCCGTCTGGGAGAAGGCTGATGCGGATCGTCAAGGCTATTTTCGGACATGTGAGCGGCCGGATCGGCGGCGTCATCGTCCTTATCTACGTTCTGCTTGCCATTCTCGGTACGCTGGGTGTGACCCCGCATGATCCCCTGACGCAAAACCGCATCGACCGTCTGCACGCCCCGAGCCTCACCTATTGGATGGGCACCGATCTCTTCGGCCGCGATGTCGCGAGCCGTCTGATGCATGGCATCGGCGAATCCTTCACCGTCGCTTTCTTTTCCGTCACCGTTGCGACCTTGATCGGCACCTTGCTTGGCCTGACCGCCGCCTGGTCGGGCAAGCGCTGGGACGGTGTGGTCATGCGCACGATGGATGTGCTGCTGGCTTTCCCGGCAATCCTGCTTGCATTGCTGATCATCGCCATCGTCGGCCCCGGCACCTGGACCAGCGTCGCTGCGATCGCGATCGTCTATACGCCGATCTTCACCCGTGTCGTGCGCGGCCCGGCTCTTTCCCTGAAGGGACGCGATTTCGTCGATGCCGCCCGCACGTTCGGCAGCAGCCGCTCCTATATCCTGACGCGGCATCTGCTGCTCAATCTCGTCGCGCCTTTGACGGTGCAGGTGACTTTGGCGCTCGCCTGGTCGCTGCTGACGGAGGCGGGTCTGAGCTTCCTCGGTTTGGGCACGCAGCCGCCTGCCTCCTCATTGGGCCTGATGCTGAGCGACAGCCGCAATCTCATGGAGACAGCGCCCTGGCTGCTGATCTTCCCCGGCGTGACCATCATGATCTCTATTCTCGGCTTCAACCTGCTGGGCGATGCCCTGCGCGATATTCTCGATCCGAAGATGCGGAGGTCCACGGTATGACACCGCTTCTCTCGGTTTCCGATCTTCGTGTCGGCTTCGGGCGCAATCCCGATGCAAACCCTATCGTTCGCGGCGTCAGTTTCGATCTCGAAGCCGGCGAGACGCTGGCGATCGTCGGTGAGAGCGGTTCGGGCAAATCCGTTACCGCGCTCTCGATCAATCGCCTCGTCGATTTTGGCGGCGGCCGCATCACCGGCGGGTCGATCCTGCTAAAGCGCGCCGACAACAGCATTCTGGATCTCACCAAGGCAAGCGAAGCGGAGCTGACGAAGATCCGTGGCGCCGAGATCGGCATGATCTTCCAGGAGCCGATGACGTCCCTCAATCCGGTCCTGACCATCGGCACGCAGATCGAGGAGTCGTTCAGGCTGCATCGTGGCCTGACGGGACGCCAGGCAAAGGCGGCGGCCAAGGATGCCTTGGATCGTGTGCGCATTCCCGATGCTGCGCGCCGTCTCACCTATTGCCCGAACCAGCTTTCCGGCGGCATGCTTCAGCGTGTGATGATCGCGACCGCTCTTGCCTGCAATCCTCGCCTGCTGATCGCCGACGAGCCGACGACGGCGCTCGATGTTACCGTGCAGGCGCAGATCATGGCGCTGCTCGCCGAGCTGAAGCGTGAGACCGGCATGTCGATGATCTTTATCACGCACGACATCGGTCTTGTCGCCGGCATTGCCGACAAGGTCATGGTGATGCAGGCCGGCCAGGCGGTCGAGCAAGGCGAACTCAATCAGATCCTTGATCAGCCAACGCATCCCTACACCCAGCATCTCTTGCATTCCGTCCCGCATTTCGCATCCGGACAGGCCGCACGCACGGATTTCCAGCGTGCCGAGACGCAGGCCAATCCGGCGTTGAAGGTGGATGGCTTGACCGTGCGCTTTCCGGTCAAGGGCAGCTTCCTGCGCCGCGCGACCGGTGCGGTCCATGCTGTCGAAGGCGTCGGCTTCGACTTGATGCCCGGCGAGACGCTGGCGATCGTCGGCGAGAGCGGCTCGGGCAAATCCACCACCGCGCGGGCGATCCTCGGGCTGGTCAAGTCGACCCGAGGCACGTTTACGACCAATGCCGGCAAGGCTGCCGATCGTACCAGTGCCGTGCAGATGGTTTTCCAAAACCCCTATGCCTCGCTTAATCCGCGCCTTCGCGTCGACAGCATCCTCGCCGAACCGGTGATCGCATCGGGCGCGCGCGTTTCGGCACAGATGCGCGAGCGTATGCTGATGCTTTTGAAGCGCGTGGGATTGCCGGAAAACGCCCTGGAGCGCTACCCACACGAATTTTCAGGCGGCCAACGTCAGCGGCTTTGCATCGCGCGTGCGCTGATGCTGAACCCGTCCGTGCTGGTGCTTGACGAAGCGGTGTCCGCGCTCGACGTTTCCGTTCAGGCGCAGGTTCTGGAATTGCTGATCGAGCTTCAGCGCGAATATGGGCTCGCCTATCTCTTCATCTCGCATGACATGGCCGTCGTGGAGCGGATCGCCCATCGTATCGCCGTGATCTATGCCGGGCAGATTGTTGAGATCGGCGATGCCGCCTCGGTCTTGTCGGAGCCCAAGCATTCCTATACCAGACGGCTGATTTCGGCGGTGCCGACGGTTGCGCGGCGCAAGGAAAACTTCGCGCTCGACACGCGTCAGGTTCCTTCACTCGTACGGCCGATCGGCTTCGAGCCGGCAGCGCCGGAATGGCGCCGGTTCGCGCCGGATCACGTGGCTCTGGCCGAAGCCTGAGCGACCGGCGAGGAGTGAGATATGGCTGGGGGGCACATGCAATTTGAAGAACGGTTTGATCGGGCCTTTACACCGCTCGAACAGGCGGTGACGTCGGCCCGTATTCCAGGCGGCGTCCTCGGCATGGTCGATCTCGGCGGCAACCGGCTCGTGCGCGCCATCGGTTCGGCGCAGAAGATCCCAAACGTCAGGCCGATGGAGGTCGACACCTGGTTCGATCTGGCATCTCTCACCAAGGTCATTTTCACCACGCCGCGCATCCTGGCGCTGGCAGAGGCCGGCACCATCGATCTTGACGCGCCATTGACGACGCTTCTGCCTGATCTTCGCCAATACAGTGCCGAGGCGTGGGAGCGAAAGGTGACCTTTCGCCAATGCCTCGGGCATCAGACACCTTTTCCGGCGGTCGAGCCGATCTACACTTATGGCCGCGACCCGGATCTCCTGCGCACCTTCATCCTGCAGCGCGAGTGGCGGTCCGGTCCGCCGGTCTATTCCGACATCAACTTCATCCTGCTGGGCTTTGCACTTGAGCGCCTGAGCGGGCAGAAGATCCGCGCCATGGACCCCGGCCCGGGCTTTGCCTTTTCCGCCGCGCCCGATCAGGCAGCAGCGACCGAGGACTGCACTTGGCGCCATCGCATCCTGTCGGGCGAAGTTCATGACGACAATTGCTCGGCATTGCAGGGCGCCGGCCATGCCGGGCTTTTCGGAACGGCGGCGGCTGTTCTCGATTTCGCCAAAGGCCTGCTCGATGGCACCGGGGTATCGGCGCATTCGATCGCGCTGATGCGGACACCGCTTTCCGCCACACGCACGCATGGCTGGGAGCGGCCCTTCGACGGCTGGCATGGCGGTGCCCTGTGTTCGCCCGGAACCATCGGCCATACCGGATTTACCGGCACCGCTCTATGGATCGACTTCGACAAGGGCAGGGCCTGGACCCTGCTCACCAACCGCATTCATCCGACACGCCATTTCGACAGCGGTATCCTTACTCTTCGCCAGACCATCAGCGATCTCGTCAACGCAGCATAGGAGCTGACCATGGAACCAATCTGGGCAGTCGGTCTGATGACCGGAACCGTCCTCGACGGCAATATCGATGTCGCCATGCTGAAGACGGACGGCGAGCGGATCGAGGAATTCGGCCCCTATGTGCTCGCTCCCTATCCCGGCTGGATCAGGACGCTGCTGGAAGAGACGCTGCGGCAGGCGCGGGTGTGGAATTTTGAAGGCCCTGAGCCCGCGATCTTCAAAGAGGCGGAAGAGGCTCTGACGAGGGCTCAGTCGGAGGCCGTGAGAGAGCTGGTGGAAAGCAAGGGGATGACCATGGCCGACATCGGCGTCGTTGGCTTTCATGGGCAAACGGTACTGCATCGGGCGCCGCAAAAGGATAGGCTGGGACAGACGCGTCAGCTCGGCGATGGAGAGTTGATGCACTCCATCCTCGGCACCAAGGTTGCCTATGACTTCCGCTCGGCGGATATGCGCGTCGGCGGGCAGGGCGCGCCGCTCGCAGCCGCCTATCATACCGCCCTGCTGCGCGGCGCGGGTGCTGCCGGCGAGACCGCCATCCTCAATCTCGGCGGCGTTGCCAATATCACCTGGTGGGATGGCGAGGGCAATTTCGTTGCTTTCGATACCGGACCGGCCAATGCGCCGCTCAACGACTTCATCAAGTCCCGTGGTCTCGGCGAAATGGATCGCGACGGCGCGCTTGGCCGTGCCGGTACGGTCGACGAGGCGAGGCTCGCGCGGCTACTGCAGCATCCCTATATGACGGCCCCCTATCCGAAGTCGCTGGATCGTTTCGATTTCGGCGCCTCGATGGCCGATGGCCTCAGCCCGGAAGACGGTGCCGCGACGCTTTCGGCCTTCACGGCAAGCGCCGTCGGCAAGGCACTCGATCTGTTGCCGCGCCGGCCGAAGAAGGTCGTCGTCAGTGGCGGCGGCCGCCACAATCCGACGATCATGTCAATGCTGCAGAGCCGCGCCGGCGTCGAGCCGATCTTTGCCGAAACTCTGGGCTGGCGCGGCGATGCCGTCGAAGCGGAGTGCTTTGCGTTCCTGGCCGTCCGGGTGCTGCGGGGCTTGCCGATCAGCTTCCCTGGCACAACAGGTGCGCCGGCGCCTATGTGTGGCGGACGCCTTGCCGAATAGACGGGCGGCCATATGATAGGCGCATCACGCCGTCATAGGTTCTCGCCGCAGTCCAACGATGCTATGAAGAGATCGCAACTTTGCGATCGGACGATCTTCAACGGGTATCGCGCGGATGGCAGGCAAGCGGCATTGGACAGGCGTTGTTGCCTTGGTCACTTTGTGCGTTGTTACGGTTTCGGCCTTTCGCCCGGCAAATGCGCAGCCGGAATGGAGCGCTGCGCCGTCGGTCTGCATTTCCGGCCCCATGATCACGGACATGGGTCAAACTCTCTGCCTTCGCAAGGAAAGCTATAACCGCGATCTTTGCGCGGCCATCGACTATTTCGCCCGCGCCAATCATCTGCCGCCGGATTATCTGGCAAGGCTGGTCTGGCGCGAGAGTACGTTTCGCTCTGATGCCGTTAGCCCCAAGGGCGCGCGCGGCATTGCGCAGTTCATGCCTGGGACGGCACGGCTGCGCGGTGTTCGCGACAGCTATGATGCGCTTGAAGCGCTCGGCAAGGCGGCGACCTACCTCGACGAGTTGCGTAATCGCTTCGGCAATCTGGGACTGGCCGCCGCCGCCTATAATGCCGGCGAAGGCGGCTTGGCGAACTTCCTGAATTCCGGCGATCTTCCCTATGAGACGCGCAGCTACGTCAGTGCGATCACTGCGCATACGGTCGAGGAATGGCGGGATGGGCCGCCCGATCTTGCCGCGCCTGCCCTGGATAAGAACAAGCCTTTCATTCCATCCTGTGTCGCTCTTGCCGAAAGCCGGCGGTTGAAGCCGATACCCTTCGAACAGGAGCGGCCTTGGGCGCCCTGGGGGGCGCAATTGGCCGAGCATTTCCAGGTCGATGCCGCTCGCCGTCTGTTTGCAAGCAATGTCCAGAAGCTGCCCTCTCCCTTGAATGCGGAAAAGCCTTTGATCGTGCGCCAGCGCAATGCCGATTTCGGCCGGCGCATCCGCTTTGCGGCCCGTATCGGCCGGCAGACGCGCGCCGAGGCCGACGCCGTTTGCACCCAGATCCGGCGGCAGGGCGGCACCTGCCTGGTGTTCAAGAATTGAGGCTTGCCGATCTTCCAGGCTGATTGAAGATATGTCGGCGCCGTGTAGGGACCGTCCCGCCGGCCGCCGGTGGATTGTGCTTTACTCCCTTCTGCGGCGCGCCTAATCGTTAGGAACAGGCCGTTGGATAAACACAGGAGCGTATGATGGCGCAAAAGCGTGAAGTCCCTGGTATCCGTCCCTACAACAGCCCCGCCGGCGGCTGGGGAGCGTTGAAGGCCACTGCCAATGCGGTGCGCGAGCAGATGGACATTACCGAGGCGCCCGGCCTTCTTTTCCGCACCAACAAGCCGACCGGCTTCGATTGCCCCGGCTGCGCGTGGCCCGACAAGGAGCACACTTCCACCTTCCAATTCTGCGAAAACGGCGCCAAGGCGGTCACATGGGAGGCGACGAACAAGCGCGTAACGCCGGAATTCTTCGCCGAACATACGGTCAGCGAGCTGCTGACATGGAGCGATTACGAGCTGGAGAACTCAGGCCGGCTGACCCATCCGATGGTTTTTGACCACGCAACCGACACCTATCGACCCGTTGCCTGGGAGGACGCCTTTGCCCGCATCGGCGAGGTCATGCGCAGCATGCCCGATCCGAATATGGTCGAGTTCTATACGTCGGGTCGAGCCTCTAACGAAGCTGCGTTCCTCTTCCAGATCTTCGCGCGCGAATACGGCACCAACAATTTCCCCGATTGCTCGAACATGTGCCACGAGGCGACCAGCGTCGGCCTGCCGCAATCGATCGGCATCGGCAAGGGCACGGTATCGCTCGACGATTTCGACGAATGCGATCTGATCATTTCCATGGGGCACAACCCCGGCACCAATCATCCGCGCATGATGGGCACGCTGCACGAATGCTCGCGCCGCGGCGTGCCGATCATCGTCTTCAATCCCCTGAAGGAGCGGGCGCTCGAGCGTTTCGCCGATCCGCAGGACCCGATCGAAATGGGAACCTTCGGATCGACCCGGATTGCCTCCTCCTACTATCAGGTCAAGATCGGTGGCGATGCGGCGGCGCTCAAGGGGATCATGAAAGGTGTTCTGGCGCTTGCCGAGACCTCGGACGATGTGCTCGATCATGCCTTCATTGCAGAACACACCACTGGCTTCGATGCTTTGGTCCACGACATCAATCAGACCGCATGGGCCGACATCGAGCGGGTTTCGGGCCTTGCCCGGGCCGATCTGGAGCGGGTTGCTGTGATCTATGCCAAATCCAAGGCGACGATCGTTGCCTATGGCATGGGCATCACCCAGCACGCCATGGGGACGGCCAATGTGCAGCAGATCGCCAATCTGCTGCTGCTGCGCGGCAATTTCGGCAAGCCCGGCGCCGGCATCTGCCCGCTGCGCGGTCACTCCAATGTGCAGGGCAACCGCACCGTCGGGATCACCGAGAAGCCGAATGCCGCGCTGATCGAGGGCGTCGAGCGCGCCTTCGGTTTCAAGTCTCCCGCCCATCATGGTCATGATGCCGTCGCCGCGATGCAGGCGATGGCGGCGGGGCGCTCCAAGGTGTTGATCTGCCTCGGCGGTAATTTCTCGATCGCGCTTCCCGATCCGGAATTGTGTGCCGAGGGCATGCGCCAGCTCGATCTCGCCGTCCACATGAATACCAAGCTCAACCGCTCCAATCTGCTTGTTGGTAAGGAGTCCTTCCTGTTCCCCGTGCTCGGCCGCACCGAACAGGACGTTCAGGCAACCGGTGCGCAGTCGGTGACGATCGAGGATTCGATGTCGATGGTGCACGCCTCGCGCGGCCGCCTGAAGCCGGCCTCGGACGAATTGCGTTCGGAGCCGGCCGTCGTCGCCGCCATGGCGCAGGCCAGTTTGCCCGATAGCAAGGTTTCATGGATGGAACTCGTGACCGATTATGATCTGATCCGCGACAAGATCGAAATCGTCTATCCCGATTTTGCGAATTATAACGAACGCATCCGCGTACCTGGAGGCTTTCGTCTGCCGCTTGGGCCGACGGAACGTCTCTGGAATACGCCCTCGGGCAAGGCCGAATTCAAGCTGTTTTCCGGGCTTAACGAGGATATCCTGCTTTCGGATAGCAGCATCCTCAAGCTTGCGACGATCCGCAGCCACGATCAGTACAATACGACGATCTACGGTTTGGACGACCGCTATCGCGGCGTCTTTGGCCGTCGCGACGTGCTGTTCATGAACGACAAGGACCTGCGCGCCAATGGTTTGGAGCATGGCGATCTCATCGAGATCGAAACGGCGTTGCCCTCCGGGGCTAAGCGGCTGCTGCAGCTGACGGCGATTTCCTACGATATTTCGGAGGGCTCGGTTGCGGCTTATTATCCCGAAGCCAATTGCCTGATCCCAATCGATTATCAGGACAAGGAAAGCGGCACGCCTTCCTATAAGTCCATTCCGGTGCGCATCAGCAAGGCGGCGTGACGCCTCGTATTACTTAGCCATCCAGCCATCAGCCGCCATCTTGATGGCTAAATCCGGTGCGCTTATATTGACTAGACTGGAGATCGATATGGCTGAACCTCAACTATCCGTTCGTAGCGCCAAGGCGCGGGATCTTGCCCATCGGCTTGCCCGGCGCGAAAACCGCACCATTGCCGATATTGTGGAACGTGCGCTGGAATCCTACGAGATCCGCGAGGCCGGCCGCGAACCCGCGTCGTCTTTCTATGCCCGTATGGCCATGACCGATGGAGAAGACATTGATTTGGAGGCGGTCATTCGGGAAGGGCGGCGGGCTAATCCCGGAATAGATCTGTGATATTCCTCGATACCAATGTCATCTCGGAGACATTCCGAAAGCTGCCGGATGCGGCAGTGATTTCTTGGCTTGGCCGATATGATGCAGAGATCGCACTTTCCACTGTCGTGATCGGCGAAATCGCCTTCGGTATCCATAAGATTTTACCTGATCAGCGTGCGGCACAACTGGAGCAAAGGCTGTCGGAATGGCGCCGCCGATTTTCAGATCGAATTTTCGGTCTGACCGAGGAGGCTGCCTTGGCTTATGGCGAGATCATGGGCAGCTCGAAACGACAGGGGCGGCCGATGTCGGCACAGGATGGCATGATCGCGGCGATTGCGCGCGTAAATGGTGGCCGCCTGGCAACGCGCAATCTGTCTGATTTTCAGACGGCAAGCCTTGAACTCGTTTCACCATGGGATTTTTAGTCGGGCTTTGAAGTCGAAGGTTCCGTGCGATCATCGACGCAACATAACATGCTGCCGACCTGGCGGTATTCGCCCGGCCGGCAGATTCTCAGCTTTGCAACCGACGTTATCCGATCGTCATCAGGCTGGCATTGCCGCCGGCAGCCGCCGTGTTGATCGAAGTCGTCACTTCTTCCAGCAGCCAGTTCAGGCAATAGGCATCGGCCTTGTTGGCTATCTCATCGCTTGAGGCGGCTTGGGTGAGGACCAGCGGGCCGGGAAGTGCGGCGATCGTCTTGATGGTCTGCTTGACCCGCTCGGCATCCCCTTCGATGAGGGCGCCGGCAAATGGTCCATCGACTGCCCAATCCTTCGACCAGGAGATGCGGGCGGCAACTGCCGCCGGCAAATTCCGAAGCTCGCTCTGCAAGCCGGAAGCTGCGTCGATGGTGATCGAATTGCCTGTTGCGAGTGCGGCCGCGATCTGGACCTGCAGGCCAAGTGCGGTCTGCGGGACGAGCAGGATCCGCCCACGCGGATGCAGCGCATAGAGGTTCAGCTCACCGACCGGGCCTGGGAGTTCGACGTTGAAGCCCAGGGACGACTGGCCGGCAAGCGCCTTGGCCTGCTTGGCAGCCCCGGCAGCACCGTTGCTGTCGAGCCAGGTGAGATACTGCTGCGCAGCCGGATCGGTCTGGACGCTCGCGTCGCGCAACGGTTCGGTCGAGGAGACGACGAGGCGGCGCAGATACATCGGACCGCCTGCCTTGGGGCCGGTGCCGGAAAGGCCGCGGCCACCGAACGGCTGAACGCCGACAACGGCGCCGATGATGTTGCGGTTGACATAGAGATTGCCCGCCTTCACGCGTCCGGTGACATGGGCGATCGTGTCGTCAAGCCGGGTGTGCAGGCCGAAGGTCAGGCCATAGCCGGATGCGTTGACGTCGTCGATCAGCTTGTCGAGCCCCTTGCGCTTGTAGCGGATGATATGGAGCACGGGTCCGAACACCTCGCGCTTGAGATCGCTCAGCTTCTTCAGCTCGATGATGGTCGGGGCGACGAATGTGCCCTTTGCAGCGCTCGCGGGGAGGTCGAGCTGTTCGACGGGGCAGCCGAGCTTGCGCATGCGTTCGATGTGCTCGTCGATGCCGCGCTTGGCGCTTTCGTCGATGACGGGGCCGATATCGATCGCAAGCTTGTCGGTGCGGCCGACCGACAGTTCGCGAAGCGCACCGCGCAGCATGGTCAGGGTACGATCCGCCACTTCTTCCTGCAGGCACAGCACGCGCAGTGCCGAGCAGCGCTGGCCGGCACTGTCGAAGGCGGAAGCGATGACGTCGCCGACGACCTGCTCGGCGAGGGCCGAGGAGTCGACGATCATGCCGTTCTGGCCGCCGGTTTCGGCAATCAGCGGGATTGGTTTGCCGAATTTCGACAGTTTTTCGGAAAGCTGCGCCTGGATCAGGCGTGCGACTTCCGTCGAGCCGGTGAACATGACACCGGCCGTTTCAGGCGCACCGACCAAGGCAGAACCCATCCTGCCGCTGCCCGGCGCGAACTGCAGTACTTCACGCGGAATCCCGGCTTCATGCAGGATGCGGATACCCTGGGCAGCAATCAGCGGCGTGTTGCCGGCCGGCTTGGCGACGACGGGATTGCCGGCGACCAGCGCGGCGGCAACCTGACCCGTGAAGATTGCCAGTGGGAAGTTCCATGGGCTGATGCAGACGATCGGGCCAAGCGGCACGCTTTCGGGCGCCAGCACCTTGCGCGCCTGGGCGGCGTAATAGCGAAGGAAGTCGATGGCTTCGCGGACTTCGCCGACGGCATTGGCAGCCGATTTGCCCGCCTCGCGGATCGTCAAGCCGACGAGCAGAGGCATCTCGCCCTGCATCATTTCGGCGGCGCGCTCCAATATAGCTGCGCGCGCATCCGGGCTGACCGCAGCCCATTGCGCGGCACCCGCGGCGGCAAGGCGCATCACTTCGGCTGCGTCATCGGGGGCGAGCTCGGCAACCTGGCCGACGACATCGGAATGATCGGCGGGATTAAGGATCGGGCGCGTCTCGCCGCGTTCGGAGCCATCGGCGAGTAGCGGCTTGGCGACCCACGTCTTGGCGGCGGACGCATGAAGCTGCCCGGCGAGGTCGGAGAGCGCCATTTCGTTCGACAGGTCGATGCCGGAAGAATTCGCCCGGGCGCCTTCGAACAGATCGGCGGGAAGGACGATCTTGTCGTGCTGCGCGCCCATGATCGGCATGGCGCGCACGCGCTCGACAGGGTCGGCGATCAGTTCGGAGACGGGAACGGCAGGATCGGCAATCTTGTTGACGAAGGAGGAGTTGGCGCCGTTCTCCAGCAGGCGGCGGACGAGATAAGCGAGCAGCGTTTCATGCGTGCCGACCGGCGCATAGATGCGGCAGGGGCGACCGAGGTTTTCGGCGCCGACGACTTCCTCATAGAGCGGCTCGCCCATACCGTGCAGGCATTGGAACTCATACTTGCCAACCGAAAAATCGCTTCCGGCCATCTGATAGATCGTCGCCAGCGTCTGGGCGTTGTGGGTGGCAAATTGCGGGAAGACGACGTCGGTTGCCGAGAGCAGCTTCCTGGCGCAGGAGACATAGGAGACATCGGTGTAGATCTTGCGGGTGTAAACCGGGAAGCCTTCGAGGCCGTCCAGCTGCGCGCGCTTGATCTCGGCGTCCCAATAGGCGCCCTTGACGAGGCGGACCATCAGACGATGCCCGGAGCGGCGGGCAAGATCGATGATGAAATCGAGGACGAAGGGGCAGCGCTTGCCATAGGCCTGTACGACGAAGCCGATGCCATCCCAGCCCGCAAGCTGCGGATCGAGGCAAAGCGCTTCCAGCAGGTCGAGCGACAGTTCCAGCCGGTCGGCCTCTTCGGCATCGATGTTGAGGCCGATATTATATTGCTTGGAAATCAGCGCGAGCGCCTTCACCTTCGGCAGAAGCTCGCCCATGACGCGGTCGACCTGCGATCGCGAATAGCGGGGATGCAGCGCGGAGAGCTTGATGGAGATGCCAGGGCCTTCATAGATGCCGCGGCCGGCAGACGCCTTGCCGATCGCATGGATGGCGGTCTCGTAGTCGCGATAGTAGCGTTCGGCATCGGCATGCGTCGTCGCCGCTTCGCCGAGCATGTCGTAGGAATAGCGGAAGCCCTTCGCCTCGAGCGAGCGGGCGCGCTTCAGTGCCTCGTCGATCGTCTCGCCGGTGACGAATTGCTCGCCCATCATGCGCATGGCCATATCGACGCCGCGCCGGATGACGGGCTCGCCGCAGCGGGCGATCAGTCGCGTCAGCGAGGCGGAAAGGCCGCTTTCGTTGACGGTCGATGTCAGCTTGCCGGTGACGACCAAGCCCCACGTCGCGGCATTGACGAACATCGAGCGGCCGCCGCCCAGATGCGATTTCCAGTCGCCGCCGGCGATCTTGTCGCGGATCAGCGCATCACGTGTTGCTGTATCGGGAATGCGCAACAATGCCTCGGCAAGGCACATCAGGGCGACGCCTTCCTGGCTCGAAAGCGAGTATTCCTGCACCAGCCCTTCGACGCCGTCGCCCTTGTGCTTGGCGCGCAACGCCTCGATCAGCGTCTTGGCCGTCTTCTTCGCAGCCTCACGAACCGGCTCCGGCAGGGTGGCGGCCTCGACCAGCATGGGGAGGCATTCGGTCTCGGGACGCCTGTAGGCGGCAGTGATTGCCCTGCGAAGTGCGCTTTGAGGCTGGATCGGCGGGGCAAACTGCGAGAATGGGGCGGCGTCTGACGATGGTTCTTCTGCGGCGTGTGCGACAATGGCAGTCATGATAACCTCAAGGTGCAAGGGACCCGATAACCAGGCAGGAGCGAGCGATTTCGCCCTGCTTGGCCCTCCCGTTGCTTCGGTGCGAACATACTTCATTCCCGAAAGGCATTCCGCCTTGAAATTGCGGCTTTCTAGTCATATTGGACTTCAATGGCCCGTATTTCAAATAGGAATGCCTATAAGAATGACCAAATCCAGTGAAATTGACCAATTCGACCAAAAGATCCTCGACGCGCTGGTCGAAGATGGCCGCATGTCGATCACGGAGCTGTCCGAACGGGTCGGTCTTTCCAAGACGCCGTGCCAGGCGCGGCTGAAGAAATTGATCGATTCCGGTTACATCGATGGCTTCAAGGCGGTGCTCAATCCGATCAAGCTCGGCCTCGATCATGTCGCCTTTGCCGAAGTGAAGCTGACCGACACGCGCGAGGAGGCTTTGCTCAGCTTCAACAATGCCATCAAGAAAATCAAGGAAATCGAAGAGTGCCACATGATCGCCGGCCGCTTCGACTATCTCCTCAAGGTGCGGACGTCGGATATTCGCCGTTATCGCATCGTTCTCGGCGAGAAGATCTCCAGCCTGCCCTTCGTTGCAAGCACATCGACCAATGTGGTGATGCAGTCCGTCAAGGAAAACTGGTCGTAGTTCCAATGCGACATGGAAACGTCAATTACCCCCCTCTGAGTACCGGACATCTGTGTCGGTCCGCCACTCCGTCTAGATTTCGCCAACCGAATCGGATCATTGCGAAACGCTAAAATGAGTGAGATGGAGCACGCATGGAGACCAATGCCAGCGACCGTGACCTTGTCGAGGTCATGAAGCGGTACTTTGCGGTGAAGGCCGAAGTAGAGGAAGTGAAGTCCCGCCTGGAGGCGGCAAGGCAGGAGAGCGGCGAAGAGATCGGCGCATTTTACAATCCGCGCACCAATCTGAACCACGCTGCCGATATCGTCCGTTCCCACGCTCTCAAGCAGGAGATGGCGCGGCTGATGGATTGGGCCGAAGCATGGGGACGCCAGAGCTTGATGCCGAACGAGGCCTGAAGATCCGACAGGGACCGCCAGGCCGTAATCATGAAACCGGACTGGTTCAGCTATCCGATTTCAGCCTGCCCGCCGTCGCCCAGGAATCCTTCGACATCTCGGTAATGATGATTTCCAACGATTCCGGCGGGCAGGCCGGCGTGTCCGGCCACGGGTCATCGAGGGCGCGACCGACGATGATGTGCAGTGGCGGATGAAAGTCATCTTCTTGTCGTTTCTATGCACGGTAAAGGACATTATCGTGCATTTTCGAGGCTTGGCGATCTGACACCGATGGGTCGCGCCTTCACATCCCTTCAAGCGCGTTCATTGGCAAACGGCAGGTCGGTCAATCGACGCCGGTCAAGGGGCCGAGCAAAACGCTGCGATGGTATGGGCGACGAAGGGTGGGTTTTACGCGATCCATGAAGCGGTTGATTCGTTCTATTGGATCATAAGTGTGCACCTGATTTGGAACGCTGCTATCGAGAAGGCCGGTGAGACTGGAGGCCTATCGTGCTTTCGGCAACGACCCTGCAATTCGCGGATTCCTCATATCGAGCGATCATGTCGCGCCCGCCGAAGGCAGCAATCAAGTTCCGCCGGAAGAACTAATTGCTGCGCAGTGCGGTTTTCTTCTCAGGAGTATCGATCAGCGTGTTTGGCTTTGCAAAGCCGGTTAAGCTGGCGGGGTCCAAAATGCTGATGCGCGATCCTCTGACTTTGACACCGTATGCCTTCAAGGCGGAAAACGCTCGCGACAAATTTTCTGGCGTCATCCCTAGCCGGGAGGCAAGAATTCGCTTCTCCACACGAATTTCGACCGACCCTTGGCCTCCTTGTTCTGTTTCGGTTCGCAAGAGCCAGTTCGCCAAGCGCTCGGCGCCAGTACGCAATTTCTGGTCTTTCAAGTCCTTAATCGTTCGACGATAACTGGCGGCGAGTTCGATCACCGTCGCACGGGCAAAAGCAGCATCGCTTTGCATGGCCTGACGGATCCTGGCCGCGGGAATCATCAGAATATTGGACGGTTCCAGCGTTCGTGCCGATTGAAGGCAGATCTCATCGTTGAGTACGGCCGCAAGGATGAAGACGCCAACGGGTGCCACGATGTCCAACGTCGTCTCCCTCGCACCGGTTCCGGCATACATTTCCACCAATCCGTCGACGACGACGTAGAGAAAATCAGCTGGGTCGCTCTCACGAACGAGCGTAACGCCCTGGGGAAAACGTTGCAGGAAACTGCCGTGGACAAGCGTGTCGAACGCGTCGTCGTGCATGCCTGCGAAGAGGTCCAGATTCCGAATCTTCGCGGCACTGTCGGATCGCATATGTGACCTCCTTTAGATAGATGACAAGTTTATATTCAAGACACGACATTTATCAATCTATAAGTATAAATAAGTCAATTTAGACGCTTTTACTCGAATTTCCTCTGCGGCGTATTCGGTATTATTTAAAAATACTTTGCATCGGCTCCTCCATTTGACGGAAATCAAAGTCGCATCCCGCATTCGCAGTTATTCCGATTTCGAGGCCAAAGAGGGACTCGTTCTTTGTCACGAACGGAATATCGTCATGCCTGCTCTCGATGAGATTGATCACAAGGCACAGCGTACTGCCCTTACCGCAAGTACGATTGCTTTTACGATATGTTTTGCAGCCTGGACCATTTTCGCCATCATCGGTATTCGAATTCGAGACGAGCTTGGGCTCACCGAGACCGAATTCGGCCTTCTGGTCGGCACGCCTATTCTTACCGGCTCGTTGATCCGCGTCATACTCGGAATCTGGACCGATCTTTATGGCGGGCGCATCGTGCTCGTCGGGACCATGTTTGCCGCTGCCGCGGCAACATTTCTGCTGACCTATGCGCATACATATCCGCAAATGCTTCTCGCGGCTCTCGGGGTCGGCATCGCCGGCGGCTCGTTTGCCGTCGGGGTTGCCTATGTATCGCGGTGGTATCCACCCGGCAAACAGGGCACGGCGCTCGGAATCTTCGGGGCCGGCAATGTCGGCTCGGCCGTCACCAAGTTTCTCGCGCCGCTGGTCCTGGTGGCCTGGGGCTGGCATGCGGTTGCGGAGATCTGGGCGGCGGGCCTGGTGGTCACGGCCATCCTCTTCTGGTTCATGACGGAAGACGATCCCATCCATGCCGAACGCCGCCGCACCGGTCAAAGGCCAAAGAGCGCATGGCTCGAGCTTGAACCGCTGAAGAATGTGCAGGTCTGGCGGTTCTCGCTCTACTATTTCGTTGTTTTCGGCGCCTTTGTCGCCCTTGCATTATGGCTGCCGCAATATCTGATCAATGTCTACGGGCTCGATATTCGCACCGCCGGCATGATCGCGGCCTTCTTCTCCGTGCCAGCCAGCCTTTTCCGCGCCTATGGCGGCCATCTGTCGGATGTCTATGGCGCGCGGCGCGTGCTCTACTGGACGTTCCTGGTTTCCATCGTCGCCACCTTCATCCTCGCCTATCCGCCGACCGACTACGCGGTCAAAACACTCAACGGCCCAGCCACCTTCCACCTTGAGATGGGCCTGGTAGGCTTTACCGTCGTCCTCTTTGTTCTCGGCTTCTTCATGGCGCTGGGCAAGGCTGCTGTCTACAAGCACATTCCGGCCTATTATCCGGATCATGTCGGTGCCGTCGGCGGGCTGGTCGGGATGATCGGTGGCTTCGGCGGTTTCCTGCTCCCGATCCTCTTCGGTGTCCTGCTTGACCTCACCGGCCTCTGGACCAGCTGCTTCATGGCGCTGTTCCTGCTGGTTTCGGCCGCCCTCGTCTGGATGCATATGGCCATCCGTCAGATGGAGCGTGGTGCGGTGGAAAAGACCCTCGACGCGCTGCCGCCCTTCCCGGAAATGCAGGGCATGCCGGCGCCGAAGGTCGAGCCTCGCCGCAGCGATACCGTGCTCACAGACTGGCGTCCGGAAGATCCGGCCTTCTGGACGGAAAAGGGCAGGCGCATCGCGCGGCGCAATCTCTGGCTTTCGATTCCGGCGCTTCTTCTTTCCTTCGCCATCTGGCAGGTCTGGTCCGTGGTCGTCGCGAAGCTGCCGCTCGTCGGCTACACGTTCACCACCGATCAGCTCTTCTGGCTGGCGGCTCTTCCCGGTATTTCCGGCGCGACCTTCCGGATTTTCTATTCCTTCATGGTGCCGATTTTCGGCGGCCGTCTATGGACGACGCTCACGACCTGGTCACTGATCATTCCTGCCGTCGGCATCGGTTTTGCGGTGCAGAATCCGAATACGCCCTATATCGTCTTCCTTCTTCTTGCCCTGCTTTGCGGCTTCGGCGGCGGCAACTTCGCCTCGTCGATGTCCAATATTTCCTTCTTCTTTCCAAAGTCGGAAAAGGGCAATGCGCTCGCCCTCAATGCCGGTCTCGGCAACCTCGGCGTCAGCGTCGTCCAGTTCGTCGTTCCGCTGGTCATCACCGCCGGCATCTTCGGCTGGCTCGGCGGCGATCCGGTGATGACGAAAGCAGCGACCGGCAGCGCACCGCTCTGGCTGCAGAATGCCGGCTTCTTCTTCGTGCCCTTCATCGCGATCTCGGCTTTTGCCTCCTGGTTCGGGATGAACGACATCGCTTCGGCAAAGGCCTCGTTCGCCGAGCAGGCGGTCATCTTCCAGCGTCGGCACAATTGGATCATGTGCTGGCTCTACACCGGAACCTTCGGCTCCTTCATCGGCTATTCGGCGGGCTTTCCGCTGCTTGCCAAGACGCTGTTTCCCGATGTCAACGCGCTGCAGTTCGCCTTCCTTGGTCCGCTGGTCGGCGCACTTTCCCGCTCGGGAACCGGCTGGCTTGCCGACCGCTTCGGCGGCGCGCGGGTCACCTTCTGGGTCTTCGTACTGATGATGGCCGGTGCCGGCGGCGTCCTCTGGTTCATCGCGGCCAAGGATCAACCGGGCGCCTTCTGGGGCTTCTTCATCTCCTTCCTCGTGCTCTTCTTCGCAACCGGCGTCGGCAATGCTTCGACCTTCCAGATGATCCCGGCGATCATGGGCAAGGAAATGATCCGGCTGATGCCGGACGCGACGCCCGAAGCCCGTCGCCTGGAGGCGGGAAAGGAATCCGCTGCGATCACCGGCTTTACCTCGGCCATCGCTGCCTTCGGCGCCTTCTTCATTCCGATGGGTTACGGGCTGTCGATCACCTTCACGGGCGGGCCGCAGGCGGCAATCTGGGCCTTCCTTATCTTCTACGTGACCTGCCTCGTCCTCACATGGGCCGCCTATACCCGCAAGGGCAGCCTTCTCTACGACGTCGAGCGCAACAAGCGAAATACCACCGGCAAGGCCGCGGCGGCCGAGTAAGACCAGGAGAACCACATGTCCCATTTCCTCGACCGGCTCACCTTCTTTCGAAAGAATGTCGGCCAGTTTTCCAACGGCCACGGCATCGTCACCAGCGAGGATCGCTCCTGGGAGGACGGTTACCGCAAACGCTGGCAGCACGACAAGATCGTCCGCTCGACCCATGGCGTGAACTGTACGGGTTCCTGCTCGTGGAAGATCTATGTGAAGGGCGGCATCGTCACCTGGGAGACGCAGCAGACGGACTATCCGCGTACGCGGCCGGACCTGCCGAACCATGAACCGCGCGGCTGTTCGCGGGGCGCCTCCTATAGCTGGTATCTCTATTCCGGCGCGCGCGTGAAATATCCGATGATCCGGGGGCGGCTCCTGAAGCTCTGGCGCAAGGCGCGGCAAACCATGTTGCCGGTCGCCGCCTGGGCGTCGATCGTCGAGGATGCCGAAAAGCGCAAGTCCTACATCTCCATTCGCGGCCATGGCGGCTTCGTGCGGGCAAATTGGGACGAGGTGACGGAAATCGTTGCTGCGGCCAATGCCTATACGATCAAGGCGCATGGCCCGGACCGCGTCATCGGCTTCTCGCCGATCCCGGCGATGTCGATGGTCTCCTATGCGGCGGGCGCGCGTTATCTCTCGCTCATCGGCGGCGTATGCATGTCCTTTTACGATTGGTATTGCGATCTGCCGCCGGCAAGCCCGCAAACCTGGGGCGAGCAGACCGATGTGCCGGAAAGCGCTGACTGGTACAATGCCGGCTTTATCGTCGTCTGGGGCTCGAACGTGCCGCAGACGCGTACGCCGGATGCGCATTTCTACACCGAAGTCCGCTACAAGGGCACCAAGAGCGCCGTCGTCAGTCCCGACTATGCCGAGGCGACGAAATTCGCCGATATCTGGCTGAACCCGAAGCAGGGAACGGATGCGGCGCTGGCGCTTGCCATGGGCCATGTGATCCTGCGCGAATATTACCTCGAGCGGTCGGTTCCCTATTTCGAGGATTATACCCGCCGCTATACCGATATGCCGTTCCTCGTGCGGCTTGTGGAGCGCGACGGTCGGCTGGTTCCCGAACGCCTGCTCAGGGCTTCGGAACTGGAAGGCGCGCTCGGTGAAGCCAACAATCCGGAATGGAAGACGGTCGCGATCGATGAGAAGACGGGCGAGCTGGTCGCTCCTCTTGGATCCGTCGGTTATCGCTGGGGAGAAACGGCCAAGTGGAATCTTGAGGAGAAGGACGGCCACGGCCGCAACACGTCTCTCAAGCTCTCGCTTGCGGGTGAGGGCGCTGCGATCGAGGCAGTCGATTTTCCCTATTTCGGCGGCCGGGCCACGGAGCATTTCGTGGCGACCGAACATGGCGAAATCCTCACCCGCAATGTCCCTGTCCGGACAATCGCCGGGACCGATGGCGCGCCCATCAAGGTCGCGACCGTCTATGATCTGATGATGGCGAATTACGGTCTCGATCGCGGCTTCGGCGGCGCGAATGTTGCTCGCGATTACGACGAGAATGTGCCCTTTACGCCCGCCTGGGCGGAGCACATCACCGGCGTCAAGCGCGATGCGATCATTACAGTTGCCCGTGAATTCGCAACCAATGCCGAGAAGACCAATGGCCGCTCGATGATCATCATCGGCGCCGGCATGAACCATTGGTACAACATGGACATGAATTACCGCGGCGTGATCAATCTCCTTGTCTTCTGCGGCGCGATCGGTCAGTCCGGCGGCGGCTGGTCTCATTATGTCGGGCAGGAGAAACTGCGGCCGCAGACCGGCTGGACGCCGCTTGCCTTCGGGCTCGACTGGTCCCGTCCGCCGCGCCACCAAAACTCGACGTCGTTCTTCTATGCGCATACCGATCAGTGGCGCTACGAGACGCTGACGGCGGCCGAAATCCTGTCGCCGACGGCGCCGGAAGGCGATTGGGAAAGCAGTTTCATCGACTACAACGTCCGCGCCGAGCGCATGGGCTGGCTGCCGTCGGCCCCGCAATTGAAGGTCAATCCGCTCTCGATTGCGGAAAAAGCGAAGGCGGCCGGCCTGGAGGCGAAGGATTATGTCGCGAAGGCCCTGAAATCCGGCGAGCTAGAGCTTTCGTGCGAAGATCCGGATGATCCGGCCAACTGGCCGCGCAACATGTTCGTCTGGCGTTCGAACCTGCTCGGCTCCTCCGGCAAGGGGCACGAATACTTCCTGAAGCATCTGCTCGGCACCGAAAACGGCGTTATGGGCAAGGATCTCGGACCGGAAGGGGCTGTCCGCAACAAGGAAGTCGTCTGGCACGACGAGGCACCGCGCGGCAAGCTCGACCTGCTGGTGACGCTGGATTTCCGCATGTCGACCACATGCGTCTACTCCGACATCGTCTTGCCGACTGCCACCTGGTACGAGAAGAACGACCTCAACACCTCGGACATGCATCCCTTCATCCATCCGCTGTCGGCGGCAGTCGATCCGGCCTGGGAAGCACGCTCCGATTGGGACATCTATAAGGGTATCGCCGAAGCCTTTTCGCGGGTCGCCCCGGAAGTACTTGGTGTCGAACAGGACGTCGTACTGACGCCGATTCAACACGACAGCGCCGGAGAACTGGCGCAACCCTTCGACGTCAAGGATTGGAAACGTGGCGAGATCGAGCCGATTCCTGGCCGCAGCATGCCGTCAGTCGCAGTCGTCGAGCGTGACTATCCGAACATCCATGCCCGCTTTACCGCACTCGGACCGCTGATGACCTCGATCGGCAATGGCGGCAAGGGCATCAGTTGGAAGACCGAGCATGAAGTGGCAGCGCTTGCAGCGCTGAACGGTGTGCATCGGGACGGTGCGGCAAAGAGCCTTGCGAAAATCGAGACCGACATCGATGCCGCAGAGGTCATCTTGATGCTCGCGCCGGAGACCAATGGCGAAGTGGCGGTGAAGGCCTGGGAAGCCCTGTCGAAGGCGACCGGCCGCGACCATGCGCATCTCGCCCTTCCCAAGGAAGACGAGAAGATCCGCTATCGCGATATCCAGGCGCAGCCGCGCAAGATCATCTCGTCTCCCACCTGGTCGGGCATCGAGAGCGAGAAGGTCTGCTACAATGCCGGCTATACCAACGTCCATGAGCTGATCCCCTGGCGTACGCTCACGGGCCGCCAGCAGCTGTATCAGGATCATCTTTGGATGCGGGCTTTCGGGGAAGGTCTCGTTACCTGGAAACCGCCGGTCGATTTGAAGACCATCGGCGTCGTCAAGGATCGCCATCCGAACGGCAACAAGGAAATCGTCCTCAATTTCCTGACGCCGCACCAGAAATGGGGCATCCATTCCACTTACACCGACAACCTCCTGATGCTGACCCTGAACCGGGGCGGACCAGTCGTCTGGGTTTCCGAGACGGACGCGAAGTCGGCAGGTATCGTCGACAACGACTGGGTCGAAGTCTTCAACGCCAATGGCGCGCTGACGGCCCGTGCCGTCGTTTCGCAGCGCATCAAGCCGGGCATGGTACTGATGTATCACGCCCAGGAGAAGATCATTAACACGCCCGGCTCGGAACTCACCGGCAACCGCGGCGGCATTCATAATTCGGTGACCCGCACGGTCCTGAAGCCGACCCATATGATCGGCGGCTATGCTCAGCTTGCCTATGGCTTCAACTACTACGGCACCGTCGGCTCCAACCGCGATGAATTCGTCGTCGTGCGTAAGATGTCCAAGGTCGATTGGCTGGAAGAGCCGCTTACAACCAATGCTCAGAAGGAGGCTGCAGAATGAAGATCCGTGCCCAGATCGCGATGGTTCTCAATCTCGATAAATGCATCGGCTGCCATACCTGTTCGGTCACCTGTAAGAACGTTTGGACCAGCCGCGAGGGCGTCGAATATGCCTGGTTCAACAATGTCGAGACCAAGCCTGGCGTCGGCTATCCCCGCGAATGGGAAAACCAGGAGAAATGGAACGGCGGCTGGCGGCGCAAGCGGAACGGCAAGATCGAGCCGAAGATCGGTGCGAAATGGCGCATCCTCGCCAATATCTTCGCCAATCCCGACCTGCCTGAAATCGACGACTACTACGAACCCTTCACCTTCGACTACGACCATCTGCACACCGCAAAGGAATCGAAGGCCTTTCCGACCGCGCGCCCGCGGTCGCTGATTTCAGGCGAGCGCATCGAAAAGATCGAATGGGGCCCGAACTGGGAGGAAATCCTTGGCGGCGAATTCGAGAAGCGCTCCAAGGACGTGAACTTCGAGGGTATCGAGAAGGAGATCTACGGCCAGTTCGAGAACACCTTCATGATGTACCTGCCGCGGCTGTGCGAGCACTGCCTCAACCCGGCCTGTGCTGCCGTCTGTCCCTCGGGCGCGATCTACAAGCGTGAAGAAGATGGCATCGTGCTCATCGACCAGGACAAGTGCCGCGGCTGGCGCATGTGCGTTTCCGGCTGCCCTTACAAGAAGATCTATTACAACTGGTCGTCCGGTAAGTCGGAAAAGTGCATCTTCTGCTATCCTCGTATCGAGGCCGGCCAGCCGACCGTCTGCTCGGAAACCTGTGTCGGGCGTATCCGCTATCTCGGCGTGCTGCTTTACGATGCCGACCGCATCGAGGCGGCCGCAAGCGCACCGGACGAGAAGGATCTCTACCAGGCCCAGCTCGATCTCTTCCTGGATCCGAAGGATCCGAAGGTGATCGCCCAGGCGCGCGCCGACGGCGTGCCGGAGGCATGGCTTGAGGCCGCCGTTGTTTCGCCGATCTGGAAGATGGCGATGGACTGGAAGGTCGCCTTCCCGCTGCATCCCGAATATCGCACCTTGCCTATGGTCTGGTATGTGCCGCCGCTTTCGCCGATCCAATCGGCGGCGTCCGCGGGCAAGATGGGGCTGAACGGCGATATGCCGGACGTTCGTTCGCTGCGCATTCCGCTTCAATATCTCGCCAACCTCCTGACTGCAGGCAACGAAGAGCCCGTGGCACTGGCGCTGGAGCGCATGCTTGCCATGCGCGGCTACATGCGTGCCAAGTCCATCGACGGCCGCATCGACGAACGTATTGCCCAGAATGTCGGGCTCACCGGCGCCGATATCGAGGACATGTACCAGATCATGGCGATTGCCAACTACGAAGACCGCTTCGTCATCCCGACGGCACACCGCGAATGGAGCGAGGACGCCTATGATCTGCGCGGCTCCTGCGGCTTCTCCTTCGGCAACGGCTGTTCCGGTGGCTCAAGCGAGACCAATCTCTTCGGCACGAAGCCGCAGAAGAAGGCCAAGAACCCGATGGAGATCGCATAATGACCGAGAGACATGCCGTTCTTACCTTCCGCGCACTCTCCGCACTCCTGACCTATCCGTCAGAGGAGCTCTGCGCCGCCGTGCCGGAGATCGAAGAGGCGATTGCGGCGGAAAAACTCGTACCGCCTTCCGCCGCATCGGCGCTTCGTCCGCTTCTTAACGATCTTGCATCGCTCGATCTCTTCGAGCTGCAGGAACGCTATGTCGAACTCTTCGACAGGAGCCGGCGCCTTTCGCTGCATCTCTTTGAGCATGTGCACGGAGAAAGCCGCGATCGCGGCCAGGCCATGGTCGATCTTGCCGCCCTCTATGAGAAGGACGGATTGGAACTCCAGGCCAATGAGCTTCCGGACTATCTGCCGCTCTTCCTCGAATATCTGTCGACGAAGCCGCTTGGCGAGGCGCTCAACCTCCTAACCGAGACGGCCCATATTCTGGGTGCGCTTGAAGAGCGCCTGGTCTCAAGGGCTTCTCCCTATGCAGCCGTGTTAACGGCCATTCGCGTCATGGCGGGCGTCCCGCTCCATGCGGCCGGCGAAGCGGATCTGTCCGAGGGAGAGGCCGGCGATCTCGCCGCGCTTGATGCGGAATGGGAGGAAACGACCGTCACCTTCGGTCCGGGAAGCGGGGCCATGGATGGCTGTTCTACCGAACGGCTTCAAACCCGACTGCGGGCCGCACATCGCGATGCGCGCGGCAACGCTCATTGAAGGAGGAAGATCATGTCCGAGACGATCAATTCCGCACTCTTCGGCTGGTATCCCTATTTCTGCCTCACCGTCTTCCTGCTTGGCAGCCTGATCCGCTTCGATCGCGAGCAATATACCTGGAAGACCGGCTCGTCGCAGCTGCTGCGCCGCAAGCAGCTGCGTTGGGGTTCCAATCTCTTTCATATCGGCATTCTGGTCATCTTCATCGGCCATGCCGGCGGGCTGCTGACGCCGATCGCGATTTTCGACGCGCTTGGGATCCCGCACGGTTTCAAGCAGGGACTTGCGATCGTCGTCGGTGGTGTGGCCGGCATCGCCTGCTTCATCGGCATCACGCTTCTTGCCCATCGCCGCTTCTTCGATCCGCGCATCCGCGCGACGTCGAGCTTCGGGGACATGGCGATCCTGCTCATTCTATGGCTGCAGCTGACGCTGGGCCTCTCCACCATCTCCGTCTCGCTCCACCATATGGACGGTCATGAGATGGTAAAGTTCATGAACTGGGCGCAGGGCATTCTGACGCTGCAGCCGGCTGCCGCTGCCTACGTCGCTGACGTGCATCCCATCTTCAAAACGCACCTGTTGCTCGGCATGACGATCTTCCTGCTGTTTCCGTTTACCCGCCTGGTCCATGTCTGGAGTGCACCGATCTGGTATCTCGGGCGTCCCGGCTATCAGGTCGTGCGGAGCCGCTTCGATCGACGGCGCCATCCGTCTCGTTCCTACCGCCATCCGGGGGAATGAACCATGGTTTCCATCATCATCGACCGTACCGCAACACAGCCTCTCGACGAGCACGAGCACCGGCACGATCACCAGCCAAGTCGCGCGGCCGGGGCAGGCATCATGCCGCCGGTCAGCGTCAATGGCGTGCCGATCTCCCGCAAGGACATCGCTGCCGAGACGCAGAATTTCCCGGCCGACAATCCGGGTGCTGCGTGGCATGCCGCAACGCGAGCGCTCGTCGTTCGCCATCTGCTTTTGGAGGAGGCGCGGTGCCTGGGCATCCTCATCGAGCCACAGGCCGATGCCGAGGGGCGCGTCGAAACCGACGAAGACGCGCTGCTGCGTGCGCTCCTCGAGCGGGAAGTGCAGACGCCTGCGGCAGACGAGGAGGCGCTGCGTCGCTTCTATGACAATAACCGCAAGCGTTTCGTGACGCCGCCGCTTTTCGAGGTGGATCATATCCTGATTGCAGCGCGGCGGCAGGATGCCGACGCCTTCGCCGAGGCGCGCGAGCGAGTGGCCTCCCTTGCTGGCGCTCTGGAACGCGAGCCGGAGCGCTTTGCCGAATTGGCCAGAGACTGTTCCGACTGTCCCTCCCGCGAGGTCGGTGGCAGCCTCGGGCAGATCAGCCTGGGAGATACGACACCGGAATTCGAAGCCGCATTGATTGAGCTTGCCGTCGGCAAGATATCGGCGCCCGTCGAAAGCCGCTATGGGGTTCATCTCATTCGCCTCGTTCGCAAGATCGAGGGTTCGCTCCTGCCGTTCGAAGCAGTCAGAGCGCAGATCGCCGAATATCTCGAAGAACATGTCCGCCGGCAGGCGACAGCGCAGTATATTTCGCTGCTTGTGGGCAGTGCCGACATCCGGGGTATCACGCTTAAGGGTGCTGCGACCCCTCTGGTACAGTGAGGAGAAACCATGTTCGGTGCGCTGCTGGCAAGCCTCGATAATCCCCAAACCGCCGAAAGGCTGATCGATGCCCTTGGCATGGAGGGACTGGCCGAACGGCTCGAAAACGCAGCTGCTGCAGAAGCGATGGAGCCGGCAAGCTACTTTGCGGCGATTGTCCGCTCGTTCATGGAAACGGCGTCCGACGATCATTTCGTGCAGCTGATCGGCATCATGAATCGCTCCGACGATCCGGGCCTTGCCGCGGTTCGCGCCATCCTGAACAAGGTGCTGCCAGAGGAAACTTGCTGTGATGCTCGCGCTAAAGCATGACAGATGTTTCCCTGCACATGTCGGGGCGGCGTCTTTTGACGTGGCCTGCCATCTGCGTCATTGGCAAGGGTGGCCTGCCTTCCGCTCTTCCGGTGAATGCGATCGAAACTTCAATCAGGCCCTATCCGAAGGATGCCACCAATGCGCCTCGATCACTCCAGCTACCCCATTACCGCAATCGTCTATTCGAAGGGATCGGATTTCGAGAGATTTCTGAGAGATACGACGAAGACGATGATGGACGAGGGCATGCGCCTTGCCGGCCTGATCCAGCACAGCGAGCCGCGATCTGATCGCACCAAATGCGATATGTATCTCAGGGATCTTGCGAGTGATGAGCTCTATGCAATATCGGAGGATCGCGGGCGGGAAGCGCGTGGATGCGCCCTCGATACCGATCGATTGCTTGTAGCCTGCGAGGCGGTTGGAGAGAGTCTCTCTGACAGGACTGACCTTCTGGTGCTCTCCAAATTCGGCAAGGTCGAGGTGGAAGGTGGCGGCTTTCGATCGCTGATCGTTCGGGCGATGGAACTGTCCGTGCCCGCTTTGATCGGGGTTCCAGAGATCAACCTCGTGCCGTTTCGGGAGTTCGCGGCCGGATTTGCCAAAGAAATTGAGCTGTTGGATCTTGCTGGCAATTGGTTGACGCTGCAAAGCATCCGCGCTCGTGCCATCGATTGCAGGAACGACGGTCGTCATGTGAGGGCGTGAATGATGGATGACATCGCGGTCGCCCGGGCTCTGCACGTTCTTGCCGTCGTTCACTGGATCGGCGGACTGAGCTTCGTGACGCTGGTCATTTTGCCGCTCGTCAGATCTGATCGGGTCAGTGCTGACGCACAGATGTTGTTCGAAAGCGTTGAACGGCATTTCTCGGCACAGGTTCGAATCTCCATACCGGTTGCGGGCATAACGGGCCTCTGGATGACCTATAGGATGGAGCTCTGGGACCGCTTCGCCGATCCGAATTTCTGGTGGATGTCGGCAATGTTTGGCATATGGCTGATCTTCATGCTTATGCTGTTTGTGATCGAGCCACTCTCCCATGCGAAATTCCAGCGGGACGCTCAGAAGGACCCGCAGGCAGCCTTCCGTCGCATAAGCCGCCTGCACGAATTTCTTCTTCTGCTTGCGGTCGCAACGGCATTCGGCGCTGTTGCCGGGGCTCACGGGCTTGTTTTCTTCTAACGTGCCGGTTCGATGATGCTGACGCCTGCCCATTCCGACCTTTTGAAAAAAAAGGCTCGGCATTCGTCGAATGCGCCGGAAGACTGGGCAATCAAGGTAGCGATCGTGCCGGGCTTTAGGTAGCACCCAGGATATTGATCGGGTTATGCGGTTTGTGGGCAATTGAGGCCGCGATCGGCGCAAAAATAACCCCGTCATCGTTCCAGGTTTTTATGCGTTTCCAAACGGTTGCCGTGGGTTTCGCGTGACGTGAGTATTCTGAGCCGATTTACTGCATACTCAAACACTTAACTGTCTCTATCGTTCATCGAAGAACCGGCAGCTTGCTATCTCGGCAAATGTTCCATCATAAGCCACTCTATCATCGGTATTGTTTCGAACACGACGATGGCAGCGACGAGTGCGCTGGCGCTGGCCAGTAGAAAACGGCCACCGTACGCGCGACCGCCCAGGGCTAAAGCATATGCCGTTTTTGCCACCGTATTGGCGATGACGGCTGCCCCGAGAGCCGTCGCCGCAAATTCAGCGCCTATGGTGTCAATGATGCCAGCAATCGTAACGGTGATGGCATCAATATCTGCGAGTCCAGAGAGCGTCGAGACGACGAGCAAGCCTGACTGCCCGAACCAGGCTGCGGCCGCCCGCGCCAAGAAGCTCACAGCAACCAGGAGAAGTGCAGTTTTCAAAACGGACAGCAATTCGAACGGATTTCGGGTGCCCAGTTCAGGGGGCCGGGGAGTATCCTTCTGTGCAAAGAGCAGTGAAAAACCGGCCATCACGAGGGCGGCGGCAACCAGGGAGGGGCCGAGGCGCGCCGCGATCGGCGGCGCAAGGATGGCGAGATAGAGAAGTACCTTGAGGTACGAGACAGCGTTTGCGGCCGTTGCGCCGGCAACCAACAATGCCGCGGACTGCCCGGTGAGACTGAGGCGGGCATTCGTGACGGCAATCGCGGTTGACGATACCAGGCCGTTGACCGCTCCGGCGACGAGTTCGCCGCGAACCTGCCCGAACGCCTTGACGGCGACATATCCCAGGAAGGAGATGCCGGCGAGAAGGACGACCAATTGCCAGGTGCCGGAGGGGGAAATGCCACCGAACGGGCCGACTGGCGCATCCGGCAGGATGGGCAGGACAATGACAGCCATTGCAAGGAAAACGATGGCCGATCGCAGCTCGTTCCAACTGAGAGCCCGAACGAACCGATGCAGTATCTCGCGACTGGCCAGGATTGCCACGAGCGAAACGCCACCGGCCGCTGCCAACCGCGCATTGCCGAGCACGGCCAAAATTCCCAGTGCAAAGGTTGCCATGGCGGCGACGACGGTGGTGACACTGTAATCGCCCTCCACGATCGATTCCCGAAACTGATAGAGGGCGAAGATTGCGCTAAAGATCGCGAACATGGCGCCGACGACGAGGCCGTACAGCGCCGGCGGTGCGGATTGCGTCTGTTCGATCAGGCCCGAAAGACCGCCGAGCATGCCAGCGATCATGAAGGTGCGGATTCCGGCGGTTCGCTTTCCGGCGCCTTCGTCGCGCTCCCGCCAGTGACGCTCTACACCCACAACCGCGCCGATAGCCAATGCCAGTGCGAGCCGTTCGAACGATTCAATGCTCTCCATCTCAGTCCCTTATTCGGCGTGGCGTGTTCTTGCTATGCTTCCACCATCTCGGCCCAGTTGTTACGTCCAAAGCGCCTGCTGATTCCGAAACCTTACTCGGCGAGCCGACCGCCATCCATCCCTGCAATCAGGTGAGGCTGAGCGATTGCGAGTCAATTGTCACCGCAAGAGGTGAAAGAGTGGCTCTCTTTCCCTTGTGGGTTGAAGAGATATTGTTGCAATGCCGCCAAATACCGACCTAGTTTGCCATCGGTGCCCGCGCTAGGCTCGAATGTCCGAAGGAAGCGGCGCCGAATTGTCACCCCCATTTTTGATGTCAAGAAATGCATCAAGTCTCTGTTCGAAAGCCTGCGCCGAGCGGTCGCCAGGCAAGGAGGCGCCTTGGCGGGTAATGGGCTCAGGCGACCGGCCGCTGTATCGAGTCGTCAGAAGGCTTAGACTCGCAGGTAGCAGGCGCATAAGGCCGAATGCGCAGTGCCCGTAAGGCGTTCAGAATGACGGCAACGTCGATCGCTTCCTGGAGCAAGGCGCCCTGCACGGGTGTAAGATAGCCAAATGCGGCGGCCAGCATGCCCAGAACGGAAAAACCGATCCCTGTTGCGACACTTTCGAGCGCAATGCGCCGAGAGCGCCGGGCGATCTCGATCCCCACTCCAAGTTGGTCGATGCGATCCACGAGCAGGACGACATCGGCCGCTTCGGCCGAGGCGGCAGCTCCGCGGGCACCCATAGCTACGCCCACGTCTGCGGCCGCGAGCGCCGGCGCATCGTTGACGCCGTCGCCCACCATCATCACCGGGCCGTTCTTCCGCTCAGTCAGAACTGTCAGGACCTTTTGGTCGGGTGTCAGTTCCGTGCAAAGCCCGTCCAGACGGAGTCCTTTTGTGACGCGCTCTGCCACCTCCATGCGGTCGCCAGTCGCGAGCAGAATGCGTTCGATACCTTCCTGACGCAGCTTGGTTAGTACCGCTTCAGCTCCCTCCCGAAGTGGATCGGCCATGATGAGATAACCAGCCAGGCGACCGTCCACGGCTAGAGCCACAAGGACGGAGCCGGCTGCAAGGGCCTGATTGCTGCCGGCCTTTCGACCTGTACGCCGCGCTACGAAATCTTCGCCACCCACGATGACCATCTGGCCGTCGACCGTTCCGATGACGCCTTCGCCCGGGATCTCCGCTACCTCTAATGGCACCGGCAGCGTTATTCCTCTTTGCTTGGCGGCACTGACAATTGCCTGTGCGACCGGATGCTTGGACGCTTGGTCGAGTGCTGCGGCAAGACGGAGCACATCATCTTCGGGCATGCCGTTACGGCTGTCGATCTCGATAATCTCGGGGCGCCCATCCGTTAAGGTGCCTGTTTTGTCGAGTACAAGTGTGCGAATGCGCGCCATCATTTCCAAAGGTTTGGCGCCCTTGATCAGTACCCCGAAATGCGCGGCCCGCGATAGACCTGCCACCAGGGCTACCGGCACCGCCAAAATCAGTGGACAAGGCGTTGCGACGACCAAAACGGCGACTGTTCTGGTTGGGTCTCGTGTGAACCACCACGCCGCAAAAGCAAGTGCGACGGTAATGGCAAGAAAGCCCAATGACCAACGGTCGGCCAGCCTCGACATCGGTGCCTTGGACCGTTGCGCTTGTTCCACAAGGCGCACGATCCCCGCATAGGTGCTCTCGTTGGCGAGCCGTGTAGCGATAAGGTCAAATGCATCGCCTGCGTTTGTTGAGCCACTCATGGCCTCTGCACCCGTTACCACGCGGACAGGCAGAGATTCTCCCGTCAACGGAGACGTATCGAGAAAGGCGAGAGCGGAAGCTATCGTTCCATCCACCGGGACAATATCGCCCTGCCGAACCAGCAGTCTGTCGCCCGGCTTGATTTGGTCCAGCGCTATGTCTTCGAGCGCACCTTTGCGATGTCGCGTCGCAGTCCGGGGGACGCGCGAGAGGAGGTCGCGCATCTCCCTGCGCGCTCGACCTTCGGCGAAGCCTTCCAAGAAGGTGCCACCGGAATACATCACCGCTACAACAGCGGCCGCAAGCGTCTCATCGAAGATGACTGCAGCGGACATTGATAGTGCTGCTACGATGTCGAGCCCAACCTCTCCGCGCCATAGGTCGTGCAGGATTTCCAACAGAAGCGCCGCAAGAATCGGGAAAACACCAACCGTCCAGGTCGTACGAGCGGCATCAGCCCGGCCCCAAAAATGAAAGACAAGCCCCAACGATAGGCTTGTCAGCGCCAGCAGCAGAAGTGCGGTCTTAACTTGATCGCGGCTCGCAAATTGCATGCGGCTGATACCTTGGTAGAACCTGACAAAAGTGTTCGAATATCTTCGACCAAAGAAGGCCCCGTGCCTTGACGTGGATCAACGCGCGGGGAGGGCGCCAGCTCTTTTCAACGCTGCGAACGATGCCCCCAAATCTGGCACCGCAATCGGCGCTCGTTGCTGTCGGTATTCTATCAAGCGGCAGACGAAGCGTTGAGGAAACATTGAAAAGAGATGTCGGCGATGTCGCACCCGGTCTTGTTGTCATGGGCGCCTATAGTCATTCTCGTCTCCGAGAGGTCATATTCGGTGGCGTGACGCAGGCCATGCTTGAAACGGCGGGCTTTCCGATTTTCTCGAGCCATTGATTGCCGCAAAATCGAATCCAACACCTAAGGTAGGATATATTCTCCCCGTTCTCAGCGCGGCAGGCTTGATTGTGGAGCGGCATGTTATGCCATGATAGCGGGTGGAAACCTCCATGCTTAGTGATCTAAGTCAATGTGGGAGCCGTTGTCCCGCAATAGAAGCAAGACATTGGTTCCAATGTCGGATCCTTGTCTTTCAACACTTGCCGGAGTTGCGGTTTCGTGCGTCATTTTATGCCTCTCTTCATAATCGCGACACTGACGATCGGCTCTGGCATCAGCTGCCGCCCTGCGGCAGCTGCGAATGAGGCAAACCTCACGGGTAGATTGCACGCATTATGGGACAGGCTGGGAGGCAAGCGGCTTCCCGAAGGCATAACCATGGCTAATGGGCGGATCGAGGCAGAACAGGTTCTGGTCTCCGCCAAATTCGGCGGGCGCGTCTCCGAAGTTCTTGTCAGCGAGGGGCAGACCGTTGATGCCGGCGCCGTGGTAGCTCGAATGGATACCGCTGATCTGCAAGCTCAGTTCGCTGGTGCGCAAGCGGAGGTTCGCCGCGCGGAAAAAGCGGCAATCCAGGCGGAAGCCTTGATCGCTCAACGTGACAGCGAGCTTGTGCTTGCCGAACAGGAATACGACCGTGCGTCCGATCTGAATACTCGCGGTGCTGGTACGAGACAGCAACTCGATTTGCGCCAAAGCCAACTGAGAGCCGCGCAGGCAGCCCGTATTGCTGCTGCGGCGGCGCTGGACGAGGCAAAGGCGGCGACGGATACAGCGCGCGCCGAAGTCGCACGAATTCAGTCATTGCTTAACGACGCAGTCTTGACCGCACCACGCCGAGGTCGCGTGGAATACAAGCTGGTACAATCGGGTGAAGTCGTTGCTGCCGGTGCTCCGATCGTTACGCTGCTCGATCTTTCCAATGTCTATATGACTGTCTTCCTGCCAGCCAAGGTAGCGGGATCAATTGCCATTGGCGATGAGGCACGGATCATACTCGATCCAGCCCCCAGCTACGTGGTCCCCGTCACTGTTTCGTTCGTTGCAACCGATGCACAGTTCACGCCCAAGACCGTCGAGACGCAGGACGAGCGGGAGAAATTGATGTTCCGCGTCAAACTCCAGATCGCGTCCAGTCTCCTGAAGCAATATGAGGCGCAAGTGAAGATCGGAGTACGGGGCGTGGCCTATGTGCGCGGCGTCAAGAACATCCCGTGGCCCTCTGAGCTTACCGTGAAGCTGCCGCAATGAGCGACGCGGCAGTCTACCTTCGGCATGTTTTTCATCGTTACGGCAAGACACTGGCCCTCGACGATGTCGACCTGAAAATTCCCGCCGGCTCCACCTGTGGCGTTATCGGACCCGATGGGGTCGGCAAGTCGACTTTGCTTGGGCTTGCTGCAGGCGTTGTTCGCATTCAAGCCGGAGATGTGGAAGTGCTCGGTGGCGATATGAGCCACGCGCGTGCGCGGCGGTCGGTGTGCGCACGTATCGCCTACATGCCGCAAGGGCTTGGGCGAAATCTCTATCCCACGCTTGGGGTTGCGGAAAATCTTGATTTTTTCGGCCGCCTCTTCGGGCAGGACAGCGTTACTCGGAAAACGAGAATCGATGAGCTTCTGCTTGCCACTGGCCTTGCCCCGTTCAGGGATCGGCCTGCGGGCAAACTTTCAGGCGGCATGAAGCAGAAGCTGGGAATCTGCGCTGCTCTCATTCACGATCCCGATCTATTGATCCTTGATGAGCCCACGACGGGTATCGATCCATTGTCGCGCCGGCAGTTCTGGGAACTCATTTCCGGCATGCGTGACCGCCGTCCGGAGATGAGCGTCATCGTGGCGACGGCTTATATGGAAGAGGCGGAGAGATTCGACTGGTTGGTCGCGTTGAATGCCGGCCGCGTCATCGCCACCGGTAGTCCGGCCGAGATCAAACAACGGACGGGTGAGAACTCGCTCGAGCGATCTTTCGTGGCCCTCATGCCGAAGAATGTCGGTCGGGCTCATAGTCCGATCGAGGTTCCTCCCCGCATGCCTTATGGTGGCCCTCCTGCGATCGAGGCGGAGGAGCTTACCCGCCGCTTTGGCACTTTCACCGCAGTCGATCACGTCAGCTTTCGTATCGAAAAGGGCGAGATTTTCGGCTTCCTCGGTTCGAACGGCTCGGGGAAGAGTACGACGATGAAGATGCTGACAGGCCTCTTGCCCGCAAGCGAGGGGCGTGCAGCTTTATTCGGTCAGCCGCTTGATGCACGCGACATGGCGACCCGCCGCCGCGTCGGTTACATGTCACAGTCTTTTTCTCTCTATGGTGAATTGAGCGTGCAGCAGAACTTGGCGCTGCACGCTCGGCTGTTCGGCATGCCACATGATACGATCGAACCGCGCGTCGGAGAAATGCTCGACCGCTTCGATCTTTCGGACGTTGCCGGCGATCAGCCCGAGGGCCTTCCGCTGGGCGTACGCCAGCGGCTGCAGCTCGCCGTCGCCGTGATCCATAGGCCGGAGGTACTCATTCTCGACGAGCCGACTTCCGGTGTCGATCCCATTGCCCGCGATGATTTCTGGCGTTTCCTGATCGCTCTTGCGCGCGAGGAGGGGGTCACGATCTTCCTATCTACGCATTTCATGAACGAGGCTGAGCGCTGCGACCGCATTTCGCTGATGCACGAGGGTAAGGTGCTGGCGATCGGTAGCCCAGACGAGTTGAAACAACAGCGAAAGAAGGAAACGCTTGAAGACGTGTTCATTAGCGCACTCGATGAGGCCGGAACGGGTCACGATGCGGGGCTGGTCAAACTTTCGGATCCAGTTCGGGATAAAAAGACCGAGATGTCCGGCGCGGTCGACCCGCGCCGCCTATGGGCCTACGCATGGCGCGAGACGTTGGAAATCCTCCGCGATCCCACGCGTCTGGTTTTCGCTTTCCTTGGGCCGGTCCTTCTTCTTCTCGCCTTCGGCTACGGCATTTCCTTCGATGTCGAACACCTTCCCTTTGCAGCTTATGATCAAGATCAGACTGCTCAAAGCCGGCAATTGCTGGAGAGTTTCCAGGGGGCGCGGTATTTTGACGAGCAGCCGCCCATCATCTCGTCCGGCGATATGGACGCTCGATTGAAAAGCGGGGAGCTGAAGCTTGCAATCGAGGTGCCCTCCGACTTTGGCCACGACCTGCTACGCCAGCGCCGGCCCGAGGTCGCTGTCTGGCTTGATGGCGCCATGCCCTTCCGGGCGGAAACCACGCGAGGTTACGTGACAGGTCTCGCGTTGAACTATTTGACGGATGAAGCAACGCGCCGAAATGGCAAAGCGGGCTCCCCCTATCCGATCAATATTGAGCCGCGCTTTCGATACAATCAGGCATTTAAAAGCGTAAATGCTATCGTGCCGAGCGTTATCGTATTGGTGTTGGTGCTGATTCCAGCCATCACGACGGCGGTCGGCATTGTTAGAGAGAAGGAAACAGGGTCGATCGCCAATTTCCGGGCAACTCCCGTCACTCGTTTCGAATTTCTCCTTGGCAAGCAGCTTCCCTACGTGGTGATCGCCTTTCTGAGTTTCCTTTCCCTGGTCCTGGTGTCCCGGTTTGTCTTTGACGTTCCCCTCAAAGGTTCCTTTGCGACGCTTGCCGCCGGTTCACTAGCCTATGTCCTCGCCACCACCAGTTTCGGCCTGCTTGTATCGAGTTTTGTCAAAACCCAGGTTGCGGCCATCTTCGCCACGGCGATCATCGCCATCATTCCGGCTGTGAACTTCTCGGGCTTGCTGGTTCCTGTTTCCTCGCTTTCCGGCAGCGGGCGATTGATGGGGCTTGCCTTTCCGGCTGCCTGGTATCAGCCGGTCAGCGTCGGTATCTTTGCCAAGGGGCTCGGCCTCTCGGCTCTATGGCCGGATTTTGTCGCGCTGGTCATGTTCGGCATCGCCTTCATCACTGCCGCAGTCGTCGTGCTGCGCAAGCAGGGAGCCTGACATGGTCGCCTCCCTCTTGCGAATCTTGCGGCTCGGCGTGAAGGAACTCCACAGTCTCCGGTCAGATCCGGTCCTGATGCTGTTGATCGTCTACACCTTTACCTTCGCGATCTACGCTGTGGCGACGGGTGCGAAGTTCGACGTGGAAAATGCGTCGGTCGCTATCGTGGATGAAGACCATTCAATGCTCTCAGCGCGGTTGCGCGACGCGCTCCTCAAGCCATTCTTCAACGAGCCGGTGTTAGTTGACGCCAGCAAGGTCGATTCAAGTATGGACGCGGGGCGCTTTGTTTTTGTCGTCGAAATTCCGCCAAAATTCGAGCAGGACGTAATTGCTAACAGGCACCCGTCCGTCGCCATCGATATTGATGCGACCGCCATGTCGCAGGCGGGCAATGGCGCCACTTACATTCAAAACATCATCCTGCAGGAAGTCCTGGCAGCAATCCCCGGAAAGACACCGATCGATCCAATCGATCTTGTGGTTCGCGCCAAGTTCAACCCGAATCTCAAATCCGAATGGTTCACTTCAGTCATGCAGGTCATTAACAATGTCAGCATTCTTGCAGTGATCCTCGCGGGCGCGGCCTTAATCCGCGAACGGGAGCACGGCACAATCGAACACCTCCTCGTGATGCCCATAAGACCTATCGAGATCATGCTCGCCAAGATCTGGGCGAACGGCTTGGTCATCGTTGCAGCAGCAATCGTCTCTTTGCTTGTTGTCGTCGAACGTGTACTGGCGGTTCCCGTAGCAGGCTCGCTTCCGCTGTTTGTCGCGGCGGCTGTCCTCTATCTCTTTTCGGTCACGGCCCTCGGCATTCTCATTGCCACCATCTCGACATCTATGGCGCAATTTGGCCTGATTGCTATGCCGCTTCTCGTGGTGATGAACCTGCTATCGGGCAGCACCACGCCGCTTGAGAGCATGCCAAACTGGCTGCAGCAGGGTATGATGGCTTCGCCATCGACGCATTTCGTGGCCCTCTCCCAGGCAATCCTCTATCGTGGCGCCGGCCTTTCCATCGTCTGGCTACAGATGTTGGCTCTCGCCATCATCGGGGCCGCATTCTTCGGGCTTGCATCGATGCGCTTCCGCCAAGCCCTGATTGCGATACACTGAAATTGGAGCTGATGCTCCGTTACGGAAAGATGGTTCTCTCCGTCGCGGTTGCGAACGGATCAGCGACGCAGTCCCATACCATCGTCGGTGAGAGCCTTATATAGGCGTCGGCCTCAGGCGTCGGGATCAATGCAAACTTCAATGCTGATCCGAAACGTTGAACGGTACATGGCCGCAGTTTTGAAGTGAACAGACGACAGCTCCGGCTCTTCGAACGATTGGGACTAGGGCCTCGGCCAGTCGTTGTCGTGGAGATCTCTCCATTCCTCTTTCCCCTACAGCCGTTATTGCACTGAAGCCCTATGTCGAGATGCGGGTTTTTCATTGATGCGCATCAATGCTGCAAAACCCCTTCGGCATCAGACTTCCATCATCGAAACGATATAACGATATGCGGAGCTGGCCGATGATCGTCGAAGACCAATCCAAGGTCACATCCTTTCTCAAGCACTCTTTATCGCGGGATGGCGATCCGGTGCAGATGATGGAGACGCACATCTCCCGAATATTCCTGTCCGGAGATCGCGCCTATAAGATGAAACGAGCGGTCCTGCTGCCCTATGTGGACTTTTCCACCTTGGATAAGAGGCGGACCGCCTGCTTGAGAGAGATCGAGCTGAATGGCCCTACTGCGCCCGGAATCTATCTTGCCATGCGCACAATCACGCAAGCACCAGATGGTGAGTTCGCGATTGACGGCGAGGGGTCGGCGATCGAGACCATTGTTGAGATGAAGCGTTTCGATCAATCACTTCTTCTGGACCACGTCGCCCAATCGGGCGGATTGACTGCTCAGATGATGACGGCGCTTGCAGGCGCCATTGTCCAGTTTCACCGCCGAGCGCCTATCGTTCATGATGGCGCCGGCGCTGCAAACACGGCAGCCGTCCTCAAGATCAATGAGGCGGGCTTCGCCACCAGCCAGGTCTTTTCCCCGGAGGAGGTCGAGGAATTGACTGCGCGCTTCAACAAGCGGCTCGCCGGGCTTGCCGGATTGCTCGACAGACGAGCGGCCGCTGGAAAAGTCAGACGCTGTCACGGAGATTTGCATCTGCGCAATATCTTTCTCCTCGATGGCTGTCCCTGCCTGTTCGATTGTATCGAGTTCAATGACAATATCGCCACCAGCGACATTCTCTATGATCTGGCATTCCTGCTGATGGACCTCTGGCATCGGGGATATGTCGAGTTGGCAAATCTCGTCATGAACCGATATCTTGATGAGACCGGCGAGGACGATGGCTTTGCCGCATTGTCGTTCTTCATGGCGGTGCGTGCTGCGGTGCGCGCGCATGTCGTCGCCACGCAGGCTGAAGGAGCCGGTGCTCAAGCCTCGGCACTTGCATCCGAAGCCCGAGCTTATTTCGAGCTGGCAGTCGGTCTTCTTCAGCCGCCCCGGCCAAGCCTTATTGCGATTGGCGGGCTTAGCGGATCGGGCAAATCAACGCTTGCCGAAGCACTTGCGCCCCATATAGGCGTGCCGCCCGGGGCGCGCATTCTCGAAAGTGACCGCATTCGCAAGTCCCTTTATGATGTGCCCCCTGAAACACGTTTACCTCAAACCGCGTATTGCCCTGAGGTTTCCGTTCGAGTCTACCGGGAAATTTCATGGCGTAGCCGGGTTATCCTCGCTCAAGATGGTGCGGCAGTCGCCGATGCGGTCTTTGACAGGGTCGAAAATCGCAAGCTTCTCGAGTTCGCCGCCCGGGAGAAGAGGTGCACATTTTCTGGTTTCTGGCTTGACGCAGACCCCGGCTTGCTTTGGCAACGCGTTCAGACGCGCAAGGGAGGCGTATCGGATGCAACGGTGGATGTGCTTTCGCAGCAATTGTCGAAGAAAACGGCCTCAATCGACTGGATCAAGCTGAATGCCGCGCGCAGGACGACCGAACTAGTCGACGAAATTCTGCACCAGATTCAAGCCAAAGAGCCAGGCCTTGCTTATATCGCCGAGGGAATTTGAGCGGGCTCCGATGCTCAATCGGAGGGAAGACCCGATCAAAGGGCTTGAAAGCCCGCGAACAGCACGGACGCGGGCTCAACGCTCGCTGGCGAGTAGTTCCATCAAAAACCGTGGCCCTTGGCCGGTGGGAAATAGGGGTCCTCGTACCCCATTCGCGGCCTCTTCTCCGCCTTTCCTGTGCTTTCCTTTTGCGCGGTACTTGTTGTGTCCCTCCCTGTACCGGCACTGGCGTAAATAATGCCAAGTGCGGCGAGGGATACGATTAATGCTCGAAGCATCTAAGTTTCCTTCCGTTGCCACAATCTTCTTTGGAGAGAAACTTTGCCCGGCTGTGGGCTTGCCCACATTGTCTTTGATCAAAACATCGCAAAAACATGAAATCGCGTCGAGGTTTACAAGTTGCGACCGAAAAGTTGACGCCGATCAAGGCGCGTTGGAACGAGTACGGCAATATCGGGAAATGCTCGTGCTCAGACTTGGAGATCAGGCGATGAATTTCAGGACAATCCTCGCTCCCATCGGAGTAAACCATCTGGAGAAAGATCTTAGGCAGGCTATCGTGTTCAGCGAGGCTGCCCAAGCGCATCTTTCGATCCTGGTCGTCGCGATGGCGGCGCCGCCGCCCGTCGGCGGCTATGGCGAGTTTGTTTCCGCGGCTTGGCTGGAGGAGCGCGAGGGCGATCTTACGAAGCTGGCTGATGCGGTGGAAACTGCCAAGGCCAGCCTCAGCCAATCCGGCCTGTCCTACGATGTCCAGGACTTGTACACGGAATATGCGTGGGCGGGAGAGGATATTGCGCCGTGCGCACTCTATGCCGATCTCGTACTTGTCGGTGCCGGGGCCGCCGCGGACGTGCAATTTAGTAAGCGCGTGATTGATGGGGCGCTTTTCCAGTCGCCGACAGCTTTGCTTTTCAATCCGACTGATCGCCCGGCGACGATGACGCCACGGTCGATCGTGGTCGCATGGAATTCTCGCATGGAGGCCGCTCGCGCGGTGCAACAGGCCTTGCCATTGCTCAAAGCTGCGGAAGAAGTTCATGTGACCATGATCGATCCCACAGAGACGGCTTCTTCGAATGGCGAAGAACCGGGAGCCGACGTGGCGGCCTATCTCGCACGGCACGGAATTTCGGTGGTTGTCGACGTTCTCTCGGGTCAGGGCAAGGGCGTAGCGCAAATGCTTGCCCAGCACGCGGTCGATGTGCAGGCCGACCTGCTTGTCATGGGAGCGTATGGCCATTCGCGCCTTCGGGAATTCGTCTTTGGCGGCGTTACGCGCACGATGCTTGAAACTGCCAAGCTGCCCATATTCTGGGGACACTAGCAGGCCTGTGGTCATCCGCCTGAATTCGCTGGCCCCAAACCCGGCTATCCAGCCGCGCAGTCGTCAAATGGGTTCTCCCGCGAATCGGCCGACAACCGACTGCTCGATCGATGGTGGCGGGTTTGACGATCCGCCCCGAGTTCAACAAGGAGGCTATCGATGTTCAGACATATATTGGTTCCAACCGATGGATCCAAAATGGCCTCACAAGCTGCCGCACGGGCCATGGCGCTTGCTGCCGAGATGAATGCCGAGGTGACCTTGCTGGCCGTGGCCGAGCCCTTCCGCATGCTGGCCATCGATAGCGATGAATACCGAAATCAGCAGCAGGAGCACGAAAAGTCTGCCGCTTCAAACTGCAAGGCCATGCTATCGCGTCAGAAGCTCAGAGCTTCGGATAAGGGCGTCCTTTGCAAGACGCTGGTTATCAAGAGCAATGATATCGCCAAGACCATCGTCGACACCGCTGACAGCTTGGATTGCGATCTGATCGCGATGGCTACGCATGGGCGAAGTGGTCTGTCTTCATTGCTCATGGGAAGCGTTGCAGCCAGCGTAATCGCCAAAGCCCACATACCTGTTTTGGTCTACCGCTAATCCGAGGAAACGTACCCGTATGTCCATCAAGAATCTAGCTGTGTTATCGCGCCCGAAATCGGTGGCGATCATCGGGGCATCAAGTCGCGAGGAGGCGATCGGTTCAAAAATTCTCAGGAATGTCATTGAGGGTGGTTTTTGTGGAGAGATATGGCCCGTAAACCCCAAATACGCACATGTCCTCGGGAGGAAGTGCTTTCGGGATGTCGATGCTTTGCCCAGTCCCCCGGATGTCGCGATAATTGCAACGCCGGCACCGACCGTCGTCTCCATTGTCCGGGAACTCGGCCGTAGGGGAACGAAGGTTGCCATCATCGTCACCGGAAATTTTGACGATGAACTGAAAAAAGGGGTGCTTGCTGCCGCGAAACCATACGATTTGCGTATCGTCGGACCCAATGTTGTGGGTCTCATTCTTCCGGATGCGAACCTCAACTTGAGTTTCGTCCTGACGGGTGCAGAACATGGGAAAATCGGCTTAATTTCGCAATCGGGAGCGGTCGTCAGCTCACTCTTGGATTGGGCATGCGATCACTCCATAGGTTTCTCAAAGATTATTTCCCTCGGTGATATGATTGATGTCGATGCGGGCGACGCTATAGATTTTCTGGCTGCCGATCATCAGACGGCGGCAATCGTCATGTATCTGGAATCCATTCCAGATCCGAGGAAATTCGTCTCTGCTGCTCGCGCGGCGGGCCGGACGAAGCCGCTGATCGCCATCGCGCCAGGCAGGCATCGCGAAGCAGCGAAGGCGGCAACGACCCATACAGGCGCGTTGACCGGTAATTCCCGCCTTGTCGACGCCGTACTGAAGCGCGCCGGTATCATTCGAGTCAAAAGTCTGACGGAACTGCTCGCGGCTGCAGAAATTACGCAAAAGGCCCAGCCACCGCAATCATTGCGGGTTGCGCTGGTCACCAATGGCGGGGGCGCGGGGGTTTTAGCGGTCGATAGCCTTCTTGATCGCGCCGAGCACCTGGCAGCGTTGACCGCGCAAACGACAAGCGAGCTCGACAAGATCCTTCCATCGGGATGGTCGAAAAGCAATCCGGTCGATGTTCTGGGGGACGCACCGCCAGCAAGAATAGCCGAAACCGTCAGGATTGTTGCGCGCGATCCAAATGTTGATGCGATACTTGCTCTGCATTGCCCGGTCCAGGCCGCACAGCCGGCCGCCACGGCGGCGGCAATCGTTAACGCCGTGCAGGAAAAGGACTGGCCCGGCAAGCCCTTGCTAGCGTGTCTGCTTGGTGGCAAGGCCAGCCGTGAGGGCCGGTTTATTCTGCGCGCCGCGGGCGTACCGGACTATGGAATGCCCGACGACGCGATTGCCGCCCTGCATGTTCTTGGAGAATGGGGACGGCGCCAAAAGGCGCTGACTGACATCGCCGTCACCTCGGAACTTGCAGTCAACAAGAAGCAAGCGCTAAGGCTGATGGAGGGCGTCGCGAGCCAGTCGCGAACGATGCTGACGGAGCCGGAGGCGAAGGCAGTCTTGGGCCTCTATCAAATTCCCAGTGCAGAATGTTCAATTGCGAAAAATGTCGCCGCCGTCGCGCAGCTTGCCACTGCAATGCTTCGTAACCATCGGTCCATTGTCGTTAAGATCCTATCGCGCTCCATTACGCATAAATCCGAAATTGGCGGTGTCGCGCTCGACATTCGAAGCCGAGCCGCAGCATGCCGTGCGGCGCGTGATATGCAAAACAGAGCAGCGGAGGCGGGGCTAAGGGAGCAGATCGACGGGTTTGTCGTCGAACCCATGATAAGAGTGGAAGGAGGTATCGAATTGTTCGCCGGTCTTTCCGTAGACCCTATTTTTGGCCCAGTCGTTGCCTTTGGAGCCGGAGGGGTAGCCGTAGAGCAAATCGATGACATTGCTATCTCGCTCCCGCCACTTGACGATAACCTAGCGGCAGACCTCATCGAAGAAACGAGAATATCGAAGCTGTTGCGCGGGTTCCGTCATGTACCCCCCGCAAATCTCGATGCCATCAAGAGGACGCTTCTTGCTCTGTCGCAAATGGCCGTCGATTTCCCCTTCATCCGCGCGATCGATATTAATCCTTTGGCTGTTACCGGTCAGGCCGTCGTTGCGATGGATGCGCGAATCGAGATTGACCCTTCCCGCCTACACGAACCGGCGCCAAGTCGCCGCCTTGTCATAAAACCCTATCCCACCGAATGGATAGGAAAGATCCGCCTGGCGGGCCGGACTTTCGTACTGCGGCCCATACGCCCCGGCGATGCCCGGGCATACAGCTCGATGCTTGAGCGCATATCGCCATCCGACATACGTGCGCGTTTCTTTGGGCAAACCAAGCTCTCCAATGCCGCCGTCGCTCGAATGACGCATATCGACTACGAGCGGGAAATGGCTTTTGTCGCAACTGATATCGACGAGCAGATTGTCGGTGTCGCCCGGCTTGTGATTGACAATGCTCAGGAAGTAGCCGATTTCGGCCTGCTTGTGCGAAGCGACTGCCAACGAAAGGGCCTTGGAAGTGCGCTCTTGAAACGGCTTCTTGATTTTGCCAGTGCGCAAGGACTGAAAGATCTGTGCGGTTCCGTCCTGCCTGATAATTTCAAGATGCTGAGTTTTTGCCGAAAGGCGGGCTTCACAATGACAGCACCATCCAGCGACACAGCTCTTTGGCAGGTTGAGCTATCGGTGTCCAACCGTAGCAATCCGGGACCCAGCTCTCCTGCGCGAGACGAGAAGTTGCATCCAGCTGAATTGATTGAACGCAATGACGCCTGACATCGAAGAGCGATCATAACGCCGAGGTCGAAGCGGATCGCATCCGCGTCAAAATCACAGATGGACGAGTGGCTCTGGAGGGTGCCGTACATGCGTGGAGTGAGCGTAGTGCGGCGGAGCACGCGGTTTGGTCGATACCCGGCGTGACTGCCGTCGAAAATCATCTGACGATCGGTTGAATATCCGAGATATTTTTGACAAGCATTTCCAGGAAAAGTGCGCAGCGGTTTTCCGTCCGGAATGCGTAAGAAAACAAGAAGATAGAGCGTTTCTGCGATTCAAAGAAAAGCGGAAACGCTAGGCGCCATGCCTTTTTGTCGGTCATCGATGAGCCGGGACTTCGGTTTGCCGCGGAGTGTCATATGGCCGATCGTTCTCGTGAGGCGGAAGCAATTCAAAAAAGTGAATAGGCAAGACCGTGAATCTTGCCTGTTCATTGTTGTGCGAGCCGTCTTCTAACTCAAGCGCCTTTGATGGCGATTTTCCGTTCGTTCTTGCGGGCCTCGGCGGTCTTGGGCAAAACGATCGTCAACACACCATTGACAAAAGATGCTTCAATTTTTCCGGTATCGACACCTTCAGGCAATTGGAAGTTTCGCTCAAATGAGCCGTAGCGACGTTCGGACAGGTAATATTCCTTATCCTTCTCTTCCTTGACGTCGTGCTTCTCGCCCTTGATGGTCAGGGTGCTGTTCGAAAGTTTCACATCGATGTCTTTGGCATCGATGCCGGGGAGTTCCGCCGAAATCTCATAGGCGTGTTCCCTTTCGATCACATCAATCGCCGGCGCCGTCGCTACGACGAAAGTCCTTCCGCGCGATAGGCGCCCGAAAGGGCGGTGCCAATGTGCCGGCGTAAAATCCTCGAAAAGACGATCTATTTCCGAGCGCAGGCTTTCGAACGGTAACCATCCGAGATCTGGCGTCTTGCCAGGTTTATCGTCGGTTTTCAGAGGCAGCTTCGTTGCTTTATCGGCCATTTTCATTCTCCTCTTTTTGGAGGGATGGGGTGGCAGTCTGCCGTCCCATCCGACGCCAGACGCAGCGCGTCTGGCGGCATGACCAATAAAATCTATATGCGCCTCGCGGTCATTGATCGCAGTCAAGTGGATGCTGGTAATTCGCTTGCGGATGGAATTGGCCTCCGCAAAGCCATGAGCTCACGTCTGAGCATACCTACGTCGACGCGGAAATGAGAATTGATCCTGCGCAATGCGCCGATGGTTGACCGCAACCATAATTGCTGAAGATGAGGCTGGGAAGTGGGCGTATTGAAGCCCATCGATGACGGCTCCGACCGCTGTTTCTTGACGGCTGAATATCCAGCTTTGGGATTACTTGTTATGGCGCATTTCTTCAATCGGCTCTCTTCGCTGCGCTGGTTTATGATCGATCATATGCTGCTTGTTATCCTGGCTCTCATGATTGTGACCGTGGTCGGGGTGTTGTTCGTACATACACGGGGCGAACCGATTCAAAATGGCGCTGAGCTGCAGCGCTCGGCCAATTGATGCCGATGAAGCAAACGATGCTGAGGATCGGCGCGTAAGGATCTATCCCCGAACCGACACAGAGTGGAAACCTTGGGTCCGGCACTTGTATTCTCGGTCAGGCCGGAGCACCTGCCTCAGGTGATCGTGGATAGCCAACCAAAATGGCCGCGATCTATAGGTCCGTAAGATGCTTTCCCCAAAGGACCCAACCCGCCAAAACTGTCAGCAGCAGCCCCGAGAGAATTGCGTTCCATGTGAGCAGGGTATGGTCGGCAAATCGCAGGATCCACGGCGACGCGACAAGCCAAACGCCAAACAGGATGTCCAGCCTGTCCTCCCATACGTAACGGGAGGCATATGCAAGTCCTCCCAGCGCTGCAACAGCCAGCCCGCAGAGGAAGAAGCTCCACGCAGCGCCGCCGAGGGGAAGGGAATCGGAGCCCAGCGCGCCAAGACTCCAGGGGGATACGATTAGCCACAACCCGACAACGAATATTATATGGTCTTGCCAGCGCCGTTCCTTCATTTCTCGCCTCCTTGGTCTCTCCAATCCCGTTTAGACCGCTATCGTTGGTATCGTTTCCTGCGAGGGTGTGTTTGCCGACAACAAGGGCCTGCAACCGGCCGAAACGCTCAATGTCGTCCACTATTCATAGCGCAGAGCCTCGATCGGATTGGGCCGGCGACCTTATGTGCTGGATAATACACGAAAATGCGCCAACCATGACAGAAAAAGCAAATCCTATCGGCGATAGAAGCGGCTCGGGAAAATTGAACCGTTGAGATAAGCGACTTTCGGCTTGTGAACGCGGCAGTATGACCTGAGCAGGCGCCAGCCCTGACTTTACGGCGAAGGTTGTACCCCCGTGCAATCAATGCCGAGAAGACGGCAGTCGAGCTTGCCTGGTAGTTTGACGTGCATCCGAACCATATCAAAAAATGGAAGGATCAATTGCTCGACGGCGCCGCTGACACCATTGAGACGGCCGTAAAGCCGCCGTTGACATCAAAAGCTCTCAAACGAACCACGCCACTTCTGAAGTCGCGAGCCAGAACCGACGTGACGAGCTCTTCTTCGGTATATCCTTCAAGGAGCAGCAGCCGCTCTCGCTGCAATGATGCTTCACTATATCGTCGATATGCATCGCTCCCTTCATCCCAGCAAGAATGTCGCCGACGTGAATGGATTGGCACTGATCCTGCTCACATATCCGGAATGCCCGGTGTCAAATTGAATCCGGTATTGCGACAGATCAAGGCCAAGTCGACAGGATCCGTAACGATAGGAAGTCAACTGGTGGATTTGCCAACGGCCAACTTCGGTTCGGTCGACAAGAGAGCAGTATGAAGAGACTGCCTCGGCATACGTTTCTCCCTCAACTGCAGGAGGTGCGATCTCGTCACGGCATATATTGATCATTGAAGCACATCCCGATGGCCGCCAAGGACATATCTGCGGAGCACTTGCCGATTCCTATGCGGATGGAGCCGCCCAAGCAGGCTTTACGCTCCGCAGGCTCGACATTTCGCAGCTGGATTTTCCGTTGCTTCGCTCTCGGGAAGCGTTTGAGAATGGTCCCGTACCCGATGTGCTTGTTGCGGCGAGTGAAGCAATTCAGTGGGCGGAACACATCGTTTTGGTTTTCCCGCTATGGCTTGGCACAATGCCAGCTCTGCTCAAGGCGTTTCTTGAGCAGGTTTTTCGGCCGGGGATTGCCTTCCAGTATGCAGAGAGGGGCGCTACGCGAAAACTGCTTGGAGGTTGCACGGCGCGGATCATCGTCACGATGGGTATGCCGACCATTGTCTATAGGTTTTGGTTCGGCGCTCACGGTACGGAGGTTTTGCGTCGCAGCATCCTTAACTTCTGCGGAATTCGACCCGTCCGCCAGACGTTCTTCGGCATGATCGAACGGGCCAGCCCTGAAGAAAGAAGCCGGTGGCTCAAGAAGATGGAAATGCTCGGCCGGCAGGGGAGCTGATCCTGCACCGGCACGGCGATCTCTCAATTCGCCGGAGGCCCTTTTCTCACGAACATTGCTCTCCGTTTTTGACCTCAATCAACCCCGATCTTCCATATCGGCGCTATTGGTCGATCTGTTCCAGAACGCATTGCCAAGCCGGCATTGCCTTTGACAACCGGCGCTTTGCGAGAGGCGGGCAGCGCCTTGAGACGCCGGTGCTGCTACGCACAGGGTTTGCCTTCGAAGTCCGCTCATAGGGAGAAAACCATGCTTATTCAAGACATCATGACGCCCGCGCCCGTGACCGTGAAAATGTCTGCGCCGATCGCCGAAGCAGCAAAATTGCTGCTGGACAAGCATCTGAGCGGGCTTCCCGTCGTCGACGGCAAAGGCGTTGTCGTCGGCATCATCAGCGAAGGCGATTTCTTGAGGCGGGGCGAGCTCAAAACCGAACGCCAGCGCTCTGCGCTCCTCGAGTTCTTCGTAAGTCCCGGCCGATTGGCACAGGAATATGCGCACGCCAATGGGCGGCTGGTCGAGGAAGTCATGACGTCACCCGTAAAGACGATCTCGCCTTTCTCTTCGATCAGTGAAGCCGTCGACGTGATGGAGCGCGAGAGCATCAAGCGGCTGCCCGTCGTGGATGGCGGAAAGCTGGTGGGGATTGTTACTCGCTCCGACCTGCTGCGTGCTCTTGCGGGCATATTGGCCACAACGGCTGAGCCGTGTGGCGACGCGGAGATAGAAGCCCGCATCGCTGACGAACTTGGAAAGCGCAGCTGGAGTGAGAACGGATTTATCCATGTAAATGTCAGGGATGGCATTGCGGAACTCTCGGGTTCCATTTTCGACGAGCGCGAGCGCTTGGCGGCAAAGGTACTTGCGGAGAATGTGCCGGGCGTGAAGGCGGTCACCGATCATCTGACCTGGATCGATCCCTATAGCGGTATTGCTATCTCGATGCCTTGATCGGAGGCGAGCAGCCTGGGGCTGCTCGAATTGATCGAGAGCAATGCAGAGAGTCTCGGGAACTATATGCTACCGGCGAAGAAATCGTGGGAGATGAACATGCGAAGCGAGAGTCTAAGCGACTTTAGCGCAAATGCGATCGGAGTGTTCCTTGTCGTCGCATCAGCTACGCTGCTTTTCCTCTATCCGGATCTGCCTCGTCTTGCCGTATCTACGGCGAATTTCGTTTTGACAGGCATCGTGCTGATGTCCGGCGCCACGCAACCGGATCGACAGGGCCTGGAGTGGGAAAGGATCGTATTGGCCGCATGGCTGGCGGTATCACCCTGGGTGATCGGCGTTTCTGCTGTGACCGGTTTGACCTGGACCAGTGCACTATGCGCCAGTTTGGTATTCATCCCGGCGGCATCGGTCGTCTCGCAACCAAGTGCGTTTGGCAAGAAGCGCGTGCATGCCTCAGTTCGCACTGAGGGGGCGGACAGAAACAGAAGAGTATAAGCGAGATCGGACATGAGCGGATCCAAGATCGATGAGTTTTCTCTGAGAACAGAGCCCGGCGCATAAGTGCGCGAATGTCCTGTGCCGCTCCGGCTTGTCCAGTTGTTGTGGAGATCGCCTGGAGGCGAGATTGCGAGAGCGATCAGCCCCCTTGGATTTAGGGCTGGTTAAAGCCCGCCATAGCCAAGTGTGCCTCAAAATAGGCGGCAGCGCGTGCCGTCACCGATATCAAGGAGCCCCCGAGGTGCCTAGCAGCCTATTTGGCTTTATCTTAATGATGGGGCGGCGTAATCAGGTTGCGCTTGCTGCCATTTCTGTCTTGCTTTTTGTCATCGAGGCGGCGCCACTGGAGCTACAGAGGCGCATCGTCAACGCTGCGACAACGGGAGCTGCATATCATGACATTGTGTGGCTGGCGCTCGGTTATCTCGGTCTTGTCACTGCTGAAGGTCTTATAAAACTCGGGCTCAACGTCTATCGGAGCTGGGTAGGAGAGGTCGCGATTAGATGGCTCCGTAACTGGACGATTGCATCCTCGGGGTGTTCGGATGGATCTTCAATGGAGGTCGTTGCGGAGAACATTCAGCTTTCGATCGTTCTCGCCGAGGCCGAACCTGTTGGTGGTTTCGTCGGAACGAGTATCTCCGAACCGCTTCTGCAGATCGGAATTCTCGTTGCCGTTGGCGGCTACCTCGTCTTCCTCCAGCCACTGATGGCGCTAGTGATCGCTGTTGTCTATTGCCCGCAGGTCGGATTTGTTCCGATCATGCAGGCCGCCATCAACCGGTGGGTCGGAAGCAAGGTCAATGTCATGCGTGATATTAGCGAAGGAATGATAGAGCATCTTGGCCCGACCGATGTTGAAACGGCCCAGACTGATCGCGTTCACGCCCTCTTTTCTATCAACATGAGCATCTACAAGCTGAAATATGCGATGAATTTCCTGATGAATCTGATGATCCAGCTGGGCTATGTCGGCATCTTCGTTCTGGGTGGATATTATGTCGTAACAGGAAAAACCGAGATCGGCACGGTTGTCGCCTTCGTGTCGGGCCTTTCGAAGCTGACTGACCCCTGGGGTGCACTGGTGGATTGGTATCGCGACCTGAAAGCGACGCAAGTCAAATATGCCTTAATCCGGGATGCAAGCAAGGCTACTTCGCCGGTGGGCCAGATAGATTTGGAAAACTCGGATACGCAATCGATGCCAGCCATCTGAGATTCGGCTTCGCCTATCACCGAGATTGCCCAGCCATCAGGGCTCTCTTGCCCCGCTGGGAAGCGCTCGACGATGTGTGCGGCCGTCAGCTCCCCGCCTAGAGGCGGCAAGGCAGGAGAGCGGCGAAGAAATCGGCGCATTTTACAATCCGCGCGCCAATCTGAACCACGCTGCCGATATCGTCCGTTCCCACGCTCTCAAGCAGGAGATGGCGCGTCTGATGGATTGGGCCGAAGCATGGGGGCGCCATGTCTTGACGCCGAACGAGGCCTGACGGTCCGATTAAGACCGCCAGACCAAGATCATCAGATCGGATCCTCTCAGCTATCCGATTTCAGCTTGCCTGCCGTCGCCCAGGAATCCTTCGAAATCTCGGTAATGATGATTTCCAACGATTCCGGCGGGCAGGCCAGCGTTTCGACGGCGACCTTGGTCGCCTCGCGAACGAAGGCACGCTTCTGGTCCTGTGTGCGTCCGGGATGCATTTCCAAGCGCAAGATGGGCATGACGACTCCTTGATAAACCTTGCCTGACATCAGGCTGATGGGACTATCTTGCAAAACCAAAAGTCGATAAATAGGCTGTAAATTGGTTCATTCCGAACCTATAGGTACGCAATCATGGACAAATTGGCTGGCATGGCGATGTTCGTCCGGGTCGTCGACGAGGGAAGCTTTGCCGCGGCCGCGGAGGTCAGCCAGGTATCGGCCACCATGGTTGCCAAGCATATCCGGACGATCGAGCAGCGCCTTGGCGCGCGGCTGCTTCATCGCACCACGCGTCGCCATCAGCTGACCGAGGTCGGCAAGCTTTACTATGAACGGTGCAAGACGGTGCTGACTGAGGTCGAGCTGGCCGAGGCGGCGGCCTCGGAACTGCAATCGGCACCGCGCGGCCGGCTTCGCCTCGTCGCACCCGTCAGCTTCGGCACCCAGACCCTCGTCCCGGCTCTTGTCGAGTATCTGCATCAGAATCTCGAAGTCAGCGTCGATCTGGCGCTCGACAACAATCCGTATGATCTGATCGGCGAGGGCTACGAACTCGGTATTCAGATCGGCGCCTTGACGAATACCGGTCTGGTGGCCCGCCCTTTAAAGCCTTACCGGCGGATTCTCGCGGCGTCGCCGGATTATCTTGCCCGCTGCGGCAAACCGGAGAGACCGGAGGATCTCGTCAATCATATGTGTCTCGGGCATTCCTACTGGCGCCTGCAGGGCCGCTGGCATCTCGTTGGTCCACAAGGCGAGACATGCGAAATCGCCATAAAGGGCAGGTTCACCACAAACCAGGGTGGTGCTCTGCGCGTCGCCGCTCTGCATGGTGCCGGCATCGTGTTGCAGCCGGAGCTGCTTTTGGCTGCCGATCTCGATGCCGGGCGGCTGGAAGCCGTATTGCCGCTATGGTCGTACAAGCCGACGCCGATGCATCTGGTTTACGCACCGGATCGGCGCCCCACGGCGATGCTGCGCAGCGTGATTGATTTTCTCGTAGCCCGCTTCGGCTGAGGCCAAAAGCCGCTTTTGTAATCGGCGATGCTGAGATCGGCTCAGGCGGCTTTGGCCTCTTCCTCGCTCGGCGCCGAGGTGCGGATCAGATAGTCGAAGGCTGCAAGCGAGGCCTTCGCGCCTTCACCGACGGCAATGACGATCTGCTTATAGGGAACCGTCGTGCAGTCACCGGCCGCAAAGACGCCCGGCATCGATGTCTGGCCGTGATGATCGACCTCGATTTCGCCGCGAACAGACAGAGCGATCGTGTTCTTCAGCCACTCGGTATTCGGCAGCAATCCGATCTGCACAAAGACGCCGTCGAGCGTCAGAGTATGCTTTTCACTCTTCAGTCGATCCTCGTAGACAAGGCCGTTGACCTTGCTGCCGTCGCCCAGCACTTCTGTCGTCTTGGCCGAAAGAATGACATCGACATTGGCAAGGCTGCGGAGCTTGCGCTGCAGCACGTCGTCGGCGCGAAGCTTGCCGTCGAATTCGATGAGCGTGACGTGGCTGACGATGCCGGCAAGATCGATCGCCGCTTCGACACCGGAATTGCCGCCGCCGATGACGGCGACGCGCTTGCCCTTGAACAGCGGACCATCGCAATGCGGGCAATAGGCGACGCCCTTGTTGCGATAGAGTTCCTCGCCCGGTACGCCCATTTGCCGCCAGCGCGCGCCGGTCGAAAGGATGACGGAGCGGGACTTGAGTGTCGCGCCGCTCTCCAGCTCCACCTCGAACAGGTCGCCGTGGCGGCTAAGCTTCTGAGCGCGCTGCAGGTTCATGATCTCGACCGGATAGTCTTTGACATGCGTCTCAAGCGCCGTGGCGAAAGCCGGCCCTTCGGTGTGCGGAACCGAAATGAAATTTTCGATCGCCGTGGTATCGAGCACCTGGCCGCCGAAGCGTTCGGCAACGACGCCGGTGCGGATGCCCTTGCGCGCGGCATAGATTGCCGAAGCCGCACCGGCCGGTCCGCCACCGACGACCAGCACGTCGAAGGCTTCCAGCGTCTTGAGCCTTTCAGCGGCGCGCTTGACGGCGCCCGTGTCGAGCTTGGCGATGATCTGCTCGACTTCCATGCGGCCCTGTCCGAAAACCTCGCCGTTCAGGTAGATCGTCGGCACGGACATGACCTGCCGGTCGGCGACCTCCTGCGGGAAGACGGCGCCATCGATGGCGACATGGCTGATCCGCGGATTGAGGATCGACATCAGGTTCAACGCCTGCACGACGTCGGGGCAGTTCTGGCAGGATAGCGAGAAATAGGTCTCGAAGCGGAAATCGCCCTCAAGATCGCGGATCTGATCCAGGATCGCCTGTTCGACGCGGGGCGGATGGCCACCGGTCTGCAGCAATGCGAGGACAAGCGAAGTGAATTCGTGGCCGAGCGGAATGCCGGCAAAACGCAGGCTGATATCGTGGCCCGGGCTTGTCAGCGCGAAAGAGGGCGCGCGCTCGCTGCCATCCTGCTGCTGCGAAAGCGTGATCTTGTCGGAGAGACCAACGATGTCTTTCAGAAGAGCCACCATCTCCGTCGATTTTGCGCTGTCGTCGACGTTGGCGCGGATCTCGATCGGACGCACGACTTTTTCCAGATAGGCCTTCAATTGGCTTTTCAGTGCGTCGTCAAGCATCGATATGTCTCCTGCGGGAAATGAGAATTCGTCGCCTGCCTGATACGGCGGACGTATGGGCTCTTGCATGTGTTGGGTGGCCCTCCCTGGGATCAAGGAAGGGCCAGTCGTCCTCAGATCAGATCTTGCCGACGAGATGCAGCGAGGGAGCGAGCGTCTTTTCGCCTTCTTCCCACTTGGCCGGGCAAACTTCGCCCGGATGCGAGCGGACATACTGAGCCGCCTTGATCCTGCGCAGGAGGTCGACGGCGTTGCGGCCGATGCCTTCGGCGGTGATTTCCATGGCCTGGATGACACCGTCCGGGTCGACGACGAAGGTGCCACGGTCGGCAAGGCCTTCAGCTTCGCGCATGACGTCGAAGTTGCGGGTGATTGCACCCGTCGGGTCGCCGATCATGGCATACTGGATCTTGCCGATGGTCTCGGAGCTGTCATGCCATGCCTTGTGAGTAAAGTGCGTGTCGGTCGAGATGGAGAAGACCTCGACGCCGAGGCGCTGCAGCTCGGCATAGTGATCAGCGACGTCGCCGAGTTCGGTCGGGCAGACGAAGGTGAAATCGGCCGGATAGAAGAAGAAGACCGCCCACTTGCCTGCGATGTCAGCTTCCGTGACCTCGATGAATTTGCCCTGCTTGAAGGCCTGAGCTTTGAACGGCTTAACGGCGGTATTGAGAACGGACATGGTATCCTTGCAATGTTTGGACTGAATGACTTTTGCGTCGCAACATAGAGCGTGCGCCGCAATAAGCAAAATAGATAAATCAGAAAGAATCGATAGTTTCCATCTGTCTAGGCGGACCTGCCCGGCTTCGTTTGTGGATATCGGCCGCGCCTTAACGACGCAGTGCAGCGGCGAGGTGAGGAGGTGCTGATAGCTCACGGATCCGGCTTGGAATCCGATCCGCTGCTCTCCGCAACGAGCCAGTCGCGAAAGGTTTCCGCTTCCCTGGAAAGGCGCGTGGCTTCGATCAGCCAATAGAATTTGTCGGTATCCAAGGGCGAATCGAACAGGGTGACCAATGTCCCATTGGCCAGTTCCTCGGCAATCAGGGAGACCGGGCAGAGGCCTATGCCCTGAGCACCGACGACTGATCCGATCATTAGGCTGAAATCGGCAAAGATCGGGCCTGGCTTCAGAGGCCGATGGACATTCTCGAGGGCGAACCAGCGCCCCCAGGCGGCCGTCGTTTCATCATGCAGGAGTTCGGCATCGATCAGGTCGCCCGGTACGTTGAACGAGCCATGACGAAGCTTGAACTCCGCCGAGCAAGTCGGTTGCGTTTGAGCGCTCAAAAGGGGGGTGGAATTTGCCCCGGGTCTTGTTCCATGGCGGATCAGCAGATCGACGCTCGCCGCTTCCGGCGTCTTCGCATCGAGCGCATAGACGATGTTGATTCTAATTTCCGGGTGTTCCCTTCGGAATTCCGGCAGGCGCGGTATCAGCCAGCGTGTAGCAAAGGATGCGATGCAGGCGACGCTGACCGGCCTGTCATGGCTCTCACGCTTCAGCTGCTGCGCCGCGTTCAGGATGTGGCCGAGGCCATTTGCCACGGCTGCCCCAAACTCGCGGCCGGCCGCCGTTGCCGTCACGCCGCGGGCATGGCGCGTAAATAGCGCAACGCCGAGCCAGTTCTCCATTATGCGTACATGCTGGCTTATCCCGGCCGCCGTCAGGTTGAGTTCGGCCGCCGCTCGGGCGAAGCTCTCGTGACGCATGGCCGCCTCGAAGGCGCAAAGGGAGGCATGAGGGATCTGTCGCATGAACAAAGGCTAAGTAAAACTTAGCCAAAGCGCAAGAACAATGAGCGTTGTGCATTGGCCTGATGTCGCTACATTGCAGGCGATGTCGTGGCTTGCGCGGCGGCGCCTGCGGTGCCGCGGCTCTACAGGCCCGAAACCTCGAAACCCAGATCCGCCAGGGGGCTATGTGACCGCAATGCAGACAGTTCGTGATATTTCCGCTCCCGCCGATGCCGAGGAACGGCGCAGCAAGCCGGCCGTTGTCGTCTATCCGAATGAGACCCTGCCGCCGGCCGGGATGGATAAACTCCAGGCCGCGAGGCAAAGCATGATCAAGGTCGCTGAGATCATCGTGCCGCCGCGGGAAGCGGGTAGCTTCCGGGTGCCGAAGGGGCATTTCTTCCGCATCGTCAGCATGGAAGGCTCGCAGGTCGGCGACCTCAATCTATGGAATGCCGACGATCTTTCGGAACGATTCTTCAGCGGCAAGACCCGCGCCCTTCACGCCACGCATGTCGGCGTCGGCGATCGCTTGTGGAGCAGCCTGCCATATCTGCGCCCGATGGCGACGATCACCCATGACACACTCGGCTGGTATGGATGGGACAAGGATGGAGCCGGCGTCCACGACGTTATCGGCACGCGTTGCGATCCCTATACAAACCGGCTGCTGAAGGGCGGCGATTACCACCACTGCTGCCATTCGAACCTGTCGCGCGCGCTTGCTTCCGAAATGAACATGCCGGTGCAGGAGGCGGAAATGCATGTTCACGACGTGCTGAATGTCTTCATGTGCACGGGGTTCACCCACGATACCCATCAGTATTTCATGAAGGCAAGTCCCGTAAGGCCGGGCGATTTCATTGAGTTCTTTGCTGAGATCGATCTTCTCGGCGCTCTTTCCGCCTGCCCGGGCGGTGATTGCGGCAGCGGCCATTCGAGCGATGCGGCGCCATGCTATCCGCTAAGCGTCGAAATCTGGAGGCCTCATCCGGAGAGCCTAGCCGGCCGGTCTTTCCCCGAGCGTAACGCCTATCCGAGAACGCATGGCCTCTAGATCGGCGCACAGCCGCCACCAATGCAGCCCATAAACATGTTGCCGGCGGTTTGAGCCGCCGGCAACGCAAAGTCGCTCGTTAACCGAGACCTCCGTCTCTGCCTCGACGAAGCGTTGGCTGCTTAATCGCAGACGCGGACGCGCTCGTAGTGGTAACCGTCGTCATAACGGTTCGGAACCGGCCGGCTTTCAAGCCAGCATCTCGGCGGTGCTTCGTAAACCGGGCCACCGTAAACGGGGCCGCGGTTGGCAAGCGCGCCACCGACGATAAGGCCGCCGAGGAGGCCTGCGGCTACGCCGCCTGCGATTGCGCCACCATTGTGATGGTGATGGTGGTAGCGATAATATTGCTGCGCCTGGGCGAAGTTGGCGGGAGCCAATGTGCCGCCGACAACAGTGGCAGCCAGCAAAACTGTAAGGACCGTTTTCTTAATCATGACCACCTCCAAAGCAGTCTACATTGCTCAGCGAATTCGCGAGTCATCTATTCAACGTTTGAAGCATGATTATGTTCAGCTGAATATACGATGAATGCGCCGTTCATCCACGCTAAGGGATGGAAATCCCGTGCTTTCGTCGAAGTTTCGCGTGCGATCAAATGGCCGGAATGTGGCCGCGCGTCGCCTTGAGCCATTCGAGCGTTCGCGATTCGGGATCGGAATTGCGGGTGATATCGGTGACGACGGCAGCACTGTCGGCGCCGTTCTCCAGCACGCCGGGAATGCGCTCTACGGTCAGGCCGCCGATAGCCACGAGCGGGATATCGCCGAGTAGCGCTTTCCAGTGACCGATGCGCTGTCGGCCCTGCGGTGCCCAGGACATGGCCTTGAGGACCGTGGGATAGATCGGCCCGAGAGCGATGTAATCGGGGCGGGCCGCAAGCGCGGTTTGCAGCTCCGCCTCGTCATGCGTCGAAAGCCCCAGCTTCATCCCTGCCGCCCGGATCGTATCGAGGTCCGCCTCGGCCAGATCTTCCTGGCCGAGATGAATGAAATCGCAGCGCTCCTCGATGGCGAGCTGCCAGTAGTCGTTCACGATAAGCTGGCATCCATGCGCGGCACAGACTGCCTTGGCCTTGCGGATATCCGTCCGGATTTCAGCGGCGGTTCGATCCTTGATGCGCAGCTGCACCAGCTTGACGCCCAGCGGCACCAGCCTTTCGATCCAGGCGGCGCTGTCGACGATGAGGTAGAAGGGATCGAGCCTCACGCGAACACCGCCTTTCCGATCACGGGTGTCGACGGCACAGCCATGTCGCGGGGCTCGAGCATGCCCGCGCCGAAGGCCTGCCGGCCGGCATCGATGGCCTTGGCGAAGGCTTCCGCCATCGCGGCCGGATCGCCGGCGCCGGCAACCGCTGTATTAAGCAGCACGGCATCGAAGCCGAGTTCCATGACGGTCGCCGCATGCGAGGGCTTGCCGATGCCGGCATCCACGATCAGCGGTATCTCGGGGAAATGCGCCCGCATCGAGCGGAGGGCGGACAGATTGAGCGGCCCGGCCGCCGTTCCGATCGGCGCACACCAGGGCATCAGCACCTTGCATCCGGCTTCTAGCAGCCGTTCGGCAACCACGAGATCGTCCGTCGTATAGGGAAAGACCTCGAAGCCGTCGCCGGCGAGGATGCGTGCGGCCTCCACTAGCGCAAAGACATCGGGCTGTAGCGTATCGTGATTGCCGATCACTTCGAGCTTGATCCAGTTGGTCTGAAATACCTCGCGGGCCATCTTTGCCGTCAGCACCGCTTCCGAGACGCCATGGCAGCCGGCAGTATTGGGAAGAACGCGAACGTCAAGCGCGCGGATCATATCGAAGAAGGCGCCGCCGCTGCGTCCGCCAGCGGTTTCGCGCCGCAGCGATACGGTGACGATCTCCGTCTGCGATCGCTTGACCGCCTCGGCAAGGACTGCCGGTGAAGGATAGCGTGCCGTACCCAGGAGCAGGCGAGATTCGATTTGGCTTCCGTAAAAATCGGGCATGGCTCAGCCTCCCTGCATCGGTGTCAGGATCTCGATCCTGTCGTTGTCGTTCAGCGCATGGTCGTCGCGGTCTTCGCGATGCACGAGCTCGCCGTTGACGGCGGTTGCCAGCCAGTCGCCCTCGTAGTCGAGCGCCGTCAGAAGCTGCGAAAGCGTGGTTGCGGCGATTGTCTGAGCTTCTCCATTGATGATCAGGCGCATCTGGGGCTCCTTTGTCTGGATTGTTCGGAAAGGACGAGGTCGGCAGTTTCGGCCGCCATTGCCGGCGCCAGCAGGAAACCGTGGCGATAGAAACCGTTCGTCACGACGACATTTCCCTCGCGGCCTACACGCGGGAGATTGTCGGGAAAGGCGGGACGGATGCCGGCACCGGTTTCGATGACCGCGGCGTCTGCAAAGGCGGGATGCAGCGCGTAGGCGGCGTTCAGCAGTTCCATCAGCGAACGCGCCGTGATCGGACCGCCGAATTCGGTCTCGATCATGGTCGCTCCCACCATGAAAAGCCCTTGGCCGCGTGGAACGATATAGACGGGAATGCGGGGATGCAGCAGGCGGATAGGCCGGGCGAGTGCCACTTCTTCGGTGCGTAGATAGAGCATCTCACCGCGCACGCCGCGCAGATCCTTGCTGTGTCCGATGCGGGCGGCGCCGGTGCAATCGACGATTTCGGAGAAATCGTCCTCGCTCACATCCATGGCGGCAAAAGCAACGCCTCTCGCCAGAAGCTTTTCCTGCAATCGGCGCAGCGCCCGGCGCGGGTCCAGATGCGCTTCCTGCGGAAAGAACAGGCCTTGCCTGAAACGGCCGGCAAGGGCGGGCTCGAGAGCGGCGATTTCACTCTCTTCCACCCAATGATAGCCGGAGGTGCGGCTCGCGAATCGCTTGAGCTCGCCGTGATCGCGCGGCGGCGCGACCACCAGGGTGCCGTTGCGCACCACCTCGCCCGGCAGCATCGCATCCCATCGATCGGCGGCATCCATGCCGCGCCGGAGCACCGCCTCATCGGCACTTTCCCGTTCGCACCAGGGCGCCAGCATGCCGCCGGCGAGCCAGGACGCGGCATGGTCGAAGTTCAGGTACGGGTCCAGGACGGTTACGTCCGCGCCCCGAACATGAAGTTCATGGGCGACCGCGAGGCCGGCGACGCCGGCCCCTTTGACAAGGACGCGCATCTCACTCGGCCGGATGCGGAAGGTTGTCGACCGGCATGTAGAGATCGCCGCCTTCGCGATATTTGGCCGCCATCGCGTCCAGCCCCTCCTTCTGCGCCTCGGCGCGAATGTCGTGTGAAATCCGCATCGAACAGAATTTCGGGCCGCACATCGAGCAGAAATGCGCCACTTTGTGGGCTTCCTTCGGCAGGGTTTCGTCGTGGAAGCTGCGGGCGGTGTCCGGGTCCAGCGACAGGTTGAACTGATCTTCCCAGCGGAACTCGAAGCGGGCGCGCGAAAGCGCATCGTCCCGCACCTGCGCGGCCGGATGACCCTTGGCAAGATCGGCCGCATGGGCTGCGATCTTGTAGGTAATGACGCCGGTCTTGACGTCGTTGCGGTCGGGCAGGCCGAGATGCTCCTTCGGGGTAACGTAGCAGAGCATGGCCGTGCCGAACCAGCCGATCATGGCCGCGCCGATGCCGGAGGTGATGTGATCGTAGCCCGGCGCGATATCCGTCGTCAGCGGCCCGAGCGTGTAGAAGGGCGCTTCGCCGCAGACGGCGAGCTGCTTGTCCATGTTTTCCTTGATCTTGTGCATCGGCACATGGCCGGGGCCTTCGATCATCACTTGGCAGTCCTTCGCCCAGGCGATCTTCGTCAGTTCGCCCAGGGTTTCGAGTTCGGCAAACTGCGCGGCGTCATTGGCATCGGCGATCGAGCCGGGGCGCAGGCCATCGCCGAGCGAGAAGGAGACATCATAGGCGCGGCAGATGTCACAGATCTCCTCGAAATGCTCGTAGAGGAAGCTCTCGCGGTGGTGATGGAGACACCACTTCGCCATGATCGAGCCGCCGCGCGAGACGATGCCGGTGACGCGATTGACGGTCAGCGGGATGTAATGCAGCCGCACGCCGGCATGGATGGTGAAATAGTCGACGCCCTGTTCGGCCTGCTCGATCAGCGTGTCGCGATAGACCTCCCAGGTGAGTTCCTCGGCAATGCCGCCGACCTTTTCGAGCGCCTGATAGAGCGGAACCGTGCCGATCGGCAGCGGCGAATTGCGGATGATCCATTCGCGGATGTTGTGGATGTTGCGGCCGGTCGAAAGATCCATGACGGTATCGGCGCCCCAGCGGGCAGCCCAGACCATCTTCTCGACTTCCTCTGCCATGGAGGAGGTAACGGCGGAGTTGCCGATATTGGCGTTGATCTTCACCAGGAAGTTCCGGCCGATGATCATCGGTTCGGCTTCGGGGTGATTGATGTTGGCCGGGATGATGGCGCGGCCGGCGGCGACTTCCTGGCGAACGAATTCCGGCGTTACATGGTCGGGAATATGGGCGCCGAAGCTTTCGCCGTCGCGAATCAGGGCTTCGGCCTTCGCCTTGCGGCCGAGATTCTCGCGGATGGCGATGAATTCCATCTCCGGCGTGATGATGCCGGCGCGCGCATAGGCAAGCTGCGTGACCGCCTTGCCGTCTTTGGCGCGCAGCGGCTGGCGACGTCCGGGAAATTCGGGTGTCAACCGGTCGCCGCTGACAAAGCCATTGTCTTCGGGGCGCACGTGGCGGCCTTCGTAGGCCTCGACATCGCCGCGGGCGAGCACCCAGTCGCGGCGGAGCTGCGACAGGCCCTGCTCGATGCTGATGTCGGCGCCCTCGATCGTGTAGGGGCCGGAGGAATCATAGACGATGACTGGCGGTTCGCCCGCCGTCGGATGAACGCTGATCTCACGCATCGGCACGCGGATATCGGCATGGATGTCTCCGGGAATGTAGATCTTCCTCGAGGCCGGCAGCGGGCCGGTCGTGACGGTGGGGGTGAGGTTTTTTGCGGCAATATTCATGGTTTGAGGCTCCAAATTGCGGTTGGAGACCCAGTCAATCAGCCGGAATGATGAAAAGACGTCGATATGGATTCCACGCGTGAACCCAGAGCCATCGAGCGCTTGCACCGTCCCTACGCCAGTATGAACTGGATCAGGTTCAACGGGTCACTGCGCCACAACAGGCAAAGCCATATTGTCCAGCAGTATCTCAGCCCCTTGCCGGGACCCCCCTGGTGAATGCGGAAAGGCTAAGCTCTCTCTTTGGCTGCTGTCAACCCTGTAGCGACGATCGCATTTTGCCTGGTGGCTCCCAGCTGCGCCGGGCACCGAATGGCTTCAACGGGAACGTTCCACCATGAGTCGAAAATATCGGTGCGCGCCGATCAGAGTCGACCACCAAGCTCGGACTTGTCCAGGATGCCGCCCGCTTGCGCGTTCATGCTTCCGGTAGGCGCAATCGGCGCCTTTCGGTTATCGCCGGAGGAGGTTTCATGGGCCACGCTGTCGGCAGTTGCATTTAGGCAACAGCGGTCAAGACTAATACCAGGGTGGGTTTCACATAATTGACAAACATACGGGCTGTTTGTAAATCGAATGCAGGACACAAGTTGTCTCACGGTCGAGGGATCGGCCGGATCGGTAAAGGCATTTCAAGGCTTTTGCTGCGGGGTCAATTGTGGAGGTTCGAGGGGACTCAAGCCAACATTAGGTGCGTATCTGCCGGGCTGCCTGGTCGCGTTTGAATGAGACCGATCTTTAAAGTGGTATTCCAGCCCTGCACTCGCGGTAAGTCAGAAATGCATATTGCAACCAGGAGCTTATAATGAACATCAAGAGCCTTCTTCTCGGCTCCGCTGCTGCGCTGGCAGCAGTATCCGGTGCCCAGGCAGCCGACGCTATCGTCGCTGCTCAGCCGGAGCCGTTGGAATACGTTCGCATCTGCGACGCATACGGTGCTGGCTACTTCTTCATTCCGGGCACGGAAACCTGCCTCAAGATCGGCGGCCGCGTCCGCACCGAGGGCGAGTGGTACGATGCCTACAACCCGAACAGCAAGCAGGGCACGCTGTGGCACACCCGTGCTGAGCTGAACGTCAATACCGCTTCCGACACCGAATACGGTCCGCTGAAGACCAACATGGTTATCCGCTGGGATTGGAGCGAAGGCAACACGACCAGCACCAAGCTGCTGTTCGCCAACATCAGCCTCGGTGGCTTCCTCGTCGGTAAGGCTGACTCGCAGTACAACTCCTACATCGGCTATGCCGGCGACGTCATCAACGACGACGTGATCTATGACGGCCCGTACGAACTGAACCAGATCAGCTACAACTACGATGCCGGCAACGGTTTCACGGCTGTGGTCTCGGTCGAAGACAGCAACTCCAGCGGCTCCGGCGCTTCCTACGGCTCCAGCTGGTGGGCAGACGATAAGGCCAACCACTACGCTCCTGACGCCGTTGCCGGTATCGGTTACAAGGTTGGCAACTTCGGCTTCAAGGTTGTCGGCGGTTACGACTCGATCGTCGAAGAAGGCGCTATCAAGGCTCGCGTCGACGCTGACTTCGGCGTATTCTCGGCCTTCTTGATGGGTGGTTACAACACCGATGGCAAGAAGCTGAACAAGTATGCCGGCACGAACCTTGACCGTTCTGCTTGCCCGGTTGCTGATGCATCGAAGTGCGGCTGGGGTGACTGGGCCGTTTGGGGCGGCGCTAGCGTTCCGATCAACGAAAAGCTGAAGTGGAACCTCCAGCTCGCCTACACCGACAGCAAGATCTTTGCCGCTACCACGAACCTGAAGTGGAACCCGGTCAAGAACCTGCTCATCGAGCCGGAAGTTTCCTACAGCAACTTCGATTCTGTGAACCAGGATCAGTGGGCTGGTATCCTGCGCTTCGAGCGTAGCTTCTAATAAGAGACTACCCGGCCCGCGCCGGGTAAGAGAAGCCTGACGTTCCAATCCGTCGGGCTTCTTCAACTGATCGGTTGACCTCCGATCAAAGAGAAAGGATCCGGCTTTCCCTCCGGATCCTTTTTAGCTTTTAAGCCGCAGATGTCTCGATTTCCTGCATCTGCGCTGATGGGAACCAGGTCTTCAAAACCATCTTGATGAACATCTGTCCGCAGGGTGCGAGCTGGAAATTGCCCCTGTCGAGCGTCCATTCGGTGATCAGGCCGCCGATGACGGCGGTTAGCGCCGAGGCAGCCGTGTCCGGTGTCCAGGGCGCCGGCAACTGCGTCTTCTCGTTCATCAACGTGAAGATTCGCTCGAAATTATCGTGCATGTCCTGCCGGAAGGAACTCGCGCGGCTCGTCGTTCCGTCACAAAACGCCATGTCGAGATGCATCATCACCTTCAGCATGCTGCGTTTGCGCGGATCATGCTGAACGTCCTCGAATATGGCCGCAATCGCATCCGCCACGAGATCGAGCGGGTTGGGCGGCAACTCCCGCGACATGCGTTCGGCCAGCTCCTGAAATGGCTGCTGCGCCTCATCGCGGATCGCAAACATCAGCCCTTGCTTGTTCTTGAAATGCCAGTGCACCGCCCCCCGCGTAACACCGGCTGCTGTGGCTATCTCCTCGAGGCTGACATTCTCATATCCCTTGTCGAGGAACAGGGCTTTTGCCGATTGCAAAATCTCGTTTCGAGTTTCCGCCGCCTCTTCCTTAGTTCGCCGCATTCAGTTCTCCACAGAAGCCCATTTCCAGCCGTACCCCTCTTCTTGGTATTTCTATTCCGTCTCGCCGCGTCAGTGCCGGTGACCCCATATTGCCGACAACATCAGATTGCGAAGCGAACCCCTAGATACTCCCTATAAATCGATAATGAAAATCGCAACGAGACGTATTCGTCAAGCACCTATAAGCCACGCGCAAGTTTCATTCGGCAATTTCGCTGCGTTGGGAAGTGCTAGATCGAAAATGTGCAGATGCCGATAGCGCCATGATGGCGACAGGTCGCCGCTGGCGATCGCCGCTTCATGGCTGGCCGATCCGTCAAATCCGGGCGCAAAGCGGATTTGACCTCCAGCCTTCGGCAATTTCATCCGCCCATATCGATGGTCGAAGCCATGGCGGCGCGCCGGCGCCGGCCGGCCTCGACGGCCTTAAGTTTTATTCGTGTACGCGCAGGCTATCGCAATTCTCCTCAACGCTCGCACCAGGAGGCCCCTATGACGAGCATTACCTCGGTCTTATCAAACAACTATTATCAGTATCTGACATCCCGTTCGGCATCGTCCGCAACGGACGATACCGCATCCTTGACCCTATCGGGCGGTTCGTCCGGCGCAAGCTCCTCGTCATCATCAGACGGTCAATCTCAAAGCGCCGCCGTTGAGCAATTGATGGCGCAACTGATGAACATCATTCTCAACCTTCAGGCTGGCAGCGACAATAGCAACGACGGCTCGACGTCTAACTCCGACGGCAGCTCCGTCGATTCGACGTCGAGCACGCAGCAGTCCGCGGCGGCCGCTACGGTGAGCGGCAGTCAGAACGATAAGATCAAAGCCATGGATACCAACGGCGATGGCAATATCAGCGAGGCGGAATTCGTCGCCGCGCGTCCCTCCGGCGCCAGCGAGGATCAGGCCCGGACGCTGTTCGAAAGCTTCGACAAGGACAAGACCGGCTCACTCACTGAAGCGCAGTTGGCGGAGGCAATGCGTTCGGGCCGGCACATGCATCATGGCGGACATATGAGCGACAAGCAGCTCTCCGACCTATTTTCCTCCATGGATACCAACGGCGACGGTAGCGTGACCGAAGCGGAATTCGTGGCCGCCCGCCCGTCGGGTGTCGGCGAAGATCAGGCAACGGCATTGTTCAAGGGCCTGGATACCTCAAATTCGGGATCGCTGACGCAAAGCCAGTTCGAAGCGGCCGTGAAGGCACAGCGCCCGCAAGCGCCTGAATTTGGCAACCCTTACGCCGCCGCAGACCAAGGACAGACGACTAGCGATCTGCTCACGCTCTGATCGGAATCGACCTTCGTATCTGAACCAGCGATGCGCCGGCAGCCTGGAGGTTAGAGGTCAGGCCTCAGCATCCAGGCGCTCCGGCTTTTGCATCTTTGCCGCAGCGCCATGAAGCCGGCCACAATTATTCGCAAATCGATGAGGGGAGAGCGACGGATTTCGGCGCGTGGTCCGTTGAACCGTTGAGAACCCATGCTCGATGTCGAAGGAAAGAGACGCTGCGATCGGATTGGTACAATGCGCCGGGTAGGCAAAGCTCTCTTGTCAACGGCAGGGAAGGGGCGTGCTATGCCAAAGTCGCACGAAACTTGGACGGTGGCGATTGTCGATGAAAAGGGATCGCGCGCCCGAGAGTGGCGACCCGGATGAGGATCTGGTGGGCCGCATCGCCGCCGGCGATGTGCCGGCAATGCGCGTGATGGTGACACGGCAGCTGCCTCGCATCCTTTCGGTGGCGACCCGCATGCTTGGCGATGCCGCCGAGGCCGAGGATGTGGCGCAGGAGACATTCCTGCGGGTGTGGCGAAACGCCGGCGGCTGGCGCCAGCGCAACGCCCGCTTCAGCACCTGGGTGCACCGCGTCGCGATCAACCTTTGCTACGATCGCCTGCGCCGGCGTAAGGACGTGCTTGCCGAGCAACCGCCCGACATCGAGGATGAAGGGCCGGGACCGGATGCGGGTCTGATGAGCGAGGATGATCCCTCCAGGCGTGTGGAGCGGGCGATGCAGATGATCGCGCCCCGGCAGCGCGAGGCGATCATTCTGGTTTATTATCAGGCGCTGTCGAATGTGGAAGCGGCTGCGATCATGGATATCAGCGTGGATGCATTGGAAAGCCTGCTGGCGCGGGGAAGGCGATCCCTGCAGGCGCTTTTGTTGAAGGAACAGAGCGATGGCTGAACATATCGCAGGCCCGATGAGCGGCGAACGGTTTGCGGAACTGGCCGATGCCTATGGCGGCGATATCGGCCGCTGGCCTCAGGCGGAGCGAGCGGCGGCGCGCGATTATGCCAGGAACATCGATGTGGACGGCATGCTGGCGCGGGCTGCCGATCTCGATGCGCTGCTCGATACCTATATGCCGAAAGTCGCTCCCGCCGGCTTGGATAGCCGGATCGTCGCGCGGTTTGCCCGCCGGTCGAAGATCCGCAATTGGTTCCGATTCGGCTCCGCCGGCATTGGCCTTGTCGGCGTCGGGCTCGCGGGCGCTCTTGCCGGCAGCGTTGCCATCGCCGTATTGGCGCCAAGCCTGACATCGGAAACGCCATCCATAGCCGATGGCACCAGCACCATGTTCGGCGACATCGGACCGGACGTGACCATAACGCAGGAAAGCCAATGACAGACCGCAGTTTCCGAATACTGGTCATATCTCTGCTGGTGTTGAACACCTTCATGATTGCAGCACTTGCAGGTGGAGGGTTGACCTGGATCCGCAATTCGCAGGCGCCGACCGGGATGATGCCCTTGGGCGGCGAGCAATTGCGGTCGCCGCAGAGGAAGGCTCTGCGGGCTGCTCTCAACGAGGCGCGCAAGGAGGAACGGCAAACCATTCTCGACGGGCAACAGGCCAAGGTCGACGCCGCTTCCATTCTGGGGCAGCCGACGCTGGATACGGCCGCGCTGTCGGCTGCGTTGGCCAGAGCCCGCAACGCCGATATTGGGTTGAGGGCCAAGCTGGAGCAGCGCGCCGTCGATTTCGCGGCAACGCTCTCCTACGACGAACGCCGCGCCCTTGCCGAAAGCATGATCCGCCGCAGCGTGCCGAAAGCCGCTGTCACAAAATGATCATGCTTGCCGGGCGACGGATCGGAATGACGACCGCGTTTAAGGAATGTGTTTGAAATAGGAGTTGGCAGAACATGGCTCAGCAATCGAATGATGTTTATGCCGCGCTCGCCCTTTCCCGGTTCGGGTTGGGAGCGGACCATAACGGCACCGCGCCGATCGCATCGAACCCGCGCGGGGCATTGATGGAGGAAATCACCGAACGCTTCGTTCCCGTTCCGGTCGGACCGCAGCTTCAGTCCAGCGCCGATCTTCTCGTCTCTCTCTTTGCCTTCCAGGAACAGCGCAAGGAGGCGAGACAGCAGGCTGCAACCGCCATGCAGCAGGACAAGCCGATGCAAGGGCCTCAATTGCCACAACAACAACCGCCTGTGCAGACATCGGGCGCCATGGCAGCCCAGCCAGGCAATCCGGCCATGACGGCGCCAACAGGCAAGCCGGTCGAGAAGCAGGAAAAGCCTACAATGGCCGCAATGCCGTATCTTCCGCAGCAGATCCTTTTGGCCGAAGCGGATGCGCGCTTCAACGGCACCATCCGGCAGCCCTTGATCGGCTTCGGCGAGCGGCTCGCCATGTTCTGGGCAAACCACTTCGCGGTCGCCGTCTCGAAGAGCGAGGAGGTTCACATCCTTGCCGGCGCCTTCGAGCGCGAAGCCATCCGGCCGCACGTCTTCGGGCGTTTTGCCGATATGTTGCTCGCCGTCGAGACCCATCCGGCCATGCTTGGCTATCTCGACAATCAGCAATCGATCGGCCCGAACTCCAAGGCCAACGCCAGCAAGAAACGCGGCCTCAACGAGAACCTCGCCCGCGAGACGCTGGAACTGCATACGCTCGGCGTCAATGGCGGCTACACGCAAACCGATGTGACGACTCTTGCCAAGATCATCACCGGCTGGACGGTGGCGCGCGCCGAAGGCAAGCTCGGCGACCCCGGCACCTTCGTCTTCAACGCGGGCGCCCATGAACCTGGCGACCAGACAATTCTCGGCCTTACCTATGCCGATAATGGCGTCGGACAGGGGCGGGAAGCGTTGCGGGATCTCGCCCGCCACCCGGCGACCGCGCAGCATATCGCCACCAAGCTTGTTCGGCATTTCGTCGCCGATACGCCGCCGCCGGCGCTGGTGCAGACCGTCGCTGCGACATTCAGCAAGACGGATGGCGATCTCTCCGCCGTCTATCGGGCGCTGATCGGCTCCGAGGAGGCCTGGAACCCGACGCTGTCCAAGGTTCGTTCGCCGCTCGAGTTCATGATCGCTCTTCTGCGGGCGAGCGGCGAGACGCCGAAGCCGAATGTCGTTCTCGGCGCGCTGACCGCGATGGGCCAACCCTTCTGGGCGCCGGCTGGCCCCAACGGCTTTGCGGACTCGGTCGATGTCTGGGCCTCCAGCGAGGGCCTCAGCATGCGCATGGATGTCGCCAATATGATCGCGAATGCGGTACCGCCGCAGATCGATCCCCGTCGGTTCGCTTCCGACAGCCTCGGGCCGCTGCTTTCGAATGAGACGCTACAGGCCGTATCGCGCGCGGAGACCCGCAATCAGGGTCTGGCGATCGCTTATCTTTCCCCCGAATTTCAAAGGCGCTGACCCATGACCTGCGAACTCATGACCCCCACCCGTCGTGCCGTTCTTGGCGCTTCAGGCGCCTTGTTCGCCTGGGCCTTCATTCCGCGCTTCGCCCACGCGGCCGGCGGACGCGACCCGCGCTTCGTCACCATCATTCTGCGTGGTGCGCTCGATGGGTTGACGGCCGTGCCGCCCGTCGGTGATCCCGACTACGAAACGCTGCGGCAACAGATCGCCATGACGACGAGCGGCCCTCAGGCAGCGCTGCCGCTCGACAGCTTTTTTGCGCTGCATCCGTCGATGCCGAACTTCAACCGGCTCTATCGGGCAGGGCAGGCGGCCGTCGTGCATGCGAGCGCGACACCCTATCGCGACCGATCCCATTTCGACGGTCAGGATGTGCTGGAATCGGGCTATGAGACGCCCGGCCGCGTCGAGTCCGGCTGGCTGAACCGGATGCTGGAAGGCCTGCCGAAGGGCGACAAGGTTGCGCCGGGCGCATCGGCGATCCGCGGATTGTCCGTGGGTGCCAACGCCCCGCTGGTCATCCGCGGAAAGGCGCCGGTGCTCGGCTGGTCTCCGTCCAACCTGCAGCCGGTCAGCGATGATCTGCCGCCACGCCTGATGGATCTCTACAATCACACCGACCCGCTCTTTGCGAAAATCCTGGCCGAGGGCATTTCGACCGGCAAGATCGCCGCTGGCCTCGACGTCAAGGCAAGAGGCGGCCCGGGCGACCCCACCGGAATGGAGCAGATGGCGAGAGGCGCTGCACGCCTGCTCGCGCAGGATGACGGCCCCCGCGTCGCGGCATTGGCTTTCGAAGGATGGGACACCCATGCCGGCGAGGTCGAACGGCTCAACAAGCTGCTCGTCGGGCTCGACAATTCCCTGGCTGCCTTTCAGCAGGAGCTTGGCCCGGCATGGAAGGACACGGCCATCCTCGTTGCGACCGAATTCGGCCGTACCGCTCAAGTCAACGGAACGCAGGGCACCGACCACGGCACCGGAACGACGGCATTTCTCGCCGGCGGCGCGATCAAGGGCGGCCGGGTGATTGCCGATTGGCCCGGTCTCAAACAGGTGCAATTGCGAGATGGCCGTGACCTTGCCGCCACGACGGATCTGCGCGCCGTGGTCAAGGGTATCGCGGTCGACCTGCTTGGCGCCTCGCCTGCCGTGTTGACGCGCGATGTCTTCCCCGGATCCGATCATGTCCTGCCGATGAAAGGGCTGATCGCCTGATCAGTACTGCAATCGCTCGCGGTCACGGTCAACCGGCATATTCCATTTTCAGCGACGTCGCGGCTGCGGGCGACGTCGCGATAGGCGGCTGGCGAAAACCCGGTCTTCCGCTTGAAGACGTGGCTGAAAGCCGAAATAGGTCGGATCGCGAAAGCCGAACGCGTCGGGAATCTCCTGCACGGTGCCAGGCCCTGTGCCCAAATTACAACTCCGGCACCTGCACCATCCGTTCATGCAGCAATTGCATTGGTGACCCACCAATCGCACTGCGGCAGCGATTGGTCGCCGCGGCTCCATCTTCAGTTCATCTGTCGGCACAGGCAAGGGCCGCCGTTTGCAGGTGCGGAGACCGGCTGATGAGTGGACATCGCCACTCATCAGCGCGCGGGCGCGCAACGGGCATGGCCGCTGAATGTGGCCCTCTAGTTCGTGCGAGCCGCATTGGCAACGATGACGGGGATCAACAGGTCGCCCCAGTTGCCGTTGCCGCCATGGTGGCGCGCCGAGCGAACGAGCTCAACGGAAACGCCAGCCTCGACCGCGTTCGTGACCGCCTGGTTGAGGCGGTGCAGCTCATTGGCCAGCATGCGGATTGCAGCCTGCTGGTCGGTACTCATGGTGAGCGACTGTTCTTCCGCTCTCTCCCGAACGCGTGCTATCGATGGCATTTCATTCTCCTCCTCTTGAGCTGGATATTCCTCTGCAGCCGGCTTCAGCCGCGCATGCACTGTTGCTTGGCGTGTGACCGCCGGTTGTCATCGGCGAAACCCTATCGAAACGCCCTGCCACGGCGCTGGAAATCGGTTTGTAAAAATCTGTCATTCAGGTCTCGCTATACTGTTCGACGCAGTGTCTTGTTGATGCTGTGCGTATGACGAGTTTTACAAGATGTTCGCTTTGATCGCCAGGAAAACCAAAAGATCCCAATAGATAAAAGGGTTATGATGTGCTATTGTTGACAACGGCTGTCAGTAAATTTGTAAAGTTTGTGAAAATCGACTTCCCGTGAATTCTGTAAAAGGAATGACAAATGGCTGAGCGTAAGATTTTTGCAGGACCGCGGGTTCGCCGTATCCGGACCGGTCTCGGTCTTACGCAGACGACGATGGCGCAGGCGCTGGACATATCGCCGTCCTATCTCAATCTCATCGAGCGCAATCAGCGACCGCTGACCGTGCAGCTGCTCTTGAAGTTGTCGGCCGTCTACAAGGTCGATCTCGATGAGCTGCAGGGCGGGCAGGGCGGCAATGCCGGGCAATTGCGGGAAGTCTTCGCCGATCCGCTGCTGGCCGGCGAGATCCCCGGCGATCAGGAATTGATCGAGCTTGCGGAGGCTGCGCCCAATGCGGCGAATGGCATGATCCGGCTCTACCGTGCCTATCGCGAGCAGGCGGCGAGGCTCTCAGATCTTGCCGAGCTTCTGTCCCGTGAGGGCCGGGTTGCGGATGTGGCCGGCCCGCGCCTGCCGCTCGACGAGGTGCATGACCGGCTGCAGGGCAGGGCGAATTTCTTTGCTCGCATCGAGGACGCCGCGGAGGGTTTTCATACGCGGCTTGCACCGGGTGACGATATCGCCGGCGCCTTGAAGACATGGCTGAAAAGCGAGCACGGCGTTGCCGTTCGTCTGTTGCCGGTGCGCGTCATGCCCGGCCTGCGCCGGCGTTACGACCGCCATTCGATGCGACTGTTCCTTTCCGAGAGGCTGTCACCCTTCGATCAGCTCCGCGAGATCGCGACCGAGGTCTCCCTGCTTGTCATGCGCGAAGAGATTGCCGCCGAACTGGACGCGCTTGCTCTCTCGACGCCGGAAGCCAGGCGGATCGCCCGTTTCGAGCTGGCGCGCTATGCGTCGCATGCCTTGCTCATGCCCTATGGCGCTTATCTTTCGGCGGCGCAGCGCCTGCATTATGACATTGACGGGCTTGGCGCCCGTTTCGGTGTTTCCTTCGAGCAGGCCGCCACGCGTCTGACGACGTTGCAGCGTCCGGGCGCTTCCGGCATCGCCTTCTTCCTGATGGAAATCGACAGCGCCGGCCACCGTCTGCGCAAGGTCGGGGCACAGGGTTTCCCGCAGGCCCGTTTCGGCGGCGGCTGTCCCAAGCTCAACGTTCACGCCGCCTTTGCCCAGCCGGGGCAGATACTGGCCGAAGTGACGGAAATGCCTGATGGCATGGGTTTCTTGACGATATCGCGCACCATTGAAGGCCCGCAGGCGGATTTCGGCGAAAGGGCACGCCGCACGGCGCTTCTTATCGGTTGCGATCTCGTCCATCGCGACGAGATCGTCTACGGCAAGGCGCTGAGCCCGATGTCCGTGGCGATCGGCCCGGCCTGCCGCCTGTGCGAGCGCCAGGGCTGCCTGGCGAGAGCCGAGCCGCCGGTCACGCGACCGCTTGGTCTCGATGAAATGGCCGCAGGTCTCAGTGTGTTCGATTTTCAATGAGGCCGCGCAGTTTTGCTCGGAACTGCTTGATAAATGGCACGGCGTTTCCAGCCCCGCCTGTCGGAGACGGCAGTTGCCGAGGCGCGAAGCCTCGGCTTGGGGCATCGACCTCCATGGCCAATCAGGCGTAGAGGCCGAATTGTGCGTTGTGAAGCCGGGCATAGGCACCGCGGCGAGCGAGCAGCTCGTCATGCGATCCCTGCTCGATAATGCCATTGTCGCCCATGACGATGATGCGATCCGCATTGCGTATAGTCGACAGCCGATGTGCGACGATAAGCGTGGTGCGCCCTTTTGCCAGCTCCGACAGCGCCTGCTGGATCGCATATTCGGTCGCCGTGTCGAGCGCGGAAGTTGCCTCGTCGAGGATGAGGATCGGCGGATCCTTCAGGAATATGCGGGCGATCGCAAGACGCTGCTTCTGCCCGCCCGAGAGCTTGACGCCGCGCTCGCCGGTCGGTGTGTCGAGCCCGCCGGGGAGGGAGCGGATAAACTCGTCGAGCGAGGCGCGTTCCAGCGCCTTCATGATGTCCTCGTCGGTAGCACCGAGCTTGCCATAGGCAATGTTCTCGCGAATGGTCGAGCCGAACAGGAAGACATCCTGCTGCACGATGCCGATCTGGCTGCGCAATGAGGCCTGCGTCATGTCGCGGATATCGATGCCGTCGATGGTAATGCTGCCTGACGTCACGTCATAGAAGCGCGGCAAGAGCGAGCAGATCGTCGTCTTGCCGGTGCCGGAGGCGCCCACGAAAGCGACAGTCTCGCCGGCGGCGATGGTCAGGGAGAGATCCTTGAAGATCGAGTCCCGCTCGGAATAGCCGAAGGCGACGCTATCATAGGCGATATCGCCCTTGAGATGATCGACCGCGATCGCATTTGGCCGATCGGCAAGGTCCGGCTCGGTGTCGATCAGAGACAGGAAGCGTTTGAAGCCGGCGATCCCCTTCGGATAAGTTTCAATGACCGAGGTGATCTTGTCGATCGGCCGGAAGAACACATTGATGAGCAGCAGGAAGCTGACGAAGCCGCCATAGCTCAGCTCTCCCGAAATCACGAACCAGGTCCCGGCCATCATGATGACGAGCTGCACCAGGCGCGTGCTGAAATAGCTGAGCGCAATGCCGGCGGTCATATAGGCATAGCCGTCCAGCTTGGTCGTCTTGTAGTCCTCGTTGTCGCTGGCAAACAGCTGGCTTTCATATCTCTCGTTGGCGAAGGCCTTCACCACCCGGATGCCGCCGACGGTTTCCTGCATGCGCGTGTTGAAGTTGCCGACCTTGCCGAACAGGCTGCGTGAGTTCAGCGTCATCTTGGAGCCGTAGCGGCTAACGAGCCAGGTCATGAAGGGTACGATAGTCGTCGTCAGCAGCGCGAGCTTCCAATGGACGCTGAACATCAGCAGGAAGGCACCGACGAAGGTCATGATCGCGATGAACAGATCCTCGGGGCCATGATGCGCAATCTCGCCCACCTCCTCGAGATCCTTGGTGACGTGGGTGATCAGGTGACCGGTGCGGTTGTTGTCGAAATAGCGGAAAGAGAGCTTCTGGATATGGTCGAAGGCCTGACGGCGCATGTCGGACTCGATCGAGATACCGAGCGCATGGCCCCAATAGTTGACGATGGCCGAGAGGCCAGTGTTCATCGCATAGACGACAAGCAGCAGCGCGGCCGTCGCAAAGATCAGACCCCAGTCGCGGCTCGGCAGCAATTCATCGACGAAAAGCTTGACTGCCAGAGGGAAGCCGAGTTCCAGCAGGCCTGCCAGCACGGCGCAGCCGAAATCGAGGAAAAACAGCTTTTTATAGCGTGCATAATACGAGAAAAAACGACGAAGCATGAATGCCCTCCATGGGCACGGAAGAGGATGTCGGTAGACGAGAATAGGCTGGACAGCAGCCCCATTCGGCATTGCCGTTCAGCGTCAATTGGTGCTGAAATTTCTCATCTGGCGATCCTCCTGCTTGAGTCGCGCAATTTTTATAATCCAGGCGTGCATCGGTGTCACCCCCCATTAACGGCGGATGGCCAATGCTATGCCGGGATTTGAATGCCTTCCCTATGCTGGGCTTGACGCGTCATACATGCCAAGGCGTGCGATGACCTCGGCACGCGTCGGCGCCCCCGATCGGCCTCCGAACACCTCGCACTTCATCGCGGCAGCGACGGACGAGAGCTGGATGGCGTCGGCGGGCATTTTGCCTTCGGCAATGGCAAGAGCGAAGGCGCCGTGGAAGATGTCACCGGCCGCCAGCGTGTCGATGGCCTTGACGGTAATTGTCGGGCTATGCCGGATGCCGTTGCTCTCATCGTCGAACCAGAAGCTGCCGGCCGCACCCGCTGTCACGCAGATGAAGGCATGGCTGAATCTCTGCTTCAGCAGGCGAGCCATCTCAGTGAAATCGTCCGTTCCGGTTAGTCGCTGCGTGGCGGGCTCGGAAAAGACGATATGAGTGGCTTCCGGCGCCAGGCGCTCGATGATGCCGTCCGGCGCCACGTCGCCGTCGAGGATGGCCGGCTTGCCCATTGCTCTTGCGGTTCGCAGTACTTCCAGCGCCAGTGCCGGCCAGCGGACATCGACCAGCACGGCATCGAAAGCAGCCATGTCTTCGGGCGTAAATGCCTTGGCGCTGTGATGCAGCTTCGCATCGTAGAAGGGAACGATCAGTCTTTCGCCGAGGTCATCCACAAGGATGGTCGAGACGGCGGAGCGGGCATCTTCGACGCGCAGCATGCCGTCCGTGACGATACCGGCATTGCTCAGTTCGCGAAGGATCCGCTCGCCGGTTTCGTCATCGCCGACGGCACCCCAGAGGCTTGCCCGGCCGCCGAGCCGAGCAACGGCATAGGCTGCGCTCGAGGCCATGCCCTCGGCGATCTGCAGCATGTCGTAGGGCAGAACCTTGCCCTCGCCGGACGGTAGCGTGCGAACGCGAAACAGCGTGTCGAGAACAGCGGCCCCCACGCAAAGGACATGCCTGGGAGCGCCGGCCGGCGGATCGAAAACGCAAGGGGAGGTCAAAGCCGTTTTCCGCTCGCCTTGTCGAACAGATGGACGCTGGCCTGGTCGAGCGCAATATCGATCTGGTCACCGAAGCGGATGTTCAGACGCTCGCGGAACAGGCAGGAGATCTCCTCGCCGCCGCAATCGAGCTTGGCGTAGATTTCCGATCCTGTGCCTTCGACGATGCCGACCCGCCCGGAAATGCCGCTCGTCGCGACGCGGATATGTTCGGGCCTTATGCCGTAGACCAGCGGCCTGCCCCCATACTGGGCGATGGATAAGCCTTCCGGCAGCGGCAGGATAAGACCCTTGTCGCTGCGGAAGACGCCTTCCTCGATCCGGCCGTCGATGAAGTTCATCGAGGGCGAGCCGATGAAGCCGGCAACGAAGAGATTGGCCGGGCGGTCGTAAAGCTCGAGAGGCGAGCCGACCTGTTCGATAAGGCCACCGTGCAGCACGACGATCTTGTCGGCCATGGTCATCGCCTCGACCTGGTCGTGGGTGACATAGATCGTCGTCGTGCCGATGCGCTGATGCATGGATTTGATCTCCCCGCGCATCTGCACACGCAGCTTGGCGTCGAGATTGGACAGCGGCTCGTCGAACAGGAAGACTTGCGGGTCGCGCACCAGCGCCCGTCCCATGGCGACGCGCTGACGCTGACCGCCGGAAAGCTGGCGCGGCAGGCGGTCAAGCAGATTTTCCAGGCCGAGGATGGCGGCTGCCTTCTGCACCTTGGCGTTAATCTCGGCCGGGCTTGCCTTTTTCAGCTTCAGCGCAAAGCCCATGTTTTCCGCGACGGTCATATGCGGGTAGAGCGCATAATTCTGAAACACCATGGCAATGTCGCGATCGCGCGCCGGCAGATGGCTGACTTCGCGGCGGCCGATGTGGATTTCGCCATCGCTGACTTCTTCGAGCCCGGCGATCATGCGCAGCAGCGTGGACTTGCCGCAGCCGGACGGACCGACGAGGACGACGAATTCGCCATCGGCGATATCGACGCTGATGTCGTGAATGACTTTCACCTGGCCGTAGCGCTTCTGGATGTTTTGTATGTTTACCGGTGCCATGAATGTGGTCCTGTCGGAAAGGTGAGATGCGTCATTTGACGGCGCCGGCGGTCAGGCCGGCGATGATCTGTCGTTGTGCGAACATCGTCAGCACAAGAACCGGCAGCGTCACGATCAAGGCGGCAGCTGCGAGCGGTCCCCAGCTCACCTGTTCGAAGGAGAGCATATTGTAGACGGCGACGGGCAGCGTACGGGTCTCGCGGCTGGCAAGCACGATGCCGAAGACGAAATTGTTCCAGGAGAAGATGACCGAGAGAATGAAGGCAACGACGATGCCGGGCCGCGCGATCGGCAGGGCGACGAGGCGAAAGACCTGCCACGGCGTCGCGCCATCGATGCTTGCGGCCTCCTCCAGCTCCATCGGGGTCGTTTCGAAATAACCGATCATGATCCAAACGACGATCGGCACGGTGACGACGAGATGAATGATGATCTGCGGCCAGAGCGTTCCCAAAAGATTGAGCCATTGGAACAGCAGGAACAACGGAATGAGGAAGGACAGGCCGGGCGTCATGCGGGCGATCATGATGACGATCGCGGACTTCTCAGCCTTCAGCCGCGCAATGCCATAGCCTGCCGGCACGCCGATGATGAGGGCAAGCAGGGTAGCCGCACCCGTCACCAGGATCGAGTTCCAGAAATACAGGAAGAAATTGTTTTCCTGAAAAACATTGACGTAGTTCGCCCAGGCGATGCGATCCGGAATGAGGATCGGCGGATAGGCGCCGTTGTCGATCTCGTATTTCAGCGAAAGCGAGATCATCCAGAGGAAAAACAGCACAACGGGCGAAACGATGACCAGGGCCACGAAGAACAGGCCGATGCGGTTGAGTGTCGAACGCTTCATCTCAATGTCCCTCCGCGTCCGTCCATCGCGTGCGCTGCCGCATCATCAGCAGGATGAAGGAGAGCGCGACGATGAGGATGAAGAACACCACGGCCATGGCCGAGCCATAGCCGATGTCGTAATAGGAGAACGCGGTGTTGTAGAGGTAGATGTTGATCGTCTCGGATGCCGTTCCCGGGCCGCCCTGCGTCATCGCATAGATGATGTCGAAGCTCTTGATCGCGTCGATGCCGCGGATGATGACGGCGATCATCAGGAAGGGCATGATCATCGGCAGCGTCAGATAGCGGAACTTCTGCCAGGCATTGGCGCCATCGATTTCGGCGCTTTCATAGGGTTCGCGCGGAACGGAGGCGAGGCCGCCGAGCACGATCAGCATGACCAGCGGCGTCCACTGCCAGACCTCGACGAGGACGAGTGAAGGGATGACGCTGTTTTGGTTGTAGATCCATTCCTGCGGCCCGATGCCGACCAGCGACAGCAGGTAGTTGAGCACGCCGAGCTGCGGGTGGAACATCATGGTCCAGACGAGGGCGACGGCAACGGGCGTCGCCATCATCGGCATGACGAAGACGCCGCGCAAAAAGCCGCGCAGCGGGAAATTGGCATCGAAGATGAGTGCTGCCAGCGTTCCGAAGATCAACGGGCCGACGACGGAGAGCACGGTATAGAGAACCGTGTGCCACAGCGATTCCCAGAAGCGCGCGTCGGTCGCCAGCCGGACGTAATTGTCCCAGCCGATGAAGCTCTGCGACTGGCCGAGCGTCCACTTGTTCACGCTCATCCACAGGGTGAAGACCCAGGGAAAGACGATGACGGCGGCGATGACGATCAGTGCCGGAATGACGAAAGGCCAATAGTTGGGAGCAAGCCTTTTCGGCCTGCTCCTTCCCTCAGTCGCCGCTCTGGTCTCTTCAATGCTCACGGAGGCCATTATCCCTCGCTTCGCGCCAGCACCGGTGCGAACTGTGCCGTTGCCGTCTTGAGTTCGCTTGCCGGATCGGCCCCGCCGATCATATTCGTCAAGCCGACGCCATAGATGTCGCGGAATTCCGTGACCGGGATGATGACGGGCAGAGCAAGCTGGGAGACCTTGGCGGAGCCGGCGACGGCATCCAGCCAGGCGGCTGGCATCTTGACGCCCTCGCGAACCTTCTTGTCCTCCAGAATGGACTGGCGGAAGGGAACGCCGGCGCCGGCCTGCAAGAGACGCGCGCCCATGTCATGCGAGATCGCCCATTGGCAGAAGAGGTAGGCGGCTTCCTTCTTCTGGCTGGCGGCGGTCACGCCGATGCCGTCGCCGGTGGTGGCTGCTGCCTGGGCATTCGGCCCCTTCGGCATGATGCCGTAGCCGACCTGGCCGACAACGCGGGATTTTTCCGGATTTTCGATCGGTGGTGCGAAGCCGACGCCATCGAGCCACATGCCGATCTTGCCCTGCAGGAAGGCCGACTGCGCTTCGGCCCAGTTGAAGCCGGAAATGCCGGGAGGTGCCGATTTTGTCATCAGGCGCTGATAGAGCTTGGCGGCATCCACCGCTCCCTGAGACTCCGTCTGCAGCTTGCCGTCGGCGGAAAGCGGCGTTGCGCCATAGCCAAGCATCAAGGTCGTCCAGACCGGCGTGTTGGCATTCTTCAGGCCGCGGGCGACGAAGCCGTAGGTGTTGGTCGACTTGTCGGTCAGCGCCTCGGCCGCCTTGGCCATGTCCTCGAAGGTTTCCGGATAGGCAAGGCCCTTCTTTTCGAACAGGGTCTTGTTCCAGTAGACGATCCAGTAATCGACCGAGAAGGGCAGGGAGCGCATGACGCCTGCCGAGTCCTTGGCGAACTTCAGGCCGGCCTCCGCAAAATCGTTTTCCGTCAGCGACGGATCGGTGAGCGACGGATCCTTCATGAAGCCACTGATATCGGCGAGCCAGCCGCCTTTTTCGAACTGGCGCTTTTGAACATGATAGCTCAGATGCACGACGTCGAAGCTCGGCTTGCCGGAGCTTAGCTCGATCGTGGTCTTCTGGCGCTGCTGCTGCTCCGGCGTCGCCTCTGCGTTGACCTTGATGCCCGTCAGCGCTTCGAACTCGCTCAAATATTTGAGGATCGTTTCGCTGCGCGGGCTCTTGACCAGGTTGACTTCGAGCGTCGTGCCGGAAAAGCGCTTCCAGTCGACGGCCGCCGAAGCGGTGCGGACGCCCAGAAGGCTTGCCGCGCCAAGTGCGGCCGTGCCGGCCATGAAGCCGCGACGTGTCGGATTGAAAAATGACGATGACATCCTGTTCCTCCTCCTTTGGCCGAAAATCTCCTCATTCGCGGCCCGTTATTCAAAGCTATTCAAATCTTCAGTGCGCGGTCCCGTGCTCCGCCAATGTGGGATACGAGAGCGGTAACGGCCTCTTCGGCCGATCGCCGCTCAATGGCCTCGAGCACTTTCAAATGCTCTTCCATCACGGGGCCGACATGGCCGTTGATGCGGAACCTGTCCTGACTGATAAGCCGCATCTTGATGGAATTGACCCGATAGGCATTGGAGATGATGGTGTTGCCGAGCGCGTCGATAAAGGCGTCGTGCATGCCCCAATCCACCGATTGCGCGTGCAGCTCCAGTTCCTGCGAGCTGTCGCCGGCGCGGATGGCATCGGCGATATCGCGATGATCTTTCAACAGCTTGGCGATCGTCTCGTCCGAGGCTGAATAGGTGAACAGCGCCACCGCTTCCTTCTCTAGAAAAAGGCGAAGCTGGAACGCTTCGCGGATCAGGTCCAGATCGATATGGGCGATCTGCAACCCGCGCTGCGGCACCGTCTTGATCAGACCTTCTGCTTCCAGGCGAGGGATCAGCTCGCGGATCGCTCCGAGCGTCAATCCCGTCAGCTCGACGAGCCGTCGCTGCGAGATGAACTGGCCCGGGCGGACGTCGCGCGCCAAAAGATGGCGCGTGAAGCTTTCATAGGCCTTCTCTCTCAACGTCGGTTGTTCGCCTAGTCCGTCCATCGGCAGCTCCGGGCTGTTCGGTTAGGCCGCCTTGGCGCGAAACAATGCGCCGAAAGAGGCAAAGAGCTTGTCAGAATCCTGCCCGTTCATTGACACGAGTGGCGGGCGCACGGCAAGCCAGCTTTCATCATCCGTCAGGCGGGCGAGGATCGCCTTGATGGACGGGATGACGGGATAGTTCAGCAGTTCGTCCACAAAACGCTCGACATTGGCATCGTCTGCACCCTGTTCCGCCATGGCCTGCACTTCGCGGGGAAGCAGGTTTGCCATGCCGGAGATTGCGCCCTGACCGCCGAGGCGAACCCCGCGCGCCAGATGTCGCTCGTCGCCGATCAGGATGATGAGATCGCCATGCGTCTTCAAGAGCGTTTCGGTATAGGGCCAGTCACCGGAGGAATCCTTGACGCCGACGACGACATCCGGAAAAGCCGCGCGCAGACGGCCGACGAGCGAAACCGAGAGCGGCACCATCGTGACTGACGGAATGTTGTAGACGATCACGTCGCGGGCATGCGCGCCGAGCATGGTGAAGACGGCCGCGAACCATTTGAAGAGGCCGTCGTCGCTGACGTTCTTGAAATAGGAAGGCGGCGCCAGAAGAATATTGCGAACGCCTTGCGCGAGTGCCTGGCCGGCCTGCGCGGCAGCATCCTCGGCGGCATCGACGAGAACGCCCATGACGATCTGCGAGGGAGCGATGCCCGCCGCGATCATCGCTGCAAGGACCTGCTTGCGCTCCTGCATGCCGATCGACGCGCCTTCTCCCGTGGTGCCGAAAAGCGTGACGCTCTTGCAGCCATTGGCAATGCAATGCTTCGCCTGTTCGATGACGCCGGGGATGACAATCTCACCGTCGGCGTCAAAAGGCGTTGCCAAGGCGGCCGATAGGCCAAAATTCTCTTTCATCCGATCCTCTCCCAATCTGGTGAATTAGTGCGTATCACGCTGACATGTTAGTTGTAAAGACAAGTTTCGATCAGTCGTCCTTCACAAGGTCCGGTCTGTGGATGAAGCATGTGGTGGCGAGCGGACGAGCGCCGGCATCGGCCGCGCAAATCGTTCCGCGGCATCGTTGCCATTCAAATTATCCGGCTTGCTCCGCCAAGGTGCCTTTTGGGTGCGCGCCTCGACAGTTTCTTGATGGAGCGGTTGCGTCGTCATCCGCCGACAGGCACGTAGTCCAGTCCGCCGTCGATCCGCGAAGGCCTGCCATCGAGGAAGAGCTCGCTGATGCGCGGTGCGGATCGGGCGATGACCTTGCCACGTTTGATGACAGCGAGGCGATTGGGTTTGAGGCGCAAAGCCTCCTGCGTATCGACAGCCTGCAATAGGACGAGATCGGCGTTACAGCCCTTTTCCAGCCCATAGCCCTCGAGCCCGAGCGTCCTGGCCGAGTTGATGGTGAGCGCGTCGAAGATCTTCTTCTTGTCTTCGATGCCGGCCATCTGAGCGACATGGATCGCCATGTGGCCGACCTCGAGCATGTCACCCGAGCCCATCGAATACCAGGGGTCCATCACGCAGTCATGGCCGAAGGAGACGTTAAGCCCGGCGTCCATCAGCTCGCGCACCCGCGTCATGCCGCGCCGCTTGGGGTAGGTGTCGTGCCGGCCCTGCAGCATGATGTTGATCAGCGGGTTTGGGATGACATTGATCCGCGCTTCCGCCATCAAGGGGATGAGCTTGGAGACATAGTAGTTGTCCATCGAGTGCATCGAGGTCAGGTGCGAGCCGGCAACACGGCCCTGCAGCCCGAAGCGGATGGTTTCGGCCGCCAGCGTCTCGATATGGCGCGACATCGGATCGTCGGTCTCGTCGCAATGCATATGGACGGGCAGACCACGATCCGCAGCGATCCTGCAGAGCGCTGCGACCGAGGCTCTGCCGTCCTCCATGGTACGCTCGAAATGCGGGATGCCGCCGACGATATCGACGCCCATATCGAGGGCGCGCGTGAGCGACGCCACGCCGTCCTTGGCGCGATAATAGCCGTCTTGCGGAAAGGCGACGAGCTGCAGGTCGATATAGGGTTCGACCCTTTCCTTCACCTCGAGCAGCGCCTCGACCGTCACCAGCCTGGGGTCGGAGGTATCGACATGGCTGCGGATGAACAGCAGCCCTTGCGTCACGGCGAGATCGCAATAGCGCAGCGCACGCTCGACAAGCTCTTCCTTCGTCACGATCGGACGCAGTTCGCCCCAGAGCGCGATGCCCTCGAGAAGCGTGCCCGAGACATTCATCCGCGGCAGACCGAGCGACAGGGTCGCGTCCATGTGAAAATGCGGATCGACGAAGGGCGGGCTTGCCAGCCGGTTGGTGGCGTCGATTTCCTCCTTCCCAGTCGCCGCGATCGAGGCTTCCAAGGCAGCGATCTTGCCATCCTTGATTGCGATATCGATGCCCTTGCGGCCATCGGGCAGGTTGGCATTGCGAATGATCAGATCGAACATGACGGCTCCTCGGAATTCTGCCTTGATATGACGGCTCAGCCTGCAATACGCTCGATCATATGCGCAATAGCCGCGCGATAACGGTCTGCATCGCCGCCGGCATTAACGGCGAGGGCGGCACGATCGAATGCGGCTGAAAGAATATCGGCGAGCGCTTCGATGGCGGTGTCCGGCCCGCCGCCATGGCTGAGCGCTGCTGCAAGCCCGTGCTTCAGGCTGAGCGTGGTGGTTTCCTCGTCCAGCTGTTTCATTTCGAGGAAACCCAACACGGTCGGCCCTTCGATGAGCAGAAGCCGGGTGCGTCCGACGATCCGCATTGCGTCGAGATAGGCGTTGCTCCCCGCCACCAGCGCCTCGAGCGGCGTAAATTGCTCCGGTATCGCTTGCTCTATGGCGCGCGTCACCGCAAGGGCTTCCTCTCTGACGACGGCGCGAAAGAGTGCGCGCTTGTCCTCGAAATGGTGATAGAGCGCCCCGCGCGTAATGCCGGCCGCGGCGACGATCTCCGGCGTCGAGGTCTCGGCATAGCCCTTGTCCACAAACAACGTCCGCGCGGCCGCGATGAGTGCGGCTTTGGTCTTTTCGGTTCTGTCCCGATTGGAGCGGTAGTCTTGCATGCATGCAGCCTGTATGTTATTTGAGAAAATACAGGCAGACTGTATGTTGTTTTGAGGGGGAAGTGAAGCATGAAGGTGACGAGCTATTATCCGGTCATCATGACCGAGCGCGTTGAAGAGACCGCAGCCTTCTACCTTGAGCATTTCGGTTTTCAGAAGAACTTCGCGAGCGACTGGTACGTGCATCTGCAATCGGCTGAGGATAGCGGCATCAATCTCGCCATTCTGGACGGCCGGCACGAGACGATCCCTGAGCAGGGGCGGGGAAAGGTGGCCGGGCTATTGCTCAATTTCGAGGTGGAAGATGTCGATGGCGTCCATGATCGTCTGAGTGAGGCTGGTTTGCCCATTCTGCTTGCCATTCGCGACGAGGCCTTCGGTCAACGGCATTTCATGACCGCCGATCCGAACGGCGTGCTGATCGACATCATCAAGCCTATTCCGCCGAGCGCGGAATTCGCAGCCCTTTATGCCAACGACGCTTTGCCGAAGGAGCTGTAAGCCATTGAGCGGCAATCGATAAAATCTGCCAATACAACTGTATCTTTCATTAACTAGGTCACTTCACCCATCTTTTGGTTTTCTATGCGAAAAGCCGGATGAAAGAGAGGTGACCCATGCAAGAACTTCCGGTTTCATCGAAAATCATCAAATCCGTCTTCTTCGGTTCGGACGATGGGCGGCTTTACATCCGCTTCAAGAACGGCGAGGAGCGTCAGTTCACCGGCGTACCGCAAAAGGCCGCACTGGCCATGGTAAAGGCGTCTTCGCCCGGCCAGCACTATATCGAACACATCCGCACGCAGTTCGAACGCGTCGCGTAAGGTGCGAGCTTAAAGGCGCTCAACCCGGTGAGGGAGAGGGCCTGCGCGTTTGCCGTTAACCGTGAACCCGGTCGGCAAATGAGCTTTGTAGGTCGATGCATTGATAACAGCCGAGTTGCGCTATCTATATCAATCGTAACCATCTTTCTGGGAGGAAGAGGCGTGGTTGATGAAAAGCAGCTTATCTCGAAGATCACCTGGAGGCTCATGCCGTTCCTGGGGATCCTTTATCTGATCGCCTATATCGATCGTCAGAACGTCAGCTACGCAAAGCTGGAAATGGTCGGCGACCTCGGCATGAGCGAATATGCCTATGGTCTCGGCGCTTCGCTGTTCTTCATCGGCTATTTCATCTTTGAGGTGCCGAGCAACCTGCTTCTCGACAGGTTCGGCGCCAGCAAATGGTTCGCGCGTATCCTCGTGTCCTGGGGGATCGTCACGGTCGCGCTCGCCTATACTCAAAATGCGACGATGTTCTACATCCTGCGCTTCCTGCTCGGCGCCTGCGAGGCAGGCTTCTTTCCGGGCGTGCTCTATCTGCTCACGCTCTGGTATCCCTCGGCCTATCGCGGCACCATGGTCGGCCTTTTCATGATCTTCAGCGCCTTTGCCAATGCGATCGGCGCGCCGCTGGGCGGCGTTCTTCTGGATCTGAATGGCCTCTACGGCATGGCCGGCTGGCAATGGGTCTTTCTTGTCACGGGCGTGCCCGCCATCATTGCCGGTATCATCACGCTGTTCTATCTGCCCGATCTGCCGTCGAAGGCGACCTTCCTCGCGGATGCCGAAAAGACCTGGCTCAAGGATCGGCTCGCCGCAGAAAATTCAGGCATGGAACAGAATGCTTCCGATGGCTTCAAGGCTCTCGTCAATCCGCGCGTTCTGCTGATGGCGCTTTGCTATATCGGCTTCCCGCTGGCCGCCTATGGGCTTAGCTACTGGCTGCCGACCATCGTGAAGAATTTCGGTGTCAGCAACACGACGAACGGTTTCCTGAACATCATTCCCTGGCTGCTCGTCGCCATTGCGCTCTATGTCGTGCCGGCAGCGGCTGACAAGGCGACTTCCAAGACGCCGTTCATCGTCATTCCCGCCCTTCTCGGCGCCATATGCCTCGTCCTGTCCGCCGTCATCCCGGACCATACCTTGCAGTTTGCCTTCCTGTGCATTGCAGCCGGCGGTATCTTCGCAGGCCAGCCGGTCTTCTGGAGCTTGCCTTCGCGCTTCCTACGCGGTGCCGGGGCTGCGGCAGGTCTCGCCGCCATCAATTCCGTCGGCAATCTCGGCGGATTCATCGCGCAGAACGTCGTTCCCTGGATCAAGGATTCGACCGGAAATACGATCGCACCCATGTTCTTCCTCGCAGCCTGCCTTCTTGCAGCGGCTCTTTTGGTCCTTGTCGTCGGGCGCATGGTGCCAAGCGCGCCGATGGTTGAGGATCCCAGCCATTCAGGCGCGGCGCGCGTGAAGTGATCGCGACTGCACGCCAGAACTAACAGTGGTGCGGGAGGCTCCCGCAGGCATGGCGGGTTGCGCCCTTTGGACGCAACCCGTGTTTCTTTTCATATTTATACAGAAATTGACAGATATTTACAGATTATGTAGGTTCGCGTTGGAAAGGCTGCTTTGCTCCACTGGCAGCCTCAAGAAGGACGCCAATGAAACTCTCGGTCGCCAACGACGCCAGCGCAGGCCCGACCCGCTATGGCGATGTCATCTACGAGAGGATCATCGCGATGATCGCCGATGGAAAATTCCCGGTGAACGAACGGTTGCCGCCGGAAACCAGGCTTGCCGAAATATTCGGGGCCTCCAGGCCCGTGGTGAGGGATGCGCTGGAGCGCTTGCGCGCGGATGGTCTGATCGTCTCTCGCAAGGGATCCGGCTCCTATGTCCGGCAGCGACCGGATTCGTCGGTCCTGAAGATGGTGCCGGTGGGATCGCTCGCCGACGTCCAGCGCTTCTTCGAGTTCCGCGCTGGTCTCGAGGCCGAGGCGGCCGAGCTTGCCGCGCGCGACTGGCAGCCGGCCGACAAGGAGCGCATCACGGCGGCATTCTTGAAGATCGAGGAGTGTCTTCGGGAGAGCAGGCTTGGCGCCGAGGAGGATCAGGAATTCCACGATGCCATTGCGATCGCGACCGGCAATCAGTTCCACATCACAGCGCGTGAATTGTTCCGGTCGCATTTCGCCATCGGTCATTCCGTGACCCGGAGCCTCAGTCTCAAGCGAACGCCTGAGCAGATCCGCATGGTGCAGGATGAGCATGCCGCCATCGTGCAGGCAATCTTCGCGCGGCGGGAAGCCGAAGCCCATGACGCCATGAAGAGGCATATATTGAATGCGCGCGCCCGCATGTTCCAGGGCGTTTGACGGGATGTCGGCACAGGCGGTGGCTCAATTGCTTTCGCCCGGCATTGCCATGCTTGCTTTTCGATGATCGATAAAGAGGGAGGATAAGACGATGAGCATTGAAACCATGCGCCAGGTGCTGACCGGTGTGTCCGGAGTTCCCGTCACGGCTTATGACGGAAGCGGCGCGGTGGATCCGCGCGTGACCGCTCAGGTCTATCGGCGCGTGGCTGAGGCCGGCATTCACAATATCGTCGCGGCGGGCAATACCGGCGAATTCTATGCGCTGACCCCGGAAGAAATCCGCCAAGTCCACGAAGCCGCCATATCGGGTGTCGACGGCAAGGCGCCGGTGACGGCGGCGATCGGTCGTTCACTGCGCGAAGCGATCCGAATGGCCAGGGACGCGGCTTTAATCGGCGCCTCTGCCGTCATGTCGCATCAGCCGGTCGATCCTTTCGCCGCTCCTGCTTCGCAGATCGATTACTTCCGTGAACTGGCCGAGGCTTCGCCGCTTCCGCTTGTCGCCTATGTCAGGGCCGATGGCTTCAGCGTCGAAGACATGGTTCGCCTAGCCGGTCACGGCAACATCGCCGGCATCAAATTTGCCACGACGGATCTGATGCTGCTTTCAAGAGCGATCGCGGCTTCCGATCCGGGCGGTGCGCTTTTCGTCTGCGGTCTCGCCGAAAGCTGGGCTCCGACCTTCGCGGCGGCGGGTGCGCGAGGCTTCACCTCCGGCCTCGTCAACGTGGCGCCAAAGCTGTCGCTTGCCGTCCACGCGGCCCTGGCGAAAGGCGATTTCGCTGCTGCCGGCGCCGTCGTCAACAGGCTTGAACCCTTCGAGCGCATGCGCACCAAATTCCGCAATGGTGCCAACGTTACGGTGGTCAAGGAGGCGGTCACATATTCCGGCCTGAATGTCGGCCCCGTCCGCGTCCCGGGTCTGCTGCGCCTCGATCAGAAGGATCGCGAGGAGTTGCATGCGTTGCTGCACCGCTGGCAGAATGCAGGCGATCTTTCCGTTGCCTGAAACCAGTCATCGGCTGTGTTCGTCGCCGGTTGAAAAATAGGCCGGTCCCTTCTCCTGGGCTGCCTGCGGAGGTTCTTGCATTACCCGACGAACAGCCGATCGTCGGATTGGATGAGGCTGAGGCTGAGCAGGATGGGAAGTGGTTCAGGCCCGATGCTGCGACATTGTCACTCAAATCCGGGCTCGGTCTTGCTTGCGCCCGAATGGGGTGATCTGGCGCCCGGCTCATCCACATTCCGTTCCAGTCCACGAATATGGGCACCAAGCAGGTTTACCGCCCGGTGGATGTCACGCCGCCGAAGTGCGCCGACGATCTGCCGGTGAGCATAGCTGGAATCCGGTTGCAGGTCCGTCGAACGGGCCGCCGAGAAGATGATGCGGGAATTGGCAAGCTGGAGGTCGTCCAGCATGGACAAGAGTCTCGGCATTTTGCAGGGCGCAACCAGCGCCCTGTGAAAGGCGCGATTGGCCTTTTCCCATTCGGCCATGGTCTTCGCCTGCTCCCCCTCGGCGAGCGCCTGCTCGATTTTTTCAAAGTTTGCCGCGTTCATCCGGGCGGCCGCCAGCCTGAAAGCCAGCGTTTCCAAGGCCGCGCGGATTTCCACGATTTCGCGGATCGATGCGGGGTCCAGCGGAGCGACGCGCATGCCTCGACGCGGTTCGCTCGTCGCCAGGCCCTGGGCGCGCAAGAGCTGGAGAGCTTCGCGAGCCGGGACGTGGCTCGCCTCGAATTCCTCGGCGATCCGGTCCTGGCGAAGAGGGGTTCCGGGGAGAAGTTCGCCTGAGACGATGCGCTCTCCGATGACATGGGCAATGCGCTCTGCGACTGTTTCTGCCATTCTCATATCCTAGATAATCTATGATAATACTGCTTGATCTCAATTGCGAGATGCCAATAACCTCGAAGGTGGCAGCATAATCATAGATTATCTATTATTCAAGTGCCTGATGGAGTGCTGCCCTTGGACCATCGCGCCAGGAGAGTGCCATGCAGAACGCTGACCCAGCACCAGGGACCACCGAGCATACCGAACGCGAAAAATGGACGTCTGACGCAGCCCGCGATCTCTACGAGCTGCCGTTCAACGACCTGCTGTTTCGCGCGCATAGCGTCCATCGGGAAAATTTCGATCCCAATCTCGTTCAGCTCAGCAAGTTGCTCAACATCAAGACGGGCGGCTGTCCCGAGGATTGCGGCTATTGCAGCCAGTCCGCCTTCCACAACTCCAATGTGAAGGCCACGAAGCTCATGGATACCGCAACGGTGATCGCCGAGGCCAAGAAGGCAAAACAGGAAGGGGCGACGCGCTATTGCATGGGTGCCGCCTGGAGCAGCCCAAAGCCGCGCGACGAAGCGGCGATCGTCTCGATGATCGAGGGCGTGAAGGCTCTCGGCCTTGAAACCTGCATGACGCTCGGAATGCTGTCGGACCAGCAGGCCCGCACTTTCGCCGAGGCCGGGCTGGATTATTACAATCACAATATCGATACGTCCGAACGGTTCTACCCGCAGGTTGTCACCACCAGAACTTTCGACGACCGGCTGGAGACGCTCGCCCATGTTCGCCAAGCGGGGATCAAGGTCTGTAGCGGCGGCATTTTGGGTCTGGGCGAAGAGGTCGGCGACCGGATCGACATGCTGCTCACCCTGGCAAATCTGCCCGAGCCCCCGGAAAGCGTGCCGATCAACATGCTGATCCCGATGCCCGGCTCCAAGATGGCCGCGGCTGCTCCCGTCGATGTCATCGACTTCGTTCGCATCATTGCTCTCGCCCGGCTGATGATGCCGCAATCCCATGTCCGCCTCACGGCGGGACGGGCATCGATGAGCGACGAGATGCAAGCCCTTTGCTTCTTTGCCGGCGCCAACTCGATCTTCATCGGCGATACGCTGCTGACGGCGGCCAACCCTGGCGAAGATCGCGACAGCAGCCTGCTGCGCCGCCTGCGTCTTACGCCGGCAACGCTGGAGATGCGCGAATGAGCGCCGGTCTGCTCGATCTCTATGATGTGAAGCTGCAAAAGCTTCGCCAGAGAGGGCGTCAGCGGGAGCTCAGCCGGGACATCGGATCGGACTTCACCTCCAACGACTATCTTGGCCTCGCCTCATCGCCTCGCATGCGGGCGGCCGTGATCGCCGCTCTCGAGCGTGGCGTGCCGGTCGGTGCCGGCGGCTCGCGCCTGCTGCGCGGCAATCATGCCGAGCACGAGATGCTTGAGGAGGAGGCCGCCGCCTTTTTCGGCTGCGAGCGAATGCTCTATTTCGGCGGCGGTTACGCCGCCAATCTCGCAATTCTTTCGACCCTGCCTCAGCGCGGCGATCTGATCGTCCATGATGCCCTGGTCCATGCGAGCGCCCATGACGGGATCGGGGCGGGACGGGCGGCCGCCGTTTCGGTCGTGCACAATGATGCCGCCGCCGTCGAGGATGCCATCCGTTCTTGGCGCCGGAGCGGCGGCAAGGGCGTGCCCTGGATCGTCGCCGAGAGCCTCTACTCGATGGATGGCGACCGTGCGCCGTTGGGCGACTTGGTCGAGATCGCGGACCGCAACGAAGGCTTCCTCTATATCGACGAGGCGCATGGAACCGGAGTTCATGGCAAAGGTGGGCGGGGCTACGCCGCCGATCTGGAAGGCCGGGACAATGTCATCGTCCTGCATACCTGTGGAAAGGCCTTGGGAGCCGCCGGCGCACTGGTCGGAGCAAGCCGCACGATTTGCGACTATCTCGTCAATCGGGCGCGCGCTTTCATCTATGCGACCGCGCCATCGCCGTTGCAGGCGGCAGGCGTCCGCGAGGCACTGGCTATCCTTGCAGACGAGCCTCAACGGCGCGAAACGCTGCATAATCTCGTCGCATTCGCCAACAGCCAATTTGCCGAGCGTCTAGGTCTGGCCGGAACCGGCACGCAGATCCTTCCGGTTATTATCGGCGAAAACGGCCGCACGATGCTCGTTGCCGAGCGCATGCGCGCCAGCGGCTTCGATATCCGCGCGATCCGGCCCCCCACTGTTCCGGCCGGTACGGCGCGTCTGCGCATCACAATCACGACCAACGTCGACAGGCCGACGATCGCAGCCATGGTAGACCGGCTAGCAGAACTCCTGACGACGGAGGCTTCATGAGAAACAGTCTCGTCGTAACGGGAACGGATACCGGCATTGGCAAGACGGTGTTCTCGGCTGCGCTCGTGGATGCCCTCGGCGCCTGCTACTGGAAGCCGGTGCAATCGGGTCTGGAGGACGAGACCGATAGCGAAACGGTCGCCATGCTTGGGCAGATCCCCCAGCAGCGCATTCTAAGAGAGGCATGGCGCCTGCGCACGCCGGCCTCACCGCATCTGTCGGCGCAAATCGACGGGGTTGCGATAGACCCCGACATGCTGACACCACCGCCCACGCCATCGCTCTTGGTGATCGAGGGCGCTGGAGGGCTGCTCGTGCCCCTGACCTCGAAATGCACCTTTGCCGATGTATTTGCGCGCTGGCGCTATCCGGTCATTCTTTGCGCCCGCACCGAACTCGGCACCATCAATCACACATTGCTTTCGCTTGAGGCGATGCGGCGGCGCGAGATACCCATTCTCGGCGTCGCCTTCATCGGTAACGACCGCCCCGACACGATGAAGATCATCGGGGAGATGGGCGGTGCTCCGATCCTCGGCCGTCTACCGCATCTTGATCCTTTGACCTCTGCCGCCTTGCGCGCCGCCTTTGCCGATCACTTCGATCTTTCCGTTTTCCGCGAGGTTTTCGCATGACCAGTGGCCACGCTTCCTCGCCGATTTGGCATCCCTTCACGCAGCATCAGCTTGATCCGGTGTTCAAGAAGATCGTCCGGACCGAAGGAGCCTATCTGTTCGATCATGACGGTCGCTCGATCCTCGACGCCATCTCCTCATGGTGGGTCATCACCCATGGGCATCGCCATCCCGTTATCATGCAGGCAATAGGGAGCGCGCTCGAGCAGCTCGACCAGATTATCTTCGCGGAATACAGCCATGAGGCGGCGGAGAGGCTGGCAAGGAGGCTCATCGAGCTGGCACCGCCGGGATTGTCGCATGTTTTCTTCTCGGACAGCGGATCGACGGCTGTCGAAGTCGCACTGAAAATGGCGCTTGGCCTGTTTCACAACCGCGGCGTCCCGCGTTCCCGCATCGTCGTCATGGAGCATAGCTATCACGGCGATACGATCGGTACGATGTCGATCGGCGCCCGAGGCGTGTTCAATGCCGCCTATGAACCCCTGCTGTTCGACGTCGCGAGCATTCCCTTCCCAGTGCCCGGTCGAGAGCAGGAGACGCTCGACGCACTCGAAGCATACTGCCGAACCGGAGATGTTGCCGCCTTTATCGTCGAGCCGCTGGTGCTCGGCGCCGGCGGAATGAAGATGTATCCGCCCCATCTGTTGACGGAGTTTCGACGGATCACCGCACGCCATGAGACGCTGCTGATTGCCGATGAGGTCATGACGGGCTGGGGCCGGACCGGAACGCTATTTGCTTGCGAGCAGTCGGGCGTCACACCGGACATCCTGTGCCTGTCCAAGGGGATAACCGGCGGTGCGCTGCCGCTGGCGGTGACGCTGTGCATCCCGGAAATCTTCGAGGCTCATCTCTCCGAAGATCGTGGTCGCATGTTCTTTCACTCCAGTTCATACACGGCCAACCCGATCGCTTGCGCGGCGGCGGTTGCCAATCTTGACATCTGGCGGGATGAACCGGTCCTGCCGCGGATTGAGAATATCGAAGCCATGCATCGCGACTGGCTCTCCCAATTTCAGTCCGATCCGCGTTTTGCCGCCGTCCGGCAGCAGGGCACGATCGCGGCGCTCGATCTTGCCGTGGAAACAAAAGGCTATCTCTCGGAAGTAGGTCCGAAATTGCGTGCCTTTTTCCGTGAAAGGGATCTCCTCATCCGTCCTCTCGGCAACGTTATCTATCTGATGCCGCCCTATTGTGTGACGGCACATGACTTGCAGCGAGCCTACGAGGCCATTGATGAGGCGGCCGATTTCATCGGCGCGGCCGCGTCATGAGCACCGTGTCGAGCAGGATCGCAGGCCTCGGTCACTATGTTCCCGAACGCCGCATCGACAATGCCGAGATCGAGGGGTGGTTGGGCCTGGAGGCGGGCTGGATCGAGCGAAGAACCGGCATACGCAAACGGCATTGGGCGGCACCCGGCGAAACCTTGACCGATATGGCGGCCCATGCCGGATCCATGGCGCTCGATCACGCCGGTATCGATCGTACGACGGTCGCATTGACGCTGCTGGCGACGTCCACGCCCGACCATCTGCTGCCGCCATCCGCACCTCTGCTGACGCACAAGCTGGGCCTTTCGGCCTCGGGCGCCATCGATCTCGCGGGCGCCTGTTCCGGCTTCCTTTATGCGTTGACGCTGGCGGATGGCTTCGTGCGAAGTCAGAGGAGGCCTGTCCTCGTGGTCGCCGCCAACATCCTGAGCCGGCGCGTCAACATGAAGGAGCGGGCAAGCGCCGTGGTCTTTGCAGACGCCGCCGGCGCAGTGGTTCTGGTGCCTTCCGCCGATCCGCAATCGGGCATTGTCGGCGTCGATCTCGTGTCGGAGGGCGCCGGTTACGATCTCATTTCCATTCCAGCCGGCGGCAGCGCCCATCCCTTTCATGCCGGCATGGACCCGGATCTGTTGACGATGACGATGCGGGACGGCAGGGCCGTCTTTACGAAAGCCGTTCACATGATGAGCCAATCCGCCGGCCGGGCCTTAGCACAGGCCGGATGCTTGCCGGAGGGCATCGACCGTTTCATACCGCATCAGGCGAATATCCGTATCATCGAGGCCGTCTGCGAGCAGCTGGCGATTCCTGTCGAGCGGGCGGTCAGCACCATCGGCGATTTTGGAAACTCCTCGGCCGCAACGATCCCGCTCTCCCTGTCCCTGGAAAATCGAAGGCAGCCCTTCGCTCCCGGTGAGCAGTTGCTTTTTTCCGCCGCAGGTGCGGGAATGACAGGTGGAGCAATTGTCTTTCGAATGGGTAGCGCGGCATAAAATGCAGGGCAACGCAGGCTAACCGTGACTGAAAAGAAATAGTTGCGATACGCCGAAAGAGGCAAGTCTCCATGCTGGGTGCAACGGGATATCTGCTGCGGTCACTTTTTTGAGCCCAGCGAAAAATATTTCGGTCGGAATGTCGATCCGGACCATAGCCGTTCGTCATCGACGTCCCTTCTTTGAAGGAGCAGAAACCTAAACAGGCAAATTGAGGAGCTTATGATGAAATACATGGCTTTGATCTATTCTGCGCCCGACTCGTCGCCGAATTTCGGTACGCCTGAATTCGGCTCGTTGATGTCGGCTTACCAGGCGGTAACCGAGCGCTTCGCCAAGGATGGCGTTCTGGTTGCGGGTGATGCGCTCGAAGCACCCTCGACGGCAACGACGGTAAGCGTCCGCAACGGCCGGACAGAGACGTTGGACGGTCCGTTCGCCGAGTCCAAAGAACAGCTCGGCGGCTTCTACATCTTCGATTGTGCTAACCTCGACGACGCGATCCGCTACGCTGCGATGATCCCTACTGCGACCTATGGCCGTGTCGAAGTACGTCCTATTCGGAACCTTGCGAACATGCTCTGATGGTCAATGCCCCAGCAGCCGTCCAAACGGCGAACGAGATCGACAGGCTCATCCGTACCGACGGTGGCCGGCTGCTGGCGTGCTTGATTGCGAGGCTGAGGGATTTCCAACTTGCCGAGGACTGTCTTCAGGATGCGCTGGAATCGGCTTTGATCCACTGGGGTCGCAATGGTCTACCGCGCTCGCCGGAGGCATGGCTGATGCGCACGGCGCAGCGCAAGGCAATAGACCGTATCCGCAAGGCAGCCAACTTCCGCGCCAAGTCGGACGAACTGGCGGCCCTGATCGCACTCGACGGTGAAGATGCCGAGCCGCCGGAAGAAGCGGCCATTCCCGACGAGCGGCTTCGCCTCATCTTCACCTGCTGCCATCCGGCGCTTGACCGTAAAACCAGTGTGGCGCTGACGCTGCGCTCCATTTCGGGCCTGACGACCGAGGAAATCGCCCGCGCCTTCATCGTCAGCACTGACGCCATGGCGCAACGCCTGGTGCGTGCGCGTCATAAGATATCCAAGGCGGGCATTCCCTACACCGTCGCGGGGCCTGAAAGCTGGAGCGAGCGGCTCGACGCCGTCCTCGCTGTCATCTATCTCACCTTCAATGAGGGCTATGCCGCCTCGTCCGACCGGCATGTAAGGGTCGACCTCTGCGACGAGGCGATCCGGCTTTGCCGCATTCTCCTGACGCTCTGCCCGCATGAGGGCGAGATCGAGGGGTTGCTCGCCCTCATGCTTCTCCACCACTCCCGCGCAGCGACCCGCCTGGGCGATCTCGGCGAGATCATCCCTCTCGAATGTCAGGATCGGGCTGCATGGAGCCAGGCCATGATCGCGGAAGGCACATCGCTTCTCGAAAGGGCACTCAGGCGCGGGAGACCAGGCGTCTATCAGCTGCAGGCGGCAATCGCGGCCGTGCATGTGGAGGCGCCGTCGTTCCAGGAGACCGACTGGTGCGAGATTGCGCTGATCTACGACGCCCTGATTGCGGTCAAGCCGAACCCTGTATTCGAGCTGAACCGCATCGTTGCCTTGTCCTATGCCGAAGGTCCGGCGGTCGCGCTCGACCGGTTGGCAGCCATCGCCGGCCTGCTCGCCGAATATCAGCCCTATCACGCGGTCAGGGCCGATATCCTTGCCCGGCTCGGCAAAGACGACCTTGCACGCATGGCCTACGAGAAAGCGATAGAGCTTTCGGGCACGGAGGCCGAACGCAACTTTCTTGGCGATCGGATGGCGCGGCTGGCGTGATGCCGATCCATCCGCCGGTGTTCATGTCGCGCAAGAGCTGCGCGATCGTAAAATCGGAGGGACCGCTTTGGCGATGCGGCCGAGAAACTAGCGAGGCCGGCAACACGCGTATTGAGACGACGGCCGAAGTTATCCTTGATCAAACAGGGTTTACTTCAGCATTGACGGCTCGGATCGCGCCGATAAAAGCCAGTCGTCGATCGCAGATTTGCGGAACTGGGTAGCAAATGCCACCATGGTCTCGTGGCCAAGATGGCAGCCGGAATGTCCAAAAGCAGCCGTTGCGGCAATGCGCTCCCCCAGCAATCCCAGCATCGTGACGAAAGTAGAGTTGCAAATGCCGATCCACCGGACCATTATTGCGCGACGTCGCGTTGCACAATGAGGAACGGCATGCTGGATCTGGAGGACATTGCTGTGTTTGCAGAGGTCGCCGATGCGGGCGGGCTAACGCCGGCAGGGCGTCGTCTCGGAATGTCGAAATCGATATTGAGCCGTCGCCTCGCGAGGCTCGAAGAGTCGCTTGGCGTCACCCTGTTCGTGCGCACTACGCGCGGTGTCCAACTGACGGAAGAAGGCGCAAACTTCAAACCCTATGCCGAACGCATGATCGCGGATATGGCGGCGGCGCGCGACGCCATGACCGGAACGGACGAACCAAGCGGAACACTGCGGATTGCTGCGCCTTTGTCGTTCGGGCAGTCGCATCTCGCGCCTCTTTTGGCCGAACTCGGCCTGCGCTATCCGAAATTACGCATCCATGCCTTCTACAGCGATCGGCTCATCGATCTTGTCGGTGAACGCTTCGACGTCGGGATACGGATCGGCGCACTGCCGGACTCCACCCTGCTGGCAACGCGGATTGCGCCGATTAGGAGCGGCGTCGTTGCCAGTCCCGCTTATGTCGAGGCGCACGGCACCCCTGAAACGCTGGATGACATCGGGCGACACCTTACGCTCGTTCATGCCGATCACCCATGGCGATTTCTGAACGGAGCAGATGTTGTCACCCTGCGCCCGCAAGGTCATTTCATGGCGGACAACAGCCAGGCTTTGCTAACCGCCACCTTGGCGGGCCTCGGAATTGCGATGCTGCCGTCGTTCCTGATTGGTCCCGGCCTTCTGTCCGGCGAGTTGGTGCCCCTGCTTGAAGATTATCCTTGCCCGGAAGCGGGGCTCTATCTTGTGAGACCGCCGGTGGCGGGTGCGATGCCAACCAAGGTGAAGGTACTTGCGGATCTCCTTCAGGAACGTCTCGGTCGAGATGTTGAATGGGATGCATGCCAACGGCATCTTGAGACCAGGAAGACCCGGCGTTTGACAAGGGCTGTAACGGCGCCGACACCGCTCGATATGAGTGGTGCCAGCACCTGAACTCCGTCCTGCCACTGGCCGGATAGACCGGCAGTCACCTCCCGAAGACGCACCAGCACCCAGCTTGGGGGACAGGGCGTGATACGTCTTCGAGCATCATGGCGGCGACGCCGCCGTAATCATGCATTCGTCAGCTCACGGATCTCGTAATTGCCATCGCGATCTGATCCTCCGAGCCGCCTCCCATGACAACGCCGCCGATATCGAAGGTCGGCACCGAGCGTATGCCCTTAGCCCGCGATTTGGCGATTTCCTTGTCGCTCTCTGCCTGTTCCTTCGGGTCCGCCAGGATCGTTCGCGCCTGCTGGGCGGTGAAGCCGTGCGGCACGGCGATCTCAGCCAGGACCGCTTTGTCGGAGATGTTTTGGCTGTCGAAGAAGAATGCCTTCATCAACGCCATTGACAGCGCATGTTGCGTACCGCGCTCGCGTGCATGCCTCAACAACGTATGAGCATGGACGGTGCGGTAGATATAAGGCTGCTGCGCGAGACTGAGCGTCAGGTCGAGGCCCGACGCCCGCGCCTCTCCTTCCGGCCCGGCGAAGGCTTTGCCCACCTGCGCGACATCGATGCCGCGCATCCGGAAATAGTCTTCGAGCTTGAATCCCCCCTGCGGTGCGGAGGGATGCAACTCGAACGGATGGTGCTCGATATCAACGTCGAGGTCCGGAAAGCGCTCGCGCAGGACCTTGTCGAGCCGATGTTGCCCGATGATGCACCACGGGCAGACGATATCGGTGTAGAAGTCGATTTTCAGCATTGGTCAATTCCGCGAGCTCGACATCAAGCGGCGAGCGTCTGGATGGTGTCGAGTGCGCCGCGTAGAGCGGTTTCGCGGAACTCGGGACCAACCGCCACGCCTTCAGCAATGATAAACTCGACGTCGTTGATGCCAACGAGCGAGAAGACGGAACGCAGATAGGTTTCGGCATGCTCATGCTGAGCGGCTGCCGATCCCTCTGCGTAGTAGCCACCGCGCGCCAGAGCGACGATCACTCGCTTTCCTGCCGCGAGACCGATAGGCTGGTTGGGACCGCCGTAGCGGAACGTCTTGCCGAAGACGACGATCCGGTCGATCCAGGCTCTGAGCGTGCTCGGGACCGAGTAGTTGTAGAGTGGGACACCCAGCACGACGATATCCGCAGCCATGAAGTCCTCGAGCACCTTCTTGCTCTCAACGGCGTCGTTCCGTTCAGCGTCGGAAAAGTCGCCTGTATCCATATCCTGTGCAAGCGCCGCGAAGACACGTGCGGTCAGGTGCGGCAGCGGGTGGACCGCAAGATCGCGGTATTGGACGTCGAGACCGGGAATTTCCCGCTTCAGCCGCTCGGCCGTCGCAGCGGACATTTCGCGGCTTATCGAGCCCGTGGCCTGAATGCTCGTGTCGATGTGTAACAGCTTCATTGTGTTCTCCTTACGTGAAACCTTGAGCAAGGAGAATTTACGTCGCGTATACCGCAACGCTAGATGCACGTTCTCGGACATTGAGTTGCTGAATCGGGAACGCCAGTAGTCTCGCGGGCATATCGAAATTGCTCAATTGAGTAACAACTGCCCACGAGACTTCGAACTGGTGGACTTGTAAAATGTCGCGATCCCATGTGGTGGCATCTGCTACCCAATTGCTTGCGTAGATTTGAACAGGGGAGCATCGAGAGCTCCCGTACTCAGCATGTCCGCTCATAATCCAAGATCGGCCAGAGCCTTGCGCATAACATCGGCGTCGGCATCGATCCCGGTCCAGTAGCGAATGGCGATGACGCCTTGGTTGACCAGCATTCCGAGGCCATCGGCGGTGCGGCATCCCCGTGCCTGCGCCTGTTTGAGGAACGGCGTCAGCGGCGGGTTCGGAATGCCGTCGGCCACCACAATGTCGGAGCGCAGGCTGCCGAACTCGATGTCCGGCGCGGCGTCGACATCCGGAAACAGGCCGATCGACGTGGCGTTGATGAGGATGTCCGTGTCCTCCGGTACGTGGTAGCGGCCGTCCCAGGGCCGATAGCGCCCGAGTGCCGGCGTCTGTCCGTCGATGACGGCGGCGACCTCCTCTCCGCGACGGGCGCTGCGATTGACGACTGTGATTTCGGCTGCTCCGGCCAGTGCCATCTCCACGCCGACGGCCCTGGCCGCGCCGCCTGCTCCGAGCAGCACGACACGCTTGGCCGCCGGGTCGATGATTTCGCGCAGTGCGGCGACAAAACCTTTTCCGTCGGTATTTTCGCCGATCAACCGACCATCGCGGCGCACGACGGTGTTGACCGCGCCAATAATACGGGCGGATTGACCGAGCTCGTCCAAATGCTCGATCACCGCCACCTTGTGAGGAAGCGAGCAATTGAAGCCCATCCAGCCCATGGCGCGGGCGCCGCGCACGGCATCCGCCAATGCCTCGGGCGCGACCTCGCAATTGATATATCGCCAGTCGAGACCATGATGGCGATAGGCTGCCTCGATCATGGCGACGGTTGGGTTTTCGGCGGCCGGCATCGCGAAGGAACCGGTGAGCGGCGAAAGAAAATTGTGAACCATAGAAAGCTCCTAAACGATCAGGCGGCAAGATTATCGTTGCGCCAGGCGGCGCGCAGGTGAGTGCCGACGCGCAGCGCCTGTGCGCAGATGGTGAGTGCCGGATTGAGCGCCGCGGAAGACGGGAAGAACGAGGCGTCGACCACGTAGAGGTTCGGATGGTCGTGTGTCCGGCAGAGGGAATTGAGCGCCGACTGTGCGGGATCCGCCCCCATGCGCACCGTGCCGCATTGATGGGACGGCGCCTCGATGCCGAAAGAATGGCGCAGCACGACCGGGAAAATTCGCCGCAGCCGGGAACGGACATGCTCCACGAAGCGATCATGCGCCGGCCCGTCTCCGGGGTGATAAGCAACTTCGACCCGACCATCGGGCAGAAGGCGGACACGGCTTTCGGCCCGCGGCAGGTCCTCGGACATGCATAGCCAGTCGACGCTATGACGTCCGAGGAGATTGGCAAACGGACGCGGTATCCAAGGGTAGGCGGAGCGGATCATCGGCCCCTTGACGTTACCGAGCATTTGAATATTGCCCCGCGCCGCACGGTCGTTTGGCAGGCCATGATAGAAATCGTTGGCGGATAGGGTCTTCGGAAATTTCGTGTCGTTGACGCGAAACGGCATCAGACCCATCAGCCCGGTCAGATGATGGTTCATCAAATAGCGGCCAACGACGCCCGAGCGATTGGCAAGTCCGTTCGGATTGGAGGCGTCGGATGAGCGCAGCAGCAGAAGAGCGGAGTTGATCGCGCCGGCACTGAGGACGAACAGGGGCGCTTCAACGCGCATAAGCTGGCCGTCACGCTGGATTTCGGCCGCCGCTATGCGCCCATCTGCTGCGGGGAGGAGCCGCATGACCTGTGCTTCCGTCCAAAGCGTCACGTTGGGATGTTTGAGGGCAGGCCGGATCAGCCGCGTCTCGCCATCGCCTTTCGCACCATAGCGGCAGGGAAAGGCATCGCAGGTGCCGCAGCGGCGACAGCTTCCGCCGTGGCCGAAATCGACCGCAGATGGCATGAAGAAGGGGCGGAGGCCCTGTGCGCGCAATCTTTCCGCCATGTCGGCGATGATCGGCTCATGTGGAATGGCTGCATGGGGATAAGGGTTGGAACGAACGGCCTCCGTAGGATCCTCGCCTGCCTGTCCACGCACGCCGAACAGACGCTCCGCCTCGTCATAATAGGGTTCGAGATCGGCATAGGAGACCGGCCAGGCCGGGGATATCCCGCCCTCGTGCCGTACCTCGTGAAAATCGCTTTCGCGGAACCGGAACATGGCGGTTCCATAGAACTTCGTGTGTCCGCCGACATAGTAGTATTGGCCGGGGCGGTAGCGACGACCGGTCTCGTCCCGATATTCTTCCTTGGTCCGGTAGCGTGCTTGGGTGAAAACTGCTTCGGCGTCGGCATTTTCCGGCTCGTTGGGTAGGTAATTGCCGCGTTCGAGGATGAGTATCCGTGCCCCCGTACCCGCCAGCTGACGTGCGATCGTGCCGCCGCCAACACCCGATCCGATGATCACCACATCCGGTCTGATTGCCGCGTCCATCTGCTCCTCCTGTTGCCGGGCACAGTGAGATTACAGACGACAATGGATAACGCCATTCCCTCTGACCGCAAGAATTTGTATGATAGCCGCATTCTACTGCGATCTATGCGGAGTAATACGCCAATGCAGCCATGGTTCGAAACGGTTGCCATTCCTGCTGATCGCTCCTGGCTCCTGTTCGACCGGCAATTGCCCGACTTCCCGTTCAACTGGCACTACCATCCGGAATTCGAGCTGACGCTGACGGTCGATAGCGGCGGCGTGCGCTTCGTCGGCGATAATGTGGAGCGTTACGGCGATGGCGATCTCGTTCTGCTCGGGCCGAACCTGCCCCATGCCTGGCAGTCCGAGACGCTCGTGGGAGAGGCGCGGCTGCACCGGGCGATCGTATGCTGGTTCACCCGCGAATGGATCGAGGGCTTGATGGCGTTGATGCCGGAATATGGCGGCCTTGCTTCCTTGGCTGCTGCGGCCGGGCGCGGACTGGAGTTCGATGCGACAACGGTCGCGCGTCTGCGCCCGCGCATGCTGGCGCTCGGCGGGCTTGCGCCGGCGCGGCAAGTCCTGGAATTGCAGGGGATCTTGTTGGATCTCGCCGCAGTTTCTGGGAGGTCGCTGGCCTCAGGGGAGGTTTCCGTCAGCGAAACGCCGCGTGACCGGGAACGGATGCGCCGGGTGCTCACCTGGCTGCACGCGCATTATCGTGAACCGCTGCGGCTCGCCCCGCTCTGCGCTATCGCGCATCTGACGGATAGCCAATTGCAGCGCGTGTTCAAGCGCAGCACCCGCATGTCGATCAGCCAATATGTGATGCAGTTGCGCATTGGCCGGGCCTGCCAGATGCTGATGCAAACCGACCTGCCCATGAGCCATATCGCCAGCGAATGCGGCTTTTCCGATACGGCGCATTTCGCCCATCAATTTCGCGCCGCCAAAGGCCTGCCGCCGACACGCTACCGGCAAAGCTTCAAATCATCGGCAGCGAGCGCTTGAGCGGCCCGGGCATCGCTTACTTATTTCGCGTCAATGACGCGAAGCCGGTCATTGGGCTGGCTGCACCAGATTGGCCAGAAGGCGAAAGGCGCCGGGCACGAGGCGGTCGAGCTGATGGTGCAGGACGAGACTTGTATGCGTATGGCGGCCTTTGCCGATTTCTGCCGAGACCAGCGCGCCGAACAGCGGCTGTTCACCATCGTCATGCATGGAAAGGAGCGGCTGATAGGCCTCATCCCAGCTAGAGGCGAAGTAGAGCCCGCGCTCCTTGTGCCATCCGTTCCAATCATTGTCATCGATGAGGTTCGGCCCGGTCAGCAAGGGATGTTCCGGTATCAGAACGGTGACCGGTGCTGCCGGATTGGTGACGCGCCAGCGCAGCGAAGGCGAGCCGATCGAGAGTTTTTGGGGCGGCGTGTGTTCCGGATGCCAGCCGTCGGATGGACGGTGATAAAGGGTCACCAGATGCCCACCCTGTTCCACGAAGCGGTGCAGCCTGTCCGTTGCGGCTGCCAGATCGTGTCGCAATCCGAAGGCAAATATGCCGACTACGATCGTCGTGAACAGCGAAAGATCACCTGTAAGATGATGCTCTTCGAGCTCGGTGACATCGAACCCCATCCGCTTCAGCCAGAGACAGGTATTGTCGGCACCGCCGCCGATATAGCCGATGCACGCATCCGGCAGGCGCAGGTCGAGCGCGAGTATCGACAGGGCGGTCTGTTCGCGCCAGAGGGCGGTGCCGACATGCCGGTAGCTCGTGGCAGTCGTTTGCCAGGCGGGCTGCCCATCCGCGATCGGCAGCAGGCGCGTCAAACCGGGCTTTAATTCATCAGGCGCACGCACCGTCGCCGCTGATCCCTCCGCCTCGGCAAGCCATCCGTTCTCCGATCCGAAGGCGGTCTTGTTTACATGGCCTTCAACGGCAAGCCCGATCCGCCATTCATTTGTTTGTCGTTGGCGCGTCGAAACGACAAGTGCGGGCGGATCCAGCCGAAGCGACATGGGCGGAACAATGGCAAATTGCTCCTCCAGATCGACAAGGGTTTCCGCCTCGTGCCCATCGAGGCCAGCCTTGAGCCGGATGTATGCCTGTCCATTGCCGCAGAGCGCGCGCCATGCCGGCTCGAAGAGCGGCGAAAGGGCCGCTTGCGGCGAAACGGAGATGGTCAATTTCTCCCGTCCCGGTGTCCGGCTCTCGAAAGACGCGGTGCTGCCTTTCGGCAGAACGACTTCAGCAGTTATAGCGATATCCGCCGCCCCGCTTCCATACTCGACGATAAGGCTAGTTTCGCTGCCTGGGGCCAGGATCGGCCTGTCAAGGCTGGCACGGTCGAATAGCAAAGCTGCTTCGATCAATGCGGCATCGATTTCCCGGAGTTTGCGCTCAAGCCGGTGCCGCTGCAGGAAAGCATCCGGTGAATGGATCAGAGCTGCCTTCAGGTCTTTCGCCGCATCGACCAGTCGTTTGATAATGGTCTCTCGCCGCGGATAGGCGGCAATGGCGTCTTCGATCGCTGCATGGGCATTGAGCAGCTTCTGCGTGGCTTCTTCTGAGAGCCCGCCAGTCGCGGCGAGTTCGGCCAGCGTTTGAGGAAGAGAAGCGAAGATCGTCTCTTCCGAATGGCTCTCCGGCAATTTCAGATGCAGCGGCCATTCGGCTTTTGGCATGTCAGGCCAACGGCCCATGCCCTGCGTGGCATGACAGGCGCGCGACCACTCACCGATACGGTCATAATCCGCCCCGGTTGCCTCGTCGCGGTCGGCCGCGCGGATTTTCAGCGTTGCGTCCGGTGGAGGCAGCTCGTCATCATAGGTATCGCCGCCGCCCGGCCACGCTGGCAGGTAGAATTTTGCGACCCGCCATGGCGTCAGCCCTTCGGCGAAATGTTCCGGATAGGCATTTTCATCCGCCGCGAGCCGCACGGCTTTCTCCGCTGCCCGCGTCATGGCGCGGTGATGGCCGTGCTGGCCGGGAACATCGAGAAAGGTCGGCAGCACGATGTCGGGGCGCTCGGCGCGATAGGCGCGCACCAGACGCTCGACGGTCTTCTCCTCGCCCCAGTGCGCTAAGGTGCCGTCGCCATCCTTGGAAAAGCCGAAATCGTGCACAGCATCGTCCGGGCCATGGCCGAGCCAATGGATATCGCAATCGAGAATGCGCGCCGCCTCTTCCATCTCGCGGCTGCGGATCACGCCGAGCGCGCCGCCACGCTCCAACCCAAGCGCATTCTGTCCGCCTTCGCCACGTGTCGAGCAGGCGATCACGACGCGCGTGCCGAGCGCGAAACGGAAATAGGCCATCAGCCCGCTTTGCTCGTCGTCGGGATGCGCGCCCGCGTGCATCAGCGTCACCGTTGATCGCAGCCTGCTCAGCGCCCGATGCAGTCGGACAAGGGCAGGTGACGATTTCTGGCGCTCGATGCGCTGAAGGGCGGTGAGCATGGTTCCTCGCGTATGGTTTTATAATTCAGAATTCATGTCGAGCTTCGGCGTCATCGCTTCGAACATCGGCAGGGAAGCGGCGCCGAGTGCCGCGGTGAACTTGCCGGTCTGTCCACGCAGCACGCGCGGCAGAGCGCGAGCGCGGCGGCTCGCGACCGAAATCGGCAGCTCGCCCATATGACGGATCAGATCGTCTATGATCTCGTCCGGCAGCATGCCACCCATGATCACCGTTTCGGGATCAAGAATGTTTTCGATCATGGCTATCATCGGCGCGAGGTGGTCGGCGGCGTCCTGCAGCCAGTCGATCACCACCGGGTTGCGCTCCCCATGCAGCTTTTCGAGCGCGTCGAAATCGGTGTTTTCGATGCCTGCTGCATGAAGTTTTTCGCGCAGCGCGTGAAGCGATGCATAGGTCTCGAGGCAACCCTTCTGGCCGCAGGCACAACGGCGTCCGTTCGGCGTAATGACGATATGGCCAATTTCGCCGGCATTGCCGAAAGCGCCGCGAAACGGCGCGCCATCCTGGATCATGCCGAGGCCTATGCCGGCGCCGAAATAGATCATGGCGAAATTGGAGATCGCATGACCGGCGCCGAACAGGCGTTCGCCGACCGCGGCGGCATTGGCGTCGTTTTCGACGAGGACCGGCTCGCCGCAGGCTTCGCTCAGAACCTCTGCCGCATCGATCCCGGACCAGCCGGGCAGGGTGGTCGGGCCGACGGAACTCATGCCCTCGATGTCGAAGGGGCCGGGCATGACGACGCCGATGCCGAGCAGGCGTGCGGGAAATGACGTTCTGACGGCATCGACTTCCGCCCGCAATTGCGCCGAAAGCTTTTCGGAGCTGACGTCGTGAATGGGGCGGACATGCTGCTTGCGCGGTTTGCCCGAAAGGTCGAGCACTGTCGTGACCATGTGGGTCGAGCCCATTTCGACGCCGATGGTCATGGCGCCCTCGGGATTGACGGCAAACTGGATCGGCGGCTGGCCGCGGCCGGTCTTAAGCCGGCCAAGCTGCATCAGGAGGTTATCCGCCACCAGCTCGTCGACGATATTGGCGATCGCCTGTGCCGTGAGATGCGTCAGGCGGGCGATATGCATGCGCCCCAACGGCCCATGACGGCGTACGACATCCAGCACGACGCGACGGTTATGGTCGCGAATTCGTTCGGGATTCTTACCGAGAGTGACGGCCAACGGCATCTTTGCCGGCTGCTGTGTCATGTGTCCTCCTGCCTTCATCGAGGAATAGCGCGGCGTGCTCATAACAGCAATATATTAATTCAACTAAATTATCTTATTGACAAAGCGCATTTAAAATTGAAGCCTAAAGGACAGGGTGGTGAAAGCCGCCCGGCTTCGACGCGGAAAGAGGGTTTTCGCATGGGGTCAAGGAATAGGCGTCGCGCAGCAATGCGCGACATGTGAAGGAACAGGCGGATGGGCGGAGCGCTCGTCCGGAGCCACGCCTGGCAACCGCATTTTGGGAAACCGGCGGATGGGGGCACAAGGGAGGATTTATGCGTAAACTACTATTGGCAGGTCTGGTTGCGGGGTTCAGCGCCCTTGCGGCCAATGCAGCTCAGGCTGTCGAAATCGAATATTGGCAGTATGTCTTCGAGACACGCGTCAAGGCGATGGACAAGCTGATCGAGAATTTCGAGAAGGCCAATCCGGATATCAAGGTCAAGCAGGTCACATTCCCTTACGACGACTATCAGACGCGCGTGATTGCCGCGAAAATGGCGGGCAAGAGCCCGGACGTGATGCAGCTCTTCTATGGCTGGCTCGACAAGTTCGTCGCCGGCGGCATTCTGCAGCCGCTGCCGAAGGACGCCTTCCCGCATGACAAGATCGAAAGCGAATTCTTCCCGATCGTTTCGGCGATGAAGCGCGGCGACGACTATTACGGTCTGCCGACCGCCGTCCGATCGCTGGCCTTGTTCTACAACAAAAAGGCCTTCACCGAAGCCGGCCTCGATCCGAGCAAGCCGCCGAAGACGCTCGACGAACTCGTCGAAGCCGCCAAGAAGACCACGAAGCGAGACGCTTCCGGCAATCTTCTGGCCGAAGGCATCACGCTCGACATGCCGGGCCAGGACCAGCATTGGTGGCGCGAGGTTCTGGTGCGCCAGTTCGGTGGCCAGCCCTATACCAACAAGGATCGCAAGGTCGCCTACAACGATGCTGCCGGCGAAAAGGCGCTCGCCTTCTATACCGGTCTCCAGACCGAGCAGAAGGTCGGCGAAGTCAAGTTCATGGATGAAGGTCAGGCGGCGTTCCGTGCCGGCAAGGCCGCCATGACCATCGACGGTACGTTCCGCCTCGGGTCCTTCCGCAGCATCAAGGATTTCGAGTGGGGCGTGACGGAACTTCCGGCCAATGCCGAAGGTGTTCGTTCCAACTATGCCAGCTACTTTGCCAACGGCATCAGCGCCAAGGCAAGCGGCGAGAAGCTGAAGGCGGCCGAGAAGTTCCTGAACTACATCTCCTCGCCTGAAGCCATGGACATCTGGCTGAAGGATGTCGGCGAGTTGCCGGCGCGCCGTTCCGCGGCCATGACCGAGAAGAACCTGGCCGATCCGATCTACAGCCCGTTCCTTAAAGGTCTGGAATATGCGCATACGACCATGTTCGCCGACGAGCAGAAGCAGCGTCAGATTGCGATCGACATGGCCAACCGCGTGATCCTGGAAAAGCAGCCCGCCAAAGACTCCGTCGATCAGGCGGCCAAGGCCGAGCAGCCGGTGCTCGACGCGGCCAAGTAAGGGCAATGGCAAACCAGCGGAGCGGCATGTGCCGCTTCGTCTTCCCTTGCCTGTGTGAGGCACCGCATATTCCGCTGCCAAAGGGTTTTGAAACATGACAATGACGGCTGAAACAGGCGGCATGGCGAACGGGCCCTCGGGCAATCGCCTCACGGATCGCCTTTCCATGCGCACGCGACGGCTGATCTGGGTGTGGAGCTTTCTCGCCCTGCCGATCCTTTTCTATTCGGTCATCCGCTTTTATCCGACGGTGGAAGCCTTCTGGCTCTCCTTCACCGACTGGGATCTGATGAACCCGCCGAATTTCATCGGCATCGCCAACTACCAGAAGCTGTTTTCCGATCCGGAATTCTGGAAGGTGTTCAAGAACACCTTCACCTATCTGCTGATCGGTACGCCCATCAGCCTCCTGGTCTCGTTCACGATCGCTTATTTTCTCGACCGCGTGCACTTCATGCATGGGTTCATCCGCGCCCTCTATTTCCTGCCCTATCTGACGACGGCCGCCGCCATGGCGTGGGTCTGGCGCTGGTTCTATCAACCCGCGCCGATCGGCTTCATCAATAATATCTTGAATGCCGTCGGCCTGCCGCAGCAGGGCTTTCTGCGCTCGGTCGATCAAGGGCTTTATGCCATCATGGCAACGTCCATATGGGCGGGCCTCGGTTTCCAGATCATCATCTTCATGGCCGGTCTGCGTGCTATCCCCAATACGTTCTACGAGGCGGCACGCATCGACGGCCTCGGCGAATGGGCGATCCTGCGCAAGATCACGATCCCGCTTTTGAAGCCGACCACGGTTTTCCTCGTCGTCTTCTCCTCGATCGGTTTCCTGCGCATCTTCGATCAGGTCTACAACATGACCACGAATGATCCGGGCGGTCCGCTCGGTTCGACAAAGCCGCTGGTCCTGATGATCTACCAGACGGCATTTTCCTCCTATGCGATGGGCTATGCGGCTGCGCAGACCGTCGTTCTCTTCACCATCCTGCTTTGCGTCTCGCTGTTGCAGCTCTGGATTCTGAGGGAAAAGAAATGACTACGTCAGCTCAAACCAAGCCTTTGCCGTTCCAGAACCTGCGACCCGGCCGCATCCTCATGTGGACGCTGCTGTTCATCGGCGGCCTCATCATGATCACGCCGCTGGCGTTCATGTTCTCCACCTCACTGAAGACGGCGGGGCAGGTCTACGATCTGCGCCTGATCCCGGCAGAACCGACGCTTGCGAACTACGTCACCATTCTCGCCGACGGGCGTTTCCTGCGCTGGTTCATGAACTCCATGATCGTCGCAGTCGTCGTCACGCTGTCGAACGTCTTTTTCGACAGCCTCGTCGGCTATACGCTGGCGAAGTTCCAGTTCCGCGGCCGCTATTTCATCTTCCTCGCCATTCTCTCGACGTTGATGATCCCGACAGAAATGCTTGTCATCCCGTGGTATCTGATGTCGAGCAAGCTCGGCTGGCTGGATAGCTACTGGGGTATCATGTTCCCCGGCATGATGACGGCCTTCGGCACCTTCCTGATGAAGCAATTCTTCGAAGGCGTTCCGAACGACTTTCTCGAAGCCGCCCGTGTCGACGGCCTCAACGAGTTCCAGATCTGGTGGAAGGTGGCGATGCCGCTGGTAACGCCTGCGCTCTCCGCGCTCGCGATCTTCACCTTCCTCGGCAATTGGACCGCATTCTTCTGGCCGCTGATCGTGTCCACGAGCCCGGAACTTTATACATTGCCGGTCGGGCTTTCGAGCTTTGCCGTCGAGCAGTCCATCCAGTGGGAAATGATCATGACGGGCGCTGCCATCGCCACGCTTCCCACACTCCTCGTCTTCCTTCTTCTTCAGCGTTACATCGTCCGCGGTGTCATGCTTGCAGGCCTAAAGGGTTGAACCATGTCCGATCTCGATCCCCGGCTCTCCGATAAAAGCGTCTTCCCCGATCCGGTTTATAAGGAAACCGTGCTTCGTCCGCTTTTCGACGGTGCCAAGACCCACCATGTCGACGGCTTCCGCCGCATCGACCGCGCGCATCTGGTGATGCTGACCGAAACAGGCATTCTGGACCGCGAGCAGGCGGCTGCAATCGCGGGCGCATTGGAGGCCATCGATCGGGAAATCGATCCCTCCAAGCTCACCTATACCGGCGAGGTCGAGGACTTCTTCTTCCTGATCGAAAAGGAGCTGAAGGCCCGCATCGGTGCAGATATTGCGGGCCGTCTGCACACGGCGCGCTCGCGCAACGATATCGACCACACCCTGTTCAAGCTTGGCCTGAAGGAACGCATCGACACACTGACATCAAAGGTTCGCAATCTGATGGATGCGATGATCGCCGCTGCCGAACGCGAAAAGGAGACGCTGATCGTCGCCTACACGCATGGCCAGCCGGCGCAGCCTTCGACGTTCGGCCATTATCTTTCGGCGGCGATAGAGGTTCTCATCCGCGACCTGGAGCGATTGGAAGCCGCGCGCGCGATCGTCAACCTGTCTCCCATGGGAGCGGCAGCGATCACCACCTCGGGCTTCGCGATCGATCGCGCACGGGTCGCGGAGCTGCTGGGCTTTGCCGCTCCTTTGTCCAACTCCTATAGCTGCATCGCCGCGGTGGATTACATCACCTCGACCTATTCGGCGCTGGAATTGATGTTCTTGCATCTCGGGCGCCTGATCCAGGACTTCCAGTTCTGGACGAGCTTCGAAGTCGGCCAGATCTATGTTCCCCATGCTTTCGTACAGATCTCCTCGATCATGCCGCAGAAGCGCAATCCGGTGCCGGTCGAACATATGCGCCATCTGGCGAGCCAGACCATGGGCCGGGCGCGCACGGTTCTCGACGTAATGCATAACACGCCATTCACCGACATGAACGACAGCGAAGGCGAGACCCAGCAGATGGGGTACGAGGCATTTGCCTCGGCTGGCCGCGTTCTCGATCTTTTGGCCGCTTTTATCGGGGCGATCCGCATCGATCCGGCGCGCGTGGGGGAAAATATCCGCCGCTCCTGCATCACCATTACCGAACTGGCGGATTCATTGGTCCGCATAGAGGGCCTCTCGTTCCGGCAGGCCCATGAGATAGCGGCAAAGGTAGCGCGCGCTGTCGTCACTGTTGGCGGTGGGCTGGAGAAGGACGGCTTCGAGCCGTTCCTCGAAGCATTCCGCGAGGCGACTTCCCGCGAACCCTCCTTCGGGCGCGAAAAATTCGAGGAGCTGGTGTCGCCGCAGCATTTCGTCGCCGTGCGCGACCGGTTGGGCGGACCGGCGCCCAAGGCGATGGATGCCGCACTCGCACGGCATAAGGCGGAAGCCGGTCGCTTCAAGGCGCTGGCCTCGGATCACGCGGCAGGCGAAGCGAAGGCTGCACGCGAACTCAATGAGAAATTCAGTGCACTTGTGGAGGCATGCTGATGGCGACCATCGAACTCGAAAAGCTGGTCAAACGCTATGGCAAGGTCGAAGCCGTCCGGGCTATCGATCTTCAGATCAAGGATGGGGAGTTCGTCGTCTTTGTCGGACCTTCGGGCTGCGGCAAGTCCACGACGCTGCGCATGATAGCCGGCCTTGAGGATATTTCCGGCGGCCATCTCAAGATCGGCGGCGCTGTCGTCAACGAGCGCGATCCCAAGCAGCGCAACATCGCCATGGTGTTCCAGAATTATGCGATCTATCCGCATATGACCGTGCGGCAGAACATCGGTTTCGGCCTCTACACCTCGAAACTGTCCAAGGCGGAGAAGGACCAGCGTATCGAGGAGACCGGCAAGGCGCTCGGCCTCGAACCCTATCTCGACCGCCGCCCGGCAGCCTTGTCCGGCGGCCAGCGCCAGCGCGTCGCCATCGGCCGCGCCATGGTGCGCAACCCGTCCGCCTTCCTCTTTGACGAGCCGCTGTCCAACCTCGACGCCCAGCTGCGCGCGCAGATGCGTATCGAGATCAAGCGGCTGCATCAGCGCCTGAAGACGACCACCGTGTATGTGACGCACGATCAGGTCGAAGCCATGACCATGGCCGACCGCATCGTCGTCATGCGCGACGGTCGCATTCTGCAGACCGGCACGCCGACCGAGCTTTACGAGAACCCGGTCGATGTGTTCACGGCACGCTTCATCGGCAGCCCGTCGATGAATCTGACCAAGGGGCGCCGCAACGGAACCGGAGTGGACCTCGCGCCTGATGGCGACGTGCTTGTTGGTGTCCGCCCGCATGATCTGAGGGTCGAAGAGGACAAGTCCGGCGGCCTGTCGCTGCGCGGCACCGTCACTGCAGTGGAGCCGCTCGGCGCGGAAACGCTGGTTCATCTCGATATCAATGGCGCGTCCATCGTCGCCACGGCACCGGGCAAGGTCATTCCGGAAACCGGCAGCACGCTTGCCGTCTCCGCGCCGGCGGGCAGCCTCTATCTCTTCGATGCCAAGACCGAGAAGAGCCTGGGCCGCTTATGATACCGCAACAATTCAAGCGTCCGGCTGTCCTCAGCATAGGACGGATTTACTGCGACCTCATTTTCACCGGGCTGCAATCGCTGCCGCGGCCGGGGCGTGAGGTTTTCGCCGAAAACATGAAGATGGCGGCCGGCGGCGGCGCGTTCATATCCGCCGCGCATCTTGCCCATGCGGGCAGGGCGGTGGCGCTGGTCGCGCGCCTCGGCTTTGACGGCCTGTCGCGCGGCATCGAGCCGGATCTCAAAATCGGCGGCCTGGATCTGCGCTTTCTTGAGCGCGCCGACGATGCCGGCCCGCAGGTGACGGTGGCGAGTGTGATCGGCAACGACCGGGCATTTCTGTCGCGTCGCGCCGGCTCGGCGCTGCCGGCGACACTTTCCGCTGCGTTGCAATGGCAAGATGCCGGGCATCTGCATATTGCGGAATTTGCGACGTTGCACGAAATCCCCTATCTGGTGCAGCAGGCAAAGTCCGTCGGTCTTTCGGTTTCGCTCGATCCGAGCTGGGACGAGACGCTGATCTACGATCCCGGCCTGCTCGCCGCCTGCGAGGGTGTCGATATATTCCTGCCCAACCGGGAAGAGGCGCAGGCGATTACCGGTCACGACGATCCGGTGGCGGCGCTCGACGTTCTCGCAAAGCATTTCCCGATCGTTGCATTGAAGGGCGGTGGTGAGGGCGCATGGCTTCGTGCCGCCGACAGGCATGCCCATCTGCCGGCGAAAAATGTTCCGGTGATCGATACCACGGGTGCAGGTGACGCGTTCAATGCCGGATTTATCGATGCTTGGCTTGAAGGGCATGATGTGCACCGCGCGTTGGCGGCCGGCATCGACTATGGCAGTCTTGCGGTGCAGGCCGCCGGCGGCGCGGCCGTGCTGCGCTCTGCGGAACGCATAGCCGGATAAAATGGGGTTCCACCCGATAAGCGGCTAATTTCGAACAAGAAAATCAGCCGCTTTGGCGGCAGATCCCCGACCGTCGGGCATCGCCTCTTCCTTGCGGGCATTGATCGAGCGTTTCCGTTTTAAACAGCGTCACGGAAATGCTCGATCTCTTTGTTTTCACGCAATTTCGGAGGTAAAGCCGCTTCGCACCTTTGCTGGAATTGCTCTGGATTTTGATATCCGGAGCAAGGTCGTCACGTTGCTGGCGAACAACCGAATGATGCGTGCAGCTGCGCGCCCATGTTAGATCGGCCCGCACGCCTCAGGCAGATCGAGCGTTGACGGCATCGCACAAACGCTGGCATGCCTCGACGAGGTTGTCTTGCTCCAGCAGCGCTCCGCCAACCAAGTACATAATATCGTTGCCATAGGCCTCGCGCATCTCGGCAACCCGGTTCAATGTCATGCCGCCGCCAGGGGCCGGGACAATGGTCTTCAGGCCGCCAAGTTCGACCGAGCAAGCATCAGCGATCGACACACACTCCTCGCGCGTAAAGCCGAAACGGCCACCGAAATTCGGATAGATGACGGCATCCGCTCCCATCAGCCGGTGCAGAGTTCCGAAGAAGGCGCGATGGCTAAATCCGCAGTCGGGCGAGACGACGTTCGCGCCGGAAAAGGCAGGGTGCGAGACGATGGGCAGGGTGAAATCCGGATCTGCGGCGAGGCTGCGGATGACATCATAGCCGGTAAGCGCAGGAGCGATCATGATACCGCCGGCACCGGCTTCCTGAGCCTGCTGTGCTCGCTCAACAACAGCATTGGCAGGACCTGTCACGTTCGGCACGAAGCTCGCCTTGCGACCGCTCTTGACGTTGGCTTCGCCAACGGCCTCCACGCAAGCCTTTAGCCGCTCGGCGAACGGTGATGTCTTCTGGTCGACCAGACCATGATCGTCCTTGACATAATGCATGCCGCCAAGTGCGAAATCATGGGCAAGGCGCGCAAGCTCCTTCGTCGGAAGGCCGACCGGCTTGATCGCCGACATGAGCAATGGCGTTTCGCCAACGCCGGCGCGGGCGCGGAGCCCCGCGATGCCATGCCGCGGCCCCTTGCAAAGATCGAGGATGCCAGGCGAAAGGCCGATATCCTCCACCTTCAGGCCGGGTTTGATGGAACTGTTGCCGAAGACGATATTGAGAAATTGCGGGAAATCGCCGCCAATATCGTCTTCCGAGTAGGAGATGGTTGCTAGGAAGCCCTGGCGTCCATCCGGATCTTTATCCAGCGCTTCCAGCCGCCCCAGGATTTCGTCTTCGACATAGCCCTTCGGCACGACATGGCGCGGAATTTCGACGGTCTGTTCAAGCGCGATGTCGAGGGCGCGTTTTCGTGCCTCTTCGGCATCGGCCGTCCGGATGAAATAGGTGACGGTGAAGCGCGGAGCCATCAGAGTGCCTCGGCCTTCTGGGCCGAATGAACGTGGTCGAGACGGACTTCTGCCAACTCATCCTCGCCGATGGAGAGCGGCTTGCCGAGTAGCTGTTCGATGGCGCCGACAAGCGCGCCGGCATCGAGCCCGTATTTTTTCATCAGATATGGCTTGGAGGCGCCATGCGCAAAGGTGTCGTTGAGGCCGAGCCGCTTCAGCTTGATGCCGATGCCTTCTTCAGCCAGAATCTCCGCCACCAGCGAGCCGAGGCCGCCGACGATCGTGTGGTTTTCGAGTGTGACGACACCTTTCTTGCCGCGGGCTGCCTTCAGCAGGCCATCACGGTCGAATGGCTTCAACGTCGAGGCGTGCAGGTGATGGACGCCGATCCCGAGCGCCTTGAGCGGTCCGCTCGCGCGCAGCGCTTCCTCTGTACAAACCCCAGAACTGACGACAAGAATGTCGTCGCCTTCGGAAAGCGTACGTAGCCTGTTGAACTCAAAAGGTGTGGAGAAGAGGCGCGGCACCTCGCCGCGCAGGACCCGGACATAGACGGGGCCATCGATGGCATCAGCGACCTCAAGCACGGTTTCGACTTCCGTTGCATCGCCGGTTTCAAGCACGGTCATGTTCGGCACGGCACGCATGACGGCGATGTCTTCGATTGCCTGATGGGTGATGCCACCCGGCGTCGTGATGCCAGGCAGAAAACCCATGAGCCGCACCTTGCGGTTGGAATAGGCAATCGAATTGATCAGCTGATCGTAGGGGCGGCGATACAGAAAAACCGAGAACGTATGGAGGAACGGGCGATAGCCCTGCATCGCAAGGCCGCCGGCAAAGGACAGCATGTTCTGCTCGGCCATGCCGAGCGTAAGAAACTGTTCCGGATGCCTGTCGCGGAAGCCGTCGACCTCGCAGGAGGAGGTAAGATCCGCCGAAAGGCAGAGCACTTCCGGCCGCGCGACCGCAAAGGTTTCGAACGCCTTGGCATAGGGACGGTTGACGATCTCGACCATGTTCAGGCCCTTTCCACTGCGTTCATGTCGATGCCAAGCTCGGCGGCTAATGCTGCCTGCATTTCCAGCCGCTCGTCCGCGCTTTTGAAGCGAACATAGTGCAGTCGCGGGAAACGCTTCTTGAGGAAATTCATGCCCTGATAGGGCGAGGTATTGGCGAGGATCACCAGCGGTTTGCCGGCCTCCGCGCTGGCGGCGGCCTGCCGCATGGCGTCGAGATCATGACCGTCGACCGAACGGCATGTCACGCCGAAGGCGCCGACGCGCGCGGCAAGATCGCCAAGATCGAGCACGGACGACATGGCGCCGTCGCATTGCTGGCGGTTGACGTCGACGATCACGCGGATGTTGTCGATGCGGTGATAGGCCATCGCCGCAAGGCATTCCCAGGTCTGGCCCTCCTGGAATTCCCCGTCGGACATATAGACCCAGACCTTGCCGGGTTCGCCCTTCCTCTGCCGTGCCCAGGCGACGCCCGCTGCCATCGAAAGACCTTGCGCCAGCGATCCGGTCGTCACCTCCATGCCGGGGCTATGTTCGGCGCCGATCATCTCGACCGAGCCGCCGTCCTTGTTGAAGTGGTCGAGCGCATGTTCGTCCATGCGCCCCATCTCGATCAGGGCGGAATAAATGACCAAGGCGTAGTGTGCAGGTGAAATGAAAAAGCGGTCGAACTCGGGTGCAAACGGGCCATGGTAGCCGGCACCCGTGAAGGCGTCGGGATTGTGCGCCGAAGGCACGCCTCGGAAGGGAAGCGGCACTTTCGGGAGCGTCGGTTCGCCGAGTTTCAGGAATTCATTGTAGAGCAGCGCAAGACTTTCGGCGGCTGAACAGGCTTGGCTCAGATAGCCGCCATTGTTCTTCATGGTGTGGAAGAAGACGCGCCGGCGAATTCTAAGCGCAATATCTTCCGTGGATTTCTGATTGGAGAGGGTCATCGTCTCAGCTCCGTTCGGGGAAAAGGGCCTTCAGACCTTCCGGCGACGGCGTCGCGATGCCGCGCTCCGTTATCAGGCCGGTGATCAGGCGGGCAGGCGTGACGTCGAAGGCGGGGTTTGCCGCAGGGCTTCCCTCGGGCGAGATGCGAACGCTCGCAATCGAGCCATCGCGTGCTTTGCCCTGAACGAAGCTGACTTCGTCTGCAGAGCGCTCTTCGATCGGGATCTCCTTGATGCCGTCGTGCACCGTCCAGTCGATGGTCGGGGATGGCAATGCGACATAGAAAGGCACGCCATTGTCGCGGGCTGCAAGCGCCTTGAGGTAGGTTCCGATCTTGTTGCAGACATCGCCGTTTGCAGTTGTGCGATCCGTTCCGACGATCACCATGTCGATATCGCCATGCTGCATCAGGTGGCCGCCGGCATTGTCGACGATCAGCGTGTGCGGCACGCCATGGCCGTTCATCTCCCAGGCAGTCAGGTAGGCGCCCTGGTTGCGCGGGCGGGTTTCGTCGACATAGACGTGGACGGGAATGCCTTCTTCCGTCGCCATATAGATCGGTGCCGTCGCAGTCCCGTAGTCGACGGTCGCAAGCCAGCCGGCGTTGCAATGGGTCAGGATGCGGACTGGTTCGCCCCGCTTCTTCTTCGCGGCGATCTCGCGGATGACTTTGAGGCCGTTTGCGCCGATCGCGCGGTTGAGCTGGACATCTTCCTCGGCAATTTCGGCCGCACGTTTGTAGGCGGCGTCGGCGCGTGCGCTTTCCGGAAGCGGCTGCAAGTGCTCGCGCATGGCGTTCAGCGCCCAGCGCAGATTGATGGCGGTCGGGCGCGTTTCGTTGAGTTCCTCCCAGACGGCATCGAGATGGGCATTGGAGGGATCCTTCACCATGGCGATTGCAACGCCATAGGCGGCCGTGACGCCGATCAATGGGGCGCCGCGTACCCACATGTCGCGGATCGCCACCGCGACCTCGCCGACGGTCTTCAAGGTAACGACCCTGAATTCATGCGGCAGCCAGCGCTGGTCGATAATGTCGACGGAGCGGCCGTCCTCGTTGAGCCAGATTGTATGGTAATGGCGTTCTCCGACTTTCAAGCGAGTGTCTCCTTCTCAAGCCGTTCTGCTGTCGCACGGACATCTTTGAGGCTGTGGATGCGATGCCGGTTGACGGCGAGGTGACGCCCAAGTTTCAGCGCCTTCTTCTCGCAGGCGGCCCGATGATTGGGATCGGCGATGGTTTCGAAATCGGCATTGTGGGCGAGCCCGAGAATGCGGCGATGCATCTCGATGCCGGCAAAGCCCAGCATTTCGCGATAGATCTCGTCGAGGACGATGTTCAGAGCCTGTTCGGCCCCAAGCAGATCGCCTTGATCCTCGAAGAGGCTCGCCTGGTAGAGAATTCCCTTTCGCTCGCTGCGCCAGAGATTGGCGAATTCGGCGCGGAAGGTCTCCCAGATGGTCTCGACCGTATCGAGCAGATAGGTGCGCATGCCCGCGCGCGCATCGCGCTCGCTCTCGTGGCCGCTTTGCGCAAAGTAATTCATCCAGAAATTGGCGAGCAGCATGCCGACATCGAAACTGATCGGTCCATAGAAGGCGAATTCCGGGTCGATGACACGCGTTTCCTCCTCGGTGACCATGACCGAGCCTGTGTGCAGGTCGCCATGGCAGAGCGTCTCGGCCTTGGCGGAAAAGAGGTGCTTCAGCCTTTGTGCTTCGACCTTGAGATCACGATCTCGACGCAATTCCGCGACAAGCGGATCGAGTTGCGGCGAGGTATGCCGGTTGAGCGTGGCGTCGAAATAGGGATCGGAAAAGACGAGATTCTCGGTGATGTCGCAGAGCTCGACATTGTCGGCGAAGAGGGCCATGTCGGCCTTCTTGTCGCGCGTGACCATCGAGAAATCGGAGCCACGGAAGAGTGCGCGCGCGCAGAAGAGCCCGAGATCACGGCCGATTTTCGGAAGGGCGTGGCCGTCGATTAACGCCCGTCGCAGGATGACGTGCGGCGTCAGATATTCCATGGCGATGATCGCCTGAGCGGCGTCGAAGAAGAAGATTTCCGGCACCATGCCAGGGTCGCGCGCGGACTGGCGTATGAGGGCATGATATTCGAAATACGAGCGCTTCAGGGGAAGCGGCCAGCTTTCGCCGACAAGACGCACATAAGGCAGCGCCTGCTTGACAATCGCGGCTCCCTTTTCGCCTGTGACGATGAAAACGAGATTGAGGTTGCCGTCGCCGACTTCCTTGACCTCCCACCGCGCCGAATCGTCGCCGATTTTTTCCTTGAGAATGGTGTTGCCGCCAAGCCGGCCGGGCAATGTCTCGGCGCTGAGCGCCGCGAAGACTTGCGTGTCCATAATGCTCTCCTCCTGCGCATGTCGCGGCCTCCACCGTGTGCCGACATGCCGTCATGGGCACAACTAAGGCAGTATTATAGCAAATGTCAACGACCTTGACATTTGATGAAAAGCTATCCTAACCTGACATCATTGGGAGGAGAGAATGAGCGACAATGCAGTGTTTCGCATCGAAGGCGTGCGCAAATCCTTTGGTGCGGTAGCGGTACTCCAAGGGGTGCATCTCGACCTCAAGGGCGGTGCCGTAACAGCCTTGATGGGTGCCAATGGCGCCGGCAAATCGACGCTCGTGCGTATCCTGAGCGGCGTATATCCGCGTGATGCCGGCACGATCACTCTTTCGGGCGCACCGTTTGAACCTTCGACGCCCGCGGAGGCGATCCGCGCCGGTGTCGTGACGGTGCACCAGAACATCAATGACGGCGTCGTTGCCGACCTCGATGTTGCAACCAATCTGACGCTCGACCGGCTGAACGGGCGCGGCGCGCGGCTCTTCTTCAACCCGCAGCGGGTTCGGCGCGAAGCTGCGCAGGTCGCATCGCGCATGGGCCTGACGATCGATCTCAAATCCAGCATCAACGATTTGAGCCTTGCCGATCGCCAGATGGTGGCGATTGCGCGTGCCATGGCGCATGAGCCGAAAGTCCTGATCCTCGACGAGCCGACCTCGTCGCTGTCGAGCGCGGAGGCCGATCGCCTGTTCGATCTCGTGGATCGTCTGAAGGCGCGAGGCGTTGCAATCCTTTATATTTCGCACCGCATGTCCGATATCCGCCGGCTTGCAGACAGCATCGTGTCGCTGCGCGACGGCCGCATCACCGGCCGCTTCGAAGGGCCGGATCTCGACTATGAAGGTGCCGTCAATGCGATGCTCGGCCGCAAAGTCTCGGCCGACGCGATCGCCGTGCGGGAAGCAAACGCTCCGGTTTTTCGCGCGCACGGCTTGAAGCTATCCGAGCATTCGCGGCCTTTCGATTTCGAGCTCGGCGAAGGCGAGATCGTCGCGGTCACCGGCCTCGTCGGCGTCGGCAAGTCGGCGCTTGCCGAAGTGCTTGCCGGGGCGCGTATGCCGGCAGGCGGTCAGATGATGCTGGATGGCGCGCGTTACGTGCCGAAGACGACAGGCCAGGCGATCGCTCGGGGCGTATTCCTCGTCGCCAAGGATAGGGGGATCAGCGGCATCGTGCCCGATTTCAATATCTACGAAAATATCAGCCTTCCGTTTCTGCGACGGCTGTCGCGTTTCGGAATATCCAGCCGAGGCACCGAACGGCAAAGGGCACGCCGGCAGATATCGTCGCTTGGCGTCGTCTGCCGTAGCGAGCGGGACGAGATGCACACGCTGTCGGGCGGCAACCAGCAAAAGGTCATGGTCGGCCGCTGGCTCTCGGAGCCGTCGCGCCTCCTTGTTCTCGACGAACCCTTCCAGGGCGTCGACATCGTGGCCCGCCGCGACATCGGCGAGAAACTACGCTCCTCGGCAAACGGGCGAGCCACAATCCTCTTTCTAACCGAGCTCGACGAAGCCTTCGAGGTCGCCGACCGCATCCTCGTGATGTCGGAGCAGACGATCGTCGGCGAGCATCGCAATTCCGGCATCGATGTCGAGCGCCTGCTGTCTGAGATCGCAGGTCAATCCTCTCAACAGGTCAGCGCAATATGAGCAGTGAACAGAGCAAATCCGCGGGCGCGGTTCCCTTGTCCCAGCCGACAGTGAGCGTCAGGGATATCGCCATTAAATATGGCTTCCTCGTCCTGCTTGCCGGCATGATCCTTTATTTCTCGCTCGTCACCGGCGGCTTCGCTTCGCCGCAGAGCGCGGTCTTCATCCTGCAATCGGTATCGATCACGGGGATCCTTGCCCTCGGTGTCACCGCGACACTCGTGGTCGGCGGCTTCGACCTGTCGATCGGATCGGTCGCGACGAGCGCGATGATGGCTTCGTCCTATGTGATGGTGGTCATGGGCGGCGATGCTGTCACCGCAACGCTCGTCTGCCTTGCCGTTGGCGTGCTGGTCGGGCTCATCAATGGCATCATTATCGTCTATATGCGCGTGCCGGATCTGCTCGCGACACTCGGCATGATGTTTCTCTTGCTGGGGCTCCAGCGAATTCCGACTGAGGGTCGCTCCATTGCCACCGGAATGACGCTGCCGAATGGGTCTGTCGCAAACGGCGCATTCAGCCCCGACTTTCTCGCTCTTGGCCGCCACCGCTTCGACTTTATCCTGCCCAATCTCGTGCCGGTTTCGGTCGTGGTCCTGATCGTGCTGGCAATCCTGATCTGGTTCTTTCTCGAATATACGCGGTTCGGACGGATGATGTATGCGGTCGGCTCGAATGAGCGGGCTGCCGGCCTCGCCGGCGCGCCGGTCAATGCCTACAAGATTTCCGCCTACATCATCTCGGGGATCTTCGCCTCGATCGGCGGCATTCTGCTCGCAGCCCGTCTCGGCCGCGGCGATATCGCGTCCGGCAACAACCTTTTGCTCGATGCCGTTGCCGCCGCACTTATCGGCTTTGCAGTGCTTGGCGCGGCAAAGCCCAATGCCTTGGGGACGGCGATCGGCGCCCTTTTCGTCGGTATCCTGCTGCAGGGGCTGACGATGATGAACGTGCCCTACTACACGCAGGACTTCGTCAAGGGCGCGGTTCTCGTCGTCGCTCTGATTTTCACCTTTGCATTCTCAAAGAGGAGCAAACGCTAAGGGCGCATGCCCTGGCGCATAATCATAATTTCATTGGAGGAGGAGACTGATATGAAGATGACACGCAGAACGCTGGGCGTATTGACGCTCGGCCTGATGGGAGCGGCGGCATTTGGTGCGCCATCCTTTGCCGCCGACATGCCAAAGCCGTTCGATAAGCCCGGCAATGTGAAGATTGCGCTCGTGCGATATCTCTCGACCGGCGATTTCTTCCAGTCCTATCTCGCCGGTGTCGAGGCGCAGTCCAAGGCGCTTGGCGTCCAGCTGCAGGTGTTCGACAGCCGCCAGGATGCAGCCGTGCAGGCCGACATGGTCGATCAGGCCATCGCGCTCGGCGTGCAGGGCATCATCATCCAGCATGGCCTGACGGAATCCATGAAGGATGCGGCCCAGCGCGCCATCGATGCCGGCATCAAGGTCGTCGCCTTCGACGTGAATGTCGAGAATGCCAAGATCCCGCAGATCGAACAGTCCGACCGCGACCTTGCTCGCCTCGCACTCGAGCAGGCTGTCAAGGACAATGGCCAAAGCTTTAAGGCGGGCTATGTCTACGTTGCCGGTATTGCGCCGCTCGACCGACGCGACGAGACCTGGAAGGAATTCAAGAAGAAATATGCTGGCATCAAGGAAGCCGCGCAGTTCGGCACGATGGACAACCCGATCGCCAACTCGGTCGCCAACCAGGCCCGTTCGGTGGTTTCGGCCAATCCCGACATTACCGTGATGTTTGCGCCGTATGACGAGTTTGCCAAGGGCGTGAAGATCGCCGTCGACGAAGCCGGGCTTTCCTCCAACGTGAAGATCTATTCGGCCGACATTTCGACCTCTGACATTGCAGCGATGCGCGAAAGCGGTTCCGCCTGGGCTGCGACGGCGGCAACCAATCCGGCCGTGGTCGGTCAGGTCTCCGTCCGTGCGCTTGCCATGCTGCTCGCCGGTCAGGATCCGGGCCATCAGGTCATCGTTCCGCCGACGCTGATCACCCAGAAGGCGCTGAACGAGCAGAATATCAAGAACATGGAAGAACTCGGCGTCAAGCTGCCGCAGTTTGCCCACGCGGACGTCGCCATGCCGGCGTGGATGCCGAAGGCCGCTGCCAAGTAAGCAAACTCTTTCTCACCAGCTGGCGGTGCTTCGGCACCGCTTTTTTTCTGTGTTTCACGGTTCACGTAGGTATACCGACAAAAAACGCGCCGGTTGGCACGATTTTTCTTTTGGATCTCACCTCAGCGAAGCGCAAGCTTGTCAGGCTCTGCTGCCCGAAAATGATCTTTCGCAATGGAGAATATTGACAATATTTGCTACGCTTCCCACAATAGCTGGGTAGCGAAAGGACAAGCGATGGCATCGGACAGTATCCACGTGAAGGTCAAAGGGCCTCTGCAGGACCACCTTCAGCAGCAGATCGGCGAGGATGGTCTCTATGAAAACGCGAGTGAGTACATTCGCGCGCTTATTCGCCGTGACCTCCAAACCAAGAACGAGGCCTGGGAAGCCCTGTGCAGAGAATTGTCGCCGGCATTGCGGGCGGACGACAGCGAATTTGTCGTGGTCTCGGTTGATGACGTCATCCGGCGGAACCAGAGCCGCTAAACATGCCGGCTTATCGTTTTTACCCGCGTGCGGATGCCGCACAGGACAAGATCTGGCGTGATACGGTCGAAAAGTGGGGCGAAGCGCAAGCCGTCACCTATATTCGAGGGCTCCATGCTCATTTACAGCTCCTGACGAAAGACCGGCATCTGTGGCGCAGGCTGCCGCAGAGACTGGCCGTTCCAGCCGACGTCAAGCGCGAGGCCTATTTTAGCCGGTACGAGCATCATTATGTTTTCTTCCGTATTCTGAATAACGGCGACCTTGGCGTCATGAGCATTCTGCACGAGCGCATGGACATGGCGGTGCGCCTTAAGGAGGATCTGGTAGCTTTGGAAGGCAAGAAACCGACCGATTAGTCGGTAACGAGGCTGGCGATGATCGCCAGCCCCTCTTAAACGGCATCAAATGCCGGGCGGCTTTTCGTTCGGAATGCGCCAAGGCGGGTATGATGGAGCGCTTTTGCGATTCAAAGAAAGGCAGAAGCGCTCAAGGTCTTTCAGTGTGGACATGTCGGCATCGCAAAACCGTCAGACACATTTATGCGACATGCGTTAGCGAAGGGCGGCGGCGATGTTGCCGCCGTCGACGGTGGTTACATCGGCCGTCGTTCTCTCCGCCAGAGCGTGGTGAACGAAGGCGCGCGCGACGTCTTCGGCCGTCACCTCGAGGCCAAGAAGGTTTCCGCCCATATATTCGGAGATGGACAAGCCGCGCGCGGCCGCGCGGTTGGCGATCATTTCGTCATTGAGCAGGCCCGATCGAATACGGTCGGCATTGACGGCATTGACCCGGATCCTGTCGGCGCCATGCTCCAGCGCATATTGGCGGGACAGGAAGAGGGTTGCTGCTTTCGGAAGTCCATAGGCGCCGAATTTGGCACCTGGATTGACCGCCTGCTTGGAGGCATTGAAGAGCAGAACGCCGCCGGTCCCCTGCGCCTTCATGATGCGCACGGCGTTTTGCGCCACGCTCTGGTGGGCGAAGAAATTCAGCTCGAAGCTTTTGCGCAGCAGCGCGTCGTCCATGGTCGCGATCGGGCTCTCCCAGGCGGCGCCCGCATTCGAGACGACAATGTCGACACCGCCGAAAGTGGCGACCGCTGCATCGAAGGCGGCGCGAACCGAGACCGGGTCCGTTATGTCGCACGCAACACCGATCGAATTATTGCCGGCTGATTTGGCGACCGCCTTTGCCTTCTCGCCATCGAGGTCGACCACGACGGCATGGGCGCCTTCGGCTGTAAATGCCTTGACGATGGCGGCGCCGATGGCACCCGCCCCGCCGGTCACCAGCACGACCTGACCGGTGAAGGGCTTGGGCTTGGCACCAGCGAGCTTTGCCTGTTCCAACGACCAATATTCGAGGTCGAACAGATCCGGCCGGCTGACCGGCTCGAACCGGCCGATCGATTCCGCGTCGCGGGCCGCCTCGATCCACATTTCTCCGACATCGACAGCGATCGTCGCATCCTTGTGGGTTCGGCCGTGACCATACATGCCGAGACCCGGCACCAGGGTCAGGCGCGGCATCGGATCGAGCATGACGCGCTTGACCTCGTCGCGGGCGTCGTTGCTGCGGAAATATTCGGTATAGTCGGCGGCAAAGGCGACGACGCGCTCGTCGATGATGCCACGATAGCCGGCGAGATTTTCCTTCGTCGGCGCCGGCAGCACCATCGGTCCGGTCTTGATGCGAATGGAAAGATCGGGTGTCGAGACGCCGCGTGCAGCCATGTCGGTAACTTCGGCGGCGTTGACGAAGTCGAGGATAGCCGGCGAGGTGCGGAACACGCTGACCATGCGGTCGAAACGACCTTCGCCCTTGTCGACGGCAACGGCACCGCGCAGCATCGCGGCAATATCGCCGGGGCTTGCGAGATCGGCGGGCAGGGCGGCCGGCGTGAACGGATGACGGCCATTCCGCTTCACATGGTCTTCCGCCAGCGTCACGTAATGGATCATCCGGCCGTAGGCTTCCTTCGCCGTCTCGCCGAAGGTGAATATGCCGTGCTTGTCGAGGATCAGGCCCTCGACCGTCGGATCCTGTTCGAAGACTTCCGCCGCCGCCTTGGCGAGCGCAAATCCGGGCATGATATAGGGTACGAAGCCCATCTTCGTGCCGAACAGCTCCGCGCACATTTCCCGGCTTTTCGCCTGGTCGGCGATGGCCAGAATGGCCGTCGAATGGGTGTGGTCGACGAACTTATGCGGAAGAAAGGCGTGCAGAAGCGCTTCCACGGAAGGGTTCGGTGCCATGGGATCGATGAGATTGGCGCGCAGCAATGTCACCATGTCCTCGTCCGACAGCTTTGCGAGCTTCCGGCTCTTCAGAAGCGGTCCGATCCGAACTGCGGGCAGGCCCGGCGGCTCGATGACGCCCATGTCCCAACCGCTGCCTTTGACGCAGAGGACGGCGTGGGTATCGCCGACGAGATCCGTCATCTCCGTCTTCACGGAGGTATTGCCGCCCCCATGCAGCACGAGCCGCGGTTCACCTCCCAAAAGCCGTGTCGTATAGGTGCGCAATGCAAGGTCGCGATTGACGCCCTTGGCCTGATAATCGGCCACGACTTTTTCCGCGACATCGTCGCGCCAGAGACTTTCCATTCTAGTTTACCTCCCGGTGAGACGGCCCTTTCCCGATCGGTGGGCCATGTGACAGGCTCAGGTCTTGCCTGAGCTGTTTCTGTCGAGCCCTTCTGTGTTCCAGCGATCGAGGATCCGCCGCGCCATCGAGGCTGTAACGACGAGGTGCGAGGCGAAGCCGCCTTTGAGCGCAGCGACCAGGGGTTCGAATTTGCTGTCTTCCTGCACCACGAGCATGCGCTTCTTGATCGCGCGGATGGAGCCGAGATCGGCAGACATGCAGCGGCGGTTATGGCCGCAGTCCATCCATTGGCCATCGCGGTCAATGAGCTGCCCGGCGATGACGCCCGCCGCACCGTTGCTGCCCATCGCGTGCATTTCTGCCGCTGAAAGCGCGCCGCATTTGACGAGGTGGCTATCCTCCTCGATGCCGCCCACCGAATAGAGCGCGAGCTGGCAGTCGGAAATGGTGGCAAGCTGCTCGCGAATGACGGGCTCGGAGCGCAGTTCTTCCGCAAGCCGTTCCGAGGAGAGAACAAGCGGCGCATAGAGATTGATGCCTTCGGCATTGAGCCGCCGGGCGATTTCCGTCGTGCATTGATCGGGGCGATAGGAATAGGGCGCGCCGAGATTGCCGCAGAGCTGGACCACCGTGACGCCGCGCAGATCGGCAAAGGGCATGACGTCGGCAATATGATAGACGGTGCGTCCCCAGGCGACGCCGATCCGGTCGCCCTTGTTGATGAGTTCGAGGAAGACGGAGGCCGCGACAACAGGCATTTCTGCCGCCGGATCCATGGCTTGCCGGTCTTCCGGCACGATCCAGACGGACGTCAGGCCCGTCGCGTCCTCCAGCTCCCGGGCAAGAACATCATCCGAGAAGAGTTCGTTAGAGGTGGTGATCGAGACGATCCCCATTTCGCGCGCGCGGCGCAGATACATGGCAATCGATGCGCGCGAGATCTCCAGGCGCTGAGCCACTTCATCCTGGCGCATGCCATGCGTGTAGTAGAGCCAGGCGGCCTTGTGAATTATCTGATCGTTGGAGCGGATCGGCATGCTGCTCTTTCAAAATGAATACCCTGACATAATTCATCATGGCTGACAAAAGTCAATGCAAAAGCAGGCGGAGCGAGTTGGAGGAATTAGAATAAGAATGGCGGCGCTTCGACCAAGGGCTTGTTGCCAGCGGCTATCGGTCGATACCTTGAGCCGGCAGGCGCTCAAGATGATCCTTGTAAAGCGTAAACAGGCCGGTTCGCGATGTCCAACCATATGCGCGTGGCGCGAAGAACCAGGTCCTCGCGCCACGCGGATCCTGCGCCTGTCTCAGTGAGCGCCCGCTCCGCCGCCGGGGGCGGGCTTGCGGGCAAAAAGGACGGCGACTGCCGCTGTGGCCAGCAGGATGCCGATCACGGCGAAGGTGTCGCTGAAGCCCATGATCAGTGCCTGCCGCCTGACGATGCTGCCGAGAGCGACCGTCGCTTTCTGCACGGCCAGGGCATGATCGGAGACCCCATGCGAGAGGAAGTAATTGGTCACCTGCGTCAGCCGCTCCCTTACCTCGTCGCGCGACAAGGTCACCGACTGGCCGATGATGTTGGAGTGGAACTGCTCGCGCTTGGTGAGCACCGTGCCGAGCGTCGCCGTTCCGACAGCACCTCCGAGGTTTCTGAGCATGTTGGTCAGGCCGGACGCCGCGGCGGCATCGGCCGCTGCGATGCCGGCGGTGGTAATTGCCGTGATCGGCGTGATGACCATGGCCTGGCCGACGGCGCGCACGATATTCGGGATCCAGAATTGGTCGCCGGCGGTATCGGCCGAAAGCGTGACGTTCATGAAGCAGCTTATCGCGAAGATGCCGATGCCAAGAAAGCCGATATAGCGGACGTCGAAGTGCTTCATCATCATCGGAACCAGCGGGATCAGGATGAGCTGCGGCAGGCCGGTCCAGGCGAGCACGTTGCCGATCTGCTCGGCGTTGTAGCGCTGCACCTGGCCGAGATATTGCGGCAGGATGTAGACCGAGCCGAAGAGAGCGAAGCCGACCAGCACATTGACGAGAACGCCGATGCCGAAATTGCGCTGTTTCAACAGCCGCAGTTTCACCAGAGGATTCTGGACCGTCAGCTCGATCCAGATGAAGGCTCCGAGCGAAACGACGGCGATGGCGCTGAGCTTCAGGATGAAGGGCGAGGAGAACCAGTCGTCCTTGTTGCCTTCCTCAAGCACGGTTTGCAGCGCCGAGAGCCCGATCGCCATTGTGACGATCCCCGCCCAATCGCCCTGCTTCAGAAGGCCGAGCTGCATCGGGGCCTTTTCGAGTGTAAGGGCAAGGGCGATCGCCATGACGGCGCTCGGCAGGGCATTGATGAAGAAGATCGTCTGCCAGCCATAATTCTCGGTCAGATAGCCGCCGATGGTGGGGCCGATCGCCGGGGCAACCGTGACCGAGAGAGCGAAGATGGCAAGCCCCGTCGGCTGCTGCGCCTTGGGCAGCTTGGTGAGGATCATGGTGAAGGCCATGGGGATGAGCACGCCGCCGGCGAAGCCTTGCAGCCCGCGCAGCACGATCATGGTGCCAAGATCATGGGCAAAGGCACAGGCGATCGAGAATAGCGGAAACAGGATCGAATTGACGAGAATATAGCGGCGAAACGAAAAGACGCTGCTGAAAAAGGCGGTCAGCGGAATGACGACGATCTCGCCGATCAGGTAGGAGGTCGATATCCAGGCGCCGTTGTCGACGCCCGTGCCGATGCCGCCTTCTATGTCGAGGAGAGAGGCGTTGGTGATCTGTATGTTGAGAATTGCCATAAAGGCGCCGATCATGCCGGCAAGCACGGCAATCCATTCTTTGGTGCTGGCCCTCGCACCCGGCTGCGGGACGGCGGCGGTTGTGATCGTTGACATGGTTTAATACTCCTCATCCCCAGCATTCACGCGCCGTGGCCTTGATCGGCCGTCTTGATGTCGATGCTCGGTTGCACCGACATGCCGGGGCGCAGGTCGCCGGATGTTGTGCTGTCGGCGTCAAGCACGATCTTCACCGGGATGCGCTGCACCACTTTCGTGAAATTGCCCGTGGCATTGTCCGGCGGCAGCAGCGCGAATTCCTGGCCGCTGGCGGGCGCCAGGCTGTCGACATGGCCGTGATAGGTGCGGCCGGGGAACATATCGACTTCGATGTCGACCGGCTGGCCGGCATGCACGTCGGTCAGCTGGGTCTCCTTGTAATTGGCAATGATGTAGGCGGCCGATGTCGGCACCACCGACATCAGCTGCGTGCCGGCCTGAACATATTGGCCGACGCGGAGCGAGCGATTGCCGACGACGCCGTCGAGCGGGGCGGTGATCGCCGTATAGGAGAGATTGAGCTCGGCTTGGCTCTGGACCGCCCGATCATGGGCAAGCGTTGCCTTGGCCTGAGCCAGCTGCGCTTTCAACAGATCGACCTGCTTGGTCGTTGCCGCAAGCGACGCAGTGTCGCGACTGATGGCGGCGCGGGTAGCGACGATCTGAGCGGCGGCCTGCTGTGCGGTCTGCACCGCAGCGTAACCATTCACTGAAAGGCTCGCATAGCGCTTGTCGTTCTGCTCGGCAAAGGTCTCGTTGGCCTTGTCGACGTCGATGGTCGCCTGGGCAGCCGATATCAGCGACTGCTGCATGTCGAGAGAGGCCTGCTTGGCCTCGACATCGGCAAGAGCCGCGGCAACATCGGCCTTGGCCTGATCGAGCGCCGTCTTGAAGTCGCGATCGTCAATGCGGGCAAGCACTTGTCCCGCCTTGACCGCCTGATTGTCGTCGACGAGGACATTGGTGACATAGCCCGAGATTTTCGGTGCAATAGCGCTGTTGTCGGCCTGCACATAAGCATCGTCGGTCGATATCTGGAACCGGCCGATCGTCCAGTAATTGTGCCCGTAATAGGCCGCGGCGGCGATGACAACGAGCGCCGTCGCGCCGAGCAGGAACGATTTTCCGCGCTTCGCCGCCGGCTTTTCCTCAGATACAATCCGTGCCAATTCCGCCGGCACGCCCGGCTTGCCGGCGTCCATCGACGGAGCCTCTGAGGCGGCTGCCTGCTTGCCGGCATTCAATACATGAACCTTGCTTTCCATTGCTGCTACTCCCGAAGGACCGGTTTCGACGGATGGATAGGCCGCCAAAATTCTCGGTTCGATATTTAGGAAACTTGCTGTTTTCCAAAATATGCGCTATAAAATGGAAGTCAACGGGAATTTGGAAAATTATCATGATCGAAATTCAATTAATCGAGAAGCGGTCGAGGGGTCGCCCCCAGATCCGTTGCGACGACGATACGAAAAGCCTGATCATAGAGGCAGCGGACACCCAGTTTCGGGAAAACGGCTATGCCGCCGCAAGCATCAACGCGATCGCACAAACGGCAGGGGTCTCGACGAAGACGCTCTACAGGCTGTTCCCGGCCAAGGCGGATTTGCTGTCCAGCATCATTTCCGATCGCATCAATCGGTTCTTCCTGGCGCTTGACCAGTCGACGCTCGCAACGATGGATGTGCGGCAGGGGCTGGAGCGGTTGCTGACGGCCTACGGCATGTTGACGATGTCGGATGATACGGTCGACATGATGCGCCTCATTATCGCGGAATCCGACCGCTTTCCCGAAATCGCAAAGAGCTTCTACGAGACCGCCATCGTCGGTTCAAATGCGGTGATGGAGAAATGGCTGACAACGCAGGTCGAACGAGGGCTGATCAAGCTCGAGGATCCGCACATGGCCTCCGGCATGCTGCGCGGAATGATGATCATGGAACCGCAGCGCGCCGCGATCCTGCGTCAACAGAAGACGCCCGGTATCGACGACATTGCCCAGCGCGCCCGGATATGCGCCGACATCTTCCTGAAGGGATGCCAAGTTTGACCGGTGGCATGTCGATTGATCTCGAAGAGCTGGGGCGCTGTTGCCACGTTGTGAGCGAATGAAAGAGTGAGGAGTGCAGCTGCGCCTCAGTCGTCTTGCGGCGCAGTTCTTGGGCACAAAGCCCGAAAGATCCCCATATTGGTCGGATAGCCGGACGCGGAGGAACCATCAGCGGCCTCATTCGTCTGCAGATCCACCAGCCGATATTTGGCCGTGCTGCCGGCCGCAGGATTGCGGCCCTGGAATTGATGCCGGTCGCCAGCGAAATCCGTAAAAACTCCGGTTTTGCAATTGGCCTGGATGAGGTCGTTCAACGGCGTCGCCAGTTCCTGTTTGATACAATCCGGCGTGATTTTTTGGACATACTCTCGGCAGAAGGCGACTGCGTTTTCCCGTGTGTGCTTGGTCCGGATTTCCGCATGCGACGTATCGAGGCCCGACATGCTGACGATCGTCACCTCCATCCCGGCGCGAGAGCCGTAATAGATGGTGCCGGATGCAAACGCCGTCGTGCAACTCGTAGTCATTGCGAAAAATGCAAGAAATAGAATTTTCATCGTCGCCCCCGCTTTGTGCGTGAGTAAACAGGCAAAGCATGGAAAAGTCGAGCAGACGGTCATCTCGGACTTTTAGGGGAGGCAGAACTGAAGCAGGTAGCCCGCTCGTTCGGTTCCGTCATGTTGCGTCGAGATAGGGCTTCAAAGGCATGTCGTCATGCCGCGGCACCGTCTGCCGTTCGATCATATGATGGATGATTGGCGGCTGGTCGCCGCGGTGCAGCGCGTCGAGGTGCTCTGAGACCTCGACGTCGGCGTGCGTTTGGCGCTGGCTGTGGCGGACATAGTCGATCCAGGTCGGCAGATGATAGCTCTCAGTCCAGGTATTCGGCTTTTCCAGATCGCGCAGCAGCGACCATTGCTTTGCGCCGTCCCGGATCCTCATCCTGCGGCGCTGCGCCATGACGGCCAGGAATTCCGGCACGTCTTCCTGATCGATGCTGTAATCCACCATGACCAGGATCGGGCCACTTCGAGAGCGCAGGTCGAGCTGCAGCTGCGGCTCGCTGAACGTATTCGTCGGATCGAGATTGAGGGATTCGAAATCCGGTTGCCGCAACAGAAGACCGAGCAGGCCGCCCATCGCGAGCGTGACGCTCGCGATAAGGAGGGCGCCGGTGACGCCATGGCTGTCGGCCAATTCACCCCAGAGCCAGCTTCCGGCCGCCATGCCGCCGAAGGTGGCGGTCTGGTAGAGCGACAAGGCCCTGCCAACGACCCAACGCGGCGTGGAAAGCTGAACCGTGACGTTGAACAGCGAGAAGGCCTGTACCCATGCCACGCCTGCAGGCATCAGCAGTAGACAGCTCAGCCACACCTGATTGCTCAGCGCCAGGAGGAAGCTGCTGAGAGCGAGCGTAAAGAATGCGCCGCGGATCACCCATTCGTTGCTCAGGAGATCGCGAATGCGGCCGATCAGGAGCGCACCGCAGATCGCGCCGAAGCCGAAGAAGCCGAGCATGATGCCGTAGGTGATTGCCGTGCCGTGCACATGGTCGCGCGCGACGAGGGGCAAAAGCGCCAGAATGACGATCGCCGTGAGCCCGAAGGCGAAGCCGCGGCACATCACCTTGAGCAGGTTCGGCGACATCAGGACGTAGCGGAATCCGGCCGACATGGCACTGCCGAAGGGCTCGCGCGGCAGCATGTTGCGGGCAGGGGCCTTCTTCCAGCGCCACAGGGCGAAAATCAGGGCGATATAACAGAAGACATTGAAGAGAAACGCAAAGGCGGCACCGGCGGCGGCGACGATGACGCCGCCGATCGCCGGCCCGATGCTGCGCATCAGATTGTAGCTCATGCTGTTGAGTGCGACGGCGCCTGGCAAATGGTCGCGCGGCACGACATCGCCCATCGAGGCCTGCCATGACGGGTTGTGCAGGGCGCCGCCGCAGCCGATCAGGAAGGTGAGGCTCAACAGCAGCCAGGGCGTCAAGGCGTTGCCGTAGGACAGCACCGCCAGCGTCGCGGATACGCACAGCATCAGCATCTGCGCGATTAGCATGATTTGTCTTCGATCGTAGTTATCGGCAAGCGCGCCGGCTGCGAGCGAGAAGATCATGACAGGCAAGGTGGTGGAGGATTGAACCAGCGCCACCATGCCGTGGGATGTGGCAAGGCTGGTCATGAGCCAGGCAGCACCGACGCCTTCGACCAATCCGCCGAGATTTGAGATGAGCGTTGCCGACCAGAGCGAGCGGAATGTCTTGGACTGAAACGCGACGAGCGGAGAGGTTCTTTTGGGCATGTCGGCTTTTCTTCGCAGGATTATCTTGCTCGACGGGCGCAGCAAACTCGCTCGAAGCGCACGCACGGTCGAGTCGATTTTAAGCCTATAGTGATTTGCTAATTTCTGAAACGATTTTGGAATAATATTCTCGGCAATGACGTCGAAATCGTCCGCTCCATCCCGAAACCATCGTTCGGGATGGTCTTGTCATCAACGACTGTTTCCGAGCTAGTGCACGAGCGGCCGACACATCTGGAAAGCAGCTGGGTTCATGGCCGCAATTGCCGGGACGCATTGCCTACCGCCAATGATCCTGCCCGCGGATAGCGGGCCTGGAAAACCCCTCGGAGCGTGCCTGCGGCAGTTCGTCAGCCGTTCAAAAGAATCGCGCGGAAGTCGTTGACGTTGGTGCCGGTCGGACCGCTCACGAAGAGGTCGTCGAGAGCGGCGAAGGCTGACCAGCTGTCGTTGCGGCCAAGGAATTCGGCAGCATCCTTATTCTGATCGGCAAGGCGTGAAACGGTGGTGCCGTCGGCAAAGGCGCCGGCATTGTCTTCCGAACCGTCGATACCGTCCGTGTCGGCGGCGAGCGCGGCAATGCCTTTTTGGCCGGAAATAGCGCAGGCGAAGGAAAGCAGGAACTCGCTGTTGCGGCCGCCTTTGCCTTTGCCCTTGATGGTCACGGTCGTCTCGCCGCCGGAGAGCACGACGATCGGGCTTTGAGACGATAGGCCTCGCCGAGCGATTTCGGACGTAATCGCAGCATGCTGCCGGCCGACCTCCGACGCTTCGCCTTCGATGGCATCGGACAAGACGATCGCTTCGACGCCCGCCTTGCGTGCAACACTGGCCGCAGCCTCCAGTGCCATAGCGGCCGAGGCGACAAGCCTGACGTCATTGCCAGCAAAGCGCGGATCCGATGGCCGCGGCGGCTCGTCCTTACCGTCCTTCAGATGGCGCAGGACGGCTTCCGGCAGCTCAAGGTGATAGCGGGTTATAATTTCAAGCGCATCTACGCGCCTGGCGGCGTCGGCAATCGTTGGGCCGGAGGCGACGAGGGCAGGGTTGTCACCCGGAATATCCGAAACGACGAGTGAGACGACGCGGGCCGGATAGGCAAGGGCGGCCAGCCGGCCCCCCTTGATACGCGAGACCTGCTTGCGCACGGCATTCATCGCGCTGATCGGCGCACCGGAGGCAAGCAGCGCCCGGTTGACGGCGATCTCGTCGGCAAGCGTGAGATCGCCGGCGGGGGCCGGCAGCAATGCCGAGCCACCGCCGCAGACAAGGGCGACGACGAGATCGTCTTCGGTGAGACCGCTCACCGCCGCCATCAGGCGCTCCGCAGCGAGCAGGCCGCTTTCATCCGGAACGGGATGCGCGGCTTCAAGAACCTCTATACGCTCGCAGGGCACGGCATAGCCGTAACGCGTGACGACGATGCCGGAGAGCGGCTCATCCCACAGGCGCTCAAAGGCGCGCGCCATCTGCGCCACCCCCTTGCCGGCGCCGACCACCACCGTGCGGCCTTTCGGCTTTTCCGGCAGATGGGCGGCGAGCGCCTTGTCTGGATCTGCAGCGGCGACCGCTGCATAGAACAGCGTTTCCAGAAAGGCGCGGGGATCGGCAATGCTCGGCATCGGGTTTCTCACATGTTAGAGCGTTTTCGCCTTTCCTGCGAAGTGTGAAAACGCTCTACTTTCTGTTTCTGCACGCATTCCGGGCGGAAAACCGCTACGCACTTTTCCTGGGAATGCTCTAGGCGACAGGATGGTTCGCCATACGCTCCAGCGCCTTGACGAGACCGGAGTGGTCGAGCCCGCTATCGCCATTGGCGGCGCATTGGTTGAAGAGCTCCTGCGTCGAGGCGGTGTTGGGCAGCGAGACGCCAAGTGCCTTGGCCCCCTGCAGCGCAAGGTTCAAATCCTTCTGATGCAGCGATATGCGGAAACCGGGCTCAAAGGTGCGCTTGATCATGCGTTCGCCATGCACTTCGAGGATGCGCGAGGAGGCAAAGCCGCCCATCAGCGCCGCGCGCACGCGTGCGGGATCGGCTCCGGCCTTGGACGCGAAGACGAGGGCCTCGGATACCGCCTCGATCGTCAGCGCGACGATGATCTGGTTGGCTACTTTGGTGACCTGGCCGTCGCCGCAATCGCCGACGAGCGTGATGTTCTTTCCCATCAGCTGAAGGAGCGGCAGCGCCAGTTCGAAGCTGGCCTCCGAGCCGCCGGCCATGATCGAGAGCGAGGCGTTCCTGGCGCCGACCTCGCCACCGGAAACGGGCGCGTCGATATATTCGGCACCGGTTTCGCGTACTCTCTTTGCGAATTCCTTGGTTTCGATCGGCGAGATCGAGCTCATGTCGATGACGAGCTTGCCTTTCGAAAGGCCGCAAGCAACGCCATTTTCGCCGAAGAGAACATCCTTGACCTCGGGCGTATCCGGCAGCATCAGGATGATCGTGTCGACGGTTTCGGCAAGCGCCTTCGGCGTCTCGACGATCTTCAGGCCGTGGTCGAGCAACTCCTGACGCGGCGCAATGGCAAACTTGGACGTGACGACGGTGTGGCCGGCATCCTGCAGGTGGCGTGCCATGGGGGTGCCCATGATGCCGAGGCCGATGAATCCGATTTGTGCCATGGTTTTTAACTCCTGATATTGAGAATGGCGGCGCTTTCAGCCTGGCGGCCGGCGGTCGCAAACCAGCCGAGCCCTGCTTCGGTGGTGGTGCGCGGCTTGTATTCACAGCCGATCCAGCCGTCGTAGCCGAGCGCATCAAGCGCGTTGAAAACGAAGGGATAGGCGATTTCGCCGGTGCCCGGTTCGTTGCGGCCGGGATTGTCGGCAAGCTGCACATGGGCGATCTTCGCCTGATGCTTCTTGAAGGTGCCGATCAGTTCGCCCTCGGTGCGCTGCTGATGGTAGAGATCATACTGAATGAACAGGTTGTCGCTACCGACTTCGGCGATGATCGAGGCCGCCTGGTCGGGCGTGTTGAGGTGAAAGCCCGGAATGTCGAAGCGATTGATCGGCTCGATCAACAGGCGGATGCCGTGCTTGCCCAGTTCGGCTGCGGCGTATCCGAGATTGGCGACGAAGGTCGTCCGCAGCACCTCATCCGACATGCCGGCCGGCGCGATGCCGGCAAGGCAGTTGATCTGGCTGCAGCCGAGTGCCGTTGCATAATCGATCGCAGAAGCGACACCGCGGCGGAACTCGTCGATACGATCGGGAAAGATCGCGATCCCACGCTCGCCGCCCGCCCAGTCGCCGGCAGGCAGATTGTGCAGCACCTGCGTGAGACCATGGCGATCGAGCTCGGCGCGAAGTGCCTCCTTCTCGAAGTCATAGGGGAAGAGATACTCGACGCCTTCGAAACCGGCCTTGGCGGCGAGCGCGAAGCGCTCGAGGAAGGGCGCCTCGTTGAAAAGCATGGTCAGATTGGCCGCAAACTTCGGCATGTGATCTCTCCTTCAGTCCAGCAGTGCAAGGGTCGCGGTCGGGGCATCCTCGCCGCGTTCGGCAAGTTCCTCGAACTCGACGACAGCATTGATGTCGGCGCCCATGGCGATGTTGGTGACGCGCTCCAGAATGAACTCGATGACAACAGGAACCTGATGCTCTGCCATCAGCTTCTTTGCGGTGGTGAACGCTTCCTGGAACTCGTTCGGACTGCGCACGCGGATGGCCTTGCAGCCAAGCCCCTCGGCGACAGCCACATGATCGACGCCGTAACCTGGCTCCGCGTCGCCTGACGCGTTGATATTGTCGAAGGCGAGGCTGACCTCGAAATCCATGTTGAAGCCGCGCTGGGCCTGGCGGATGAGGCCGAGATAGGAATTGTTCACGACCACGTGCAGGTATGGCAGCTTATGCTGGGCACCAACGGCCAATTCCTCGATGAGGAACTGGAAGTCGTAATCGCCGGACAGAGCGACGATCGGACGGTCCGGATCTGCAGCACGCACGCCGAGCGCTGCCGGCAGCGTCCAGCCGAGCGGGCCGGCCTGGCCGCAATTGATCCAGTTGCGCGGCTTGTAGACATGCAGGAACTGCGCGCCGGCGATCTGGCTAAGCCCGATGGTTGAGACATAGCAGGTGTCGCGATCAAACGCCTTGTTCATCTCCTCGTAGACGCGCTGGGGCTTCAGCGGCGTCTGGTCGAAATGCGTCTTGCGCAGCATGGTGCGCTTGCGGTTGCGGCATTCCTCTGCCCAGCCCGACCAGTCGCGCAGCTTGCCGGCCGTTTTCCATTCGGTTGCAACGTCAAGGAATAGTTTCAATGCAGCGCCGGCATCCGAGACGATGCCGAAATCGGGCGCAAAGACACGACCGATCTGGGTCGGTTCGATATCGACATGCACGAACGTCCGGCCCTCGGTATAGGTCGAGACGTTGCCGGTGTGACGGTTTGCCCAGCGATTGCCGATACCGAAGACGAAGTCGGAGGCGAGCAGCGTCGCATTGCCGTAGCGCTGCGAGGTCTGCAACCCGCACATGCCGGCCATCAGCGGATGGTCGTCCGGGATCGTGCCCCAGCCCATCAGCGTCGGGATGACCGGAACGCCGGTGATCTCGGCGAGTTCGACGAGCAGGTCCGAAGCGTCGGCGTTGATGATACCGCCACCTGCGACGATCAGCGGCCGCTCGGCTGCGTTCAGCATGCCAACCGCTTTTTCGGCCTGGGCGCGTGTCGCCGACGGCTTATAGGGGGCGAGGGGCGCATAGGTGTCGATGTCGAATTCGATTTCGGCGAGCTGGACGTCAACGGGCAGATCGATCAGGACCGGGCCAGGACGGCCGGAGCGCATCGTATGGAATGCCTTCTGGAAGACGAAGGGAACGAGCGCTGGCTCCATGACGGTAACAGCCCACTTGGTGACGGGTGCTGCGATCTTGGCGATATCAACGGCCTGGAAGTCCTCCTTGTCAAGACGGGCGCGCGGCGCCTGGCCGGTAATGCAAAGGATCGGGATCGAATCGGCAGAGGCCGAATAAAGGCCGGTGATCATGTCCGTGCCGGCTGGTCCAGACGTTCCGATGCAGACGCCAATATTGCCGGCGCGCGCGCGGGTATAGCCCTCGGCCATGTGACTCGCGCCTTCGACGTGACGGGCAAGCACATGGCGGATCGAACCGCGCATCTTCATTGCCGAATACAAGGGGTTGATCGCAGCGCCGGGAACGCCGAAGGCGCAGTTGACGCCCTCCTTCTCCAGAACCAGCACTGCGGCATCGACTGCACGCATCTTTGCCATGGGAATTCCTCCGTTTCTGTATCGAAGGTACCGCATGGTTGTTGGAATGCAATCAAATAATGGAAATCGATCTCATCATATGGAAATAAACATTTTCAACAAATCTGGAACAATCGATGGGAAGCGGATATGTCATGAAGCCATGCATGCCGCGCCGAAGTTTCGAGCGGTCTTGCGATAGGCGACATGCAAAAGAAGAGAAACCAAAGCGTGGGACGCGACGCCAGGAGATCGCGGCATACTTTGGGTAAGAAGCGAGCGTCATGGCGGAAAATCGGGAAAAGACAAGGGGCAGGCCGGGCCGGAAACCGGCCGAGAATGCGGCGGCTTCCTCCGTCCAGGTGCTTGATCGCAGCTTGAAACTTCTGGGATTGGTGGCCGAAGCCGACGGTGCGGTGCTGACCGATCTTGCCGATCGGTCAGGCATGGCGCCTTCCACCGTGCACAGGCTGCTGACATCTCTCGCCCAGCATGGCATGGTCACTCATGACGGCGAGACCGGCGCCTGGACGATCGGCGTGAAGGCCTTCGAGATCGGAACGGCCTATTTGCGCTTCCGCAAGCTCGGCAGCATCAGCAGGCCCTTCCTGAAGCAATTGATGGAAGAATCCGGTGAGACCGCCAATATCGCCATCGAAGAGGATGGTGACGTCGTTTTCATCTCCCAGGCGGAAAGCCATGCACCGATGCGCGCCTTTTTCAGGCCCGGTCGGCGCGGCCCGATCCATGCTTCCGGCATCGGCAAGGCGATTATCTCGACCTGGCCGGATAGCCGGATCGAAGCCGTGCTCGGCAGTCGTCCGCTCCAGCATTTCACCGATAAAACCCGCGATACGCTGCCCAAGCTGCTGACGGATGTAGCCGAGATCCGGTCGCGCGGCTGGTCGATCGACGATGAGGAGCACACGCTCGGTATGCGCTGCGTGGCGGCACCGATCTTCGATGAGTATGGAGACGCCATTGCCGGCATTTCCGTCTCGGGACCGGCCGTGCGGCTACCGGACCAGAAGGTCGACGCGCTTGGTCCGCTCGTGCGGGCAGCCGCCGAGGAACTGACGAAGGCAATGGGCGGGAGGCTGAGGTGCGTTTGAATTGGCGCCGGGAATGGCCGGTGCCGACGAGGCAGAACAGCACGAGACATCATTGAAAATCAGCCGGCAGCGCCAAACGCCGCCGTCTCCTATTCGATGACGACGGCGTCGGCGGTCCGCGGCATCAATGGTCAGGCAAGTTGCAGTGGCTGGCGCGCAACCGCTTCCGACTTCTTGCTTTTGGTCTTCGTTGCCTTGCCGGCGACATAGACCTCAGCGATGCAGCGGTCGTCGCCCATGGTCTGAAGAATGAAGAGCTCCTCGGCGAGCGAAGTTGCTGTGCGCATGCGGAATTCCATTGCCGACTTGGCGCTGGAATCGAGCACGACGATATCGGCATCCGCCCCCGCCTGCAGCGAGCCGATCTGTCTTTCCAGTCCGAGCGCGAGCGCATTGCCGCGCGTCATGCGATAGAAGGAATTGAACGGCGTCAGTCGCTGGCCCTGCAGATGCAGAACCTTATACGCCTCATCCATGGTTTCCAGCATGGAGAAGCTGGTGCCGGCGCCGACATCGGTCGCGACAGACCAGCGCGCGCCGAGCTTGTCGAAACGAGCGGCATTGAAGAGGCCGGAGCCGAGGAAGAGGTTCGATGTCGGGCAGAACACGCCGACCGCGCCGGTTTCGGCCAGAACGGAAACTTCGCGCTCGCTCATATGGATGCAATGGCCAAGCAACATGCGGCTATTGAGCAGACCGTAGCGAGCGTAAATATCGGTGTAGTCCTTCGCCTCGGGATAGAGGGACGTGGCAAAGGCGATCTCGTCGCGATTTTCCGAGAGATGCGTCTGGACATAGCAGTCCGGATGCTCGGCGACGAGCGCTCTGCTCATCTCCATTTGTTCGGGGCTGGAGGTGATCGCAAAGCGCGGGCTGATCGCGTAATGCGCGCGGCCGCGGCCATGCCACTTCTCAATGAGCCGTTTTGTTTCGTCATACCCCTGTTGCGGCGTGTCGCGCAGCACGTCCGGCGCATTGCGATCCATCATCACCTTGCCGCCGATCATGCGCATGCCGCGGGCTTCGGCCGCCGCGAAATAGGCGTCGACGCTTTCCGGATGCACCGAGCAATAGGCAACCGCCGTCGTCGTACCGTTCGACAGCAGTTCGTCCATGAAGCGGTCAGCTACTTCTGCGGCATGGGCGGCGCGGGCGAACTTCTGCTCCTCGACGAAAATATAGGTGTTCAGCCATTCGAGCAGTTGCGCGCCATAAGACGCGATCGCCTGCGTCTGCGGGAAATGCAGATGCGTGTCGATAAGGCCGGGCAGGATGAGATTCGGCCGATGATCCGCGATATTGATATCGGCACCGGCAAGCTTGCTTATGTCGCCATAGGGGCCGATCTCAACGATCTTTCCGCCGCGGACAAAAACGGCGCCATCCTCGATATAGCGATAGGACGCGGTGTCATCGATGCCTTGCGGTTCGGCAAGAAAGGTCAGGACACGGCCACGGATCAGGACTTCATTCATTGGATCTTCTCCCCATTGACGGCACTTTCATACCAGGAAACGAGCAGGCGGCGCTCCTCGTCGGTTATGTGAGAGGCATTGGCCGGCGGCATGGCGTGGCTGCGGCCTGCCTGCAGGTAGATCTCTCGGGCATGGGCGGCGATATCGCGATCGGTTTCGAAGACGACACCCTTCGGAGGGGCGACGATGCCCTCCCAGCTCGGTTCCTTCGCATGACACATCGAGCAGCGCCCCATGATGGTGTCGCGAACTTTCGGGAAGGCCTGAGCCTCGACGAAAGGCTGCTGGATCGCCGAAAGCTTCGTGACCGGCTCGCCCGTCAGGATCTTCGGTACTGTGGAAAGCCACATGATGACGATGAAGAGGACGACGGTGACGATCCATGTCCAGGTCGGCTTGCCGGCATCGGCGTGGCGGGTGTTGAACCAGTGGCGGATCGTCACGCCCATCAGGAAGACGAGCGAGGCGATGATCCAGTTGAACTGCGTGCCGAAGGCCAGCGGATAGTGGTTCGACAGCATCAGGAACAACACCGGCAGCGTCAGGTAGTTGTTGTGCGTTGAACGCTGCTTGGCGATCCGGCCATATTTCGGATCGGGCGTGCGGCCGGCGATCAGGTCTGCGACGACGATCTTCTGGTTCGGAATGATGATGAAGAACACGTTGGCCGACATGATCGTCGCCGTGAAGGCGCCAAGATGCAGGAAGGCGGCGCGGCCGGTGAACAGGTGGGTGTAACCCCAGGCCACCGCGACCAGAATGAAATACAGCGCCACCATGAGCCGCGTATTGTCATTGCCGAAGGGTGACTTGCAGATCAGATCGTATATGATCCAGCCGCCCGCAATCGAAGCCAGCGAAATGGCGATCGCCACCGGCTTGGAGACGTCGAGGACCGCCGGATCGATCATGTAAAGGTCGGCCCCGGCGTAGTAGACGAGACAGAGCATGCCGAAGCCGGACATCCAGGTGACGTAGCTTTCCCATTTGAACCAGACGAGGTGGTTCGGCATGTTGGCCGGCGCCACCAGATATTTCTGAATGTGGTAGAAGCCGCCGCCATGGACCTGCCACTCCTCGCCATAGGCGCCTGGCGGCAGCGCGGGATGCTTCTTCAGGCCGAGATCGAGCGCGACGAAATAAAATGACGAGCCGATCCAGGCAATTGCGGTGATCACGTGCAGCCAGCGGACGGCAAAGGTCAGCCAGTCCCAGGCGATGGCATATTCGTACATGGGAACTCCCTCCCGATTTCCATGGGATTGTTTGCCATCGCTCGATTTTCTCGAAAATCCCGGTGAATCCGCCAACACTTTCAAAAAAATCTATAAGATCACCCCCGCTTTGTTCCGCACGCCGATGTGGTAGAAAGGGATATGTCCTATCTTGATAATGTCCGCGTCTTCGTTCGCGTGGTCGAACTCGGTACACTCTCGGCGGCAGGGCGCGACCAGCGCGTCACGCCTGCGGTGGCGAGCAATCGCATCAAGGAACTCGAGCGCCATCTCGGCGTGCGCCTCTTCAACCGCACGACGCGTAAGCTCTCGCCGACCGAACATGGCCGCGTTTTCTATGAGAAGGCGGTAAAGATCATCGAGGCCGTCAACGAGGCGGAGGCGGCGATCGCCGATCTCTCGCGCAATCCGAAAGGATCGCTCAGGATCACCGCGCCGCTCGGCATCGGGCGCCGGCTGGTCGCTTCGGGCATTCCCGAATTTCACGACAAATATCCGGATATCGAGGTGCGCGTCCGCCTGTCGGACCACAATGTCGATATTCTGGCCGAAGGCGTCGACGTCGCCTTCAAGCTTGGCGTGCTGGAGGATTCCAATCTGCGCATGCGCGGCATCCTCAATTGCGAGCGTGTGCTGTGCGCTTCGCCCGCCTATCTGGCGCGACGTGGCGTGCCGCCGACCGCGGACGCCTTGATTGCCGACAAGCACGACTGTCTTCTGCTGCGCTATCCCGGATCCAAGGAATATTACTGGACGCTGACGACGGCGGAAGGTCTTCGCAAATTCGAGGTCGCAGGTCCCTATGACAGCGATGATGGCGATGTCCTTACCCAATGGGCGCTGGAAGACCGCGGCATTATCAACAAGCCGCTGTTCGAGGTGAAATCATACCTGCGCGAGGGGCGATTGGTGGAGATCCTGAAGGAGAGCCCGCCGGCTCCGGTTCAGCTCGCCGCCATCTATCCGCATAAGCGCTTCCAGGATCCGAAGGTCCGCCTGATGATCGATTTCATGGCAGAGCGCTGTCAGCGGCTCATCGGCAAGCTGCTTGCGGACGAGCCGGCGGCTGCGGCTTCGTGATCCGAAAACCGCAGGTTGATCTCCGCTTGATTCATGTTAGTGACATCATATATGACTATCGGTAGTCATATGGAGAAGTGACATGAAGGAAATCCAGCTCAAGGATGCAAAGGCGACGCTTTCCGCTGTGGTCGATCAAGCCGTGGCTGGTGAGCCGACCGTTATCACCCGCCATGGCCGGAAGGAAGCCGTGCTGGTTTCCTTCGAAGAATGGCAGCGGATTTCCAGGGTGCCGGATTTCGCCGATCTGCTTTTGGCCTTTCCCGGCGAGACGGCAGATATTCCCGAGCAATCGCGAAAGCCCGCCCGTGCATTGCGTGAAAACGGCTTCTGATCTTGTATCTTCTGGACACCAATATCGTGTCGGCCGATGCACCGGCCAAGCGCCATGTCGGCGTTGACGCATTCGCAGCCTGGATGCGTTCGAATAGTGACCGGCTTTATCTTTCGGCAATCACGATTGCCGAGATCGAGGCAGGTATCGCCCGAGCGGCAAGAATCGGAGCGACGACGAAAGCGGAGCACCTGCGCCGCTGGCTCGCGGCGGTGGAACATTTCTATACCGGCCGTATCCTGCCCTTCGGAATTGAAGAGGCGAGACACGCTGGCCTGATGCTTGACCGGGCGCGTGCTCACGACCCTGGCTTTGAGGATATTGCCATTGCCGCGACCGCTGCTGCCCGCGGACTCACTGTTTTGACGGCCAATGAGCGCCATTTCGAGCCGCTTGGCGTGCCCCTTGCCAATCCCCTGAAGCAGTTACCCATTGTCCGATAACGGCTTTTGCCGTTCGGAAGCTTTTAGCGGCTGGCGGTCGCGGGTAGCTTTGCCCGATCTGCCGCCCAGGTCAGCGCCGCCGTCATGATCTCGGCCGCGGCAAGCGTGGCGATGACGGTCGGACGCTTGTCCTTCACCGCCGTTCCGCCGATCGGGCAAATCAGGCGATCGAAAAGCTCCGCCCGGCCGCTTTCGCGCGACAGCCAGTTTCTGAAGGTGGCACGCTTGGTCTTGGAGCCGATCATGCCGACATAGGCGGCATCCGCGCGCTTGAGCGCTTCGGCAGCGATGAGGAAATCGAGCGCGTGATCATGGGTGAGGATCACGAAACTGCTGCCGGCCGGGGCGTCGCGCACGACAGCCTCGGGCATCGCCGTCAGACAGGTCTCGATACGCGGCACCGTGCAGGCGGTGAGTTCGTCTTCGCGCGTATCGACCAGCACGACGCGCAGCGGCGCGAGAGAAAGCGCCATGGCAAGCGCATCGCCGACGTGGCCAGCCCCGAAAATATAGACATGTGGCCGTGCGGCCATTTCACGGTCGCTGCGAGCGACCAGCTTGTTCGCAAGCTCAGGATTGAGCGCCGTAAAGGCAAGCCCCACCCGACCGCCGCAGCATTGGCCGATCTCGGGGCCGAGCGGCACATTCATCGGCTCGGCCGCGAGGCCGGAACGCAAGGCCCGGCGCGCCTGGTCGATTGCCATATATTCGAGCTGCCCGCCGCCGATGGTTGCGAAAATCGCCCGTTCCGAAACCAGCATCCAGGCATCGGTATCGCGTGGCGCCGAGCCCGCGACGCCCGTTACCTCGACGAGGATCGACGCCGGTTCGCGGCGCAGAAAATCCCGGATATCTTCGTGGGCGGCGTGCATGACCTCACTCCTTTTGCGCAGCCTTCAGACGCTCGATCGCCATCAGCGCCCGCTCCGGCGTTGCCGGCGCATCGAGACGCGGGCAGATCTTGTGATCGGCGACGCTCGCCACAGCATCCGATAGCGCGTGCAGAACGGCAAGGCCGAGCGGCAGCGGCGGCTCGCCGACCGCCTTCGAGCGATGGATCGTCGGCTCATAGGCTTCCGACCAGTCGGTCAACGCCACATTGAAGATCTTCGGGCGGTCAGATGCAAGCGGGATCTTGTAGGTGGAGGGCGCATGCGTTCTAAGCCTCCCCTTGCCGTCCCACCAGAGTTCTTCCGTCGTCAGCCAGCCCATGCCCTGGATGAAGCCGCCCTCGATCTGACCGATATCGATGGCCTTGTTCAGGGAGCGGCCGGTATCATGGAGGATATCCGTGCGTTCGACCACATATTCGCCGGTCAGCGTGTCGATGGATACCTCCGAGCACGCCGCTCCGTAGGCATAATAGTAGAAGGCGTGGCCGCGCCCTGTCTTTCGGTCCCAATGGATCTTCGGCGTCTTGTAGAAACCGGCCGCCGAGAGCTGGACGCGGGCCATATAGGCCTTTTTGACGAGGTCGGAGAATGGCATTTCGATATCGCCGATGCGCACGCGGTTGGGCAGGAACACCACCTGATCGCGGGGAACCTGATGGCTTTCCGCTGCAAAGGCGATCAGCCGGTCCTTGATCTGGCGTGCGGCGTTCTGCGCCGCCATTCCGTTCAGATCCGCACCCGAGGAAGCGGCGGTCGGCGACGTATTCGGCACCTTGGCCGTCGTCGTCGCGGTGATCTTCACCCGGTCGAGGTCGATCTGGAATTCTTCCGCCACGACCTGCGCCACCTTCAGATGCAGGCCTTGGCCCATCTCCGTGCCGCCGTGGTTCATATGCACGGAGCCGTCGCTATAGACGTGGACCAGCGCACCGGCCTGGTTTGACTCGGTCTTGGTGAAGGAAATGCCGAATTTCACCGGGGTCAGCGCGATGCCGCGCTTGACGATGCGACTCTTTGCGTTGAACTCGGAAATAGTCTTTCGGCGCCCGGCATAATCGGCGCTTTCCTCCAGCTCGGCAACGATGCGCTGGATGATGCAATCCTCGACCTTCTGGTGATAAGGGGTGAGGTTGCGCTCACCCTTAACGCCCATCGCGTCATAGAAATTCAGCTTCCGGATCTCGAGCGGGTCCTTGCCGACGGCAAAAGCCACCTCGTCAATGACGCGTTCGGCGCCGACCATGCCCTGAGGCCCGCCAAAGCCGCGAAACGCCGTGTTGGAAACGGTGTTGGTGTAAAGCGGCGCCGACTTCGCATGCACATGCGGAAAGAAATAGGCATTGTCGCAGTGAAACAGCGCGCGGTCGCCGACCGGGCCGGAAAGATCGGCGGAAAATCCGGCCCGAAGCGCGAAGATATAGTCGACGGCAAGGATGCGCCCCTCGTCGTCGAAGCCGACATCGTAGTCGATGGCAAAATCATGCCGCTTGCCGGTGGCGACCATGTCTTCGTCGCGGTCGAGACGGACTTTGACGGCGCGTTTCAGCTTCTTGGCGGCGATTGCAGCGATTGCCGCACACTGGTTTGCCTGGGTTTCCTTGCCGCCGAAGCCGCCGCCCATGCGGCGAACTTCGATCGTCACGGCATTGCTCGGCACGCCGAGCGCATGGGCCACCATGTGCTGTGTCTCGCTCGGACCCTGGGTCGAACAATAGACGACGACCTCGTCGTCTTCGCCGGGCACGGCAAGCGAAATCTGGCCTTCCAGATAGAAATGGTCCTGGCCGCCCAGCCGCATGCGGCCCGTCACGCGACGCGGCGCGCTCTCAAGAGCAGCGGCGGCATCGCCGCGCTTCAGCGTCAGCGGCGTAACAACTTGCCTGTGGGTCGAAACGTCGAGATCCCAGATGTCGATATCGGCCGGCAATTCTTCATATTCGATCTTTGCCAGCGGCGCCGCTTTACGGGCCTGTTCGCGGGTTTCGGCGATCACACAGAAGATCGGCTGGCCATGAAACTCGACCTTGCCGGCGGCAAGCACCGGGTCGTCGTGCATGTAGGAGGGCGAGATGTCGTTGACGCCAGGCACGTCCTCATGGGTCAGCACGGTGACAACGCCGGGAGCTGCCCGCACGGCGGCAAGATCGACCGATTTCAGGATACCGTGCGCGACTGTGGACAGGCCGAGGCCGGCGTGAAGCGTCCCGGTCGGTTCGGTAATGTCGTCGATGTAAACGGCAGTGCCGGAGACATGCTTGTGAGCGGAGTCATGGCGAGGGCTGGAGTGGACGCCACCAACAATGGTTTCGGGTTTGAGGTCGGGACTGTGCTTGTTCATGGGTTCACGCGGCCTCGTATCTGGACACCTGAGCCGGTGCCGCATAGGGCGTCGTTTCCAGGTAGAAACGGAGCAGAAGGTTCTTGGCTGCCAGCGCACGATATTCCGCAGTAGCGCGCATGTCGGTCAGCGGCGAATAATCCTCGGCGTATTTCTCCATGGCGACCTCCACCGTCTGTTCGCTCCAGATCTGGCCGAGCAGCGCCTTTTCGACGGCGAAGGCCCGTTTCGGCGTTGCGGCCATGCCGCCATAGGCGATGCGGATTTCCGCCACCGTGCCGTCGTCGGCAAGCGCCATGCGGAAGGCGCCGAGCGTCGCCGTGATATCTTCGTCCCGACGCTTCGTCACCTTGTAGACGGCGAATTTTTCGCCCGATGCCGGGACCGGAATATGCACGGTTTCAACGAATTCACCGGGTTGGCGATCCTGCTTGCCGTAGGCGATGAAGAAATCTTCGAGCGGAATGGTGCGCCGGCTCGTGCCTTGACGCAAAGTGAGCGACGCGCCGAGCACGATGAGCGCCGGCGGCGTGTCGCCGATCGGCGAGCCGTTGGCGATGTTGCCGCCGATCGTCCCCATGTTGCGCACCTGCTGGCCGCCGATGCGGGCAATCAGCGGACCCAATGCCGGAATATGCTGCGAAAGCATTTCAATCGCTTCCGAGTAGGTAACGCCTGCGCCAATGGTGATGACGCCATCCTCCACCTCGATCGACTTCAATTCCTGCAGCCCGGCAATGAATACGACCGGCGTGATGTCGCGCATGTGCTTGGTCACCCAAAGGCCGACATCGGTGGAGCCGGCCACTACGGTCGCGGTCGGTGAGGTCTCCAGGACGGTCGCGAAATCATCGAGGCTTGCTGGCACAATTAGCCGGTGACGACCTTCGCCGATTTCGACACGCGCGCCGTCGCTAAGGGCCTTCAGCCGCGCGATCATTGTTCCACGCTCGACAAGCAACGGATCGTTTTGCGTCCCGCCATAGCTGGAAATAGCGCGGGCAGCGCGCAGGATCGGCTCATAGCCAGTGCAGCGACAGAGATTGCCCTGGAGCGCCGTTTCGATCTGCTGGTCCGTCGGGTTCGGCGTCTGCATCCAGAGCCCGTAGAGCGACATCACGAAGCCCGGCGTGCAAAAGCCGCATTGCGACCCGTGAAAATCCACCATGGCCTGCTGTACCGGATGCAGGCGATCGTCGCTGCCTGCCAGATGTTCGACGGTGACGACGTGGCATCCGTCAAGCGAGCCAAGGAAGCGAATGCAGGCATTGACCCCTTCGTAGACGAGCGCGCCCGCAGGTGTCAGCCGTCCCACAAGCACGGTGCAGGCGCCGCAATCGCCCTCGGCGCAGCCCTCCTTCGTGCCCTTCAACGAGCGTGAGAGCCGAAGCCAGTCGAGCAGCGTCTGGTCCGGCGCGACGTCATCAAGCGCAACCTCCTGGCCGTTGAGGATGAAACGCAATTCGGAGCGGATTGTCACCGGCATCATCGTCTAGCTCCCGCGATAGGTGGAGTAGCTGTAGCGGGAGAGAAGCAGCGGCACATGGTAATGCGCGCCCTCATCGCCAAGGCCAAAGCGGATCGGAATGAGATCAAGGAACATCGGGCCTTCGCTCGAGCGGCCAAGATAGTCGCCAGCGTGGAAGCGCAGCTCGTAGATGCCGGACTTCATGTCGTCGCCCGCCAGCAGCGGCGCGTCGCATCGGCCATCATCATTCGTCCGCGTGGATTTCAGGAGATGCAGCGCCTCTCCGTCCACCCGGTAGAGATCGATGCGCAGATCCTGGGCTGGCTTGCCGAGCGCCGTGTCCAGAACATGGGTCGTGAGCCGGCCGGCTCCTTGCGAATGAGACTGCATTTTCTTCTCCCGAACGTAGCGCTCCTGCATCCACTATCCCCCAGGCCTATTCCACTGAAAAGCAGCGGTATCGTTCGAGACTTTCAAATTTTCCAAGGGGAATAACGCGCGCATTTTGCGGTTAGAAATTTGTCATCGAAGACATTTGGAGGAGTGTTTCATGCGATATTGCCGTGACATGCACGGGTATGGCCAGACGCCGCCTGAGGCGCAATGGCCGGGCGATGCGCGCGTCGCCGTACAATTCGTCCTGAATTACGAAGAGGGTGGCGAGAACTGCGTGCTGCATGGCGACGCGGCATCGGAAGCCTTTCTGTCGGAAATCGTCGGTGCCGCCCAATGGCCGGGCCAGCGCCACTGGAATATGGAATCGGTCTACGAATATGGCGCTCGCGCCGGCTTCTGGCGCCTCCACCGGCTGTTTATCGAAAAGCAGGTCCCGGTCACCGTGTATGCCGTTGCGACGGCTCTGCAACGATCACCGGCGCAGGTCGCCGCCATGCTGGAAGCCGGTTGGGAAGTTGCTTCGCACGGCCTCAAATGGGTCGAGCACAAGGATATGGGGCCGGAGGAAGAGCGCGCAGCGATCGCCGAGGCTGTCCGCCTGCACACCCTCGTCACCGGCGAGCGGCCGCGTGGCTGGTATACCGGTCGCTGTTCCGTCAACACCGTCGATCTGGTGACGGAAGCCGGCGGCTTCGACTACATCTCCGACACCTATGCCGACGATCTTCCTTACTGGTACGAGCACGGTGGCCGCCAACAGCTGATCATCCCTTATACGCTCGATGCCAACGACATGCGTTTCGCGACGCCGCAGGGTTTTAACAGCGGCGACCAGTTCTTCAGCTATCTGAAGGATTCCTTCGATGCGCTCTATGCGGAGGGTGCCGCCGGCAGTCCGAAGATGATGAGCATCGGTCTGCATTGCAGGCTGATCGGACGGCCGGGCCGTGTCATGGCGCTAGCCCGCTTCATCGACTACGTCCGGAGCCACGACCGGGTCTGGATCGCACGCCGTGTCGACATCGCCGAACATTGGGCAAAGACCCATCCGCCGGAGCGGGTCGCGGAGCGACCCTCACAGATGCCGGAAGCGGACTTCGTCGAGCGTTTTGGCGGCATTTTCGAACACTCGCCCTGGATCGCGCAGCGTGCCTTCGCGGGCGAACTTTCGCCGGCAAACGATACCGCCATTGGGATCCATGCCGCGCTCACTTTTCAGTTCCGCGCTGCAAGCGAGGAGGAGCGGCTCGGCGTGCTGGTTGCCCACCCGGATCTTGCCGGGAAGTTGGCGCAGGCGAAACGCCTGACGGCAAGTTCGACGCAAGAGCAGGCATCTGCCGGCCTCGATGCGCTGACGGACGAGGAGCGCACCCACTTCACCGACCTCAACATCCGTTATGTCGAAAAATTCGGCTTCCCCTTCATCATTGCCGTGCGCGACCACTCGAAGTCGGGGATCCTCGCCGCATTCGAGACCCGGATGGAAAACGACCGCGACGCCGAGTTTGCCACCGCCTGCCGCCAGGTGGAGCGGATCGCGTTTCTGCGGCTTGCCGCCCTGCTCTCAGAAGGACAAGGCCGGCATGCGCGCGATCAACAGACCGCTGCATGAACGTCGAATGCCTGTATTGGAGCAACAGAGATGAGGAGAGCGTGAATGAAAGTGATTGAGATCCAGCCGTTGACGAACGCCGCCTTTTTTCCGTTCGGCGACGTGATCGAAATGGAAGGGGCGTATAACTACCCCATCAATGCCGGAAAATGCGTGCGCTATCATGACCTGGCGAAGGTTGAGACAACGGGCGAAAAGGCGCGGGCGATGATCAGCCTCTTGCGCGGCGAGCCATACGAGCTGCCCCTGGAACTACGCATGGTCGAGCGGCATCCGCTCGGGAGCCAGGCCTTCATACCGCTGACGGACTATCCATTCCTCGTCGTCGTCGCCAAGGAGACTGCGAATGGGCCGGCTGAGCCTTTGGCCTTCCGCACGAAGCCGGGGCAGGGCGTCAATATCGGCCGCAATGTCTGGCATGGCATCCTCACCCCTCTCGATGGTCCCTCCGATTTTGCCGTGGTCGATCGCGGCGGCGAGGGCGTAAATCTCGAAGAGCATTTCTTTGACGAACCGTTCCTGATCCGCTGATCGCGGAGCAGGCGGGAGCTTAGATGATGACAGGGGCGCCGCTGTTGCGGCGCCCCTTTTTGCGGGTAAGTCTCTCTCATTCCAGGTTGGAGATGCCGAGCGATAAGCCCGCTTGCCGTGCTTCTCCGCGGCTCTTGAGACGCTCGGCCACGATAGAGGCTCTTAGTTGGCGGCCACAGCGAGCTTCGAATGCGATCGGAAACGGCGTCCAAAATGGTCTCTAAATGCAAAGGAGCCGGGCCATCCCGTCGGATGGCCCGGCTCCTTGAAATGCGCTGCCGCCTTTAGTCTGCGAAGAAGGCGAAGCGGACGATGAACAAGGCCGCAACGATCTGCGTCGCCACATGAAGTGTCGACCAGCGGCCGGTGAAAACCTTCAGGACGACATAGCTGATGAAACCGAAAGCAAGGCCGTTGGCGATCGAGTAGGTGAATGGCATCGCGAGCGCCGTGAGCGCTGCCGGTGCTGCTTCCGTCAGATCATCCCATTCGATTTCTGTCAGCTCACGCATCATAAGACCGGCTACGTAGAGCAGCGCCGGAGCGGTTGCATAAGCGGGAACGGATGCCGCGAGCGGCGAGAAGAAGAGGGCGGCGATGAAGAGCACGGCAATCGTCAGCGCCGTCAGACCCGTGCGACCGCCTGCCTGAACGCCCGAAGCACTCTCGACATAGGCCGTGGTGCTGCTGGTGCCCATCAGCGAGCCGGCAACAATGGCGGCGCTGTCGGCAAGCAGAGCCCGGCTCAAGCGGCTTGGTTTGCCTTCCTCGAGCAGTTTCGCCCGCTTGGCGACACCGATCAGCGTTCCCGTGGCGTCGAAGACTTCGACGAGCACGAAGACGAGAATGATATGGACGAGGCCGCCATGGAGAGCGCCGACGATATCGAGCTGCAGAAAGGTCGGCATGATCGAGGGTGGCGCCGAAACGATGCCGTGGAACTGGCTGACGCCGAAGATCCAGGAGAGGACGGTGACGGCGAGAATGCCGATCAGGATAGAGCCCTTCACTTTCATCGCATCGAGAACAGCGATGACGAAGAAGCCGAAGATTGCGAGGAGCGGGCCGGTCTGCTTCAGGTCTCCGAGACCGATCAGCGTCGCCTTGTTGGCAACGACAATGCCGGCGCTCTTGAGCGCAATGATTGCGAGAAACAGACCGATACCGGCAGCGATCGCGCTTCTGAGCGAGCGCGGAATGCCGGCAATCAGCCAGCTGCGCACGCCGGTGACCGTCAGGAGAACGAAGATGGAGCCGGAGATGAAGACGGCGCCGAGCGCCTGCTGCCAGGTAAAGCCGAGTGCGGCGACGACCGTGAAGGCGAAGAAAGCGTTGAGCCCCATGCCCGGCGCCATGCCGATCGGCCAATTGGCGACAACGCCCATGATGATCGAGCCCAATGCCGCTGCGAGACAGGTCGCAACGAAGATGGCATTCCGGTCCATGCCGGTGGTCGACAGAATGTCCGGATTGACGAAGATGATGTAGGACATCGTCAGGAATGTCGTCACGCCTGCGATGAGCTCGGTGCGCACGGACGTGCCGTGCTCACTCAATTTGAAAATTCGTTCAAGCATTGTTCCTCCCAAAGCGTTCCCGACGCTCGTAAAATCATGGAGCTTGCCAACATCTCCTCCGATGCGGGCCGCGAGAAGCGACTATGAGCGCTTCGTAGCGAAGGTGGATTGTGCGCTTTTAATGGGTTTGGACGCTAGAGCCGGATTTCCCTGCAATTCGCGAAAGACATTCTAATTTTTCAAGCTATTTCTGCGCGAAATGCTACCGGTCTCGAGGCGATCGGCTCGTAATGAAAGCCGTCGTTCGGTCGAGGGGCAATCGTCCGATACCGTCGATCAGGCAGGAACGATATGGGCCATATTTATAGCGGCGCTGTGACAAGGCCAAACTATTTTCAGCCGGATGGCGAAACCGTACCGCTTCCCCGTCCCGTTTCCATGTTCGGTCGATTGATGACCTCTTCCATATTCCAGGCCATCATTCTCGGTCTGCCATCGAAGGAATATCGCAGGCGAAATATATTTGGTTCGTGTTGCAACCCATCATGCGAGCGCTAAAAGGCGAATTTTGAATATCGAGACAACAACTATGGATAGTTTGAGACTCCAGGAGCAAATAATGATCGCGGCAATTTCCAATAAAAGGTAAGGATAGATAATATCTCGACTTGCCAAGACTGCAGGTGATGGCTATGTCGCACTTGCAAGACCAAAGCCATCCAAGCTGATCTTCCGCCAACTGCTGCCCTATACGGAGCGCACTCCCGAACAACATGGCTAAACCTACAAAACCCTTCATCATCGAAATTAAGACCTCTCGCCGAACGAAGGCGAGGCCAGCGGAGCAAACGAAATCGATATGGGGCTCGTTTGCTTCCGAACTCAGGCAGGATTCGGCAGAGCGCGAGGAACCGTCGGTTGCTGCGACCGCTGACGCGGACTGCTCCGAGCCGTCGGATATCAGTTTGGCTGCTGCGGTTGAATGCAATGAAGCAGAACCTTTGCCACCCAAATCCGATTTCATCGATAAATGGGCTGCCAAAAGGGCGGAAAAGCCGAAGACTGGCGCGGCAGATATCGTGGCAACATTCCTGATGCGGATCGAACGGCAAAAGACATTGCTTGCTGAATTCGCGGCCGATCCCGCCGGCTTTACAAGCTGGCGCTCGGCGTGGTTTCGCCAGGTAGCAGGCGGCTTCGGCATAGGCATCGGTTACGATCTGATCGATGCTGGTGGTGGTCTTCGCTATATTGTCGTCGATACGCTGCAGGATGTCTGCGAGTTTCTCGACGATCTTGGTCATCACGCTCAGACCGATTTGAAGTTTCAGCGCGCCTTGAGCGAGAATCGGCTGATTCGTGCCAGCCGCAGGATTGGTGCCTGAGCACTTCGAGTTGCCGGCTTCGATCGGCATTGCCCCTTGGGCGATGAGTTTGCAACGAAACGCATCTCGGCGCGGTTCTCGAAGGCGGTAGCCTCGTTGGCCGTGCCTATGTTGCCGAAGCCATATTAAGATCTCGGATACGGGTGGCCCCATCTGCCTGTCGCCAGGGTGAACGGCGACCATTCGGTCATTTCATATCGGATCGGGAGGGCCTCTGGCCGCCGGATAACGAGTCGCGGCCGGAATCGCCAATAGCGTTCGGCGCCCTTGAGGGAGAGGTTTGATGCGTGATCGAACAGGATCTCGGCATCGCCGGTCATCTGCAGGAGCCCGCCCGAGGCAAAGTCCACGAATGTCAAACCGGCCCTTTGGTTCAGGGCGATGTTCCCGAGCGTGCTGAAGAAGCGGTTGCCAAGAAAATCAGGGATCGTTAGCCACCCATCCGCACCTATATGCACAAAGCCGGTCTGCCCGCCCCGATGGGAGACATCGACGCGCCGCTTGCCGCGATCTTCGAAATAGGATGCCACGAAGAAAGTGTCGGCCTGTTCTATGAGCGCGCGTGCAGCGTCGTCGAGTGTCGAGTTGACATGCGGCGGAGCGCTCGTTGCCTGCGCAGGGTCCCTCGTGAAACTGACATCTCGCGTCTGAATATACTTCGGACAATTGCCAAAGCTCTCGCGGACCATCAGATCAAATCCATCGGTGCGCCGGCGCAACCTACCATTCAGCCGGTTCCGGCGGCGCGTACCAAGATCGATGCCGAGGAGCGCGATGTCCTGGCCATCCTCCATTCCCGCTTCGGCAGGATCGGCTGCCTCTCGGACAAGAGTGGCACTCAGCCGATACGGATCTGCGGCGCAGAGAAAGCCAGGCCGTCCGGCGCGCAGCGTCGCCCAGGCATCGCCTTTTGCGTCGACCGCGCCAAGAACGACCATCGGCAAGAGTGGATAGAATTCGCGATGCTGATCGATCAGATGATCGCGGATCACTTTCCGCCCGATCTCGTTCATGCGTGCCTCGACACCGACCGACCGTTGCAAACGGATTTCGCCGTCGTGCCACGGCGACGCCAGCGACGAATCCTCATTGGCCGCCGCGTCCGTCATGCCGCCAAACCCACAGGTGTCTTCTGGAACTCGATGAAGCCTGGCAGCGCCTCTACCCGCGCGAGCCAGGCGCGGATGTGAGGGTACGGCGCCAAGTCGACATCCCCTTCAGGTGCGCGGGCCAAATAGCTGTAAAGCGCGACGTCGGCGATTGTCGGTCGATGCGTGGCGACCCAGTCGCGGCCAACGAGTGCAGCCTCGATCAGCGTCAGGATGGCATGGGCACGCGGAATGACTTCTTCGGCGCGAAGCGGCGCGTTGAAGACATTGATCAGGCGCGCCATCGCCGGGCCATAGGCAATCTGACCGGCGGCGACCGAGAGCCAGCGCTGAACGGCTGCGCTGCCAACCGCGTCTTCGGGCAACCAGTCGGTCCGCCCCATCTTCTTGGCGATGTAGACAAGAATGGCATTGGAGTCCGAGACAATCGTTCCCTCGTCGTCGAGCACGGGCAACTGCCCAAAGGGATTGAGCGCAAGAAAATCCGGCTGCTTGTGCGCCTTGACCACAAGATCGACCATTATGAGCTCATGGTCGATTCCAAGCAGCGACAAGAATAGCCGGGCGCGATGCGAATGGCCGGATAGTGGGTGGTAGTAGAGCTTCATGTCTGCCTCCTGTGAAATGACTGGAAGCATCATGACTATTAGTAGGCATGACGATAACCATTGAAATAAGCATGTGACCATTTCATTATCAGAAATAATAGGAATGGAGTTGTTCGCATGGACCGGTTGCAGGCAATGCGCATTTTTGCGCAGGTCGTAGAGAGTGGCGGCTTCGCGCCCGCCGCCAAGCTGCTGCATATGAGTGCGCCATCGGTGACCCGCGCAGTCGCCCAGCTGGAAGACAGTATTGGAACCCGTCTTCTGGTGCGAACAACCCGTTCGATGAAGCTGACCTCGGCCGGTGAGGGCTATGCGGCTGACTGCCGACGGATCCTTGCCGAGATCAGCGAGGCGGAGGCCAATGCTGCTGGTAGCTACACCCAGCCGGCCGGAGTGCTGACGGTGACGGCGCCGGTGCTTTTCGGGCGAATTCACGTGCTTCCGGTCATTCTCGATTTCCTCCGGCTCTACCAGAACATGCAGGTCAAGACCGTTTTCGTCGATAGAGTGACCAATCTGGTGGAGGAGGGCCTGGATGTCGCCGTCCGTATTGCGGCGCTGCCCGATTCAGGATTGATCGCTCGTCGCGTCGGCTCGATCAGGCAGGTACTCTGCGCATCGCCGGACTATTTGGCCGCTTTTGGCGAGCCGCAGACTCCGGAAGATCTACGGCACCATAGGTTCATCGGCCGCGAAGGCCTGTTTGGCCAAGCGGAATGGCTATTTGGAAGGGCTCGTAATATTCGTGTTCCGATCAACGCTTCATTGATCTGCAATACGAATGATACGGCGATTGCGGCTGCCGTGGCGGGCGTTGGGTTGTCGCGGTTCCAGTCCTATCAGGTGGCGGATGACATCAAGGCGGGCCGATTGAAGATCGTTTTAGCGGAATACGAACGGGAGCCGGTGCCGATTCATCTCGTGCACGGCGAGGGCCACATGGTCTCGGCAAGGGTCCGAGCCTTCATGGATTTCGCAGCCCGCCATCTGCAGCGGCAGGCGAATGCAAGTACTCCCCAGGAGGCGAGCTTCTGATCGGGAGGGTTTTCGATCGGTATCGGCTTGCAAGACCATGGTGCCAGCGTTCTCCCGACCACGCTGGTCCAAATCGACGGCATTCTTGCAGCAGCAGATATTGCCTGCCTTCACGTGACAAGACCGGTTTTCGCGCTTGACGAGCACCTTACCTTGATATGTATATACATCATCGACGATGCCAGGCATGCGTAGGCGTGCGTTTTGCCAACCGGCCTCCTGCTTTTTTGCGAAATGCGCATGATCATCGGAGTACACATGCTGCAATCCAACGAAGACGCTCTCGATTCTCGGCATGGCTGGCGGGTTGTTGGCGGAGCGCACGCCATCACCGCCATTACCTTCGGTTCCGCCTATGCTTTCTCCGCGCTATTTCCGGGATTGTCGGCCGAGTTCAATGCGTCGCGAGGCGAGATCGCGCTCGTCTTTTCGATTGCCGCTTTTATTTTCTACGCGCTAGGCGCCATCGCCGGCCCGCTTGCCGATCGCTGGTCCACCCGCAGGCTCGTTGCCGCCGGTCTCATCGCGATGGCCGCGGGCTATGTCGTTGCCAGTCAGGCGTCTTCCCTCTTCGGGCTTTATATCGCTTATGGCGTCGGCGTTGGTCTCGGCATAGGACTTTCCTATGTGCCGGTCATCGGTGCGGTCCAATCCTGGTTCCAGGCAAAACGCGCGAAGGCTTCCGGCATCGCGACGGCCGGTCTCGGGCTCGGCACGCTGCTGCTGCCTTTCGCCGTCGCCAAGCTCATCCCCGTGATCGGATGGCGCGGCTCCTTTCTGATGCTCTCGGCGGTGATCGCCGTGATCGGCCCCCCGGCCATGATGCTGGTTCGCCGACGTCAGGCCAGAGGCGGAGCGAACGCATTGCCGCCTGTGCTCCTCAGTCCATTGACCGCATGGCGCAAGCCAGGGTTTCCGCTTTTCTATCTCGTGATCGTCCTTGGTTCCTTCTGCATCTTCATCCCCTATGTTCACATTGTGCCGGCAGCGCACGACCTCGGACTGTCGCTCGATGCGGGAACCATGCTGATTGCGCTGATCGGCATCGGCAATGTGTTTGGACGCTTCGTCCTTGCGGGCTTCGGTGACCGCATCGGCTCGGTACGACTGCTCGCACTTCTCACCGCCGTGGTCGCCGGCTCCTTTATCCTCTGGGCCTTCGCCGCCAATTTCGCGATGCTCGCCGTCTTTGCCGTTATCTTCGGTGCTGCTTACGGCGGATGCGTCGGTCTTTATCCCGCCGTCGCGGCCGAGCTTTTCGGTACGCCGAATATCGGCGCCTTGCTCGGCTATCTCTACACCGGTGTCGGAATCGCAGCGCTGCTCGGCCCCACCCTGGCCGGCTTCGTCTTCGACCGCACGGGCACCTATCTCGGCCCGATCACGGCGAGCGCCATCGCCGCCGCGATTGCTGCGATTTTCACCCTCAAGCTGCAACGGGCAGAAGGAAAGCGAGTCTCGCAAACGCCTTAGGCCCCAACGCCAGCCACAGTGCTGCCCGCGTTCCGGCAGGCGGCCAGGTGAAAAATGAGGTGTGGCCTCGACGCGGCCATGTGCCTCGGCGAAGAGCCAGCCTGTTGGATTTCGAGGAAACGGCGAATAGCAGAGCTAGGCTCTGCTATTGCAACGGCAGGCGGCGCCTCACGATGGCGGCGTGCACCTGTGCGCCGTGGATCAAGGCTGCGTCGTTGAAGTCGTAGCCGGGATGGTGGAGAGGCGGGCAGTTCTCACCGTTGCCGATGAACGCATAGCAGCCGGGAGCATGGGCGAGGAACCGAGCGAAATCCTCGGAGCCGGTCATTGGCTCCGGGCGGGTTGCCACCTCACGCGATACCGGTCCGACTGCCGCCATCATTTCGGCGGCAAGGCCGGCGTCATTGATCGTCGGGACGAATTCCCTTGTGTATTTCACCTCGACCTCAACGCCATGTCCTTCGGCGATACCCCGTGCGATGCGACGCATTTCCTCCTCGATGCGCGCCGAGACCTCGGGATGAAAACTCCTGCAGTCTCCCAGAACGCGTGCCGTGCTCGGCAATGCGTTGCGTGTGCCGTCGGTGAGCAATTCCGTGACCGAAACGACAGCGATCTCCGCAGGGCTCAGGCGGCGGGCGACGATCGTCTGCAACTCGAGGACCAGCGAGCAGGCTGGGACCATGACCTCGCGTCCCCAGTCCGGGCGAGAGGCATGGCCGCCCTTGCCCTTCAGCGTGATCTCGAAAATATCCTCCGCCGACATGATCGCGCCCGGCCGCGTCTCGAAATGTCCGACCGGCAGGCCGGGCATGTTGTGGAGGCCATAGACTTCGTCGAAAGGGAAGCGCTCCATCAGACCGTCGTCCAGCATGGCGCGTGCGCCCTGGCCCCATTCCTCGGCGGGTTGAAACAGGAAGCGGACCGTGCCGTCGAAACCACCTTCCTCTACGAGGAGTTGCGCGGCACCGAGCAGCATCGCGGTGTGTCCGTCATGCCCGCAGGCATGCATGGTGCCGGGCTTAGTCGAAGTCCAGGCCGCGCCGGTTGCCTCGGTTATGCGCAGGGCATCCATGTCGGCCCGTAGCGCGACGGCTCGGTTCGACGTTCCTCGCCGCAGTGTCCCGACGACGCCGGTGCCGCCTATTCCTTCAGTGACTTCAATACCCAGTCCACGCAAGTTCTCTGCGACGAAGGCAGAGGTCCGCCTCTCTTCGAAGCCGAATTCTGGATGGCGGTGAAGATCGCGCCGCCATTCCGTCATCTGTGCGTGAAGGCTTTTGAGATCTGTCATCGACTGAGTTTCCTTGTGTTGGCGAGGAGCGCTTTGGCGCTCAGTTGATTTGCGCGGTCGATCGGGTGCGCGGCATCGATTGGAAACGTCACATCAGGCCTTTTTGCCGGACAGCCTCGGGGCTCCGGCCGACAATTTTTTCATAGAGTGCCGGATCGGTGGCGCCTTCCGTATTGATGACCAGCACACGCGCCTCCTTGCCGAGCCCGATCCGCGCCGCCATTTGTGGATCGCGAAGCACCGTCAGGAGGCCTGCAAGCCCGGCGCCGCCGCTTTCGCCCGCGACAATCGCAGGATCGCTACCCACAGGCGCGGCCAGGCGGCGCATCACATCGAGCGCGGCATCTTCCTCCACGGTCATGAAGCCGTCGGCTACCCGTTCGAGAATACGGAAGGCGACCATCGAGGGCTCATAGCATTCCAGCATCGCCATGACGGTCGGCTCTGTCTCTCTCACTTTGACCACATGGCCGGCTCTGGCGCTTTCATAGATGCAAGCCGCGCGCGCCGGATCGACGACAGTGACATGCGGGCGCCGGTCACCCAGCGCAACGGCCATATGTCCGCTGACGGCAGCTGCAAAGCCGCCAACGCCGGCCTGAAGAAAGACATGGGTCGGGGCTTCGGCGAGTGTCGAAAGGATTTCGCGCACCATCGCCGTATAGCCTTGCGTAACGAGGCCGGGGACGTATTCGTAGCCGGGCCACGACGTGTCGGAGAGGATCGTCCAGCCCTGTTCGGTTGCGACGCGCGCCGCCTCGGCAACGGAAAGATCATAATTGCCGTCGACGCTTACCATCTCGGCGCCGAAGCGAGCGATGGCCTGAACGCGCGCGTCACTGACGCCGGAATGGACGAAGATGACGGCGCGCGCGCCCATCAACTGCGCACCCTGGGCAACGGAACGGCCGTGGTTGCCGTCGGTGGCGCAGGCGAAGGTCATTGTGGCGGCAATGGCGCGGATCTCGTCCGACATGAGCTCGTCGATGGCGACCTTGCGTTCGAAGCGGCGCGAGGCTTCTTCCTGCACCAGGATCATGAGTGCGTAGGCACCGCCGAGCGCCTTGAAAGAGCCGAGGCCCAGGCGAAACCCCTCGTCTTTGACATGCAGCGAGGCGAGCCCCAGCTCCTCGGCAAGGCCGGGAAGGGCATGGAGCGGCGTTGCATCACTGTTTTCGCGGAGCGCAAGGACTTGCACTACCCGGTCTGCTGCTGCGAGGCCAAGTGTTTCAGCATCGCGCGCATCCAGAGGCTGCCGGTATGCCGGCATGGCGTTCATCAGATAGGGCGTGGCACGCATCGGAATCTCCTCGAACCAGACATCTGGCTGAACAATATTTCAAGAGAGGCAAGAGAGGCGCTGTATTTCAGTGATTGCGATGCAATTTTGTCTCGTTTCTGGCTAGCTTGGCTGACTTTTGGTTCGCGGCACAGTGCGCATCTCGCAAGCGGAAATGTGACCTCACTCCAAGGGAACGCTCAGTCCCACCTTGACGCGTTCCATGGAGACGAAGGTCCGGAAGCGCTTCACGTTGTTGTTGCCGAAGAACAGCTTTCGCGTCAGCGCCTCATAGTCCAACATGCTGCGCACGATGATGATCAGGATGAGAAATCCGCTTCGCCGGTGACATAGTAGCATTGCTGCACTTCCGGTGCGGCGGAGAAGGAGCGTTTGGCGGCCTCGTAAAGCTCCGCCCGCTCGCTTTCCATCTCCACTTCGACGAACAGGGTGATCGATTGATCGACCTTCGCGGGATCGACGAGCGCGACATTGGCCTGGATGACGCCAAGCTCCTCCATGCGCTTGATGCGACGCTGCACGGCAGGAGCGGAGAGATGGATCATCTCCGCAATGCTACGCTGCGGCGTCTTGTTGTCACGTTGCAGAACGTCGAGAATCTTCAGGTCCAGCCGGTCGAGTTCGGCGGCGCCATGTTTCGGCTTTTCGGTCATGTTCAAAGTGCCTTCTGCAACAAAATTGCACCCTACGCCTGTCCGAGGGCGTGGTGTCTAAATTGCGCCGAACATTATTTCATTGGCCGGCACAAGTCTTCCATTTCGCCGGTCCGTTTGCCGCGCGGCTGGATGGATTACGGGCACAGGTTCAGCCCGGAGCCGAAGGCTGACCTGATCTGGCGAAAGTGGCTTTCGGCCGCCCTTGTTGCATTCGGAGGATTAATAGGGGTAATTCTGCTGATGTTCTTTCTCTCTATTAGCCTGGAGGGGAGAATATGCCGGTTTGCCGATGGCAGTCGGCGAACCGGCGCGACAAGATCACTTCGCCGGCTCGACCTTGCCGGGAAGGCTGAGGTTTCCGGAAGCGACCTTGAAGACGTTGTCGACGCATAAGAGCGGCGCATGCAGGTTGCCGTTGACCTTGAGGCCCGCGGCGACGCCGTCGAAGGAAGCACCCTTGATGGTGCCGATCAGCGAAAGCGGGATTTCGACATCGACCGTGTCGCCGGTGAAGCTCGTCGGATAGTCCGGACTGTCGATCAGCAGCGGCACGCCCGGCCATGTCTTCGGAACCTTGGGCTTCGCGCCCGCCGGAATGTCCACGACCTTGAGCCCGCCGCCGCAGGCCTTGTCCTTAGCCATGACGACCCAGTGCGGATGCCAGATGTGGCGGTTCTTGCCGCCGCTGGCGGCGTCATCGAAATCCGGATGGAAGGTGACGGCCAGCGCCACGATGCCCTGCTTTTGGTCGAAGCCAATCTCGCCGCTGTCCAGGCTGGTCGGCCAGACATAGGCGTAGACGCTGGAACCTTCGAACTTGCCGGCGGCATCGGGCTTGTCCTTGCCGGCCTCGCCACGTACCCGCGTCGAAAAGACGGCGGTGTCGCCCTTGGTCGTGATTTTCGTCTCGATGATATCGAAGGCTGCCTGGACAGCCTGGTTCGGCTCGGCCTTCACCGGGTGGGCGTTCGCCGGCGCATGGCACAGCAAGGCCGTTCCGGCGACAAGCGTGCCGGCTATGAATGCTCTGAACATAGGGAGATCTTCCTTTCGTTTTGCCTGGAGGGTTGGTTTATCCCGCTTGGAACGTTTCCCAGGTGGCAGCCCGGGATGTGGGATCGGCGTGTTGATGATCGCGGCAATCGACACGGAGCTCACGCTGGCCGAAGGGTGCGTTCACGAAATGACAGTGATGAGGCCGGGCCGCATCGGCATGCATGAAAGGGGCGAAGTATCGACAGGTCACGCACATGCGCTGGACGGGAATTTCGCCTGCTTCCTGCAATTGCCGGATCATCTTCACGAGAGTAAGGAGCAAGGCTTCCTGCTCGCCGCCGTCCAGCGCCTTGACGGCCTGCTCGGCAAGGCCAGGTTCACTATCCTCCACCCTCGCAGCGGCCAGGCCCTCGGCCGTCAGCGCGACGATCACGGCCCGTCGGTCGGATTGATCGGGTTGCTTTTCGAGATAGCCCTTGCGCTCAAGTGCGTTGATCGAATCTGTCGCCGTTGGCTGCGACACCCCAAGATGTGCGGCAATATCCTTGACGCCGAGCCCCGCTTCACGTCCGAGCAACAAGCTGAGGATCGCCAGCTGCGTCGGGTTCAGGCCCATTCCTTTGGCTTTATTCCAATCGTCGAGACGCATCGCCATCGCAATGCGGGCTAGGCCCTCGCGGATACGGTAATCGATCGATACTGGGTTCTTCGGTGTCTCCATGGCCTCAATATACATAGGATTCCTATTTAGTAAAGCGCGGATTGTGCAGAAATTGATGTCAGGCTGCGTCGAAAAGAGGAGCCTTGTCGGCGCGCCTGGCTCAAGCTGCTATCCGGAGCTGAGTGGCTCTGGACGATCTCATCGCGTGGCAATATACAGGCGTGCCGCTGCGCTTGAGCCGGAATTGTCGGCGACCTGCAGCCTCGTCAGCGGTAAAAAGCATCCTTTGCCGAAGGCGGCTGGCCTCTTCCTTCACAATATCGCCGATTGGCCATTGGGGGACGGCTGATGAATATCAAGCAACTGGAAGTGCTTCGCACGCTTCTCGCCACCGGCTCGACCATTGCGGCGGCAAAAGCCATGGGGCTTAGCCAATCGGGCGTGAGCCGCATGCTGCAGCAGCTGGAAAGCGATCTTGCCATCACGCTCTTCGTCCGTGACCGTGGGCGGCTGATCGCAACGCCGGAAGCGGCGGTTCTGGCGCGGGATGCGGAAAATGTGCTTCTCGCCGTCGAGCGCATGGCCGGCCATGCCGAAGATCTGCGCAATGGCGCATCAGGGCCGGAAATCGTCCGGATCGGTCTGCCGAGCAGCATGTGGGAGAATTTCGCCCCCGCCATGCTGATCGATTACGTCCGGGATTTTCCCGGCGTGCGTATCGAAACGTTCTTCGAATCGACAATTGCCATCAACAAACTGGTCGAGGAGCGGGTCATCGATCTCGGATTCCTGAGAATGGAAGGCGAGACCGGACCGGGAATCGACATCGAAAAGGTTGCCACCGGCGAAAGCGTCTGCGTCGTCCCCAAGGACCATCCGTTGGCGCAGCTGGACGAAATCACCGTCAAGAACCTGCGCAACATACCCCTTATTCTGATCGGGCGGCAGAGGCCGAACCGCATGGCGCTCGATCAGGCCTTCACGCGGGCGGGGGTGAAGCAGATGGTCAAGATCGAAACCCATACCAACAGCTCCGCTTGCTCCTATGTGGCGCATGGTCTCGGGGTCACCATCATCAGCAGCTTCTACGCCAAGCTCTATCGCCATCTTCCCGTCGTGCATCGCCCTTTCGTGCCGCGTTCGACGCAGGCGTTCGGATTGGCCAAGGCAGCCGGCGTTCCTCTTTCCATCGCCGCCCAGGCACTGAGCGACGCGCTGAAGAGGCAGATCCAGCTTTCCCAGAAGGACGGATAAGAACTTCGGCGGTGTCATGGCAGTGCCCGAAATCAAGCCGGAGAATGCTCCAGACTCTGCATAAGTCTATGACGAAATCGCATAATATTGCGCGACTTTCCGCAATCCGTCATAGTCTCGCACAACGAAGTCGATGGCGGCCGGGGAAAAGCGGCCACCAATCGTGGGGAAAGAATGCTGAGATTTATCCTGAGTCGTCTGGTAATGGCGCTTCCGACGATCGCGCTTGTTGCCGTGACCGTATTTGCGCTGATCCGTTTCATTCCGGGCGATCCCGCCGCGCTGATGCTCGGCGATATGGCGCAGCCCGATCAGATTGCCGCGATGCGCACCGAGCTCGGCCTCGACAAGTCGATGCCGCAGCAATTCGTCATCTGGGCCGGCAACGTGCTGCAGGGCGATTTCGGCAAATCGATCGTCAACGGCGAGGCCGTCCTGCCGCTTGTCGCATCGCGCTTTCTCGTCAGCGCCGAGATCGTCGTCGTCGCGGTTTTCTTTGCCAGCCTGATCGCCGTTCCGGCCGGACTGATCGCGGCATGGCGCCAGAACAGCTTGACGGATCTGGCATTGATCGGAACCGCGACGGTGCTGCTCTCCGTTCCCACCTTCTGGCTTGGGCTGCTGCTGCTGCTCTTCTTCGGCCTCAAACTCGGCTGGCTGCCGGTTTTGGGCTATGTCTCGATCGGCAACAATGTCGTGGGCGGCCTTCTCTATCTGGTGCTGCCGATCATGACGCTGGTCATTCACGAAATGGGTGTCTTGATCCGCATGGCGCGCGCTTCGACGCTGGAAGTGCTGCGTCTCGACTATATTACCCATGCACGGGCCAAGGGGCTTTCCGAAAGCGCGGTCCTTTGGCGCCACGCCTTCAAGAATGCCTTCGGGCCGACTTGGACGATGATCGGCCTCATCCTCGGCAACCTGCTCGGCGGCATTGCCGTGATCGAGACGGTGTTCACCATTCCCGGCCTGGGCCGTTTGATGGTCGACAGCATTTTCGCGCGCGACTATCCGGTCGTTCAGGGCTGCCTGCTGTTCGTGTCGCTTTCCTACGTCCTGGTCAACCTCGTCGTCGACCTTCTCTATCCTCTCTTTGATCCGCGTGTGGTTGCCGAATGAAGAAGCTTGCTCTCAACGGGCTGGTCGGCGGCATTCTCGTCGCCATCCTGCTCATCACCGCCGCCGTCGGACTGTTCTGGACGCCATTCGATCCGACGAAACTCTCCTTCACTGCGCGGCTTGCCGCACCGAGCGCCGTCCATCCTCTCGGAACCGACGAGTTCGGCCGGGACGTGCTGAGCCGCCTGATGGTCGGGGCGCGCGCAAGCGTCTGGATCGGTGCGCTGACCGTGGTTCTGGCAACGGTCTTCGGCACCATGATCGGGCTTGTCAGCGGCTATGCTCGCGGCTGGGTCGACGGCGTGATCATGGCGGTCAACAACGCGTTGCTCGCCTTTCCGGGCATTCTCCTGGCGCTCGGCTTGCTCGCAGTCTTCGGTGCCAATCAATACGGCATCATCTTCGCGCTCGGCATCGCCTACACGCCGTCCATGGCGCGTGTCGTCCGCGGCGCCGTTCTTTCGCTGCGCGAGCGCGAATTCATCGAAGCTTCGCGGGTGATGGGCAATGGCGAGCTCTACACGATGTTTCGCCATGTTCTGCCCAACTGTCTCGCGCCGATCACGGTGCTGGCGACCTCGATGTTCGGTTGGGCCATTCTGTCTGAAAGCGCGCTGTCCTTCCTTGGTCTCGGCGTGCCGCCGCCGGCGCCGACCTGGGGCAATATGCTGGCCGCCGGCCGGCCGCTCATCCAGCAGGCCGTATGGCTTGGCCTTTTCCCCGGCCTCTGCATCGCGTTGACGCTGCTCGGCATCAATCTTCTGGGCGATGCCCTTCGTGACAGGCTCGATCCGCGCATGAGAGGTCTGAAATGACATCCGAAACGGCAGAGAACATTCTTCTCAGTGTGCGCGGCCTCTCGCTCGAGGTCGTAAGATCCGGCCACAGGGTGGTCAAAGACGTCAGTTTCGATATCGCGGCCGGCGAGATCTTCGGCATTGTCGGCGAGAGCGGCTCCGGCAAGACGCTGGCAACGCGTGCGCTGATATCGCTCTTGCCGCAGGCGATCGGCGTTGCCGGCGGGGCCGCCACTTACAAGGGACGCGACGTGCTGGCGATGAAGGGCCGGGAGCTTCGCGCGTTGCGCGGTGCGGAGATCGGCGTCGTTTTCCAAGAGCCGATGACCTCGCTCAATCCATCGATGACGATCGGGCGGCAGCTGGAGGAGGGGCTTGTTCTGCACACCAAGCTCTCGCCCGATGAGCGACGTGTCCGCATCATCGATATGCTCAAGCGCGTCGGCATCCGCGATCCGGAAGGGGCGCTCACCTCCTATCCGCACGAGTTTTCCGGCGGCATGCGCCAGCGCATCATGCTCGCCTCGGTCATGCTCCTGAAGCCGGCGCTTTTGATCGCCGATGAGCCGACCACGGCGCTCGATGCCGTCATTCAGCGCGACGTGATGGAGCTGATGGTTGAACTGACGCGCGCAGAAGGAACGGCCGTTCTCCTCATCAGTCATGACTTGCCGATGGTGGCGCGATACACGAACCGTATCGTCGTGATGGAAAAAGGCGCGGTCGTCGAGCAGGGACGGACGGAGGATCTGCTGGAGGCGCCGCAGCATCCCTATACGAAGAAGCTCCTGTCTTCTCTGCCGTTCCGCTCGGAGACCCGCCGCGTCGATACCGCGCGAGTGCCGATGGTCTCCGCCCGCAACATTGTGGTCGATTATGCCGGTCGCAAATCGCTGCTCAAGAGGGGGAGCCCCAAGCGCGCGTTGCATGGCGTCAGCGTCGATATCCATGAAGGCGAGGTCGTCGGTCTGGTCGGTGGATCGGGTTCCGGCAAGACGACGCTCGGCCGGACCATTGCCGGTCTGGTCAAGGAGAGCGGCGGCGACATTCGTTTTCAGGGCCGGTCACGCGATGAAGACTGGCGCGACTATCGCCTGAACTGCCAGATGGTGTTTCAGGATCCCTATTCCTCGCTCGATCCGCGCATGACGATCCAGGCGCTGGTCGAGGAGGCACTCAGGCTCGTGCTCGACCTCGACGGCGATGCCAGGCGCAAGCGGGCGCTGGAAACACTTGAGGAAGTCGGCCTCGGCGGCGACTACGCCAACCGCTACCCGCATGAACTGTCGGGAGGCCAGCGCCAGCGCGTGGCGATCGCCCGTGCGATCGCCCGGCGCCCCCGCTTTCTCATTGCCGACGAACCGGTTTCCGCGCTCGATGTGACGGTCAGGGCCCAGGTGCTGGAGCTCTTCTCCAACCTGCAGAAGCGCTACGGTTTCTCGTGCCTCTTCATCAGCCACGACCTCGGCGTCGTCGAACAGGTCGCCGACCGCGTCGTCGTCATGCAGGACGGGCGCATCATCGAGGAAGGCGACCGCGACACGATTTTCGACAATCCGAAGGAGGCCTATACGCGCCGGCTCCTTTCGGCCATTCCCGCCCTCGACCAGAATGAAAAGGGCGGCGTGACACTGAAATGGCGCCTGGAGAATTGATGTGGGCAGTCTTTCCGATTCCGCTTTGGTTGCTAAACGGCTCGCAGAAATCTGCGACGCGCAGCCCTTCGTAACCCGCTTCCTGGTGCGCAACCTTTTGACCGGCGAAACGATCGAACGCGGCGCCGACGAAGAAACCCCTTCGGCAAGCACCCGCAAGACCTCGATCATGATGGCCGCGCTGAAGGCGGCGCAGGATGGTCGGCTCGATCTTGACGAGCCGGTCACCTATGAAGCGCGCTTTGCCGAGGAAGTGGCAAGCGGTATGTTCCGCTATCTGACCCCCGGCATCGTCATTTCGCTGCGCGATGCCATTACTGGCATGATGGTGCTGAGCGACAATGTCTGCACCAAGATGGTGTTCGAACGCCTGACGCTGCAGGAGGTCGACACCTATTGCAAGTCGATCGGCCTTGCCGGCACGCACCATCGGTTCCTGATCCCGCCGCTCGCCCTGTCGCCGGATCACGCGCTGAAGTCGGTGACGACGACCACGGCGCGCGATCAGGCCACCCTCCTGCAGATGATCCTCGACGCGCAGACCTCGGCGGCAATGCTGGAGAAACTTGGCGTCTCGGTGGAACTCTGCGCCTATGCGCTGCAGACGCTGAAGAACCAGATTCTGCGCTATGCGATCCCGTCCCGCCTGCCTTTCGGCACGGTCGTCGCCCACAAGAGCGGCACGGGCAAGCGCGGCCGCATGAATGCCGGCATTGTCTATCGCGACGGCGCCCCGTTCTACATCATCTCCGCTTATACCGACGAGGTGCCGCTCGCCATGCAGGACGGCACGCCGGGATATACGATGGCCCTGGAGACGATCGGCCGGCTGTCGCGCGCTTGCTGGGACGGATTTGCGTCATAACGATCAACGATAGATAAGAGGGTAGAACAGTGAAAAAGCTTCTTCTTGCGGGCACGGCCCTGCTCGCACTGGCAAATGTCGCGGCAGCGCGCGATATCACTGTTGCGCAGAGTTCCGACCTGCGCAGCAACAATCCCGGCGTAAACCGCGACGGCAATACCGACGGGGTGATCCTGCACATCGTTGAGGGGCTTGTCGGCTACAATAACGCCGGCGAAGTGAAGCCGCTGCTCGCCAAGAGCTTCGAGACTTCCGCCGACGGCCTGACCTACACGTTCAAGCTCCGGACCGATGTCAAATTCCACAATGGCAAGCTGCTGACGGCAGACGATGTGGTATGGAACTGGACGCGTTACCTGAAGCCTGAGACGAAATGGACTTGCTTGTCCGATTTCGCAGCCGGCGGTGCTGCGCATGTAACTGGCGTCAAGGCAGTCGATGCATCGACGGTCGAAATCAAGCTTGAAAAGCCATCAGCCGTTTTCCTCGGCCTGATGTCGCGTCCGGAATGCGGCTATACCGGGATGATCTCGCCCGATTCCATCGCCGCAGACGGCAGCCTTATCAAGCCGATCGGCACCGGTCCCTTCATGTGGGACGAATGGAAGAAGGGCGAATATATTCACCTGAAGAAGTTCGCCGATTACCTCTCGCCGGCAAATGACGGCAAGCCGGACGGCATGGTCGGCTCCAAGCGGCCGCTTGCCGACGGCATCAAGTTCATGGTCATTCCCGATCCTTCGACCGTAAAGGCCGGCCTGGAATCGGGGGTGCTCGACACGGCCGAACTTTCGCCCGATCTCATCCCGGAAATCAAATCGAACCCGAAGATGCAGCTCATCGTGGCGCGCAACAACGGCAAGAACCTGTTCTATATCCAGACGCGCGACAAGCTGCTGGGCAAGCCCGGCGTGCGCCGTGCCATGGCGATGGCGCTCGATCTCGATGAACTCGTCGGTGCCGCGTCCAATGGAACCGGCGAGGCCAATGGATCGATGGTGTCGCAGGATTCCGTTTATTTCGACGCGACCCAGAAGAAGCGTCTGCCCTATGATCTGGAGGCGGCTAAGAAGGAACTTGCTGCCGCAGGCTACAAGGGCGAGCCGATCTCGATCATCGCCAACAAACGCGGCAATGTGCCGAGCTTTCCGGTTGCCGTGATGGCGCAGGCCATGCTGCAGCAGATCGGCCTCAACGTGCAGATCGAGGTGCTTGACTATGCGACCCAGGTCGATCGCCGCCGTTCCGGCAATTACCAGATCATTTCGCAGTCGGTCGCACCGCGTCTCGATCCGGCGCTGATGTATTCCTTCTATGTCGGTGACAAGGACAAGAACGCCTCGCTGATGTGGGATGACCCGAAGGCCGTCGAGCTGATGAAGGCTGCTTATGTCGAGGCCGATCAGAGCAAGCGACAGAAGATCTTCGATGAGTTCCACGATCTCATGCTGAAGGATATGCCGGGCATCTTCCTCTACGACATGGTCGATGTCTGGGGCGCGACCAAGAAGCTGAAAGGGCAGCCGGTCTGGCAGTCGAACGCCCGCCTCTGGGAAGTGTCGGTCGACTGAGTTGCTTGCCCGCGCCGATGCGGATCGAGGCGCGGGCAGTTCATTTTTTTAGAAGAAGCCAGCGCCTTCGCGGCGAGCGGCTTTCCGCGCCCTTAGACGGCGTTAACACGATATGAGGACGAGCGATGAACCGAGAGGCCGTACAATCGATTGCGGCAGCGATCGAAGCGATGAAGCCGGATTTTACCAAGCTGAGCGACCGCATCTGGGATTTCGCCGAGCTGAAATTCGAGGAGACACGTTCGTCCGAACTCCTTGCGAGCACGCTCGAAGATAACGGCTTTTCGCTGCGGCGCGGCGTGGCGGGCATGGAGACGGCCTTTATCGGCGATTTCGGTGCCGGCAAGCCCGTCATCGCTTTTCTGGGGGAATTCGACGCACTGGCCGGCATGAGCCAAGTCGCGAACCTTGCCGCGCACGAAGCCGTAATTGAGGGGGCGACCGGGCATGGCTGCGGCCACAATCTGCTCGGCGTCGGTTCGCTGATGGCGGCGATTGCGCTTGCCCGCCATATGAAGGCAAACACCCTTCCGGGCACCGTCCGCTATTACGGCTGCCCGGGCGAAGAGGGCGGTTCGGGCAAGACCTTCATGGTTCGCGCAGGTCTGTTCGACGATGTCGATGCCGCTCTGACCTGGCATCCCGCGCCTTTCAACGGCGTCCGCTCGACCAATAATCTCGCGGTCATCGAATATTACTATCGCTTCAAGGGCGTTGCTGCGCATGCATCGAATGCTGCCCATCTCGGCCGGTCGGCGCTGGACGCTGTGGAACTGATGAATGTCGGCGTCAACTTCCTGCGCGAGCACATGCCGCAAGACTGCCGCGTGCATTATGCGATCACCGACACGGGCGGCAAGGCTGCGAATGTTGTCCAGGCAAAGGCCGAGGTGCTCTATCTGATCCGCGCGCCGGAAATGCCGCAGGCTCTCGATCTTGCCAAACGCGTCGAGAAAGTCGCGCGCGGCGCCGCCATGATGACGGAAACCGATGTAGAGATCGTCTTCGACACGGCTTCGACCAATCTTTTGCCCAACATCACGCTCGAAACCGCCATGCATGAGAACATGACGGCACTCGGGCCGGTCGCTTTCGACGAGGTGGATCTAACCTTCGCCCGGTCGATCCAGCAAACCTTTACGGACGAGGCGATCAAGAGCAGCATCCGGCTTTACCAGATCAAGGGCGATGTCTTTTCCAATGCGAAGGTCGACGGATCGACGCCGCTGCATCTCGGCTTGCGCGAGTTCGAGGGCCAGTCGCATTTCCGCGCCGGGTCGACCGATGTCGGCGATGTCAGCTGGGTGACGCCGACGGCGCAATGCTGGACGCCGGCTTGGGCAATCGGCACGAACCCTCATACCTGGCAGGTCGTGGCCCAGGGAAAAAGTGCCGTCGCTCACAAGGCTATGGCGCATGCCGCAAAGGCGCTTGCGACAACTGGGCTCTCGCTGATGATATCACCGTCGCTCGTGGCTCGGGCAAAAGCGGAATGGCTGGAGAAGACGGAGGGCAAACCCTATGTCTGCCCCATCCCCATGGATATCATGCCGGGAGACAAAGCGTGATTCTGGACGGATCGCTCGGCGCAAGCCGACTAAGGCGCGCGCGGGGCAGCACGTGCCGAGCGCTCCCGTGGTCGTTTTACAGCCACATGATCTGCGCTGGATGCCCAAACGCTGCAGCCCGCCCTTGACGCATACCGAATGCTCGATTGCTCAGGCCCGATAAACCTCGCCTTAAATCCAACTGTCCCCGCTTGGCCTCAGTTCCAAGTACGGCGCTTGCGTAATTTCCTCCCTCCTTCAGTCCCGTCAGTGCAGACCCGTAATCATGGCGATGATCTCGTTCTTATCAGTTTCAGAGGTTTTCCGGACACCGATCTGCTTGCCGCGACGCAAGACGCAGATGCGGTCGGACAGTTTGAAGACCTGATCGAGGCTGTGGCTGATGATCAAAATGCCGATATTGCGCTTCTTCAGCGATTCGACGATCTCCTCGACCTTGGCGGTTTCGGCAACCCCGAGTGCTGCGGTCGGCTCATCCAGCAGGACGAGCTTGCTCGCCCAGTGGGTTGCGCGGGCGATAGCAACGCCCTGCCTTTGACCCCCCGAGAGATCGCGGATCGTCGCATGCGCGGAGGGGATGCGAACGTCGAGTTCCTTTACCAGCGCCTCGGTCTCGGCAATCATCTTCTTGCGGTCGAGCAGGCCAAATGATTTTGTCGGTTCGCGGCCGAGGAACATGTTCATGTAAACGGTCTGCTGGTCGGCCAGGGCGAGATCCTGATAGACGACCTCGATACCGTGGCTGCGGGCCATCGTGGCATTTGACATGACCACCGGCTGACCATCGATCAGGATCGATCCGGAGGTCGGTGTATAGACCCCCGAAATGATCTTGATCAGCGTTGATTTTCCCGCGCCGTTGTCGCCCACGAGCGCGACGATTTCACCCGGATGCACATCGAGAGAGAAATTCTCGATCGCAACGATGGCATCGAAACTCTTATGGATGTCCTTCAATTCGAGAACGGGCTGAAAGCCATCGTTCGGAGCATTGTTCGACATGGGATCTCTCCTAAAGCGGCCAGGCCGCAGGCTCGCCGTTGGTGTATTCGATTGTTTCGACGCGAGGCTCTCCTCTCGAAATCCCCGAGACGCCGACCACATAGGCTCTGGTCACGAAAGCCTGCCCACGGAAGCCGAAAATGGCGGTGTCGCCGGGTTTCGGTGCACCGGGGCCGCTGGCATCGATCATGGCGTAGTAGTCGATCATCGAAGGCGGAGGCACCTCGACGCTGCGCAACGCACTTGTGGCCGCCGTCGGTTCGCTGGAGACGATTGCCTTGACGTCGTAGTCCGGGAAGATCGGGTCGATGTAGAAGCCGCCGCCCAGACAATAAGCCTTACCGCCGGACAGGTGCGAGACCTCGGTCACGTAAAGTACCGCCGGCGATTCCGGCACGTCCTCGACGGCATGCAGCGCCGTGGTGCCGTGCAGGCCATTGCCAGGCTCGACCTGCGTGGCGCCAGCCTCGGCAAGGGCGGAAAGCATGACGCTCGACGTTGTGCCCGGGGCGTTGATTTCAATGCCGCGCCTGCCGGCCTTGGCGAGCGCTTCGGCCGCCTTCGAAAGCGTCGTGAGATTCTGGGTCGGCAATACCTTGCGGCTTGCATGATCGTAGAGAAGGGCAGGGAAGGTGGTGATGCCGGCAAAGCGGCCACCTTCGAGACCATCGAGCATGTCTGCGACCTCTGCCACCTGGTCCGCGTCAAAGCCGCCTTCATGGCCACGATAGAAGGTGTCGCCCTCGGCGTGGATGCGCGCCAGCAGATCCTGGGTTCGACCGGCGGCTGCGGCACCCGCCGCCGCTTCCATCGCCTTCACCTCGTTGAAGACAGTCCAGTAGTCGGGTTTCAGCACCCTTGCGGCGGCGCTTGCCTCATGGCGAGCGACCTGCTGAAGATGCCCGAGATGCCCAATTCTCATGCCGGCCTTATGTGTCGCGCGGGCGCAGGCCATGTCGACGGCGACCGAGCGGTCGATGCCGCCGCGCATGATTGCCTGGCAGGCCGAGCTCGACCGGCCGAACTGCTTCGTCATGGCGAATATCTTCAGGTCAAGCCTGGTGGCCTCATCCTTGAGGATGCGGGCATTCTGCTCGAGAGTATCGAGGTCGATCACATAGGCATCGGCCGGGATGTTGCCGCGCTGGTGTAGATTTTGCGTAGCCTCGATGAAGGCCGGATTACGTTTGCGTAGACTTTCGAGAAACATGGTCAGTGTCCTTATCGAGCTTTTTCGCGGAGTGACACGGCAACGGCGGCAAGGATGATGAAGCCGCGCACGATCATCTGGTCGGAAACGGATAGCCCCATCAGAATGAGCCCGTTGTTGAGCATCCCCATCATGAGGGAGCCGACCAGGGCGCCGACGATGGAACCCTTTCCGCCGTTCAGCAGCGTGCCGCCGACGATGACCGCCGCAATGACGGTCATGAGGTCGGTTTCGCCAAGCGTGTATTTCGCAGCCTGGAGCCTGCCCGCATAGAGCAGCCCCGCAAGGCCGGCGAGCGTGCCGGAGATCATCAAGACGGCAAGGCGCATCTTTGGGACGCTGATCCCGGAGACACTTGCGGCACGGGCATTGTCGCCAAGCGCCAGAACATGCGCGCCGAACCGGGTTTCTCTGTAGATGATATGGCCAACGGCGACGCCGATCACCGTCCACCAGATCAGCGAGGGAATTCCGAAGAGGGCACCCGATCCGAAGAAGCCCGTAAAGAACTCGTCGGTCACGGGAATACTGCGCAGGTTGGTCATGGAGCGGGAGACGCCCGCAAAGAGCCCCAAGGTTGCCAGTGTCACAAGAAAGGAGGGCAGTCTGACATAGGCGACGAGTACGCCGTTGATCAGTCCGATGAACAAGCCGGCGCCAAGTCCCGCCGCGATGCCGGCAATTGGCCCGTAAGCGGCGAGCGCGACGGCCGCCGCCAATGCAGAGACGGCGACCGTTGAGCCGATCGACAGGTCGATCTCCCCGGCCGACATCACGAACACCAGTCCGATTGCCATGATCGTTGCCGGCGCCGTCTGCAGGACGATATTGGAGAGATTTCGGGCAGTCAGAAACCCGCTGTCCTTGAGCACGATCGCAAAGAACAGGAAGATCGCGAGGAAGCCGAGATAGACAACATAGTTCTTGAGATTGGCGAGACGTCTTGGCCGTGCCTTCGTGGGCGTGGGCAAGGAATTTGCTTGGGACATGATGTTCCCCTTCGTTTATGCGTTCTTTATTGCACGGCCGCTGCGACGGATGGCGGCACGTCCCTGTTGAGCGATTTCCGCCATCCGTCCTTCACGCTCTTACGGGTCACGGCGAGGGAATCGACAACGAGGAACGGCGGCGATGTCTTGCCGATCAGCGATCCCGCGGCGGAACGCGCGGCAGTGGCGCCGATCGAGTAGGCTTCGTCTGCAACCAGGGCCGTGACGTTGCCACCCTTGACCATGTCCAGCGCGGCGGGTTCGTTGAGATCGAGCGTGACGATCTTTGCATGCGTGTTGCCGGCGGCGCGCAGGGCTGTCAGGACGCTCAGCGCCGGCTCAGCCCAGGTAACATAGATGCCGTCGAGGTCGGGATGCTGGACCACCATCGCCTGCGCGATTTCCTCGCTGCGTGCCGGATCGGCCATACCGGCCTCGGCGACGATCTTCATATCCGGATATTGGTGTTCGATCGTCGTCTTGAACGCGCGGTCGCGCTGGTTGGTGACGTAAAAGTCCGCATCATGGAAAATATAGCCGATCTTGCCTTTTCCTTCGAGCGCCGCCGCCATGGCGACGGCCGCCTTGTTGCCCATCTGAAAGAGATCGTCGGAAACGATCGTCACATAGTCCTTGCCGTGTTCATATCCGGCTGGCGAATTGTCGATGAAGGCCAGCTTGGTGCCTGCCTTGAGAGCGGGATCATAGATCGGGGCAGCGCTTGCCGGGTCGACGGGCAAAGATACGATGATGGACGGTTTCTTGGCGAGGACGGTTTCGACGTCCGATTTCTGCCGTGCAGCGTCGAAACCCGCATTCGTCTGGGCGACGACCTCGATGCCGAGGCGTTTGAACTCGTCCAGCGCGCCGGAATTGACCGCATTGGTATATTCGCTCATCTCATGCCAGACGAGAGCAGCGGTATAGCGTCCGGCCCGGATTTTCTGCTCCTCATCGGCGGTCAACGCGACCGTACTAGCCGGCGTGGGGCTTTCGCCATGTGGTCCGGTCGTTGCTCCTTCCGCGGCGAAGGCATGGCTGGCCATCAGGCTTGCCAGCAAGGCAAGGGCGGCTTTGTTGTACATCATTCCCTACTCCCTGGAATTCTTTTTAAAGAAGGTGGCGGCCCTGCAACCGCCACCCTCGATGAAGGCTTACTTCGCCGCGTCGAGCACCGATTGCGGGGCATCGCGGTTCAAGGAATCCTTCCAGCCTTGGGAGACGTTTGCCTTGGTGACGGTCAGCGCCGGGGCGACGACGAAAGGCGCGATCTTCTCGCCGAGAAGAGACTTCATGCCGGCAGCCGCCATCGCGCGGCCAAGCTCATAGGCCTTGTCGGCGACCAGGGCGGTGACGTTGCCGCCCTTGACCATGTCAAGTGCTACCGGTTCGGCGAGATCGAGCGTGACGACCTTTGTGGTCTTGTTGCCCGCGGCCCGCAGGGCGGCGAGAACGCCGTCGGCGGGTTCTGCCCAGGTCACGTAAATGCCGTCGAGATCGGGGTTCTTGAGAAGCATGGCATTGGCCAGCTCCTCGGCGCGAGCCGGATCGGAAATGCCCTGCTCGGCAACGATCTTGATGTTGGGATAGTCCTTCTCGATCGTCGTCTTGAATGCCCGATCACGCTGGTTCGTGACGTAATAGGAGGCATCGTGGAAGATATATCCCACTTTTCCCTTGCCGCCGATTGCCTTCGCAAGCGCGTCGGCTGCCTGCTTGCCCATCTGGAAGAGATCGTCGGTGACGATCGCGGCATAATCCGTGCCTTGCTTGTAGCCGGTCGGCAGATTGGAAAGGAAGACGAGCTTCGATCCATCGGTCACCGCCTGGCGGAAGGCCTCGGCCGAGGTCGTCGGATCGAGGGGCAGGGCAAGAATGACATTCGGCTTGGCTGCGAGCGCCGTTTCGATGTCGCTGCGCTGCTTGGCTGCATCGAAGCCCGCATCCGTCTGAACGACAATTTGAATGCCTGCCTTGGCGAACTCGTCTTTGGCTCCTGCCGAGACGGCATTGGTGAAATCGGAGGAGGTATGCCACAAGAGCGCCGCCTTGTAGTTCTTGCCTTTCAAGGCGGCAAGATCGGCGTCCGAAAGGGTAATTGTCGCGCTCGGCGTGGCGGCTTCGCCAGACGGTCCGACCGTCTGCGCATGGGCGCCGGCAGACCAGAAAAGCGCGCTGAATATCAGTGCCGAGGCGGTTAGTTTCTTCATAAGCATTGTCGTGTTCCCCTGTTGGTTATTAAGACAGATGTTCAATTTTCCGTGCCGCAGTAGCGAGCCATGAAGGTGGCGAATGCCATCACGCCAGCGAGGTATTCCTCGATTTCGACGTGCTCCTGGAATGTGTGGCAGTTGCTGATATTTCCCGGCGCGCAGTAGACGGCTGGAATGCCGAGACGGTTCACGAAGAAGGGTGATTCCGACCAGAACGGTGCGCCTTTGATTTCGCCGCGCCCGGACATGGCGTCAGAGACTGATTGGGCAAGTAGCGCGACGTCCGAAAGGTTTCTGTCGATTTCCGCAGCCGAGCCGCCGAGCGGATGATCGCGCCCGGCGGGATAGCTGATGTCCACTCGGATTTCCGGATCCGCGATCGCGTCGCGGATGACCGCTTCCATTTCCTGTGCTGCAGCATCGAGCGGCTCACCCGGCAGCAGTTTGCGGATCAGCGACAGCTTGCATTCCTCAGGCACCGCGATGAAACCGCCGCCGGTTAACCCGGTGATCAGCAGAAACCCTTTGCCGACGAGGTCATGCTCGGCGCGGGCGGAGAGCTCGTCGGAATGGCGCCACAAGGCAGACATGACGGCATGGCTTGCCTTGAGCGCATCCTTGCCGAGCTCCGGAACGCCGAAATAGGCGGATTTGCCCGTGATCGCGATATCGGCAATCAAAAAGCCGATCTGCGCCGTGAAGATCGCGAGCTGCGTCGGCTCGACATAGACGGTGAAATCCGGCCGTGCGACTGCGCCGGCCTCGATTTCGGCAACGTAAGCCTTGACGCCGGCGGATATGCCGGTGCCCGGCTCGCCGCTCTCTTCGTCGCCGACGAAGGCGAAGGCGACGTCGCCCTTGAGGCGAATGCCCGCGCGGTCGAGAAGAGAGAGTGCGGCCAGCGCGCTGCAGATGCCGGCCTTCAGGTCGCCCGCGCCCCGGCCCCATATGCTTCCGTCGATGATCGGGGCGCCGAACGGATCCTCACGCTCCGTTCCGCTCCAGTAGTCGCGCCAGCCATTGACGTGAACCGTATCGGTATGGCCGATAAACAACAGCCGCTTGCCGCCGCCGCCACCCTTTCGCTCGCCGTGGATGTTCGGCCTTCCCGGCAGGAAATCTGCACGGTGGACAGCGTCGATCTTCCGTGCCCGCATTTCATCTTCGAGCAGGGCGACGAAATTCGCCTCATTGCCGGTGATGCTCTCACGTCCGATTGCTGCCCGCAAAAGGTTGATCGCATCGTCGCGGTCGAGGGCGCCTAGCAGGCGCCTTGAAAGGTTGTCAGAATGCGCCATTGATGGCCTCCCTGAAGTTCACGGTTTCGGCAGGCGGCAATGTCAGATGATGTGCCGGCGTATCTGCGCCGAAGAGCGCGTTGTGAAGATGTTCGAGGCCGATCGCCGTCCCGCCGATAATGGCCGCCCAAGCACCGAGCGAACTCACGCCGATGTCGACGGGATAGGGAAAGCACATCGGCAGAAACCGCGTGATCCGCTCGACCAGTTCCGGTCTGAGGCCGATCGACCCGCCGATAATGACTTTTTGCGGATTGGCGATCGCGGCAATCGCGCCAACGCCACGCGCAAGGTATTTGGCGACCTCGTCCAGAACCTGTCCAGCCGAAGGATCGCCTGCGGCGGCGCGCTCGAAGATGACCGGCACATTCACCTCATCGCCGGTAAGATTGCGATAGGCGGCCTTGATGCCGACCGAAGCTACGACACGCTCGAAGGCGCCTGAGCGGAGTGATTCCGGATCGAACGGGTCGGCACCGAACGGCAGGAAGCCCAGTTCGCCCGCTGCGTGTGCCGCGCCGTGAACCAGATTTCCGCCGACCATCAATCCGCTGCCGATACCGGTCCCCACCGCGATGTAAGCGAGATTGTCTATGCCCTGTCCGTTGCCGAGCCAGCTTTCCCCGACAACCGCGAGGTTCACGTCGTTTTCAAGGATGACGCCGAATCCCAGAGCTTTTTCAAGCGCTCCGGCAACATCCATCCTGTCGAAGTCGGGAATATTCGGGGCGAGCATAACCCGTCCGGTGGCATTGTCCGGCGCGCCGGGAACACCGACCACCGCGAGCCGGATCCTGTCACGCGCGATGCCCTTGCGCTCCACTGCCTTCCAGCAAAGTGCAGCGATCTGATCCACGATCGCCTGCCCGCTGGCGGTCTCCGTCGGTGCCACTTCTTCGGCAGAAATCTGGCAGGCGAGGTTGGAAATGGCGACCCGAACCTTGGTGCCTCCCAAGTCCACGGAAACGATATAGGCTGCATCGGGCACCAGTTCGTAATTGACGGCGGTGCGGCCGACATGCCCGCTGGTTCGTCCGGTTTCCCGCACCCAGCCGTCCGATTCGAGATCGCGCATCACGTCGGAGACGGTCTGCTTGGACAGGCCCGTTTGCTTGGAAATGGATGCACGCGAAATAGGGCCACATTGAATGATGGTCTCCATCACGGCGCGCTGAGAAAACTGTCGGGCGATCTTGATGAATTCGCTCATTGTATCTTCTGTGTCTCGCGATCTTGCCGGACTGCGCGGCAGAAACGGCTGGAATTTTCTATTTTGGCTGCTCGTTGCGAGCCTTGTGCCCGTGAAACTATGAAATGGCGCGAGGCCAAAGCGGAGCCGGTCCCGGCCTGAGCGCGCAAAGCGCGTCAAAACGCTCGTGGGAAGTCCTCGCCATAGTGTGTCTCCCGGTTCAACATTTAATTAGTTCGTTCACGGAACGAATAAAACATGGAAGCAATCGAAACGCAAGGGGCGAAGCTGGAACAGAGTTTGGGCTCGTGCTGGAAGCAAGGTGTGAACGAGGCGGAGAGGGGGTGAAACAAAAGCTGTTTCCCCAAACCTCCGAGACAGAGCGGATCTTGAACTTTCGTCGCGAAACTGCCGGCTCATCAGGCGACCGCCGCAAACTTCGTTACGATGGCTGATGACGCGGCGCTGAGGGGAAGCCTCGTAACCGTGGTTGCGCATGGCTGATCCGCATCGGCCAGCGTGCAGAACTTACCGTCTTCGTGCCGCCGTCTCTTTTCGAAACGCCGCCGGGCTTCTCGCGGTCCACTTCCGAAATGCCCGATGGAAGGCGCTGGGTTCGGAGAAGCCAAGGCGTGTGGCGATCTCTCCAACGCTGAATCCGGTCGTTTGCAGCATTTCGATTGCAAGATCACGGCGGATTTCGTCTCTGATGGCGGCGTAATTCTGGCCCTCGGCATGCAGGCGATGCCGCAACGTCGAGGGAGACATGCGCATCTGCGCCGCCAAATCATCGAATGCTTTCCACGACGCGGGCGGCAGTTGCCGCAGGCGCTCGCGAACGCTTGCGGCTAGGCCGGCATCATAGCGATAGCGTACGAGGATGTTGGCGGGAGCATTGCGCAGAAACTGCTTCAAAGCTTGTTCGCTGCGCGTCACCGGCAGTTTCAGCACGGAGGCATCGAATGCAAGCCCGCTGACCGGCTGCGAGAAGCGCACGGGTGCGCCGAAGAAAAGCCGGTAGTCTGCTCCATGATCAGGCTCAGCACAGCGGAAATCGACCATTCGCAGGGGAACGCGGCGCCCGATGAGCCAGCATGTGATGCCGTGCAGCAGGATCCAGTAGGTTCGATAGGCAAAGGCGGAGCGCGGGCCTGCCGAATCCGTCAGCACGATCTGCGCCAGCCCGTCGGCGATTTCGAGATGCCCTTGCGGATCTTCCAGAACGATGTTCAAAAATCGAAGCGCACGCCGTAGTGCCTGGTCGAGGGTCTTGGCATGCAACACGCAGTGGCAGAGCAGCGTGAAGCTGCCGCGCCGCATCGGTCTCCCGCCCATACCGAAGAATTCGTCGTCCATCTCGGCCGCGATCGCGAGCCATAGCGCGCCATAGCTTTCCGCGGAGATCGGCGCGTCCATCCGGGTGGACAGGCCGAGCGAGGTCAGCACTCGTTCGGGCGATTTTCCCTGCCGACGAACGCAATCGAGCGCCTCTTTCACGAAGAAGGGTGATATCATCCGCCGTGCGGCTTCCGTCATCGTCATGCCCTGTGAAATATGGTAAAACTGGCCGATAGTTTGAGACGCTTCTGTCATCGTATGCAATATTGCACGGAGATACAGTAGGGCAAGGCGCCGAGCAAATCGCGCCCTGCCGGGAGGATGGGACACGGCGGGCGACCGCTCGACGCTTTGAAGTCGCCCTATTGAAATCGAAGGCGCTGGAGGAGAGCGACCATGTTGATCCGTGGGAAGAGTTTCGTCATCACTGGTGGCGGTTCGGGCCTTGGTGCAGCGGTCGCGCGGATGCTCGCCGGCGAGGGCGCGAACGTGGTGATCGCCGACGTCAATGCGGACACAGGCGTCGGCATTGTCGCAGAACTTGGAGCCAGCGCAGCCTTTATCAGGACCGATGTCACCGAGGAGAGGGACGCACAGGCCGCGGTCGATTTGGCGGTGGAACGCTTCGGCCATCTTCATGGGCTGGTGAATTGCGCCGGCGTCGCTCCAGGCGAAAAGGTGATCGGCCGCAATGGTCCGCACCGGCTCGACAGTTTTGCCCGCACGATTGGCATCAATCTCATCGGCACGTTCAATATGATCCGGCTCGCCGCAGCGGCAATCGCCAAAAATGAGCCTGATGAGGAGGGCGAGCGCGGCCTCATCGTGAATACGGCCTCGATCGCCGCCTTCGACGGGCAGGTGGGCCAGGCAGCCTATGCAGCCTCCAAGGGTGGCGTCGCCGCCATGACGTTGCCGATCGCCCGCGAATTGGCCCGCAGCGGCATTCGGGTCGTCACGGTGGCGCCAGGTATCTTCGAAACGCCGATGATGGCGGGCATGCCGCAAGAGGTGCGGGAATCGCTCGGCAAGAGCGTACCCTTTCCGACGCGTCTGGGAAGGCCGGTGGAATTCGCTGCATTGGTACGCCACATCTGTGAGAACGTCATGCTGAATGGCGAAGTCATCCGCCTCGACGGCGCACTGCGCATGGCGCCGCACTAGAGCCGGATGATTTTAGGTCCGTTCGACGTAAAATCTGAATCCGCTCTAACACCAAAGAAGGAGAGCATGATGTCGTCCGAAAGCCGCTCACACTTTTCGGCATCATGCTCTGAGACAGGCTCATTACGGGAGGTTTTGATATGACGCTACAGGATCCGATCGTCATCGTTGGCTCGGCCCGTACGCCGATTGGCGGCTTCCAGGGCGACCTAAAAGATTCCACCGCAGCGGAGCTCGGCGCGGCTGCCATCCGCGCCGCACTCGACCGCAGCGGTATCCGCCCCGACGCCGTAGAGGAAACAATCTTCGGTTGCGTTCTTCCGGCCGGCCAGGGCCAGGCGCCGGCTAGGCAAGCCGCGATCGCGGCTGGTCTGCCATTTGCCACGGGAGCCACCACCGTCAACAAGATGTGCGGTTCAGGGATGAAGGCGGTCATGTTGGCGCATGATCTCATCAGTGCCGGCAGCGCATCGATCGCCGTCGCCGGGGGGATGGAGAGCATGACGAATGCGCCTTACCTGCTCGATCGGGCCCGCGGCGGCTACCGGCTCGGACACGGCCGCGTCATCGACCATATGTTCCTGGATGGGCTGGAAGATGCCTATGACAAGGGGCGCCTCATGGGCACCTTCGCGGAAGACTGCGCCGAAGCCTACCAGTTCACTCGCCCCGCGCAGGACGACTACGCCGTCACATCTTTGACCCGCGCCCGCAATGCGATCGAAGAGGGCGCATTCGACGCCGAGATCGTGCCCGTCACGGTCAAGGCGGGGCGGTCCGAGCTGGTCGTCAGCCGTGACGAGCAGCCCGGCAAGGCGAAGCTCGAGAAGATCCCGACGCTGAAGCCTGCCTTTCGCGAAAACGGCACGGTGACGGCGGCGAACGCATCGTCCATATCCGATGGTGCAGCTGCTTTGGTGCTGATGCGTCGGTCCCAGGCCGAGCGCGAGGGGATCGCGCCGCTCGCCACGATCGTCGGCCATGCCACGCATTCGCAGGCGCCCAATCTCTTTGCGACGGCGCCGATCGGCGCGCTGCGCAAGCTTGGTGAGCGCACTGGCTGGAACCTCTGGGATGTCGACCTGTTCGAGATCAATGAGGCCTTCGCAGTCGTCGCCATGGCGGCCATGCGCGACCTCGACTTGCCGCATGACAAGGTCAATGTTCATGGCGGCGCCTGCGCGCTCGGCCATCCGATCGGTGCATCCGGCGCCCGCGTGCTTGTCACGCTGCTTGCAGCGCTCGAGCGCTATGGCATGAAACGCGGCATGGCGACCCTCTGTATCGGCGGCGGCGAGGCAACCGCGATGGCCGTCGAACTGAATTGAACGGTTTCGAGGAGGAGACCGGACTATGATCCTTAGTGAAGACCAGATCCAGATCCGCGACATGGCGCGTGATTTTGCCCGTGAACGTCTGGCCCCGGGTGCTGCCGAGCGCGACGAGAAAAGCCGGTTCCCTCGCGAAGAACTGAAGGAAATGGGCGAACTCGGCTTCCTCGGCATGCTGGTGCCCGAAGCCTATGGCGGCTCGGAGACAGGCGTGGTCGCCTATGCGGTGGCGCTGGAGGAGATCGCCGCCGGTGACGGTCCTTGCTCGACCATCATGAGCGTGCACAGTTCCGTCGGCTGCGTGCCGATCCTGAAATACGGCACGGAGGAACAAAAGCAGCGTTTCCTGCCGAAACTTGCAAGTGGCGAGTGGATCGGCGGCTTTGCCCTCACCGAGCCGCAGGCCGGCTCCGACGCCTCGAACCTTAAGACCCGCGCCCGCCGCGACGGCGATCACTATGTCATCGATGGCGCCAAGCAGTTCATTACTTCGGGCAAGAACGGCAATGTCATCATCGTCTTCGCCGTCACCGACCCGGATGCGGGCAAGAGGGGTATTTCCGCCTTCATCGTGCCGACCGACACACCCGGTTACGAGGTCGTGCGCGTCGAGCACAAGCTTGGCCTGCACTCGTCGGACACATGTCAGATCGCCTTTACCGATATGCGCGTGTCTGCCGACAATCGCCTTGGCGAGGAAGGTGACGGCTACAGGATTGCCCTGTCGAACCTTGAAGGCGGGCGCATCGGCATTGCGTCGCAGTCCGTCGGCATGGCGCGTGCGGCTTTCGAGGCGGCGCGCGATTATGCCCGTGAACGTACGGCCTTCGGCTCACCGATCATCGATCATCAGGCGGTGGCCTTCCGGCTTGCCGACATGGCGACGCAGATCGAGGTGGCGCGCCAGATGGTGCTGCATGCGGCCCAGTTGAAGGAGGAAGGGCAGCCCTGCCTGACCGAAGCGTCGATGGCCAAGCTGTTTGCCTCGGAAATGGCCGAAAAGGTCTGCTCCGATGCGATCCAGATCCATGGCGGCTACGGATATATGGCGGACTATCCGGTCGAGCGCATCTACCGCGACGTCCGCATCTGCCAGATCTATGAGGGAACGAGCGACGTTCAGCGCATCGTTATCGCACGCAATCTGTAGGGTATTTGCGGCCATGCCCACCGTGGGGAGCGACGGTGGGGTGACCGGCAAGGGAGGTATCACAGGACATGAATGAGGTTCCAAATCTGAGCCTGCACGTCCCCGAGCCGGCGGTCCGGCCCGGCGGCCAGCCGGATTTCTCCAACGTCAAGATCGCAAAGGCCGGCTCCGTGCCGAAGCCGGCGGTCGACGTGGCGCCGGAGGAGATCCGCGATCTCGCCTATTCCATCATCCGTGTGCTCAACCGCGACGGCGAGGCGGTCGGCCCCTGGGCTGGGCTGCTCTCGGACGAGGAACTGCTGACGGGCCTGCGCAACATGATGAAGCTCAGGGCCTTCGACGCCCGCATGCTGATGGCGCAGCGTCAGGGAAAGACCTCCTTCTACATGCAGCATCTCGGTGAAGAGGCGGTCAGCTCCGCCTTCCGCAAGGCACTGAACAAGGGGGATATGAACTTCCCGACCTACCGGCAGGCGGGGCTCCTGATCGCCGACGATTACCCGATGGTCGAGATGATGAACCAGATCTACTCGAACGAGGCCGATCCTCTGCGCGGCCGGCAGCTGCCGATCATGTATTCGTCGAAGGCGCATGGCTTCTTCACCATCTCCGGCAACCTTGCGACCCAATATGTGCAGGCCGTCGGCTGGGCCATGGCGTCGGCCATCAAGAACGATACGAAGATCGCGGCCGCATGGATCGGCGACGGCTCGACCGCCGAATCCGACTTCCATTCCGCTCTGGTCTTCGCCTCCACCTACAAGGCGCCTGTCATCCTCAATATCGTCAACAACCAGTGGGCCATCTCGACCTTCCAGGGTATTGCCCGTGGCGGCTCCGGCACCTTTGCCGCCCGTGGTCTGGGCTTCGGTATTCCGGCGCTGCGTGTCGATGGCAACGACTACCTGGCTGTCTATGCGGTGGCCAAATGGGCGGCCGAGCGTGCCCGGCGCAACCTCGGCCCAACGCTGATCGAATATGTTACCTACCGCGTCGGCGCACACTCCACCTCGGATGACCCGAGCGCCTATCGGCCGAAAACCGAATCCGAGGCCTGGCCGCTCGGCGATCCTGTGCTGCGGCTGAAGAAGCATCTGATCGTGCGCGGTGTCTGGTCTGAAGAACGCCACGCCCAGGCGGAAGCCGAGGTCCTCGACGAGGTCATCGAGGCCCAGAAGCAGGCCGAAAGCCATGGCACGCTCCATGCCGGCGGCAAGCCGTCGGTACGGGACATCTTCGAGGGCGTCTATGCGGAAATGCCCGCCCATATCCGCCGCCAGCGACAGAAGGCAGGATACTGACATGGCAAGAATGACAATGATCGAGGCGGTGCGCAGCGCCATGGACGTCTCGATGGGACGTGACGACAATGTCGTCGTCTTCGGTGAAGACGTAGGCTATTTCGGCGGCGTCTTTCGCGCCACGCAGGGGCTCCAGGCCAAATATGGCAAGACCCGCTGTTTCGATGCGCCGATCAACGAATCCGGCATCCTGGGCACCGCGATCGGGATGGCGGCCTATGGCTTGAAGCCCTGCGTCGAAATCCAGTTTGCCGATTATATGTATCCGGCCTATGACCAGATCACCCAGGAAGCGGCACGTATCCGCTACCGTTCCAACGGCGATTTCACCTGCCCGATCGTCGTGCGCATGCCGACCGGCGGCGGCATTTTCGGCGGCCAGACGCACAGCCAGAGCCCCGAAGCGCTGTTTACCCATGTCTGCGGCCTGAAGGTGATCGTGCCTTCCAATCCCTATGACGCCAAGGGCCTGCTGATCGCCGCGATCGAGGACCCGGACCCGGTGATGTTCCTCGAACCCAAGCGGCTCTACAACGGCCCCTTCGACGGCCACCACGAGAAGCCGGTCACGCCCTGGTCGAAACATGATCTCGGCGAGGTTCCAGAGGGGCATTACACGATCCCGATCGGCAAGGCGGAAATCCGCCGGGCAGGCAGAGCCGTCACCGTCATCGCCTATGGCACGATGGTGCATGTGGCGCTGGCGGCGGCGGCGGAGACAGGGATCGATGCCGAGGTGATCGACCTGCGCAGCCTCCTGCCGCTCGACCTCGATACCATCGTCCAATCGGTCAAGAAGACCGGCCGCTGTGTCGTCGTGCATGAGGCGACGCTCACCTCCGGCTTCGGCGGTGAAATCGCTTCGCTGGTTCAGGAATATTGCTTCTATAGTCTCGAAGCGCCGATCGTGCGCGTAACCGGCTGGGATACGCCTTATCCGCATGCGCAGGAGTGGGACTATTTCCCCGGTCCCGCCCGCGTTGGCCGGGCACTGAAAGAAGTGATGGAGGGCTGAGGATGGGCGAGTTTGTCATCAAGATGCCCGATGTGGGTGAAGGCGTGGCCGAGGCTGAACTGGTCGAATGGTACGTCAAGCCGGGCGACCCGGTCCGCGAAGACATGGTGCTCGCCGCCGTCATGACCGACAAGGCGACGGTGGAAATTCCTTCTCCGGTCGATGGTGTCGTGCTTTGGCTCGGCGCCGAGGTTGGAGACACGGTCGCCGTCAAGGCGCCTTTGCTGCGCATAGAGGTCGTCGGCGAGGGGGCAGTTGAAGAGGCTCAAACCACCACGACCGAGCCGCCTGTGAAGGTAGAGCCAGCCAACGACAAGCCCGTGGAAGTCAAGACAACCTCGGCGCCCGCTGCCAGACCGTTCGCTGAAGAGAAGATCATCGAGCCGGAAAAATCGGTCGAGCGTCCTGCCGCTCGCGAGCCGGCGGAGCGACCGCTTGCTTCCCCTGCTGTGCGCTTGCGCGCCCAGGAGGCTGGCGTCGACCTGCGTCAGGTGATTGGCACTGGCCCCGCCGGTCGCATCACTCATGACGACCTCGACCAGTTCATGGCGCGCGGCGCTCAGCCGGCCGCCGTTGCACCAGCGGGCCTCGCCCGCAAGACTGCCATCGAAGAGATCAAGGTGACCGGTCTGCGCCGCCGCATCGCTGAGAAGATGCGTCTTGCGAGTTCGCGTATTCCGCACATCACCTATGTCGAAGAGGTCGATGTCACCGACCTCGAGGATCTGCGCGCGACGATGAATGCCGGCCGCAAATCCGATCAGCCGAAGCTGACCATATTGCCCTTCCTGATGCGCGCGCTGGTTAAGACGATTGGCGAGCAGCCGGGCGTCAACGCAACATTCGACGACGATGCCGGCGTCGTCACCCGCTATGGTGCCGTCCATATCGGGATTGCCACGCAGACGCCGTCGGGCCTGACTGTGCCCGTCGTCCGGCATGCGGAGGCCCGCTCGATCTGGGACGTCGCCGCCGAACTGACGCGTCTTGCCGATGCGGCCCGCAACGGCACCGCCGCGCGCGAGGAGCTTTCCGGCTCCACGATCACCATCACCTCGCTCGGCGCGCTCGGCGGCATCGTCACGACACCGATCATCAACCATCCGGAAGTGGCGATCGTCGGCGTCAACAAGATCATGACCCGGCCCGTCTGGGACGGCACACAATTCGTCCCGCGTAAAATCATGAACCTGTCGTCGAGCTTCGACCATCGGATCGTCGATGGCTGGGACGCGGCGGTCTTTGTGCAGCGGATCAAGGCGCTGCTCGAAACTCCTGCACTGATCTTCATCGAAGGTTGATGACATGAAAGAAATCGTCTGCAAGCTCCTCGTCATCGGCGCCGGTCCCGGGGGGTATATCTGCGCCATCCGTGCCGGACAGCTCGGCGTCGACACCGTCATCGTCGAAGCGACGAAGGCCGGCGGCACCTGCCTGAACGTCGGTTGTATCCCATCCAAGGCGCTGATCCATGCTGCCGAGGAGTTCGAGAAGGTCAGCCATATGACGAGCCCCAACGCGCTCGGCATCACGGTCGAGGCGCCGAGGCTCGATCTCGCCCAGACCATACACTGGAAGGACGGCATCGTCGGCCGGCTGAACAGCGGCGTGCTCGGTCTCTTGCGCAAGGCCAAGGTCAAGATCGTGCATGGGCAGGCAAAGTTCCGCGACGGCAAGACAGTCGAGGTCGAGACCGAGACCGGGACCCAGATTGTCCGTGCCGAAACGGTGGTGATCGCGACTGGCTCCGAACCGGTGGAGCTGCCGCCGCTGCCCTTCGGCGGAGCGGTCCTCTCATCCACGGAAGCGCTGTCGCTGACGAGTGTCCCGAGCACCCTTGCCGTCGTGGGCGGTGGCTATATCGGCCTGGAACTCGGCACCGCCTTTGCCAAGATGGGCGCGCAGGTCACGGTGGTCGAGGCGATGTCGCAAATCCTGCCGCAATATGATGCCGAACTCGTCAAGCCGGTCGCCAAGCGCCTGAATGAGCTTGGCGTGCGCGTGCTGACCGGCGCAAAGGCAAAGAGCTATTCCGGAGAGGCACTGCTGATCGAGATTGCCGCCGGCGCGGAGGAGCGGATTGCCGCGGACAAGGTGCTCGTCACCGTCGGCCGTAAGCCGCGCACCGAAGGGTGGGGTCTTGAAGAGCTCGATCTTGATCGCGCCGGCCGCTTCATCCGTATCGATGAGCGTTGCCGCACTTCCATGCGTGGCGTCTATGCGATCGGCGACGTCACGGGCGAACCGATGCTCGCCCATCGCGCCATGGCGCAGGGCGAGATGGTCGCGGAGATCGTTGCCGGCCGCAAGCGCACCTGGGACAAGCGCGCGATCCCCGCTGTCTGCTTCACAGACCCGGAGATCGTCACCGCAGGCCTTTCCCCCGAGGAGGCACGCGCTCAGGGCTATGAAATCCGCGTCGGTCTCTTCCCCTTCGCTGCCAACGGCCGTGCGATGACGACGCAGTCGGAAGACGGTTTCGTCCGTGCCGTGGCGCGCGCGGACACCAACCTGGTGCTTGGCCTGCAGGCGGTCGGCGCCGGCGTCTCGGAGCTCTCTAGTGCCTTTTCGCTGGCGCTCGAAATGGGTGCACGGCTAGAGGACATCGCGGGCACCATCCACGCCCATCCGACCCGCAGCGAAGGACTGCAGGAGGCCGCGTTGAAGGCGCTTGGCCATGCCCTGCACATCTGAAGCCTGCAATGCAGATGGATGCGACCCTTCAGTCGGCAATGATCGTAAGCATCTCTCAGATTGGCAGCCCTGAAGTAGAAGATCGGCTTGGCATCATGCGGGACGCTAAAATCCCTGCAGTCGGGAACGAGTCTCGTCTCGCCGACCTTGGCACACTCCAGAGATGGCCAAAGGCGACATCGCCGCGCGGAGCAATATCGAGAAGGCGCGCATATGATGCTCGTGCGGGGATGACCTCGCAGACGGGAATGACGACTGCGCCAATGTCTCGGCCAATCAAATTTTCCTCCGCCGACCGAGACCGGCCTGCCGCACTATGACATTGAAAATCGCGACAAGATTACATGAAGCGAAAACGACCGCTGCCGGACGAAGATTGGCGTCGAAGCCATTCGTTGTTCGTAGGTGAAGTGGAGAAACCGCAGGGCTATCGCTGTTCGTTCTGACTGTGCCGGATAATGTGAAACGCGCCTAATGTGTCAGGGCGTCTCGAAGAAATCCGGCGGCAAGACTATCGATGAATTTTCGCACGGCGGGTGGGAGGCCTCGTCTGGTGGTGAATACCAGATGCACCAGCCCCCGCATTCCACTCCAGGCCGGCAGGACGCGAACGAGCGAGCCGCTATCGAGTGCCTGCCGACATGTATGATCCGGGAGCAGGGCGACCCCCAGTCCCGCCATTGCGGCAGAGCGAACCGCGGAGAAATCGGCACAGCCCATTCGCGGCGCATGCCGAAGAATGTGTGTGCGTCCGTCGTTTGTCGTCAGATACCAGTCGATCTCCCCTTGGTCTTCCGTGGTCGCCAGCGTTGGAAAATGCTTGAGATCGTCGATATCGGCGATCTTGCTTGCAAGCTGCGGGTTGGTGACAAGGATACGAACGGACTCCCCCAGCGACCGCATCGTCAGCGACGCATCGCTATCGAGCGAAGTTCGAACACGCAGCGCAACATCAATCCGCTCCTCGATGAGGTCGACGGGGCGATCGATGACGACGAGCTGAAGGCGAACTTTAGGGTAGCGGTCCAGGAACTGCATGAGGAGGGGCGAGATAGCTTCCACAAGTCCCGTCGGGCAGCTCATGCGAACGACGCCGTGCGGCTCTGATTGCGCTTCCGCCACCAGAGTTTCGGCGCGCTCGGCCTCCGCCAGCATGGCCTTGCAGTGTTTGTAGAAGCTCTGGCCGACATCGGTTACCCTGAAGCGCCGGCTTGACCGCTCGATCAAGCGGACGCCGAGGCGGGCTTCCAGACCGGCGACGCGGCGGCTGAGCTTTGACTTCGGCTCGCGCAGCGCGCGACCCGCCGCCGCAAAGCCGCCATGCGCCACCACTTCGGCAAAATACGCGAAATCGTTCAGGTCGGTTCGCATCATCGTTCCTCCTTCAGAACGATGGATATCATATATGCCGGCTATCTGCATCATCGTTCTCCTGGCATGCTTTTCATCGACGGACGGATAGGCGGCAATCAAGGAAAAAGACAATGAAGAAAAGTTTCGAAAACAAGGTTCTGTTCGCGTCGGGCGGCCGGGCCTAGATCCGATCGCTACCCCGCATCATTTTCATATTGGAGAACCATCATGTCCTATGACATTGCCACCTTGCTTACCCGCAATCTTCACGAGGTGTTCGGCGAGGGCGATGATGCCCGCCGTCGGGTAGTCGTGGAGGAGATTTTCACGGAGGACGCCGTGTTTTATGAACCGAACGGCGTCTATCGCGGCCGCGACGAGATCGTACGTATAGCCGGGGTGATCCGCGCCGCTCATCCGAGCTTCCGATACACGGTCTTGAAGGCGCCCGAAATTCTTGATGATCGGGCGGGTCGCGTCCAATGGGTCTCAGGTGCTCCCGGCGCATCGCCGGAATATGCGGGCACGGATGTGATTGTTGCGCGGCAAGGCAGGATCGCCGAGATCTATCTGTTTTTCGATCCCTTGCCGCTCTAGCCGACCCAGCGGAAGGAAGCTCCCGTGCATGGCGAGGGCCGCTCTCAGCAGCACAATGCAGCCAAAGGGAAATTTGGTGGGTTGAGCTGGCATCCCGCAGCGGCTATCTGGTGCCAACCCCGAAAGGGCTTTTCGCTAGCATTGAGGTTTGTCGCGGCATGATTCCAAATTTCCTTGTCACCCACTCGGGCGGCTTTCATGCTGATGAGGTGCTCTCCAGCGTTATCCTCACCCGGCTATTCCCCCAGGCTCGCGTGGTCCGCAGCAGGGCGCCGGAATGGATTACGCCCGGCGCAGACCGCATCATCTACGATGTGGGCGGAAAGTATGATGCGGCGGAGCGGATCTTCGATCACCATCAGCGCGGCGCGCCATTGCGGGACGATGGTCAGCCGTTCAGCTCATTCGGCCTGATCTGGAAGCACTATGGCCGTGACTATCTCACCGCCGTCGGCCTTCCTGAAGCGCATATCGAGGCGGTTCATGCTTCCTTCGATGCGAGCTTCGTGCTGCCGGTCGATCTGGTGGACAACGGTGCAATCAGCCCCGCGGTCGCAGGACCGTTGGCCGGGCTTACTTTGCCGGCATTGCTTGAAACACTAAAGCCCGTCTTTGACGAGACCGACCCTGCGGCCGACGATCGCTGCTTCCATGGCGCCCTTGCCATTGCCCGCAGCTTCGTCGAGGCAAAAATAGCTCAAAGTGCCGCAAAACTCCGTGCCGAGTCGCTTGTCTATCAGGCGATCAAGGATGCAGGCGAGGGACGAGTTCTGGAACTGCGAATGGGAATGCCGTTCCGTCCGGCCATCGTAAAGGCTGGTGCCGATCATCTGCTGTTTGTCGTGCATCCGCGCGAAAAGGATTGGTGCCTGACCGGCATTCGCCGCGCGGACGAGGGCTTCGAGCTGCGTGCCGATCTGCCAGCGGCCTGGGCCGGTTTGACCGACGGTGACCTAGAGGTGGCATGCGGCGTGAAGGGCGCGAGCTTTTGCCACAATGGCCGTTTCATCGCTGCTGCCAAGACCCGAGAAGCTGCTCTCGCCATGGCCGAGTTGGCGGTCAGGGAAGCGACAGCCGGCCAATAACGCCGAGAACGGACGCGACATTGAAACGCGCCGCCTGAGTGTGGGCGGCGCTGTCAGCTTGTTGGCGATTGGCAGGCGAGGGCGTACCTGCCCGCTATTTCACCCAATGCAAACGGTTTCGAAGATCCCGTAACCGGCAGTCTCAATGCGGGGATAGCGCGCTGGCTGATTGGCAGCGGCATCGCCGGAACCGCATATGCTGCGGCCCAGGGAACCGTCCTTGGAAGTGGAGGGCGCGTCCGCGTGATACAGGACAGCGATGCAATATGGATCGGCGGAAGCGTGAATACCTGCATAACAGGGACGGTTTCGCTTTAGTTCACGCAGCGGATCTTGTCCGCGGCCTGCCGCGAAAAGTCCTCGATCGGTAGCGGCTTGTTATTGCCGTGCCCCTTCGGCGGGGACATGTGGGGCGTAGCGGGCGAGCCCGCCGAAAGCATCGAGAAGGCGATCACGCCAATGGAAGACCGGATCGTCGGCTTCGAGCAACTCGGCCGGGCTCGAGCAGCGTGCCCACATGAACATGCCGAACACGCAGTAATCGGCATAGGCTGGCTCTGGACCGGACAGGTAGGCGCGTTCCCGCAGGACATATCGCAGTGGCGACAGGGCGCTTCGCAACGCCGCGAGATGAGCCATCCGATCGGCGACGACGGCTTCGAGGCTCTCGCCGAAACGCTTTTCGCGCGATGTGCGAAAATAGGCTTGGTCGACCGGCGCCAGGCAGTCGTGAATGTCGCGCAGGATGATGCGGGCGATCAGGGGCAGCAAGGTCTTATCAGCCCAGGCGTTGACGAAGGCGGCGAGCTGCACGGCAGCGTCGCCTCCGAACAGGCTGGGTGTATCCGGATATCGGACTTCCAGATACTGCGCGATGCGCCAGGAATCGCTCACCGTTTCGGTGCCATCGACCAGCACCGGCACATGGCCTTGCCCGGAAAAGGCGATGGCGTCTTTCTCCGTGAAGCGCCAAGGCCGGCTTTCCGCTGTAAGCCCCTTGTGCGCAAGTGCCATGCGCACCTTCCAGCAATGCGGGCTGAAAAGCTGATCGTCTTCGCGTCCGGCGAGTTCATAGAGCACCATACCCATGGTCACTCCTCTCCAACGGTCTTTGTCGTCTGAGCGAAGAGGCCTTTCTTGCCATTCTCGGTCACCGGAGCGACGCGATAATGCTGCCGCATCTTCTCTGGAGAGACCGTGATCTTCCGGCTGTTCGAAGTGTTCGAGCAATGGAGGTCGATCATCCTTTGGCCCTCAGCGGCGGCGCCCATGGCCCTTCCTTGGTACGATCACCAGGTTTGACGGTCGTGTCAAGAATGAACCGGGATAGCCAAGGCCTCCAACTGTGTAGCGGTGACTTTCAAATGGGAAGCCGGGGCTGTCTATGTCGCCCCGGCCTGTTTTCCGATGCTGCTGTGATGGTTGGAACTCGCGGTTGCGAACGATTTCGGCGCGGGCAAGCTCCTCGCTAGTTCCGTGAGCAGGCGCTACTTGCCTTGCTTGCGCAACGCCTCGATTAGAAGTTCGGCGGCTGGGCCGGAAGACGCCGGATTCTGCCCAGTGATCAATCGGCCATCGACGACGGTGTGGACACCCCAATCCTTGACTTTCGAGAAGATAGCTCCGAGGCTCAGCAGCTCGTCTTCCACCAGGAACGGCACGATCTCGGTCAGGCCGACGGCTTCCTCTTCGCCGTTGGTGAAGCCAGTCACGCTCCGTCCGGCCACGAAGGGCGTGCCGTCGGAGTTCCTCACACGATGCAGAACGCCAGGCGCATGGCATACAAGAGCGATGGTCTTGCCGGCGGCGACAAAGGATTCGATCAGGCTGATCGAGTCCGGATCCTCAGCGAGATCCCACATCGGCCCATGGCCGCCCGGATAGAATACCGTATCGAAGTCCTCCTGCTTCACGCTGCTGAGGCGCACCGTGTCGGCGAGTTGCGCCTTGGCGGCTTCGTCGGCATTGAAGCGCCGGGTCAAGTCGGTCTGGAAAGAGGGCTCGTCGCTCTTCGGGTCCAGTGGCGGCTGGCCGCCCTTGGGCGATGCGAGGGTAATTTCTGCGCCGGCGTCCTTGAATGCATAGTACGGTGCCGCCAGTTCCTCCAGCCAGAAGCCGGTCTTGCGACCGGTACTGCCAAGCTGATCGTGCGACGTCAAAACCATAAGAATTTTCATTTCAACCTCCTAATGTGTCCGGTCCAAAGTTGCTGTTGTCTTTTGCTGCGGTCGTGGCCAATCGCTTATCTGCCATCGTTCTCGTTCGGCTTGCGCCCGATCGATGCTGCCGGCGACGAGATGCCTCATGTTGCGTTTGTCGGGAGCCTCAAAGGAGGCTCCGCCTCTCGGGATGCACCAGCGGGTTCAGTTGCTAGTGCCATCTTCTTGGGGCTTTTTTGAAGCCGAACCTTGTGCGGCCAGCTTGTTGCGATATTCGGCAACGGGCATGCCGCCCCAGCCCCAGTCTTCCATCTCCACTTCCTCGACGACCACCCAGGTCCATTCCGGCGGCTTGCCGAGTACATCGAACAGAACCTGGCTGATGCCCTTGTAAATCTCGGCCTTCTGCGCGGCCGTCGTGCGATCGACCCCGGGCTCCGTGCCTTCTCGGGTTAGTTTAACAGTAACGAATGGCATTGACGTGTCTCCTTTGGGATTTTCGATCAGTGGCCGGCGCTCTGGCCGCCATCGACATGCAGGATCTCGCCGGTTACGAAGGGCGCGGCTTCGAGATAGAGCACGCCATTGACAATATCTGCGATCTCGCCCATCCGGCCGACCGGGTGCAGCGCGCCGAGAAACTCGTGGGTTTCGGGCTTGTGCATCGGGGTCCTGATCACGCCCGGCGCGACTGCATTCACGCGGATGCCGCGACGGGCATATTCGATTGCGAGGCTCTTCGTTGCGGCAGCGATGCCACCCTTCGACAGCGAAGCGAGAACGGAAGGAACCGAGGACAGCGCATGCTCGACCAGCGTCGTGGTGATGCTGACGATGTGGCCGCTGCCCTGCGTCTCCATCGCTGCGACGGCTGCCTGAGTGATATAGAAAAAGCCGTTGAGGTTGGTCGAGACGACTTGGACATATTGTTCAGGAGAATACTCGGTGAAAGGTGCAGCGAGGAAGATGCCGGCATTGTTCACCAGCGTGTCGACGCGACCGAACTGGCGAAGCGCCTCGGCGATGACGCGCTGGCCTGTCTCAGGATTGCCGATGTCGCCGGCGATGGTGAGAACGTCGGGATCGCTGGACGGTTTGATCGACCGCGATGTGGCGACGATGCAATAGTTGCGGTTGAGATAGGCCTTGACCAGGGCCTCGCCGATGCCTTGCGATGCGCCGGTGATGACGGCGACTTTGCGTTCCTTGCTCATGTTCGAAATCCGATGTTTGCGTTGATCCCGGTTCTTGACCGGACGCAAAAGATCTACATCTCATCGGAATTTGAGCGAATACACGCTATTCGGAAGACATTCTTCCGATATTCGGTTGAATATTGGCATGATCGGCCTCCACGCTTAAGCGTGCGAAATGAGCCTTGAGTCGTGCGATGGCGAAATCGGCGAAAGCGCGCACCTTGGGCACCTGAAGCCGGCCGTGCGGCGCAATCAGATGCACGGGCAGCGGCGGCGCCTCGTCGTTCGCAAGCAGGATCTTGAGCGATCCGTCTCGCAGCTGCGGGGCGATATGATAGGAAAACATACGCGTGACACCCCGCCCGGCGACAGTGCTTGCAACCGCGCCGCGAATGCTGTTGACGATCAGTCGCGGTGTAAATTGGACGGCACGCGGCACCGTCGACCCAGGGGCGGGCGGAAAACTCCAGCTATCGATGCCGAAATGCGTCATGGCGACGATCTGGTGGCGGGCAAGATCAGCCGGCTCACGGATCACCGGATTGGCATCGATATAGCGCGGAGAGGCGGCAACCACGCGGCGCACCTCGCCGACACGAAGAGCCACCAGCGTGGAGTCCGCAAGATGCGCGATACGTAGCGCCAGATCGATGCCCTCGTCGATCAGATTGGCGGGGCGGTCGAGGAAGTAAAGCCGGACATTGACGGCCGGATGCTCATCCATGAAGGCATCGACGATCGGCCGCAGGATCTCCTCGCCGGCCGCGACGGGGGCGGTAATGGTCAACAATCCCCGCGGCGCGGATCGCTCACCGGCCGCGGCGATGTCGGCCTCCTCGAGGTCAGTCAAAACGCGCCGGCAGGCGACGGCATAGCGTTCGCCTGCTTCGCTCAGCTTGAGCGAGCGCGTGGTGCGGTGAAGCAGCTCCGTGCCGACCCGCTCCTCTAGGAAGGCGATGGCCCGGCTTACGGCGGCCGGCGACTTGCCGAGTTTGCGCCCAGCGCCTGCCAGGCTGCCCTCGTCGAGTGCCGCGACAAAAACCCTCATTGCATCGATGCGATCCATGGCATTCCGATTTGCGAAACAATCTCGGCCATAACGTAGTCAACCGTTCGGAATTCGGCAATCGAGCAACCCGGCAGAAGTGGTTGGGATAGTTTGACTTCGGAAGGAAAGCGGAACGATTCACAGGATGAACGTCAAAGCTGTGTCTTCGCTGAGGAACCGGAAGGTGGCGGCCGGCGGACGAAAACATTTCAACACGTTAGTTCCAAGACGCTACGCTGGGGGCGAATGTATGGATCACCGATTCGATTCCGTCCGAGGCGCACAATCATTGTTCGGGATTTGCAATCGGTTTGCCTGGGCCAACGCAAGCTGAAAGGGGACCGTGTGAGAAAAAGAATGCTTGTTATCGCGGGGTTGGCGGCGCTGGTCGCAACTCCGGCTTTAGCCGGTCGTTTGACCAGTCAATCGACACTTGCCGAGTGGGAGAATAGCCGAACGGATGCTCGGTTGGATCTAGCGAAGAGCATACTCGCCAGAACGGCCAAGCGGGATGTCGGCAAGGTGATGGATCTTTTTGCCTGTATCGAGAAAGTTGCGCGGGATCCGGCCCACGCGAACATACCGATCCATAAGATTTCGTCGCCGTGTCTGGTTCTGATCGGCGCCGAATAGCATGCAATCCTGCGCAGAAGCGCGACGGCGGTGTTCTATTTGCGCCCCTTAGGCCACTCGCACCCCGCCATCGGCAATCTTTTCGGAAGGAAACGTCATCTTCATGCAGGCGCCTTTGGAGCCGGCGTTGACGACTGCAATGCCGCCGCCGTGGAGCTGCATGATCTCCCGAACCAGATTGAGCCCCAATCCGGCACCGCGTCCGTCGGAGCCGAGGCGGTTAAAGGGTTCGAAGATCTGCTCGCGCGCGTCCCAGGCGATGCCGTTACCTTCGTCGGAAACTTCGATGAAATGGCTTTTGCCCACCCTCACCGTGATCGTTCCTTGGCGTCCGCCGTGATCGATGGCGTTCTGGACAAGATTGGTCAAAGCCCGCTCCAGCGACGTCTGGTCGCCGATCACCAACACCTCGTCGCCTTCCGGCTCGAAGTTCACCTCATAGCCGGCACCCAGCGCCAGGGGACCGAGGTCAAACAGCACCTGCTTGGCCATAGCGGTCAGATTGACGGGTTGAAAGTGATTGCGCTTCTGGTCGAGGCGCTGAAGATCGAGCAGCTGACCGGCGAGTGTCGTCAGCCGCGCGGCGTCTTCCAACAGGTCGCGCTTGTCCGTGCCGGCGGGCAGAGCTGAAATACGCGCATTCAGGATGGCGATCGGCGTGCGCAGTTCATGGGCCGCCTGGGCCAGAAAACGTTGATGCCGCTCGTAGCCTGCATCGAGGCGAAGCAGCGCATCGTTGACTGCCCTCACAAGCGCGCTGATCTCGATGGGCACGTCACTCGCCTGCAGTTGGGTGCCGCGCTTGTCGAACTCGATGTGAGCGGCTTGTGCCACGGTTCGGCGGAGACCGACCAGCGCCCGGCGAACCACCAGCGGTGTGGCGAGCAATGTTGCAAGCGCCATCAACACGATGACGGGCAGGATTAATGAGGTGAGCCCGCCTGAAATACCTCTTGCAAGTCGTTGCACGGACATCTGCCCTTTCGTGCCCGTCAGGATCTGGATCCGGCCGACGGGGCTGTCGACCCATTTGATCACCGCGTCGGGTTTACCGGCCAATTCAGGCCGGTTGCTCAGCCGTGCGTCGCTGATCTGGTCGAGCATCGCGATAGCAGGCAGATAGGCTGGCGGAATACTGCCCTTTTGCAGGCGGTGCCCCTGTTTGTCGCGGATCGCGAACCACAGGTCGGGCACCCCAGTCCGAAGATTGACGAGGTCAGGGGTCTCTCGTAGTACCAATTCGCCAGCCATATCCCGCTCCGTCGCCTCGGCCAGTACGTCGAGGCTGGCGCCTTCATAATCGTCGAGCAGATAGCCGGTGCTCCAGAGCGCTGCCGTGATGATGAGCAGGGCGGTCGCGATCATGCATGCCTGCAGCGTCACCAGCCTGCTGACGAGCAGCCACTTCAGCGAAGGCTGTCGCATCATGTCGTCTCACTGAGGAGATAGCCGACACCGCGGATGCCGCTAATGGCGACACCGGCGTGGGCGTCGGCGAGCTTGCGGCGGAGGCGGGAGATATGCGTATCGAGCGCGTTCGACTCGATCTCGTCGTTCATGCCGAAAACGGCCTCCATCAGCGTCTCACGCAGCACCATGCGCCCCATGCGCCGCATCAGAGCTTCAAGCACGAGCAATTCCCGGCGCGGCATACGCAGGCGAACATCTTCCACATGCGCCTCAAGATGAGCGAAATCGAATGACATGCGGCCAAGTCTGACGATATCGGGCTGCAGGTTCGCCGGACGGCGCAGGATTGCACGCAGCCGGGCCAAGAGTTCCTCGAAAGCGAAGGGTTTGCCAAGATAGTCGTCCGCGCCGCTGTCGAGACCGGCAACCCGGTCGAGCAGGTCGCCCTTCGCAGTCAATACCAGCACCGGCACGATATCGCCCCTCGCACGCAGCGATTTCAACAGCGAAAGGCCGTCCCCGTCAGGTAATCTGCGATCCAGAACCACGGCGTCGTAAACGTCGTCATAAAGGGCGGCGTCGGCGTCCGCCAGGTTCTCCACATTGTCCACGACCATGCCGTGGCGCACCAGCCCGTTGCGCAAGACAGCGGCCATAGGTTTCTCGTCCTCGACCAAAAGCACACGCATTCAGTGAACTCCATCGCTTGCCCGCGTCGATAGGGCATTCACGCGCTATTAGCATCCCTCCATTGAGATAACCTTGCAGACCCGGTTCGATGCCGTGGCTTTTTAGGCCTTCGCGGGCAAAATGCCTTGCCATTTTTAGAAGTCTTTCGACGTGACAGGTTTTCGCAATCCGGCTGTGTGAGACCTCGCTTCCTCATTTCGAAAGGAAGAACCGATGCCCACAGTCTGGACTTTTCCGCCAGCGCCCGACTATCGGATCGCCAAAGCGCGAGATTGCAACGTCCCGAGCGATACCGGATCTCTGGAGGCACCTCTCACATGACGGCGCACGAACTGGCTGCACAGGCGCCCGGCGCTGTCACGCTATTGATGAGCTTCGGACTTGCAGGGATATTCTGTCTCGCCATCCTTGAGAAATTCGTCCCGCTTTTTCCGTCGTACATCCTCTTGATGCTTCTGGGACTGATGGTGCCCGATCTCCCCATGCTCGCCCTCTTCATTGCGGCGGTGACGGCGGGCTCGGTCGTCGGCGGGCTTGGCTGGTATGGTATCGGCTGGGTGTTTGGGCCGCATAGGGTGAGGCGAGCCGTCGCCAGCTATGGCGGATGCGTGCTGCTCAGGCTCTCCTTCTACGACCGGCTGGCCGATGCCTACCGCCGCAACCACTTCTGGGTGACATTTTCTGGTCAGGTCATCCCGGCTGTCAGGATCTACCTGGCTCTGCCGGCTGGTGCTCTGCGGCTCGAACCTGTGACCTTCATCGCTGCGACGTCGCTTGGTTGCTTGACGTGGAACGGGCCGTTCCTCTGCCTCGGCTATGTCTTGCGTCATAGTGGACGCGATGTGACCCAGACTGGCTTCTGGCTTGCCATCGCAATCGTGATAATCGAGGGGGCTGTGTTGATTGCCGTGAGCCTACGCAACAAGGCTGCTAACGGCAGAGAGCACCATAGCCTATCGCCGGATCGGGCAGGGTCCGGGGGGAAAAGGCCCGACCCAGCGATAGAGCCGGCGGGCGGGCCGGCTATGGACTGGCGTCCGTCGACCCCAATCCGTTAGCGGATGACTTCAGAGGACCGGCGCGATGGGCCAATTCCTCGAAGCCGCTATTTCAGCACCTCAGTTGACAGTGTCAGGGTCAGTCTCAGTCTCCTCCGTCCCACTCTGAGATTCCAACTTTTCGGCTTTCCTTTCCAGTGCCTCGCGAACTTCCTCGATTTTTCCCGTGTTCGTTCCGACGCCGAGGATGCTCTTTGCTTCCGCAAGCTCCTGGTTCGTCACCGGCTTGTTCGACAGCTGCTGCAGCGCCGAACGCAATGCGTTGTCGCTAAGCGCGGGATCTGTGGGCACGGCTGTCGTTCCGTATTTCATTTCGAATTCGGCATATGACTTCACATAGGCCGAGAGCGCTGCCATTTTGGGATCCTTCGAGTTCAGATAGGCGTGGTAGTTTCTCCCGAGCGAATGGAGGCTGCCTTCTAACTTTGCGGTGTGCGTCTTCGAGCTCGCATGATGTGCTTTGGAATGCCGGTCAGAATCCCTGTCGAAATGATGCGGCTTCAGCGACGACGGATCATCCTGCGTTGTGGTCGTAGTCGTAGTTGTGGACGTGCGGCTTACATCGTCACGGTCGCGGTCGCGGCCAGACTTGTCATGGTCGGATTTTCCTTCGCCATGGCCTCCACCGTTGCCGTTGCCGCCGCCGTTTCCACCCTTCGCGAAGGCGGCCCCTATGAAGCCAAGGGCGGTTCCTCCCATGGGAGCAACAGCGAGTGCCAGACCGAGGCCAGCAGCACCAATGACAGAACGGATTTTCATGCGCACTTCCTTTATAGACGCCCGCAGCCTGGTGCAGCGGACGTATCCAGCAAATCACTACGCACTACAATATTGCCGAAATCTCATGTTTCTACACCGCTTGGACTTATGCCTTGTGCACTAGGACCATAGTCTGATTGAGCATCCCCGATGGTCCCTTAGATCCTATGAGCCCCGTCACAAGGCCATCTTGAGGTGATGACATGAGTGATGCCAACCTGCAGCGATTGACACCCCATCCCGGTGGGATAGCTATAAGGGGTTGGGAGATCAGTGCGGACGATGCCAGTTCTGCAGACAAACAGTAGACATATGCTATCTCTGGCAAGTTTGATCGCACGCTGGAACGCTCAATCCTTGGCAAGACAGTTCCTGCTTGCCGGAGGTTTCGTCGCGATCTGCGCGATGCTCGTTGTCGGCTCCATCGTTGCCGGTCTGATCGAAAACGCGGTGACACGCAATTCCGCTGCGACCACGGCCCTTTACGTGGACAGCGTCATCGCGCCGCTTCTTCCCGATATGCAGACCACCCGGGCTCTCGATGACACGGTAGCGCGGGCTCTCGACGAGACGCTCGGCCAGGGTGCTCTCGGTACGCGGCTGTTTTCGTTTCGGCTGTGGAGCAGCGACGGCACAATACTCTACTCCAACACCAAGGACCTCTCCGGCAGACAGTTTCCGCTTTCAGACAGCCTTAAGACGGCTTTTTCCGGCCAAATGGTCGCCAAGTTCAATCAGATCGACGACGTAGAAAGCGTCGCAGAGCGCGATAGCGGCAAGCCACTTCTGGAGATCTACAATCCGGTGCTTCAACCCTGGTCGGGCAAGGTCGTCGCCGTTTCCGAGTTTTACGAGGTCGCCAACGACTTCGAAGGGAGCCTCAACCAAGCTCGTCTGTTAAGCTGGCTTGTCGTTGCCCTGTTCACGCTTACATTCTTCGCCCTTCTGTCGATCATTGTCCTGCGTGGCAGCCGCACCATAGACAATCAGCGCAAGGCGCTTAACGGCCGCATCGTAGAACTTTCAGCGCTCCTGGAGCAAAACAAGGCGCTGCGTGCCCGCGTTCAGCGCGCAACACAGCGCGCGGCCGCGCTCAACGAGAGTTATTTGCGACGTATAGGCGCCGACCTGCATGACGGTCCCGCTCAACTGGTCGCCTACGCCTCCTTGCGTCTCGACAGCCGGACGCTTACTAGCCCTGCCGCCCCATCGGGCGAGCGTGAGGCGTCGCTGCGCACCATCAAGACCAGCCTTGATGACGCCATGACGGAGATCAGGAGTATCTGTAGCGGGCTGATGCTGCCCCACATCGAGACGGACAACCTGGCAGATCTCCTGGAGCGCGCAATCCGCGCGCACGAGCGGCGCACGGGCGTCACCGTCACGCTCTCCACGGGCAAGATACCGGCCGACCTGTCCACTTCGGCAAAGATATGCGTCTATCGCTTTGTCCAGGAAGCCCTGAACAATGGCTATCGCCATGCCGGCGGGATGGGGCAAAAGGTTGCGCAATCGTTTGAAGAGGGTCTAGTCGTGGTCGAGGTTGCCGATGAGGGACAGGGATTCGATCCGAAGGACGTCGGCCCGCAAAAACTGGGCCTTGCCGGCCTCAGAGATCGGGTTGAAAGTCTAGGCGGTACGTTTCAGCTTTTATCATCGAATCGGGGAACCACCGTTCGAATGTCTCTGAACATCGAGGAAATGGAGCAGGCATGACAGCTGCGATCAGCTTGGCAGTCATAGACGATCACCCGCTTTTCAGGGAAGGCGTCATCCGAAGCTTGACTGAAATGGATGGATTTAGCGTGGTCGGCGAAGGCAGCAGCAAGGAGGACGCACTGCGCATAGCAGCCGAGTGCCATCCAGACATACTGCTGCTCGATATCTCGATGCCTGGAGGAGGGCTGGAGGCCATTCCGCTCATACTCGAACAGATACCCGATCAGAAGATCGTGATGCTGACGGTATCCGAGGCAAGCGATGACGTGATGGCCGCACTCAAGAGCGGTGCGAAGGGCTATGTTTTGAAAGGCGTTGGGTCTCAGACGCTTGCAGATATCATTCGCGGCATCGCGGCCGGTGACAGCTATGTCGCGCCGACCTTGTCGGCTCGTCTGATTTCGGAAACCGGATCGCGCACTCGGGTGAATCCCTTCAACGCGCTGACGGGCAGGGAAAGGGAAGTGCTGGAATTGGCCTCCGCAGGCCTGAGCAACAAGCATATCGGTCTGAAGCTCGATCTACATGAAAAGACCGTCAAGCATCACATGACGCAAATCTTCACCAAGCTTGAGGTGAGCAACCGGACGGAAGCTGCGATGGCATTCCGAGATGAGCTTGAAAAGCGTCGTCAGTGAAGGAGGGATTTGAGCCGCTGCTCGTCTGCGACGGTCGCATTGCGGTTGACGATCGTACGCCCCTTTGAATCTTTCATCACATAGCGTCCGCTCTGTATTTTTTCGCTCATCCCATCCTTGTGCTGAACAGTAATCGAGCCGTTGCCTTCATCCGTAGACTGATCGGAATCAACCTGGCTTTGCGTTACGCTCTTGGTGCTCGACGACTGACCATTGTCATTACCTTTGGCGCTCCCGTTTCCTTTGCCGCCGCCATTGCCGTTCCCCCCTCCATTTCCGCCGCCGTTTCCATTGCCTCCACCATTCCCATTCCCATTCCCATTTCCGCCGCCGTTCCCGTTGCCTCCGCCGTTGCCGCCACCATTGCCGTTCCCCCCTTTGGCCTCAGCCGTTTGCTGCACGACTGTTGCCGAAGCGCCGTGAAGTTTTACGGTATAGGGCAGTGCCGTGCTGACGAGGGTCAGCGACAGACATGGCAAGATAGCAATAAGCTTACGACGCAACTGCACCTGTAGCCTCCCGAGGCTTCAACTGGATTTGGCGACGAGCGGATATTGTTCCCTGGCACGAAAATGCCGCTCCACATCGCCGAATGACAAGATTCTGATCTCCATATCAGATCGCCATAAGACGGCGCGCGGTCAAGTTTTATCATACTAAGAATAGCCGGCTTGGACTTCAGCAATCACGATCGGGACCTTTTACCGACACGGGATCAGACCAACGTCGGAAAATGGAGGTAGACTGAAGCCCAATTGCATGATCTCATTATTGAAAACGCCCTCCTCTTGTCGATATGACTGCGGGCACGCCGGGGCCTTGCCGACGCAGAATCGGTGTCTCGGATCGCAATAACGTCTCCGCAAAAATTGGTGCGTGCGATACATCGCTGCCACCGCGATCGGTCCGATGAGAGGGGTATTATGATGACCCAACACTGGAGGGTATTTCTGGCCCGTTCAGCGCCGCCAGGTGCGATATCGGATTTTTCGGCCGCCGAATTCGTTCTCGAAGTCGCCATCAATTTGCGCTACTGCATGAACCTCGTCCAAGCGACGCCGGAATGCGTCGACCTGGCCGACCTCGTTTTGCTGCGCGCCACAAATTATGGCGCGGCCAGAATGGGCGACAAGTCACATTTGTTCGCAGAGGCCGAGGACGCACTGGCCCGGGCAATGAGGCTGCTTGAGATCGAGCTTGAATATTGCTCGCAACAGGCCTCAAAGCAGAACCGCATCGAGGCGGCGTAAATTTCTCCGGCGGATCTCTGGACTCGACATCATTCTATCAGTCGCCTGCCTCCGTCCGTCGGATGGCGGCGCTTTCGCGATTCGAAGAAAAGCAGAAATGCGCTTAAGACGACCGCCCGTTAGAGGATGTTTGTCAGAAAGCGATCGACGCCTGTCTCCGGCTTGTAGAGGGCTTTGACCAGGAGCGCCGCGAAGAGCGCCGTCAGTGCGCCACCCATGATGTCGCTGATGTAGTGCGTACCGATATAGATGCGCGAGAATGACACCAGAATTGCCGCCAAAAGGAAGACGAGGCCGCGCCTCGGCAGATTATGGATCAGGAAGGCCGCGGCGATCGCAAAGGTTGCCGTCGCATGATCGGACGGGAATGATGGATCGCTGCTGCGCTCGATCAGAAGCCGGGTGACACCGGCGTCATAGGGCCGGAGGCGTTGATCGAAGAGGAGAATGATCTGGTTGATCCCCAAACCGATCACAAAGGTCAGACCAGCGGCGATCAGGATGTGGCGCGTTTTTGTCCGCTCGGTGCCGGCCCACCATTGGGCGGCGACGGCCAGGACGAGCAATGGGACACCGAGGTTGGAGATGGTGATCACGACATGATCCAGAAGGCTGTTTCCGGACAAGCTGTTGATCCATCCGGTAATGGCGGCGTCGAGTTTGTACATTTGGTCTCCTATCGTCTCGTGATGGGATGCCTCAATCGACTGACGCCTGCCTGAAGTATCAGGGCAATGTTGTGATCGCTGCAAAGAAAACCCAGCGCGTCTGAGATGCTCTTTGAGAGCAAGCCGGGAATCCGCGGAGAACGCCCACCCCGGTAATGTCCGGGACAACCATCTGGAAACATGTCGGAAATTGAGAAATTAATAGGGGTTATCTTCGTATCGAACGAAACAGGATTTGGCGCAATGTTATGTAATCAGATCAATATATTGGATGTTGTCCTTAAGGGGCGTTGAGAGCCGATATGCTCGGCTTGAACAATCTTCGCAGAAAGCCTCGATTTCGAAGAAGCCCGCTGCAAGCGACGATTGTAAACGACACATTTTGCGGTGGCATTGCAGTCGGAACGATTTGGCGGCGTCAATGGTAGTGGACGGGGTGAGGAATCCGGTTGTTTTGTCTGCCCTTTCGTCACCGAGCCAGAGCTGGGGATGCTATCAGCCAGTGCAGCTGAAATTTCAAGCATAATGACGCAGGCATCGCTTGGACACCATCTTGAACTGTTTATTGTAGATATTACTTATATACTTAGGCGTGAAATTCACGCTGGACGGAGCCGTCGTTAGGCTTCTTGTGTGAGGAGGTTGTCATGGCAATCACTTTGAAGGAAGGAAGAAGAACCCAGGATTGGGTATGCCTGCTTCTGGCCGTGTGCTTATTTGTCTCTCCGTGGATCTTCGGCTTCACAAGTGAGGCAATGCCAAGCTGGAATGCGTGGATAGTTGCCGTAATGTTGGGTTTGCTGGCGTCTGCGGCACTTTCCGCATTCGCCGAATGGGAGGAATGGGCCAAAATGGTGCTTGGTCTCTGGTTGATTGCATCCCCCTGGCTGCTTGGTTTTGCCGCAAATGCAAACGCGATGTGGACGGATATCGTTCTCGGCGTGCTGGTTGCGGCTGCCTCGCTGTGGGCAGTCTGGGACGTTCATCATCCACACGCCCACGCTTAGGCGCCCGTATCGCATCTATGGGTGGTCGCTTGACGCAACCCGTAAGCCGCCGCCTCAAATCGACAGGCAGCATCCACCTTGCCCGCTATCCACACGGGCTGGCGGGCAGGGGACGATACCAAAAGAGCAAAATACACAATGATGACCCGCGGTCGACCGCACGAGGGTACGGAACCTTTGCGTTCTTATAGATGCAGGCGTGCGTCCGTAGGCGTCGTCTTAACCGCACTGAAGCTGCGGTCCGGTCAAGTGATAACGGATTCCGAGATCACGGGCGATTGATGCATCAACGGCGCCGACGTTGGTTGGGCCAGACTGGTCAGAGTCAGGAGAGCTGTACTTCCCCTGTGCGCGTGACGCCGGCTCCTAAGGACCCGCCCCGAAAAAGGTCAGTCGGGTGAGGGCTGTATAGTGCGATTCCGACACCATCAAAGCGGTGAAGACAAGCACGAAGACCGGGGGAAACAAGATGGCGCAGATCAATGCCAGCCGCTCCCACGCCATGTGCATGAAAATCGCAACGATCAGCCCGGCCTTCAGGACCATGAAGAGGAGGATCAAGGACCATCTGAGATAGCTCTGGATGCCGAGATAGTCGACGAGGTAGGAGAAGGTGCTGAGGACGAAAAGCAGTCCCCAGACCACCATGTAAAGTTTCAGCGGATGCTGTTGCCCGGAATGAGCCTGTTCCTGCGCCATGATGCTGTCCTCACCACAGATAGAAGAATGCAAAGATGAATACCCAGACCAGATCCACAAAGTGCCAGTAAAGCCCCGTTATCTCGACGATCTCGTAGTGACCTTTCCGGCTCGTGAAAAATCCCCGTCTTTCCTGATCGAAGTCTCCCCGCCACACCTTGCGTGCCATGATCAGAAGGAACAGGACGCCGATCGAGACGTGGGTGCCGTGAAATCCGGTGATCATGAAAAAGGACGAACCGAACTGCGCCGCACCCCACGGGTTCCCCCAGGGGCGGACACCTTCCGTAATCAGTTTGGTCCATTCGAATGCCTGCATTCCAACGAATGTCGCGCCGAGGGCCGCCGTCGCCAACATCAGGGCGGCGGTCTTGCGGCGATCGCGGCGGTATCCGAAGTTGACGGCCATAGCCATCGTGCCGCTGCTGCTGATAAGGACGAAGGTCATGATGGCGATCAGGATCAGCGGAATTTCTTTCCCACCGATCGTCAGGGCGAAAACCTTGCTGGGATCGGGCCAGGCAACCGTGGTCGACATGCGCGCGGTCATATAGGCCAACAGAAAACACCCGAAAATGAAAGTGTCGCTCAGGAGGAATATCCACATCATCGCCTTGCCCCAGGAGACGTTTTTAAACGCTCGCTGGTCGGACGACAGATCAACGGCAACGCCGCGCAGTCCTGTGGCCGGTAGTGGTGGATCGCTTAGCGGTCTTTCCATGGATTCGGTCATCGTCGAACCTCCTCAGGTGACCAATTGACGGCAGAGATCGACAAAACTATTCGCCCAACCGGAGAAGAGCGCGAAAAGGACCAGCCAGACGATCAGCATGAAATGCCAGTAGATGGCGCAGAGTTCCACGCTCAGACGAATTCTTGCCGGCACCAGGCCGATCCGGGCGCGGATTGTGGTTCGTCCAAGCACGAAAAGTCCGCCCAATATGTGCAGGCCATGCAATCCGGTGATCATGTAGAAGAAGCTGTTTGACGGGTTATCCGCCAGCACATAGCCGGCCGACATCAGTTGCCGCCACGCGAGAACCTGCCCGGTAACAAAGAGAACGGCCGTTGCAAACGCCACAGTAAGAGCCGTATTCAGCATGTCGCCGCGCTCAAGATGCGCTTCCGATTTCGCCCAGTGCAGCGCCATGCTGCTGGCGGCGAGGGCTGCAGTATTCACCCACAGCAGCCGCGGGATCGGGATACCCCACCAGTCGGAGCCGCCCATGCGGCTGAGATAGGCGCTGATGAGCAGTGCGAACAGCGCGCCGACGACCGCAAGAAAAATGCCGAGCCCGAGTTTCGCTATTGCCGCCGATGATCCCCGCATCCCAGGCGCATCGTCTGCCAGGCCCACTTCCAGCCAGGGCTTTGAGGTCAGCCGCTGCCTTGCCATCCACCAAGCAATAATGCAGCCGATCCCGCCCATGAAAACGAGAATGACGCTCATGACGCCCTCTCGGACAGCCCGCCTGACGCCGGCTGGTTTTGCGGCAGGAAATCCTGGTCCGCTCCGGGAACGCTGTAATCATACGGCCAGCGATAGACGATCGGCAGCTCCTTGCCCCAATTTCCATGAACCGGCGGGGTCTGCGGCGTCTGCCATTCCAATGTCGTTGCCCGCCACGGGTTGCCGCCCGCTTGCCTACCCCAACGAAGGCTCCAGGCAAGATTGAACAGGAACAGAAGTTGAGCGGCGCCGACGATCAGCGCGGCGACGGAGATGAACATATTCAGCGTATGCGCCGACGGTGGAATGAAAGCGGTTTCGCCCAGCTCGTAATAGCGGCGCGGCACGCCCATCAGGCCGAGATAGTGCATGGGGAAGAATATGGCATAGGCACCGAGAAAGGTAATCCAGAAGTGGATATGACCCATTACGACGTTCAGCATGCGACCCGTGACTTTCGGATACCAATGATGGATCGCGCCGAAGATCACCAGGATCGGTGCAACCCCCATCACCATATGGAAATGGGCAACGACGAACATGGTATCGGACAGCGGCACGTCGACCACGACATTGCCGAGAAAGAGGCCCGTCAATCCGCCATTGATGAATGTAACGATAAAGGCCAGCGCAAACAGCATCGGCAATGTCAGGTGGATATCGCCGCGCCAAAGCGTCAGTACCCAATTATAGACCTTGATCGCCGTCGGGATGGCAATGATCAACGTCGTGGTCGCGAAGAAGAACCCGAAGTTCGGATTCATGCCGCTGACATACATATGGTGCGCCCACACAACGAAGCTTAGCGCTGCGATGATGACGATTGCCCAGACCATCATCCGGTAGCCGAAGATGTTTTTGCGTGCATGGGTGCTGATCAGATCCGAGACGATGCCGAACGCCGGAAGCGCCACGATATAGACTTCCGGGTGGCCGAAGAACCAGAACAGGTGCTGGAACAGAATGGGGCTGCCGCCCCCTTGTTGCAATTGCTGACCCATCTCGACAATGGCGGGCATGAAGAAACTCGTGCCCAGCAACCGGTCGAACAACATCATGACAGCGGCGACAAAGAGCGCCGGGAAAGCGAGAAGCGCCATGACGGTCGCGGTGAATATACCCCATACCGTCAAGGGCATTCGCATCAGCGTCATGCCACGCGCGCGCGCCTGCAGCACCGTGACGACATAATTCAGCCCGCCCATCGTGAAGCCGATAATGAACAGGATCAGCGACGACAGCATGAGGATGATGCCCCAGTCACGCCCTCCCGGCGTACCCGACAGAAGGGCTTGTGGTGGATAGAGTGTCCATCCGGCACCCGTAGGTCCGCCTGGTGCGAAAAAGCTGACGACCAGCACGATGACTGCAAGCAAATAGAGCCAGTAGCTCAGCATGTTCGCATAGGGAAACACCATATCACGCGCGCCAAGCATCAAGGGGATCAAATAGTTGCCGAAGCCACCGAGGAACAGCGCGGTTAGCAGGTAGATTACCATGATCATGCCGTGCATGGTGATGAATTGATAATAGTGCTCCGAATCGATGAAGGAGAAGTAGCCTGGAAAGCCGAGCTGCAGGCGCATCAGCCAGGACAGCACCAGTGCCACCATGCCGATCGAAATGGCGGTTAGGGCATACTGAACGGCGATGATCTTGGCATCCTGGCTGAAGACGTATCTCGTCCACCAGCTTTTCGGGTGATAAAGCTCCACATCCTCGACTTCAGCGGGCCGGATGACCTGCTCGGTGCCGGATCCGATGTCGACCATATTACATCCTCCCTGTTCCCTCCAATGCAGCTTTCCTTCAACTATGCATGGCACTTACTTGGCCGCCGATTTTCCCACCGACGCCAGCGATTGCGAAAAAGTCTGCTGTTGCTGCAGCCAGGCTTGATAGGCGGTCTCGGTATCGACAACGACGGTGCCGCGCATCTGCGGATGGCCGACGCCGCAAAGTTCCGAACAGAGAACTTCGAACGTTCCCGTCCGCATCGGCGTGAACCAATAATAGGTGACCGTGCCAGGGATCATGTCCATTTTGCCCCGGAATTGCGGCACGTAGAAATCGTGTATGACGTCGATCGAGCGCAGAAGCAATTTGACCGGTTTGCCGACGGGTAGGTGCAACTCTCCACCCTGGACGACGACGTCGTCCATTCCTGCAGGATCATTCTTGTCTAAACCGAGCGGGTTGTCTGAGGTAACATTGCGCGTATCAGCCCGCCCGAGCCGCCCGTCCGCGCCCGGCAGCCGGAAACTCCATTGCCATTGCTGTCCGACGACTTCGACCGCGCTGGCATCGGCGGGGACCGTGACGAACTGTTTCCAAACGACCAGACCCGGTGCTAGCATCGCAGCCACGCCAATCGCGGTTCCCCCGGCAAGCCACCATTCCAGACGCTTGTTTTCGGGCTGATATGCCGCCTGATTTCCGGTGCGGTGCCTGAAGCGCAGGACGCAATAGGCTATAAACAACACGACGGCCGCGAAAACAAAGCCGGTGATCCAGAACGTGATTGCAATCGTGTTGTCGATGTAACTCCAGTTCGACGCGATCGGCGTCCACCACCATGGGCTGAGCAGATGGAACACGATCGATCCCACCACCAGCAGAACGAGAACCACAACGACAGCCATCGTCACCTCCCTGACCCGGCCGCGAATATTTCCACAATCCCATCGCGAAGCGTTTTAGTATTATCTCATGAACGGGTCCGCTGAGCAATTACGCCAACAGCGACGGTTCATCTTGGCAAGCTGCAAGAGGCGATTTGACGCCGCGCGAACAGGTCTATGGCATAAAATCGCTGGGCCGTATCGCGCCGATCCACCCGGCGACGCAGAGAACAGCTCCTGAACACCCGGCATATGGCTATTTGGAGTACTGCTTCAGATAGGCGATCAGATTGGTGATTTCGGTATCATCCTTAAGCCCAATGAAGGTCATTTTCGTGCCCTTCACCTTCGCCTTGGGATCGTGCAAATAGTCGCGGAGCGACGTCTCGCTCCAGACGAGGCCATCCTTGCCTGCCTGCTGCATCGCCGGCGAATAGGCGAAATTCGGGTGTGTGCCGGCCGTTCGGCCGAACAGACCGTTCAGCGAAGGGCCGATCTTGTTCTGATCCGTTTCGGCTATATGGCAAATGGCACATTTCTTGAAAACGATGGCCCCTGCTGTGGGGTCGCCCTCTTGAGCAAGAGCGACAACCGGCGAGGCAATGGCGAAAAGCAGAAACATCGGAGGAAGACGGTAAGACATTGCAATCCTCATTCCCTTTATCGCTATCCCAAGCTACACGACTCTCATCAGGCGATCGTAACGGCTTGGAGGTTAATCCCGGAGAGGTTTCCTTTGTGAATTCAAGACGCTCGACAGGTTGCCATCCAAACGTCAAACTACAATCGGCCTCCATAAATCTATCAAATCTCTTCGCTTTTGTCGCCTATCCTTTAAATTAGAAAATTAGATGCTCTTTATTTCTTGCGCCGAAATGATTGGCGCCTTTCTAGGCGGATGGCCGGAAGATGATATCCGCCCGCGGTAGTGAAATTTGCGACAAGCGCGCCCTTTGACAACCACTATATCGCCCAGCAATGCAGTGTGCGGAGACCATCGGCCTCATTACTCCAGACGATCGTCAAAATCGTCGCGAATAAAAGCTGGTTCTCGCGTGTTGTAGGTAAAGGCTGGACCAGCGTCCGGCTGAGAAGTCACATGGGCCTTTATGGTAAAGGAGATCGTAATGTCCCGGATTTATCTCTCATTGATCGCTGGTGCTATTCTCGCCGTTGCTCCTGCCATGACCGTTTCTGCGGCCAACGTCCACACGGTAACGGGGACAAATGGTCAGCCCAGCCAGACAATTGGAACTCCCCAGACAGGGAATGTCACGCCGGGCAATGCCAGCAATGCCCCGGGCTCCGCCTTCAACCCAAGCGGAAACGCAGGCACGCACTATGCGGGTAACCAGTCGCAGAACTCCAAGAATCCGAAGAGTGTATCTCAGTACGACGTGGCTGGTTTCCAGCAATCCCACAAGCCTAATTGACGGAATCGTGCATAGGAGAGCCATCCTTGGGTGATGGATCTGGCAGCCGTCGCTGCCAGGTCGGTCTCATAAGCGAAGCGGCAAGATTGGCTGCGAATGGGCTTTGAACCCTCACCTCATCCGGGAGCGCCCAAAATATTGATTTCATGTCATAATTTTGTGCCAAGCGGGTTACGCCCGGCGTGAACATAGCTCTGGTGGCGTCCTCAAAACTCTGCACATTTCGAAACAGTAGCTGCGGATATCGAAGGGGCCGACGCATCCAACGAGAGGGTCGGCTCCGTGGCCTTCAACGGCTTGCTTGCCCGACGCCAGCCTGGCCATCCGTCGCTGGTTGTCATCGAGGGCTGCCGCGATTTCGCGGATAGCCTGAAGCAGGTTGCCTTCTTCCAGATACCGATCCCGGGCCGGGCCACCTCCGTCAATTCCTGCCTGTCGAGAACGCAACGATTGTCTGCGACGAAGCGTCTCGACAGTTCAAAGTCCTTTGGAGGTAACCGGATCGAAAACGAAACCGGAAAAACAAATCACCTGCTCTCGACCATCCCCGACGCGACAGCTGCGCAATATGGAGAGCCGCGTGCTGTGCGTCGGTGCTGGCATGCCCATGCCGAGGCTGGGGAAATCGATCCGCCGGCCACGATAACCGGACCGCGTGTCTCGCATAACAAAAGCAACAGTCGCCGCCTGTGGCCAATCATGCCGGCTGCGACAGTCGATTTCAGCGAAAAATCAGAAATTCTTCAGGACCGCATCCGCGCCTCTTCAGGACGCTGGTTCCGCATCTGAGTTATCGGTTTCGAACTGCGGAAGTCGCTTATGAATCGAGGAGCAATGTTCGACAGCAAATTGAAGCGAAGGACAGGAGGATCTCCACCGCGGACCGGTATTGCGTCGAGTACGATCATTCAGGAGTGCAGGACCGTCCTGGAGCAACTCGCCTGTGATTCGGATAGCTGTCGGCCGATAGTGCCCAAAGCGATTTCCCATGGGTGAAGTTTATAATTTCCCAACATCCCGGCCACCGAACGCTGCGCCCGAGACCTGCGCAACTGCGAAGGGCGAGGTGGATCTTCTGATCGGGGCGCAAGCCTTCCCGCGCGCAGTCCTGTTGCTAGCGCGGAGTTTCATAGCGGGATACGAGACTTACCCGAGGGGCGCTGCTCTTTTTGCGACGCAGCAGCGGTGGCTCCTGTGCCACGCAGCCCTTGCCTGTCATTTTCGTGTAGCCAATGCGGATGGCCCCGGTTTGACGCGGCGGACTCTTGCCCACGTCGCTCTCCAGCACGGTATCGCCAGCCGGAATACGGCTCACGCGTTCTTCGACGAGGTGCTGAAATACGATGTTATTCGCTCGGCAGGCGGCGCCGCCGATGGCCATGCGGCACAGGCGGTTCCGTCCCCTGCGGCCTTGTCGATGCTGATCCGGTGGTATGCCGTCCATTTCGAGGCCCTCGACCTTGTCGACAATGGGTGCAGGGCCGCCCGATTCCTGGCCCAGCCCGAAAGCATGCTTGCCTGCATGCAGCCGCGCGTTGCCGACGTTTTGCTGTCAAGCCCGGATGTGCGTGCTCCCAGACCCTTTTATGCGATTTTTACCTGGGCCGACGCCGGCGGGTTGTTGATGGATCGCCTCGTTGCCGGAATCAGTCCGGAGGAACTGGCGGAACCGAACAGATATCAGACAGATGTGAATGCTATTTCCCACCTGGCTCGATCCTCCGGCCTGTCTCGAGCTCATACCAGCCGCAAGCTCTCTGCAGCCGAATCGATCGGGGGGATGGGTTGGAGCGGGCGGCGGGGGCACTCGCCGATCTGGATCTCGCGTGGTTTCTACGAGGAATATGCCGGTGCGCAGGCGTGTAAGCTGCTCATCTTAAACAATGCGTTTGAAGAAGCCACGGCAGCCATCATGCTTGCATCCGAGCCGAACTTGAAGCCGCAGGCCAGATCGTTGGTCTCAACGACCTATTGATCGGAGTGCAGGCTTAGAGCCATTCCAACAAAGGTGTGAGGCGTCTTTCAGCGTGTCGGCTTCAAGATTTACGGTGGACTCCTGAAGCTCAATTGATAGGATCGTGCTATCGTCCGCAATCGATGCATTGGCATCGATTGCGGATTGTCTTTTGCCCTCGCCTGCAAGCAACTGGGGAAGCTTCATGCCTCTTTTTAATTCTGCAGACATGCAGAAAGACTCGCGTCTTCATACTCTTCTGCGGCAGTGGGCAGGAAAATTTGTCGATTCCGATGTGGCAGCAGACCGCATCGTGCAGCGAACCATCAACGTCATCTGCGACAATCCCGACCTGTTGGACGGTGCCCAGATGAATGAAGCGCTTTTCGCGCTCCTGCGCCGATACGCCTTTGAGGAGAATGACTTGAGGGCGAGCAAGCAGTCTCAAAACGCGGCGTCGATTTTCGATTACGCTTTCCAGAAAAAAGATACTGAGCTGAAGTAACACGGTACGCCGGCCTGCCCGCAGTGTTTTGTTTCAGCTTTCATGCTTTTGCAATTCTCTATTCAATACTATCGGGAGCGCTGGGAAGGCAATTTTCTACTCCCGTGAATCCTGGATATTGTTTGTTACGGAAGCATTATTCAATTTCATGTTGTATATTCACAACAATGACGATAAGCGACGCCGCTTTGTCGCCGGGCAGGGTTTAGCAGAGGTTGGTTCGTGGTGCCGGAGCTTGCCAACCGCTTTTCTGAAATCACATTGCCAGGCGGGTGCCATCCCGGCAGGACGTCACCGATGGGAGTTATTCGCACTCGGGTGGAATGGGCAGATATACCGGAGGGAGTGTCCAGGATTGATGGCCTGTTGGCTTGGCGCCGGCCGGGTGGGCACCGACGGCTGGCCCCAGGAGAGACTCGGCGTAGGCGTAGGGGTAGGGAACGAAGGTCCGGTCCTCGGGCAACGCACCAAAATTCTCCCGCCATGTGGACGGTAGCTGAAACCAGGTCGCGGTGTACCAAAGCTTGGTGATATTGCGGGCTATGGGACCGAATTCCGGATGATTGAGGATGGCGGCCTTCAACGCCTCGTCGGCGGGGCCGGGGGGCAGGGCGGTGAATGTCTGCAGCAGCCGGTGAAGCAGATCGCGGCCGACAATGCGCTCGATCGTCTCGAAGTAACGATTGGCGTAGCCGGTTCCCATCAGGTCATAGCTCGATATTCCGCAGAGCCGCACCGAAAGCCGGAGGAAGTTCTCAAAATGATCAGACATGGGAGCCACCTGTAGCAGGGGTGGTCGGACCGGGTGTGAACGACGACGGCGACGTAGCCGGCGGGTCTTTGAATTGGTCCATCTCGAAGGTGGGTGCCGCATTCTCGCCGGTGCCGGGAATCGGGCAGTGAATGAGCCGTTCCATGGCAACCTTGATGCGGAACATCTCCGCGGTGAACGCACCGCCCAAGAGTTCGGGTTGACCATTGAAGGCTGTGTTCAGGCGTTCGAGGAAGCGTTTGTATTGACCATTGAAGAGAAGAGCGTTTTCCTCCAACTCCGGATGGCCATAGTAGTCGCTGATCTTTGCATTTGCCTTGATTGGAAAAACCGCTTCCATATGGACTGGAAATTCCCCGCCTTGAGGATGGCCGGGGTTATCGCGAGCGCCGTCTTGGTTCGGGTCCCGGTAATACCGTTTTTTCAGGATCTGATCGAAGCGGTAATAATGGGCGAGTTCGCCCTCGGCGTCGTAGACGTGTTGATTGCTGCCTTCACCCTGGTCGGCGATGAAGTCGATGGCCATGAGAGCGTGCTTGAGGTCGGTGATGGCTGTCAATTCGCCGCCGGCCGAATAGTAATACTTAGAGTCTACCTGCCTCTTCGGATCGCCGGCGAAGAGGGCTTTCATTTCCATCTTGTGCGCCAGCTCGACGAAACCGAGGTGAATGGCCTTGTAGAACTCACCGATGCTCCAATAGTGGAGCTCGATGTGCTCTGTTGAGGAATTCTTCGCCGGCACACGAGGCAAGAGAGATTTACCCGCCTCGGAGATCCCCCTGCGATAGGTGGTCAGCCGATGGTGCGGGACGACGGCGATCTTGTAGTGAAGCTCATACTTGCCGTCGCCCACCGCGGTAATGGGAACCAACGGATTTTCGCTCTCGAGCATGGATTTGTCGATGTGCTCGCCTGAAATGGGGATGGTTTTCTGGATGTACTGGACCGTTTCCGCGTGCTCGGGCTTCAGTGAGGTCGGCCGCTCGATCGAGAGGAAAGTTTCGAGGGCGTGATCGGAGAATTTCTCGATGCCGACGTCGAAATCGTCCTGACCGGTGGGCAGATGCGCGGGGTAACGCGGCACGAAATCGGCGGAGACGAAATCAGGCTGACCGCCGATGGCGTTCAGCAGATTGGCCGCAAGCGTCAAGTGGAGCATCTCCTCCTTGGCGACCGCGCAAATGATATCGATGGAAGGTTTGTTGACCTCGAACTTCGCGCTATAGGCGGCGGTGAGATAGGGCGGAATCGTGGCATGCTCGAGCTGAATGGCGACCTGAAGATACTCCTTCAGCTGCTCGACATTCTCGATTACGGTGCTTGGCGTTTGCATGATAGCACTTCGTTCCTAGTTGGTTGATCACAGCGATGCGAGGTGTTTGAGGACCGCTTCGGACGTTTTGAGACACAGCGCCGCCGTGGTGAGAGTCGTATTGGAAGATCCGATCGAAGGAAGGCTGCCTGGGCCGATGATGTAGAGGTTTCGGTGATCCCAGGATTTTTGATCGACATCGACGACAGAGTTGCTGCGTGAGGTACCCATGACATGCGTGCCCGAGAGATGGTTGCCCCCACGAATGGCATAACCATTGCCGTTGTAGGTGACGTAGCCATAATCCGCACTGCTGTACTGGGTGTAATCTTGCGCGCCCAGTTTCTGGAATATCTCCTTCGAAAGCCCGCGCGCGAACTCGGCAGTCGCCATGCTGTAGTCTGAGAGCTTGAAATTAACGATGGGCCGCATGTTGCCCAATCGATCGATGTACTGTTCGTCGACCGTGACGCGGCTTTCGGGATCGGCCGGCATTTCGATCATGTAGGCGAGCAATAGCTGGCGGGAAAGGCGCCGGGTAAGTTCTTCGCGGAGAGCCCGACCGTGAAGGTTCCAGCCATCGACGAACTCCGTGAGATCGGTGCCGGGTGAGCCGGTCGCCCAACCCCAGCCATCGTTGTGAATGTCGGCGGCAAAGGAAGCGAATTTCCGGCGAAAATTCCCGCGGCGGAAATTGCAAAGTCCGGAGGTGCATGAGGGGCCGCGCCCGACGCCGGCATCGACCGGCAAGAGACCCCAACACAAGAGGTATGGATGGTCCATGAGATGGCGGCCCATAAGATCGTTGGCGGCTTGTCCGTTCTGGACGGCCGAGGCGAGCATGAGCCGGGCGTTCTCGACGGCGTTCGCGGCAAGGATGAAGATCTTGCCCCGCACGCGATAGGTTTTGTAATTCGCGGATCTGCGATCCTCGTAGCGCTTGACTTCGATCTCTGTCACCGCTCCCGTTTCCGGATGAATGAAGACGCGGCTCGCCACAGCCTGGTTGACGAGTTCGACCCGCCCGGTCTTGATCGCCTTGATCAGGAGCTTGCGCGCATCAAATCGCGCCTGGACGGGACAGAGCGGCACGCAGTTGGTATTGCCCTGGCACCGTTCCCCTTCCTGGCTCTGGTGCATGCTGATGGCGCCCACCGGTTGATAAGGGCGGCCGCCGTTCCATTTGGCATAGCCGGGATTGGGATCGGCATTTTTGGCTTGAGGAAAGGTAATCCAATCGATGTCGATCTTTTCGTCGTCGATCTGCGCCTGCATGCCCTGGAGGCCGTTGGCGACGATTTGGTCCAGATAGCTCGCTTGCAGCTCGACCATCGGGTAGACGTAGTCGTCGCTGCTATACTCGACGCCAACCTTTCTCTGGGCTGCGGCATCACCCGATACGCCGAGGATGAACTCCGCCTTGTCGTAGTATGGCATCAAATCGTCGAGGCCGATCGGCCAGTCGAGGCCCTGGCCAAAATTGCTTTTCAGCCTGAAGTCCTCCCGCAGCATGCGGATGGCCTTGGCCTCCCAGTGAACGGTGGTGCCGCCGAGCACACGGGTGTAGACGGAGTCGCTGACATAAGGGCCGGATTGTACCCAGTAGGCTTCGGTATTCGTCTCTCCGGGTGCAAGCTTCCGCAGATCGGGACCACGGGGCATTTCGGCATTGGGATTGCGCGGAAAGGGCGCGTTATTGTCCTTGGTGGGGTTGGAGTAGAAAGTCTCCAGGTATCGCTGATAGCCGTCCTGCGAAAGATCGCGTCCGAGCCCGGCCTCCAGGATGAGGACGCGCTGTCCCTTGCTCGTCAGTTCGTGCGCCAGGATGGCGCCGGAAACGCCGGCGCCAACGATGACGGCATCGTAACTTTTTGCAGCGGCGTCTTCCGCGGCGATGGTGGGCGCCAGGGGCGCGCTGTGATGTATTGCGTCTGACATGGGCTGGCCGCGCGTTCTAGGGGTGAAGATTGATGGAGAAATTGCTCCCCTGCCAGGTTTGACTGGAGAGCCAGAAGAAGGTGAAGGTGAGCGATGAACCAGCCTGAGCGGCTTGCGTCGGCAGGTCGACATAATAGATGCCAACGGCGGTGGTCGTGGTGGTGATATCCTGCCAGGTGTTCCAGCCATCGTTGGTCCAGCGGAGACGGAACGGAGCCGTCAGGGGAATGCGTGCCGTTTTGCCGGCCGCCATGGAGAGGAATTGGCGATCGAAATTCCACACCTCGAGCAAGCTCTTCGGGTGCGGTTTTTGATAACGTTCGGCGACGACATCGAGGCGGTCGAAGACTTGGCCGTCGGAGACGGAGCGGACAAGCTTGATATACTCCGCATGGGCCCACGCCAGAGGCATGGCGGAACCGGTCGGTCCGCCCTTGATGAGCGGAGGCTGAACATCAAGCAGGTCGGGAGCATTCCAAAGCTGTTCCGCGAGCAGGCCGCGTGCGCCGGCAAATGCCTCGAGATAGCGAAGATAAGGCTTTGCGTCGCGTCCGGCGGCGACTTCATAATGCGCGCGTTCTCCGGTCAGCAAAGGCCAAGGCCGACCGACGCCCTGCGGACCAAAAGCCTCACCGCGGTTGCCTTGCCCGTAGCCGTCATGGTTGTAGCGGCGATAGCAAGGACCATTCGGTAGATCATCTTTCAGGACCGCATCGATGACGTTGATCGTATTCTTGATGATTGGGTCGTCGGCGGAACGAATGCCGAGCCGGACGAGCTCCTGGAAGCCGCCATCGACGACGTCTCGGGCAGGGAACGCCCCTCCTTGAGGGATGTTCTTGAGATAAACGGTGGCGGTGTTGGGGTCCTCCGGCAGCGAAGGATTGCGATTGCTGCCGACCGATTTTACCTGGGTAGGGAGAATGCGGATATAATATTCATTGATCCCGGCGACGAGACTGCCAGCGGTGGTGACGCACCAGGTTTCCAGGTGGGACTCGAGGAAGTCGGCATGTTCTCGCAGAAACTGGGCGGTTACCGGATCGCCCCAGCTGTGTTCCGCCAGATCGGCGGCGCAAATGAGGCCGGCAATGTTGGAGGCCAAGGTGGAGGGCGAATAGCCTTCGTTCTCCTCCCAGCGTTCTTCCTGCGTCATCGGTCCCTTGGCAATGAGCGCTCCGGCCGCGGCCAGCACCAGACGCTTTGGATTGTAGTTCTGAAGAGCGCCCTCCCGGCTCAGGTGATAGGCCAGGATAATTGGGTAGGAGATCTCATCGAGTTGAGTGCCATCCCAATAGGGGACGCCGTTGATGAAGAAATTCTGGTGGAAGCCGCCGTCGGGTGATTGGTTCGTGGCGAGGAACATCAACGCGCGCAGAGGCAGATCTTTTTCCCCCGCAGCGAGCAGCGCGGTGGCGCTTTGGCACATGTCGCGCGGCCAAACCAGATGATAGCCGGAATTGCCGTCCTGATTGTTGTAGCCCCACGGGATGCTGAGGGAAGCAACCAGGGCGCCGAGCGAATTCTTGTCCTCGTGAGCAATGAGAATATTATGGCTCATGTTGAACAGACGATCGTTGTCGCCGGTCGTCTTCGGAACCGGCTGAAACCCTGGGGTAGCGGCGCGAGCCGCGACCCAATCGCTGATGTAGGCCTGGAGCTGGCCGGGGGGTGACTCCTGGTCGAAGGGATAACTCAATGCTTCCCGGACCATGACCATGGCCGGATTCGGCTGCGAAGACATGCCTTCGCGGTTCTGACAGAAGCCCAGCCCAAGCACGAATTCCGTGTCGCTACCCCGCGCAATCTCCGCCATCAAAGCGATGTTGCCGTTCTGAGCGCAGTTGTAGTCCCAAATCGGCAGACGTCGGTTGCCGATGATGTCCGTCCAACCGTCGTTGACGCCGACGAAGCCGCAGCTGGTGTGCCCGAGGCCGCAACTCGCGTTGAGAGCGAGCCAGTAATCGGCATGCCGGGCGACAAGCTTCTTACCGTCGGTCGTGACGGCAACATAGCCGGAGTTGTCCCCCCCCTGACCCTGGAGGTGCGGCGCCAGCAGTGCATAGACCTTGAGCCGGCCAAGCAGGTCCGGATGGTCGCTTACCAACCGGGTGCGGACGAGGAGACACGACGAGTCTGCAGACGCTATGATATCTTGAATCACGGTGTACGGCTGCCCTATGGCGGTGCTGGTCAGCCGATAGGCCGGCGCACGCGCATCGATAGGCTCGCAGGTGTGGGTAAAGTCCCGCTGGGCGTCGTGGAAAAAGCTGACGCCGTCAGTGAACATCAGCTGGAAGTCGCGAATCTGAGGCGTATCAACGTCCGGGAAATAGATTTCGGTGACGATGCCGCCAACAACGGTAAACCAGATTTGGCTGGCTGAAGAATATGCGGTTCCGACGGCGTCTTTATCAGCCCGGGTCCACATGGCGGTGGCTCCGGGACCGCCGGGGGCGGGATTGTCGGTAAGCAGAGTTGCCATGGTTTTCTCGCGTTCGGTTTACGGCCACAAATTCGTGGGCCATTCTAGGTGACGGAAGAATAGGCATTGGGCAGCGCCGGCCGTTTCGAAGCCGTTGCGCAATCTCTTGCTATGATTTTTTCCAGGTCGCATTGTCAGGGATCGACGTGGCGGGCACGACAACCTGAATAATCGATGGACTGTTCGAATTCGATAATGCACCCAGGACGGCATCCTTCAGCTCGCCGTAGGTGTGAACTTTCCACCCCTGGCAACCGAAGACGTCTGCCAGCTTGCTGTAGTTCCACCGGTGCAGGAGGCATGATTTGTAAAACGGCTTCGTCCCACGGAAAGCCGCGGTATCGGCGAGCCACTGCTCCACACCATAGATGCCATTGTCGATCACGAAAATTATCGGGTTGAGTTCGAAGCGGGTTTGCGTCGAGAGGCATTGGGCGGTCATTTGAAATCCGCCGTCGCCAGCAAAGATCATGACCCGCTGATGGCTTTCCTTCGCCAGGCAGACACCTGTTGCAGCCGGGCCGATATAGCCTATGGCCGAGTAGGATGATTGCGAGATAAAACTTCTGGGGGTCGGCACTTTAAGCAGCAGGCTTCCGAAATAGTTCATGCTCGCATCGCTGCCGACGATGGTATCTTTTCCTATAAACTCGGGAATAAAATCATAGAATCCCTGATAAGTGATCGGGTTCGCCAAATTCCCCTCAGGCGCTTCTGGAACTGGGGGGCGCGAAAAATATCGTGTCCCGCGCGTAACCCCTTTTTCGAGCAAACCGTCGATCAAGTCCGCCAAGGAAACCTGCGCGCTGAAATATGCGCCATATTTAACCGTATCCAGCGAAACAAATGCGGTATGCTCGAAATCGGTAGGCCAGCCCAGCGCGTTGATGTCCGTCAGCCAAACACCCAAAGCCAATATAAAATCGGAATCCGTGACCAGTTCCTGGACGGATGCAGCCGACGATTGGCCGTCAAATACGCCGGCAAACAGCGCATCATCTTCGGACAAGACAGCTTTGCTCAAAAGCTCCGTAACGTATGGGATTTTTAGTTGCCGAAGCAGGTCTTCCGCCTTTTCGCGCAGGCCAAATCGGTCGATCTCCACGCCGATCCAAATGAGGGGTTTGGCAGCGTTTTCCAATCTTTCGTTGATTTGATCGATCGACTGACGCAAACTTTGCGGGTTTGAGAAAATCCGAGCCGCCTTTAGAGCCTTTGCCGGACGGTCACATTCCAAGTCAACTATATCCTCAAGAAGCTCGATATAAACCGGGCGCATTTCCGTTATGCATTGCGTTAATGCATAGTCTATGAGCATCGGGGCAAGGTCGGGGCTGTCAATTCTGACGGCTGCGGTCGTTATGTATTCGAAAACCTGAAGATCGGTTTCTCGCCCGCTGATGAAGTGGTGAGAGCTGAAGCCGGTCTGCTCGAATGTGAGCGTTCTTTGTATGCTCGGTGTCCCGTTGATCAGGACGACCGGCACCTTCTCCACATAGGCGCCTGCAATGGCGTTCACCGCAGACAATGCGCCGGCCGAATAAGTGACACAGAGTGCGCCAATTCCTCTCAGCCTGGCATATCCATCCGCGGCATAGCCTGCATTGAGTTCGTTGACTTCTTCTATGACCTGGATGTGACTTGGTTCGACATAGTTGTTCACCCAGTCTATCGAATAGTCACCAGCGATAGAGAACAGATGCTCCAGCTTCAGTTCAAGAAGCCTGTCGACCAGATATTGTCCTACAGTATATTTGTTGTCCATGGCTTGAAGTTCCGTTGTTAACTGCAAGTGACAAGGGCATTAAAACTCGCTCGCGCCATCGAATAGCCGCGGCAGGTATATGTCGAATATTCCCGGACACTTACGCTCGGGGTATCTTTGGAGCATGAAATCTTTAAAGGCGCTGTTCGCTAATCCGTCGCCAACTGCCTGCATGGCTGCAGAGAGGTATTCGATATTTCTGGCCACTTCGGTTTTATCGGCCGGAAAGCCGTGGCCCGGCATGAAGAATTCGTAATCCGATACCAGCATTTCTTCCAGGATTCGAATCCAGTGATTCATATATTTCGTTAAATAGAGATGCGTTCCGCTATAAATTAGATCTTGCACAATATAAGTTTGGTGTTCCGGGAGGCCGATTGCGAGAAGGAAATCTATTTCGGTATCTATTATCTTTTTAAAGACGTATTTGACGCCATCTATAGTTTCATCCCCAGGCGAAACGCTTCTTTCCGGGATAATTATATTATTGGGCGCGAGGTCGCCCATTTTCCAATGGTCGTTCAGCGAATCCTCTCCATGCGCCTTGAGAAAGCTTATCGTTTCGGGCAGCGCATAAATGGCAACATCGCTGAATGCGGCTGCCAATCCAAACCAATGATCGGGGTGCCTGTGCGAAAGATAGACCCTGTCTATCGGTTTCCCGAGACTGTCCGCATAGGCTCTGAATTGCTTTGCGTAGGGGACCAGAAATTGTCCGTCGACAAGAACGAGCTTGTTTTTACTTTCAATAATATGGGTTGCATTCGCAATGCTATCGTCTGCGAAAGACGAAATGAACGTGTGGATACGGACATCGCCCATCCGTTTTGCGATTATTAGGGGAGCCGGGAGTTGAGTCACCATAGGAATCTCCATGATTCAATGGATACTTGAGGCGCTTTGTCGTTCATGTTTGCTATGGGTTCGAGCACAGTCGCTCGCCCGTAGAATTATCTTAAAGGTTGCGGACGAGACCGCCGCCTTTCTCGCGTGTCATCCCAGAGCCTTGTTCTGGGATGACGCAGCATCCCGTGCCGATTAACTATCGCCGGCGTGTGTCGCGGGTCGATGCTACGGATGAGATCGAAAACGAGCGAAGGAAGCGAGCTGCTCTTTCAGGGTCGCCAACGCGGCGCTTGCAACCTGATAGGCGCTGTCGCGATCCGGCTCGGGCTTGTCTTCGCCCGGCCGCCAGAAGCGCCGACGTGCCATCCTCATCGAGCTGTCGAACGGGGGAATCGCGTTGAACACTTCGATCAGGTAAGGTCCGCGGTAAACCGGCTCGATCTCGCCCAACATGATATCCCAGGGGATCCAGCTGTCCTTTATCGCACCACGGTCCGGCGCGGAGACATGGACGTAATACAGCCGGTCTTGCTGTACAGCCCGGGCTACATTTCTTTTGAACGTCGCAGGCCCCTGGCTTTCCATAAGAACTTGAGCGGTATCGATCGTTACGCCACATCGCGGCGCCTCGGCACCTTCCAGGAAATCCAACGCCTCCGAAACCATGTTGGGTGGGGGCGTTTCCCAACTCTTCACCGGCTCGATGGCAAGCTTCACGCCCTTCCTGGAGGCGTATTCCGTCAGCTCCTGAAAGACGGAGCGCGCCGCGATATATCGTGGCGTCATCCAATCCAGAAGGGCATCGCTCCAGATCGGGTCACCGGAGTCCGTCAGTGGAAAGACCCCGTAAGGGTAGAGGAACGGCCCTGACATGATCGAATCCCCTCTGCCTAGCGCCGATGTGATGTCGACGCGCGATTTGAGGTAGGACAGAGCTTGCCTGCGCTGTTCTTCATAAGGTGACGTGGGATCGAAGGTTCGCGTGGTTCCAACGTTGGTTGTGAACTTCGCATCCTCCAGGCCGGCCTTATCGAAGGCCTTCTTGAGGTGAACATAGCTCTCGACCTCAAGCGCATGATTGATGCCCGCAGGCCCGGCGGCGATATGCAGGTCAAAACCGCTATAGCCCATTTCGGTGAGGGCCTTAAGATGTTTGACGAGAACCTGCGTATAATCGGTATCGTCCGGTCGCAAATCGGCCGTGAACATAAAGAAGCTGAAGTAGATTTCTCGATTGGATGTCCCAGTCATTTTACCACCCCAGCTCCTCGCGCAGAAATGCTCGCGCTGTTTTAGCGCATTGAAGCGGATCTGCTTTTGTTGGGTCCTGTTCTGCCTCGATGACCATCCACCGGTCATAACCCGCACTTTTCAGGATTCTCATAATGGGACGAAGGTCCAAATCCCCGTCCGGATCGCCCGGGACAGTAAAGATGCCCTGCATGATCGCCTGGTAAAAACTAAATTTGTTGTCTACGGCGAGCGGAAGGACATTCCGGCGTACGTTCTTTAGATGAACGTGTTTGATGCGGCTCGCATATCTCTCTGTCAGATCTTCGATTTCGCTTTGACTAGCTTCCCTGTAGTGCTTGGCGTCCCCATAATCCTTGTAGTTTACTGCGCCTCCATAGTGCAGATGACCGGTATCCAGGCAAAGCCCCACATAGCTGGGATTGGTTGACTCCATCAACCTGACGGTCTCTTTGATCGTCATAACGCCCGTTCCTACATGCGGGTGATAGCTTAGCTGCATGCCTTGTTCATGTGCGTACTGACCCGCTCTATCCAGTAGGCTAGTCAATAGATACCACTGTGGTTCATTGAAAATGGGGCGGTCGGTCAACACCGATTTCGTTCGAACCTGATTAACGGCATTGGCAAGCTCGGCGACGACGACATCCTGCGCACCCACCGACTTCAAAAAGGCTACTTGAGCCTGGAATGCCGAAAATGCCTCTTCGATGTCGACACCTGTGGTGAATGTCGTGCCGTCCCACGTCGCAGCTATTTTAAGGTTCCGAGAACTCAGTGCATGTAAGAGTGATGGAACATGAGTCGGATAGTTGTGTCCGGTGCTGCCGCCTTCGAAGCCCGCCTTTGCCGTCTGCTCCAGAATGGTCTGATATGGAACGTCATTGCCAATTTCGGGAAAATCGTCGTTTGTCCAACCGGTCGGCTGTATTCCAAGTGTCATCTTTACGGGAAAAGTGTCCATGGATCTGCGCCTTCTTGTGATCTATTTCGATACAAGCTGCCCGATAAGTTATTGAAATGTAGGATAGCATCGAATTATCTGCTAGGATGGTGATCCCGGCAGGCATGTCTCAGATATACCAAGCTGCACATCAAACGACTTTCGCCATTTCTGGAGCTTGACGAACTATTATGACAATTCGATTATCGTCCCCAAAATTTGCTGTGCTTTGGAGTGCTGGGGATGCTGTGGAAATAGCATGTTCGACCGGCGGCTGCAATTGATAATTGTTGCTTCGCGCTTAAAGACGAGAATCTCGTTAATCATCTGCAACCGTACACGTCGATGGCTTCCATCATCCGCCGCTCCGTCTGCTCCATCTGGGTGATATCCGGCCGCGGCCGCTGTCGTGGCCAAGTGGCGTAAGTCAGTTATTCGGTAAACTGACTGATCATTTTGTCCTCCCAGCCGCTATCTTAGGCTTTCCCTGTCAGCGAATTGAAGCTCGGTATATGCTGATCGCGAAAGCTGTTTGTGATCGCTGAGTTGGGCATGCCGCCGCTGTCATGGATAAACAGTCATCGTTGCTATCGCCCGTGAACTCGCCGTCTTTATCTTGGAAATTGCAGCGACGGTTTCCTCACTCCAAAGTCTGCTTGAACGAAAGGGCGCTCGGCGGCGAAGGAGAAGGCAGGCCCAATTCCATCAGGCTGTCCATTGTGTGAATACGCGTCGGGCCGTGGCCCCAATCGTGTCAGCGAAACCAATTACTTATGATAGGTCTTGGCATCGGCATCCCCATGCTGATTTGCAGGCTGGGATTCCATTCGCGCTAGATGATAGACCGACATGGCCTTGCTGACGCCCTTGAGTTCGGCTTCGCTTTTTACCACGGGATATGGCGCAATGATTTCCGCCACGGCCGGCGCACTGTAAACTTCCTCGGTGATGCAAATCTCGTCGCCATCGGCGAGGTTTTGCACCCGCGCGGCGATATTCACCGTCTGGCCGAAATAATCGAGCCGCTCGTTGAGCGTAACAGCGATCGCGGCGCCCCGGTGTACGCCGATTTTAAGGATGAAATCACGTTGCAGACGGTCTCGGTTTAGCTGATCTACGGCCTCGCGCATGTCAAGCGCCGCCTGTACTGCATCGGCCGAAGTCAAAAACGCCGCCATCACCGCGTCACCGATCGTCTTGGTGACGGCTCCATTGTGCCGAACGGTTGCGTCGAGAAGATGCTGGAAGTGCCGTTGCACCTGAATGTAGGCGTTAAGGTCGCCGATCCGCTCGTAGAGCGCCGTGGAGCCCTTGAGATCGGTGAATACGAGGGTGACGTCGAGAACCGCAATGCCCTCAGCGGCGCTGATTACCTCTGAGCGGAAGAAATCGCGAAAGGTTTGCGTCGTCAGCAGTCGCTTGCCGGACAGCGACGGCGTGAAGTGAAGCTTCGGGCGCTGAGACGCCGCCTCCGGAAGCTGCAGGACGCCGAATACCACCGGCAGCTTACCATCGTTGCGAACTTCGAACACGACCTTACCCGGCGCGATGCGCGCGGCGGCGGCCACGCATTTGCCGCGGTCGAGTGTAACCGGCACATAGGATGGCGTTACACCCGTCCCCCTTTCTACGGGGAAGAAAAATTGGGCGTCGCTGTCGAAATCCTGGCCCAGAAGCGCGCCCTCGGTGGCATCAACCTCGAGATTGGCAGTAGAGCCTGGCTCTATTCGCGTAAGTACCCTTACCAGCTGTTTGGCCGTCTCGCTCCATGGCACGCCATCGGGCATTATGCCGCCCGACGTCAATTTATATTGGAAGACATAATCCCAGGCTGAAAGCGCATCCGGTTTGTGGAAGCGGATGCTGCGAACGGCGGGCGAAACCGTAAATGTCACAGTGATGTAATCGTCGAGTGCGGCGTCGTAGTCGCTTTGACAGAGGTGGCAGTGGAAATGCGTATGCAATTTGCGCAGGCTTCGGAAGCTCTCGACAACGTCGGAGCACATCGGACAAACGAGTAGCCAATCCATGTCGAATAGCCCAGCTACGCATGCATGGAGGAAAAGGTCGACCGCTTCAGCTTCGGCGATCGATTTCTCCTCTGCGAACAGGATCGGATTAATGCGATAGAGTGCCTCGTCCATGCCCGAGCGCAGCAGCATCTCGAGCCGCGAGACGACGCGCGGGCTCCAGGATTTGGCCTTTTCAACCACGACCAAGCGCTCTTCAAGCTTTTTTTCGTCGATCATAGGATTATACTGCGATGACACCTCGACCATTCTCGGCGTTCCGTTAAACGTAAATACACAATTCATGATCTCGGAGCGAGCCCATCTCGGCTTCCGAGATCGAGATCACGCTCGATATATTTGCCGATTGCGTTTTGATCGGCGGCCATCTGCCCGGCGATCGCCGGCACCGACAGACCTTGCCGTTACAAATCCAAGACAGGGATAGGTTACATACCGCGAGAAGAAGGGCAAGAACTGCTGGCCCGTTCCGCGATCTTGGGATCAATCACCAGATCAAAGGTCTAATCAGAGAAGAAGCGATCGGACGACGCTCGAGGTTCCCATCGGCGCTGTAACGTTGCACTCTAGGCGTAGAGCGGTTCAGGAGGAGATGCGCGAGGCACCGAGAGATAGCGCCAGCGCCTCGAGCTCTTCGTAGAGAGATTCTGCAAAGCTACGCAACACGGTCAGCTCGAAGCCGTGCGCAGCGATGCGCGTCACCTGCACCGAGATGTGGCCAAAGAGCGTCATGGCTGCCCGACCCTCCGGGAAGACCGACGGATGAAGGTCGACCGCGGTTCCCCTGCTTAGCAGTTCGGCGGCAAGCGGACCTGAAACGCCGACACGAACGCGGCCATGGCTCTGATCCGAAACGAAGGCGCTGCCGGCGAGAGCGCCGGCAAGATCCCGCACAAGCGCATCGGATAGTCGCTCGCTGCCGACCACGAACCATTGCCGGTATCCGGCCGGACGCACCGCCGTGTCCTTGATGCCGAGGGCAGAAAGATGCCTCTCAAGGTCATTGGCCGTGATTGCCCCCATCACGTGCAGCAGATGACCCTCGGGTAAGACTTCGAGCCGGATGCCTGGGCCCTGCAAGGCGGGCTTGCCGGTAAGGACAGCTTTTCTTACGGAAAGGTCAAGCATGGAGCTTCTCGTTTTCAGGATCGATGAAGACCGGGCTGCAGAGCTGGCCCTCGGTGTATTCGTTGCGAAGGCCGTTCCAGATCAGGACCTTTTCCCCGATCCGCTCCGGTCCGTTCTTGACCAATGCGAGGCCGATCGTATGACCGAGACTCGGCGAAAAGGCGCTCGAGGTTACATAACCCTGATCATTTTCCAGGGTTGCAGCTGCGCCATCCGCCAGGATATGGGCGCCGGTGCGAAAGCTCGCCGCCGGATCCAGGGGCTTGACGCCGACGAGCCGGGGGCGATCGGCAGCCTGAAGGCCCTCGCGGACGAGCATCGCCTTGCCGATGAAATCGGCCTTCGTCGTCGAGACCATGCGGGCGAAGCCGAGATCGCCCGGTGTTACCGTGCCGTTGATCTCGGCGTGGGTCACATGACCTTTTTCGATGCGCATGACGCCGAGCGCCTCGGCGCCGTAGGCGCAAATCTCATGCTTCCGACCCGCTTGCATGATGGCATCGGCAACAAACTCGCCATAGGCCGCAGGGACGCCCAGCTCGTAGGCGAGCTCGCCCGAAAATGAGATGCGAAAGAGCCGGCCTTCGAGCTTGCCGCCGAAGAGTGAAACCGTGCGCGCGCTCATGAAGGGGAAAGCCGCATCGGAGATGTCTTCATCGACGATCTCTGAAAGTATCGTTCGCGATCGGGGACCCGCCACCGCCATTTGCGCCCATTGGTCGGTCGATGACGCAAAATAGACCTCCAGCTCGGGCCAGAGCGTCTGGGCGCAGAATTCCAGATGCGTCAGCACGCCGGCAGCAAGCGCCGTCGTCGTGGTCATGAAGAAATGATCCTCGGCGAGGCGGCTGGTGGTGCCGTCGTCATAGATCATGCCGTCTTCGCGCAGCATGATGCCGTAACGGGCTTTGCCGACCGGCAGCTTGGCAAAGCCGTTGCAGTAGATACGGTCGAGAAAGGTGGCCGCGTCCTTGCCGAAGATCTCGATCTTGCCGAGCGTCGAGACGTCGCAGATGCCGGCATTCTTTCGGATGTTCAGCACTTCGCGATCGACGCTTTCGCGCCAGGTTTTCTCGTTCTCGCGCGGGAACCAGGAGGAGCGATACCAGAGGCCGGTCTCCACGAAGATTGCCCCATTCTTTCTCGCCCACTCATGCAGTGGCGATTTGCGCGCAGGCTGAAAGTGCTTGGCCCGTGAAGTGCCAGTCAGAGCGCCGAAGGAAACAGGCGTGTAGAAGGGCCGAAAGGTCGTGGTTCCGACGTCTGCCGGCGAGACGCCGCGAGCTTCGGCAAGAATGCCGATGGCATTGATATTGGAAAGCTTGCCCTGGTCGGTCGCCATCCCGTTGGTGGTGTAGCGCTTGGCAAGCTCGACGTCGCCGTAGCCTTCGCGCACGGCAAGGCCGAGATCCTTCAAGTGCACGTCGTTCTGATAATCGACGAAGGCTTTGCCCCTGGCTCCTTTGATGGACCAGAGGGGCGCACTTGTCGGCGATGTTTCTTGCAACGATGCAAAGGCCGGCTCAACTCCGGCAATGCCAATCACCTGCAGCGCCTCGGCAGCCTTGCGGGCGCCATCGCCGAGGCAAGCTTCGGTGGAGGCGAGGCCGGCCGCCGCGCCGGCGATTGTCAGTCCTTCCTGTTTTTCCGGAGCCAGGAAGGCCGCATGCTTTTCCGACCAGACCGGTTTTGCACCGCGATGGCAGGCAAGGTGAACGATCGGGCTCCAGCCGCCGGACATGGCAAGCGCATCGGCCTCGATATCGCGGTGGCCGGAGGAGGTTGCAACAGTCACCCGGCGCAGTTGCTTGCCCCCGTGCGCGTCGATGACGCGTGCGCCGGTCAACACCTGCGCTCTGCCACTCCAGCTCTCCTCGGCGCTCGAGCGACTGTCGACGATAGCAGCCACCTCGACGCCGGCTGCCTCGAGATCGGCGGCGGTCCGATAGCCGGAGCTGTTTGTCGTAAAGACCACAGTGCGCTTGCCGGGAGCAATCGCCTGCCGGTTCAGGTAGCTACGCATCGCGCCCGCCATCATGACGCCCGGGACATCGTTGCCGCCAAAGACGAGTGGACGCTCTTCCGCGCCAGCCGCAAGGATTGCCTGCTTGGCGATGATGCGCCACAGACGTTCCACTGGTCGTCGCGGGTCAGGCGCTGCCATATGCTTCTGGACGCGTTCGACCGCGCCGAAGACATTGTCGTCGTACCAGCCGATGACTGTCGTTCGCGGCAGGCACTGCACGTTCGGCAGGCTTTTCAGCTCGTTCATGATGCCGTCGAGCGCCGGGTCGTTCTCCGCTAGCAGGCCGCCGCCGAGGGCGAAGCCTTCGTCGGCAAGCAGCACCCGAGCGCCGGCGCGTCCTGCCGTCAACGCTGCGGCCAGACCTGCCGGCCCGCCGCCAATGACGAGCAGATCGCAGTGTGTCCAGCACTTCTCGTAGGAATCTGGGTCTTTCTCGTAGGATGCCCTGCCGAGACCGGCAGCTCTGCGAATCAGCGGTTCGTAGACCTTTTCCCAGAAGGCGGCCGGCCACATGAAAGTCTTGTAGTAGAAACCGGCGCTGAGGAAGGGCGAGAGCAGGCCGTTGACGGCGCCGACATCAAAGGCGAGCGAAGGCCAGCGGTTTTGGCTGCGCGCGGCCAGCCGTTCATAAAGTTCGATCATCGTGGCACGGCAGTTCGCTTCCGTCCGCCCGCCGGTGCCTGTCGTGACAAGAGCATTCGGCTCGGCAGCTCCCGCCGTCAGGACGCCGCGTGGCCGGTGGTATTTGAAGCTGCGCCCGACGAGCTGGACACCGTTGGCAAGAAGGGCGGAGGCGAGCGTATCGCCGGGGTGGCCCTGAAGATCTGTGCCGTCGAAGGTGAAGTCGATCGTCCTCGAGCGATCGATCCGGCCGCCGGAGGAGAGGCGGTAGCTGCTCATGCTTCACCTCCAAGCTTGGCGAGAGCCGCGTCGCTGACGGTAAGGACCTTGTGAGAGACCGTGTCGCGCTCGACGATCAGCCAGCGGCGGCAGCCGGAGGAATGGTGCCAATATTCCTTGTGAAGGCCCTTCGGATTGTCGCGCAGATAGACATAGTCGTACCAGGCATCCGGGCCGGCATCCGGTGACGGGCGGGCAAGGTTCGCATCGCCCTTGATGGTAAACTCTTCCTTGGGTCGGCTGCCGCAGTGAGGGCAGGAAATCAGGCTGGCCATCTCGTCATGTCCTCAGTGCAGATTCGGCTGTGCGCCGACGCCTTTTTCATCGAGCTGATAGCCCCGCCGAAAGCGGTCGAGCCGCAATTGCCGCGCCGTTTCATGCGGCTCGTTGCGGGCGATCAGATGGGCGTAGCAATAGCCGGAGGCCGGTGTGGCCTTGAAACCGCCATAGCACCAGCCGGCGTTCAGATAGAGATTGTCCATATGGGTTCGGTCGATGATCGGCGAGCCGTCCATACTCATGTCCATGACACCGCCCCAGCTGCGCAGGTAACGCACCCGGGTTAGCGACGGTATCAAGGCGACGCCGGCCTCGGCGACATGCTCGACAGTCGCGAGATTGCCGCGCTGGGCATAGGAATTGTAGCCATCGATATCGCCGCCGAAGACGAGGCCGCCCTTGTCCGATTGCGAGACGTAGAAATGTCCGGCCCCGAAGGTGACGACGCAATCGATGAACGGTTTCAATCCCTCGGAGACGAAAGCCTGCAGCACATGGCTCTCGATCGGCAGGCGCAGACCCGCCATGTCGGCGACGACTGTCGAGTTGCCGGCGGCCGCAAGCGCCAGCTTGCCGCATCCGATGAAGCCCTTGCTGGTCTCGACGCCGGTCACCCGGCCGTTGTCCCTGCGTATGCCGGTCACCTCGCAGCCGGTAATGATGTCGACGCCGCGGCTGTCCGCACCTCTGGCGTAGCCCCATGCGACGGCATCATGTCGCACAGTGCCGCCGCGCGGCTGCAACAGGCCGCCCATGATGGGGAAGCGGGCATTGTCGAAATCGAGGAAGGGCAGCTTCTTGCGAACGGCCTCGCGATCGAGGAATTCCGCATCGACGCCGTGCAGGCGCATGGCGTTGCCGCGTCGCGTGTAGGCATCGCGCTGGGCATCGGAATGAAAGAGGTTCAGGACACCGCGCTGCGAGACCATCGCATTGAAGTTGAAGTCCTGCTCCAGCCCTTCCCACAGCTTCATCGAGAGCTCGTAGAAGGGATTATTGCCGGGCAGCAGATAGTTCGAACGGATGATCGTGGTGTTGCGGCCGATATTGCCCGAGCCGAGATAGCCCTTCTCCAGAACGGCGACATTGGTGATGCCGAAGGTCTTGGCGAGATAGTAGGCCGTCGCCAGCCCATGTCCGCCGCCACCGACGATGATGACGTCATAATGTTGCTTCGGTTGCGGCTGGCGCCATGCGGGTGCCCAGCCGGCATTGCCGCGAAGACCGTTGAGGAAAATGGAGAAAGCTGAATAGCGCATGGATCAATCCAAGTGGAATTGCATCCATGATGGCAGAAAGGCATTTGCCGACTTGCCCATTCAGGACATATTTCGATAGAAAAGGGACATGTCCTCGATCGATGTCAAAAACGTCCAGAATATCGGCTTCATCCTGATCCCAGGGTTCGCGCTGATGTCTTATGCCTCGGCAAGCGAGCCGCTTCGCGCCGCCAATTTGCTGGGCGGCCGCGAGATCTACCGCTTGTCGACCTTCTCGCCGGATGGCACGTCCGCCACGTCATCGGGCGGCGTGCCCGTCCCGGCAGGCGCGCTTCCCGCCCGTGGTTCCGGGCTTGGAACGGTCTTCGTCTGCGCCGGCGGATCGCCGCGAGACTGGCATTATCCGGCGGTGCTCGCCTGTCTCAGGCAGCTGGCGCGCGAGGGGGTGCGCATCGGCGGCATTTCCGGCGGTCCCTATCTGCTTGCCGCTGCCGGTCTTTTGGCCGACCGGGATTTCACCATCCACTGGGAGCATGCTCCGGCGCTGCTCGAGTCATTTCCCGCCTTGTCGCCGCGTCAGGCCCGTTTCGTCATCGACGGCAGCCGCATAACCTGCGGCGGCGGTATCGCGCCGCTCGATATGATGCACGTGCTGATCTCCGAGCGTATGGGACCGGATTTCGCTCGCCGGGTGAGCGACTGGTATCTGCATACGGAAGTCGGCGAGCCGACGGCACCGCAGCGCGGCTCACTTGCCGAGCGTTATGGCGTCCATCATCCCGGTCTGCTGAGTGTGCTGGAGAGGATGGAGGAAACGATCGAGATGCCGCTGGATCGAGCCGCCATGGCAAGGATCGCCGGCGTTACGCCGCGCCATCTGGATCGATTGTTTGCCGCGCATCTCGGAACGACATTCCTCGATCAATATCGACGCATCAGATTGGCCCACGCCCAACGGCTGCTTGAACAAAGCCCGCTATCGATTTCCGAAATTGCCGTTGCCACCGGCTTTTCCAGCGGCGCCCATTTTTCCCGAGCCTACCGCAACCTTTACGATATCGCACCGAGGGAAACGCGCAGGACGTAGTTTTCGTCTTAGTTGAGAAAATTTCACCGTGAAGATAGAATGGCAGCGATAACAAATGGTCGCAAGGAACTATAAATGAAAACCAAGCCCGGCAAGACAGCGAGCGAGGAGCATCCGCATGGCGGGCGGCCGGCTTTCTCGCAGGATCCGCACGCTTTGCGCGAGCCGAAGGAAAATAATCTCGAGATGGCGATCGGTCATGAGGTGCGCGCCTATCGAAAGAAACTTGGCATCACAGTCACGGACCTTGCTGCAGCAACCGGAATTTCTCTCGGGATGCTATCGAAGATCGAAAACGGCAATATCTCGCCGTCCCTGACGACGTTGCAATCGCTTTCCCGTGCGCTGGGAGTGCCGCTCACGGCTTTCTTCCGGCGCTACGAGGAGCCGCACAATGCGGTCTTCGTCAAAGCGGGACAGGGGGTGGAGCTTGAGCGGCGCGGCACGCGTGCGGGCCATCAGTATAATGTGCTCGGCCATATCGACAATAACTCGAGCGGCGTCATCGTCGAACCCTATCTTATCACGTTGACGGCCGATTCCGACGTTTTCCCGACCTTCCAGCACGAGGGAATGGAGTTCCTTTATATGCTCGAGGGCGAGGTCATGTATCGCCATGGCGACCAGCTTTTCCCGATGCAGCCAGGCGACAGCCTCTTCTTCGATGCCGATGCGCCGCACGGACCGGAGGTCCTTGTGAAACTGCCGGCGAAGTATCTTTCGATCATCAGCTACCCGCAGCGCGGCAAGACCGACTGACTTGCCTTAAAAGAAAAAAATATTCTTTTGAGTTGAAAAGCCGCGATCAAACTGCTAGCCATTTTGCAGATGCGAAAATGGAGGGTTTGGGCATGTGCGGAATTGTCGGTCTCTTCTTGAAGGATAAGGCGCTGGAGCCAAAACTCGGAGCGCTTTTGTCCTCCATGCTGGTCACGATGACCGATCGCGGACCTGATAGTGCGGGCATTGCGATTTACGGCAACGATAACGGCAGCAAGGCGAAAATAACCATTCAGTCTGCCGATCCGACAAAGGACTTCGACGGGCTGGAATATGACCTCCGGCGAGCGCTCGATGCGCCGGTGTCCATGGCAGTCAAGAGTACGCACGCGGTCATCGCTCTCGCAAAGGACAAGCTGAACGAAGGCAGGGCGGCGATTGCGGCGCTGCGGCCGGATGTCCGGATCATGAGCAGCGGCGACGCCATCGAAATCTACAAGGAAACGGGCTTGCCGAAGGATGTCATATCCCGTTTCGGCGTTACCACCATGTCCGGAACACATGGGATCGGACACACCCGAATGGCCACGGAATCCGCCGTGACCACGCTCGGTGCCCATCCGTTCTCGACCGGCTCCGACCAGTGCCTGGTCCACAACGGCTCATTGTCGAACCACAATAATCTTCGCCGTGAACTCGTACGCGAAGGCATGACCTTCGAGACGCAGAACGATTCCGAAGTTGCCGCCGCCTATCTGACGGCCGAGATGGCCAGGGGCAAGGATCTCGGCGAGGCTCTGACAGGCGCGCTCAGCGATCTCGACGGCTTCTTCACCTTCGTTGTGGGCACGAAGTCCGGCTTCGGCGTTGTTCGCGATCCCATCGCCTGCAAGCCCGCCGTCATGGCCGAGACCGATCAATATGTCGCTTTCGGCTCCGAATACCGGGCGCTCGTAAACCTGCCGGGCATCGAGAATGCCCGCATCTGGGAGCCGGAACCGGCAACCGTCTATTTCTGGGATCACGAAAAGGCCGCCTAGTTTTAGTCCTGGTGCAATCGAGAAAGTTCTTTCATGCCAGTTTTCGATCTATCCGTTACTTCGCTGCGCGAATTTAACAGCATGCTTCACAGCCTCACCGTTGGGGCCAATGATACCGCCTTTGAGGTTGTCAATCCGCGAGGCCATCATGCCGTCGCGGTCGGCATCGACACGCCGGTCACCGTCGATATCAGGGGATCCGTCGGCTATTACTGCGCCGGCATGAACGATGGCGGCACGGTCACCGTGCACGGCTCGGCCGGACCCGGTGTCGCGGAAAACATGATGTCGGGCACCGTCGTCATTGAAGGTGACGCCAGCCAGTATGCAGGCGCGACCGGGCAGGGGGGGCTTCTGGTCATCAAGGGCAATGCCGCATCACGCTGCGGTATCTCGATGAAGGGTATCGATATCGTCGTGCACGGCAACATCGGCCATATGTCCGCATTCATGGGCCAATCCGGCCATCTCGTCGTACTCGGCGACGCCGGCGATGCGCTCGGCGACAGCCTTTACGAGGCAAAGCTCTTCGTCCGTGGTTCGGTGAAAAGCCTCGGCTCGGATTGCATCGAGAAAGAGATGCGTCCCGAGCATATCGATAAGCTTGCCGAACTTCTCGAAAGGGCGGGCGTCAGGGGCGTAAAGCCGGAAGAGTTCAAGCGCTACGGATCTGCGCGCAAGCTCTACAATTTCAACATTGACAATGCCGACGCGTATTGAGGCGAAAGGGACACCATGAGCTATCACAACCCGCTTACGCCGCCGCGCAAGTCCGCAACCTTCGATGATCACACGCTGGCCGAAATCCGCCGCGCCGCGGCGACGGGGATTTACGATATTCGCGGTGCCGGCACCAAGCGCAAGGTGCCGCATTTCGACGACCTGCTTTTCCTGGGCGCGTCGATTTCTCGCTATCCGCTGGAAGGCTATCGTGAGAAATGCGACACGACGGTCGTTCTCGGCAGCCGCTTTGCCAAGAAACCGATTACGCTCAAGACGCCGATCACCATCGCGGGCATGAGCTTCGGGGCCCTTTCCGGCAATGCCAAGGAGGCGCTCGGCCGCGGCGCCACGCTTGCGGGCACCTCCACGACGACCGGCGATGGCGGCATGACCAATGAGGAACGCGGCCATTCGCAGACGCTGGTCTATCAGTATCTTCCCTCGCGCTACGGCATGAATCCCAAGGATCTGCGCCGCGCCGATGCCATCGAAGTGGTGGTGGGGCAGGGGGCTAAGCCCGGCGGCGGCGGCATGCTGCTCGGCCAGAAGATTTCCGACCGTGTCGCCAACATGCGCAATCTGCCGAAAGGCATCGACCAGCGTTCGGCTTGCCGTCACCCGGACTGGACCGGACCGGACGATCTTGAGATCAAGATCATGGAACTGCGCGAAATCACCGACTGGGAAAAGCCGATTTACGTCAAGGTCGGCGGTGCGCGCCCCTATTACGATACCGCCCTTGCCGTAAAGGCTGGTGCCGATGTCGTCGTCCTCGATGGCATGCAGGGCGGCACGGCCGCGACCCAGGATGTCTTTATCGAAAATGTCGGCATGCCGACCCTTGCCTGTATTCGTCCCGCCGTTCAGGCGCTGCAGGATCTTGGCATGCACCGCAAGGTGCAACTGATCATCTCCGGCGGCATTCGTTCCGGCGCGGATGTAGCGAAAGCGCTCGCGCTCGGTGCCGATGCGGTTGCGATCGGCACGGCGGCACTGGTCGCCATCGGCGATAACGATCCGCGCTGGGAGGAAGAGTACCAGAAGCTCGGTACGACAGCCGGCGCCTATGACGACTGGCATGAGGGCAAAGATCCTGCCGGCATCACGACGCAGGATCCGGAGCTTTCAAAGCGGCTGGACCCGATCGTGGCTGGACGACGCCTTGCCAATTATCTCAAGGTGATGACGCTGGAAGCGCAGACGATTGCGCGTGCCTGCGGCAAGAATCATCTGCATAATCTCGAACCGGAGGACCTGTGCGCGCTGACGATGGAGGCCGCAGCCATGGCGCAGATCCCGCTTGCCGGCACGAACTGGTATCCGGGCAAGGGAGGCTACTAACCATCTGACTTGTCCGACCGGGCCGAAGAGCCCGGCGGCTGCATGCATAAATCGAAGTGTCTCTGAGAAATCCAAAGGGGAACGAGAATGACACTGGATCTTGCTGCTTTTGCGAAAGACAAAGGCATCAAATATTTCATGATCAGTTATACGGATCTTTTTTCCGGGCAACGCGCCAAGCTGGTGCCTGCGCAAGCAATCGCCGGGATGCAGGAAGACGGCGCAGGCTTTGCCGGCTTCGCCACCTGGCTCGACATGACGCCCGCCCATCCCGACCTGTTTGCCGTACCGGATGCTTCCTCCGTCATCCAGCTCCCATGGAAGAAGGATGTCGCCTGGGTCGCGGCGGATTGCATGATGGAAGGCGAGCTGGTCGCCCAGGCGCCGCGCAACGTCTTGAAGAAGCTCGTCAAGCAGGCCGAGGCGGAAGGCAAGCGCGTCAAGACCGGCGTCGAAGCCGAATTCTTCCTGATCACGGCCGACGGCTCGAAGATTTCGGACGAATACGACACGGCGGAAAAGCCCTGCTATGACCAGCAGGCGGTCATGCGGCGGTATGACGTCATTGCCGAGATCTGCGATTACATGCTGGAGCTCGGCTGGGGGGCCTATCAGAACGACCACGAGGATGCCAACGGCCAGTTCGAAATGAACTGGGAATTCGACGATGCCCTGAAGACGGCGGACAAGCACTCCTTCTTCAAGTTCATGGTCAAGTCGATCGCCGAAAAGCACGGCCTCAGAGCAACGTTCATGCCGAAGCCCTTCAAGGGCCTGACGGGCAACGGCTGCCATTGCCATATCTCCGTATGGAGCAATGACGGCAGGATCAATGTCTTTGCCGACAGAGAGGCGGAATTTGGCCTGTCGTCCGAGGGCAAGCATTTCCTCGGCGGCATCATGAAGCATGCCTCGTCGCTGGCAGCGATCACCAATCCGACGGTCAATTCCTACAAGCGCATCAATGCGCCGCGCACCACGTCCGGAGCCACCTGGTCTCCCAATACCGTGACGTGGACCGGCAACAATCGCACCCATATGGTACGTGTGCCGGGTCCTGGCCGTTTCGAGCTGCGTCTGCCTGATGGGGCGGTCAATCCCTATCTGCTTCAGGCGATCATCATCGCTGCCGGCCTCGACGGCTTGCGCAATAGAGCCGATCCCGGACCTCATCATGATATCGACATGTATGCGGAGGGGCATCTCGTGAAGAACGCGCCGCGCCTGCCGCTTAACCTACTCGATGCGCTCAGGGCCTATGACGAGGACGAGGGTCTGAAGCAGGCAATCGGCTCGGAGTTCTCCGAAGCCTATCTGAAGCTCAAGCACCAGGAATGGAACGCCTACTGCTCGCATTTCACGCAGTGGGAGCGCGACAGCACGCTCGATATTTGAGTGCGCAGCGGAAAAATGCCTGAATTGACCCATGTGCCGGGGCGCGATCCCCCGGCGCAAGAGTGGAATTTTGGCCGCAGACGGCGGAGGAAGACCGGCATGAAGAACTACGTACTGACCGTATCCTGCAAATCGACCCGTGGCATCGTTGCCGCGATCACCGGCTATCTCGCCGACCAA